>CAVZKY010000040.1:0-181125 GCA_963775825.1 uncultured Actinomycetes bacterium
GTACTGGGCAAGCTGACGTAGGCCGAGCGGATGCCCGACCCACGGCGGCAACGTCAGCATCGCCCGCCGCTGCCGCCGCAGCAGGCACCGTCGCCCGTTGGCGCGGCCCGGCCCGAATGCTCCAGCAGTGCTCAGCCTGTTGCCACCGGAGAGGACGAGGGCGACGGTGGCCGTGGGGAGGAGGGCGAGGTAGACGGCGACTTCGACGGCTTAGGAGCGGGCGACTTCGACGGCGTGGGCCGCACGGTCGACGTCGGCAGGACCGCAGCCGGGATATATGTCGCAGACGGACTGACGGAAGGGGACGGCTTCGCGGCATGCGATGCAGAGGGCCCGTACGTAGAGGCAATCGTACCGGCCGGGCTGGGCGTGCTGCTCGGGAGCGAACGTACCGCCGACCGGGACGCAAGGAGCGGGGAGGGATGATGGCCGGCGAAGGCGAGCAACGTGAGGCCCGCGGTCCACACTGCCACCACCCACACCACAAGGGCGACCCTGGCCGTCGCCGCCCTGGGCCGGATCCGGATGCTACCTGGTCTTATCAGCCACATCGCCTGCGAGAACCGCGCAGGCCACATCGATTCAGCGCGCCGCGCCAATCGTCGGCGGTAGGCCACCGCATCCTGCGTGGTGCTGGAGCAGAGCTCAAGGACCTCCCCACGCAGTTCTAGGGGGAGCGTAGCGGCTGGGGACAGCAAGCCGGCGAGCGTCGCCGGAGGGAGTGGGCCCCGTTTGCGGTCGCCGCATATCTCGCACTGCACGATGTGCCCGCCGACCAGCTCGCGCGTCTGTTCGGTCAGCTGGCCTTCCCTGTCGGTCAGCAGCTTATCGAGGGCAGGACAAGCTTCTCTCCCGGCGCGGGCAATGAGCAGCGTATCGAGAGCTTTCTCCAGGTGGCCCTGGACGCGCGTAGCCAGGGCATGCGCCCGGCTCCACGACATGCCAAGGGTGGCCGCAAGATCGGTGTCATCGAGGTGGCGGCTGACGGTCAGCTCGATAACCTCACGCTCGCGAGGCTTCAGCTCGGCAAGGATGCCGCGAATCAACATCCGCAGTTCGGTTTGCCCGGTCGCGTCGCTGACATCGGCCGCCTCGTTCGCCAGCTGGCCCGCGGCATCGACCTCGTCACGGCTGCCCGGCGCCCTTTGGCGGAGGCGTCGCAGGCATTCGTTGCGGGCCACCGCGTACAGCCACGGGCGTAGCTTAAGCACCTCGGGGAAATCGCCGAGCGTGGCGGACGTGATGACGAATGTGCTCTTGACGGCTTCGGCCGCATCTGCAGGCTGGCTGAGCATCCAGTGGCAGTAGCCGTACAGGTGAGACGCGTACCTGTCGTACGCCACGGCGATGCCCGCTGGGTCTCGTGCCGCGATCGCCGCGACAACCTCGCGGTCGTGCATGGCCCCTCACCGTAGTTGACGTACCTGCGCCCAAGGCCCGGTCTGCCGGGTAACAGGTTAATTGTCCCTCTGGTCCGGCCGTGCGGCGCGGGCTTACGGGCCGGGGCCGAAGGCATCCTGGCTACCGACCGGTATCGGCGGTCACCGGTCCCGGCACGAGGCTCCCGCGGTCAGCTATCGCGCACCTTAACCGTGGGTGGCTATTTCACGACGCCTTGATCGCGATAACGGACTTGACTATGCCAAGTATTCGCTCTTTTTCTATTGCCGATTGCGGAAAATAGAATGCCATCTCGGCAAGACTGGGCAGCTCGATGCTCATTGCCTGCCGGATGCTCTCTTCACGACTGGACGTAAGAGTGTGGCTTAGTGGCCAGTGCCGTGATACCTTGGCGCGTGCGGATAGCGGCAGGAACTGATATCCAGGGAAGAGCCAATGCGGCTCGATCGGAAAATAGCGGTACGGGGCCTGCACCCAATGCTGATCAGCCAGTGCGTGGACCGTGTTGGCGAAGCGCTGGCGCTGCGCATGGCCGCCCACATGTTCGATTACCGAGTTAGAGAAGACCAGGTTATACTCGCCGCTAGCTATATGTCCCGGCAAATTGCAGGCGTCCGCCTGGTCGACACGGATCCAAGCGGGAACATCAGCGGGTTCGGGTTCGAGGTTCACAACATGCACGGCGACCGGACGGACCGGTGAGCGCCGCCACGCCTCGGTGGTACCACCGAGATCGATCACCGACATCGACTCGATGTCGGTGAATGTATCGGCGAACCACTCCCATCGCCTGCCGCGCAGACGCTCTCCGATAGATCCCTGCGTATCCACCAACCGATTACGGATGTCACTCAAGCCCTCCACGGCCACACTCCTCACATTACGCCTACCGAGCCAGCCTCGTGCCCGTCATGCTCATTAATCCTGGCCGGACCCACGTACATACCGGACCTGAACGTACATAGTCGTGCGGTCGGCCAGGCACATACCCGCTCCCCGGCACCGCACCGTTCGAGACGCTACCGCAGCACGTGTCCGCGGCCGGATTTCCTGTGCCACCTGGGCCCGGCGGGACCGGTTCGGGTGACTGCTTCTTGGCGCGGTGGCCGATGAGATCGTGTAGCGGGTATCGTAGCCAGCGACACATACAGGACATCTTGCTCGCCGCCGCGCAACCCGCATAACCGGACCGTGAAATCACCGATTACGCAAAGGTCACGGCTTGATCGCACATGACAGCCAGCTAAGTTCGCCAGCAGTCCGAGATCGCTTGGCCGCATCCCCGGGGGGGCGGCGATGACGGCAGCGCCATCAATCGAACGCGCCCCTGTCAGCGTGACAACAAGCCGCCGAGCGGACGCAGTGACGCTGCTGAGCTGGTACGTGTTCCTGCTCATGGTCGTTCCGGCCTGGCTGGTCTTCGGGCCGCTCGGAGCGGCGGGCGGGCTGTCCACGATGTTCGCCGCGCTTCTTTGCGTCTGGTATCTCATAACCTGGCTTCATCCTGCGCTCACTCCTGTGAAGGGGCGTCAGCCGGTCAGGCTCGCCGCCCTCATTTTTGCTTGTGCCATCCTCGCCACGTATGTATCGGTGAACCGCATCGCCATGTCGACCTTGGAGGAGAACGGCGCCGACCGCGGCATCATCTTCATGGCTGGCTGGGTAGGGGTGCTGCTGTTCACAGCAGACGGAATCGAAACGCTTGACCGGTTCCGGACGTTGCTGCGGCGCATTGTCATAGCCGCGTCTTTCATGAGCGCAATCGCCATTACTCAGTTTCTTGCCGGCATAAACGTCGCGAATTACATTGTCATTCCGGGGCTAGTCAACCAGCTTGCCGATCACACTATCCTGTTGGACCGCGGCGGTTTGAATCGGCCTTCCGCCACGGCCCTCGATCCGATAGAGCTGGCCGCCGTGCTGGCTATGTGCCTCCCGCTCGCCATCCACCAGGCCCGGCATGCCGCGCCCGAGATGCGCCTACGTCGCTGGCTGCAGGTGGCGCTTATTGGCGCAGCACTTCCTCTGACAGTATCGCGTACAGTGGTGCTCGGGTTCGCCGTGATCTGTCTCGTGCTGCTGCCCACGTGGCCGAAGCGAGAGCGGCGGTTCGCCTACGCGGTCATTGCCGTCGCAGTTGTGGCGGTTTGGGTAACTAAACCCAGCCTGGCTCAGACCTTCCGCTCTCTTTTTCTCGGGATTTCGTCAGACTCCAGCACGGCCTCACGCACCAGTGCGTTCTCTTCGGCCGGGCCGTTCATCGCTCAGCACCCATGGCTCGGCCATGGGTTCGACACGTTCTTCCCGCAGACCTTCTTCTTCACCGATGATCAGTACCTGCTGACGCTGATCGAGACGGGGGTCATCGGGCTGCTCGCTCTGGTCGTGCTTTTTGCCACGGCTTTGTCCACCGCGAGGCGCGCCCGCCGCCTCGCGGTCGACCCGGAGATTCGGGATCTCGCCCAGTGCCTAGCGGCGTCGGTAGCGGCGGGCGCGGTAGCCTTCGGCACGCTGGATGCCTTCTCGTTCCCGATTGTGTCCGGCCTTACCTTCCTGCTGATCGGATGCGTGGGCGCGGTATGGCGGCTTGCGCAGCAACGGGAAGCCAGCCACAGCCCCGACCTAGGCATGCTTGCCGTCACGGACACCGGCTGATAGGGCCTCAGTGGCCAATCTGGGGAGGATCGTATGGAGCCGCTTAGCATTGACGGGGCGTGGGTTTTCGCACCGCGAATTTTTAATGACAGCAGGGGGTCATTCCTCGAGTGGTACCGCAGCGCTGAGCTAGAAAAGGTCCTTGGTTACCAGCCGGAGGTCGCCCAGGCCAACTGTTCGGTGTCGCGCCGGGGGGTGATCCGCGGCATTCATTTCGCTGACCTTCCCCCCGGCCAGGCCAAGTACGTCACCTGCGTCAGCGGGGCCATCGCCGACGTTGTTGTGGATACCCGGGTCGGCTCGCCAACTTATGGCCGCTGGGAGGCAGTACGGCTGGATGAAACCGAGCGCAACGCCGTGTTCCTCGCGGAGGGGCTAGGACACGCCTTCGTGGCGCTCACGGACGATGCCGTGGTGATGTATCTATGCTCGACCCCGTACGCGCCGGGACGCGAGCGTGGGGTGCACCCGTTCGACCCGGCGATCGGGATAGCGTGGCCTGCTGAAGTAGACCCCGTGCTGTCCGAGAAGGATGCGTCGGCGCCCACCCTGGAGCAGGCCCGGAGCGCCGGGTCGCTTCCCGACTACGGTGAGTGCATAGCCTACTCAGGCAGTCTACGAAGCATGCGCAGGAACTCACCCGATGTCGTGCTGACGCCTGCCCAGGCCCACGGCGACTCGACCAACAGCCCGCAGCGACGATGACGTGGCCCACGCTGTTGACCAGGCTGTCCCCAGCGGCTACTGCCCGGACGCTGGCAGGACCCACTGGACGCGGGCCTGCGACGTTTGATGACATGGTGGCAGGGGAGCGATTTGCGGGGGTATCAGCGACGGCCGACGAAGCACTTGCCGGTCGC
The DNA here is from genome assembly GCA_963775825.1 of uncultured Actinomycetes bacterium. Classification (GTDB taxonomy): domain Bacteria; phylum Actinomycetota; class Actinomycetes; order Streptosporangiales; family Streptosporangiaceae; genus Bog-532. The sequence continues at coordinate 4,917 of CAVZKY010000040.1, forward strand.
TACGGTAGCTCTGAAACGATCGCCGCGAACTCGTGAAGCGACCGGGGAACAATAGCACCCTGCTGGGCCGGGCCTCCCACGCTCTGGGCTGGAGTTTCCTCAGCGTTGCCCTGGTCAGGCTCGGTACCTTCGGCATCGGGGTCGTGCTCGCCCGGCTCCTCGGGCCCCATGCCTTCGGTACCTACGCGGTCGCGCTTGTCGCACAGCTCGCTGTGCTCAGCTTCAACGAACTCGGCGTAAGCCTGGCGATCGTGCGCTGGCCCGGAGACCCGCGCGAAATCGCTCCTACGGTACACACGATCGCGTGCGCGTCGAGCCTGATCCTGTACGCGGGGTTCTTCTTCGGCGCCCCCACCTTTGCCGCGGCGATGGGCGCGCCAGCCGCGACGCCGGTCATCCGGGTGCTGGCGATAGGCGTCATAACCGACGGTGTTGTGTCGGTACCAGCCGCGATGCTGGCAGCGGTCTTTCAGCCAGGACCGCAAGATGGTTGCCGACCAGATCCACAGCTGGCTGGGCGCTGCCGTGTCCATCGGCCTCGCGGTGGCCGGCTTTGGCGCGATGAGCCTCGCCGTCGGCGCGGTGGTCGGCGCGGTGGCTGGCGGGATAGTGATTATGAAGTTTGCTCCGCCTCCACGCTTCGGATTCGACCCGGCCAAGGCGCGCGCGCTGCTGGCCTTCGGGCTACCGCTGGCCGGCTCGAGCTTCGTCGTGTTTCTCGTGGGCAACGTGGACAATTTCATTGTCGGGCACCTGCTTGGCGCGACCCTTCTCGGCTTCTACGTCCTGGCTTGGAACCTCTCGAGCTGGCCGGTCACGATGTTCTCCATGCCCGTCCGGGCTGTTGCCCCCGCGATGTTCTCCCGGCTTCAGCATGACAAGACCGCCATGCGCAAAGGATTCCAATCGGCAGTAGGCATGCTGGCGTCGGTTACGCTTCCCGTCTGCCTGCTTATGGCGGGATCGTCGGTGCCGCTGGTTAAGTTCGTCTACGGCCCGCAGTGGGCTCTCGCCGCGCAAGCGCTGCCGTGGCTGGCGCTGCTCGCCGCTTTGCGTATCCTTTTCGAGCTCTCCTATGACTTCTTCGTCGTGCTCGGACGAGCGCGGGTAGTATTCACGGTCCAGCTAGCCTGGCTGGTTGCGCTGATCCCCGCGCTCATCTTCGGGATCCGTCAAGACGGCATCCGGGGAGCCGCGATCGCGGGCTTTGCCGTCGCGGCGTGCGTGGTCCTGCCGTGGTACTTGATCGAACTGCACGGGGCATCCATCAAGCTGCGTGCGCTCGCGGCCCAGGTGTGGATACCGATCGTGGCCGCGGCCGGAGTCAGCCTGCTCCCCATCGGCCTAGGCCGCGTGATGACGGACAGCCTCGCTATTCTCCTGATAGGCGGCGTTGTTGCGCTGGGGACGATTAGCCTGCTCATACTTCGCCTTCAGCCGGAGTTCGCCGCCTTGAGGTCCACGTTCGCCGAATCCGGCGAGCCTGCAATGACGGAGAGCACGCAACCCGCGGTCATCGAGAGCAGCGAGCCCGCTAACGCCGCACTCAGTAATGCCGCGACCATCGAACTCCCCGTGATCTTCCAGAGCAGCGAGCCCACTACCGCCGCATTCAGTGAGGCCGCGACCATCGAACTCCCCGTGATCTTCCAGAGCAGCGAGCCCACTACCGCCCAGAAGTACGTCGGACGGCACCGCGGAATGGATCTCCTCCGCGGGGCGGTGCCGGGCCACCGTGCCAACGGTGATACCCATAACGGCAACGGCGCCGACGAGCTAGCCGCGCTGCGACCCCGCGCGGACCGCGGACAAGATGATGACGCCGCCGACTTGAACCGCCTGGCATCTATGGACGATGACACCATTCCGCTGCCCGTCTTCAGGGACATGACTAGCCTTTTTCCGGTCTACCATGAGCCTCCTGAGGTGGATCGAAATTGGGGAGGCTTACCTTAATCGCCGGCGGGATCGTGTCCATCAAGGGCGTGGGCCTACCGGCCTACCGCCGCCAATGGTTCGTGGTCGGCTATCGCCGCACGGATGGCGGCGGCCCGGTGCGCCCAGCTGCGCCGAGCCGCGAATGCTTGGCGACCTGCCATCAGAGCGCGCGTCCTGGGCTCGCCGAGCAACCGGTCGACCTCGCCGGCGAAATGCTCAGGCGTCACGGCGACGCTGACCAGATCGGTCGCGAGCCAGCGGATGGCCGGGAGGTCGGTTGCCACCACGCCTCGTCCGGCGGCTAGGTATTCGAGTGTCTTCAGCGGGAAACTGCCACGATTAAACGGGCTGTCCCGGTAGGGAACGACGCCCACGTCCATCAACCGCAAATACCAGGCAAGGCCTCGAAGGGTTTCCGGCCTACCCAGCAGACGTTCTCTAGCCGCCGCAGGGCGTCGAATTGCTGTGGCTCGAAACGAGGATCTACCGGTCCGACCAGGAGAAGTGATCGCCCCCGGTCAGCGATGGCTCCAAGCAGGCGAAGGTCCGTACGCTCGTTGATCTGGCCGACGACCCCCACGATAGGCGGCGGCAGGTCGACATCTGGAGGCATGGGCGCTTGCTCAACGTTGCTGTACGCAGATACGTCTGCCCCGAAGGGGATGATAACCGGGGAACAGCCTCGGTCGCGCCACGTGTCGGCCACAACAGGATTGGCCGCGATGATCAGGTCCGGAGTGGAAGCGACCCGCCGTTCACGCATGTCAATCAGCTTGGCGTTGAGGCCGAGCAAGTCCGCTCCGCCCACGAAGTCGTCCTGCGCCCAGTAGACACGAACCTCCTCGCCACAGCTGCCGAACACCGGATACTGCGGCCAGGCGGAGATCACGGCCCGTACCTGACCTCCGAGGCGCGAAACGGCCCACGAAGGTAGCGAGCGATAAGAGCAGTGGTCACCCCGGCCATTCCTCGCCAGACGGGAATGGCTGTACCACGGTGTCAATCGCGCCAGGCCGGGTGCTTCCAATCGGAGCCTTGGGCCCTCTAGCGAGTGGGCTACTTCCCGTTTTCTCAGGGAGGTAACCGGTGACACGGGCGGGTCGACGTAGAGTACTGGCCCCAATTTGGACAGCTGCTCCGCTATATGCTGGTCGGCGAGCTTAATGCCGTCGTATTTGTTGGCTGCGCATACGACGAGCAGGCCATCCCAGAGGCGAGGTTCCGCCTGCGGTACACAGTCCCGCGACGCCCATGAACGCCACCACCACCAGTTCTCGACCTTGCGGGCGACGGCGGACAAGAATGAAGAGGCTGAAGGTATGGCATGTCGGCTGCGCACCGATGCGTTGCCGAGCCGCAGACCCCAGTAGACAGAGGCATCTTGCCCGCCCTTCAGGCCAGCAGTCAAAGGCGAACGCCACCAGGTCATCAACTGGAGCCTGTTGGGTGCGCCCACGGTCGTAGGCGCGAGCGGCGGACCACAGTGCCTCCCAGCCGAGTCCTGCGGCGTACGATTTCGGAGAGGTGAGCGGAGTCCTGCAAGCTGTCGGCACAACGGTCAGCACGGCCTCGTAGGCCAGCCGCCGCTGGCGCAGATCGACCAGATGGGTTCGGGTCCTTGGTCATATTCTGCCCGTGGATCCGGTAGTACGCCTGATCGACTCCGCGTACGTAGCCCACGTCGGCATACGCAGCCAGTCGCAGCCACATCTCGGCGTCGGCCAAATGCCGGTAAATCTGGGTCGTAGCCGCCGACACGTTTTTGAAGTGATGTGCGGACCACAACTTCTGGCGACGTGATGCAGTTGTGCGCGTCGCGGAAACGGCGCTCAAGCCACCACTGTCCAGGCCAGGTCGACCAGCCGCGGACGACGGTTCGAGCCGGTGGCGGCTCGGCCGTGCTGGAAACGCACGGATGCCCGTAGACGAATCCGACTTCTGGATGGGAATCGAGCAGGTCGGTGGCACGTCGCAGGGCGCGGGCGTAGCCGGTCATCGGCGGACATCAGGACGGTGTAGTCGCCAGTCGGCCCACTCCAGCAAGCCCTCATTGTAGGTCGCGATGTGCCCTCGGTTCGCCCTGGATGGACAGATACTTCCACGCGAGGGTCGCTGGCCGCGATCTGCCGGGCCACCTCGGCGCTGCCATCGGGCGAGGCATCGTCGATGATGAGGACCCGAACGTCCACACCTCCTGGTCGTCAAGGACACTGCGGACGGCCTCAGCGAGGAAATGGCCGTAGTTGTAGCACGGGATTACCACACTGACCGAGCTCACCGGATGCCTGCGGCCAAGATCAGGCAACCGGCCGGATGCCCCGGGACCGTGGTCTTGCGGGCCAGGCCACACGCGCTGGCCGCCCGCTGTCGTGGGTGCACGTCAGGCATCACTGCCTCCCGTATCGGGACAATTGCAGCATCTCCCGCCAATCTCGCTGCCAGGCCGCCCTCAATACGGGCCCGACATGGACAATTCGCCCCCCACCGTGGTAGACGCGCGACGAGGGCGTGGCGTTTACGTCAGAGTCCCCGAATCACACTAACCGACACCAACTACCGAAATGATCTATTCCGCGGTCGGTCGCGAGCGCGGGGCGGATGAGCGATGCCGAGCGGGCCACCCTCCCCCAGCAGCTGGGGTCCACCTTTGAGCGTCCCGGCGCTCCTCGGTCGCCCACGAAGCGGCCCACGCCCAGTGCCCCCCTGCCCCGACGATCACGGCGAGCTGCTGTAGCCGCCGAGCGCCACGCCACCGTCCCGGCCAGGTGGCACGCGCGGACCACCCGCCCGGGGCTCACCGGAGGACTCTTCCAGTCCCGGCAGCCACGCCAGGACCGGCCCACTCACGAGATTTCAAAGTGATTAGTCGAGAGCAGCCCCAGGACTCCCGACATGGGGAGATCTTTTATGCGGGGCTTGGATGCGATTTGACCTCGTAGCGCAGGACGAGATCGGTACCGGGATAGCAGGCGCCGGCGGCGGTGAGCTGGTCGCAGAGCGCGGCCAGGGCCTGGGTGCCCCGGGGCGCGGTGAGGGGGTCGAGCCGGATGAGCAGCTGGCCGGGGCCGGGGCAGATGTCGCCGGAGATGGTCAGTGCCTCGCGGATCAGGGCGTAGGCTTCGTCGCCGGCGCGGGCGTAGTGGCCGTCCAGGGCGCGGGCCAGGGCGGTTTCGGTGTTGTAGGCGGCCATCCGGATGGCGTGGGTGATCTGCTTGGTCTCGGCGTCCAGGCGGACCATGTCCGGGGCGAGCGTGCCGAGCGGGATCCGGGCTGGGATGGCCGCCGCGGCATCGGCCAGCCCGAGGCCACCATCAGCTTCGCGGCCATCCCCCAGCCCTGGCTGAAGGACCTTGCCAAGAGATACACCCGCTGGCAGCTGGCCACCGGGCTATCGGCCAGCACAGCCGGGTCCGGGGCCCGGGCCGTGAACCGGCTCGCCGCCTGGCTCGCCTCCCTGCCCGACCCCCCGAACGGACTGGACGGCGTGACCCGCCCGCTGCTGGAACGCTACCTGGCCGTCCTGCAGGCAGAAATGGGCGGCCAAGTGCGCCACAGCAACTACGTCGGAGGGCTGAACGGATTCCTGAAGGCCATCCGCCGGGCACGGCTGGACGACACGCTGCCGGCCACCACGGCGATCTACCCGGAGGACTTCCCCGCCCGCGGCGCCTGGCTTCCTCGCGGGCTCGCCGCCCACGTCATGGCACAGGTCGAGCAGCCCGCCAACCTCGCCAGGCAGGACAATCCAGCCTGCCGGGCCATCACCCTGATCCTTATCCGCTGCGGTCTGCGGATCTCCTCAGCGGCCGGGCTGGCCTTCGACTGCACGGTCACCGACGCCGACGGCGCCCCCTAACCTCATCGACCGCATCGCCGAAGCCGACCGCGAAGGCTGGCGAAGTCGGCGTCGAAGGACTCAATATCAGCCTCGCCGGCGCCAACGACAAACTCGCCCAGCTCGACCGCCGCTCACCGACCACCACCACCGTCGACCTCGGCATGCCATCCCGTCAGCGTTAACCGCAGACCAGGACCCCCAAGATCCTTAGTTCAGAGAATCCGCAAACGCGTCCTGCCCACCGCCCAGAGCCTGGCCAGCACCCAGAGCCGTATCCGTCACGAAATAGGGGACAGATCCGTATACTTACCCCCGGGCGAGGCGACGGACCGAACTGGCCGAAGGCTGACCGAGAGTAATTCACCGGGCCCTGGTCACAAGCCTCAGCGCTACGGAGTCCGCATACCGCGGGAATCACCCCTGGTCTCGACAATGCTGGAGAGTGAGTTGCTTGGCTTCCGTTAGCCACATGTCCTCCTCCCCGACGTTGTCCGTTGTGGTCGTCACCTACAACAGCGAAGCTCAGGTGGGTGCGGCGCTGCGAGCGCTCGACAAAGCAGCGACCGCGACAAGCTTTGAGGTCATCGTGGTTGACAACGCCTCCGCGGATGCCAGCATCGAGGTCGTCCGCGCCGAGTGTCCGGACGCAACCGTCATCGTGTCGCCGGAAAACCTGGGTTTCGCGGCCGCCTGCAATCGTGCGGCCCGGCGGGCTCGAGGCGATTTCCTGCTGTTCCTCAACCCAGACTCCGAGACCGATCCGGCAGCGATCGACGCAGCCATCGAATACCTCACGAAACATCCCATGGTAGGCATCGTCGGTGGCCGCACCAGGTACGCCGATGGTCGGCTCAACCCGACATGCTGCTTCGCCGAGCCCACTCTATGGTCTGCGCTCTGTTACGCCACGGGCCTAGCCTCGATATTCCGCAGCAGCACCGTCTTCAACCCCGAGGCGATCGGCGGTTGGGACCGGGACAGCGATCGTGCCGTCCACGTCGTTACTGGGTGCTTCGCCTTGATGCGGACTTCGTTGTTTCGATCCCTGAACGGATTCGACGAGCGTTTCTTCATGTACAGCGAGGACACCGATCTCTGCCGACGCTTGCGGAACCTTGGCCTGCAATGCGTCCACCTTCGTGAGGTCGGACTGGTCCACCTCGGTGGCGGCTCGGACAACGTACGGGCCGCGAAGCTAGCCAAGGTATTCGCGGCCAGACGTCAGTACTACGACAAGCATTGGTCCTCCTCGGGAGCCAAGCTGGGCGGTCTCCTCATTGACCTGGGGGTGCTTGCGCGCCTGGCCGCTTCCACGCTGGGACCGGCCGATCGGCGGGCCACCTGGCGGAATATCTGGGCGGCTCGGAGCTTGTGGCACGCAGCCGTGACGGCACGAAAGGTCGAGAACGTGACGGCACGAAAGGTCGAGAAAATGCGCGCGGACGGGAATTCCATTACCGACGGGCAGGCTGGCGTGCGGCCACCGGTCGCACTTCAACCGCATGCGGCAGAAAATATGGCGCGGATAACCTATCGCCTATTGCGTCACATCGTTCGATCGGCCCGCTCCGGTGACCGTGATTTCGTTCGCGAGGGCGCCGCATCCTTGACGCGGATTCCGTTGCTCGCGGTCCATGACCTGGTAGGACCGAATCCGCGGGAATGCAACATCTGCGGTTGGGCAGGCCGCGAGTTTTATCCCAACACCGGACCCGGCTATCACGAGCCCGCCACTGTCTGCCCCGGCTGCAGCAGCCAGGACCGCCACCGCAGCCTTCTGGCGCTGCTCGCAGCGACGACCACTCTGTTCGCCCCCGCGACGCGGGTCGTCGAGGTCGCACCGATGCGCGGGTTCGAATCCCTGCTCAGGTTGCAGCAGGAGATTGATTACACGAGCTTCGACCTCGCCCGGCACGCTATGGAACGCGGCGATATAACCGCCATGCGGTTTCCCACTGGCTCGGTGGACTACTTCATCTGCTTCCATGTGCTCGAGCACATCCCCTACGAGGACCTGGCGCTCGCTGAAATCCACCGGGTGCTGAAGCCGGGCGGCGTAACGGTGCTGCAGGTCCCTGTCGACTGGGATGTCCCGGCGACACGGGAGTACCCAGCCCCAGACCCTCGTGATGTGGGCCATGTTCGCCGTCATGGTGCCGACTTCCCCGAACGCATCGCCTCGGCCGGATTCGACGTCACCAGGCGCTCTGTCCTTGACGTCTTTGACCCAGCCACGGTGAGCAGGTTCGGGATGTCGCCTGAGCCCATCTTCTTCGCGAGTCGCTCGGTATGACTGATCGCGCGATCTCGGTCGTTATCCCCGCCCACAACGAGGAGGCGGTTATCGGCCGACTCCTCACATCGCTGCGCGATCGTTCGGCGGACGACGAAATTATCGTCGTCTGCGATGGCTGCTCCGACAGAACGGCTGAGGTCGCCCGATCGTTCGCCGGTGTAGAGGTGATAGAGAAGGCCCGCGGCGGCAAGCCATCGGCCCTCAACACCGGTGACAGTCGAGCGACCCGGTTCCCGCGTTTTTTTGTCGACGCAGACATCGTGGTGACGGCGACTGCGCTGCATGAGGTCGCGGACCTCATGACCGGAGGCATCGAAGCTGGTGCCCCGCGCTGCGAGGTGGACCTCCGCATCTCCTCGTGGGCTGTCCGACGTTTCTACGATGTATGGACCAAGCTGCCGTACCTCGCCGAAGGCATGATCGGCTCGGGAGTAGTCGGACTCACTAAAAGGGGGCGAGCCCGCTTCCGGGAATTCCCGCCGGTGATCGACGATGACGAGTTCGTCCGTCGGCTATTTGCCGTCGATGAGCGAGTTCACGGAACAGCGGGCGCGTTCGTCGTGACGGCTCCCGCCCGAGTCCGCCCCCTCGTCCGCATCAAGACGCGCAGCCGCCTGGGAATCATGGAACTCGATGGACTCCACGGCCCAGCGCCTGTTTCCAGCGGCTCGCCGGGTCGGTCTGCCGCCAGGGAACTGCTCGCCTCACCCCGCCTATGGCCCTCGATAGCGGTTTTCGTTGTCATCCGGACCGTGGTGGGATCACGAGCCGGGTGGCTATGCCGACGCGGACGCTTCGGGGGGTGGGCGCGGGACGAGTCGTCCCGATTGGGTGCCGCTGGCGGCGGCAAGCGCCGCCCCCAGAGCGTGCCCGGCGGCACTGACGGGTGACATTGATGTACTCGGTCAGTTAGGTCGCGAGGGAATCACGCTGGGGGCGCGACACGTTCCCACCACGAATTCCCATGCCGAATCTCGGATGTGATGAGGCGCGCAGGAGGGCCGCGATGCGCACTGGAGGAGATCGTGCGACGCAGGGAGATGCTGAAGATGATGGGGGCCGCCGCCGGGGGCGCGGCGCTCGGCATTGGGGCATATGCCGGTGGCGAAGAATTGTATAGATCGGCCACGAAAGGCGGAGAGCCGGCCACGAAAGGCGGAGAGCAGCCGCAGGCACCGGTACGGACCTCACCCGAGATAAGTAACAGCCCCAGCGCCCCTGGCGGCTCCGCGATTACCTCAAGACCAAATGACGGAACCGGCTACTGGCCGGATTCCTCTAACACCGGCTACGAGCACGCTCCCGGATACACCGGCTCTCTCACGCCGGGTCCCAGCACGATCACCGCTGGCAGCACCTACTCGCACATGTCATTTCACGGGTGCGACGTCGGCCTTCCCGGTGCGAGGGTTGACAACGTAACGTTTATTGGCTGCTTGTTCTGGGGAGTTGACCCTGGCGTCGCCCTGGTCAAGTGCAACGGCAATAACATTACCTTCCGGTACTGCTCCTTTATGCCGACCAACGGTGGGGACCCCTTTTACCCAAGCTACGCCGAAAGCTATCAGTACGCGGTCCTCTACGATGGCGACGAGGGCGGCATGACCGCCGGTCAGCTCACCATGGCATGGTGCGACGTATGGGGTTTTGGGAACGGCCTGCAGCTCAACGGGTCCACGCAGGCAGCGCCGCATTCCATTACTAATTGCTGGTTTCACCACGGCGCCGACACCGACGCGGCCCGCGGCGGCAGCACCGGCCTGTATCACGTGGATGCAATCTTGTGCACGGTCGGTGGCGCTCGTGAGACCTACCTTGTCATCAGCGGCAACTCACTGGCCTCCCTCGGCAGCACCAATGCTGTCGCGCTGCAGCGTGACGGCGGCGACTACTACCATCACATAACCATCATCGACAATTACCTGGCGGGTTTCGGCTACACGGTGCAAATAGGAGGTGACGGAAACGGCAACAGTCACATAACTTTCACCGGCAACATCTGGTCCACCGAGATCGAGGCAAAATTCGGGCCACTTTATAGCTGGGGCGGAACCAGTAATGTATGGCGGCACAACAGATGGCAGGTCTTCTCCGGTGATCCGGCCAATCCTGTACAGCTCACGACAGCCGCAACCGGCCAATACTGGTGGCCGACAGATACCGATGCACATAGCACGGACTACGCCGTCAGCTGAGACAGGACATCGGCGCTGCCGCCACCCGGTCCGTCGAATGCCATAAAACGCACGGCTCTCGTAAGATGAAATTGCCGCGGCGCGGCAATTTCATCCAGTCGTCGTCGTTGTCGGCTGCGGGCCCGCGGTGTGGTCTCCCGGCCCGGTCAGAGGGCCTCGACGTGCGGCCCCGCCAGGGCGGGCGGAATGAAGCCGCGGGTATCGAGCAGTAGGTTGGCGGCGCGGGTGAGTTGGACCGGGTCGTAGCAGGCGTGCGGCTGCAGCAAGATCACCAGGTCCGCGGCGGCCAGGGCGCTTTCCAGGTCATCCTGGCGCGGAACCGGCTGACCGTCGACCAGCCACTGGGGGACGCGCGGGTCGTGGTAGCTGACCATGGCGCCGCGGCCGCGCAGCTTGCGGGCCAGCGGCCGGGCCGGCGATTCCCGTTGGTCAGCGATGTCCTTCTTGTAGGTCACGCCGAGCAGCAGCACCCGGGCGCCGTTGACCGGCAGGGAGTTGCGGTTGAGCAGTTCGCCGACCCGGTTAGTGACATAGCCGGGCATCCGGCCGTTTATCTCCTGTGCCAGCTCCACGAACCGAAACGGGTAGCCCAGGGTGCGGACCTTATAGCTGAGGTAGTTGGGATCGATCGGGATGCAGTGCCCGCCCACACCCGGCCCCGGGTAGAAGGGCTGGAACCCGAACGGCTTGGTCGCTGCGCAGCCGATCGCGTCCCACAGGTCCACATCCAGCTCCCGGCAGAAGATCGCCATCTCATTGACCAGGGCGATGTTGACATGCCGGTAGGTGTTCTCCAGCAGCTTGGCCATCTCCGCCTCGCGCGCCGACTTGGCCCTTACCACCTGATCGCAGATCTGCCCGTAAAACGACGCCGCAGCCTCGGTGCACGCCGCCGTAATCCCGCCGACGATCTTCGGCGTGTTCCGCAAGCCGAACTCGGGATTGCCCGGGTCGATCCGCTCCGGGGAGAACGCCAGCGCGAAGTCCACCCCGGCGCTCAGCCCGGAGGCCTTCTCCAGCAGCGGGCCGACTACCTCCTCGGTGGTACCCGGGTAAGTAGTCGACTCCAGCGATACCAGAGCGCCCGGTCGCAGCAGCTCGCCCGCCGTTATCGTCGCAGCCCGCACGGCGCCCAGGTCAGGACCGTCCGCCACCGACAGCGGCGTCGGCACGCAGATCACGATGACATCTGGCTGCCCGGCCGCTGCTATATCAGTTGTCGCCCGGAACCCCTGGGCGCGCATAGCAGTGATCTCGTCGTCGGTTAGGTCATCGATATGCGACCGGCCCGCGGTCAGCCCTTCGACGATATCGGCCGACGTGTCGTAACCGACCACGCGGAGCCCGGCTTGCGCCGCCTCCCGGGCCAGCGGCAAGCCGACATAGCCAAGTCCGATTATTAGCACTTCCTTGGGCATAAGGCCCTACCCTCACCTCTCAGGCACTTCGGCAGCCCCCATGACTGGCGCTCCCGCATGTTCTCCCGAGTTTCGTCACCATAGAAGTGTAAAGCAGGTATCCGGAACAGTTAGCAAAAACTATGAATTTTACTGTATTGTGAGTGTAGCCATTGGGCATGCAGAAATCGGGCTCGGCCAAGCACGAGCGACATGAAAGTGCAAAGGGGCTACAGAAATCACGTACTTTCGTCAGCGGGACTCCGTGCAGGCAACGATCACCCACGTGCTCGGCGCGCGGCCGAACTTCATGAAGGCCGCGCCGGTGATCCGTGCTCTCGCGGCGCTTGGTCACGAGCAGCGGATCGTGCACACGGGCCAGCACTACGACGAGCGGATGTCCCAGATCTTTTTCGTCCAGCTCGGCCTCGAACAGCCCGATGTGAACCTGGGGGTCGGCTCGGGTAGTCACGCGCGGCAGACGGCCGAGGTCATGATCGGCATGGAGGACGAGTTCACGAAGAACGCACCCTCGCTCGCCGTGCTCTACGGGGACGTGAACTCTACGCTGGGCGCGGCGCTCGCAGGCGCGAAGCTCGGCGTCCCCCTGGCGCATGTAGAGGCCGGGTTGCGCAGCTTCGACGACTCCATGCCCGAAGAGCTCAACCGGCGGCTCACTGACCAGCTGTGCACGCTTTTGTTTGCGACCTCGCCCGAAGCGATAGGACATCTGGCTAATGAGGGCCGCCCCGTCGGTTCCGTATATTTGGTCGGCAACCCGATGATCGACAGTTTGCTGGCCAACATGAGCAGGTTCGATACGGCGGCGGCACAAGCTGAGCTGGAGCTTCCGGAGAATTACGCGGTGGTCACGCTGCACCGCCCCGCCAACGTGGATGACCCGGCGACGGCTGCCGCCTTCGTCCGCGCCTTGTGCGAGGTGGCGACCGCACTAACCCTCGTCATCCCGGTCCATCCACGTGGCCGGGCCGCCATGGAGGCGGCCGGGCTCAGCGGACAGGCGAATATCCGGGTCGTCCCGCCGCTCGGATACCTGGAGTTCATGGCGCTAGTCAGCGGGGCCAGCGCTGTCATCACCGATTCGGGCGGCGTCCAGGAGGAAACCACCTTGCTCCGGGTGCCGTGCTTGACCCTGCGGCCGAATACGGAGCGGCCGATCACGGTCACCAGTGGCAGCAACCGCCTGGTCACTCCTGAGCAACTAGCCACGGCAGTACTGAAGGCCTGTGACGACGGACCGTACGACGGCGAACTCCCGCCACTGTGGGACGGCCGCGCCGGATCGCGCATCGCAACTATCATCACCTCGTGGATGACCCAAGACCACCCGCCTCACGGCCAGTGAGGTTATCCTCGGTTTCGCATCCGGTCGAACCACAGGCCATCATGAACGTGGTTCTAAATAGGTCAACGTTCAGTGGCTTCTCGCGCCCTCTCCGCCTCGGCCTTTTCTCGTTGCCGGGAATTACTGCCCTGCGGCCGGCCGGGGACTGCGGCCGCCATGTGGCCGAAGGCAATCGTCGCATCTGTTTCGGAATCTGCCAGGGGTTGTCCATGCCGGTGAGCCGCCCGGGAGGTGCCAAACCGGCGCGCCCGGCGCCTGCTCGCAGCGGCATCGAAGACCTGAGGTATAGCGATCGCCAAAATGACACCGACAGCCAATACGACGATCAGGGTGCGCGCCTTCTTGCCGACAGAGAGCTTGGCTTCAGGGGCGAGGGAGACGACGATGCTGGTGATCTGCTCGCTCGGGCTAAGGCCTGCCTGCATGCCTGCGAGGGTGGTCGAGGCCGCTGCGGTGACCCCCTGCAGGGTGTGCTCCACCATGGCCTTGCTGTTGCCGGTGACCGTGATGTCCAGTACTGGTCCTGCGGTGGTCGGGTCGTCTGCTACCTGGTAGGCGCTGGAGTAACCCGCGGCTGCCAGGCGGGCCCCAGCGGCCGGAGCAGTCATCTCGCGCCGCAGCAGGTCGGCGGTCAAGGTGTCCGAATCGTCGAAACTAAGGTACGGATTACCCCCTGCGGGTCCGGAGATATGCCTGGAGGGGAGCAAGGCGACTTGCGATTCTGCCGTGTAGGGTCCCGGTCTCGCGGCTAGCGCCGCAGTCGCCGCCAGCGTTAGCAGCAGCAAGAGCAACACCAGCCACCAGCGCTTGCGCAGGATGCGACGCCACCCCATCACTTCCATGCTGCCCGCCTCACTACCGGAACCACTTCCGGCCGATGTGTGATCTGCTGTCTATGACACACGTTCCGCCACGGAATAGAAGCGTGACACGGCAAGGTCCGCAGTCTGCCCGGCCTCGGCGGCACGCTCTCGAGGCATCGGCCGCGGCCCTCCCAAAGGCCGGGACCTGCTACCGTGAAGACGCAATCCCGCGCCCGTTCGTTGCAGGCCATTTGCGCCCGGGGTGAGGACACTATGGGGCTCTGCTCGTGAGTTTGCAGGAAATTGCCGCCTTGCTGCGGCGCCATCTGGCCGCCGTGCTGGTCGTCGTCATCTGCGCCGCGACTATAGCGGTGATTTTCAAGCGCACGCCGGTGACGTATCAAGAGAGCGGCACTGTCGTCCTCGACGACCCGGTGTCTGCGGAATTCCCGAATACTTACGCCTCGTCCAGCGGAAGCCTGGTCAAGGCAGCTGGACTGATAGCTGCGTCCGTCATGAGCCCGCAGGATGGGCAGAAGATCCGGCCGCCGGCGGCACCGCCGCCTATGACGTGACGCTGTACAACAGCGCCAACCTTGAATATCCGAACTACAGTGCCCCGTACATCAACGTGACCGCGGAAGCCACGGACCCGGCGCAGGTTCAGCACACATTCACCGTCGTCACTCAGCAGCTGCATAGCGATCTCGTCTCGCGCAAAGTCCAGGCCGGTGTATCGACGGTCAACCGCATCACCGCCAACGTGGTGGGGGATAGCGGGCCACTGCCTCAACCTGGCTCCTCGAAGCGGGTGGACGCCGGGCTCCTGATGCTCACGATCATCGCGGCCTTCGCAGTCGCGATCTTCCTCGACCGCCGTCCGATGCGGCTGAACCGTCTTCTCCGCCGTAGCCGTCTTCCGGGAACTCGGGCCGACGACGGAGGGTCTGCGCGGCTTCGCGAGCAACCAGCCCCATAAAGGACATGTTTGTCTTCAGGTACCGCGGACCGAGGCGCCGCGGTTCCTGCCAGGCGCGGTAGAGCCATTCGAGGCCATGACGCTGCCACCAGATCGGCGCCCGGGCGGTGATCCCCGCCAGTACGTCGAACGATCCGCCTACGCCGTGAGCGACATATACCCCAGCCTGCTGTCCCCACTGGCTCACGAAGAGCTCCTTCTTAGGCGAGGAGATGCCCAGGAAGAGCAGTTCGGCGTGCGAGTTCCTGATCTCCGCTGCGATGTCGGCTTCGTCGCCTGCGCGGAAATAGCCGTCGCGTGAGCCGGCCACCTTCAGACCGGGGAACTGCTGGCTGGCCGCCTCCAGCATGCGTGCCAGCACGTCAGGCTGGGCCCCGAGGAAGTACACGCGGTAACCTCTGCGCTCAGCCTCGGCCAGCAGTTCGAAGAACAGATCGCTCCCGGCCACCCGTTCGGGCAGCGGAGCACGGAGCAGACGGCTCGCCCAGACCACCGACTGGCCGTCGGCGAGCACGATGCTGCAGCCGGTGACCGCGCGCCGGAGCGTGCCGTCTCGCCGCATCGCCATCACTTTGGCCGCGTTCACCACTCCGATTGATATGAACTGGCTATCCTCGACTACCTGGACACAACGTGCCACGGCCTGGGGCATAGTTAGCGCGTCAAGCGACAGGCCAAGAAATTGCCGCCGCGCGGTACCCGTAATTTCCGGCTCCATTGCGTCTTCTTCCACCTTCACGACAGCCATGTCATCAGTAGCCAGCCCAGCTCATAAGGTCGGCACTCGTGGTCCACGATTCCGGGCGGAAACACATGGTCCAGAGCCGTGAGGCGCAACCCGGGCACGATCCTGGTGGATGTCGCGCGCAGGCCACGGGTTAGCTTGCGAGGGTCATTCCGGGCCACTTTGCGCCAGGTGATCGGCGGCTCGTCGAGCACCATAGGCTCTGCGGACTCGGGCCGGCGACGAGCCAGCGCAGCCCTCGGCAGATGGCATCGAGGTGCAACTCGCCGCCGGCCTCGGCCAGGTCCAGCAGAGCCATGGGGCCCATCGCGTGCTGATGCACGGTGTAGACCGGATAGCCCTCGACCACATCGCCGGTCCGAGAATCGTAATGCCACCACCACTGGCCGGACTGTCCCTGCACGGCGCAGATCGCGGCGGCCACGCTCTCGGCCGCGGCCAGCGCCTGCGGGTCGTCGGCACTGCGATGCAGCCGCGCAAGAGCCTGTACCGGGTAGACCTGTGCCGCGAACGAGCCCACATGCGCCCGGACCCGGCTCACCTCACGCCCGGTCGCGTGCGGGTAAAGCCGCCCCGGCCGGGCGTCCAGCAAGCGGGTCCGGGCGCGCGTTAGGAGCTCCTCCACGTCGGTGTACCGCCGTGCCGCGACCAGTGCCGACACGACCCAGGCGGTCTCCACCACATAGCCAGAAGCGCTGCGTTCCTGTAGTTCGGCGAGCCGCTGTAGCGCGGGGACGAGCATCTCGTGCTCAGCTTCCGCGGCGGCCCAGCAGACCAGGGCCGCGTCCCCGATATCGGTGATCCCGTCCAGTCGCTTGGCGATCCGGGTCATCAGGTCGTGACAGGTATCGCCGGCGAGCAGCGAACGCTGCACCGACTCGGGGAGCCGCAGCAAACCGAGAGCGGTGATGGCGGCGTAACGCAGGCTGGTCCCGCTGGGTACGGCCTGCCAGGAGCCGTCGGGCTGACGCGTGCCGTTAAGGGTGAACACGAACTCGCCGTCGAGGTACATCTGCGGCAGGATTCGCCGGACAAGATCGAGCAGGCGGTTGACGAGGGCAGCGCTCTCGGAATCCCGCCCGGCCAGAAGGCTCAGCCGGGACGTCGGTTCTGTCACTGGATCGCCACCATCGGGCGCGTGGCCGACTCAGGCCAGCCGCTGACGGCCATGGCCCCGAGCGGTCGTATCTTCACCGGCTCTCCCAAAGTCTCCACCCCGTGATTGGACGGCGGCATATCGCGGCCCGCGACGGCAACCGCTCATAGCTACTCGTATGACGCTTAATTCCACGCCGCGGATGACGCAATTCCGAAATTTGGTGTTAATAGGCGACATGAGGTCACCGAGCTCTCCCCGCGGATCAGCTGACACCGGGGCACCGGCATGGCCACGGGCCTTGTATGACGCGGTAAACCATGGCCGGATCGCGATACCGGCCGGCTGCGGCGGTCGTTGGCCGGGCTGCCGTTACTGCGGGCCGCGGACGGTTAATGCCACTGCTTTCAGTGAGCCGGGTGATCACCGCCCGCCCAGAGCCGGGCTGAGGAGCCCAAGGGGTGGGCGAGGCCGGGCACGACGTCCCCGGTTGACAGCCGTGCAGGTTGAGCAAGGGAGGCAGCACGTCAGGGATCTTCGGGTTCTCCTCGGCCATCACGGCAGGATCGCCGAGGAGAACCGCTCCCGCTTCCCGGTGTGCGGGCCGGTGTGTCTGTCGCTGACTCCCGGGGGTGGGGTTACCTGTACCCCACCCCCCGGCTGCACGGAGCAGGCGCTTACGGGGCGTTTGGGGGTGTGCTGGTCCAGAAGATGGGGTCGACCCAGTAGTTGGTGGAGTTGTAACTGCTCGCCGGGAACTGATCGCCACCGTAGGCGTACACGCCGTTGCCGCCGTCGGTGCCGTTTTGCAGCGCTACGAGCGGTGCGTTGGTGTAGGCATTGCTGGCGAAGTAATTGCCGTCCGCCGCATAGTCCCCGTTCGGAGCGTAATAGCTAGCGACATAGGTCTGTCCGGTGCTGACCTGCACGGCCGTGGGGAACTCCAGCGTCTGCCAGCCGCTCGAGGTCTCGTTAGTGAAAGTGCCATGGGCGAGCAACGTACCGGTGTCCGTCCACAGGCTTCCGGTGTGGGTGCCAGTGTTGCCCGGCACCCTTGTAGAACCGGACGCCGTAGATCCAGCCGCTGGTAGTGGCCTGGAATTTGACTCCGAGTTCGACCGCGCTGGAGTCGTTGACCGACGGGGTAGTCGGCGTGGCGTCACTCTCCCAGATCGTGCACGGGCATGCTGTGGACCCGGAAGTGGTGAATGACCAGTTGTACGGAGACGTCATCGTGTCGCCGGTCGTACTGATCGCGCCATTAACGCTGGCCTGATAGGCGGTGCCTGCGCTGAGCGCGCTTGAGGGAGTGAAAGTGAGCACCGTCCCTGCGCTGTTCAGTGAGGTGGTGCCGGTGACTGCCGTTCCGCCCGGGCCGGTGAGCGAGAAGGTGGCCGAACCGGCGTTGATCGCCTTGTCGAAGGTGACCGTGGGGTCGGTGCTGACCGGCACGCTCGTCGCCGAGCTCCCTGGGCGTGGTCGCCGTCACGGCCGGCGCGCTGGCGTCCTGCTGGTACACCACGTCGACCCAGTAGTTCGACCCGCCGTAGGTACTAGTCGGGAAGGTGGTGGACGAGCCGTAGGCGTAGACCCCGCCGTTGGCCAGCGCGGTCAGCGGCCCGTTGGTCACCGCCGAGCTGAGCCCGCCGGAGGTGTCAGCGTAGTGACCGGTGGTCGTAAGGTACGACGCCACGTAGGTGGTTCCGGCCGTGACCGTCACCGGGGTCGAGAAGTCCAGCTCTTCCCAGCCCTGGGTGGACTCGTTAGTGAACGTGCCCGTGGCCAGCTCGGTGCCGCTGGCGGTCCACAGGGTGCCGGTGTGGCTGCCGGTGTTGTCCGGCTCCTTGTAGAACCGGATCCCGCTGACCGTCCCGTTCGCCGAGGCCTGGAACTGAACACCCAGATTCACCGAACTGGTCTCGTTCGCATCCGTTGCCCCGGACGGCGCCGTGTCGGGCCAGATAGCGCAGGGACATTGGCCCCCGGCGTCAAACGCCTTGCTGGTGGTGAACGTGTACGTGTCGGTCGTCATCGTCTGGCCGGAGCTGTTCTGGGCTCCGCTGACCGTGACGGTATAGGTGGTCCCCGCCGCCAGCGCGCTGGTGGGCGTGAAGGTATCGATCGTGTCGGCGCTGTTGAACGACGCGCTGCCGGGCACAGTGTTCCCGCTCGCTGTCCTTGATGGTGAACGACGCCGAGCTGGGCACCACCGGCTCGGAGAACGTGACCGACGGGTCAACCGAGACCGGGTTGCTCGACGAACCCGCGACAGGCGTCGAGGACGAAACCGACGGCGCGAGGGAGGTGGCCGTGTACATCCACGTCGACCCAGTAGTTCGACCCGGCGTAGCTGCTGGACGGGAAGGTGGTGGTCGAGCCGTAGGCGTAGACCCCGCCGTTGGCCAGCGCGGTCAGCGGCCCGTTGGTCACCGCCGAGCTGAGCCCGCCCGAGGTGTCCGCGTAATGGCCCCCGTGGTGCGTGGTACGACGCCACATAGGTCGTGCCGGCCGTGACCGCAACCGGGGTCGTGAAGTCCAGCTCTTCCCAGCCCTGGGTGGACTCGTTGCTGAACGTCCCGGTGGCCAGCTGGGTGCCGCTGGCGGTCCACAGGGTGCCGGTGTGGCTGCCGGTGTTGTCCGGCTCCTTGTAGAACCGGATCCCGCTGACCGTCCCGTTCGATGCGGGCTTGAACTGGACGCCGAGCTCCAGCGAGGTGGTGTCCGTTGCGTCAGTCGCGCCGGACGGCGCCGTGTCGGGCCAGATAGCGCACGGGCACTGGCCGCCGACGTCAAACGCCTTGCTGGTGATGAACGTGTACGTGTCGGTCGTCATCGTCTGGCCGAACTGGTCGGTAGCTCCGCTGACCGTGACGGTATAGGTGGTCCCCGCCGCCAGCGCGCTGGTGGGCGTGAAGGTATCGATCGTGTCGGCGCTGTTGAACGACGCGCTGCCGGGCACAGTGTTCCCGCTCGCTGTCCTTGATGGTGAACGACGCCGAGCTGGGCACCACCGGCTCGGAGAACGTGACCGACGGGTCAACCGAGACCGGGTTGCTCGACGAACCCGCGACAGGCGTCGAGGACGAAACCGACGGCGCCGGGCCCTTCGGCTGCGTGGTGTCAAAGATGACGTCGACCGCATAGCTGGAACCATCTGACTGCAGCGGTGGGGAAGCCCTGGCCGCCGGCGTCATAGACGCCATTGCCGGCGCCCGCGGTCAC
This sequence comes from uncultured Actinomycetes bacterium, assembly GCA_963775825.1. Taxonomy (GTDB): domain Bacteria; phylum Actinomycetota; class Actinomycetes; order Streptosporangiales; family Streptosporangiaceae; genus Bog-532. The sequence continues at coordinate 24,792 of CAVZKY010000040.1, forward strand.
GTAGTTGGACTGGAGCGCGGTCAGCGGCGGGGTGTTCAGGGCCCAGTCGAACAGTTCCGGATCGGTGGCGTAGTGGCCGTCCGGATCCCAGTACGACGCGACGTAGGTCGTGTTGGCGCTGATCTGGACCGGGCTCGAGAATTGCAGGGATTGCCAGCCGCTAGCCGTCTCGTTGGTGAAGGTGCCGGTCGCGAGCAGCGTCCCGCTCGCCGACCACAGTGAGCCGGTGTGGGTGCCGGCATTTCCCGAGCCCTTGTAAAAACGAACTCCGGCCACCCAGCCAGCGACGCTGGACTGGAACTTCACGCCTAGTTCGTACGCACCCGAGTCGGCGGCAGCGGTGGTCGACGGCGTGTAGTTGCTGCCGAAAAGGCCGCACGGGCAGTTGACCGTAACCGCGACCCCGGCCCCGGGGGTTTCGATGTTGCCGTCGTCGTCAGTCGCACGCGACTTGAGCGTCACCGCGCCGCTGCCGGCGGCGGACCAGGTGTAGCTCCAGGTCACGCTGGTGCTGTCGGCAGACATCGTGGTCACAGGATGCCAGGTCGAACCACCGTCAGTGGAGACCTCGACGCCCGCTACGACGCCCCCACCGGAGTCAGTGGCCGTTCCGCTGACCGTAACCGTGCTGCCGTTCGCGATGGTGGCACCGGCCGACGGCGAGGTGATCGTCGAGCTCGGCGGGGCGGTATCGGCAGGGGTCGTCCCGGGAACCAGACCCGACATCAACGTCGTCGGCTGCGCGCCCATCATGGCCAGCAGGTTGACGGTGGCCTGCTGGATCGCCGGGTCGGTTCCGTTTTCGTCCCCGTCGTGATTGTTGTTAAGTCCCCACGCCCACTGAACCGTGCCCGCGTCGAAGACAAGGGCCCCGCTCGAGGCCTTATACAACGTGAAGCTATTGCATTCATTGGCTGGGCCGATGTCTTCATTGACGGTCAGCAAGGCCTGCGAGACATCTTCGCACGTCTTGGACATGTCGATCTCGCCCGCCGGCCGGAACCCATTGTCGACGTCAGAATCCCACTCGTACCCCAGCGTTTCGTCGTTCGGCGAGGTATACGTTTTGCCAGCCGCCAGGTTAGCCACGGCGGTATTCTTCCAGAGCGCTAGCTTGGAGTAGCTGCTGGGCACCTGATAGGCATAAGAGCAGCAGTTAACCAGCCACAGTTGGCCGGTCAGCGCGTTCTCAGGCTGCCCGCCGTCGTCGCCGGACGCGGTGAAGCGAGGATCTCGCCACGCTCCCGTCCAGGTGGGCGGGTCAGCCGGATCGGACTGGACGCTGTCCAGGCTTTCCTTGTAGGTGATCAGCGTGCGGTAGGCCTCGTTACCGTACTGGCTATTGGCCCACCGGGTCTTCCACCACATCGTGTTGCCGGTGAAGAGCGAGATATTAACTCCGGCGTTCCGAGCGGAGGTGAGATTGGCCCGCGCTCCCGAGTCCCAGTATTCCGAATGCCCGGCATTCATGAAGACCTTATGTTGCTCGAGCATCGACGCGGCGCCCGGTGCGGATACGTCAGCCTCGCTTACATAACTGATGTCATAGCCCTGCTCCTCCAGGAACTCGATCGTCGGGAACTCCATGGAGAAGAAGAAGTCCTGCCCGCCCGGGGTGTCGTAACGCGTAGCAAACGGACGATTGTAACTCACCTGAGTGGCGCGGCCTGGGTCTAGCGCGCTGCAGCACCAAGGACTGCCCGTAGCGTCCCCCAAGTACAGACTGTAGCCGCCCCAGTCGTTATAGGCCTGCCACGTCTCATCGGAAGTCATGAAAACGACTTTCGAGGTGCTCGCGGTGTTCTTCACCACGAACGGGATCTGATTCTCGTGGGTGTCGTTGGCGGTGTAGATGTGCGCGAAATAGACGCCGGAGACGGCCGTGGACGGAACATTCCAGGTTGCGGACACGCCCCAGTTCCCGCAGTCGACCAGGCCGATGGCGGTGTTGGTGTTGCAGGCCGGCTGGCTGTTCGACACCGAGATATTTGGTGTGACGCTCGCGATCAGGCGCGCGCCGTCCCCGCCGTAGTAACCCATCCGGTAAATGTCGATCGAGTAACTGCTGGCCGCGGTTTCGATCTTGAAATTGATCGAGCCTCCGACATTGACGCTGAAGGGATCAGCGAAGCCCTGGATATACGTGTCACCGCTGGTACCCGAGTCCCAGACGGACTGAGGCGTGCCCGGTAGCTGGTTTTCACACGCGACCGGGTTGGCGCACGACGCTGCCTTGCTGTGGGCTGCCGGGAGGACGGCCAGCAGGGCGCCCCCCAGGATAACGGCGACCGGCAACGCAAGGAGCCTGGTCAGCCGGTTGCGGGAAGCTGACAGTACACGAGTGAGACTGAGCCGCCTGGCCGAGCCAGGCAGAATACGGCTGATCATCTCAACTACCCCCCAAGGCGCCGGGAGCGCCCATGTAGTGCCGAGGCTTCCTCTGAAATTGAACACTCATACCCAGGGATATGACCAAATAGCGGGCACAACTAAGACGCGAAGCCTGGCCATCTGGATGGCACCCTGAGCCAGAACGGTGTAAAAGAGCCATCCTCGGCCTCCGGGCCCTGTAGCCGTGATAAGTTCACGTCGGCTCTGTTCGGCCGGTCAGTGCTGCTGGCGGCTGGCTATCTGGATTTCAGCTGTGGCGCGAAAGACGTCCGTGGCACCGGCGGAGATCTCTGAGGTCGCCTTGCGGAGCGTGGCGGTATCCACATGCGCCTGTATCGTCTCATCGCCTGTAGGCGCGATGGAAATTGCCTGCTGGCAGTCCGCTGCGCCCTTCGCCAGTTCGGTGAGAGCCTGCGTATACAGATTCTGCATCGCGGCTTGCGGGATCTGTGGCCCTGCTTTGGCAGCGGCCACACTGCTGGCCAGCTGAGCGCACGCGTCCTTCATCGGGCTGTACTGCCGGATTCCGGATGCCTGCAAGGCCTGGCCGAGCCGATTCGACACAGCAGTGAGGTCACGGCCGCCCGGGCCTGATTGCCAGCTGGCGACACTTCCCTGCATGTTTGCCGGCAGGCTGAGCGCGCCGCCCTGCTCGGCAAGTTGGGCCGCGGAAATGACTTTCCCCTTGGTGGTGCTCGTGCCCTTAGGGATCGTGGCACTACCACTGGCTTTAGCTGTGCCGGGCGATGCCCCTCGCGTTGCGGAACCGTTCGCAGCGACCTGGCCCGCAGTGGCCTGGCCCGTACGCGGTCGGCTGAGTTCCGCCAGTGACAATGTACAGCGCTGCAGCCGCCACACCGGCAAGTACAACTACTGACAGCCCGATCCAGAGCCGACCGCTCTTATGACGGGACCGGAAGGATGTGTCCTGGAGCTGCTGAGTTTCCTCTAGCGGATCGTGGTTGTCCTGTGGCGACTTACCCGACTCGTCGTGACTAGTCATTACCAAACCCCCAAGTCATCACGTATTGGACGCTTGATGGGGCGACCTGGTGTACGAGCCACCTATAAATTTCCCTCCCGCAGCAGATCCCGGGACGCCGAAGCCAGCGTTTCCTCGAACTGGGCGCCCGGAACCGGCGTCAATGTCACTGACGGCCATCTTTCGCGCCTTCGACTCTGACCAGGCATTTCGAAGGATCGCGAGGTGGCGCGCCAATTCACGCTGACACGCCAGCGGCAGCCAAACCGGTCACAACCGGATGAGCGGCCCCATACACCCACTCCTATGGACATGTACCTTCCCTGCACCCGCGGAGGCGAGTGAGCCAAGCTCAACGCCGCGGCGTAACGGATACCGCCTGAGCGTGGTTTCTTTCCAATGACGGCCAGATCGGTCTTCAGCGCGTGAGGCCAGGCTTGCGTCAGTCAGCCAGCCGCTGGAACCAGGGCATCGCCCCGTTCCTCATACATTTCGCCGGTGCGCGGGCACCGCCAGCGCCCGGCAGAGGCTTCAACCAGCGGTTCCCCGGCTCTGCCGACCCACGCGATCCGCCTGGCGGGAACCCCGGCGAAGAGCGCGAAGTCCGGCACGTCACGGGTCACTACGGCCCCGGCCGCGACCAGCGCCCACCGGCCAATCACCCGTCCCGCCACGACAACCGCACGCGCCCCAAGCGAAGCGCCTTCCCGGACGACGATTCCTGTCGGCGTCCAGTCGGATGACCTCTTGAGCTTGCCGGAAACGTCAACGGAGCGAGGATACGTGTCGTTGGTCAGCACCACAGCGGGGCCAATGAACACGCCGTCTTCAAGCTGAGCAGGTTCATACACGAGGGCGTAATTCTGGAGCTTCACGTTGTCGCCGATGACAACTCCAGGGCCGACGTACGCGCCCCTGCCGACGATGCAGCCGCTTCCCAGCCGGGCATGTTCCCTGATCTGTGCCAGATGCCACACGGTTGTTCCCGGGGCCGAGCACTGCCTGGTGATCGACGTCCGCCGTAGCGGCGACCGTTAGTCCGTCCGTCACACTTAGTCCGTCCGTCACACTGCCGCTACCTTCGGTACGGTATCGACGTCGTCGGGCGCTCAGTAGACCGCCTCGTCGCGCTTGATTGGGCCCTGCCACAGGCACACCGTCATGAACACGCCTAAGTATCCGCATAAGGGACGCCCAGTAGTCCACCCTGGTTTACGCCATCGGCGAGCTGGCTGCTCGTTAGCAGCTGCGCTCGAAGATTAGCGCCTTCACTGTCGCTCCCCACTCGTAAGCGAGCTCGTACGGCCAGCTCCGCAGCGGAAGAGAAGCGGTCATTACGTAGACGGGACCGGTGAAGCAGCGTTCCACCCGCAGCCGGGCACGTGAGTCCTGGGGCGTGGTGGTGACCAGCACCACCGATTGCCAGTGGTACCTCCTCGCCAACCGGCCGGCGAACTCGGCCTCACCCCTGGTGGTGGCCGGGCTGGGGTCGAAACAGATCACCTGCACATGAGGTATCCGCGGAGCGCAGACGCCGCCGTGGCCAAAATACGCCGAGCCACGAGCGATCACCACGAACGGCGCCCGATGCTGCCAGGCCAGGTCCAGGGCGGTATCGAGCCGGTCGCCGGTCCCGTTCATCATGACGATCGCACTCACGTGGGCCGGCTTGCCCCGGTCGGGCCAGATGAACAATCGCGCGGTCGCTGCACTGACGGTAAGCACCACCGCCACCAGCGCGATCGCCACCGACCGTCGGCCCTTTCGCCGTCGCTTCGGCGAACTCGCGGCTGTGCTGTCCGCCGGTCCCGGAGTGCCGCTGGCCGAGGGGGATTCATCGGGGACGTGATGCCAGGAGTTCCGGCCCACGGACTGGTTCCCCCCTCTTGTGCTGATCCTCGGTCAGGCGCCAACCGCGGTTAGCGCGCGCCTCAGCGCGGCCACCACGGCCTGCTGATGCTCGACGGTGATGTGGGGATACATCGGCAGCGAAAGGATCCGGTCAGCAGCCGCCTCTACGGTGGGGAAATCGCCCCGGCCGTAACCGTAGCCGCGGAACGGCGGCTGGAGATGCACAGGAATCGGGTAGTGGATCCCCACCCCTATTCGCTGCTCGGCCAGGCTTTCCAGCACCTCGTCACGTCGCGGAACCTGGATCACGTACAGATGCCAGACGTGGCCGTTTCCTATTGCTGTACGCGGCAGCACAACCTCGTCCAGGTCCGCGAGCATCTCCTCGTAGCGGGCGGCAGCCGATCGGCGCCGTTCGTTCCAGTCATTGAGCCGTCGCAGCTTGACCCTGAGCACGGTCGCCTGAAGCGCATCCATCCGGGAGTTGAAGCCCAAGATTTCGTGTTCGTATTTTCGCTCGCTGCCGTGGTCGCCCAGCAGCCGGACGCGGCGGTCGATGTCGGCGAGATTCGTGACGACCGCTCCAGCGTCGCCGTACGCTCCCAGATTCTTGCCCGGATAGAAGCTGGTTGCAGCCGCCACGCTTGACCATCCGGGTGGCCGACCGTCCTGAGTGGCGCCTTGCGCCTGCGCGGCGTCCTCGATGAGTGCTACCCCATGCTCCGCAGCGATCCCGGCGAGCGCATCCATCGGGGCCATCTGCCCGAACAGGTGAACAGGCAGGATGCCGGCGGTGCCGGGACTGATCATCTTGGCCACGCTGAGGGGGTCGAGCAGCAGGTGATCAGGGTCAGCGTCGGCGAACACCGGCCGGGCACCGGCCCGGACGACGGCTTCGGCGGTCGCGACGAAGGTGTTGGCGGGCATGATCACCTCGGCACCTTCCGGGATGCCGGCCGCGCGCACGGGGAGTTCGATGGCGTCAGTGCCGTTCGCTACGCCGACGCAATGTCGTACGCCGGTGAATTCGGCGTATTCGCGTTCGAAGCCTGCCACCTCGGGTCCCTTGACGAACGCGGCCGCACTGAGGACGCGCTGGAAGCCGTCGCTGACTTCCTCGGCCACCTCCGCATGAGCCGCCGCCAAGTCGACGAAAGGAACGCTCTGCGCTACTTGTGTCACTATCAGTCCAGCCGTGAGTAGTTCGGGTCAGTTTTCTGTTTCCGTACGTAGCGCGCGGGCGCGCCCGCCCACACCTCGTGCGAGGGAACGTCATGCGTGACGACCGCTCCCATCCCGACCAGGGCACCGCTGCCTATGGTGCGGTGCTCCCTGACCAGCGCACCGGAACCGACATAGGCGCCCGCCCTGATCCGGACGCCGCCGCCGAGACGGACGCCGGAGGCCACCGTGGCGAAGTCACCGATGGTGTCATCGTGCGTGAACGTCACGTGCGGCATGATCGCCACATGTGATCCGACGCTGACGCTGGCGGTCAGGACCGTCTGAGCGAGTATCACCGAACCGGGGCCAACCTTTGACGAGGAAGACACGGCCGCTGTTGGGTGGATGATGGTGGCGTACCGGTCCGGGGAGAGGCCCAAGGCGCCGACGATCCTCGGCCGGCTGAGGTAGTTGTCGGGACGCCCGGTGCACACGACAACGAGGGCGCCGGGATAACTGTGCACCTCGGCGAGGCCGCCGAGAACGGGAACACCGTCAACGACCTTGCCGTTAAGTGCCGGGTCGTCGTCCAGATAACCGAGGATCTGCCAGCAGCCGCCGGCCGCACTGATGGCCCGCACTGCCTCCACTGTCTCGCGGCCGAATCCTCCGGACCCGATGACGAGGAGATCGCGGCGCGACGATGAGGTCACGGGACGGTTGCGGCGGCTTTGGCCTGCAGTGCACCGCTCAGAACAGAGACCACCAGATCTTGTTCCGTCTCGGTCATCTCGTGGAACAGGGGCAGGATCAGGGTGCGCGCGGTAAGCCGCTCCGTGACGGGCAGCGGATCGGCGGTGAAGCCGTGGTACGCAGGCTCCAGGTGCGCCGCCATGATGCCGCGGCGGGCCGAGACGCCCGATTCGGCCAGCAGCCTGAGCAGGTCGTCCCGGGTGACTGCGGCGTCCTCGGGCAGCAGCATCCAGAATGACTGAAAATTGGTCGATCCGTAGTCCGGATCGCGAATGGTCTGCACCCCGGCCAGGCCCGACAGCAGACGCGTATAGCGCCGGGCCAGCTCGCGCCGCCGAGCAACGATCGCGCTGAGCCGCCCGAGCTGGACGAGCCCGACGGCCGCCTGGATATCGGTCATCCGGAAGTTGAAGCCGACTTCGGTGTAGTGCTCGATCACCGGCTGACTGCTGCGGTGCCGGTCGGCCGCACTGACATCCATGCCGTGCTCACGCAGGCGGCGCAACCGTGCCGCCAGAGCTCCGTCGAACGTGACGATCATGCCGCCTTCGCCCGTCGTAAGAAGCTTGCGCGGGTGGAACGAGAAGGTGGCCAGCCAGGCTCCGGCACCAACCGGGCGGCCGCGGTACACGGACCCGGCGGCGCACGCCGAGTCTTGCACCAGCCTGATACCGCGTGGCTCGCACACCGCCTGGATCGCGTCGATGTCTGCTGGGACACCGGCCTGGTCGACGACGATGACCGCACGAGTCCGGTCGGTCAGCCGCGCCGCCACCGTTTCTGCGGTCAGGTTTTGTGTATCCAGTTCCACATCGGCAAAGACCGGCCGCGCACCGGCATAACGAACGGCGTTGGCCGTCGCGATGAACGACAGGGAAGGCACGATGACCTCGTCGCCGGGCCCGACGCCGGCCGCGACCATCGCCAGGTGAAGCGCCGTCGTGCACGATGAAACGGCAACGGCGTGGTCCGTGCCGATCGCTGCCGCGAAAGCCTCCTCGAACTGGGCGACCCGAGGGCCCTGTGCGATCCACCCGGATGCCACCGCCGCGGCGGCCGCGGCGGCCTCCTCCTCACCGAGCCAGGGCCGGATGACGGGGATCACTGAGCGCCGGCTTGGTTCGGAAGATCACTTACCGACCGCCACCAGGTGACCAGCCGGAGCAGACCGTCCTCCAGGCTTACCTCCGGCTTCCAGCCCAGCACTTCTCTGGCCCGGGCGGTATCGGCCAGCCTGCGGGTCACCCCATTGACGGGCCGCGCCGGACCGAACTCCAGCGGCAGTTCCGATCCCATGACCCGCTGCAAGAGCTCGGCCAGCTGGAGCAGGCTGACCTCGGTCGAGCTGCCGATGTTGAAAACCTCGTCGGTGGCGTCGCTCGCCGCGGCGAGGAGGTTCGCACGCGCGATGTCCTCGGTGAACACGAAGTCCATGGTCTGCAAACCGTCGCCCAGGATCAGCGGCGCCTGGCCCGCCGCGATCCGCTCCATCCAGCGGATGAGGACCTCGGTATAGACCCCGAACGCGTCCATTCGCGGACCATAGACATTGAAGTAGCGGAGCACGACATAGTTGAGGCCACGCATCGACCGGAAGCTGCGCAGCAGGCCCTCGTTGAAGGTCTTGGCCGCCCCGTAGAGCGTGTCGTTGCCGTAAGGGTGATGGTTTTCCCTGGTCGGGAACTCCTCCGCCAGCCCGTACACCGATGCGGACGACGCCGCCACGACTTTGCGCACGCCCGCGTCGGCAGCGGCCTCGACGACCTCATAGGTTCCGTCCACCAGGACCTCCAGGGCCAATCGCGGCTCGACGGCGCACTGGTTGATCCTGATCGCGGCCTGGTGGAAGACGACATCCATGCCCCGCACGAGCGAGCGGACGGTATCCCGGTCGCGGATATCGCCTACAACGAGCCGTACCGGCCCGGAGGCGAGGGCCTCGGCCAGGTTCTCGGTCCGGCCGCGGACCAGATTGTCCAGTACAACTACTTCACCGGCGCCGGCCGCGACGAGCTGATCGACGATCGTGGACCCGATCGTGCCGGCGCCTCCGTGACCAGGAAGCGTTGTGCTGTGATGCCCTTCACTTGGTCTCCTGTTCGACAGTCACCGGTGTGCCCCCGTTCTCGGCGCTGCGGGTGGCCGCCTCCAGCAGCCTCAGCACCCGCAGGCCCGACTCGCCGTCCGTCAGCGCCGGGCGCCCTTCCCCGACAGCTGCGCAGAACTCCGCCATCACTGACATAAGCGCCTCCCGTTCTGGCAACGCCGGCATCAGCGTGTCACCAATGCGATAAGAGATCAGGGCCTGCCGCCGGTCATTCTGGGACAGGGAGCTCGCAGCGGTGGTGTCGACGCCGCGGTCGTGAATGGCCAGCCGCGCCGCCGGGTTCGTGTCATCCCAGACCACGGTCCGGCGCGAGCCGCCGAATACCGTGGTGCGGATCTTCTTCGGGCTGAGCCAGTTGACGTGCACGTGCCCGAGTGCCCCGTTGGACAGCCACACCGAAAGATAGCCCAGGCATGCCCGCCCGGTGCCGATGGGATCGCCGGTGTGGGCCGCCACCGCCACCGGCCTGACTGCCGGCGGCAGGACGAAATCCATGATGGACAGGTCGTGCGGCGCAAGATCCCAGAGGACGTCGACGTCGGGCTGGACGAGCCCGAGATTGATCCGGACCGAGTTGATGAACTGGATCTCGCCCAGTTCTCCCGAATGGATCAGTTCCCGAATCCGCTGCACGACGGGTGTGTAGCAGTAGGTGTGATCGCACATGAGGACCAGGCCAGACCGCCGGGCGAGTGCGGTGAGCTTTTCGCCCTCCGCGCTAGACACCGTCAGTGGCTTCTCGACCAGAACATGCTTACCTGCCTCCAGGGCGGCGCGTACCAGCTCGAAATGGGTGGCGGCCGGGGTCGCGATCGCGACCGCCGCGACCTGCGGATCGGCCAGCACCTCGTCGAACGAGCCGGTTGGGTGCGCTGATGCGTACGGGCCTAGAACATTCCTGGCGCGTTCTGCGTCAAGGTCGCAGAGCCACCGCAGGCGAAGCTCTGGTGTGGCCGATACGGTCCGGACCAAGTTCGGTCCCCAGTATCCGGCCCCGATGACGGCTAGACCGATCTGCGGCATGCAAACTCCCTGCTCATAATGAATTCGGTCACTGGTACGCCCTCAGTCCAGGGAAGACCGCCGATACTGTCTTCCCAAAATGTGATCCGTCACGGGCCCGTGATTCCTAGCTTTGCCACCGGTCTGCGGCGCAGGCGGTTCGGGTCCGGAGCTCGTACACCCCGCTTACGGATTCCGTATCTGACATCAAGATCGAAAAGTGCACGCCCGGCGACCATGAGGACATCTATCGCAGGCGGGGAGCACCAGTAACAGTGGGACGCTCGTCACGATGCCAGGGTTTACACCGCTATAGCGGTGTTCAATATGGATGCTGGCTGTTGACGCCGGTTCGATCGGGCAACTTTACATTCTGTGGTGAACTGTTTACAAAGAGTATTTACGCCTGTTGCCGTGGAGGGACGTACACAGCAAGCTAAGGCCGATCCGCGGGTTCGAAACTACGAAGCGGCCCGGCTGAGCGCCGGAAATGCACGGCGTAGCGCCGTGCGCCAGTCGTCGGCAGATTGCATTCCGGCCCCCGCCCAGGCGTCGTGACCGAGCACGCTGTAGGCGGGACGGGGTGCCGGCCGCGGGTACTGGCCGCTGCTGACGGGCCTGACCCTATCCTCGTTGGCACCGAGCAAACGGAAGACCTCCCGGGCGAGCCCGTACCAGGTTGTCTCACCAGAGCTGGTCGCGTGATAGAAGCCCCCGGGTGCGTCCGCCTGCACCAGCGCAATGATCTGAGCTGCCACATCGGCCGTCCAGGTGGGCTGGCCGCGCTGGTCATCGACGACATCGACCGTTGACCGTTCCTGTTCCAGCCTGATCATCGTGCGGATGAAGTTCGGCCCGTGCGCGCCGTACAGCCAGGCGGTGCGGACCACATAGGCGGCGTCGCCTAGTTCGCGGCACACCGCCTGCTCTCCCGCTAGCTTTGTCCGCCCGTAGGCGGTCCGCGGAGCGGGACTGTCATCTTCGCGATACGGCCGGGTACCACCGCCGCTGAAAACATAGTCCGTCGATAGGTGTACCAGCCGCGCGCCATTGTCTGCGCAGGCTGCAGCGACATACCCGGCGCCATGCCCGTTGACGTTCAGCGCCTCCTTTTCACCGGCCTCCGCATCGTCGACCGCGGTCCATGCCGCGCAGTTCACGACAACATGCGGCACGTGCTCCTTGACGGCGGTCAGCACCGCGAGGCGATCCGTGATGTCAAGCTCGGCGCGAGTGAGACCGGTGACTTCCTCGCCCATGCGCGCCAGCGCAGCGGTAAGGTCCCGGCCCAGCATGCCGGTTGCGCCAGTGACCAGCCATCGGCTCATGAGATCTCCGGCACGACCAGAGCCGGCCTCGCGGCCACGACCGGAATGGCCCCGGCGGCCGCTCGTTTCAGCGGTTCCCACCAGGGCCGGTTATCCCGGTACCACCGCACCGTGGCCGCGAGCCCGTCGGCAAAAGAAACGCCGGGCCGGTAGCCCATTCCGCGCAGCAGCGAGTCGTCCAGTGAGTAGCGACGGTCGTGTCCCTTGCGGTCTTCAACGTGCTGCACCATGTCCCAGCTTGCCCCGCACGCATCCAGGAGAGCCTGGGTCAGTTCAACGTTCGTCAGCTCCGCGTTCCCGTTGATGTGGTAGACACGGCCTGGCTCGCCCCGCTCGAGCACAAGCTGGATGCCGCGGCAATGGTCATCGACATGGATCCAGTCGCGCACGTTGCCGCCGTCCCCATAGAGCGGGACCGGACAGCCGTTGATCAGATTGGTGACGAACAGCGGGATCACTTTCTCCGGGAACTGGTATGGCCCGTAGTTGTTACAGCAGCGCGTGATGCTGACATTGAGACCGTGTGTCCGGGCGTAAGCCCGGGCCATGAGATCACCCCCGGCCTTTGCGGCCGCGTACGGCGAATTGGGCTCGAGTGGGGCGTCTTCCGTCCAGGAGCCAGCGATGATGCTGCCGTACACCTCGTCCGTGGACACCTGCACCACACGGCCAACCTCACCCTCGAGGCAGGCTTGAAGCAGTACCTGAACGCCGGTGACATTCGCTGCGACGAAGTTCGACGCTCCCGTTATTGACCGGTCGACGTGAGTTTCGGCCGCGAAGTTGATCACGACGTCGTGGCCAGGGACGAGGCGCGCGAGCAGGGCCGCGTCACAGATATCGCCCTGAGTGAATGTGTAACGCGGATGCTGGGCCACCGGCTCCAGGTTGGCGCGGTTGCCTGCGTAGGTGAGCTTGTCCAGCACGGTGACGTGGACTTCCCCGAAACCGGGGAAACCCTCAGTGAGCAGCATGCGGACGTAATTTGACCCAATGAAGCCGGCTTCGCCAGTTACCAGGACTCTCATGAACTAATCCGCACCTTACTGTGGTCGCCGAGAACGAGCCGGTGGGCACCGGGTACGCGCGGTAAGGGGGCGACCTCGACGTCGTGGCCGATGAGTGAGGTCTCGATGCATCGCACCCTTGTATTGACGCGCCACGCAACACGATGGAGTACCCGATCGACCGCACCGCCGGTAGGTCACCCGCGACCTCGGCGACCGGCCGGCCCGCGGCCACCAGGGTCCGGTGGAACGCCGCCGGGTAACCCCTCGGCACGACGTCCGCCACGCATCGCCAAATGGTGATCATTCAGTTACATCACGGCTACGCGCCTCGGTTGGGGTGCGGCTCTCGTGAAGGTAGGACATTTCGGGCGTGATTTTTATGCGGCGCGGGGCTGGGGTTGCTGGTAGCGGCTGTCGTGGTTGCGTAGTTTTTCCTGTTTGAGGTGGAAGTCGAAGTATTCGTCGAAGTCGCCGTTGCCGGCGAGGGCGCGAAGCTTGAGGACGGCTTCGGCGCCGTCGAGGCTCCACCTGGCGCCGGTGACTTCCATGCGGTCTTTGATGAGCCACCTGGCGGCGCCTTCGATGAGGCCGCTGGCGACGGGCCAGCCGGCCTTGAGGAAGGCGGGGTAGTCCAGGTAGTCCTGCTTGTTTTCCAGGTAGCCCCTCCTGCGGTACGCGGCCCGCCAGGTACGCACCGGCCCGAAGATCATGACCCGCGTATGCTCCTGCCCGTCCTCGCAGGTCACGCGCAGGTCGCCGTCAGCGTCCCGCACGTCCCCGCGGCGTTCTTCCCGCGCGGCGCGCAGCGCCATGTGCGCCTCGGCCAGCAGCCGCATCAGCTCCAGCCCGTCCGCCATCGCCCGTTCCTCGATCGCGTCATGCTCCAGGGCCAGCGCCTCATCCGACTTCGCCCAGCTGATCATCGACTCCGCGTGCCCACGAACGCTGCTGAACAGCGCGTCCTCAACATCTCCCGGCCCCGGCAGCCCGCCGGCCGCCCCGGCCGGCGGGAAATATGCAACGCTGGCGTCACGGCCACCGTCTTCTCTTCTTCTCTGGTTTGGACGCCATAAACAGTGGAGGCGGTGGCTTTCCCGTGCACGCACCACGCGACCTGTCACGCGCCCCGCCGGCAGCAGGCACCCGGCGAACCCGCCGCCTGCACGAACTCCCCGGACCATGGGCGCTATACACCCATATGCCCCGGCACTCCGGAAAAGAGACGATTACCCCGATTAATGCCCGAACAGGAACCTCTAGAAGAGCCGCACCCCCTCGGTTATGCGACATTTCCGCCCTTCAGGGCATATATTGCCGGTCGCCTCTTATCCCCAAAGATCGGGACAAGTCGCAGCCTCTCCGGGTAAACCGGGACAGGCGGCGGCGCGTCCCTTTTACGGGAACTCAGGCGGAACGAACTGAGCAGGAGCGCGGGAAAGCGCCAGGCGGGAGTCTGGTGCTGCCCACCAGGATCGGTGCGCACGTTAGGTGTCGCCCCTACAAGTGGCGATATGCTCTCGACGCGGGCCGAATAGGCCATGCGTTATGCCGCACGACTGCCTGAGTCACCCAATCCCGCTGAACGTGGACCACTGGAGAAAACGGTCTAACACTGGGGAAACCCGGTGGCAGACGGGGAGGTGGCCCTTGTGGCCAGATTTGGTGCACCAAGAAGTGGCGTGCGGCGATGGACTATAACGTCACTGAGGGGACTGACCGTTTCCGTCTCCGTGCCGTTGTTTGGCGGAAAGATGCAAATCGGCGCGGACCGGTGAACGTGGCTGAGCAGTCGGTCGCCACGGGCTCCTTTCCGGGGTATAAGGCCCTGCGGGCGGCTCGGCATTCCGCAGCCTGGAGCAGAGCTCACCTTTGGCGAGCAGCCCTTGCTGACTTCACCTGTGCCATCGTTGGCGGCGTCCTGGCGATTCAGACCCGTTTCGTCAGCCAGGGCTATAAGCCAGCCGCATATCTAGCTTTTACCGCCGTATTGCCCGTTTTGTGGGTTGGCGCGGTGGCTTTGGCCGGGGGATATGACCCCCGCTTCATCGGGGTCGGCTCTGATGAGTTTCGCCGCATCCTTAATGCGGCGGTGAGCCTGACCGCAGCCGTAGCGATCGCCTCATATACGCTGAAACTGGACATAGCCCGCGGTTACGTGGCCATGGCTATGCCGTCGACGGCGCTATTCGACCTAATGATGCGGTATTGGCTGCGCAAGCACCTGCATAGGATGCGCAGAACCGGCCAGTGCCTGCGACGGGTGGTCGTGGTAGGGCACGCACCGGCGATTGCTGAGCTGGCCGCCACGCTGCGCCGTAGCAGCTATCACGGCATGCGCATCGTCGGCGCATGCATAGCCGAAATTAAAAGGCCGTATGAGATTGCGAATATTCCCGTTTTCGGGGGGCTGGACAGCGTGTCAGCCGCGGTGGACAGCTTTGGTGCGGATACGGTGGCAGTTCTTTCCTGTCCAGAAATGAACGGCAGCCGGCTGCGTGAGCTTGGCTGGGCCCTCGAGCAGACGGGCACTGAGCTGTGCGTGGCGCCGGCGCTGCTCGACGTCGCAGGGCCGCGGACGACGATCCGGCCGATCGACGGCCTGCCACTGCTGCACGTGGACCAAGCCGAGCTCGGCGGCGTCAGACGCCTGGTCAAAGGCGCGATCGATCGCCTTGCGGCCAGCCTTGCTCTGATCATGTTGGCGCCAGCTTTCGCAGCGATAGCGGTGGTCATCAAGGCTCAGGACCACGGGCCCGTGTTTTTCCGGCAGAAGAGGGTCGGCAAGGACGGCCAGACATTCTGGCTGTGGAAGTTCCGGACGATGGTCGTCGACGCGGAAGAGCGCCGGGTCCACCTGGCCGCGCTCAACGAGGCGGCCGGGGTGCTATTCAAGATGCGCCGTGATCCCCGGGTGACGAAGGTGGGAGCGTGGCTGCGCCGGTGGTCCCTTGATGAGCTTCCGCAGCTCATCAACGTGCTTGTAGGCGAGATGTCACTGGTCGGCCCGCGGCCTGCGCTGCCGCACGAGACCGCGCGCTACGGCGACGACATGCAGCGACGGCTCAAGGTTCAGCCGGGTATCACGGGCCTCTGGCAGGTCAGCGGCCGGTCCGACTTGCCGTGGGATGAAGCGGTCAGGCTCGATATCCGTTACGTGGAGAATTGGTCGGTTGCGCTGGACCTGCAGATCCTGTGGAAGACCCTGTCCGTGGTCATCCATGGTTCGGGCGCTTACTAACTCTTACGCTTTCGCGCAGGATAAACAGGAAACCGACGCCGATCACGGGGAACTGTCGCGCCGCTCAGCCAGGGTGACGTCGCCAGTTATCTCGGTCTCCACGCTCGAGGCCGCTGGCCGGTCCGCCGACCAGGGGCCGGGCGGCCAGCATGTCAGCCTCCAGACAGCTGGACCGAGCCGAGGTGCGTGAAGTGGATGGCGACCTTGGCCCCGGGCGGGACGGGAACGGCATCGGTCATGCCGCCGGTGAGGACGATCCAGCCAGGCTCGATCGCGTGCCCCCGGCGGCCCAGGTCGTTGGCGGCCAGCGCGAGCGCTTCCGCCGGATGCCCCTGCACGGCCGCGCCGGTGGCCGAGTCGGTGATCTGCCCATCCACCTCCACCAGGCATGCCTCCAGGGCCAGGTCCAGCATGCCCGGGCGGCCGGCCCACCGGGCCAACGGCGAAGCAGCCGGACGACGCGTTGTCCGCCACCACGTCGGGCAGCGTGAACCGGAAGTCCCGGTACCGGCTGTCGATGACCTCCACGCCGCCGTACACCGTGCCCACCGCGGCCAGCGCTCTGGCCGCGGTGACGCCCGGTCCGGCCAGCCGCTCCCGCATGACGAACACGATCTCCGGCTCGGCGCGCGGATGGATGAGCCGCTGCTGCGGCACCGGGGCGCCGGCGGGCAGCACCATCGCGTCGGTGAGCCAGGCGGTGAGCGGCGCGGCCACGTTCATCCGCTGCTGCTTGGCCCGGCTGGTCAGCCCTAGCTTTACGCCGACGAGATGCTCGCCACGATCAAGCCGGCGCCGCAGCGTCTCGTCCTGCACCGCGTACGCGGTGGCGACATCCAGGCCCGGCCATTCGCCGGTCAGCGGCTCGCGGTCGGCGCGGCCTTCCTCCGCCATGAGCAGCGCGGCGGCCGCGCGATCGACGGTCCAGTCGGTCATGGGCGTGCTCCCGTGGCCATGTCGCGGTCCCGCTGCAGCTGCAGCGCGACGTCAATGATCATGTCTTCCTGCCCGCCCACGTAGCCGGCCTCGCCGACCCGCTGCAGGATCTCGTGCGCGGGCACGCTGTAGCGCTCCGCGGCGCGCTGCGCGTGCAGCAGGAACGACGAATAGACGCCGGCGTAGCCCTGGACGATCGACGAACGGTCCATCCACGGCAGCCGCGGGATGAACGGCGCTACGACGTCCTCGGCGGCGGACAGCACGGCCGGGACGTCCACTCCGGTCTTGATCCCCATCCGGTCGAACGTGGCCGCGAGCACCTCGGTCGGCGCGTTTCCGGCGCCCGCGCCGAGCGCGCAGAGGGCCCCGTCGATCTGCCGGGCTCCGGCCTGATAGGCCAGCACCGAGTTCGCGACGCCCAGCGAGAGGTTCTGGTGGCCGTGAAACCCGACCTGGGCGCCGGCGGAGATCTCGTCGATCAGTGCCTGCACCCTCGTCTGCGCGCCGGCCAGCACCAGGGCCCCAGCGGAGTCGACCACGTAGACGCACTGGGCGCCCGCGTCCACCATGATCCGGGCCTGCCGGGCCAGCGCGGCCGGTTCCAGCCGGTGCGCGAGCATCAGGAAGCCGACCGTCTCCATGCCGAGCTCGCGGGCCGCCCCGAAGTGCTGGACGGATACGTCTGCCTCCGTGCAGTGCGTCGCAATCCTCGCCACTGACGCACCCGCGTCGTGCGCCCGGCGCAGATCCTCGGCCGTGCCCACCCCGGGCAGCAGCAGGACCGCGATCCGGGCCGTGGCCGCCTCGTCCACCGCCGCGCGGATCAGCGCGATCTCGTCGGTGCCGGAGAACCCGTAGTTGAATGACGAGCCGCCCAGGCCGTCACCGTGGGAGACCTCGATGACCTCCACCCCGGCGCCGTCGAGAGCGGAGACGACCGCGCGTACCTGCCCCTCGGTGAACTGGTGCCGCATCGCGTGCGAGCCGTCCCGCAGCGTTGAGTCCGTGATCCGTACATCGCTGGTCACGCCGTCACCCCCGAAGCGCCCGCACTGGACGTTCGCGGGCCGGCCGCGCCGGCCCGGCCAGTGTCGGCCAGCAGCGGCCCGGCCAGCAGCGGCCCGGCCAGCAGGGTGCCCACCTGGGCGGCCGCCGCGGTCATGATGTCCAGGTTGCCGGCCCACGACGGCAGCGAACACCAGATCCGGGAGCTCGGCCCGGTCCAGCAGCCAGTCCACGCCCCCGGCCGACGCCTCGACACCGCGCGCCCGGGCCCGATCCAGGCCGTCCGAGGCCGGGTCGACGCCGACCATGTACCGGACCTCCACCTGGTCGCTGCGCTGGAGCTTGGCCAGCAGGTCGGTGCCGATGTTGCCCGGGCCGACGATCGCCGCCGTCGCCTTGCTCATCTGTCCTCCTCCGTATCGCCGTCCGCCCCGGGAGCCGCCTGTTCCGCGGTGAACCGGGCGGTCACGCTGCCCAGCCCGGCAAAGGTGGCCGTCACGGTGTCCCCCGGGCCGACCGGGATCGCCGCGGTCACCGAGCCGGGCAGGATGACCTGGCCCGGCTCGAGGACCACACCTCGTTCCCCGACCGTGTTGGCCAGCCAGACCAGCGCGGTCAGCGGCGAGCCCAGCACTGCGCCGCCCGCCCCGGTACTGGCCAGTTGCCCGTTCTTGTGCAGGTTGCAGCCGGCCAGCCGCAGGTCCGCCCCGGCCAGCGGGGCCGGTGAGCTGCCCAGGATCACCCCAGCGGAGGAGGCGTTGTCGGCGATGGTGTCGAGGAGGCCGATGCGCCAGTCGCGGATGCGGGAGTCGATCAGCTCCAGCGCGGGCAGCACGAAACCGACCGCGCCGATCGCGTCCGCGACCGTCACGCCCGGGCCCCGCAGCTCCCCGGCGAGCACGAAGGCGATCTCGGGTTCCACCCGCGGTTGCAAGAAGCGTGCCGCGGGGATCGGCTCGTTCTCCAGCCAGAACATGCCGTCCAGCAGGTGGCCGTAGTCGGGCTGGTCGACCCCCAGCTGGCGCTGCATGGCCGCCGAGGTCAGCCCCACCTTGTGCCCCTTGATCCTCGCTCCCTCGTGCCGCCAGCGCTGGACCTGGAGCAGCTGGATCTCGTAGGCGTCCGCCAGGGTGAGGTCCGGGTACTTCTCGGTCAGCGGCTCGACCGGCTGGCGGCTGGCGTAAGCGTCCAGCAGCATGCCGGCGATCTGGTCGCGGGACTGCTCGATCACACGGCCCTCCGTCTTCTCCCGGTCCGTCTCTGCTTCGCCCGGCCCGCACCCGGCGGGATCGGTTGCCTCAAACTGTATGCACTTTAGCCCGCAAGGGAAAGGGTACTAGGACTCGCGTTCCGGATCGGGCGGCAGGCCCAGCTCGGCGCGGATGGCCGCCGAATGCTCGCCCACGGCCGGCACCGCGCCCATGGCCGCCTCCCGGCCGGGCACGGTGACCGGCGGCAGCATCGCCCGGACCGGGCCGCCGGGCGTGTCCACCTCGCCGCCACCGGTCCCGGGCCGCGAGCTGCGGGTGGCCGGCGAACTCCTGCGGCGTGCGCAGCCGGGCGCAGGCGATGCCCGCCTCATCCAGCAGCGCGATCACCTGGCCGGGCCCGATCCCGGCCAGGGCCTCCTCGATGATGACGGTCAGCTCGCGGTCGTGCGCCACCCGGTCGGGGTTGGTGGCGAACCGCTCGTCGCTGATCAGTTCCGGCCGGCCGAGGACCTTCCGGCATAGGACCGCCCATTCGCGCTCGTTCTGGATGCCGATGAAGACCTGGCCGCCGCCGGTGGCGCCATCTCCGACGGCATACGGGCCGTAGGGCGAGATGGACGTGTGCCGCGCCCCGGTCCGCGCGGCCGGGTGCCCGCCGTCGCTGGTGAAGTAGACCGGCTGGCTCATCCATTCACCGAGCGCCTCCAGCATGGAGACGTCGACGCTGATCCCGCGGCCGGTCCGCTCCCGCTCGTACAGGGCGGCCAGGATGCCGCTGTAGGCGTACATGCCGGCCGCGATGTCGGCCACCGAGATGCCGGCCTTGCCGGCTCGCCGGGGCTGCCGGTGACCGACAGCAGGCCGGCCTCGCACTGCACCAGCAGGTCGTAGGCCTTCTTGTGGCGGTAGGGGCCGTCGGCGCCGTAGCCCGAGACCGAGCAGGTGATCAGCGCGGGGTTCCGGGCCCGTAGCCGGTCGCCGTCCAGGCCGAGCCGGCCGGCCGCACCGGGCGCGAGGTTCTGCACGAATATGTCCGCGCGATCAAGCAGGGCGGTAAGCACCGCACGGTCGCCATCGTCCTTGACGTCCAGCTCGATGCTTTCCTTGCCGCGGTTCAGCCAGACGAAGTAGCTCGACTGGCCAAGCACCGAGCGGTCGTACCCGCGGGCGAAGTCGCCCGTTCCGTGCCGCTCCACCTTGATGACCCGGGCGCCGAGATCGGCGAGCTGGCGGGTGGCGAAGGGCGCCGCCACCGCCTGCTCCAGCGCTACGACCAGGATGTCCCGCAGCGGCAGCGGGCCGCTCCCGTCCGGCCGGTCCCGTTCATCCATTACTTAACTTCCCTGCTGAGCGCTGGTCGAACGGCTCACGTCCAGGTCGGGAGCCCCGGTCTGGGCCAATTGCGGGACCTGCCGTGCCGTCGCGGGTCCGGGGTCGCGCCGCAATCCCCTGGCTGGTGCCGCGGCCACCGGCCCGGGAACCCCGGGAACCCCGGGAACCCCGGGAACCCCGGGAACCCCGGGAACCCCGGGAACCCCGGGAACCCCGGAGTGGCGGCCGGCGGGCCACACCCAGCGGGCCGGCATGAGCAGCAGGGCGGCGGTGAACGCCACGACGATGGCCAGCCGGGCGTCGCCGAGGACCTGCGGATCGCGCGTCATGATCGGGATGGCGGTCAGCGCGAAGATGCAGACCAGGGACCAGCACGGCCACGGCCGCCGGGCGCCGATGGTGTCCCAGATCAGCGCGCCCAGCATGACCCCGGCCGTGTAGTAGCCGTGTACCCCGGGGTCCAGCGCGATCCGGGCGCCGACGCACAGCAGGATGATGGCGGCCCACCGGCGGCGCCACACCGCCACCGCGGCCAGCACCCAGCCCAGCAGGACCTGAGCGGGCCGGTCCCAGGAGGGGGTCCGGTCGGCGGTCACCCCGAGCGCCCGCAGCGCCGACGTGGGCATGTTGCGGATGGTGTAGTGCGCGGCGGCCATCGTGCCCGGGTCGGCGAGGTAGAACGGCAGCCAGGCCGCGGCGATCAGGGCCAGGGTGGCCACGGCGCCCCGCCAGAAGTCCCGGGCGGGCAGCAGGAACAAGACGGCGAGGAAGACGAGCGCCCAGGGCTTGGCGTCAGCCGCCAGGCCGACGCACGCGCCCGCCAGCACCGGCCGCCGCGCGATCACCGCCCGCAGTGCGGCCACCGCCAGGATCAGCGCGAGGCCGTCGTCCAGGTGCAGGTAACCGACGGCCAGATCGACCCACGCGACCATGAACGCCGCGCCACCGACGAGCACGGTCAGCCGCAGGGCCCGGGGGTGCTCGCTCAGCTCCGGCCGGACCCGGCGGGCGAGGTTCTCGATGGCCGCGACCACCGCGATCCCGGCCGCAGCGAGCAGGATCTCGGCGGTGACGATGCCGTTGTCGGGGCCGAGATTCCGCAGGATCTCGGCCACGGTGAACGACAGCGGCCCGATCTGCAGGGATGGGTTGCCGGCGTACAGGTCCAGGCCCCCCGGCGGGTGGAACGAGCCCGGCCCGCCGAAGAGCGCGGCTGTGCCGTTCCGGAAGAAGTCCCAGGCGATGCCGCCCCCGGACGCCGTATCAACGCACCAGCTGACCGTCCACAGCGAGAGCAGCACGTAGTGCCAGTTGCGGCCGGCCCATTCCTGAGCGGCGCGACCCGCAGATGCCGGGCGGCCGCCCACGGAATGCTCGGTCACCCGGCCTGGCCTCTCTGTCGCGGACGGCTCTGCCGCGGACGGCTCTGTCGCGGACGGCGCCGCTCCGTCACGGATGGCGCTGCCACCGGCTGGCTCGGCTGCGGCCGGCCCTTCGTGCCCCCGCTGGCCACCTGCGAACCTTTTCGCACTTTAGCAACCGGACGGGCCGCCGGGCGCGGGCAGTGACCGCCGCCTGGGTCGGCGCGGATCGGGTGACCAGGGCAGATATGTCGCGAATCGTCGTAACAAAAGCACCCGCAGTGAGATGTGATTAAGCTCACAGCGACTGCGCTCAACCCGCCGGCGGCAACCTGAGCGAATCGGTTGCGGACCCTCCCCCCTTTTCTGGCAATGTTGGTCGCCGACGGCGATTGCCCTTACCGCAAGGCCCGCTACGGCCAATGTGCGTGCATCATTCGCGATTTGCGATGGCCGGGGCCCGTGAGGTGCTGAGCCCGAGAATCGCTGCCAGTAGTCAGACGCAGCGGTCTACGCGACCGGCAGCCCCGCCCGGTGCGTTCGGCTGAGGAAAGGATCGCCTTGTCACGACACCGGACAGGGACTACCAGTACGCGGCGAGGCAGTCGCTTTGTTCGCCGCAGTGGTGTCATTCTTCCGGCCGCTGGCATCGCCACATTTGCCGTCGCTGCCGTCTCGGTGGCGGCCTGGGTGATGGGGCCTTCCGTATCGGGCGCGTCCGGTGCCGCGGAAGCAATTGAGTCAATTCCCAACAGCAAAACTGTCGCCCTGCTCGAGCAGGAGCGCCAGCAGATGATCGTCATGAGCACGGCGTCCCGCACGCTGACCGTGGTGGCCAAGCCGAAGCTGGCGTCACCCGCCTCAGCTGCGTCTTCGGCGAGCAAGGCGGCCTCAAGCACGGCGTCCGCGGGCGATGCCACCGGCTCCACCACCGGGGTCTCGGTGCCGCCGGTGGCGCCGCCCGATCCCGGTACGGCCCAGTCGATCGCCTACGGGCTGCTGGCCAGTTTCGGCTTTTCGACGTCACAATTCGGGTGCCTTCAGGACCTGTGGCAGCGGGAAAGCGGCTGGTCCTATGACGCGGAGAATCCCAGCGGTGCTTACGGTATTCCGCAGTCCCTGCCCGGATCCAAAATGGCCGCCGCGGGCGCGGACTGGCAGACCGACCCGCGGACGCAGATCACCTGGGGCCTCGGCTACATAAAGGACGTTTACGGGTCGCCGTGCGCCGCGTGGGATTTCGAGCTGGCGAACAACTACTACTGAGCGGCGCCCCCTGCTCATCGAGGCGGGCTGGCGCGGGCGGCTGGCCGCGCTGCGGCCCGGACGCTAGCCGGTAAAGGCTGCATTAGCTTCTGCCGACGCATGATGTCCATGTTTCGGCCCCGAAGTAATAAATTGGTAAGATTACTCCCCGAGTTTATGCTGCTACTTTGCGTCTAATCAAGTATTCCAAATAGCCAAATCGATTACTTTGAGAAGTAATTTTCAGCATATGTTCAGCAAATATTCAGCGATCCGGCATGGTCGACACCGTGCCACTGTAATTCGTTCGTGATGCGCAGGGCCATGATAGCGAGTTACATCTTCGCAGCTCAGAGGCAACGTAGACGGTTTCGGGCCGGATATTTCCATGCCCTTGTGATCTATATCACACGCAATTCAGGTATTGTTCGTTCGACTAATCCGGCATTGTGAGTGCATTAGCGCTCAGCTTGTGCGACGACCGCCGCCGAGTGCGGCCCGGTGCCCTGACCCGCGCCACGTCCACTAGCCATCGCCCTGTCGCACAGCCTGCGACGAGGGCAGTCACGGGCGGAACAACATCGCAGACCGCGCCCTCCGTTGCGCGCGCGATCAATCGAAAGGTCACCTTGTCGCGTCACCGGATCATCAGCCGGAAGCAGAACAAGCTGATCGTCATCACCGCGGCCGGCACCCTGACGCTGGCCACGGCCGCCTCGGCCGCCGCAGTAGCCTGGCCGTCCGGCGCTCCGGCCACATCAGGCGCGCCGAGCGGCGCCGCCTTCAGCGCTCTCACCACCCATTCCGGCCAGACCGTGGCCGGTCGGGGCACGCAGCAGACCTACCAGGCCGCCCAGCACTTCAGGGTGGTCGCCGATCACCAGGCCATGGCGACCATGGTCGCGCATCAGCAGGCGGTGGCGCATCAGGCGGCCGTCGCGCAGGCAGCGAGGCGCCAGGCCCAGGCCGAACTCACCGCGAAGCAGGAAGCCGCGCGCAAAGCGGCTCAGCAGGAATCGGGCCAGTGGACGGCTACTCAGCAGACCGCCAGCCCGACGGCGGCCAGCAGCCCGCCCACCGCGTCTGGATCACCCCAGTCGATCGCGCAGGCCATGCTGGGCTCATTCGGCTGGTCCGCCAGCCAGTTCTCCTGCCTGGAGCCGCTGTGGGCCGGCGAGAGTGGCTGGAGCGTGACCGCGAGCAATCCGTCCACCGGGGCCTACGGCATACCGCAGGCGATGCCAGGCTCGAAGATGGCCAGCGCCGGCCCCGACTGGCAGGCCAGCGCGGCCACCCAGATCCGCTGGGGCCTGGGTTACATCAAGAGCACCTACGGGTCGCCGTGCGCCGCCCGGAGCCACGAGGAGGCCGACGGCTGGTACTCAGCCGGCTGCCAGGCTGAGCGCCGCCGGTCCCCGCAGAACTGTCCGGGGAGCGCGGGTCCGGGAGTTCGGCGTCCGGCGGCGCGGGTGTCCGGCGGCGCGGGTGTCCGGCGGCGCGGGCTCAGGGGCTGGGCCGGAACGTCCGCATTGCCTCGTCGAACACGCCCAGGTTGCTGGTCCACGCCGTAGCGACCGACGACAGGTAGAGCGAGTACGACTGGCGGCCGTTCGCTGTGGACGCGTCGTACATGAGGTCCAGTGCCCGGACCCGGCCGAGGGACGGGTTCAGCCAGGTGAATGCCCACGCGGCGCCGGCCCCGCCGCGGAGGTTGATCGGCCTGATGATCTGGCCGGCGTAGCCGGGGAACTTGTGCTGCCGCTGGGTCACGGCCGCCAGGTAGCCCGCCTCCGCGACCATGTCCGCAAACGTATGTGGGGTCAGGTCGATCTGGAGGAAGGCCGCGCCGCCAGGTGCCTCGACGATGATGCCGGTTCCCTGGGTGCTGACGCCCCAGCCGTCGGGCACCGCCATCGTGAAGCCGGCGGTCGTGTTGAACTCGGAGGCCGCCACGGTCAGCGTACGGTACCCGGCTGGGACCGGCCCCGTGCTGGCCGCGCCCGCGACGGCGGTCGCGGGCGACTCAGGCGTCCGGGCGGCCGGGGAGCCGGACTGACCACTCGCCGTGGACACGTCCGTGCGGTGGTGCTGCCGCCAGGCGATCAGCCCGGCCAGGGCGGCCACGATCAGGACGCAGACCCCGACTGAGATGAGGACGGCCCGGCGCGGCGATCGACGGCGCCCCGCCGCCGCGGCGGTCATGTCGTCCGTGGGCCCGCCGAGCCCAGCCCCGGTGCCGGTCTCCCAGGCCCGCTCGACGCTGGGCGGCGCGGTGGCACCAAGCTTGGTGTCGCCCCACGGCCCGCCCGCGTTGCCCGTCCCGGTGTCGCTCCACGGCGGCTGACCGGCGGGTCGCGCCCCGACCGCCGCCGACCGGCCGGAAGGTTCGAAGAAGCTGGCCGCCGCGGGCGGATCGCCCGTTCCGGCCGTGGCCGGGCCCGCCGGGTTCGCGGCCTGATGGCCCCGCCGGGGCCACGCTCCGCGCCGCACCGGTTCCGTCCGTTCGGCGTGCATCGGCAGGTCGACTGAGGTCGGCCCGGCAGCGGGGCCGTCCTGGTCCGGTACCGGCGTGCCGCCGGGCGCGTCCGCGGCGTCCGGGTAACCGGCGGGGTCCGCTGGGCCCGGCAACCCTGGGCCGCCCGCTGCGCCCGGTCCGGCGGCGAAGGCAGCTGAGCCCAGCAGGCCGGCGATGCGGGCGTCCTGCAGGCCGGGAACCGACGCCGGCCGCGCCCCAGCGCCCGCCGGGTTCGGGCTCCTGCTCTGGGCGGCCGGTCCCGCGGCGCTGTCCTGGGCGGCGGGTCCCGCGGCGCTGTCCTGGGCGGCGGGTCCCGCGGCGCTGTCCTGGGCGGCGGGTCCCGCGGCGCCGTCCTGGTCTGCCGGTCCCTGGCCATTGCCCTGGTCCGCCGGGCTGTGCTCACCCTGCGACCCTGGCTCCGGCCGCCGGGGCGGGACGAGCGTGAAGGTGCTCCGCCGGCCTGGGCCGTCCGGGAGCGGCCCCACGGCGCCGAGCATCCGCGCCGCGGTGGCCGCATCTGGCCGGTCGGCCGGGTTCCGGCGCAGCAGGGCGTCGATGACCGCGCCGAGCCCGGCGGACACCGGGGCGGTCGGCGGATCGGTGTTGATGATGGCGGACATGGTGGTGATGGCGCCGCCGGCCTTGTCGAACGGCCCGTGTCCCTGCACCGCCGCGTACAGCGTCGCGCCGAGCGACCACAGATCCGAGGCCGGCGTGGCCGGGTTGCCCTGGATGCGCTCCGGGGCCGTAAAGCCCGGTGACCCCATGACCATGCCGGTCTGGGTCAGCTTCGGGTCACCCTGGAAGGTCGCGATACCGAAGTCGGTGAGGACCGCCCGGCCGCCATCGGTGAGCAGTACGTTGCTCGGCTTCACGTCGCGGTGCAGCACGCCCGCGGCGTGCGCGGTGGCCAGCGCGGACAGCAGCTGGCGGCCCGCCTCGGCCGCCCGGTGCGGTGGCAGCGGGCCGTCCTGCTCGATGATCTGGTCCAGGGAGCGACCCTCGACGAGCTCCATGATGATCCACGGGCGCCCGTCCTCCTCGGCGACGTCGAACACCGTGACGAGGCCCGGGTGGCTGAGCCGCGCGGCGGTCCGGGCCTCGCGGTGGGTCCGCTGGAAGGCCTTGCCCCGCTCTTCCGGGGGCAGGCTGTCGCTGATGCGCAGCTCCTTGACGGCAACCACGCGGTCCAGGATCTCGTCCCACGCGCGCCAGACCGTCCCCATCGCGCCCCGGCCGATGGTCTCCTCGAGGCGGTAGCGCCCCGCTATGACGCGCCCCGTGCCCGCCATAGCGTGCATAGCCGGACCATACAACGGGATCCCTATGTGGATCCCTAGGTTGCCGGTGAGAGTTCAATGGGAATTAGGTCACGCGCTGATCTCCGGGCTGCGTCTCGCTTGTCCCGCCTGGCCGCCCGGCTTACCGGCCGTGCTGGCCACGCTCAGCGCGGGGGCCGGCTGCCGATCGTGAGCGCCGGGCCGGCCGGGTCGGCAAAGAAGTCGTGGCCCTTGTCGTCCACGATGATGAACGCCGGGAAGTCGCGGACCTCTATCTTCCACACCGCCTCCATGCCGAGTTCCGGGTACTCCAGGACCTCGACGTGGGTGATGCAGTCCTGGGCCAGCCGCGCCGCCGACCCGCCGATCGAGCCGAGGTAGAAGCCGCCGTGCCGCTGGCACGCCTGCGTCACCGCCGCCGACCGGTTGCCCTTGGCCAGCATCACGTACGACCCGCCTGCCGCCTGGAAGCGCTCCACGTAGGAGTCCATCCGGCCGGCGGTGGTCGGCCCGAAGGAGCCGGACGCATACCCGGCGGGCGTCTTGGCCGGCCCGGCGTAATAGACGGCATGGTCGCGAAGGTAGGCGGGCAGCGGCTCACCTGCGTCGAGCCGCTCGGCGATCTTGGCGTGCGCGATGTCGCGGGCCACGACGAGCGGGCCGGACAGGGACAGCCGGGTGCGGATGGGGTACTTGGTGAGCTCGGCACGGATCTCGCCCATCGGCCGGTTCAGGTCGAGGCGCACCACTCCGGCCTCAGCCTCGGCGTCCGATGCCGTTGGGTCGGGGAGGTACTGGGCCGGGTCGGTTTCGAGCTGCTCGAGGAACACTCCCTCCGGTGTGATCTTGCCCAGCGCCTGGCGGTCGGCCGAGCAGGACACCGCGATGGCGACCGGCAGGGACGCGCCGTGCCGGGGCAGCCGGATCACCCGGGCGTCATGGCAGAAGTACTTGCCGCCGAACTGGGCGCCGATACCGATCCGCCGGGTGATATCGAGCACCTGCTGCTCGAGCTCCAGATCGCGGAAGCCATGCCCGGACGGTGACCCCTCCTTCGGCAGGCTGTCCAGATAGCGGGCCGAGGCGTACTTGGCCGTCTTCAGCGCGAACTCGGCGCTGGTGCCGCCGACCACGATGGCGAGGTGGTAGGGCGGGCAGGCGGCCGTGCCCAGCGACCTGATCTTCTCCTCCAGGAAAGCGAGCATCCGGTCGGGGTTGAGCACCGCCTTAGTCTCCTGGTACAAGAACGACTTGTTCGCCGATCCGCCGCCCTTCGCCATGAACAGGAACTTGTACGTGCCGCCCCCGGTCGCGTAGATCTCGATCTGAGCCGGCAGGTTGCTTCCCGTGTTGCGTTCCTCCCACATGGTCAGCGGGGCCATCTGCGAGTAACGGAGGTTCAGCGAGGTGTAAGCGTCGTAGACACCGCGTGCGATGTGTTCCTCGTCACACCCGTCGGTGAGGACCTGCCCGCCGCGCTTGCCCATAACGATGGCCGTCCCGGTGTCCTGGCACATCGGCAGCACCCCGCCCGCCGCGATGCACGCGTTCTTCAGCAGGTCCCGCGCGACATAGCGGTCATTCGGGCTAGCCTCGGGATCGTCGAGGATGGAGCGGAGCTGGCTGAGGTGCGAGGGCCGCAGCAGGTGGGCGATGTCGTGCATCGCGGCGCTGGTCAGCTGAGTCAGGACCGCCGGGTCGACCTCGGTGAACGTTTTGCCGAGCGCCTGGCGGGTAGCCACGCCGTCCTCGGTGATCAGCCGGTAGGTGGTGTCATCCGCCCCCAGGGGCAGCAGGTCCGAGTAGCTGAAATCAGGCATCTTGGCAGGCCTTATGTGTCCTCGTGGGTTAACCGTGATTATTTACCAGCTTAGAGGGCGCCCGCTGGACGCGAGCCGGCGGTGACCGCGACGAATCACCGGCGTGTGGGCTCGCGGTGGCCGGCACCTCGTTAAGATTTGTCGCGCGGCAAACGTGCGATGAGCGATCATGAGGGCACTCGCGTCGGCGGCGCGCCGCATGCGCGGGAGCGGGTGTCCTCCAGCGACGTGGAACGACGGGAGACAGAGCGGAGGACATGAGCGTGACTTCTGTGGGTGAGGCCACCGACGCCGCCACGCTGATGTCGGTGCTCAGCCAGATCGTCGCCGAGATCGGCGAGCTCCGGGGGCCCGTCAAGGCCGTCTTCGACGAGGCCCCGGACGCGGCGATGGTGCCGACCGCGCTGGTGACGGCATCTGAGGTGGTCGGCGCGCTCCGCGTCGCGGCGGTAGTGGCCCTGCTCAACGAGAGCGACGATGCGGTGGCCCGGCAGCGTCAGGAGCTCCTGGAGACCACGACGCCCGTCATCCGGCTGTGGGATGTGGCCATGCAGGTGTCCTCCGGCGGTATCCGCGGGGTCATCCTCGACGTCTCCGGAGTCATGATCGTCGACTCCTACCTGGCCCGGGTGCTGACCGAGATCGCCGCCGACTGCACCCTGCTGGGCGCGGGCACCGTCGTGGCCGGCATCCAGCCTGCGGTCGCGATCACGCTGGTCGAGATGGGGCTGCGGCTGGACGGTGCGCGGATGGCCCGCTCCCTGGAGGCCGCCCTGGCCATGTTCGACGACCCGGGCCAGGCCGCCGGCCAGGGCCCTGGTGCCCAGGTCGGCGGCATCCTTTCCGCCCGGCCCGGCGAGGACGAGAGCGGCGACGGCTGGTCTGCCTGGTGGGACCCGGACGGCCTGAGCGTGGCCATCGTGGACGGTCTCGGGCACGGTCCCATCGCGGCTGAGGCCCGGGACGCCGGCCTGCGCGCGGCGGCCAGCGACGTCTCCGCTGAGCCCGCCGCGCTCCTCGCCGGGATGGACCGCCAGCTGTCGGGCGGCCGCGGGGCCGTGGCCGCCGCGGCCCGGCTGGCTCACGGCAAGCTCGCGTTCTGCGGGGTCGGCAACATCGGCGCCCGGGTCGGCAGCGGCAGCCGCGCGCACGGTCTGGTGTCCAGCCTCGGCACCCTGGGGCTCAATCAGCGGGTCCGGCCCGTCGCCACGATGTTTCCCTGGGGGGCCGGCAGCGTGTTCATCGCCCACAGCGACGGGGTTCGGCCCGGCTCGGATCTGTCCCGCTATCCCGGGCTCGCCGGCCACGACCCGGCCATCATGGCCGCGCTCGTCTGGCGGGACGCGGTGACCCGCACCGACGACGCCGCTGTGGTCGTGCTGCTTCCCGCTGCGGCGGACCGGACCGCGGGCCCTGCGGCGGGCCGGGCGTGAACGAGGATCCGGTCATGAGCCCGCCCGGCTTCGGCCCGGCTGGAGCCGCCCGTCCCGGCCAGGTCCCGGACGCGCCGCGGGCCCCGGGGGAGTGGACGCTGTCCCGCTGGCGCGTGACGAGCGCCGGCGCCGCACAGGCGTGCGCGGAAGTCGCGGTCTCCCTTACCCGGCTGGGGGCTGCCGCCGAGGACCGGGCTCACGCTGTCGCCGCCTTGTGGGACACGCTGCGCAGTCGGCTGCCCACGTCGGTCACGTTCAGCCTCACCCGCGCCGAACGCGGCCTGACCGGCGTGCTGGCAGTAGGCGAGGAGATCATCGCCACGATGCGGCTGGCCGGCCCGGCCGCGTCGCCGGACCCGGCCCGCGTACTTGTTGATGGCCAGTCCCAGGGGCCGGCCGAGGTGACGGTGGCCCTGCTCGACATCATCGCCGGCCAGGACACCGCGCTCGATCATCACCGCCGCGAGCTGGAGCGGACCGACCGCGGCCTGCTCGCCCTGCACGCCGAGCTCGCCGGCCAGGCCGAGCAGCTCGCCCTCAGCGGCCAGCGCCAGCAGGAACTGCTGGCCACCGAGCAGGCCGCGCGCGCGGGGGCCGAGGCGGCGCGCGCGGCCGCGGAAGCGGCCCGGGCCCGGCTGGCCTTCCTCAGTCATGTCGGCGCCGTGCTCGGTGCCTCACTGGACCATCGGCAGGTGGTATCCCGGCTGTCCACCTTGCTCGTACCGCGGTACGCGGGGACGGCGGAGGTGTGGCTGGCCGACGACCGCGGCGGCCTCTCGCGGCACGGCGCGACCGGGGGCGCCCTGCTGGCTCCGGCCCGGGAGACCGCTCCGCCGGACATCGTCCGCCGGGTCCTCCAGAGGCGCCGGACGCAGCAGCTCCCGGCCGGGCTCGTCAGTCCCGATCAGGTCACCGTGCTCGCGGTGCCGCTCATCTCGCTCGGCACCGTGCTCGGTGTGCTCGTGGTGATCCCGCCGAGCCGCCCGTTCGCTCATGATGACGTGATCATCGTGAGCGAGGTCGCCGGGCGCGCGGCGGCGGCGCTGGCCAACGCGCTGCGCTTCGAGCAGGAGCGTGAGGTGGCTGAGCGGCTGCAGCACGCGATGCTGACCGAGCTGCCGGTCGGGCCGGGGGTGGACTGCGCGGCCCGGTACCTGCCCGCGGTGACCGGCCTTAACGTGGGCGGCGACTGGTACGACGCGTTCTGCCGCCCGGACGGGACGCTGATCCTGGCGGTGGGCGATGTCGCCGGTCACGGCCTGGCCGCCGCCGCGCTGATGGGCCAGCTCCGTACGGCCATGCGGGCGTACGCGATGGACGTGCCCGAGCCCGGTGAGGTGCTGACCAGGCTGCACGCGCTGATCCGGCATATCGACCCGGACCACTGCGCCACCGCCGTTCTGGCCATGGTGGCGCCGGACGGCCAGATGAGGATCGCCACGGCCGGGCACCCGCCGCCGCTGCTGCGCGGGCCTGATGGCGCGGTCCGCCGCATCGAGTATCTCGGCCCCATGCTGGGGCTGCCCATCGACCACAGCTACACCGCGAGCACGCTGACGCTGCGGACCGGGTCCATGCTGCTCTTCTATACGGACGGGCTGATCGAGCGCCGCGACGCCATTATCGACGTGGGGATCGACCAGCTCGCGGCGGCTTTCCGGGTGGCCCCGGGCGGTGTCGACCAGGTAGCCGACGTGGTGTGCGAGGTCATGCTGCGCGACAGCAGCCGCGAGGACGACACCTGCCTGCTGGTGTGCGAGCTGACGTCGGACCGCGCCGGGGCCAGCCACGGACCGCCCGCGCCGACACGCGCTGAGCCGCTGTCATGAGTGACCGCCGCGCCCGGTCCTGTCCCGCCTCACGCGGATATGGAGAAAGGGGTACCCGGCCCCTGCCCGTCATCGGCGTCCGGGCTGAGCCCGTCCGGCTCGGCGGCCTGCTGGAACGCGGCCAGGCCGGTGGCCAGCTCGGTCCGCTCGGCCGGCGTCATCGCGTCCAGGACGTCCGCGATCTGCTCGCGGCGTCTCTGCTGCGCCTCGTCCAGCAGCGCCTCGCCGTGGGACGTCAGGCGCAGGCTGACCGCACGCCGGCTGGCCCGGCCGCTGTCCCGGGTGAGCAGGCCGGCCGCCTCCAGCCGGTCGCACAGGCGGCTGGCTGAGGAGGGCAGAGCGCCCAGCGCCTCGGCGAGCTGGCTCAGGTTCAGTTCGCCGTAACGGCCGACCGCGGTGAGCGCGCGCAGCTGGGTAGGCGAGATCCGCACGTCGAGTGACTCGGCGACGTGCGACCAGATTCCGACCAGCGCCTCGGCCGCCGCCTCCACTTCGGCCGCAGCCCTCTCCGTTGCTACCGGATCAGCCTTTTGCGAGGCCATGCAACCACTCTCGCACATACTGGTGTGGCAAAGCACCTACCAGTCGGCCAAATCGTGGCTGGTCCCGCGCTTGGGTAAGTCCGGCTTACGCTGAAGGAACGTTCGTGAGGCACGATGCCTGAAGATCGCAGCACCGTCCAGAACGCCATCTGGGGCGCCCACCCGGCTCGCCTCGTGCCGGCCGCACGGGAGGCCATCGAAAGCTGGCTTGGCGCCGAAGGCGCGGAAATTCTGCTTATCGACTATCACCAGTCGCACCTCATACCGTTCGCCGACGGGGGCGGGGGAGCACCCGTCCCGGTCGGCTCCCACTCAGCCGGGCAGGCGTATGCATCGGGCCGGCCCGTCGCGGAAGACGACCACCTGTACCTCCCGCTGATCGTGTACGGCGAGCGCGCGGGTGTCCTCGCCGTACGGCTGCCGGCCGGCTCCGCCGCCAGCCAGGAAGACCTGGCGGCCGTCGCCGCCAGCCTGGCCCGGGCCCTCCGGCTGGCCGACAACGTGACCGACATCTACCGTGAAGCCCGGCGGCGCAAGCGCCTCACCATCGCCGCCGAGCTGCAGTGGGAGCTGCTCCCGGGCCGGACTTGTGAGTCCGCCGAGTTCTGCCTCGCCGGCCAGCTGGAACCGGCATACACGGTGTCCGGCGACAACTTCGACTGGTCCCTTTCCGAGGACTACCTGACCCTGTTCGGTCAGTAACGGAATGGGCAACGGCATCAGTGCTGCGCTACTGACCCAGCTGACCGTCAACTCGCTCCGCAACGCTCGCCGCTCGGGCGCCGGGCCCGCCGAGGCGGCCGAGCTGGCCAGCGGCATCGTCTACTCCCAGTACGGCGGG
Organism: uncultured Actinomycetes bacterium; assembly: GCA_963775825.1. Taxonomy (GTDB): domain Bacteria; phylum Actinomycetota; class Actinomycetes; order Streptosporangiales; family Streptosporangiaceae; genus Bog-532. Next base: position 57,971 of record CAVZKY010000040.1, read on the forward strand.
GACCGTCATTCCTCCACCGTGCTGATGCGGATCGCGCTGGCTACCGGGGAGGCCGAGGTCGTCGACGCGGGATCGCCGCGGATGCTGCGGTCCCGCCGCAGCGAGGTCGAGACCATCAAGCTGGACGAGCAGCTGCCGCTCGGAATGTTCAGCGACACGCGTTACCGGGCCCAGCCCGTCAGCCTGCGGCCCGGTGACCGGCTGATCATCCTCAGCGATGGGGTCTTTGCGGCCCGCTCCCCGTCCGGACTGGCCTATGGGCAGGCGCCGCTGGGATCCGCGCTGCGCAGTGCCCGTCTTCAGGATGCTAACGAGACCGTGCGTTTCCTGATCACCGACCTGCTCGCGTACCACGAGGGAACCGATCTCGCCGACGACGCGATCGCCGTATGCCTGGACTGGTACGGGGCCGGTGCCCACCCGGTCTCCGCCTCGATGGCCAGCCTCAGCGAGCTGACCCGGCCCGGCGAGGCGTCACCTGATGTCCCGGGTTGAGTGCGTATGAGGGTGCTTGTATGGTGGCGGCATGCGGCGGCGCCGCGCCGTGCGGTGCCCCCGTCCGCGCGAAGTCAGCTCGGCACGCGGAGCCCCCGTCCGCGTGTGGCTGAGCAGGCGGCGCCGCCGCGAATTCTTCCCCGCCGGTGATCCGGGCCCGCTAGTCGAGCGACCGTGCGGCCGGTCGGCCAGAGCGCGGCCGCCGGCCCTGGGTCAGGCGGGGCCGAGCAGGTCCCAGCGGTTCCCCGCGATGTCCAGGAAGACCACGACCCGGCCGTAGGACTCCGTGCGCGGGGCCGTTTCGAACTCCACCCCCGCCGCGGTCATCCTGGCGTAGGCGGCCTCGAAGTCGTCCACCCGCAGAAAGAAACCGACCCGTCCCGCCAGCTGGCGGCCGATGGCCGGGCGCTGTTCCGGCCCGTCCGCCCGGGCCAGCAGCAGCCCGGTCTGCCCGCCCGGCGGCCGGACCACGACCCATCGTTTCGGCCGGCCCTCCCTGGTCGTCAGCGCCGGTGAATCCTCGACCAGATCGAAGCCCAGCGCGTTTACGTAGAAGTCGATAGCCGGGTCGTACTCCTCGACCACGACGGCGACGAGCTCGAGATGCATGCGGCCACCGTATGCGTTCGCTCTCCCCGGCGGCTCAGCCGTGCGGCCGGCTCGATCCGCCACCTACGGCTTTCACAAAGCTAACTGTATGACGGGCCCGGCGCGTCGTCGGATATCCGGGCTGAGTGGCCGGTCGACCTCGTGAAATGCGCGGTGTGGTTTGCGTCAGCGTGGGTAGATAGCGCCCGCTAACAGCGCCAAAGTGGAGGTGCGACGATGGCGTCAGCGTCCGGAACGGCACAGAGCCCGACGATACGCAGTTCCATACCCGCACGGATCGACCGCCTGCCCTGGTCGAGATTTCCACACCCGGATGGTCATGGCCCTCGGCGTGGCCTGGGTGCTGGACGGCCTGGAGATCACGATCGCGGCCAACGTAGCGGCCGACCTCACCCAGAAGAACACGCTGAACCTGACCGCCGCGCAGGCCGGCGGCATCGCCTCGTGGTACCTGATCGGTGAGATCATCGGCGCCCTGTTCTTCGGCCGGCTGTCGGACAAGCTGGGCCGGCGGAACCTGTTCATGATCACGCTCGGTGTCTACCTGATCGGCAGCGGGCTGACCGCGGCCACCGTGGCGGGCGGTGGCTGGGTCGTCTTCCTCTACGCCACCCGGATCCTCGCCGGTACGGGCATCGGCGGTGAGTACGCGGCGATCAACTCCGCCATCGACGAGATGATCCCGGCCCGGTACCGGGGCCGGGTCGACATCGCGGTCAACGGCACCTACTGGGCGGGCTCGATCCTCGGTACCGCCGCTACGCTGTTCCTGCTCAACCACCTGTCCGCCGGCCTCGGCTGGCGGCTGGCCTTCCTCCTCGGCCCGGTGCTCAGCCTGGTCATCATCTACGTCCGGCGGACCCTGCCGGAGAGCCCGCGCTGGCAGATCATGCACGGGCGCGAGCAGGCGGCCGAGGCCAGCATCGCCGAGATCGAGCGGGACGTCGAGGCGACCAAAGGCCCGATAGCGCCGGTGGACGACAGCGCGGCCATCGATATCAGGCCCACCGAGAAGATCGGCTACCTGGCCCTGACGCGTGTCCTGTTCTCGCATTATCCGGGGCGGTCCACGCTCGTGGGAATCCTGATGGCCACCCAGTCTTTCCTGTACAACGCGATCTTCTTCACCTACGGCCTGGTGCTGAAGTTCTTCTTCCACGTTCCGGCCACGAGCGTCCCCTACTATTTCTTCGCGTTCGCGGTGGGTAACCTGCTCGGACCGCTCACGATCGGGCGGCTGTTCGACACGCTGGGGCGCAAGAAGATGATCGCGGGCACCTACATTCTGTCCGGCCTTCTGCTGGTCATCAGCGCCATCCTGTTCAAGCAGGGCACCCTGAACGCGACCACCCAGACGATCGCCTGGGCGGTGATCTTCTTCTTCGCCTCGGCGGGCGCCAGCGCTGGCTACCTGACCGCCAGCGAGGTCTTCCCGCTGGAGGTCCGGGCTAAGGCCATCGCCGTGTTCTTCGCCATCGCCCAGGCCTTCGGCTGGGCCGGCACGAAGCTGTACAGCAGCCTGATCGGCACCGGCAACGATCCGAACAAACTGTTCGTCGGCTACCTGATCGGCGCCGGCGCGATGATCCTCGGCGGGGTGGTCGAGATTATCTTCGGCGTCGCCGCGGAAGGCAAGTCGCTGGAGGACGTCGCCAACCCATTGTCCGTAGTAGGCAAAGCGGCCGGCTCGGCCTCCAGCGCGACCCGAAGTGCGCCGCCGCTCCGCGGCGAGACGACCTGATCGGAGTCAAATAGGCATCACGAAGCTGCCCGCCGCTGCCGGTGGTCATCGCACGAAATGAATTCGAAGCATTCCTCGATAACGACTGGCTCCGCCACCCGAGCCCATGATCTAAAGGACACGCCCTAGCCTGCCGGCTGGTCGTCGTATGCGACCGCGTTGCGGAGCTAACGAGAGTTTCGGGAAATTCTGGGGAAATCACATAGCCGAACACAGCCAGCACCAGCCAGCGCCAGCAAACGGGTGAACCCGCAGGTAAGCGGCCCATACGGGTAGGGCGCGCAGGTCAGCGCATTGGCCGGATCACAACTTCGTGAAGTGGTGGAAGCACTCGTAAGCGGCGCCATGCGCCGCGAAGTCCGCCGCCTCCGACCGCTTGACCGCGAGGTAGGCCCGGCTGCGCAACGGCCCGAGCGCCGTCATCAGCAGGTCGTCCGCCTCGAGGGCGTCCAGCGCCTCGTCGAGGGAGCTGGGCAGGCGGTGGGCTCCCAGCCGGTCACGTTCGGCATCGGAAAGGGTGGCGGGATCGACGTCGACCGCCTCACCGGGATCAAGCTTGCTGCGTATCCCGTCCAAGCCGGCGTGGATGAAGGCACCGAGGGCGAGATAGGGGTTGGCGCTGGAGTCGGAGGGCTTCAGCTCCAGGTTGATGGAGCTGGCCGGGTCGCCGCGCAGCACGGACGCGATCCGCACTGCCGCCTCCCGGTTGTCCATCCCATAGACGGTATAGGCGCTGCTCCACATCTGCGGGGCCAGGCGGCGGTAGCTGTTGGCGCTGCCGCAGGTCAGCGCGGTGAGCCCGGGCAGGTGCGCGAGCACGCCGCCGATGAAGTGGTAGCCGGTCTCGGACAGGCCATACCGGTCGCTGGGATCGGCGAAGACGTTCCGCGTGCCCGGCGTGCCGTCCGGCCCGAGCTCGAACAGTGACCCGTGCAGGTGGGTGCCGTTCCCGGCCTGGTCAGGGATGGGTTTCGGGGCCAAGCTGGCCCATACGCCCCGGCGGAACGCGACGCCCCGGACAGTTTCCCGGTACAGCAGGTGGTTGTCGGCGGCACGCAGCGCCGGGGCGTGCCGGATCACTACTTCCTGCTGGCCGTGGCCCAGCTCGGGGTAGTAGTGCTCGACCTCCAGCTGCTGTGCCTCAAGTGCCTGGACCAGATCGATGATGAAGTCGTGCGCCAGCTGAAAGCCGGTGGAGGAGTAGCACAGGCTGTCGTCAGCGGGGATCAGGCGGTCGGGTCCGCCGTCCGGGTCCGGCTCGCGCTGGCCGAGCGTGAACTCCGGCTCGAACGCCGCGCGCAACGCGTAACCGTCGCTGGCCAGCTCGGCGATGGCCTGCTTGAGGAATGTCCGCGGGCACGCGTCCCACGGCCGCCCGTCCTGCTGTACCAGGTCGGAGGCCATCGCGGCGGCGCCGGGCGCGTAGGGCAGCGCCACGAACGTCTCCGGGTCGGGGACAATCCGGATCTCGCCGACCGGCCCCATACCCTCGACCGGCTGCAGGTGGTCGAGCATGTTCATGGCCATCATCGCCACCGTGTGCCCAATGCCGCTGGCCATCCGGCTGCGCAGGCCCGAAACGTGCGCAGCTTTACCGCGGATGATCCCGCCGTGGTCCGCATAGAGGAAACGGATCAGTGGGATGGGCCCGGACTGGGCCCGTTGCAGCGCGGCGTCGGCTGCGCTCGGGCCGGTCGGGCGACCGGCGGCTACGGCTGGTTCGGCTGCGTCGGTCATCAGGATCGCGGCATGGGTACTCCGGCCTTCAGGCCGGAGGAAACGCCGCTTCACCTCCCCGGAATTGTCGGCGGGTTTCGTACAGCGCTGTGCTGGATTGCGCCGTGCTTGGCCGGATCGCGCCACCGTGGTGGCTGTCACGTCCGCTCAGCTGAAGTCGATGGAGCTGTAGGCCCGAAGTTTCCACAGCTGATGCTCGCTCTTGATGCTCCGGATGGTTCCGGACCGGGAGCGCATGACCAGCGAATGCGTGGTGGCGGCAGCGTGGCGGTACCGGACTCCCTCCATCAGCTCCCCGTCGGTGATGCCGGTCGCCGCGAAGAACACGTCGTCCGAAGAGACCAGGTCGTCGGTGGTGAGCACCCGGTTGAGGTCGTGCCCGGCGTCCAGGGCCTTGCGCCGTTCGGCATCGTCGTGCGGGGCCAGCTTGCCCTGGATCGTCCCGCCGAGGCACTTGAGGGCGCATGCGGCGATGATTCCCTCCGGGGTGCCGCCGATACCGAGCATCAGGTCGATCCCGGTGCCCTCGCGCGCCGTCATGATCGCCCCGGCGACGTCGCCGTCGGTGATCAGCTTGATCCGCGCGCCCGCCGCCCGGACCTGGTGGATGAGTTCCTTGTGCCGGGGCCGGTCCAGGATGACGACGGTCACGTCGTGTGGCGAGCAGGCCTTGGCCCGGGCCACGGCCGCGATGTTCGCCTCTGGCGGCGCATCGATGTCCACCATGTCCGCGGCCTCCGGGCCGGTGGCCAGCTTCGACATGTAGAACACGGCGGACGGGTCGTACATCGAGCCGCGGGCCGACACGGCCAGTACGGAGACCGCGTTCGGCATGCCGTTGGCGCACAGCCGGGTGCCGTCGACGGGGTCGACGGCCACGTCGCAGGCGGCGCCGGTCCCATCCCCGACCTCTTCCCCGTTGAAGAGCATCGGCGCCTCGTCCTTCTCGCCTTCACCGATCACCACGACGCCCCGCATCGACACCGAATTGATCAGCAGCCGCATGGCGTTCACCGCGGCGCCGTCCGCGCCGTTCTTATCCCCGCGGCCGACCCAGCGGGCCGCGGCCATCGACGCCGCCTCGGTGACCCGGGCCAGTTCGAGCGCGAGGTTCCGGTCGGGGGCGTGCTGGCCGGGCTCGGGCAGGGGGTCGATATCCTGCCCGAGCCCGGCCTGGCGAGGCGTGGTGTGCGTACTGGTGGTCTCGTCGGCTGGCATCCGGCCGTCCCTCCTGTTACGTCCCGGGCCTTCGTGCTGCCCGCTGGCCTCACCCGGTAATCGGCTATAGCTGAATGCTATGTGGCTAAGCAGCCGCGTAGCCTGGTCACCTCAAGTAGCGGACCTGAAAGGGCGCTGGGCGGGCAATGCCAGCAGATGAGATGCAGTACGCGGCCGGAGCAGCACGCGAAGCGCTGACCCGCGCGCGGGGGACGCGCCTACCTGCACGGCTGCATCGCGGAGCGGGACCTGTCCGCTCTGCTCATGCGCGGGGATGCGCGGGCCCTGGGCGGCGTCTGGTATGGGCGCATCGACATCAAGAGCCGGGGCTGAGCCGTGCTCGCAGCCCGCGACCTGGTACTGCGCGGCGGCTGGTTCGCCGCTCACCGCGGGCTGCGCGCCGCCCGCTGGGTGCTGAGCTGCCTGCTGCTGATCTTCGTGATCATCGTCGCCGTGCCGATGTCCCACATCAGCTCGCCGCCCACCGTCAGCTACTCCGGCGACCTGACCGTCATGACGCGTGAGGCGCGGTATCCGGTGGTCGCGCCGGCCGGGCTGCCGCTCTCCTGGGCGCCGGTCAGCTCGGGCGTGGCCCTCGGCGGCGCCAACGGGCCCGGCACGGCCACCTGGCAGCTGGGTTACGTGACCCCGTCCGGGATGCTCGCGTCGGTGGAGCAGAGCGACGCGGTAGCCGCCGCGTTCATCCGCCGGATGACCAACAGCGGCACGGCGCAGCCACCGGTCCGCATCGCCGGGCTGGTGTGGCGCGCTTCCGCAAATCCCGGCCGCGGCCAGCGTTCTTTGTACCTAACGCATCCCGGCGGGAGCACGATCGTTGTCACGGGAAACGCTTCCTGGACCGAGCTCCGCGCCTTGGCCGCGTCGCTCCGTCCCCCCTAGAACGGCGCGTCGGGATCGGCTTCGCTGGAACGCTCGGCGGTCACGGCGGATAGCCGGGCCCGGGCTCCGTCGAGCAGCCGCTCGCACACGGCCGCGAGCCGCTCGCCGCGTTCCCACAGCTCCAAAGACTGCTCGAGGGTCAGGCCGCCGGTTTCGAGGCGCTTGACCACCGAGGCCAGCTCGTCCCTCGCTTGCTCGTACGACAACGCCCCGACCTGCTCACCGGCCTCGCCGGGATCCCCGCGAGCCGCGTCCGCGTCGCTGTTTGCCACCGCACCAACTTATCGCGGACCGCGTCCGCCGGCCCGGAGCGACGCTCCCCCGGGTCAGTCCGCCGACCGGCCCCTCCCTGGCGCGTCCGGTGCTGGCGTGGCTGGCCTCCTGCGGCACTTCCGTTCCTTCTGCTGCCTTGGCCGCCGCCTGCTTGGCCGGTGTCCGCTCGCGCTGCGCCGCGGCTCACCGGGCCCGAGGTTTCGTGCCTGGGGCGCGCCTGCCCGGCGCCTGGTCCGCGGGCGGCGGGCCGGCCGTCACGGCGAGTTGGTCCGCCGCGAACCGGACCGTCAGTGACTCGCCCAGGGCGACGTTGGCGGCGCTGCGCACCACACTGTCGTCGGCGTGCTGGACGATCGCGTAGCCGCGCAGCAGGGTCGACGCGGGGGACAGGGCGAGCAGCCGGGCCCGGGTGTGGGCCACGTCGTCACCGGCCCGGGTCAGCGCAGCGCCGAGAGACCGGCGCGCGCGCTCGGTCAGCGCGGCCACCTTTTCCTGGTGCCGTTCGACCTCGCGGACCGGATTGGCGATTGCGGGCCGCGACCTTACCGCGGTCAGCCACGACGTCTCCCGTTCGATCCGGCCGCTCACGCAACGGCGGGCCCGGTCCCGCAGGCCCGCGATGAGCGAGAGCTGCTCGGTGACGTCGGGCACCACGCGCTTGGCGGCGTCGGTGGGCGTAGCCGCCCGGAGGTCGGCCACATGATCCAGCAACGGCGTGTCCTGCTCGTGGCCGATGGCGCTGACCACCGGGGTCCGGCACGCGGCGACCGCGCGGATGAGGGACTCGTCCGAGAAGGGCAGCAGGTCCTCCAGGGAGCCGCCGCCGCGCGCGATGATGATGACATCGACGCCCGGCGCCCCGTCCAGGCGGTTCACCGCGTCGATGACTTCCGCCGCAGCGTAAGGTCCCTGCACCGCCGTCTGCTCGACGCGGAACCGCACCGCGGGCCAGCGGCGGGCCGCGATGCGCTGGACGTCCCGCTGCGCCGCCGAGTCACGCCCGCAGATCAGCCCGATCACCCGGGGCAGGAACGGCAGCCTGCGCTTGCGCTCGGGCCGGAACAATCCTTCCGCGGCCAGCTTGTGGCGCAACTGCTCCAGCCGGGCCAGCAGCTCACCGATCCCGACCGGCCGGATGGCCAGGGCCGTCAGCGCGAACGAGCCCCGCGTGGCGTTGAAGTCGGGCTTGGCGTGCACGACCACCCGGGCGCCTTCGGCGGGCGCGGGAGCGGCCGCTTCGAACACCGCACGCGTGCAAACCACCCGGACCGAGACGGCCGCGACCGGGTCGCGCAGGGTCAGGAAGACCGTCCCGCCGCGCCGGGCCAGTTCGGCGATCTCTCCGTCGACCCAGATGCGGCCCAGGCGGGAGACCCAGCCTCCGACCAGCTGCAGCACGGTCCGGACGGGGACGGGTGCTTCGGCGGACGTCTCCAGGGCCATGATCCCGCCGGGCTCAGCCTTCCGGGGCTTCGAGCTTGGCCACCCGGCGCTCGAACATCGCGATCACTTCCGGGCGGTTGGCGTTCGCGCGCTCGTACGCGATGACCTCGCGGACCTGGGCGACCGTGAGGCCACGCAGCCGGGCCCGCAGCGAAGCGACGCTCAGCTCTCCGTAGTTGGCGATGGGTGGCCCCGCTTCCCCCACGAGTGCTGCGGCCGCCGGGGCCTCCGCTGGCAGCTTCGGGGGCTGGCCCGGCAGCGAGAGCTTCGGGGGCTGGCCCGGCAGCGAGAGCTTCGGGGGCTGGCCCGGCAGCGAGAGCTTCGGGGGCTGGCCCGGCAGCGAGCTCGTGGGCAGCAGCCTGAGCCGGTCCGGGCTTCGCGGCGGCCTCAGCGGCCTCAGCGGCCTTCATGGCCTCGGCGGCCTCGGCGGCCTCGGCGGCCATGGCGGTTTCGGTGGCCGCGTGTCCGATGGGGGCTGCGGTGGCTGCGGGCTCGGTGGGGTCCCCGGCGGCAGGGGACTTCATGGCCTCGGCGACCGCGGCGGCCTCGGCGGCCATGGCGGTTTCGGTGGCCCCGTGTCCGATCGGGGCTTCGGTGGCTGCGGGGTCGCTGAGGGCCTCGGCGGCCTCGGTGGCCTTCATGGCCTCGGCGGCCATGGCGGTTTCGGTGGCCGCGTGTCCGATGGGGGCTTCGGTGGCTATGGGCTCCGCGGGAGCCCCGGCCACATAAGGCTCCACAGGTGCCTCGGTGACAGTAGTTTCCGCGTCGGCCCCGGTTTCCGCGTCGGCCCCGGTTTCCGCGTCGGCCCCGGTTTCCGCGTCGGCCCCGGTTTCCGCGTCGGCCCCGGTTTCCGCGTCGGCCCCGGTTTCCGCGTCGGCCCCGGTTTCCGCGTCGGCCCCGGTTTCCGCGTCGGCCGTCTTAGTAGCGGACGCCGTGCCGGGCGCGGACGCGCTGGGAGCCGGTGGAGCGGCCTGCTTCTCCCCAGCCGCCTTGTTCTTCATCCGGTCGGTGACCAGCAGAACTTGGCCGACACTCGCGAACACGGCGCGCAGCGCGTGCGCAGGCGCCTCCTTGACCCGTTCACTGACCTGCGGGAAGCGCATATCGATTCTCTCCGTTGACGGGGACGGACACGTGCAGGATGCCACATGCAAACGATTAGGTCCGTGCTCTTTATCGATGCGTTTTCCTTGCCTTCCTTGCCGGTATCTTGGCGGCTCACCCGGGCCGGTGCAACACGAGAAGAGCTCCGCCGGCTAAGGGCTGGTCACCGGCCGGCGTCGTGGTGCGGGCGGCTCGAGCACGGGGCCGGCTGCGGCCCGGCGGGCCTCGCCTAACATGGGTGACATGTCTGCGACCACCAGGCGTGTCCTCCTCGCCAAGCCACGCGGCTACTGCGCCGGTGTCGACCGGGCTGTGCAGACGGTCGAGATGGCGATCGAGCGCTACGGCACCCCCGTCTACGTCCGCAAGCAGATCGTGCACAACCTGCACGTGGTGCGATCGCTGGAACAGCGCGGCGCGATATTCGTGGATGAAAACGCCGACATACCGCCCGGCTCGGTGGTGGTGTTCTCGGCCCACGGGATCGCGCCGGACGTCCGGGCCGAGGCCGAGCAGCGCGGCCTCCACGTGATCGACGCCACGTGCCCGCTTGTGACCAAGGTGCACAACGAGGCCCGGCGGTTCGCGGCCCAGGACTACGACATCCTGCTCATCGGCCACGAGGGCCATGAGGAGGTCATTGGCACGACCGGGGAGGCGCCGACCCGTGTCCGGCTGGTGGACGGTGCCGAGGAGGCCGGTTCGGTCGATGTCCGCGACCCCGCCAAGGTCGTCTGGCTGTCGCAAACGACGCTTTCGGTGGATGAGACGACCGAGACCGTGGCGGCCCTGCGCGAGCGGTTCCCGACTCTGCTGGATCCGCCCAGCGACGACATTTGCTACGCCACCCAGAACCGGCAGTTGGCCGTCAAGCAAATCGCCAGCCACGCCAACCTTGTCCTGGTGGTCGGCTCACAGAACTCGTCCAACTCCGTCCGGCTGGTCGAGGTGGCCAAGGACTCCGGCGCTACAGCTTCCTATCTGGTGGACGACGCCTCAGAGATCAACGAGGTCTGGCTGGATAGTGCCTCGACGATCGGCGTGACGAGCGGCGCGTCGGTGCCCGAGGAACTGGTCGACGGCGTGCTCGCCTGGCTGGCGGAGCGTGGCTTCGGCGACGTTGAGGAAGTCGAAACGGTCAAGGAAAGGATGTCGTTCGCCCTGCCGCGCGAGATCAGGCCGCCCCGCGTCCGCGACCAGGCGGAAAGCTGATCCCGCTTCACTCACCGCCTACCGGCGCCGCCGGTTTCTGAGCCCGCCTGGCTTCTAATAAGCGTCGGGACCTCAGTCCGCCTGGCTTCTCGGGTCCGCCCTGCTTCCGAGGCAGCCCGGACCATCGCCCGGACCCGCAGCCCTCGGACGCTCAGCCCCGCCCGGCCTGCCAATGGTGAGCGAGCAGCGCGTGTGGATCCTCGCGGTCCCCCGGCAGCGGATCGGCGTGTACCAGCGCGGCGGCTAGTTGGGGGATTACGTGCATTAGCGTGTGCTCGGCGCTGACCGCCACCTCGTGCGCGTCCCGGACGCTGAGCTGACCGTCGACCACGATCGTGACCTCCGCGTGAAGGTGGTGACCGATCCACCGCATTCTCAGGCCACTCACGTCGATGACCCCGTGCGCGCCGCGCAGCGCTGACTCGGCTGTCTCCAGCAGGGCCGGGTCCACGGCGTCCATCAGCCGCCGGAACACCTCCCGGGCCGCATCCTTGAGCACGAACAGGATGGCCACCGTGATCACCAGGCCGACGACCGGATCGGCCAGCCGCCAGCCGAGCGCCACCCCGGCCGCCCCGAGCAGCACGGCCAGTGACGTGAAGCCGTCGGTGCGCGCGTGCAGGCCGTCTGCGATCAGCGCCGCGGAGCCGATCTCCCGGCCGACGCGGAGGCGGTACCGGGCCACCCATTCGTTGCCGATGAAGCCGATCATCGCGGCCGCGGCCACCGCGGGTAGGTAGGAGACCGCCGCCGGGTGGATCAGGCGGCTGATCGCGGCGATGGCGGCCAGCGCGGACGACAGCGCGATCAGCACGACGATTAGAATGCCGGCCATGTCTTCGGCCCGGCCGAACCCGTAGGTGAACCGGCGGGTCGGCCGGCCGCCGTCCGGCCAAGAACGCCACGCCCAGCGGCAGTGCGGTCAACGCGTCGGCCGCGTTGTGGATGCTGTCCCCGAGCAGCGCCACCGAGCCGGAGATCGCGACGACGGCCGCCTGCGCCACGGCCGTGCCGCCCAGCCCGGCCAGCGAGATCCACAACGTCCGTATCCCCGCCGCGGACGATTCCATTACCCGGTCGACCTTCGCTGCCGCGTCGTGCGTGTGCGGCCGGGCCAGGTGCTTCATTTCGTGCCGCAGCCGGCTCCCGCGGGCCGCCCGTCGGCTCGCCCGGCCGGGCTGCGGTTCGTGGGTGTGGCGCGCCGCGTGATCGTGGCCCGCCCCGTGCCCGTGATCATGTTCGTGGTGTGAATGGCCGGTTCCCACCCGCGCACCACCTCCCACCGGGCCGGGACCGGTAGGTTCAGGCTTCTGGCTCTTCCGCTCAGCCCGTAGCTCTTCCGCTCAGCCCGCTCAGCATCTCCCGCATGGGCATCATCGCAGTTTTTACGAGAGTGCTCTGACGGCGGCGGCAGTGAAGCCGGCCAGGGATGGTCCTGGGCCGTCACTCGAGCTGAAACAGGTCCACGGGGCGGCGGGCCGCCGCAGAGAAGGATTGACGGCCCGTGTCGCCGGTCAGCGCCTCCGGGCTCGAACGCCGTCGGGGCCGTGGCCCATGATGTTCCGGGCCCGGGCCGGGGCCGCCCCGTCCGGCTGTCCCCGCAGGCCGTGCCGCAGCTCGCGGATGTTGTCGAGCAGGCCGCGGCGCAAGGCGATGACGATCGTGACCGCCGTGCCCAGGAAGAGCCAGGGCGCCGAAGTCGCCAGCGTGAAGAGTGTGCCTTCGGCAGCCAGGGTGCCGCCCGCCGACGTGATCAGCTTGCTGCACACGCAGGCGACGAAGAACGCCAGTGGGGGACACACGGTGACCGGCAGCAGATCGGTCGGCCTGGCGTAGCAGGCGATCGCGACGCAGGCGGCCACGAACGTCACGTTGCTGAGCAGTCCCCAGCCCACCAGGTCCGACACGAGGAGCCCGATAAACGTGAGCACCACCAGGGCCAGGATCGCCCCGCGCCCGGTGAGCCGGATCCCCGGCGCGGCGACATTTTCGCGCGGCCCGGGAGAACCGGCGGGGCCACCAGCGGCGTCCATGGGCTCGCGACGGCCGCGCGGCTCGTGGGGCCCGCGCCCCTCATAGCGACCGGAGGGCTCATAAGGCCCCTGTGGCCCACGGGAACCCGCGGCGCGGGAAGGTGATCCCTGCGCCGGGCGGAACCCCGGCCTGAGCGGCTCTGGTCGGCTCATCCGGTTCCTGGGGTCATCCGGCCGGCTGGGTCGCGGTACGCCTGGTGCGCCGGGGGCCGCGCGCCGGGCCCCGTCTTCGGCTGACGTGGCGGCTGGGCCGGGCCGCGGCCGTGCCGGACCTCGGCTCGTGTATTCGTGCACGCCTGCGCTCCCCCCTCCCGTCATGGCGATGGCTGGCATCTGGTGACCGACGGTACCGCCAGTCTCATTGTGTCGCCTCGGTGAGCTGATCCCCGGCATGGATTTCGGGCGATTCCGTGCCCGGTTCAGATCGGGCTAGCTCAGCGACGGCCAGCTTGGGGACATCCAGCTCAGCCAGTACGCCGGCAGGCTCGGCCCGGTCCGGCGCGTCCACCAGGTCCGGCGCGTCCGTCAGGTCCGGCGCCGACAGAGCGCGGGCGGTCTCTTCCACCGGCGCGGGCGACGGCAGTTCGCCGTCCACGACGCCTAGCTGGCTCAGCCGCCGCGCACTGACCAGCACCCTGCTTTCCAGCGATCCGACCGTCTGGTTGTATGCCGTCACCGCCTTGGTCAGTGTGCGGCCGAGCGTGTCCATGGTCCGGCCGAGCCCCGCGATCCGTGCGTGCAGCTCGCGTCCGAGGTCGAACACCGCGCGGGCGTTCTGCGACAGCGCCTCCTGCTGCCAGGCGTACTGCGCGGTTCGCAGCATGGTGACCAGCGTGGTCGGGGTGGCGATATGGACCTTCCGCACCATCGCGTGCTCGAGCAGCCGGGGATCCCGCTCCAGCGCCGGTGCCAGGAACGCCTCGCCCGGGATGAACAGCACGACGAACTCCGGGGCCGGGCTCAGGGCCGTCCAATACGCCTTGGCCGCCAGCCGGTCCACGTGCTCGCGGACGTGCCGCGCATGCGCATCCAGCCGGGCGGCCCGGACGGACTCGTCGGCCGTCTCCACCGCCTCCAGGTAGGCGGCGAGCGACACCTTCGAATCGACCACGATACTCTTGCCGCCGGCGAGCCGCACCACCATGTCAGGCCGCTGCGCGCCGCCGTCGTCCCCGGTCACCGCGACCTGCTCGTCGAAGTCACAGCGCGCGGACATGCCGGCTAGTTCCACCACCCGCCGCAGCTGCAGCTCGCCCCAGCGGCCCCGGGCTTCGGGCCGCCGCAGCGCGGTCACCAGCGCCTGGGTCTGGTCGCGGAGCTGCTCGGTGCTGTGCCGGGTCAGGTTGACCTGCTCGGCCAGAGCGGCGTGGGAGGCTCGCCGGGCCGAGTCGGAGTCGCGGAGCTGGGCTTCGAGCCGGCCGAGAGTGTCCTTGAGCGGCCCGACCAGATGCTCCACGGCCGCGCGGCGGTTCTCCAGTTCTCCGGCGGCCTTGACGTTCTCCGCCCGCATCCGGCCGTCGGCGATCTCCAGGAAACGTGCCGTGCTGGCGTCCAGGGCCGCTGTCGACAGACTCTGGAACCGCTCAGCCAGCTGACCGTCGATCAGGGCGGCCCGCTGCTCGGCCGCGCGGGCGCGCTCCGAAGCGGCACTGGCCTGACTGGCCAGGTCGGCGGTGGCGGTCGCGATCCGGCCCCGAGCGTACAGGTACCCAATCGTCACCCCGATGAGGATCCCGAGTACCAGCCCGGCAATCAGCATCATCGCGCTCATGTATGTCAATACTGGCAGCCGGGGGCGACAATCCCCTCCTGACACGCCGCCGGTCGGGCCTCGCTACGCCCCCCGGGCAGCACCCCAGCTCGCCTGCCCGCCCGCCGCGGAACGAGTGCCCGGCCGCCCCGATCGACAGGTTACGGGCCAGGTTTTCGTTCGTTCCGGTGGCCGCGGCCCCCTAAAATTGCCAAGTGAGTCTGTCTATCGGCATCGTCGGGCTGCCCAACGTGGGTAAGTCCACCCTGTTCAACGCGCTGACCAGAGCGGGCGCGCTGGCCTCCAACTACCCGTTCGCGACCATCGAGCCGAACGTCGGCATCGTCGGGGTGCCCGACCCGCGGCTGGCCGAGCTGGCCAAGCTGTACGACTCGGCGCGGATCGTCCCGGCCACGGTGCGGTTCGTCGACATCGCGGGGCTGGTCCGGGGCGCGGCCCAGGGCCAGGGGCTGGGCAACCAGTTCCTCGGCCACATCCGCGAGACCGATGCGATATGCCAGGTCGTCCGGGTGTTCAGCGACCCTGATGTCAGCCACGTTGAGGGCGACGTGTCTCCGGAACGCGACATCGAGACCGTCGTCACCGAGCTGATCCTCGCCGACCTGCAGACGCTGGAGAAGGCCACCGCCCGGCTGGCCAAGGAAACGAAGTCCGGCAAGGACGCGATGCGGATGCGGGTGGCGAACGCGGTCGGCAGCGCGCAGAAACTCCTGGACACCGGGACCACGTTGTTCGCCGGTGCGGCCTCGGCCGGGATCGACCTGGCGGATCTGCGCGAGTTCCAGCTGCTGACGGCCAAGCCGTTCCTGTACGTCTTCAACGCCGACACCGACGAGCTCGCCGATCCTGGCCTGCGGGAGCGGCTGTCGGCCCTGGTCGCGCCCGCGGAAGCGATCTTCCTGGACGCCAAGACCGAGGCCGACCTGGCCGAGCTGCCCGAAGACGAGGCTGCGGAGCTGCTGGCCGAGGCGGGTCTCGGCGAACCGGGCCTGGCCCAGCTGGCCCGGGCCGGCTTCCGGACGCTCGGCCTGCAGACCTTCCTCACCGCGGGCCCCAAGGAGACCCGGGCGTGGACGATCCCGGCCGGCGCGACCGCGCCGGAGGCGGCCGGCGTCATCCACACCGACTTCCAGCGCGGCTTCATCAAGGCCGAGGTCATCTCGTTCGATGACCTGATGGCCGTCGGCTCGCTGCAGGCGGCCCGCGCCGTCGGCAAGGTGCGGATCGAGGGCAAGGACTACATCATGCGCGACGGCGACGTCGTGGAGTTCCGCTTCAACGTGCTGACATCGGGCATGGGCCTGTCAGGGTCGTGCCCGCGCCTGATTCGGCAGCCGCTGCTGTGCCGTGCATCGCTTGTGCCAGCAGTTCACGGGCAACCCTGGCATCCGAACATCACGAGCGAGCCGGACTGTTCCGCGTCCCACCGTCGCCGCCAACCACCGGGGCCGTCGCTGAGCACTCATCGCCGGGCTATCCTCAGATGGGCCGACGCGCAGAGGAGAGTGCCGACATGGCGCAGCAGGCCGTGGAATACGAGGACTCCGACATCTCGCTGGAGTCCGGAAGGCTCCGGGTGCGGCGGTGGGGTGCCGCGGATGCGCCAGCGGTGGTGTGCGTGCCCGGCCTGTCGGCGAACCTGTGCGGCTTCGACCGCCTCGCCGAACGGCTCGCCGGCGACACACTGCAACTGGTGGCGATCGACCTGCGCGGCCGCGGCCGCAGCGAGGTGACCGGCGCGGGCACCTACGGCTGGCGCAACCACGCGCGCGACGTGCTCGACATCGCGGACGCCGTCGGCGCACCGTCGTTTGCGATCATCGGCCAGTCCAGCGGCGCGGCCATCGCCATGACCTGCGCCCAGCTCCAGCCGTCGCGGGTCGATCGGCTCGTCCTGGTCGATCTGGCGGGCAGTCCTGACGAGCGGTCGGGGGTGCCCGTGGTCGCCTCGATTAGCCGGCTCGGCACGGTGTACCCGTCGGCGCAGGCGGCCATCGCACTGATGAAGCAGATCGGCATCATTCCCGAGTGGGACGAGTACTGGGATCGCTACTTCGGGTACGAGCTGCGCGAGGTCAACGGCGGCGTGGCGTCGAGCAGCGACCGCGGCGCGGTGCTCGAGGATCTCGGCTACGGCAACGCGATGTACTGGCCGTGCCCGGATGCGCCGATCCACGCGCTGTGGGACGCGATCACCATGCCGGCGCTGGTGCTGCGCGCCCGGCAGGAGATCCTGCCGGGGTTCGGGTCCATCCTGCCCGCCGCGGAGGCGGAGCGGTTCGCGGCGGCGGTGCCCTCGGCACGCGTGGCGGACATCGACGCGAATCACTACACGATCACGACGCACGACGATTCCATCGCCGCCATCGGTGCGTTCCTGCGCACAAGCTGACCCGGGGCGAAGCCGCCTCGGCCGCAGGCTGACCGGTGCGCTCCTGGTGACGCCGGGCATCAGGTGAACCAGCAGCGCGTATCGGGGGCTCGGCGTGCTTTCCAGTCCCTCAGGACGAACAACCCCTGCGCCGTCGTTGTCCTGGCCGGTGCCGGCCAGGACGGTAGCCGTCGCTCGGGGCAACAAGATCCGCGCCCTGCCCGGCGCCGCGATGGACTTCCGCGCTAATCGCCGGTCAGTCGGCGCATTCCCGGCCGGGCGTCCGTTGTTCGGGGATGTTTGCGCAGGTCAGAGCGCTGAACGAGCGGCCGGCGGTCATCCCGGGTCGACCGGCTAAAGGTGAAGCCTTAGAGTCGCTCTTTGGGCCGGTTCTTGTTTCCCGCGCATCGGCGTATCCCGGCGTTATTCAATTATCCCGAGGGCGGGCGGGGACTTGCTCATCATTGACTCGCCGCGCCGGTCTTTATAGCGCACAATGGGCGTTAAGGTCGGCGGGGTGGCGTCAGCCGGACAGAGGAGCCCAACGCGGAGTGGGCGGAGGTGTGATGGTTCGCGGTTCGGGCATAGATGACGCAGCGCGGCCGACTGTGTACGCTGATGATACTGAGATGGATAACGGCACACCGGGACGGCCCGGCGACGGGCGGCCTCGCCTGCCTCGCTCATGGAACGGCGGCGGAGGCCGATGGCTCGTTTGGACCCTGCGCGCGGTGCTGTGGGTGGTCCTGCTCATCATCGGTTACCGGGGCATCACGGCGATCATCCTGAACGAAACCCCGGCCTCGCGATCGGGCACGTCGGGTACGGCCGCCGCGGCCAGCGGCGGGAGCGCGCAGTTTCCTTCCGCCCTCGCCGAGGCTTACGCCATCCAGTTCGGCGCCGTGTATCTGAACTTCAGTGCCGCCACCGCGAACCAGCGTGCCCAGGAGCTGGCGGCTTACCTGCCCAGCGCGCTCAGCAGCGCCAACCCGCAGCTGGGCTGGGATGGCTCGGGCGACCTCCGGCTGCAATCGGAGCAGGTCGCCGGGATCACCGTGCAGGACGAGAACCACGCGGTGGTGACCTTGCTGGCCAGTGTGAACGGCGAGCTGATGGAGCTCGGGGTGCCCATCTACGCCGCCAACGGCGGCCTGGTGGTATCGGGCGAGCCCGCCTGGCTGGCCGCCCCGGCGCAGGCCGCCGCGCCCACGCCGCCCACGGCGACGTCAGATCCCACGGCACAAGGCGAGCTGAGCGCGCAGCTCCCGGCGTTCTTCCAGGCGTACGGGAGCGGAGACAATGCCACCCTGAACCGCTTCCTCGCGCCCGGGGCGACGGTTTCCGGGCTGGGTGGTGCGCTCTCCTACTCGAGCATCTCCAATTTGTATGTGCCGGCGGGCGGCTCGACCCGGCACATCACGGCTACCGTCGTCTGGCAGCTGTCCGGGGTGAGCGGAAGCAGTTCCGCCAAGCTGGAGATGAGTTACAACCTGACCGTCATTGACCAGGGCGGCAAATGGTATGTGCAAGATATCGCGGCGTCGCCTCAGGAGCAGCAGGCGGGAAGCTCATGATCCAGGCTGGCTCCCACTTCGCGGTCCGGCGAGGCGAATTCCGGGGCGGTGAACCGTTCCCGCGCTGCGCAACGTATTTCCTGGGGGAGGGCGAAGGTAAGTACTCGTCCCTGGCCAGCACGGGGTGCCCTAGTTTGAGCGCGGCACGGCTGTTGCCGGCCGCCTGGCAGGTGCCGGCCGCCTGGCGGGTACCTGATGATCCCGGAAGGGAAGAGTTATGTCCATACAATTCCTGGCCGCGGAGCCGATCGCTCTCAGTACCCAGGGCCTCGTCAGCTACCTGCAGGGGCTGTTCGGGCCGCTGTTCCTGGGCATCGTGGGCATCGTCGCGCTCTTCTTTCTCTTCACCCGGGAGATCACGCGCTTCGTGCAGTTCATTGTGCTGGCCGTGCTGATCGCGATCATTTTCTATACCCCCGGTATCATCCAGGCATTGGCCACGGGAATCACCAACGCGCTCGGAGTCCACTAGCCACCGTAACGGCCCAAACTCCGTCACGGCCAAAGGAGTGCACTTCGTGGACCTGCCCACTTATACGAATATCTGGCGAATTGAGAAGCGTCTCTACAAGCTTTATGATTTCCGCTTGCCGATGCCGCTTCCCATCAGCTGGATCGCAGTTTTCTGTGGCATTACGGTTCCTTATGTTGTTGTACTCGCCGCGATCGGCGTGCCCTTCAATCACACTCTGCTCTGGCTGTACGTTCTGCCGCCGGGGGTCCTGACCTGGCTCACGACCCGGCCGGTCCTGGAAAACAAGCGACTGCCGGAATTGCTGGTCTCCCAGATCCGGTACCTCGGGGAGCCGCGCACCTGGTGCCGGCTCGTGCCGTTGTCGGAAAAGAACGAGATTCGTGTCTACGCACGTGTGTGGCACCGCCCGCCGGGTGCCGCCGCGCCAGCCGCGGACGGCGCAGCGGCGATGGCCGTGGCGACCACCGGGCACGCTCGTGCGTCCGGGACTGCCGTGGCGCCTGGGCTGGCGGCGCGTATCCGCCCCGCCGGGAGGCCGGCCCCGAAGGCGCGGGCCCGGTCCGTGGTACGCAGCGGACCTGGCGGGACGGCCGCGGACGGCAAGATCTGCCGCTCAGGGCCGCGTCCGGGGGACCGCCGTCCTGGCCGTACGCGGAAATGGGATCCGGACAGGCCCCCGCCCCCGCCCGCAGAACACCCGCGGGCGCCCGCGGAACATTCGCGCGTGCCCGCGGAACATCTGCCCCGGCGCAAGCCGGCGCTGGACCGGCTGCGCCCGGACTGGCCGGGCCAAGACCGGCTGCGCCCGGACTACCGGCTGCGCCCGGACTAACTGGGCCGGGACGGGCAGCCCCTGCCCGGGCCGGCTGGCTGGGACCGGCCGCGGGAGCAGGATCGCGCGGGTCGCTGCCCGCGGACCGGCGCCCTGCGATCCCGGGTCAGGTACTTCGCGGGCCAGCGACCGCCGCTCCCGGCTCCGGCGGCCCGCAAGCCGGCCGCCCGGCGGTTCCCGGCGGGCCGCCCGCGGCCCGTGCCGCGTCGCGGTCCGGTGGCCGCAGCGGTCCGGTCACCGGACCGCTGCCCATCGCCCCGCCCACCGAGGTCTCGCACGAGACGCGGGAGAAGCAGGGCCCGGCGGGGGTTCCGGTCTGGGGCCGGCCCGCTCGCCGTAACGGCCCGGGGGCTGCCGCCTCCGGTGCCGTGCCCCGGGCCCGGCCTCCGCGTACGCTCGCCCCGGCCGCCCCGAGCCCCCAGATACCCGCGCGGGGCCCCCAGCCCGCCGCTCCGGGTGCAGCGGCGCCCGAAGCGGCCCCAGCGTCATCCGCGACGGCCACGCCATCGTCCACGCCCGCCGCAAAGCCCGTGGACACCGATGCCGCAAAGTGCTCCGCCCCGGCCCCGCCCGTGAGGCCAGCCACGCCTGCGTCTGGTGCCCCGCAGCCGCCCGCGCCGGGCCAGCCCCGCCGGCCGGTCCCGTCGATCGAGCGCGCGCTGAACGGACCGGCCGCGGACCGGATCGACAGCTGGCAGCGCCGGGTCCGGGTCGTCCCCGGCGGCCAGGGCCCCGGCAAGCGGGATCAGGAGACGCTGGACCAGGACCGGGCCCGGCTCCCGCTCGCGGGCCCGCGGCGCATCGTGTTCCTCGGCTGCACCAGCGGTGCGGGCCAGACCATGACCGCCTTGGTGACGGGTCAGCTGCTGGTCGCGCTCCGGGGCGATCCGGTCGCGGCGCTCGACCTGAATCCTGGCCACGGGTCGCTTACGCGGCAGGCGCAGGCTTCTCCGGCGCTGACCGTAGCCGCGCTGCTGGCGGGCGCGCCGGCCGACGTGGTGTCCGGCAGCCCGGTGTCCGGCAGCCCGGTGTCCGGCAGCCCGGTGTCCGGCAGCCCGGTGTCCGGCAGCCCGGTGTCCGCCAGCCCGGTGTCCGCCAGCCCGGTGTCCGCCAGCCCGGTGTCCGCCAGTACTGGGCACTCGCCGTGGGCTCGGTTCGACATCATCACCTCCGACGCCGACCCGGCGGCCCCGGCGGCGCCCGGGGAGCGGGACTACGCCCGGCTCGCGGACCGGGCCGGGCGGCTGTACCCGCTGATGGTGATCGACCCGGGTGCCTCCGAGGTCACCCGGGTCCTGGGTGTCGCCGACCAGCTCGTCCTCGTCGCCCCGGCCAGCGCGGAAGCGTCCCGTTCGCTGGCCATGACCCAGGAATGGCTGGGCAACAACGGCCACCGCGAGCTGGCCGCCCGCGCAGTGACCGTCATCAACGGGGTCAGCCGGGCCAGCCTGAGCGACGTCGAGCAGGCCGAAGCTGTCGCGCGCGGGCGCTGCCGCGCGATCGTCCGGAATCCCGTGGGATGACGGCCTGGCCGGGAGCGGGCCGGAAGCCACAGGATCCGCCGGGCCCGCCGCCCGGGCGTCTTCCCTCCGGCCGCAGGTCGGCACGCCTACACCGCTCTCGCCGGGGTGCTCGTCGCGGGTCTGGCCGCGGCCCCGGTTCCTCGGAAGGTCCTGCATTGACCAGTCGGACCAAGGGAAGCAGCCGGCTCGCCATCCGGTATTTCGACGACCGGATCCTGCTGACTGACAACCACGCGTGGGCGTACTTCCGCCTGCCGTCGGTTTCCTATGAGTTCACGACCCCCGAGGAACGCGAAGCGCTGGCCACCAACATCACGGTCGCGCTGGCTGCCATCCGGATGCCGGACGCCGAGGTGCATCTGCGCATCGCGCACCGTTCCTACCCGGCGGCGGACTGGGCCACCGGCCTGGACGCCACCTCCGACGGGGGAGCGGGGTGGCGCGAATACCTCGACGAGTCTTATCAGCACGTGTGGACGAAGGACTTCTGGAGCAAGGAGATCTACCTGGGGGTCCGGCTGGGCCAGCGGGGCATGCGCGCCCAGCTGTCCGGCGGGGTGCTGTCCCAGTTCATCTCGATCTACCAGGGCGGCGAGCGCCGTCTGGGCATCGAGGACGAGGCGGTCGGGTCCGGTGAGACCGGTAAATGGACCGACCAGGCCGAGCGGGTGGGCCGGGCCCTGGCGGCTAGCGCGCTCGCCGCCCGGCACGCAACCTCCGACGAGCTCGCCTGGCTGCTGCGGCACGCCCTGATGGGCTCGCTCGGTGAGCCGCCGCCCTCGGCCACCAAACGCCGCAGGTGGGGCGCCGGGGAGATCGAGGGCCTGTTCGAGGGCCAGGTGCACAACGGGCGGACGCTGCTGCAGCTGGAGCACGCCACCGGTGAATCCTTCGCCGCGTTCTTGTCCTTCTCCCGCTTCCCGGACATGATGGCCTTCCCGGACGGGGAGCCCTGGCTGCACTACGCTGATTCGCTGCCGTTCCCGGTTGAGGTCAGCTCGCGGATGCGGCTGATACCGCCCGCGAAGGCGAGCAAGGACGTCAGCCGCCGCCTGGCGCACGCCCGCGACATGGACGCGCACATCCGTGGAGGCCGGCGTGGAGGCGCCGATCGCGCTGGCCGAGCAGATCGCGGCGGCACGCATGCTGGAGCACGGGATCACCAAGGAACGGCTGCCGTTCGTGTACGGCTGGCACCGCCTGATCGTGACCGCGCCCACCCGCAGTCTCTGCGTGCGGCGGGTCGAGGCGGTCGTTGAGCACTACCGGGACATCGGCATCAACATCGTCAACTCCACCGGGGACCAGTTCTCGCTGCTGTGCGAGTCGCTGCCCGGTGACCGGGTGCGGCTGAACTCCTACCTGCAGCGGCAGCCGCTCTACACGATCGCGGGCGGCATGCCGACGGCCACCGTGGACCTGGGGGACCGGACCGCCGAACGGGGTCGGCTGGATCGGCCCGTACATCGGCGAGACGCTCGGCCGGGCCCGGGCGATCGTGCACTTCGATCCGCTGCTCGCCGCGGCCCGGAACCGCCCGACCGCCATCGCGATCACCGGGGAGCCGGGCGGCGGCAAGACCACGCTGGCCCTGCTGCTCATCTACCAGCTCGCGCTGCGCGGGGCGACGGTCGCGGTGATCGACCCCAAGGGCGACGCCACGTCACTGGTCCGGTTGCTGCAGGCCCGGGCCGGCGGGCCCGGATCCTCTCCCTGGGATCGGCGGCGCCTGGGCTGCTCGACCCCTTCTCCTTCGGCGATGACCTGGCTACCAAGCGGACGATGGCCACCGAGACGCTGCGCCTGCTGCTGCCCCGGATGAGTGAGGAACGCGAGAGCGCGATGATCCAGGCCGTCGGGGCCGTCGCGGCCGGGCCGCGGCCCAGCCTGGGCAAGGTGGTACGGCACCTGGAACAAGCTGACGATCCGGCGTCGAAGAACCTCGGGGCCGTGATGCGGTCCATCTCCGAGATGCGCCTGGCCCGGCTGTGCTTCTCGCCGTCGGGTGGCCAGCAGGTCGACGCCGAGGGCTGGACCACGGTGTTCACGCTCGGCGGCCTGACCCTGCCGGACACCGCGATCAGCCGGGACGACTATTCCTACGAGCAGCGGCTTTCGGTCGCCCTGCTCTACCTGGTGTCTCAGTTCGCCCGGCGGCTGCTGAACGGGATGGACCGGCGCATGCCGAAAGCGATCTTCCTCGACGAGGCCTGGGCGATCACCGCGACCCCCGAAGGCGCGAAGCTCGTACCAGAGGTCTCCCGGATGGGCCGGTCGCGCAACACGGCCCTGATCCTGGTTTCGCAGAACGCCAGGGATCTGCTGAACGAACAGGTCACGAACTGCATCTCCACCGTCTTCGCGTTCCGCTCATCGGAACGGACCGAGGTGGAGAGCGTCTTGTCGCTGCTCGGGGTGGAGTCCTCCGACGAGCACAAGGCGATCCTGCGCGGCCTCGGTAACGGCGAATCGGTCTTCCGGGATCTGGACGGGCGCGCGGGCCGGATCGGCATCGATCTGGCCTCCGATGAGCTGCAGCGCTGGCTGGACACCAACCCGACCCGGTCCCGGCCCGACGAGGCGGCGCAGCGTGCTGCCGAAGCCGCCCCGGCCGCCGAGGCGCCCATGCCGCGGGCCGGGGAACCCGATAAAGGCCCCGAAGATTCCGACGACACCGATAGTGCCGGCCACCCGGCCCGGGAAACCGCGGGTGAGGCGAGCCAGTGATCACCCGGAGCAGCTCAACAGGAGCCCCCCAGATGGCCAGAACCCGTGTCCGCTGGGCGGCCCGGCTGCTGATCGTCATCGGCGCGATCCTGGCGGTCCCCGTCTCGGCCGTGGCCGCGGGCGCGTCGCCGTTCACAGCCTCGGCCGTGGCGGCCGGGTCGGCCGCCGTAATCCCCCCGCAGGCCAGTTCGGCGCAGGCCAGTTCGGCGCGGGCCAGTTCCGCGCAGGCCAGTTCCGTGCGGGCCAGTTCCGCGCAGGCCAGTTCCGCCAGCGCCGGCCCGGTGCGCGCCCCGGCCAGTTCCGGCCCGGCGGCCCGCGCCGTGCTCACCGCGGCGCGCGCGGCCCGCACCCCGGCCGCGCCCACGGGCGGGGTCTGCTCGGTACCGGGGATCGGGGACATCGGCGGCCTGCTGGGGCTGTGCTCGGCCGGGTCGAGCGGCATCATCGGCGCCCTGAACAACGTCTGCCAGCCGTCCATCCCCCAGCCGGAGGCGGCGACCGGCGGGATCGACGCGCTGATCGAGCCGCCGGCGGGGGTCACGGCGGGCCAGACCCTCTACGACAGCTACGGGGTCGCCGGGCAGTTCTGGGCCGCGCACGGCCTGCAGTGCTCCGACATGACCTCGCTGATCGGCAACAACGTGGCCAGCATGGTCTTCGACGCGGCGAAATCGATTGACCGTGTCACGATCACCGTGTACCAGTCGGCGGCCGGCAACGGCATCCTGAACTGGCTGCAGAGCGTGGTGGACCGGCTGATCAGCGCGCTGGGCAACGCGATCTACTTCCCTTACCTGGCCCCGGTCATCATCCTCGGCACCATCTGGCTCGCTTGGAACGGCCTGGTCCGGAAGCGGGCGACCCGCGCCATCGAAGGCACGCTGTGGATGGTGGTGGCGTGCGCGGCGGCGATCTGGCTGATCGGGCGCCCCGCCGACTTCACCGGTGTGGGCACGACCGTGTCCAACGGCGTAACGCAGGTCCTTAACGTGGCCTTCGCCAAGCTGCCCAACCCTGGCGGGAACAACTGTGTGCCCGTCCAGGGGGGTGACCCGCAGGCGGGCACCGGCAACTTCGGGTTCACCTCCAGCAACGGGCTGGTGGACAGCAACGCCAACGAACTGTGGTCGGTCCTGGTCTGCAAGCCATGGCTGGACGGGGAACTGGGCACGACCCAGTACGCCACCTCAGCCAAGGCGCCGCAGACGGTAGTGAACACCTACGGCCGGCAACTGCTGTGGGCCCAGGCCATCGCCGCCAACGAGAAACCGACCTCCGACCTCATCCAGGCCAAGCAGGCCACCTACGTCGGCATAGCCAACTCCCTGCAGCAGAACAACCCGTCGGTCTACGCCCTGTTCCAGGGCAACCAGTGGACGACCCGGCTGGAGATCGGGTTCGCGGCGCTGTTCGCGGCGCTGGTGGCCGGGTTGCTCATCCTGCTGATCTCACTTACCTTGATCATCTTGAAGCTCGGGTTCCTGCTGCTGCTCATCGCGGGGCCGTTCTTCCTGATCATCGGCACTCATCCGGGCTTCGGGCGGATCATCGCGATCCGCTGGTTCGAGATGCTGGTCGGTGTCCTGATGAAACAAGTGGCGGTCGCGCTGGCCCTGAGCGTCCTGCTCTACGCGTACTCGCTGATCATGGGCACGACCGACGCCGTACTGCCCTGGGCGCTGAAGATCTTGATGATCGCGCTGGTGACGGTGGCGGTCTTCATCTACCGCAAGCCGTTCCAGCACCTGTTCTCCGCGGTCGGCTACGGGGTCATCGGATCGCAGGAACGGGCCGACGTCAGCCTGCGGGAGGCCAGCACGACGTTCCGCCGCGTCACGCGGGACACCGCGACCGCGACCGTGCCCGGTGTCGCGGCCTACCGGGTCGGCCGGTGGGCCAGGCAAAATCCGGGCGAGGCCGCCGCGCTCGCCGCCGGCATCGTCGGCGCGGCGGGGGCCGCCAGCGCAGGCTCGGCAGCCGGCAAGATGGCCGCTGCTCAGGCCGCCGGCGGCGCGACAGGCGCGACCGATGACCCCTCGGCCCGGGTCCGGGCCACCGGGGACGGCCAGGACGTGGACGCCGACGCGGCGGCCCAGGCCGGGCAGCCCGGAGCGCGGCCCACCGCGGCGGAGCGCGCCCGGCGCCGGCCAGGCGACGCCGACGGCCGGCGGGCCGCGCCACCGCTGCACCTGCCCCCCCGGGCCGCCGACAACGCAGGCCCGGTGGGCCAGCCGTCGTCCGGCTGGGCTCGCGGCAGCGCCCAGGCGGCCGCCAGCGTGCGAAGCGGGGAAGCGCCACCGCGGCCCGGCTCCACGGTGCGCGTCGGCCATGCCCCCAGCCCGGCCACGGGCCGCCCGGCACCCACTGGGCGCCCCGCCGCGGCTGCCGCGGCTGCCGCGGCTGCCGCGGCCACCCCGGGCCCGTCCCCGGCCGGGCCGCCCCGGGCGGGCAGCGCACCGACGGGGTCCCGTTCGGCTGGATCGTGGTGGTCCGCCGCGTCCCGGTCCGCAGGCGGACGGCCCTCCCGGCCCGCGGCTAGCTCGTCCGGCCCGGCCCCGGCTCCGTCGCCTGCGCCCGCCCCGCCGCGGCCCTCCGCATCCACCTTCGGGGGCCGCCCGGCGGCGGGCCGCGCCCCTACCGGCGGGAACGGCTTTTTCGGCGGGAACGGCTCCAGGAGCGGGAACGGCTCCAGGAGCGGGAACGGCTCCAGAAGCGGGAACGGCTCCAGTAGCGGCAACGGCGCTAGCCACCGGAGCGGGACCAGTGCGGGCGCCGGCGGACCCGCCGGCGGACCCTGGTCCGGGGCGGCGCGTCCCCGCTGGCAGCCCGGCCCAATCCGGCCCTCGGACCCGTCCGGTGGATGGGCGGGACGCCCCCGCTCACCTGAACCGCCGACGGGCGGCTCATCCGGCGGCGGCCGTGCCCCCAGCCGCAACAGGGCACGGGAAACCTCCGCGCCGGGGCAGGCGAGCGGTAGCCGAGCCGCCGAACGCGGGCCGTCCGGCACGGCGGCGCCCCAGCGGCGGCCGCGATAACGGCTCGTCGCCGCCGCCGGGAAGCCCGATGCCCTTCTGGCTCCGCCCGGTGCGGCGCAGGAAGTAGCGCAGCACGATGGACCTGTCCGCGGGCCAGCAGAAGGCGCTCTTCGCGGTCGTTGTGGTGGTGCTCGCCGGGCTCGGCGTGTTCTTGCTCGCCCCGCACGGCTCACATCCGCACGCCTCGCCATCCGCGTCCGCCCGGCCGTCCGCGGCGGCGGGCTCGCCGTCCGCCGCGGCCGTGCCCTCGCCGGCCGGCAGCACCAACGTCAACATCTACCAGTGGCTGCCGTTCACCCAGCCGGAGCTGGGCCAGGCGGCCGCTGTCGCGACAGAGGTCACCACCGACTACAACACCTTCACCTACACCGAGAGCGCCGCCAGCTACGTGGCGCGGATGAACGGCCTGATCACCAGCCAGCTGAGCCAGACGCTGAAGAACGGCTTCGCCACGGTGGGCGTGGCCCAGACCCGGACCAGCCAGAAGCAGGTCTCCTCCGGCACGGCCACGATCGACTCGATCCGCACCTTCGGCTCGTCCAGCATCACGTTCGTGGTCACGGCCACCCAGAAGCTCACCGGTACCCAGGGCTCCACGACCAGCAGCAGTGAGTACGCCGTCACGGTCACCGGCCAGGGCGGCACGTGGCAGGTCTACGACATCGAGCCCGCGACAGCAGGCAACTATTGACGGGAGCCGATACATGACCGGCCGTTGGGGCCGGGGGCGGACGGACACACACAGCACGGCACAGCTCAGCCGGCCTGGCGGACGGTCTGCGCCGGATCGCGGTGCCAGCCAGATCATAGTGATCGGCATCATCGGGGCGGCGGCCCTGGTCATGATCGGCTTCCTGACCGTCCCAATGATCGTGGGCGGCTCCAGCCTGCTCTTTTCCGCGGGCAGCGGCGGCTTCGGTTGCTCCAGCTCCCAGCAGGCCAAGAGCGCGCTGCAGTCCAAGGTCAGCGGGACCGCGAAGGATTCGATCCCGTCCAACTACCTCAGCCTGGTATCAGAAGGTCGGTCAGCAGTACGGCGTTCCCTGGGTCATCCTGGCCGGGATCGGCACGGTGGAAAGCGACAACGGCCAGTCCACCCTGCCGGGGGTGCACAGCGGGTCGAACGCCTTTGGGGCGGCGGGCCCCATGCAGATCGGAATCGGGGGCGCGGCCGGTAACAACTGGGGCGGCGCACCCGTGCACCCCGCCAGCGAGGCGGTGAGCGGGGTGGCCACCGACGCAGACGGCGACGGGATAGCCAGCGTCTACGATCCAGCGGACGCGATCGCCGGGACCGCGAAAATCCTGCTTGCTCACGGCGTCCTCAGCAACGTGTCGGCGGCGATCTTCGCCTACAACCATCTCGAGTCCTACGTGCAGGCGGTCGAGAGCTATGCCAGTACCTACGCCAGCGGTGGCTACTCGGTCACGGCGGCCGCGGGCAGCCCGGCCGCCAATACGGCCGCCTGCGTCCAGGTGGCCGGCACCGTGATCAGCGGGTCCACCACCGCGCCCAATCATTCCGTCGCCGCCGCGATCGCCTACGCCCAGCAGCAGATCGGCAAGCCCTACCTGTGGGGCGGCACGGGGCCGGACGCCTTCGACTGCTCCGGGCTGGTCATGATGGCGTACCAGGCAGCCGGCGTGAGACATCCCCCGGACGTCGGAGGATCAATGGGCCTGGGGACCGGCGGTCCCGGCCAGCCAGGTGGAGCCGGGCGATCTGGTGTTCTTCGCGGGCTCCGACGGTACCGCGACCAATCCCGGGCACGTCGGGCTGGTCATCGGCGGCGGGAAGATGATCGAGGCCTACGCGACCGGCTTCCCGATCCGGGTCTCTTCCTACGGCACCAGCGCGTCCGCGGGCGGCGATAACCAGGTGGTGGGGTTCACCCGGCCGTGGGCGCACGCAGGCGTCGTGCTGCCGGCCGCGTCCGCCTCGCCTTGAGCCGCCACCCATCCTGTAGGTTCTCACCGCAAACGGCGCACTAAGCGCCAGTTGCTGTCGTGCGGAGGGCCCTGGCGATCACGTCCGGCTCCTGCGCGGGAACCGACAACCCCCACTTGACATGACAACCCGTAGTTGTCATACTGGGCCAATGGCTAAGAAGACTGACATCTCGGCGCACCAGGAAACCATCAGGCACCTGAAGGAAGTCCGCGACGAGGCCATCCGGCACACGCGCCTGGCGCAGCAGCTCCATGCCGAGCGCCGTGACATCCTCCGCGGCCTCATCGCCGATGGCTTCTCCCAGGCCGAGATCGCCCGTGAGCTTGGGGTAACCCGCCAGGCCATACAGAAAATGCTCGCCGGCTAGCTGGCCACGACGGGCTCCCGGGTGGCGTCTCATGCCCGGCAGGGTCTGCTGGACCGCCACGCTCGAATTCTTCGCGGCGCAGGCTATCGCGCAGCCGGCCTGGAAGACCTCGTCAGCATGTGTTGACGGAGAAGCGTTCGTCAGCTTATGCTGACGCACATGGAAACCACTCTGGAAATAGCGGAGGGCGCGGCCAGCAACGACCCTGACGTCGGGCTGCGGGCCGTAGCGGCCCTCCGGGCGCTCACCGAACGGCTGGAGATCCTCCAGGTCGAGAACGCGCGGGAGCTCGGCTGGTCCTGGCAGGACATCGCCAGCCGGCTGGGCGTCACTAAGCAGACCGTGCACCGCAAGCACGGCCGCCGGATCGGGAGGCGATGATGTTCGAGCGCTTCACCGCCAGCGCCCGCCAGATCGTCGTCCGGGCCCAGTCGGAGGCGCGCCGAGCTCGGGCACGGCTTCATCGGCTGTGAGCATCTGCTGCTGGCGCTGCTCGCCGCCGATGAGCCGGCCGCCGACGTCCTGCGCGAGCATGAATTGACTCCCGAACGAGTCCGGGCGGAAATCATTCGCATGATGGGGGCGGCCCAGCCCGCCCGCCCCGCTGACCTGCTCAACGTTCTCGACCGCGAGGCGCTGGCCGCCATCGGCATCGACCTCGACGTCGTGCGCAGCCGGATCGAGGCGAGTTTCGGCCCCGGTGCCCTGACCCGGGCCACGCTGTCCCTGCGCCGGAACCGGCGGCGCGGACTGCGATCGCGGCTGCGGCGCCCGGCTCGCAACGCCCGGCTGCTGCCCGTCATCGGCCGTAACGGCGAGCTGCTCGATGTGCCCCCGGTTCGGCGCGGTCATATCCCGTTCACGCCCCGCGCCAAGAAGGTCATAGAAATCTCGCTGCGTGAGGCGCTGGCCCTGGGAGATAACTACATCGGCGCACAGCACATCGCGCTCGCCCTGCTCGGCATGAGCAACGGGGCCGTCGCGCCCATCCTGTCGGCGCTCGGCCTGTCGGCGGCCCCGCTGCGCGCGGCGATCCTCGACCGCTATCGCAAGGCGAGCTGACGCGGACGCACTGGTCGGCTCAAGGGCCAGCCGAGGGCCCAGGGTTCCGCTGAGCCCGCGCCTCTATCGGGAGCATCTTCAGTCGTATTCACTGAGAATGCTCCCGGTAGGCGCGGTCAGGTCAGCGGCCGCGCAGGAGCACCGGGCTCAGCTGATTGTGGCCCGGGCCGAGCTGAACCGCTCGTGCCTGATGTGGTCGAGCTGGCCGAGGAAGGCCTTGAACTCGCCCAGCCGGTAGGCCGTGCCGTCCTGCGATGTCGCCATCTCCACGTGAAAATCACGCCCGAGGTCCGCCAGGCGCCGTAGCACAGCGCCGGCCGAGCGGGGCGCCCGGCAGCCCGCGCGCCGTGGCCTCGGACCGGACCGCCGCGGCGATCTGCGGCGCGGTGAGGAACGCGTCCCGGGCCCGCAGCACCGCGAAGACCGGGTCGTGCAGGTGCGCGGTCTCGTCGGCCGGCGGGTACGGAGCGCCCTCGTGCCGCAGGGCCCGACCAATCGCGCTGCCGATCGCCTCGGCCACCGGCGGCGGGAACGCGTTGCCCACCTGCCGGTACCGGGCCGTCTTGCGGCCGGTGAACTCCCAGCCCCATTCGTCCCGCCAGCCCTGCAGCCGCGCGACCATCTCGCACGTCAGCCGGGGCGTCAGCGCCGGGTCGTCTCGTGGGCCGGGCGGCTCGTCAGCGACGCCGAGCCCGTCCACCCCCAGCCCGGCCCAGGCGCGCTTGGCCCGGGTGGGACCGAGGTCCGCCCCGCCGTGCTTCTTCGAGCCGCCCACGATCGTCGGCGCGACCGCGCTGGCGCGGCGCGCCCATCGCGCTGCGCCCGGCCAGCCCCGCGCGCCCATCAGGTCGCCGAGGGCCTCACCCACGGTCGGCGGGCGCTCCGCGGACGGTGCGGGCCAACGGAACCAGGGAGCGTCCTCGGGGTGCAGCGCTACCAGTACGGACCGGGGGCGCAGCTGCGGGACCCCGTGGTCGGACGCGTTCAGCAGCTTCCAGCCCGGCACGTAACCCAGCTCGCGCAGCCGGTCCAGCACGTGCTGGCGGTAGGCGCCGAACCGGTTCATGCTCAGCCCGCGGACGTTTTCCAGCAGCAGCGCCCTGGGCTGCAGCCGCTGGCACAGCTCCACCGCCCAGGCGAAAAGGTCACGCTCGTCGGTAGCGCCCAGCTGCCGGCCGGCCACGGTGAACGGCGGGCAGGGCACGCCCCCCGCGAGCAGGTCCACTCCCGCGTGGGCCTCCGGTTCCCAGACCGCCCGGTCCGCGGCGTCTCCCTGGGCCACCTTCCAGGCCGGCCGGTTGGCCCGCAGTGTGGCGCAGGCGGCCGGATCGAGCTCGACGGCCAGGGCGTGCTCGAAGCCGGCCCGCTCGAGCCCCAGCGCCTGCCCGCCCGCTCCCGCGCAGATCTCGACGACTTCAAGATCCGTCACGCCGGCCTCCTCCTGCCCCACTGCGCCTGCTCCATATCTTGGCGCAAACGATTCCACGTCGCGGCAAACGGCGCGTGCCGCCGCGTGCCCGCATTCTTGTGCCCGTGTTCTTCCTGTCCTGGGACGTCAGAGTGCCGCAGTGACAATCGGGCCGGGACAGCCAGAAGAGACGGTGGTCGGATGGGCCACGGACCGGGTTGGTCAGCGGACCGGGTTGGTCAGCGGACCGGGTTGGTCAGCGGACCGGGCGGGATCGCCGCGCCGACCGGATCTGCGCCCGCGACTCAGGTTTGCGCGCCAGCTCCTCAGGCAGCCGCAGCAGCGAGTTGGCGGTACTGTTCACGACTTCTTCGGCGATGTCAACGACCCGGCGGCCACGGGTCCGGGCCGCGGTCCGGAGCAGATCGAACGCCTCGCGGGTGCGCAGCCGGTGGCGTTCGGCGAGAACCCCGATGGCCTGCTCGACCCGGACCCGCGCGGTCAGCGCGTGCTCGAGCTGGCTCACCGTCACAGCCAGCCGCGCCGCTTCATCCGCCTCGGCCAGCGGGCGGGCGTGCCGGGGAGCAGCCCTGGGCGCGGCTCGCCCGGGTTCGGTCGCCGCTTTCCGTGCCCGCCGCGTCATCGGATTCGGCCGGGCCGGATTCAGGGCCGCCCGGGGTGGCGAGGTCGGCGGCCAGCAGGTCCGCGAGCACCATCGCGCTGGTCAGGTCGGATGCCTCTTCGCCACCGACGACCCAGCCTTGCCCGGGCCGGCGGACGACCGTCTCCCCAGATCCCGTTGCCCCGCTCATCTGCCGCTGCCTTTCCTGGCCCCTCGCTCAGCGGGATGACCGGCACGTTCCCCGTCCGGCCAATCCGCGGTCAATTAACGAGGTCGTCCCGTTTTGCATCAGACAAATATACCCGTGAAACCAGAAATTCACTCTCAGCCGCTCGTGGCGAGCTCCGCCATGCGCTTCTTGACCTGCGCAGCAGAGGGATTCACCATCACGCTTCCGTCGGGGAACACGACGAGTGGGGACGGTCTGATTACCTCCGTTGACGCTCATCACGTAGTCGGCGGCGGCCGGGTCGCGCTCAATGTCGACCTCGGTCATGGTAATTCCGTCCCGGGCCAGCTGGCTCTTCAGACGCCTGCAGAAAGCGCACCATTGGGTCGTGTACATGGTCAGCTGAGCCGACACGTGCTGTCTCCTTCGGTTGCGGGCCCCATGTGAGGAGTAGCAACACAAAATTCCCCGCTGCGCTTCCCGCGCGCCCACACCCGGCCGGTCAGGTGCCGCGAAAGACCGGCTTGCGTTTCTCGTCGAAGGCCTTCAGCC
This sequence comes from uncultured Actinomycetes bacterium, assembly GCA_963775825.1. Taxonomy (GTDB): domain Bacteria; phylum Actinomycetota; class Actinomycetes; order Streptosporangiales; family Streptosporangiaceae; genus Bog-532. The sequence continues at coordinate 91,175 of CAVZKY010000040.1, forward strand.
CCTCCAGGTAATCGCTACTGTCGTAGGCTTGCCGGCGCAGCCCCTGGAGGCGTTCGTGCACCTGCGCCGCGATGGGCTGGTAGTCCGTCAGGACCCGGAGCTGCTCCTTGATGACCGCCATCGCCATGGGGGACTTCGCCGCCATCGTCTCGGCCAGCGCGAAGGTCATCGCCTCGAGCTCGGCCGCCGGCACCAGGTGGTTGACGACCATCAATTCTTTGGCCTCCGGCGCCTTCAGGGGCGCGGCGGTGAAGAACATCTCCTTGATGAGGTTGATGGGCAGTCGCCCGACGAAGTGCAGCAGGCCCGTCGTGTTGTACGGCAGGCCGAGGTTCGCCGGGGTTATAGCGAACGACGCCGTCTCATCCGCGATCACGAGGTCACAGCTGAGCACCAGATCGAGCGCCCCGCCCCACACCGTGCCGTGCACCATGGCCACCACCGGCGCCGGGAATGTGCGGATCGCGCGGAGCAGGCCTTCCAGGGGATCGTCGTACCCCAGCGGGTCGCGCCGGCCCCGGGGCAGCTCGTCGATGTCGTGGCCGGCCGACCAGACGGACATTTCCGGTGCGGCGCGTATCACCACGGTGCGCACCTTCCGCGCCCGCATGCTGCCGAGCGCCGCGACGATGCTGTTGGCCATCCGTGCCCCGATGGCGTTGCGCTTGTGCCGGTTATCCAGGGTGATGACGCCCACCTGCCCGTGGATGGCCGTGCGGATCACCGAATGCTCGTCCGAGACGACGCCCGCGCCCGCCACGCCCGTTCCATCTTCCTGGGTGGCGCGCGCTTGCCCCGTTTCCGCCATCTCCCCCGCTTCCCCCGTTTCCCCCGCTTCCCGTTTCTGACGTGCCTCCGGTTTCTGCCCCGCCCGGCGGGGGAACCAGCCCTGGCAGCGGCTGCCCCTGCAGCGGGCCGGCGTGACTGGCCAGCGACACATAGGTCCGGGCCAGCGCGTCCCGGCCGGCTCCGAGGATGGCATTGATGAGCCGGAGCGTCTCGAGCCGCTGATCGTCGCCGCTCAGGGCGTCGGCCAGATGCCGCCAGAGCACGTTCTCCAGGACGGTGAACGCCGCCTGGATCTCGGCGATCTCGATGCCGTTGGCGAAATGGTCCGCGGCCATCCGCTGGGACGGCCCGATGATCGGCTCGCAGTGACCCTCGTGCACGCAGCGCTGGATCAGCTCGAACAGATGCTCCATGTCCTGGCGGCGCTCCGCCGGGCTGGACGCGAGACAGCCGGCTTGATCGCGTTCGTTGAGTGCGGCCAGTGCCTCGCCGATCACCCGGTCCCTGGCGTCGGCCAGCACCGCCGATATCCCCACTGGTACCTGCGCTGATATCTCCATCAGTAGGCACCTCCGTTCTTTCCCTCAGCCTGCGCCGAGCCCGTCTGTTCTGGGAAGGCGTGCGGGGCCTTTCCTTGCTCAAAGGTTCTCGGCCTCAGCAGGCCACTCGATTCGGGTGCCCCTTGATCCTGGCGGGTTGTCTGGCCCCGCAGCTGGTGGCCGCCGGCCGCACGCACCGGCTGACCCGGCGGGCTAGAGTGACGCGCCAGGGGCGGACCAGCAGGGCCGCCATGGACGGGAAAAAGGGATCGCGGGGACGGCAGCAGTGGAGGCGGACGTCAGCCAGGCAGGAGCCGGCGCGGTACTGGACGCGCTGGACCCGGAGCAGCGTGCGGTCGCCCTGGCCGTGCGCGGGCCGGTGTGCGTGCTGGCGGGAGCCGGGACGGGCAAGACCCGGGCGATCACCCACCGCATCGCCTACGCGGCGCTGACCGGGGTGGTCGATCCCGCGCGGGTGCTCGCGCTCACGTTCACCGTGCGGGCCGCGGGTGAACTGCGCGGTCGGCTGCGCCTGCTCAGCGGCGCGGGCCTGGGCACCGAAGCGGTCCGCGCGACGACCTTCCACGCCGCGGCACTGCGGCAGCTCACGTACTTCTGGCCCCGGGTGGTCGGCGGCCGCCCGCCCCGGCTGATCGAGTCCAAGCTCCCACTGCTCGGCGACGCCGCCCGGGTGCTGCGGCTGCGGACCGAACGCGGCGGCCTGTCCGACATCGCGGCGGAGATCGAGTGGGCCAAGGTGACGCAGGTGCGGCCCGACGAGTACGTGGCCGCCGCGGCCAAGGCCGGCCGCGCTCCCGGGCCCGTCGGCGCCGACGGGGTGGCGTCGCTATACGACACCTACGAACGGCTGCGCCGGGAGCGCCAGCTGATCGACTTCGAATCCGTGCTGGAGCTGACGGCGGCGATCCTGGCGGACAGCCGTCCGGCGGCCGATCAGGTTCGCGCCTCGTTCCGCTACTTCGTGGTCGACGAGTACCAGGACGTCAACCCGCTGCAGAAGCTGCTGCTCGACGTCTGGCTGGGCGACCGAGACGACCTGTGCGTGGTCGGGGATCCGCACCAGATGATCTACTCCTTCACCGGGGCCACGCACCGGTACCTCACCGGATTCGCCGCCGAGTTCCCGGACGCCACGGTGGTCCGCCTGGTCCGCGACTACCGCTCCACCCCCCAGGTCGTCGCGCTGGCGAACCGGCTGGTCAGCCCGCCCGCAGTAGCCTCCACCGCGGGCGTCCCGGCGACCGGCCGGCCGCTGCGCCGGCCCTCGCCGTCCCCCTGGTGGCCCAGCGGCCGCCCGGCCCGCAGCCCGTGCTGCACGGCTACGAAGACGAGCTGGCCGAGGCCGAGCGCGTCGCGGCCCGCGCGCGGTCGCTCATCGAGGGCGGTCTTCCGGCCCGGGAGATCGCCGTGCTGGTCCGCATCAACGCCATGCTGGAGCGGTTCGAGAGCGCGCTGGGTGCCGCCGGGGTGCCCTATCAGGTCCGGGGCGCCGATCGCTTCTATGACCGGCCCGAGGTGCGCCAGGCGGTCATGCTGCTGCGCGGTGCCTTGCGAGGACGAGCCGAGGAGGACCCGGCCGGTCCGCTCCCGGCCGAGGTGCGGAACGTCCTGTCCGGGGCCGGCCTCACCGGCGCCGAGCCCGCCGGGGCCGGCGTCAGCCGGCAGCGCTGGGAGTCACTGGCGGCCGTCGCCCAGCTCGCCGACGATCTGTACGCCGCGCACCCGGAGGCGGCGCTGGAGGATTTCGTGGCCGAGCTTCAGGGCCGGGCGGCGCTCGGCCACGCGCCGGTCATGGACGGGGTGACGCTCGCCTCAATGCACGCCGCCAAGGGCCTCGAATGGGACGCGGTCTTCCTCCCCGGCCTGGCGGAGGGGGTCATGCCGATCGTCTACGCCCGGACCCCCGAGGCCATCGATGAGGAACGGCGGCTGCTCTACGTGGCGGTCACGCGGGCCAGGGAACGGCTCTACCTGTCCTGGCCCGCCGCCCGCGGGCCGGGCGCCCGGGCGGCAGGCCAGCCCTCCCGCTACCTGGCGGAGCTGATCCCCGGTCCCCGGCCCGCGCAATCGACCCCGGGCTGTGCTGGCCCGGGGGGCGACCCCCCGGAACCCCCCGCTGCGCTCCGCGCCCGCGCGGTGGTACTCGCCGATACACACCGGCCGCTCACCCGGGCCTCCGGCCCGGGTCGCTAGGCCGGTCGACGAGCGCCTCGCCGTGACTCGTGCGGTGCACGCCGATAGCACCCGTCTAGTTGATTTTTCAGGCGAAAAACCAGGTCAAAAATGTGTTGCCGTGCTCGGGTCACGCTACGTAGGCTGCTGCCATGCGTCTGGGCCCGTTGCCTACACCCACGAGGGGAGGTGCCCAGTGAACATCGAACTCACCGTTCCGGCTGCCGCGCAGCTTATCCGTGCCGGTAATTCACCGCTGAGCGCCGCCCAGGTGGGCGTTGGCGGCGATCTGCCTGCCCGCTTCCTGGCGCGCTGCCGCGAGCAGCAAGCGTCCGCGTCTGGGTGGCCGTTCCGGCGCCGAGTTCGCGCTCGCCATGACGCTTACCGCGGTGACCAAGCCGGGGCACACGAATATCCGCAACCACACGTACATGACCCGCGTTAGCGCCGATGGCGATGGCGGATCGGGTCCGCATTCCTTGAGAGAACAACCGGCCTAGCAGAGCCGGCCAACCTCCTCGAGGCCGCGGACCCCACACAGGGTCCGCGGCCTAATTATTTGGGCCTCGGTCCCTTCGGACAGGCGAGAGATCGCATGACAGACGAGGGATCAGCAGACGAGAGGGGTTGGCTCCGATGCAGTGGCCCAATGCCACCGCCAGCGCGGCGGACGCGGAGGGGTTCGAGGCAGGTTCGGCCGGGTTCGGGGACGACTCGGTTCCAGCGTCCAGACCACCGGACGGACCGCGGGGCGGCGGGGCAGCCGGCTCCGGGGCGCCAGGGGGCGTCCACCTGCCCGGGCAGCAGCAGCGTTCCGAACGGGCTGGCCGGGATGAATCTGCCCTGTGCCGGCGATCCAGAGTTGTTTTTCGCTGAATCACCGCAGGACGTCGAGAGCGCCAAGGCGCTCTGCCGTGGCTGCCAGGCGCGACTGGCCTGCCTTTCGGGCGCGCTCGAGCGCAGGGAGCCGTGGGGAGTCTGGGGCGGAGAACTTCTCCTGCACGGGACGGTCGTGCCGCGCAAGAGGCCCCGGGGCCGTCCCCGCAAAACCGAGGTGGCCGCCTGAACCGCATGCGCCGCGGCAGACCAGGACGGCTTGGACACACATCTCAAGGGTGGCGAGCAGCATGTATCACATCGAGGAAATGGCAGCCGAACGACATAAAAGTTCTCTCCAGCAGGCGTCACGGATCCGCCAGGCACGGCGGGTCCGGGCTCTGGGCCGGGCGGCCCGGCGCGCGGAACGAGCCGAGCGGCGGATGCGCGACGCGCGCAGTACCATCGCACGGCTGCGCACCGAGGTTGACTTAAGCCGGGACTGACGCCCGCACCCGCAGGCCCCCGACCCGCCGGCCCGGCGGGCGGGGGCCTGCGGGGACCGGGCCGGGGCTCCTCGTGATCAGGCCACCGGCAGCGGCCGGCGCCCGTTCGTGTCCGGCTCGTCCGTGTAGCCGGGTATCCACTTGAGCACCTCGGCCCGGAAGGCGCCTTCGCACTCCAGCTGGCACAGCACGCCGATGCCGGACGTGGACACCCGGTGAATGAGCACGTAACTCGGCGGCAGGTTGAACTTCCGGGAGATGTTCGACGCGTTCAGATCCGTGACCCGCGCGGCCTCGCCGCGCATCCATTCCCGGGTGAACCGGAAGCACTCGACCTTGGACGGCTCGGCCAGCGGGGCGAGAAACGCGCGCAGCGCCTCCAGGTCGACCTGGATGCCCTCGTTGAGAAATCCGTTCGCGCGCAGCTCATGCTTCGACCGCCCCGACGTCGGGCTCGTCTTCGTGCATGATGCGCAGTAGCCGGCCGAAGAACCGTGGCAGGCCGCCCGGTAGCCGGTCGACCGCGCCGAAGTCGAGTACCCCGAGGCGCCCGTCGTCCAGCAGCCGGAAGTTACCCGGGTGCGGGTCGGCGTGCAGCAGCCCGGCCCGCGCCGGGCCGGAGAACAGGAACCGGGTGAGCAGGATTCCCGACCGGTTCCGCTGCTCCTGGGTGCCCTCGCTGATGATCCGGGCCAGCGGTGTGCCGTCCATCCACTCCGAAACGAGCACATGCTGCGTTCCGGTCACCACGTTCGGCACGTAGATGTCCGGGTCGCCCTCGTAGGCGTCGGCGAAGGCCTGCTGCGATTTCGCCTCCAGCTCGTAGTCCAGTTCCTCGACGACGCGGTCCCTGAGCTCCTCCAGCAGCGGCTTGACGTCCAGGCCGGGCATGAGGACGCCGAACAGGCGGCCGACCCGGGCCAACTGGGTGAAGTCCTTGATGATCGCGTTGCCCGCGCCCGGGTACTGGATCTTGACCGCGACCCGGCGCCCGTCGCGCCAGGTGGCCGCGTGCACCTGGCCGATCGACGCTGCCGCCGCCGGACGATCGTCGAACTCGGTGAAGTTGTCCCGCCAGCTCTCGCCCAGGTCCTGTACCAGCACCTGGTGGACGGTGCGGGCGGGCAGTGGTGGCGCGGATTCCTGCAGCTTGGTCAGGGTGGCCCGGTACGGCCCGGCGATCTCCGGCGGCAGCGCGGCCTCGAAGATGGACAGGGCCTGCCCCATCTTCATCGCCCCGCCCTTCAGCTCACCGAGGACCCGGAAGATCTGCTCGGCGGTGCGCTGCTGAATTTCGGCCGCGACGATCTCGGCGCTGCGGCCGCCGATCCGCTTGCCCAGGCCGAGGGCTGTCCGGCCCGCGTAACCGATCGGCAGGCCAGCGAGCTTGGCAGTACGCGTCACACCGCGTTGAGGTACGTCATTCACAGTTCAATTGTCGGTCATGCCGTCCGACGACGCGCCGCAGGTACACCTAGGCTCCGGCCGCCAGGTCCGGCGCCGCCACTGCCAGTCCGGGACAGCCAGTTCCAGCGTCCCGTTGGTGACCGCTTCCCCGGGGCGGCCGGTGTCGATGAACAGCAGCACCTGCGCCGCGGCCAGCGCGCCGGCCGCGGCGGCGAGCACGGTGTCGCACGCCTGCGGCACCGGCTGGCAGCCGGCGACCTGCGCGAGGATCAGCGGCCAGGCCGGATCCCGCTCGGCCCGGGCCAGGTCCAGGCAGCGCAGGCATGCCGACCGGCCCGGGCTGACCAGCGGGCCGACCACACCGACGGCTTCGGTGACGGTGACCACCAGATGCGGGATCCGCTCCCGGACCAGCACCGCGGCCGGCCCGGGATCGCTGACCTCCGCGAGGACGACAAGATCAGGCTGCACCGTGCTGTCGCCGGTCCGGACCTCGGGCGCGATACGCACTGATTGCGCGGGCCGTACCGGTCGCCCGGGGCAGATCCAGCTCGGCCAGGCTGAGGCCCGCGGGGGTGAGGTCCTGGGGCCGGGTGATCTCGGCGTCCTCGATCACGATCCGCCCGATCCCGGCGGCCGCGAGCAGGCTGGCCAGCCCGGAGCCGACCCGGCCCGCCCCGTGCACCCGGACGCAGGCTGCGCGCCGCCGGGCCAGGGTCCGGGCTCCGCCATCGCTGTCGCCGTACGCCAGCGACGCGGTGGCCAGCTCCGGAGCGAGCCGGCCGCGCTGGTCCGCGGGCAGCGCACTGAGCGGCCGCGCCGCGGACTCGGCCAGCGCTCCGGCGCCCGCGAGTAAACCGAGCACCCGGTGGGCCGCCTCGGCCGGGACACCGGCCTGCCCGGCGGCTTCGATGATCGCCGTCCAGTCGCGGCTGCCATCCAGCAGCGTGAGCACCGCGGCCGATGGGCCGATCCCGGACAGGGCCATCGCGCGGCGGGGGTTGACCCCGATCTGCAGCGTGTCCCGGTTACGCCACACCGGCAGCAGCCCGGCCCTGAGCGCTGGTCTCATGCCGAAATCGTGACATACCGGGCTGACATTCCTGGGCCTCACCGGAAAGCAGGGATTCCCGGATGCGCGAGCGGTCTGAACCGGGACCGCAAGATCGCCTTCGCGAGCCGGGCGTCCCCCTTCCCCTGAAGACGAACGGCTCTGCCAAAGTGACCAAGTGCCCGCGCATCCGGGAACTCTGCTGGCGAACTTAGGAGCCGCTCCGCCACCGCGTCAACACAGCCTGTGGATAAAGCTGTGGACGACGTGCGAGTAACCGGCGTGTTGCTGGGGAAATCCGTGCCGCCGCCTTGTGGGTTTCCCTGCGCGCAATTGTGGCCGCCCGCGCCTAGCTGGCCGAACGTCCTGCACCGCCTGTGGACGAAAGATTTTGGACGGTGCGTGCCCGGTTCTCAGCCCTGGGAGCCCCCCGGCTCCCTGGGAGCCCTCCGGTCCCCTGGGAGCCCTCCGGTCCCCTGGGAGCCCCCCGGCCCTCCCGAACCCTCCGGCCCTCGCTGTGTCCCCGGGCCCTCCTGAACCCTCGGGCCCGTCCGCGGCCGAGGTCCTCCGCCTCGAGATCCGGGATGTCCAGCTCCGGCCCGCCCTGGACGAAGCTGTCCGGGTCGTCCAGGTCCTCGGCCGTGGGCATCAGGTCGGGGTGTGCCCATATCGCCTCCCGGCCGTCCACCCCGCGGGCTTCGGTCAGCCCGGCCCAGATGGCCGCGGCCTCGCGCAGCCGCCGCGGCCGCAGTTCCAGGCCCACCAGCGTCGCGAACGTCCGCTCGGCGGGACCGCCGCTCGCGCGGCGGCGCCGGATCGCCTCGGCCAGCGCGCTCGCGTGCGGCAGCCGGTCGGCCGCCGCGGCGTCCACGACCGTGGACACCCAGCCCTCGACCAGGGCCAGCGCTGTCTCCAAGCCGGGCCAGCGCCGCCTTCTGCGCCTCGGTGTTCTCCGGGCGGAACAGCTCACCCCCGGCCAGCGCGTCGCGCAGCGCCTCCGGGTTGCTGATGTCGATCTGCGGCATGGCCTCTTCCAGCCGGGACAGGTCGACGGTCATGCCCCGCGCGTAGGCCTCGACCGCACCGAACAGGTGCGCGGTCAGCCACGGCACGTGGGCGAACAGCCGGTGGTGCGCGGCTTCGCGCAGCGCCAAAAACAGCCGGACCTCACCGGCGTCCAGGCCGAGTCCCTCGCCGAACGCGGCCACCCCGGACGGCAGCAGCGCGGCCGTTCCCTTCGGGCCCAGCGGCAGGCCGATGTCGAAGGAGCCGACGACCTCGCTGGCCAGCTCCGCCACGGCCGCGCCGGTTTGGCCGCCAATCATCGCCCCGCCGACCTGCTTCATCATCGCGCCCAGGCCACCCAGGCCGCCGAGCCCCCCGCCGAACGCGCCGAACGCGGACTTCAGCTCCTCCGGCACGCCTTCCATCTGCGACGGGTCGACCTGCATCATGCTGCTCATGCCCTCGACCACGGTGGCGGCGATCGGCTCGCACAGCTTGGACCAGACCGGGAACGTCGCCTCCACCCACTCCGAGCGGCTCCAGGCCTCGATCGTCCGGATGCCGGATGGGTAGGTGGTGACATCCTCCAGCCACAGGTCGGCCAGCCGCACCGCCTCGACGACGTCGTTGCGCTGCGAGGCCAGCACGCTGGGATCCCCGGCCGCCGCGACCGCGTGCCGCGCCACGTTCTTGGCCAGATCCCAGTTGACCGGGCCGCCGCGGTACGACATCAGGTCAGCAAACTGGCGCAGCGCGTCGGCGAACTGCTGGGGGTCGCCGAACGGATTGGCCCCGCCGAACGGGCCGCCCGGCTCGGGCGGCTGGCCTGGCCGCCCATGCCTGCGCCGCCCATACCGCCGCCGCCGCTGCCGCCGCCGCCGCTGCCGCTGCCGCCGCCACTTGGGCCGCGCCGCCGCCACTTGGGCCGCTGCCGCCTGCGCCGCTGGCACCAGAACCACTGGATCCCCCGGGGTCACCGGGCCGCCGCTCCGGGTCCGGCGGGCCAAAGCCGAACGGACGATCAGCCATTTGTCCGTCCTCTCGGGCAGGATGGAAGGGTCATGACCGTCACGTTATCTCGGGAGCGGCTTAATTTGAGAAACGGAGAAGGCCAGGTTCGCCAACGGCGCAGCGGAAATGGCGCGGCGGGCCGGCATCCGGCGGTGGCGGTCACCGGGGCGGCGCGCGGCATCGGCCGGGCCCTGACCGCTCATCTCGCCGCGTCGGCGTCCGTCCGCAAGGTCGTGGCGATCGACGATCACCGCGGCGACGTACCCGGCGTGACCTGGCGGGTGGCCGACGTGCGCGACCCCGCGCTGGCCGGCCGGCTGGCCGGGGTGGACGTCGTGGTGCACACTGACCTCGACCTGGCACCGGACTCCGAGCACCGGGCCCGGCGCGCGTTCAACGTCCGCGGCGCGCAGACCGTGCTGACCGCGGCCGCGGCGGGCCGGGTGGGCCGGGTCATCCTGGTGACCAGCGCGATGGTGTACGGCGCTCGGGCCGACAACCCGGTGCCGCTGCCGGAGACCACTCCGCTGGCGGCCGACGTGGACAGCAGCGTGGCCGGTGACCTGCTGGAGATCGAGGAGGTGGCGGGGCGGTCGCCGCGGTCCCATCCGGGCCTGGAGGTGACCGTGGTGCGCCCGGCCGCACTGGTCGGCGACAACATCGACACCATCGTGACCCGGCATTTCGAGGCGCCGCGGCTGCTGACGGTCAAGGGCTGCGAGCCGCGCTGGCAGTTCTGCCACATCGACGATCTCGTCTCGGCCCTGGAGCTCGCCGTCACCGGTGAGGTCACCGGCGAGTTCGCGGTGGGCTGCGACGGGTGGCTGGACGCCGAAGCTGTCTGCGAGCTCAGCGGGCTGCGCGGCATCGAGCTGCCCGCGAGCCTGACGTTCGGCGCCGCGCAGCGCCTGCACCGGGTCGGGGTGACCCCGGCGCCCGCAGCCGACCTGCGCTACGTCGTCTACCCGTGGGTGGTCGACTGCAGCACCCTGCGCGCGGCCGGCTGGCGGCCGAAGTATGACAACACCGCGGCCCTGCAGGTCCTGCTGGAAGGGCGCGGTGGCCGGCACGCGGTGGCCTGCGGCGGATCACCCGCAAGGAGGCGACGATCACGGCCGCAGGCGCGGCGGCCGGTGCGGGCGCCGTCATCGGGACCGCCGCGATCGTCCGGATCGCGCGGCGCCGCCACCGGAGCGGCAGCTGACCACGAGGCCGGGTAACCTGGGGCCGGTGAGTCCCATCCGCCTGATCGGGCTGCGTGACACGCCGCTGTCGGTCGATGAGGTGCAGGCCGCCGTCATGGCAGACGGCGCGGGCGGGATCGCGCTGTTCGCGGGCGCCGTGCGCGACCACGACCGCGACCGTGCGGTCACCGGCCTGACCTACAGCGCGCATCCGTCGGCCGAGGCGGAGCTGCGCCGGGTCGCCGAGGAGGTCGCGCGGAAGTACCCGGTGCACGCGCTCGCGGCCGTGCACCGTGTCGGGGACCTGCGGATCGGCGAGCTGGCCGTCGTCGTGGCGGTTTCGTGCGCGCACCGCGGTGACGCCTTCGACGCCTGCCGGATGCTGATCGATGAGCTCAAGGCGACCGTGCCGATCTGGAAGCATCAGCGCTTCACCAGCGGCGACAGCGAATGGGTCGGGTGCGCGTAGTCTTCCGGTCATGTCCCGTCGCGCCCTGACGCTGTACATCGCGGGAGGCGCCGTCATCGTCGCCCTCGTCGCCGCGATCCTGCTGCCCGTCCCGTACGTCATCCTCGGCCCGGGACCCACGCTGAACACCCTGGGCAAGGACTCCAGCGGCAGGCCGCTGATCACGATCTCCGGGCACCGGGTCTACCCGACCAGCGGGCACCTCAACATGGTCACCGTCAGCTACCAGGGTGGACCAGGGAATGAGTTCGACGTCTTCACCGCGCTGCGCGCCTGGCTGGACCGCAGCGAGGCGGTCGTCCCGGAGAGCGAGCTGTTCCCGCCGGGCCAGTCTCAGCAGCAGGTCCAGCAGGCCGACCAGGAGCAGATGACCAGCTCACAGCAGACGGCTACGGCGGCGGCCCTGCACCAGCTCGGCATCGGGTACAAGACCGTCGCGGGCGTGGTGGGTACCGAGAAGCAGATGCCGGCCGCCGGGGTGCTGAAGGCCGGCGACCTGATCACCGCGGTGGATGGCCAGCCGGTCACCGGCCCCGCCCAGCTCACGTCGCTGATCAAGGCCAGCGGGGGCTCGGGGCCGCTGCGGCTCACGATCGTCCGGGGCGGCGTCACCCGGCAGGTCCAGATCACGCCCAAGCTGGTCGGCGGCCGGCCCGTGCTCGGGGTGATCGTTCAGCAGCAGTACCAGTTCCCGTTCACGGTCAACATCAGCATCGGCAACATCGGCGGTCCGAGTGCCGGCATGATGTTCGCCCTGGGGATCATCGACCGGCTCACGGGCCTGGGCCTGGCCGGCGGCAAGTTCATCGCCGGCACCGGGGAGATTTCCCCCAACGGCGCGGTTTCAGCGATCGGCGGTATCCAGCAGAAGATGGTCGGCGCCCGGGACGCCGGCGCGACCGTCTTCCTCGCCCCGGCCGGCAACTGCTCGGGCACGGTGGGGGCGGTCCCGGCCGGGCTCCGCGTCGTCAAGGTCAGCACGCTGTCCGGCGCCATCGCCGACCTGAAGGCCATCAAGCAGGGCAAGTCCGTCCCCTCCTGCTGACCCGAGGCGACCGCGTCTATCGCCGGCTGCTGAAGCAGCGCGCTCGGCAATGACCCAGCAGGCCGCGGCGCCGAAGTGACCGGTCTCGGCCATTACGTCCTCGTGGCCCCGCACATGTTCATGTGGTCTAGGCCATAGTCTGGCCTCCATGAAGGTAACCGACGCGGTTGCGTTCGCCGGCCACCAGGTGCATGTGTGCCGCTGGCGGGAGGCGGGAACGCTGCTGCGCTGGCTCGGGCCGGACCTGCACGGGATGCGGGTCCTGGACGTCGCCGGCGGGGATGGCTACTGGGCCGGGCAGGCCCGGCGCCGCGGGGCACACGCGGTCGCGATCGACCTGGCCGCGCACAAGCTACGGCGCGGCCGGGAGCTGGCCAGCGCGCCCGCCCTGGTGCGCGGGGACGCGCTCCGGCTGCCGTTTCCCGACGCCAGCTTCGACCGGGTGATGTCCATCTGCGCCATCGAGCATTTTGACGACGGCCCGCTCGCCCTCAGCGAGATGGCCCGGGTGCTCGCGCCCGGCGGCGAGCTCGTCCTGTCCGCCGACGCGCTCACCCGCGCGGACCAGTGGCCGGGGCTGTACCGGGCGCACTGCGGGCGTTACCACGTGCAGCGGACCTACACCCATGAGCAGCTGGCCGGCCTGCTCGGCGAGCGCGGGCTGGACGTCTGCGAGTACCGGTACCAGTTCCGCTCGCGCTGGTCAGAGCGGCTGTACCTGACCCTTTCCGCGCACGGCGGCCCGGTGGGCTTCAACGCCGCCGCGCCGCTGGTCCCGCTGGTCGCCGCGGCCGACCGGGGCACGCGGGATGACCGGGGCGCGATCGTGCTCGTGCGGGCGCGGCGCCGCGGGTCGGCCGGTCCGGGATACGCGCGGGAAACGGCGGTATCCGAGGCGGCCGCGACATGACGGGCGACGCTGCCTACTGCCGCGCCGAGGGCGTAGGCTTCGGTGCTGACGGGACATCCACAGCGTTGCTGACCTCCCAGGTTGTTACCTGCGGCACCGTGTGCCCGTGACCGGGTGGAGAGGAGCAGATACGGCCGTGGCGCCTCGTGTGCTTGTTGACGCGACAGAGGTACCGGCCGACCGGGGTGCGCTCGGCCGGTACGTCGATGGGCTGCTGACCGCGCTCGGCGCGGCCGGTACGGATCTGGCTATCGCCTGCCAGCGCGCCGATGAGGAGCGCTACCACAGGCTGATCACGAGCGCCGAGGTCGTGACCGCGCCGCCGACGATCATGCACCGCGCGGCCCGCCTGGCGTGGGAGCAGTCGGGACTGCCGGTCGTGGCGCAGCAGGTGACCGCCGACGTCATCCACGCTCCGCACTACTCGATGCCGCTGCGGCCCGGGCCGCCCCACGGTCGTGACCATTCACGACCTCACGTTCTTCACCGAGCCGGAGCTGCACAGCCCGGTGATATCGGTGTTCTACAAGTCGGCGATCCGGACCGCGGTACGCCGGGCCGCCCGGCTCATCGTGCCGTCCAAGGCGACGCGGGACGAGCTGGTCCGCGTGCTGGGCGCCGACCCGACCCGCATCGACGTGGCCTACCACGGCGTGGACCACTCGCTGTTCCACCGGCCGGACCCGGTGCAGGTCAGCCTGGTGTCCGACCGGCTGGGGCTGCACGGCAGGCCGTACATCGCCTTTCTCGGCGCGCTGGATCCGCGGAAGAACGTGGCCGCACTGATCACCGGCTGGGCCGGTGCGGTGGCGGACCTCGACGAGCCGCCGGCGCTGGTGCTGGCCGGCGGGGGCGGCTGGAGTGACGAGGTGGATGCTGCGGTGGCCGCCGTGCCATCGCACCTGCGCCTGGTGCGCCCCGGTTACCTGCCGTACTCGCTGCTGCCCGGGTTCCTCGGCGGCGCTCTCGTCTACGCCTACCCGAGCCGGGGTGAGGGATTCGGGCTGCCCGTGCTGGAGGCCATGGCGTGCGGCGCCCCGGTGCTCACCACCCACTGCACGTCGCTGCCGGAGGTGGGCGGGGACGCGGTGGCGTACACCGAGCCGGACGCCGGCAGCATCCAGGCGGCGCTGCGCGGCCTGCTCGACGATCCGGTCGGCCGGGAGGCCCTGGCCCTGGCGGGTTACGCCCGGTCGCAGGAGTTCACCTGGGCCGCCTCCGCCGAGGCGCACCTGGCCTGCTACCGCCGCGCCGCCGAAAACGGCGCCGAACAGCAGAGCGCCGTGTAGCGTCGGCGGCCATGACACCGCGGGCGACCGCCCGCCGGTACCTGATCCGGCGAGGCAACGACTGTTAAGGCGACCAGACTTATGCCGCGTGAGCCGCTAGAGGCGATTCTCCTGGTGGGCGGGCAGGGCACCAGGCTCCGCCCGCTGACCCTGTCCGCACCGAAGCCACTGCTCCCGACGGCGGGGGTGCCGTTCCTGTGCCATCAGTTCGCCCGGGCCGCCGCCGCGGGCATCACCCATGTGGTCCTGGCCACGTCCTACCGGGCCGAGATGTTCCGCGAGTGCCTCGGCGACGGCGCCGCGTTCGGCCTGTCGATCGAGTACGTCTCCGAGGACATCCCGCTCGGCACGGCCGGCGGCATCCGTAACGCCGCCAGCAGGCTGCGCGGCGGCCCGGACGATCCCGTCGTGGTGCTCAACGGGGACGTGCTGTCCGGCCACGACATCGGCGCCCAGCTGGACATGCACCGCAAGGCCGACGCGGCGGCCACCCTGCACCTGGTCGAGGTGCCGGATCCGGCCCGGTTCGGCTGCGTGCCGACGGACCCGGCCGGGCAGGTGACCGCGTTCCTGGAGAAGACGCCGAACCCGGTCACGAACCGGGTCAACGCCGGCTGCTACGTGTTCACCCGCCGGGTGATCGACGCGATCCCGGCCGACCGGCCGGTCTCGGTGGAACGCGAGACGTTCCCGGGCCTGATCGACGCGGGGCAGACCGTCATGGGGTACGCGGAGTCCGCCTATTGGCTCGATGTGGGCACGCCGGAGACCTTTGTGCGGGGCTCGTGTGACCTCGTGCTCGGCCGGCTCGCGTCCTCGGGCGCTGCCTGGGCCCTGCGGTGCCGCCCTGGTCCTGCCCGGCGCGTCCGTTGCGGACGGGGCCGTGGTGTCCGGCGGCACCGTGGTCGGCCCCGGCGCGGAGATCAGCGCCGACGCGACGGTCGAGGGCAGCGTGCTGTTCGGCGACGTGCGGATCGGCCCCGGCGCCGTTGTCCGGGACAGCATCGTGGGCGCGGGCGCCCAGATCGCGGCCGGCGCCACCGTGCAGGACGTGGTGATCGGCGACGGCGCCATCATCGGCACCGGCAACGAGCTCGCGGGCGGCATGCGCGTCTGGCCCGGGGTGCGGCTCGAGCCGACCTCCATCCGATTTTCCTCCGACGCCTGAGCGGGCCGGACCAGGATTGCGAGATGACCGCGGCGGCGAGTGACCTGACCGGACCGGCTCAGCCGCTGGTCCGGGACTGGCACCCGCCGTTCCCTGTCGACGTGCGGATGACTCTGTCCGTGCACCGCCGGGGCGGCGGTGACCCGGCCTACCGCGTCGACGCGGCCGGGGCCGTGTGGCGCACGTCGCTCACCCCGGACGGCCCCGGCACACTCCGCGTCCAGCCCGCCCGGGGGGACGTGATCGCGGCCGCGGCCTGGGGCCCGGGGGCCGCGTGGCTGCTGGAGACTCTGCCGGACATGCTGGGCGGGGGCGACGACCGGGCCGGCTTCGACCCCGGCCACCAGCTGCTGCGCGAGATGGCGGCCCGGCACGCGGGCCTGCGCGTCGGGCGCAGCCACCAGGTGCTGGAGGCGCTCGTGCCCGCGGTCCTCGAGCAGAAGGTCCTCGGTATCGAAGCGCACCGGGCCTGGCGCACGCTGATGTACCGGTACGGCGCGCCCGCGCCCGGCCCCGCTCCGCGCGGGATGCGCGTGTTCCCGCCCGCCCGGGTCTGGGGGCGGATCCCGTCCTGGGAGTGGCACCGGGCCGGGGTGGAAGCGGTGCGGACCCGGACCATCGCCGCGGCCGCCCAGGTCGCCGGCCGGATGGAGGAGATCACCGCGATGGGGGCCGCGGCGGCCAGCGCTCGGCTGCGCGCCATCCCCGGCATCGGCGTCTGGACCGCGGCGGAAGTGATGCAGCGTGCCTCCGGAGACCCGGACGCGGTCTCGGTGGGCGACTACAACCTGCCCAAGGCGGTCGGCTGGGCGCTCGCGGGCCGGATCGTCGACGACGCGGGCATGCTCGAGCTGCTGGCCCCCTACGCTGGCCACCGCTACCGGGTAACCCGCCTGGTTGAACTGAGCGGCATCGGCCCCCCGCGCCGCGGCCCCCGCCTCCCCGTCCGCGACTACCGCGGCTTCTGACCCACGCGCGGTCCCAGCCTCCGGCGCCCCGCCCTCTCGCTGCGGCGTAGGGTCGGCAAGGGGGGGTTGGCCAGCCGCCGCGACGACCCGCTCGCGGCCTGGTTCCTTGATCGCCGACGAAGGGACAACGTGTGACGTCTTCCGCTGCGCCTCAGCCGGGCCTGCGCCGGGCGCTGGCCCGGGCCCGCGACGGCAAAGCCCTGGACCGGGGCGAGGCCGAGATCCTGCTGCGGAGCCGGGGCGCCGACCTGGAAACGCTGCTCGGCTACGCGGGCCGGACCCGGGACGCGGGCCTGGCCGCCGCCGGCCGTCCCGGCGTGATCACGTATTCGCGGAAGGTTTTCATCCCGCTCACCCGGCTGTGCCGGGACCGCTGCGGGTACTGCACGTTCGCGACGGTCCCGCACAAGCTCGAAAGCCCCTACCTCGAGCCCGACGAGGTGCTCGCCATCGCACGCCAGGGTGCCGCGCTGGGCTGCAAGGAGGCGCTGTTCACCCTGGGGGACCGGCCGGAGGATCGCTGGCATCAGGCGCGGGAATGGCTGGACGCCCGCGGCTACGACGACACGCTGTCCTACGTCCGGGCCATGGCCATCCGGGTGCTGGAGGAGACCGGCCTGCTGCCGCACCTCAACCCGGGCGTCCTGGGCTGGGCCGACTTCCAGCGGCTCAAGCCGGTCGCCCCGTCCATGGGCATGATGCTGGAGACCACGGCGGCCCGGCTGTTCACCGAGAAGGGCGCCCCGCACTTCGGCAGCCCGGACAAGGACCCGGCGGTCCGGCTGCGGGTGCTGGAGGACGCAGGGCGCTGCGGGGTGCCGTTCACGACCGGGATCCTCATCGGCATCGGCGAGACGCTCGCCGAGCGCGCCGACTCCATCTTCGCGATCCGTCAGGTCGCCCGCGAGTACGGCGGCATCCAGGAAGTCATCGTGCAGAACTTCCGGGCCAAGCCGGACACCAAGATGCGCGGCGTGCCCGACGCCGAGCTCGACGATCTGGCCGCCACCATCGCCGTCACCCGGCTGATCCTCGGGCCCAAGGCGCGGATTCAGGCCCCGCCGAACCTGATCGGTGACCAGTACCGGCTCATCCTGGCGGCCGGGATCGACGACTGGGGCGGGGTCTCCCCGCTGACCCCGGACCACGTGAACCCCGAGCGTCCCTGGCCGCAGATCGACAAGCTGGCCGCGCAGACGGCCGCCGACGGCTTCACCCTGCGCGAGCGCCTCACGATCTACCCGCCGTACATCAGGGAGCCCTGGCTGGACCCGCGGCTGAACGCGCACGTGTCCGCGCTGGCCGATCCGGCGACGGGCCTGGCCCGCGACGGCGCGCTCCCGCAGGGGCTGCCCTGGCAGGAGCCGGACGGTGGCTGGCAGGAGGCGGGCCGTACCGATCTGTACACCACGATCGACACGGCCGGCCGCAGCACGGACCGCCGGGACGACTTCGCCGAGGTCTACGGCGACTGGAACGAAGTCAAGACCCGCCTCGGTACCGCCTCCCGACCCCGGCTGGACGCCGACACCCATGCCGCCCTCCGCCAGGCGGAGCGGGACCCCGCGGCGCTCAGCGACGACCAGGCCCTGGCCCTTCTGGCCGCGGACGGCCCCGCGCTGGAGGCGCTGACCAGCCTGGCCGACGCGATCCGCCATGACGTCAACGGCGACGACATCACCTACGTCGTCAACCGCAATATCAACTTCACCAACGTGTGCTACACCGGCTGCCGGTTCTGCGCGTTCGCTCAGCGCCGTACCGACGCCGACGCGTACACGCTGTCGCTGCAGCAGATCGGCGACCGGGCCCAGGAGGCCTGGGAGGCCGGCGCGACCGAGGTGTGCATGCAGGGCGGCATCCACCCGGACCTGCCCGGCACGGCGTATTTCGACATTGCCGCGGAGGTCCGGCGCCGCTGCCCGGACATGCACGTGCACGCGTTCTCGCCGATGGAGGTGGTCAACGGGGCGTCCCGCACCGGGCTGCCGATCCGGGAGTGGCTGGTCCGGGCGAAGGAGGCGGGCCTCGGCTCGATTCCCGGCACCGCGGCGGAGATCCTCGACGACGACGTGCGCTGGATTCTGACCAAGGGCAAGCTGCCCGCCCACGTGTGGATCGAGGTCATCACGACCGCGCACGAGCTGGGCCTGCGCAGCTCGTCCACGATGATGTACGGGCACGTCGACACCCCGGCGCACTGGGTCGCGCACCTGCGGGTGCTGCGCGGCATCCAGGAGCGGACGGGCGGCTTCACCGAGTTCGTGCTGCTGCCGTTCATTCACGAGAATGCGCCGATCTACCTGGCTGGCCTGGCCCGGCCGGGACCGACCCGGCGGGAGAACCGGGCGGTGCACGCGGTGTCCCGGCTGCTGCTGCACGGCGCGATCAACTCGATCCAGTGCTCGTGGGTCAAGCTCGGTGAGGACCTGTGCCGCGACATCCTGCAGGGCGGCGCCAACGATGTGGGCGGCACGCTGATGGAAGAGACCATCAGCCGGATGGCGGGCGCCGACAACGGCTCGTTCCGGACGATCAGCCAGCTCGGAGAGATGATCGCGCCGACCGGCCGCCCGATGCGCCAGCGCACGACCTCCTACGGCGAGGTGCCCGCCGAGCGCCAGGCCGCCGCCGCGGCCAGCGACGGCGTCTGCGCCTCGATCCGTACCCCGCTGCCGCTGCTGGGATGACCGTGCGCCCCGGAGCGGCCGGCCCGCGGCTGAGCTGCCGGACCAGCGCGGGCGGCCGCTCAGCTTCCGGTCCCCGGAATCAACCGGCCTACCGGGTCAGGATGAAGTCGCCCGGATCGCGGGGCGGCCGCGGGGCGGGTGCCGCCGCGGCGTGTCCGATGCCGATGGCCCCCATCGGCTCGCCGCCGTCCGGCAGGCCGATCGCGCCGCGCGCAACGCCGGGGCAGAACAGGGCGCTCGATATGTAGCACGAGCCCAGGCCCTCGACCGCGAGGGCCACCATGAAGTTCTGCACGGCCGCGCCCATCGAGATCAGGAACATGTCCCGTTCGGCCCGGGCCCGCCGCTCGTCCGGGTAGCCGTGCCGCCCGTCCGGCAGCAGGCACGGCACCACGATGAGCGGGGCCCGCCGCAACGGCTCGCCGCGGCGGACCCGGCGGGCGATCTGTTGTTCGGTGAAGCCGTCCCGGCGCAGGTCGCCGACCCAGGCGGCGAGCATCGCGTCGCACAGCTCCCCCCGGCTGCGGGCCGACTCCAGGATCACGAAGCGCCAGGGCTCGGTATGGTGCGGTGCGGGTGCGGTCACCGCGGCGGCCACCGCCCGGCGGACCGCCACCAGGCTGACCGGTTCGCCGGTGAACTCCCGGACCGTCCGGCGCGCCAGCGGCACCTCCGCCGCGCCCAGCCGGAACATGTCCTCGGCCGGGGGCCGGATCAGGGCGGCCGCGCCCGGGCCGTCGCCCGGCGTCACCAGGTCCGCCAGCCCGCGCACGATGGCCACCGGGATCTGCCGTGCCTTGCCCTTGACCAGGTCGCCGGCCGCGGCGATCTCGTCGGCCACCGCGTCCAGCGTGACCTCCAGGGCGGTGCCGAAGCTGTCCTCGGTGCCCCGGTAGTCGATCGCGGGCCGGACACCGGCGGCGCCGATCGCGGTGTCGGTCTGGCCGATCCGCCAGGCCCGGCCGAGGGTGTCGGTGATGATGACACCCACGGTGATGCCGCCGCGGTCGTTCAGCGCCTTGCGGAGCCGGCGGGCGGACCCGTCCGGGTCCTCGGGCAGCAGGACGACCGTGCCGGGCGGCGTGTTGGAGGTGTCGACGCCGGCCGCGGCGAGGATCAGGCCCTGCCGGGTCTCGACGATCCGGGCGTCACCGCGCCGCGCGACCACCCGCACGGTTTCGGCGTCGATGGCGTCCTGCCGGTCGCCGCGCACCACCCGGCCTTCGGCCTTGCTCACGATTTTCGATGTCACCACGACGATGTCGCCGTCCCGCAGGTCGCCGGCCGTCCCGGCGATCAGGGCGGCCAGATCCGTACCCGGCTCGACCTCCGGGATCCCGGGGACTCCCCGGACGCTGAACGAGCGCGTCCCGTCGTCTTGCCCCTGGGACATCAGGTGAGCTCCGTGGCCAGGTCGAGCGCCGCCCGCGCGATGCCAGCGGTCGCCGCCAGGTCCCGCATGTACAGCGGCAGGACGCGTACCTCGATCCCGGCCAGCGCGGGGTCCGCCACGGCCGCCTTGTCCTCGTCGTCGACCAGCCAGCCGTCGATGAGCCCGGCTCCGTAGTGCGCTCCGACGGCCGCCGCGGTCGTCGGGATACCGATCGCGGCCAGGCACGCGTCGGCCATGCCGCGCACCGGGGATCCGCCGATGATCGGGGATACGCCCACCGCGGTCTTGGCCCTCACCGCCGCGCGGATGCCCGGCACGGCCAGGATCGTGCCGATGCTCACCACCGGATTGGAGGGCGGGAGCAGCACCACGTCGGCGCCGTCGATGGCCGCCAGCACGCCTGGCGCGGGGCTGGCGTCAGCTGCGCCGGCCGGCACGATCGCCGCCGCGGGGAGCTGCGCGTGCAGCCGGACCCACCACTCCTGGAAGTGCACGTAACGCCGGCCGCCCCCGTCGTCGATCAGCACGTGCGTCTCGATCTGGTCGTCCGACATCGGCAGCAGCCGGACCCCGGGCTGCCAACGCCGGCACAGCTCATCGGTCACGGCCGACAGCGGCTGGCCGTCTGCCAGCAGCTGGCTGCGCAGAATGTGCGTGGCGAAGTCCCGGTCGCCGAGGGTGAACCAGTCCGGGCCGGCGCCGTAGGCGGCCAGCTCATCCCGGATGGCGAACGTCTCCCCGGCCCGCCCCCAGCCCTGGGCCTCGTCGATCCCGCCGCCGAGGGTGTACATCACGGTGTCCAAATCCGGGCACACCCGCAGGCCGAACAGCGTGATGTCGTCCCCCGTGTTCCCGATGACGGTGATCTGCGCGTCCGGGGCGGCGGCCCTGAGGCCGCGGAGGAAGCGCGCGGCGCCCACGCCGCCGGCCAGTACGGTGATCCGCATAGCCAAAGTCTGGCAGGCTCGCGGACCCCGGGTGACCGGCGCCCCGCATCCGCCGCCGCGTGCTGCCCACGGCCGACCCGGCTGGGCCAGGCCGGGCCGGTCTTGTGGCCGGGGCAGGTGATCGCGATGGGCCTGTCGGCGACGTTGCGTCGCCGACCCGGTTCGCTCCGCTCATGGCCTGGCAACGGAAAGGCCGCAATCTTGGTGACTTTTCGCCCATTGCGGGACATTAGTGCGGCCAATATCACCTAGCCGGCTTGACGGGAAGCAAGACACGCGGGTGTAATTTCACTATTGTAAGTACGCGCCCCGGGGGAGGGGCGTGAGTCCGGGGGCCCCGCAAGGGGCAGGAGGTGCGCGTGTCTGAGGTCATTGTCCCACTCGAGTACGGTGTCGAGTGCTCAGACGACGCCGAGGATCTTGGCTGGCAGGACCGGGCCTTGTGTGCCCAGACCGATCCTGAGGCGTTCTTCCCGGAGAAGGGCGGCTCGACCCGGGAGGCGAAGAAGGTCTGCCGGGGATGTGAGGTCCGGGCCGAGTGCCTGGAGTTCGCGCTGGAGAACGACGAACGGTTTGGTATCTGGGGCGGCATGTCGGAGCGGGAGCGTCGTCGGCTGAAGCGGGAAGCGGTGTAGTCCCCGCCCCGCCGGTGCCGAGCCGGCGGGGCCGGGACCCCGGCGCCGGCACCGCGGCGCCGGCCGCTGGAGTCAGTCCCCTTCGGTATAGCCCGGGTCGATGGTGTCCGGGTCGAGCCCCAGCAGCTCGGCGAATTCCTCCACCACCACGTCGAAGATCAGCTCGGTCAGCTCATCCTCGTCTTCAGCCCGCGCGAGCAGCGGCCTGCGGTACAGCACGATCCGGGGCGAGCGCGAACCGGCCACGTCGCCCGGATCCATCTCCCCGGGGTCGAGCCTGGCCAGCGGGACCGGGACGATCTCCTCGCCGGTGATCTCCTCGTCCGGTACTTCCTGCACCGCGAACTCGATCCCGGCCAGCTCGGCCTCCCAGCGCGGTTCGAGCCGCGCCACCGCGTCCAGGACCAGGTCGTCGAACTGCTGCGCCCGGCTGCGGTACAGCGGGACATCTGTGGGGACCAGCCGGCCCCGAAGGCCGCGACCGTGCCGGTCCCGCCGCCGGACGCGCCGGCGGCCGGGCGCGGAACTGGTCTGGTCGGCCTGCACAGTTACCGAGCGTATCGCCTGCTGCTGCCTGCCGGTAGCCGCCGGGCACGGTGCCGCGGCCCGCCCGGCCGAAGACACGATCGCGCAGAGTGCCCCGGGTGGTGGCGTTAACGACCCCGGCCAGCTACCGTCAACGGAAGTACGGAACACATGCAGGGCTGTTCCGGACCTGGACCGGGATAGTGCTGCGCCACCCGGCCCCCGAGGGCGAGAATCTCTCCCGGGACGCACCAGCGGCCCGGCGGGCCCGGCCATGCGATCCGGCCGTGGCGTGCCGGCGGAGTTGGATCATGTGAGTGAGGTGGGTCGGTGAGTTCGCGTTGCTGCTCGCGCACCGCATGCAGGCAGCCCCCGGTCTACACGCTCACGTACGTCTACCGTGACTCCACCGCGGTACTCGGCCCGCTGGCCGCCTACGTCGAGCCGCACTGCTACGACCTGTGCGCCAAGCACGCCGAGCGGCTCACCGTCCCCCGGGGCTGGGATGTCGTCCGGCTGCCCGGAGACCCCGTCCAGCAGAGCGTGGACGACCTGGAGGCCCTGGCCAACGCCGTCCGTGAGGCGTCCCAGCAGCGTCAGCGGCCGCCGGTCCCGCCCGGCCCGGAGCCGGTCGGGCAGGGCGTCGAGGTAGGCCGTCGCCGTCACCTCAGAATGGTCCGCTCGGCCCCGCCGGGGACCGCCTCGTCCGGCGAGCCGGCCGGCCGCCAGCCCACGACCTGACGGCGGGAAACGCAGTACTGGCGGTGCGCCTACCCCTGCTACCCGGCGGCGGTAGGCTCTGAGCCGTGGTGCCGTAGCCGGCGGGCAACGCAGCGAGCACGAACCCGGGCTCGCCCCGGCGCAGGCGGCGCCGTAATGCATCGGGGCAGGGCACGGGAGGCGCGAGGCGCAGTGACTGATTTGTCGAAGATCATCAAGGCGTACGACATTCGCGGTGTCGTGCCCGGCGAGCTCAACGAGGACGTGGCCGAGGCAGCCGGGGCCGCCTTCATCCGGCTGACCGGCGCCGGCGAGATCGTGATCACCCACGATATGCGGACGTCCTCGCCGCCGCTGGTGGCGGCGTTCGCCCGGGGCGCCACGGCCCAGGGCGCGGACGTCATCGACGCCGGTCTCGGCTCCACCGACATGCTCTACTACGCGAGCGGCACGCTCGGCATCCCCGGCGCCATGATTACCGCCAGCCACAACCCGTCCCGCTACAACGGCATCAAGCTGTGCCGGGAAGGGGCGAGGCCGGTCGGCCAGCAGACCGGCCTGGCCGAGCTGCGCGAGATGATCGAGGCGGGCGTGCCCGCCAGCGCCGCCCCGGCCGGGCGGGTGACCCGCCAGGATCTGCTGTCCGGCTACGCGGAGCACCTGAAGAAGCTGGTCGACATATCCGCCATCCGGCCGCTGAAGGTCGTGGTCGACGCCGGCAACGGCATGGCCGGGTACACCGTGCCGAAGGTTTTCGACGGGCTGCCCATCAAGCTGGTGCCGATGTACTTCGAGCTGGACGGCACCTTCCCGAACCACGAGGCCAACCCGATCGACCCGGAGAACCTGCGCGACCTGCAGCGGGCGGTGACCGAGACGCGGGCCGACATCGGGCTCGCCTTCGACGGCGACGCCGACCGCTGCTTCGTGGTGGACGAGCGGGGCGAGATCGTCTCCCCGTCGGTGCTCACCGCGCTCATCGCGAGCCGCGAGCTGGCCCGTGAACCGGGCGCAACCGTCATCCACAACCTGATCACCTCCCGCGCGGCGCCGGAGATCATCGCGGAGCACGGCGGCACGCCGGTCCGCACGCGGGTGGGCCATTCGTTCATCAAGGCGGAGATGGCGCGCACCGGCGCGATCTTCGGCGGTGAGCACTCCGGCCACTTCTACTTCCGGGACTTCTGGTTCGCCGACTCCGGCATGCTCGCGGCCCTGCACGTGCTCGCGGCGCTGGGGCAGTCCGACGGCCCGCTGTCGGCCCTGCTGGCCCGTTACGCGCGGTACGTCGCCAGCGGCGAGGTCAACAGCGAGGTCGCGGACCAGGCGGCGGCGACCGCTCTGGTCCTGGACTCCTTCGCCGGCCGTCCCGGGGTCAGTACCGACGAGCTCGACGGGCTGACGGTCATGGTGCCCGACTGGTGGTTCAATGTCCGTCCCTCGAACACCGAACCGCTGCTGCGGCTTAACGTGGAGGCGGCTGACCAGGCGACGATGGAAGCCGTACGGGACGAGGTGCTGGCCCTGATCCGCGGCACCACGGCCTAGCCGGCCCGCCCGCCGAGATCGACCTGATCACAACCGAGGAGAAAGCGTGAAGCTCGACGACTGGCTGCTGGACATACTGGCCTGCCCGAACTGCCATTCGCCGCTGCGCGCGGACGACGAAGCCAGCGAGCTGGTCTGCACCTCCGCCGAGTGCGGCCTGGCCTACCCGGTCCGCGACGACATCCCCGTCCTGCTCGTGGACGAGGCCCGCAAGCCCGGGGCGGGAGCGTGACCGACGAGGGGGACCTGGCCGGGCTGGACGCCGAGCTGGCCGCCGACCGGCTGGACGATGCCGAGCTGGTGGAGGCGGCCGACCCCGGCGGGATGCTCCGCCAGGTGGCCTCGTCCGCCGCTCAGGTGCGTTCTGCCGTCCTGGCATGCTCGGAGGTGGACCTGTCCCCGGTGACCGCGCACGGCCGCCCGCGGGCCATCGTGGTGGCGGGCATGGGCGGTTCCGGGATCGCCGGGGACGTGCTGGACGCGGTCTGCGGCGTCGGTAACCCGGTGCAGGTCGTCACGTCGCACGGTTACCAGATCCCGGGCTGGGTCGGAGCGGCGGACCTGGTGATCGCGGTGTCGTGCTCGGGCTCCACCGAGGAGACACTGGCGGCGGCGGCCGAGGCGGTGCGGCGGGGCGCGCAGCTGGTCGGGGTGGGCGGCGCGGGATCACCGCTGCAGGCCATCGCCACCCAGGCCCGGGCGCCGTTCGTCCCCGTGGTGTCCGCGGGCATGCCCCGCTCGACCCTGTGGGGCCTGTCCACTCCGCTGATCTTCATCGCCGCCCAGACAGGCGTCATCGACGTCGGAGAGGACGTCTACGAGGCCACCGCGGCCGTCCTGGAGGAGGTCTCCTTCCAGTGCCGGCCCACCAGCGAATCGTTCGTCAACCCGGGCAAGTCGCTCGCCCTCGACCTCATGGGCACGCTGCCGATGATCTGGGGGAGCTCGCCCCTGGCCGGGGTCGCGGCCAAGCGCTTCGCCGCCCAGCTGAACGAGAACGCCAAGTACCCGGGCATCGCCGGGGAACTGCCGGAGGCCAACCACAACCAGGTGGTCGCCTTCGACGGGCCGTTCGCCCCGGGCCGCGGCCTGGACGCGGAATCAGGTTTCCCGCTGCGGCTCGTTCTGCTGGCCGATTCCGGCGAGCACCCGCAGGTGGCCCGGCGGCGGGCGGCCTCCGCGGAGCTGGCCTCCGAACGGGGCATCCGCGTCTCGGAGCTCACCATGGCGGGCAAGCACCCGCTGGAGCGCTTCGCCAGTGTGGTTCAGCTCATCGATTACGCCACGGTGTATCTGGGCATCGCGTCAGGGGTGGACCCCACCCCGATCCAGATCATCCAGGAGCTGAAGGAGCGGATTTCTTAGCTTTACTTCGGGAAGGAATCCCCCATCAGAGAAGAGAATCAGCCGCGCGCGGGCGCCCACGCGGCCGCCAGCGACCGGCACCAGCGACCGGCCCAGCGACCGGCCGGACACTCAGGCTAGCCGGCCGGCCCAGAAGAGGAATCCGCCGGCCCAGAAGAAGAAGCGGTCCGGCAGCCTGCTCGCGGTCTTGGCCGCGCTGCGGCGCCAACATCGGCATCGCCATTGCCAAACTGGTCGCCTTCCTGCTGACCGGCTCCGCCTCGATGCTGGCCGAGTTCGTGCACTCCCTGGCGGACTGCAGCGACCAGGTGCTGCTGCTGGTGGGCCGGAGCCGGGCTTACCGCGCGGAGACCGAGGAGCACCCGTTCGGGTTCGGCCGGGAGCGGTACCTCTACGGCTTCCTGGTGTCCGTGGTGCTGTTCTCGGTCGGCGGCGCGTACTCCGTCTACGACGGCATCCACCGGATCATGCACCCGGGCCGCTCACCGACCGTATGGATGGCGTACGGCGTACTGGTCGTGTCGGCCATTCTGGAGGGCTCTCGCTCCGGGTCTCGGTCAAGCAGTCGAGCGGGCTCCGGCGCGGGCGCAGCTGGTTTACCTTTATCCCCGGGCCAAGGGCCCGACCTGATCGTGATGCTGCTGGAGGACACGGCGGCGCTGTTGGGCCTGGTGTTCGCGTTCACCGGCGTCGGGCTGTCCGAGCTGACTGGCAATGCAGCCTGGGACGGCGGCGGATCGGTGGCCATCGGCGTGCTGCTGGCCTGCGTCGCGGTCGTGGTGGCCCGGGAGACCAAGAGCCTGCTCATCGGCGAGGCGGCGAGCGACGAGCGCCGAGCGTATGATCGTCACCGCGCTGGAGGACGGCCCGGAGGTGGAACGGGTCATCCACATGCGCACCGTGCACCTGAGCCCGGACTCGCTGCTGGTGGCGGCCAAGGTCGCGGTGCGGGCCGAGGACTCCGCCTCGACCGTGGTGCGCGGCATCGACGCGGCCGAGCACCGGGTCCGCGACGCGTTGCCGATGGCGGAGGTCATCTACCTGGAGCCGGACATCTACCAGGAGTCCAAGGCGGACGAGACCGATCCGGCCATCCGTGTCGTCCAGCGCGCCTTGGAGCACACCGGAGAGCGCGGCGAGCCGCCGGCCCCGTCGCAGCCCGGATCGCCTCGCCCCGCCGGGCCCGCTGAGCCCGCCGAGCCCGCCGAAGCCGCCGATCCGAATCAGCGCGAGCGTGGGCCTTAGCAACCTGTTGGGGCCCGTGAGGCCCCTGAGGCCCCTGAGCCCGGCCCAGGACGGCGCCCGGGCGGCCGAGCAGCCGCAGCGCCCGCTCCTGCTCGAAGTCGAGCGCCCGCCCGGGCCGTTCCGGCAGGCGGCCGATGCGCCGGCTGAGGTCCGCCACGGCCGCGCGGACCGCGGGTTCGGAAAGGACCCGCAAGCCGAAGGCGACCGATGCCGGGCTTACCTGGTACCGGCGTTCCAGCTGAAGGGCCGCGGTCACCGCGCCCAGGTCCGCCTCGCCGAACTGGCGGTGCCGTGGCCCGCGCCCCCGGCTCATCTCCCGCACCGGCGGCAGCAGTCCCAGATCCTCGCGGTAGCGGAGCATCCGCGGGGACATTCCCAGCCGCCGGGCCGCCTCGGATATGCGCATGGCGTAAAGCTTACATTTTCTTGTCAAGAACGGCCGCCAGGGCGTGCGTGGGGCCCAGCCATCCCATACGGTCGGTAACGCGCAGGCGCCGTCCGCGGTGCGCGCCCACGACTCCGGACGCCGTGACAACGAGGAGAATGCATGTCCAACGCACCGCTTCCGTACAAGGTCGCCGATCTGTCGCTCGCCGCGTTCGGGCGCAAGGAGATCGGCCTGGCCGAGCACGAGATGCCGGGCCTGATGGCGACCCGTGAGGAGTTCGCCGCCGCCCAGCCGCTGCGCGGCGCGCGGATCACCGGCTCGCTGCACATGACCGTACAGACCGCCGTGCTCATCGAGACGCTGACCGCGCTGGGCGCGCAGGTCCGGTGGGCCAGCTGCAACATCTTCTCCACCCAGGACCACGCGGCCGCCGCGATCGTGGTCGGCCCCGACGGCACCCCCGACGACCCGAAGGGCGTGCCCGTCTTCGCCTGGAAGGGGGAGAGCCTGCGAGGAGTACTGGTGGTGCACCGAGCAGGCGCTGACCTGGCCGGACGGGGCCACCCCCAACATGCTGCTGGACGACGGCGGCGACGCCACGCTGTTCGTGCACCAGGGCGCGGAGTACGAGAAGGCGGGCGGGGTCCCGTCCGCGGCCGACGACGACGCGGACGAGTTGAAGGTCATCCTGGACCGGCTGCGCGCGTCGCTGGCCGCCGCCCCCGGCAAGTGGACCGCGGTCGCGGACTCCATCATGGGCGTGACCGAGGAGACCACGACCGGCGTGCACCGGCTGTACGAGATGGCGCGGGCCGGCTCGCTGCTGTTCCCGGCCATCAACGTCAACGACTCGGTCACCAAATCCAAGTTCGACAACAAGTACGGCTGCCGGCACTCGCTGATCGACGGCATCAACCGCGGCACGGACGTCCTCATCGGCGGCAAGGTCGCCGTGGTGTGCGGTTACGGCGACGTCGGCAAGGGCTGCGCCGAATCGCTGCGCGGCCAGGGCGCCCGGGTCATCGTCACCGAGATCGACCCGATCTGCGCGCTGCAGGCGGCCATGGACGGCTACCAGGTCGCCGTGCTGGATGACGTGGTGGGCGCCGCGGACATCTTCGTCAGCGCCACCGGTAACCGGGACATCATCACCGCCGCTCACATGGCAGCCATGAAGCACCAGGCCATCGTGGGGAACATCGGCCACTTCGACAACGAAATCGACATGGCGGGCCTGGCCCGGACCTCCGGTATCCGCCGGGTCAACATCAAGCCGCAGGTCGACGAGTGGGTCTTCCCGGACGGTCACGCGGTCATCGTGCTGTCCGAGGGCCGCCTGCTGAACCTGGGCAACGCGACCGGCCACCCGAGCTTCGTGATGTCCAACAGCTTCACCAACCAGGTCATGGCGCAGCTGGAGCTGTTCACCCGGACCAGCGAGTACCCGATCGGCGTCTACACGCTGCCTAAGCACCTGGACGAGAAGGTGGCCCGGCTGCACCTGGACGCGCTGGGCGTCAAGCTGACCCGGCTGACCAAGGCCCAGTCCGATTACCTCGGTGTCCCGGTCGACGGCCCGTTCAAGCCGGATACCTACCGGTACTAGCCCGGTACTAGCCGGCATGGCCAGCGCCAAGGCGGGCGCCAGAACCACGGCCGGGCCGCGCACGCCGCGGCCGGGCGGCCGGGCGGCGCGTCCGGTACCGCCCGCCACGCTGGACGGTGACGTCCCAGCCGGTACGCCGGGTGACATCGCCGATCCGTCGCTGGCCGACGCGGGCAGCGCGCGGATCGAGTGGGCCGAACGGGCCATGCCGGTGCTGCAACTGCTCCGCGAGCGGTTCGCCGGCCAGCGGCCGTTCGCCGGCCTGTCCGTCGCGGCCTGCCTGAACGTCACGGCCGAGACCGCCATCCTGGTCCGGGTGCTGCGCGCCGGCGGGGCCAGCGTCGCGCTGGCCGCGTCCAACCCACTGTCGACCCAGGACGAGGTGGCCGCCGCGCTGGCCCTGCGGCACGGGATCACCGTGTTCGCCCGGGCCGGCGTGGACCGGGACGCCTACTACGCGCACATCGCCCGGGCCCTGGACAGTGCCCCCGATCTCGTCATCGACGACGGCTGCAACCTGGTCAACACGCTGCACACGCAGCGGCCTGACCTGCTGCCCGGGGTGCGCGGCGGCTGCGAGTCGACGACCACCGGGGTGCTCAGGCTGCGCCGGATGGCGGCGGAGGGCGCGCTGAAGTTCCCGGTCATCGCGGCCAACGACACCGCGACCCGGCGCCTGGTCGACAGCACCTTCGGCACTGGCCAGTCGGTCATCGACGGCCTGCTGCGCGCGACCAACACGCTGCTGGCGGGCAAGACGGTGGTGGTAGCCGGGTTCGGCGCGTCCGGCCGCGGCGTGGCGGAGCGGGCCAGGGGTCTCGGCGCCGAGGTGGTCGTGACCGAGATCGACCCGGTCCGGGCGCTGGACGCGGTGCTGCGCGGGTTCCGGGTGCTGCCCATGGCCGAGGCGGCGGCCGCCGGGCACGTGTTCGTCACGGTCACCGGGTCGGCGGAGGTGATCGGCGCCGAGCATCTGGCCGTCATGCGGGACGGGGCCATCCTGGCCAACGCCGGCCACTTCGACGTGGAGATCGACATCCGCGCGCTGGCCGACCTGGCGGTCGCGGTCCACCGCGACCTGCGCCCGCACGTGGACTCCTTCGAGCTGGCCGATGGCCGCCGGCTGCTGCTGCTCGCCGAGGGCCGGGTGGTGAACCTGGTCGCCGCCGAGGGGCATCCCGCGCAGGCCATGGATCTGTCCTTCGGCGTGCAGGCGCTCGCCCTGGCCTGGCTGGCCGGGCACGCCGGCACGCTGGCCGCCGACGTGCACGAGGTCCCGGCCCCGCTCGACGCCGAGGCCGCCCGCCTGGAGCTGGCCGCGATCGGCGTCCGGATCGACGCCCTCACCCCGGCCCAGTCGGCCTACCTGGACTCCTGGCGCATCGGCTCCTGATGGCGCGCGGGCTGCCACGGACTGCTTGGAGCCGCGCAGAATGGCGTGTAATGCTGAAATAGTGAGAATGGACATGACGTGGCAGGCCGGGTCACAGCCGACCGAGCCGACTGCACCCCACGGGGTGACGACAGGAGACGGTGCCGCCCGACGACCGGGCTGGTGGTGCCGGCTGTGCCGACGGCTGATGCCGCCGCCGGACGCGAAACTGATCCTGGCCCAGCTGAACGGGCAGCTGGCGGTGCTCGAGGGGGCGCGGACCGAGCTGGAGGCCGGCTGGATGCAGGGCGGCTGGTGGTCGGTGAGCACGGCTGACGGCGGCCACCGGCTGGAGACCGGCGACGCGGGCGGCAGCCCGGCTCACGTCGACGGATCCTGCCTGGTCGGCGCCCTGGCGCGGGCCGGGTCGTCCGCCGACGTCGGGCGGGCGGTGGACGCCGTGTACGACGCGCTGTGGGCCTCCCGCGGCCAGCCGACCACTCCGGGCCTGCCGCCCGTTCCCGCGCCCGAGGTCCGGCGGGCCCGGGTGCGCACCCTCACCCAGTGGAACGACCGGGCCGGGCGGACCCGGGAAGAGGTCCTGGCCGTGGTCGATCGCGCGATCAGCGCCACGATCATGGACCTGATGTCCGCGCCGCGCCCGGCCCAGCCGGTCGGTGCGGCCCCGGGAGTCCGGGCCGGCTGACCCGAAGGAAGGTGCGGAGTTCAGTGCCCGGCCGGCCCCTGGGTGCCGAACTCCTCGCGGGCTTTGCGGGTGGCCTCCATTTCCGCCATGGTCACCGGCGGCGGTGGCTTCAGTATCACCCAGGTCAGGAAGAACGCGGCAAGCACCAGCATGATCCCGCCGACCCACAGCGCCAGGTTGATCCCGGCCGCCTTGTCGATCGTGGCCGGGCTCGCGAGGAACCCCGGGATGATCACCAGGATGCCGAAGATGAGCATCAGGGCCCCGATGAACGAGCGCAGGTCGAAGAGCTTGGCCAGCCGCCAGATCCTGGCCTCCTCCGGGGTGAGATCCGGCTTGCGACGCCGGGCGGAAGCAGCCTCGGCCCCGGCCGGCACTTCGTGTCCGCTGGCAGAGCTCACCTGCACCACCCCTAGGCAATCTCAACGTAGATGTAGAACAGCACGCACAGGACGAGCGCGCCGGCGCCCCACAACAGTGGGGACTTGTACCAGGGCGCGCGGGCGGCCGTCCCGGCGGCCCCTCCCTCGCCTTCTGCCGCCAATCCTCCTCGTCTTCTACCGCGTATCCCCAGACCAGACCGCGCAACGCGGACAGGGGCTTCGGCGTGTCCCAGATGGTCGCGATGGCCATGGCGGCCGCCCCGGCGAGGAACCCGATGATCGCGCCCCACTGGGTCTCGGCGATTGCGCTGCGGAAGTCGATCACGTTCAGCTTGTACAGCAGCCACGTGCCGAACGAGAACGCCGTCCCGACGATCAGCCCGTAAAATCCCGAGCCGCGGCCGACCTTGCGCCAGAACATGCCCAGGATGAACGTCACGAAGATCGGCACGTTGAAGAACGAGAAGAGAGCCTGGAAGTAGTTCCCGATGTTGCTGTAGCCGGCCGCGAGGAACGCGGTCCCGATGCCGATGAACACGCCGATCACGGTGGTGATCCGGCCGACCCGCAGGTAGTAGCTGTCCGGGCGGCCGGGGCGGATGTAGTTCTGCCAGATGTCGTAGGTCCACACGGCGTTGAACGAGGAGACGTTGGCGGCCATCCCGGCCATGAACGCGGCCAGCAGGCCGGTCACCGCCACCCCGAGCACGCCGAGGGGCAGGTACTTGTTGTACAGCGCCGGGATGGCGTCGTTGTACGTCAGGCCGCCGGCGGTACCGATGCCGGGGATCAGCAGGATCGCGGCCATGCCCGGGATCACCGTGCCCAGCGGGATGATCACCTTCGGGTAGGCCGCGACGATCGGCGTCAGCCGCGCGGAGGACTCGTCCTTGGCCGACATGCCCCGCTGGACCTCGGCGAAGTTCGTGGTCCAGTAGGCGAACGACAGGCAGAAGCCCAGGCCGAAGACGATGCCGATCCAGTCGCCGAACGGGTTGTGCCCGCCGAGACTGGTGCCGTTCCACGGATGGGTGAAGGAGGCTCCCTGCGTGGCCAGCTTACCGAACAGGCCGTGGATCCCGCCGGTCTCCTTCAGCACCACAATGATCACCGGGATCAGGGCGAGCAGGATGACGAAGAACTGCATCACCTCGTTGTAGATGGCGCTGGACAGCCCGCCGAGCAGGATGTAGGAGAGCACGAACAGGGCCGAGGCGATGATGGCCACGGCCAGCGGGATGCCGAGCAGCGACTCGAGCACGAACGCGAGCGCGTACAGGTTCACGCCCGCGATCAGGACCGAGGCCAGGACGAAGATGATGGCGGTCACCAGGTGCGTCTTGCGGTCGAACCGGCGCAGCAGGTACTCGGGGACGCTGCGGACCCGGGAGCCGTAGTAGAACGGCATCATCACCACGCCGAGGAACACCATGGCCGGCACCGCGCCGATCCAGTAGTAGTGCACGGTGCTGATGCCGTACTCGGCGCCGTTCGCCGCCATGGAGAGGATCTCGATCGCGCCCAGGTTGGCCGAGATGAACGCGATCCCGGTGATCCAGGTCGGCAGCGAGCGGCCGGACAGGAAGAAGTCCGTCGAGGTCTGGACCAGGCGGCGCAGCGCGAACCCGATCCCGATGACGAAGACGAAATAGATGATCAGCAGCGCGTAGTCCAGCGGCGCCAGCGACAGGCGCAACCCCGCGGCGAGCGGCTGCGAAACTGCTGCGGTCAACGCGATCGCCCCCTCTGGATGGCGCTCATTGCGGATAGCCGCCGTTGAACAGCGGGACGCCGGTGCTCTTGTACAGCTGCTGAACCTGCGCCACGTTGGCCTTGGTGACCAAGCTTGGCCCGGTGTAGATCGGCCCGAACGGGTGCTGGCCGTACCGCACCTCGAAGGCGGTGACCTGGACCGCCATGTACCCCTCCAGGAACGGCTGCTGGTCGATGACGAACAGCGCCTGGCCGTTGCTGACCGCGTTCAGGTCCTGGGTCGAGACGTCGAAGGTGCCGAACTTGATCGTGCCGAACTTGCCCAGGCACTGCAGCGCTCCGCCGGCTGCCTGGAACCCCTGGATGCCGACGGTGAGCACCCCGTCGATGGCGGGGTCGGCCTTCAGCGCGTTCTCGATCGCGGTTGCCGCCGAGTTCAGCTGGGCGCCGTTGACGTATAGGACCTTGACCGAGCCGCCCCTGGCCGCCAGCGCCGCGGCGAACCCCGCGCACCGCTGGACCAGGGCGGCGTTCTGCGCCTCGTGGATGACGCACAGCGCCTTGTGTACGCCGTTGTCCGCCATCTCCCGGGCGGCCTCCTGCCCGGCGGCCATCTCGTTCTGGCCGACGAACGTCAGGCCGCCCACGTTCTGGTACACGTTCGCGCCGACGTTCATCACGATGACCGGGATGCCGGCCGAGGCCGCCTGCTTGATCGGGCCGGACAGCACCGCGGCGTCGGGGATCGTCACCACCAGGCCCTTCGGATGCTGCGCGGCGGACTTGGTAATGAGCGAGGCCTGTTGCTGCGGGTTCGTGGTGGCGGGGGAGCTGTAGACCAGGTTGACGTTGAACGCTTTCGCGGCCGTCTGCGCGCCATCCTTGATCAGCGCCCAGAACGGGTCGAACGCCTGCCCGTGGGTGACCATGTCCACCGTGATCTGCGGCCCGCTCGTCGTCGAGTTCACCGGGGTCTGGCCGGAGACGCCCTGGCTACTTGAGCAGGCGGCCAGCGCCAGGCACACGACCAGCGCCAGTACCGTCACCCTCCAGGGAAGGCCGCCGCTGCTCCCGCCATGCGGAGCGGCGTCGCGCGAGCAGTTACGGTCATCTTCCGGAGCGCTGCCCCAGCCGTTGCGCGTCATACTGCCACCTTCGGACTCGGCGTGGCCACATGACCTTGCTCTGTCCGGATCGTTCCACTCAGGCGGCTGACTGTAAACCCTGGACGGAATCCCTCGCTGGATGACGGTCTCGTCAGGGCAGGGCCCAGTCGATGGGCTCGCCGCCGTGGTTCTCCAGCAGGGCGTTGGCCCGGCTGAACGGGTGGGAGCCGAAGAAGCCCCGGTCGGCCGAGTACGGGCTGGGGTGCGAGGACTCGATCTTCGGCACGTCGCCCAGCAACGGCCCCAGGTTCTGCGCGTCCTTGCCCCACAGGATGGCCACCAGCGGGCCACCCCGGGCGGCGAGGGCCCGGATGGCCTGGTCGGTCACCTTCTCCCAGCCCTTGCCCCGGTGCGAGCCCGGCTTGCGCGGCTGCACGGTGAGCACCCTGTTCAGCAGCAGCACGCCCCGCTCCGACCAGGGCGTCAGGTCACCGTTC
Source organism: uncultured Actinomycetes bacterium (assembly GCA_963775825.1). Classification (GTDB taxonomy): domain Bacteria; phylum Actinomycetota; class Actinomycetes; order Streptosporangiales; family Streptosporangiaceae; genus Bog-532. The sequence goes on from CAVZKY010000040.1 coordinate 126,364, forward strand.
GACGGCTCGGGCAGGCCCAGGTCGTCGGTGTACTCGGTGAAGATGTTGACCAGGCTGGGCGGCAGCCGCTTCACCGCGGGTGACACCGAGAAGCTCAGCCCGACCGGGTTTCCGGGCGTGGGGTAGGGGTCCTGCCCGACGATCAGTACGCGCACATCAGCGAACGGCTGCTTGAAGGCGCGGAGCACGTTCTGGCCCGCGGGCAGGTACGTGCGCCCGGCGGCGATCTCGCCTCGGAGGAAGTCGCCCATCTCCTTGATCTGCCCGGCCGCGGGTTCCAGGGCCTCGGCCCACCCGGTCTCCATCACGTTCTGCAGCGGTCGGTCGGCCATGCGCTCGGCTACGGCTTCCGCTTCGGGTTCCGCCATGGCAAGGCACTCTACCTGCCGGCCTGGCTACTCGCCGGGCTGCCGCCTGATCCTCCGCCGGTGCTTCTGATCGTTTGTAACTCGGCCTGACGGCCGGTGACTTTAGGCCGCGCGGCCGGTCTGTACATGTGACGGCGTCGGCCGTCGCGTAGCCCAGCTGGAGTGGCGATGACCGTCAGCGATGATTTCACCAGCCTCACCGGGCCGTACCGGGGCGAACTGCCGGCTCACTGCTACCGGATGCTCGGCTCGGCCGCCGAGGCCGAGGATCTGGTGCAGGACACGTACCTGCGGGCGTGGCGCGCCCACGGCGTCTTCCTCGATGCGGGGCTGTTCCGGACGTTCCGGCTGCCGCCAGTGCTAGCGGACGGCGAGCGGGCGGGCCGCGCTGGGGCTGGCCGCGCTGGGGTCGACGACCTTGGGACTGACCGCCCTGCCTGCTGACCGCGGGATGCTGGTCCGCGCGATCGGTTACGCGCTGTCGGCGGCCCGGCTGGCCACCCCGGACACCATGCCACGGCCCACCCCCTGCGCCGGGTGGGACCTGCGGACCCTGCTGTGCCATCTGACCGACTCCCTCGACGCCCTGGCCGAGGCCTTCGGCACCGGGATCGTCAGCCCTGGCGTGGCCAAGGCCGCCGTCCAAGACCAGGACCTCGTGCCGGGCCTGAGCGAGGGCGCCGGGACGCTGCTGTGCGCCTGTGCCGTGGCCGGTACCGGGGAGCGCCGGGTGGCCGTCGGTGACCGGGAACTGACCACCAGCCTGGTCACCATGACCGGGGCCATCGAGATCGCCGTGCACGGCTGGGACATCTCGGTCGCCTGCGCCGGCCACGGCACCATCCCCGCCGGCCTGGCCCGCGACCTGCTGCCCATCGCGCCGCTGCTCGTCACAGCGGCCACCCGGCCGGGGCGCTTCGCCGATCCGGTCCCGGTACCCGCCCTGGCGCCCCCGGGCGACCGGCTCGTGGCGTTCCTGGGTCGCCAGCCGGCGGCCGCGGCGAATCCGCCGGGCTTACCTGGTCTACCTCCATGGACCGCCGGACCGCGGCGGATGCCCGACCAGGAGGAAAATTCATGACCAGCACGGCCCGTCGATGGAGCGGGCTGAACCGGCCGCGGTGAGCAGATAAGCGTGCTGGTCGGCGCCGGGATCGGAGATCAGCCGTACGGGCGGCATGTCAGCGGGCGGCCTGGCTGTACCTTTCCGCGACGGTGAAGGCCAGGTCCAGTGACTGGCTGCGGTTGAGTCGCGGATCGCAGGCGGTCTCGTACCGCCGGTGCAGGTCATGCTCGGCAATCTGGTGACTGCCGCCCACGCACTCCGTCACGTTGTCGCCGGTGAACTCGATGTGTATGCCGCCCGGGTGGGTGCCGAGCGCCCGGTGGACCTCGAAGAACCCATGCACCTCAGCCAGGATGTCGCTGAATCGCCGCGTCTTGTAACCGCCCGGCGCCTCGAAGGTGTTGCCGTGCATCGGGTCACAGATCCAGGCGGCCGGCGTCCCGGCTCCGCGGGCCGCCTCGACCAGGGGCGGCAGGAGGTCACGGACCCGCGCGGCTCCCATCCGGGTGATGAAGGTGAGCCGCCCGGGCAGGCCGTCCGGGTTGAGCGCCTCGGCGAGCCCGAGGACCTCCGCGGGCGTGGCGGAGGGGCCCAGCTTGACCCCGATGGGGTTGTCGATGCCGCGGGCGAATTCGATGTGGGCGTCGCCAAGGGCCCGGGTCCGCTCACCGATCCAGAGGAAGTGCGCCGCGGCGTCATACCGCAGCCCGGTGTGGAAATCCGTTCTGGTCAGCGCATCCTCATAGTCCAGGAGCAGCGCCTCGTGGCTGGAGTACAGCTCTACGGAGCGCAGCTCCTGCGGGTCCGCGCCGCAGGCGTGCATGAAAGCGAGGGCCCGGTCGATCTCGCCCGCCAGCCGTTCGTAGTTCTGGCCCGAGGGGCTGGTCCGCACGAAGTCCTGGTTCCAGGCGTGCGCCCGGCGCAGGTCCGCGAAACCGCCGGTTGTGTAGGCCCGGCACAGGTTCAGCGTGACCGCGGAGCTGTGGTAAGCGCGCAGCAGCCGGTCCGGGTCCGGCGCCCTGGCCTCGGGGGTGAAGTCGAAGCCGTTGACGGCGTCGCCGCGGTACGCGGGCAGTTCGATGCCGTCGCGTGTCTCGGTCTGACTGGACCGCGGCTTGGCGAACTGGCCGGCCATCCGGGCCATCTTGACCACGGGCACGCTCGCCCCGTAGGTGAGGACGAGCGCCATCTGCAGCAGCGTCTGCAGCTTCGCGCGGACCGCGCCGGCGGTCGCGCCCTCGAACGTCTCCGCGCAGTCGCCGCCCTGCAGGATGAACGCCTCGCCCCGCGTCACCGCGGCCAGACGCTCCCGCAGCTGGTCGCATTCGTCGGCGAAGATCAGCGGCGGCAGCGCCGCCAGCTCGCTGGTGACGGCCTTCAGCCGCTGCCGGTCGGGCCAGTCGGGCTGCTGCCGTGCCGTCCGCCCCCGCCAGGTGGCCGCCCCGGAGCCTTCCGTCACCGCGGTCATGGCCGGAGCTCCTGCGCCAGCAGGCCGAGTTCGATCACGACCTCACCGTACCGGCGGCCCGCTGCCGCCGGTGTCGCGCCCAGCAACAATGCTGACATCGGATATCTGTGGTCCGGGGTATCCACTTAACCGGAGTAACGCAGGTCAGCGGTGCGCCAGGGGCAGCCGGGAGACGGGGCTCTTTCAGTCCGTGACCAGCGCGAACGTCGGCCGCAGTGGTTGGGCACTCCGGTCAAATGGATAGCCCGGTCTGTGGTTATGGATGGTCTGCGCGTAGCCGCCGGATCGGGTGGCGCGTGGTTTGTACTGAGGTGCGCCGGCCATACTGGCACGTCTGTGCGATCCGGGGGACGCCGCTGAGCGGCCTGCCGGGCGGGTGCGCGGGCCTCCCAGCCACCGCCGGGGCGGCAAATCGGGCTCCTTCCGTGACTGTCGGGGCCGCGGCATTCCCACACTGGCCTCCCCATGCCCGATCACGTGGAACTATAGGGCCATGAAAGGACGTGTGCTTGTCGTCGATGACGACGCGGCCCTCGCGGAAATGCTCGGTATCGTGCTCCGTGGCGAAGGCTTCGAGCCGACGTTTGTTTCCGACGGCGACAAGGCGCTGGACGTTTTCCGTGAGACCCGGCCGGATCTGGTGCTGCTCGACCTGATGCTGCCGGGGACCGATGGGATCGACGTCTGCCGCCAGATCCGGACCGAGTCCGGGATACCGATCGTCATGCTGACGGCCAAGACCGACACGGTTGATGTCGTGCTGGGCCTCGAGTCCGGCGCGGACGACTACCTGGTCAAGCCGTTCAAGTCCAAGGAACTGGTGGCGCGGATACGGGCCCGGCTGCGCCGGACCGACGAGCCGGCGCCGGAGATGCTCCAGATCGGGGACATCAGCATCGACGTGGCCGGGCATTCGGTGAAGCGGAACGGCGAGGCGCTGAACCTCACTCCCCTCGAGTTCGACCTCCTCGTGGCGCTGGCCCGCAAGCCGCGCCAGGTCTTTACCCGTGAGGTGCTGCTCGAGCAGGTGTGGGGCTACCGGCACGCCGCCGATACCAGGCTGGTCAACGTGCATGTCCAGCGGCTGCGGGCGAAGATCGAAAAGGACCCGGAGCGGCCGGAGATCGTGGTGACGGTCCGGGGCGTCGGCTACAAGGCCGGCCCGGCCTGAGCCAGGCCCGCTGACACGAGAAACCTGGCTGAACTGGCAGGAACGGCTTATGCTGCTCCAGATGAACGACGATGGGGATGCCTGCGCCTAATCCAGCCGCCGACACGAAGAAGGGCCGGGGCGAGCCGGGTGCCGGTGGCGCGGCCCGGGTTAAAAGCGCGCCCGCGCGCAGGCGCCGCCGGGGCATGTACAAGATCGTTCGCCAGTCGCGGGCCGTCCGGCTCGTCGGGCGCCGGCTCCCGAGGCGAGCCAAGCGGCTCCTCAAGGCGGCCCGGAAATGGCAGCGGGAACGCGCCGAAGACCTGCGCTTCCGCTGGCGCCGGTCGCTCCAGCTCCGCGTCGTGACCACCACGCTCGCTTTGTCGACCCTGGTCATAGCCGTACTCGGCTTCTTTCTCACCCAGCAGATATCCGACGGGCTGCTGCTGAATAAGGAGAAGTCCGCCACCGCCCAGGTGTCCGAGGGCCTCACCGTGGCCGAGAGCAGTCCCGGATTCGACCGGGCTCCGTCGTCGGCCGCCCTCGCCGACAGCTTCCTGTACCCGACCGCCCAGAAGCTGCAGAATGCCAGCGGCAACAACAGCACCTACGACGTCGTGATCGAGGTCAGCTCCAGCCGGGTCGCCCTGCCGGTCTACATCAAGGGCGTCGCGGCCGGCGCCGAGCCGGGCCTGAGCATTCCGGCCGCCCTGTCGGACAGCGTTGAGTTGGAACAGGACCACGGCGCCGCCAGCAAGATGTTCTACGCGCCCACGATGATCGTGTCGACGCTCGGCCGTGCCAACGAGCCGGGCCTCGCGGTCGGCACGCCGCTGGGCAACTACTACCAGCTCTACTACCTGTTCCCGATGCAGCAGGAGCAGCAGACGCTGCAGCTGGTCCAGCGCACCCTCATCGGGGCCGGCCTGGCGCTGATCGTGCTGCTGGCCCTGATCGCCTCGCTGGTCACGCGCTGGGTGGTCATCCCCGTCCGGCACGCGGCGCAGGCGGCTCAGCGGCTGACCGCCGGGCGGCTGGAGTGAGCGGATGCGTGTCCGTGGCGCGGACGACCTCGCCGCCCTCGCGACGTCGTTCAACGAGATGGCGGCGAGCCTGCAGGACAAGCTGCGCGAGCTGGAGGAGCTGTCCAAGCTGCAGCGGCAGTTCGTCTCCGACGTGTCGCACGAGCTGCGGACCCCGCTGACCACGATCAAGATGGCCGCCGAGGTGCTGCTCGAGGCCAAGGACACCTTCGACGTCTCCTCGGCCCGCTCCGCCGAGCTGCTGCAGGGTCAGCTCGAGCGTTTTCAGGAACTGCTGGAGGACCTGCTGGAGATCAGCAGGCACGACGCGAACGCCGCCACCCTGGACGCCAACTCCGTCGACGTCAGCGACCTCGCCCGGCGGGCGGCGGATGACGCCCAGCAGCTGGCCGAGCGCCGCGGCTGCCGGATCGAGTTCCGCCTGCCCGCCGAGCCGTGCCTGGCCGACGCGGACCGCCGCCGGGTCGAGCGCATCCTGCGCAACCTGCTCGTCAACGCCGTCGAGCACGGCGAGGGCAACGACGTCATCGTCACCGTGGCCGCCGACCGGGACGCGGTCGCGGTCGCCGTGCGGGACCACGGGGTGGGCCTGAAGCCGGGCCAGGACCAGCTCGTCTTCGACCGCTTCTGGCGCGCCGACCCGGCCCGGGCCCGCACCACCGGGGGCACTGGGCTCGGCCTGGCCATCGCGCTCGAGGATGCGCAGTTGCACGGCGGATGGCTGCAGGCCTGGGGCTCGCCCGGGAAAGGCTCTGTTTTCCGGCTGACGATCCCGCGCGTCGCCGGGCAGAAGCTCGTGGGCTCCCCGCTGCCGCTGGTCCCGGACGAAACGGGCCTCGATGCCGGGCATCGGTGAGATTGTTCCCGCCGCTCTGGGATTGGGCCGGCGACCTGCCTATCCTGGACCAGGCGCCCGCCCGCTGCTCGGCCAGCCCGTCCCCGGCCAGCTGCCCGGCCAGTCGCCGGCCAGCTGACCCCGCCACGCTGACCCCGGCCAGGCGGACCGTGACCGCGCCAACCGGGTCGGCGGGAGCGAGGTGGGCACGCGTGGGTAGACCGCCCCGGCGGCGACGTGTGGCCTGGCTCGTTACGGTGATCGTCACCTGCACCCTGGCCCTGGCCGGCTGCGTCACCGTACCGACCAGCGGCCACGTCCAGGCGGTGAACGTCACGCAGGGCGGTGCGGGCGGCGGCCAGGACTACCTGCAGCCGATCCCGGTGCCGCCCGGGTCCGGCTGGGGCCCGCGACAGATCGTGTCGGGCTTCCTGGCCGCCAACGCCAGCTTTGCCAATGACCATGCGGTCGCCCGCCAGTACCTGACGTCCTCGGCCAGTCAGTCCTGGCGCCCCGGGTGGGCCGTCACCGTCTTCAGCCAGAACCCCAGCCTGGTCACGGCGAAGCGCGGCTCGCCGCATTCCGGCCGCACGCCCGCCAGCGCCGTGGTCCAGGTCAGCGGCCAGGTGCTGGGTACCGTATCGGACAGCGGGCAGTACGCGATCTCCGCCCAGGGCCGGGCCCCGGCGGACGAGAAGTTCGTCGTCGTCAAGCAGGGGTCGGATTGGCGCATCTCCGGCCTGCCCAGCGTCGTGCTGCTCAACGAGGCCGATTTCCAGCACGTGTACCAGCCGCGCAACGTCTACTTCTTTGATCCCGCGATGCAGGTGCTTATCCCCGATCCGCTCTATGTGCCCCAGGAGGCCACCCCGGCGGATCTGGTCGCCCAGCTGCTGCAGGTGCTCCTGGCTGCGCCGTCGGGCTGGCTGCTCAATGCGGCGCAGACCGCGTTCCCGGCTGGCACCCGGCTGCTGAGCCTGAGCCTGGACGGCGCCACCGCCATCGTCAACCTGGGCGGGGCGGCCGCCGGGGCCACGTCCGGCACGCTGCGGCAGATGTCCGCCCAGCTGCTGTGGACGCTGGCCAGGTCGACGGCGGTCGAGCCGTCTATCCAGTCCGTGGAGCTCGAGGTCAACGGAAACCCGGTGACCCTGCCGGGATCGGGCAGCCCAGCTCAGCAGATCGGCTCCTACGCCAGCTACGTGCCCTCCGCCCCGGCGCACGCCAGCTTCTACTACGCCGACGGTCAAGGCCAGGTGCGGTCGCTGTCCGGCGCGGCGCAGGCCAGTTCCCCGCAGGGGGCCCTGGTGCCCGGCGCGGCGGGGACCGGGCAGATTCCGCTCACGACGGTGGCCGTCTCCCCTGACGGCCGTTACGTGGCCGGCCTCGGGCCGGGCGGCGTCCTGTACACGGGCGGCCTGGCTAGGAAAGCCATCCTGACCCAACGGGCCACCGGCCGTTTCACGACGCTGAGCTGGGACACCCACGACAACCTGTGGGCGACCGGCAGCGGTCCCAGCGGGCCCCGCCGGGCAGGTCTGGCTGATACCAGGCCGGAGCGGTGCGGCCGTCCCGGTATCCACCACGCTGCCGTCCGGGGAGCGCGTCACCGACCTGAAGGTGGCGCCGGACGGCGTGCGCTGCGCGATGATCGTCACTGGCAGCGGCGGCTCCCAGCTCATGCTCGCGGCGATCGTGCATTCCGGCCAGCAGGCCGACATCGGCACTGCCGTGTCCATCAGCGCGCAGAACATCCACTTCACCGCTTTGACGTGGTATGACGCGAATCACGTGATCGCGTTGAGCCCATCCTCGGGTAGCCCGGTGCTGGACGAGATGGCCATGAACGGGCAGCCGCCGATCCCGGTTCCTGCCGTGCAGGGCACCGTCTCGATCACCGCGGACGGCTCCTCCAACCCGCTGGTCGCGGGCCTGTCCGGCGGCCAGCTGACCAGCCTGGCCAGTCTGGGCGGACTCTGGAGCGGGGTCGTCGGGCCTGGCCTGGCCCCGGCCTATCCTGGCTAGCGGCGAGCGTTTCCGGCCCGTTACGGGAAATTTCCCTGTCCGTTATGGGCGCGGAAAGGCCCGAGAGCGACTTTATGTAAAGATTCAGGTTACTCTTCGCTTACGATTGGCTCCTGACAATCGGCCCAGATAGGGCTAGGTTCGTCTCATGGCACCCGTCCGGGTCCGTGGTTGCGCCAGGCTGGGGCCCTTGGGCAAAACCCTAGGGTAGCACCCAGCCGGGCTAGCCGATGCCAGCCGCAGGCTAAACGGCCCACGTAAGGCGACTTCTCGTCGACCGATCACGGTGCGGCTTAGAAGTAAGTCCTGCCCCGCCAGCGGACACCGGGTCTGCTGGGCCGGGAGAAGGGTAGTAGTGGCCACAGAGATGCCGCGAACCCCTCAGCAGGCGGATGTGGGGACGAAGACCAGGTCGGCCGGACGGGTGCCCCTCGAACAGTCGCCAGACGCGATTATCGGCAGTAAAGGGGATCGCAATGGACATCATCTTCAAGAGCCGGCGCACTAACATCCCCGAGCGCTTCCGCGAGCACGCGGTGGGCAAGCTCGTCAAGATCGAAAAACTGGATCAGAAGGCGATCCGGATCGACGTGGAGGTCAGCTCGGAGCGTAACCCGCGGCAAGCGGGGCGCCGGCAAAGGGTCGAGCTCACCATCCAGTCGCGTGGCCCGGTGATCCGCGCCGAAGCAGCCGCGGACGACCGCTATACGGCCCTCGACCTGGCCTACGCCAAGCTCGAGGCCCGGCTGCGCCGGGCTTGTGACCGGCGGAAGGTACGGCACGCTGACCGGGAACTCGCCCGGGTCGGTAGCGCGTCTCCGGATGCGTCCCTGGCGCCGGACACCATCGTGCCGGAAGTGACCGAGGCGGCCCAGCCGATCCTGGCCGATCGCGGCCGGGTAAACGGCAATGGTCATGGCCGGCCGCAGCTGGACGGTGATCTCGACGATGCGGAGAGCACGTCCGCGCATTTCGTGCCGATCCAGATGGAAGGGGACGGCCCGCTGGTCGTCCGGGAGAAGTTGCACCCGGCGGAGCCGATGACAATCGACCAGGCCCTGCTGGAGATGGAGCTCGTGGGACACGACTTCTTCCTGTTCCATGACCGCGACTGTGACCTGTTCAGCGTGGTGTACCGGCGCCGCGGTTACGACTACGGTGTGATCCGGCTGATGGAACATTCCGCCTGAGCGGCTAAGACAGGGAAAAAGCGGGTAACTGATCCCGGCTGTGCGGCCCGGCCATGGCGCGCTTGATTTGCGCGGCGCGCCATGGCTCGGCCACTATCTGTTGACATGAGCGTCATGTCGACACAACTCCGGCAGGACAGCGTGGCCGGTACCCGGACGGACCAAGGAGGACCCGTAGGTGGGAGGAGACAGTGTGAGCGAGGGTTCCGGTGCTCCCGGCGGCGAGCGGGCCAGCGGGAAGGCTCCTGACCCGATCCGCGTGCTGATCGCCGACGATCACGCGCTCTTCCGGCGTGGCCTGGAGATGGTGCTCGACTCCGAATCGGACATCGAGCTGGTGGGACAGGCCAGCGACGGTGCCGAAGCCGTGGTCCGGGCCGGTGAATCCCTTCCCGACGTGGTTCTGATGGACATCCGCATGCCGAAGACGAGCGGTATCGAGGCCGCCCGGGCGATGAAGGAAGCCGCGCCCAGCGCCAAGATTGTCATGCTGACCATCAGCGACGAGGAGGAAGACCTCTTCGAGGCGATCAGATCAGGTGCCAGCGGCTACCTGCTCAAGGACATCCCGCTCGATGAGGTGGCGGACGCCGTCCGGGCCGTGTACGGCGGCCAGTCGCTCATCAACCCCTCCATGGCGGGCAAGCTGCTCACCGAGTTCGCGACGCTGGCCCGCCGCGATCAGGAGGAAGAGCGGCCGCAGCAGGTGCCCGCGCCGAAGCTCACTGACCGGGAGATGGAGGTCCTGAAGCTCGTCGCGCGCGGCATGAACAACCGCGACATCGCCAAGGAGCTGTTCATCTCCGAGAACACGGTCAAGAACCACGTGCGCAACATCCTGGAAAAACTGCAGATCCACTCCCGGATGGAAGCCGTCATGATCGCCGTCCGCGAAAAACTGATCGAATTCAGCTGAGTAGGGCGCGCAGACTCTTGGCGCTGGCCTCTGGGGTGACCCGTTCTACCTGCACGTGGTCGCAGCCGACCCATTCGGCGGCCTCTCGCAGGGCGCGGGCCATGGGCTCGGCCGCGGACGGCCGGTCCAGGGATACCTGGCGGGCGACAAGGGTGCTGCCCCGGCGCACCGGATCGACCCGGCCGACCAGGCGGCCGCCGGCCAGCAGCGGCATCACGAAGTAGCCGTGCACGCGCTTGGCCTTCGGCACGTAGGCCTCCAGGCTGTGGTCGAAGCCGAACAGCCGCGCCGTCCGCTTGCGGTCCCAGATGAGCGAGTCGAACGGCGACAGCAGCGTGACCCGGTGCCGTTCCCGGTTCGTTCCGGCCGCGGCGGCCACTGCTGCCGGGTCGGCCCAGGCGGCGACGTCAGCCCGCGGCCCGGGGATCGTCACCGGCACCAGGCCCGCGACCCGTGCCGCGTCATCCAGTGCTGCCGTGCGGCCGTTGCCCGTCGGCAGCACCCCCTGCAGCCGGTGGTAGTCGACGAGATCGGCGTGCGTGGCCACGCCGAGGGCTCGCGCGGTGACTCCCGCCAGGTGGCTCACGCAGGTTTCGTCGGTCGGGTCCATGTCCAGCAGGCTGGCCGGGATGACCCGCTCCGGCAGGTCGTAGACTCGGCGCCAGCCCGCCCGGCGGACGCAGACGAGATCACCGATATCGAGCAGCCACTCGGCCGCGACCTTGACCTCCGACCAGTCCCACCAGGGGCCGCCGCCCTTCGCGCCGCCGAGCTGGGTGGCGTTCATCGGCCCCTCGGCGGCCACCCGGGCCAGGACCTCCTCGCACACCTGCGGGGACACCTCATGCCAGCGCATCCCGCGGGCCCGGAACCAGCGCCGCCGGAAGGCGTAGTACGGCCATTCCTCGATCGGCAGCACGCAGGCCGCGTGTGCCCAGTATTCGAAGGCCGCCGGATGGGCCGGATTCCAGTACGCGCGCTCGATCACGGCCCTGGGCACTGGCCCGAGGCGCGCGTAGGCGACCAGCTCGTGGGAGCGGGCCAGCACGCTGATCGTGTCGAGCTGGACCCCGCCGACCCGGCGCAGCATCCCCGGCACGCCGCTCTGGCGGGCTGACGCCCCGATGAAGCCCTGGGCGCGCAGCGTCATCCGCCGGACGTCGTCCGGGCTGAGATCGACGGTCTCCGAGGCGGTGACCGGAGAGGCAACCGCGGCAGGCGCCACCGCCGTGCCGGCGGCGGGCAGGAGATCCCCGGGACAGGACAGGCTCGGCACGGCCCCAGCGTAACCGGGGGGTCTGACGGTGCCTGGCAGGCCGCCGGGCGGGGTGGTCTAGTACCAGTCCTCGGACATCCTGGCCAGCGCGCCGACGCCGAGGCCGACCGCGGTGATCGCGGCCGCGGTCCAGAACAGCCACCAGGTCGGCGTGGGGACCATCGAGAATCCGCCGACGACGAAGCCGACCGTGATGATCGCGACCGCGACCCAGGACACCGGCCGGCCGTGGAAGGACTCGTGCGCCACCGCGGCGGCGTGCCCGAGCGGGGACTCCTCCGGAGCGGGCCCGATCGTTTCCGGAGCCTGGCCGGCCGCGCCGCCGGTGCCCGCCAGCGTCCCCGGTGCCGACTGCTCGGTCATGGCCTTGCTCCTCTCGTACCCGCGGGGCACCCTGAGCGGGCCTGGCGCGGGCGTCTCGTGCCGTCGCTGCGACACATATTATTGTGAGGCAGGCATGCGGAGGCGAATATAGGCCACGCGGCTCCTCGGGGAAGCTCGTCCGAGGTGCGGCGGGACTTCCCGTACGGACTCGGTTTCGGGCCGTTACTCGCCTACGATGACTGTCAGGGTGCTCGTCCCCGCATCCTAAGGCTCACCTGGTCGGCGAGGATAGGCCGCCTGGCCCGCCGGGCACCGGCGGCCGTCAGCTCAGACAATCCGCGAGGAGCGCGACAAGAAGTGCCAGTCATCATCGACAGCGTCCTTCGTGCTGGCGAAGGCAAGATTCTTCGCAAGCTCAAGCGGATTGCCGGGCAGGTCAACTCCATCGAGGATGATTTCGCCGCGATGAGCGACGCCGAGCTGCGGAGCATGACCGACGAGCTCAGACAGCGCTACGCCGACGGTGAGTCGCTGGACGAGCTGATGCCGGAGGCATTCGCCACCGTCCGCGAGGCCGCCCAGCGCACGCTCGGCCAGCGCCACTTCGACGTCCAGCTCATGGGCGGCGCCGCGATGCACCTGGGCAACATCGCCGAGATGCGGACCGGTGAGGGCAAGACCCTGACCTCCGTGCTGCCGGCCTACCTGAACGCGCTGACCGGCAAGGGCGTGCACGTCGTCACGGTCAACGACTACCTGGCCAAGCGTGACGCCGAGTGGATGGGCCGGGTGCACCAGTTCCTCGGCCTCGAAGTAGGCGTGATCCTGTCCGAGATGCAGCCCGAGGAGCGCCGCAAGCAGTACGCGGCGGACGTGACGTACGGCACCAACAACGAGTTCGGCTTCGACTACCTGCGCGACAACATGGCCTGGAGCCTGGACGACTGTGTGCAGCGTGGCCACAATTTCGCGGTTGTGGACGAAGTGGACTCGATCCTCATCGACGAGGCGCGGACCCCGCTCATCATCAGCGGCCCCGCCGAGCAGAGCGCGCGGTGGTACGTCGAGTTCGCCAAGATCGCGCCGCGGCTGCGCCGGGGTGAGGACGGCGAGGGCGACTACGAGATTGACGAGAAGAAGAAGACGATCGGCATCCTGGAGTCCGGGGTGGAGAAGGTCGAGGACACCCTCGGCATCGACAACCTGTACGACCCGGTGAACACCCCGCTGGTCAGCTTCCTCAACAACGCGATCAAGGCCAAGGAGCTGTACAAGAAGGACAAGGACTACGTCGTGATGAACGGCGAGGTCCTCATCGTGGACGAGTTCACCGGCCGCATCCTGCACGGCCGGCGTTACAACGAGGGCATGCACCAGGCCATTGAGGCCAAGGAAGGCGTGCAGATCAAGGACGAGAACCAGACGCTCGCCACGATCACCCTGCAGAACTACTTCCGGCTGTACGACAAGCTCGGCGGCATGACCGGTACGGCCATCACCGAAGCCAATGAGTTCCACCAGATCTACAAGCTTGGCGTCGTGCCCATCCCGACCAACATGCCGATGATCCGCGCCGACGAGTCCGACGTGGTGTACCAGACGCAGACCGCCAAGTTCGAGGCGTGCGTCGAGGACATCGTGGAGCGGCACAGCAACGGCCAGCCGGTGCTCGTGGGCACCACCAGCGTGGAGAAGTCGGAGATTCTCTCCACGATGCTCAAGCGCCGTGGTGTGGCGCATGAGGTGCTGAACGCCAAGTACCACGAGCGTGAGGCGACGATCGTGGCCATGGCCGGGCGCAAGGGCGCGGTCACGGTGGCGACGAACATGGCCGGACGTGGTACCGACATCATGCTCGGCGGCAACCCGGACTTCATCGCGGACCTGGAGCTGCACCAACGGGAGCTGTCCCCGCTGGAGACACCGGAGGCCTACGAGGCGGCCTGGCCCGCGGCGGTGGCCAAGGCCAAGCAGGCAGTGGTCCAGGAGCACGAGGAGGTCGTCGCGGCGGGCGGCCTGTACGTGCTCGGCACCGAGCGGCACGAGTCGCGCCGCATCGACAACCAGCTTCGTGGCCGGTCCGGCCGCCAGGGTGACCCCGGCGAGACGCGCTTCTACCTGTCGCTCGAAGACGACCTGATGCGCATGTTCAACTCGGACCGGGTCGCGGCGATCATGGACCGGCTGAGTATCCCGGCCGACGTGCCGGTCGAGTCCAAGGTGGTCACCCGGGCCATCCGGTCGGCCCAGACTCAGGTGGAGCAGCAGAACTTCGAGATCCGCAAGGACGTCCTGAAGTATGACGACGTGCTCAACCGCCAGCGCAAGGTTATCTACGATGAGCGGCACCAGGTGCTGGAGGGCGCTGACCTCAAGGACCAGATCCTCCGGATGACCGACGAGGTCATCGAGTCCTACACCGCCGGAGCCACCAGCGAGGGCTTCCCGGAGGAATGGGACCTGGACAAGCTGTGGAAGGCATTCCGCCAGCTGTTCCCGATCACCATCACCGTGGATGACATGATCGAGGAGGCCGGCGACAAGGCGGGCCTGACGGCGGACCTGATCACCGAGGTGGTCACCGAGAACGCCCACGATGCGTACGAGCGCCGCGAGGAGGAGCTGACGCCTGACGTCATGCGGGTGTTCGAGCGCCAGGTCGTGCTGTCCGTCCTGGACCGCAAGTGGCGCGAGCACCTGTACGAGATGGATTACCTGCGCGAGGGCATCGGCCTGCGCGCCATGGCACAGCGGGACCCGCTGGTGGAGTACCAGCGCGAGGGCTTTGACATGTTCAACGCCATGATGGACGGCATCAAGGAAGAGTCGGCCGGGGCTCTGTTCAACCTGAAGGTCGAAGTCCAGCAGAACCCCATCACCGAAGAGGCCGGGGAGGTCGGGGAGACCGGCATCGCGGCGCCCGGTACGGCGCCCGAGCTCGGCGTCGCCCCGGCGGCAGGCCCGGCCCCCGACTCAGCCCCCGCGGTGTCCTCCGCGCCGGCCGCGGACGCTTCCGGCGCGGGTCCGGCCGCTCCCGGCACGGCGTCCCGGACCGGTGATAACGGCGCATCCGGCCGATCCGGTGCAGGCGCCTCGCGCGCGGCGAACAAGACCACCGCCCGAGCCAAGGCCACCGCCAGCAACACCGCGGCCGGAGCCAAGACCCCGGCGGGAGCTAAGACCCCGGCCGGTACGGGCAGGACCCCGGCCGGAGCCAAGACCCGGCGGGAGCCAAGACCCCGGCCGGTACGGGCAGGACCCCGGCCGGAGCCAAGACCCCGGCGGGAGCTAAGACCCAGGCGGGAGCCAAGACCCCGGCCGGTACGGGCAGGACCCCGGCGGAGCCAAGACCCCGGCGGGAGCCAAGACCCAGGCGGGAGCCAAGACCCCGGCGGGGCCAGACCCCGGCGGGAGCCAAGACCCCGGCGGGAGCCAAGACCCCGGCCGGGACGGGCAGGACCCCGGCCGGGACGGGCAGGACCCCGGCCGGGACGGGCAGGACCACGGCCGGGACGGGCAGGACCACGGCCGGGACGGGCGGCCGGCATCGCGGCGCCCCGAAGAACGCCGAAGGCAATGGAAACGGTGCCGCGCCGGTGCTGCCCGCCGGGCTGGGCCCGCGCCGCTCCGGTGCCCTCCAGTACACCGCGCCGTCGGTGGACGGGGGGACACACGTGGAAAGCCACGTCGAGGGCACGCCCACCGGTGGTTTCGCCAACGTTGGCCGGAACGATGCCTGCCCGTGTGGCTCCGGCCGCAAGTACAAGCGCTGCCACGGCGACCCCCGCAACCGCGTCGCGGACTAAGCGGTCCCGCAGGAACCTCAAGCGCCGCGTGCGTGCACGCGCGGCGAAGACCGGCGAATCGTACGCCGCGGCCCTCAGGCACGTCCGTCCCGCGCAGCACGCGGACACCATGCCGGAGATGACCTTGGTGCGGCTGGCCACGGCGCAGATCATCGTGCGCGAAGATCCCCGCGACCCCGGCCAGTTGCGCCAGAGCGGCCGCGATGTGCGCGAGCTCATGCGGCAGGCCCACCGGGCCGGCGCGCGGATCATCCACTTCCCCGAGGGAGCGACCTGTTCCCCACACAAGCGGATCATGTCCGTCACCGGGCCGGCGGAGGCCGGCCCAGCGGACTGGGGCCGCGCAGACTGGCAGGTCCTCCGGCAGGAGCTAGCGGCGATCGCCCGCCTCGCCGGTGAGCTCCGGCTGTGGGCCGTTATGGGATCGGTGCACCCGTTGACGCCGCCGCACCGGCCGCACAGCAGCATATACGTGATCTCCGATCAGGGTGAGCTGGTTACCCGCTACGACGAGCGCCTGCTGTCGAGCACCAAGCTGTCGTTCATGTACACCCCCGGTTCGGGCCCGGTCACCTTCGAGGTCGGCGGCCTGCGGTTCGGGTGCGCAATGGGCATTGAGGTCCACTTCCCGGAGGTCTTTGCCGAGTACGAGCGCCTCGACGTCGACGGGGTCCTCCTGTCCACGGGACCCGGCCAGACCCCTGGCGGGACGGCAGCCTTCGCCACCCAGGCGCAAGCCCACGCCGCCACCAACAGCTTGTGGGTCAGCTTCGCCATGGCCGCCCAGCACAGCGCCGCCGCACCGTCAGGGACCATCGCCCCGGACGGCCGCTGGGCCGCGCAGTGCCCAGGCGACGGGCATCCCGCAGTGGCCATTGCCGACATCGACAACCGGCCCGAGTCCATCAACATCGCGGTAGCCCAGGGCCGCCCGTGGCGGCGCCTGGCCCGCGCGGGCGCCTATGACGCCCACCTGGTCACCGACGACCGTAGCGACGACCGCGGCGCCTTCTAACAAACACGTGGCGGTCAGCACCAGCACCGCTGCCGCTCCCTCCCTGACGGCCGCCGCCAGGTCATCGACTGCAGTCACCCCCCACAGGTGTGACTGGCTGCGGAGGCGCTCGCCGGCCCTTGCCAATCGATATTTTTTTCGATATGATGCTATGCAAGAGTATCCATAGAAGCATCCGGAGAGTTACAGGGGTCATGGCCGTGGATCTGCCTGCTGGTGACGGCGAGCGCGGGAGCACACCACCCGGTGGCGGCGTGCCCGGCGCGGTCCCGCCGATGGACCCGGCCGACCCCGGGCGCCGGGCTCATCCGGAGTCCCAGAGTCAGCCGGAGCGCCGGGCTCAGCCGGAGCACGCCGGGCTGAGCCGCAGCGTGCGGCCCAGCCGGAGCCCCAGAGTCAGCCGGAGCACCGGGCTCAGCCGGAGCACCGGGCTCAGCCGCGGCAGCGGACCAAACCGCCGCGGTCCGGGGCTCAGCCGAAGCCGCAGGCCCACTCGCAGCGCGAGAGATCCTCGCAGTCCCCAGCCTGCCCGCGCCCGCGGCCGGACCAAGAGCCGCGCCCGCGGCCGGACCAAGAGCCGCGCCCGCGGCCGGACCAAGAGCCGCGCCCGCGGCCGGACCGGCCGCCTGGGCTGAGTGGCGTGGATGACGACTGGGATCAAGAAGCGTCGCTGGCGGCGTTCGTGGCCGAGGTGGAAGCCGGACGTGCGCACGGCCTGGTCGACCCGGACGATATCTACTACGGCGAGCCCTGGGACAGCGAACTGGATCTTCCAGCCCTGGATGCCGTGCCGGGCGAGGAACGCGCGGGTGTCGGCTCCGATCCTCCGCTGCCGGAGCTTGATCCTCCGCTGCCCGAGCTGGATGCAGGGTTCCTGCCCCGCGGTCGGTCCGGCGTCCCGCCCGGTGGCGGCCGTCCCGTTCCCAGCCGTTCCAGCGCGGGGCACCGTTCAGGATTCGCCTCTGGAGGAGCCTGGGATACCGCGCTGCCGGGCCCGGCGCTGGCCGGATCCGCTGATGCGACAGCGGGGGCGGGCCGGGGGTATGCGGGGACCAGTGATGATGAACTGATCGGGGTGCTGGGCGCCTGGGCGCGGATCGAGTCGTGGGCTGCGGCGGGCCGGCTGTCGGCGGTGGCGGAGCTGATCCGCCGCCGTCCTGCCACCCGCGGGGAGCGCGCCACCCGCGGCGGGATCCCGGTCTCGTGGGGCAAATTCTGCGCCGATGAGCTCGCGGTCGCGCTTAGCATTTCGCGGTGGGCAGCGGAAAAGATGACTGGGCTGGCCCGGGACCTGGCCACCCGCCTCCCGCTCACGAACCGCGCGTTGGCCGAGGGCGTGATCGACGCCTACAAGGCCCAGGTCATTGCCGAGGCCACCCGCCTGCTGGACGACAGCGCCGCGGCGGAGGTTGAGTCCTCGCTGGTCCCGGATGGGGTGGCCGGGAAAAACCCAGGGCAGATCCGGGTACTGGTCGCCCGCGCGGTCCTGAAAGCCGATCCCGATGCGGCCCGGCAGCGCCGCGAGCAGGCCGAGCGCGACGCGCGGGTGGAGCTTTGGCGTGAGGACGCCGGTACGGCCGCGATCTGCGGATTCGGTTTGCCACCCGATGAGGCCCTGGCTGCCGACGCGCACATCACCATCCGGGCTGCGGAGCTGAAAGCAGCCGGTGTCCCCGGCAGCACCGACCAGCTCCGCGTCCGCGCCTACCTTGATGCCCTCCTCGGCCAGGACGCGACCACCCGCTACCAGCCCACCGCAAACCCCCCCGGCGGTGAGCACGCTCCCGGCGGTGAGCACGCTCCCGATGGTGAGCACGCTCCCGGCGGTGAGCACGCTTCCGATGGTGAGCACGCTCCCGGCGGTGAACGGTCCCCTGGCAGTGGACCAACTCAGGCCGGTGACGGCGGCTCAACGGGCTGTGCCGCCTCGGACGATAGCGGCGCCCCGCAGGACCGTGGCGCCCCGCAGGACCGTGGCGCCCCGCAGGACCGTGGCGCCCCGCAGGACCGTGGCGCCCCGCAGGACCGTGGCGCCCCGCAGACCGGCGATGGCCCGCACGGCGACGGAGGCACCCCGGATATTGAAGGGTCTCCGGGTAATGGGGGGTCTCCGGGCGATGGGGGTGCCCCGGGCAATGGGCGTGCCCCGGACAGCGAGTGCCCGCACGACTGTGACAGCGTTACGGCCGCAGACGGCCCGACGGCCAGTCCCGCTGGCCAGCACCCGCAGCCCGGCCAGGCCGGCAGTCACGGCCAGGCCGATAAAGAGAGCCAGGGCGCTCACCCGGCTGGGGCGGGTCATCCCGGCGCCCGGATCAACCTGACGATCCCGCTGGCCACCCTGCTCGGCCTGGCCGAACATCCCGGCGAAGCCGCCGGGTTCGGGCCCGTCGACCCCGCTCTGGCCCGCACCCTCGCCGCCCAGGCCGCCGGTAATCCGAGGACGACCTGGTGCGTCACCGTAACCGACCGCGGCGGCCATCCCGTCGCCCACGGCTGCGCCCGGCCCAGTAAATCCAAACGGAGACGGCATCGGAAGGCTGGATCACCGGGGCCCAGCAGCGAGCCACCCGGCCCGCGCCCGCAGCCACCCGGCAGTCCGCCTCCCACCACCGGGCCGCCCGGCACCTACGGGATCTGGTGGCTGCAGCTACCCACCCTCAGCGACACAGGACCGCCCGACCCGCCCGGGCCGCCGGGCCCGCCGGGCTTGACCGTGGACCTGGAACCCCTCCCCGTCAGTGACTGCGACCACCGCCATCAGACCACTGCCCACGACCCTAGCGACCACCTCCGGCATCTGGTGGAGGTCCGAGACGGGGAATGCGACTATCCGCCCTGCCGCCGCGCTGCAGCCCGGTGCGATTTCGAGCACACTATCCCCTGGGAGGACGGCGGCCTCACATGCTCGTGCAATGCCGGGCCCCGCTGTCGTCATCACCACCACACCAAACAGCACCCTGGCTGGCGAGTTGGAGCACCCCGGGTTTGGTGGAGACTCGATTCTCCCCAGATGCTCTGGTCTGGGTGGCCGTTGTCTTCCACGGTACCGCCGCCTGGCGGAACCACGGTCTGATCATTTTCCGCTTTTGTTTTGTCGAACATCTGTCCAGCTGCGCTGTCCAGCTGCCCCGCCTGGTGGCGGGCTCTGCCGCCAGGCCCCCGCCGGGGGGGAACTCGGGCATCTCCTCGTCGGGCACCCGCTTTGCGCCGCGGGTTCCCCGGGCAGGGCAAGGGTGACGCGCAGCGTCATCGCTTGCGACGCCGGAGGCGCCCTTGACCTGGGCGGGGGTTCCGTGGCACCCGTCCCGCGGCCGGCGAGGAGATGCCCGCCCGCCGCCGCACCCGTCCTGACCTGCCAGGCCATCTCTGAGGAGGGCCGGGGTCCGGGGCGGAGCCCCGGCGGGTGCGGGCGCAGCCCGCCTGGGTAATGAGCGGCGGCCATGGCCGCCTCCTTCTGGTGGCCGGCGGGGCCTGCTGCCCGGCCCGCGGGCGGGGACCCGGCCGAGCGTCCCGTCCCGCCAGGCCTGCTCGTATTCGGCCGGCGGGCGGCCGCCGGTGCGCCGCATCACCCGCGCGGTGTTGTACCAGCTGGCCCATTCGCTGGTGGCCGCCTCCACCTGGGCGGGGGTTTCCCACGGCCCCAGGTGATCGATGACCTCGGCCTTGTACAGCCCGATGATGCTCTCCGCCAGCGCGTTATCGTAAGAGTCCCCGACGGACCCGACCGACGGCGCGATGCCCGCGGCCACCAGCTCGGCGCCGTAGCGGATGGACAGGTACTCGCCGCCGGCGTCGCTGTGGTGGGTCAGCCCGGCCACCTTCACCCCCTGCCGGGCCCGGTAGGTGACTGCCATCACCAGCGCGTCCAGCACCAGGTCCGTGCTGTGGCTGGCGGCGGTGCGCCACCCGGTGATCAGCCGGGCGAACGCGTCGATCACGAACGCGGTGTACGCGGTGCCCGCCCAGGTGGATACGAAGGTGAAGTCGACCACCCACAGCCGGTCCGGGGCATCCGGCGCGAAGTCCCTGTTGACCAGGTCCTCCGGCCGGTCCTGCGCCGGATCGGAACGCGTGGTGCGCACCTTGTAGCCGCCGCGGCGCACCCCGCGCAGCCCGAGTTTCCGCATCAGCCGCTCCACGGTGCACCGGGCCGCCGCGATGCCCTCGCGGTTGAGCTGGTCCCATACCTTCCAGGCGCCGTACCGTTCCTTGCTGTCCTTGTAGACGCGCAGGATCTGTTTCTCCAGCGCGGCATCACCGAGCGCCCGGGCCGGTAGCGGCCGCGCCCGGGCCGCGTAGTATCCCGACGGCGAGATCGCCACGCCGGCCTGCCGCAGCGCCCGGCACATAGGCTCGACCCCGAACTGGTCCCGGAAAGCCTCGATGAAGGCCACCACCAGGGCTACCGGTGGTCGAGCTCGGCCGCGAAAAAAGCGCTCGCCGTGCGCAAGATCGCATTCACCCGGCGAAGCTCGGCGTTCTCCCGCTCCAGCGCCCGGATCCGCGCCGCATCCGCCGACGCGGTCCCCGGCCGCATCCCCCGGTCGACCTGCGCCTGCTTGGCCCAGCCGCGCAGCGTGTCCGGCTTGATCCCCAGCTCGCCGCCCACCTTCCGGCAGGCCGCCGTCACGCTGGCGTCCTGGTCCTTGACCAGGTCCAGCACCAGCCGGACCGCCCGGTCACGCAGCTCGTCCGGATACTTCCGTGCTGCTCCCATCGTCCCACTCTCCCGTGGATTGGGAGCCTCCACAAAACCCGGGGCGATTCAGTCGTCATCACCACCACACCAAACAGCACCCTGGCTGGCGAGTGGAGCAGCACCAGCCCGGCTACCGCACCTGGACCACCCCCGCCGGCCGCCAGTACATCACCGGACCCACCGTCTACCCGATCTGACCCTCGCGCCGTTGGAGTGGGCGCGCTCGGGGCAGGCGGACTTGGGGACCGGGACCACGACCAGGACCGGGATCACCACCAGGACCACGACCAGGACCACGACCAGGACAGGGGGAGGACCAGTCAGCGGCAGGCGTGGCGCGGCCAGGCAAGGCCTGGCCGCGCCATGATCTACCAGGCGTTACCGACGGCGGCGGCAGGTTTGACCCGCATCCGGGCTAACCCCGTGTCCGCCCCGCATCGGGCTAAACAGTCCCGGACCATGCAGGTGGCGTTGCCTCCAGCGCAGCCCTGGTCTGGTCGTAGCCTGCGCTGATCCGGCGCAAGATCGACTGACGGGAGAAATCCCCTGCACTGTCATCGGCTGGTTTCTTCATGTCGATCATGCTTATCTGCCGGATGCGGTGGTAGCTCATGACCTCATCCCATTCCTGCTCTTTCCGGAGCGGCGCGTCCGACGGCAGCTGCTCATCCACCTGCTTCAGGACGCTGATGAACTTCGTGTAGCTGGTGGCGGTGTCCAGGTCGGACCGCAGCCGGTTGCTGACCAGCAGCTCCAGCATTCGCTGTGAGACCCCGTACAGGCTGGCAGGCCGCGGCGCGGCGGCCACGTTGACGTCGATCATGTAGATCGGCATCGAGGCCGCCTCGTCCTCGGTCAGGTTGTCGAGGATCGGCTTGAGCGGGGTGTTGTCGGTGAGGCCGCCGTCCCAGTAGGCCCGGTTCTGGATCGTGGTCCACGGGAAGCCGCCGGGGAAGCTGCCGCTGGCCAGCACGTGCTCGGTGCCGAACTGTACCGGCTGGTACTCCGGCTCCGGCGGGAGCTTGTCGGCGGGGATGTTGGTGAAGTAGGCGACCGTGCCGTCCTCGACGCCGCTGGCCGAGACGGTCAGCCGCATGTGCCCTGGGTCGCGTACCTGATCCCAGTCCACGAGAGCGTCCAGCGTCTTGCCCATCGTGGGCTTCGCGATGGAGGTCCAATCAGGCAGATTCCAGACATCCAGCCTTGGCCGGTACATGCCCGGCACCAGGAGCGACGGCATGTAGGAAAACCATAGCCGGGTCAGCCACTGGGGCAACGGGACCGGAATCTCGGGCAGGAACGGGATCGGCGAATCGACGGCGATCTTCTCCCACAGTTTCCTGAGGACCCGCGGCGGGTACTGCGTGGCCCCGGCCAGCGCCGTCGCGTTCATCGCCCCCGCCGACGCCCCGGTCACGATCGCGCACTCCATGCCGCGTTCGTAGAGATATTCGACCGCGCCGACTTCGTAAGCGCCGAGGGCACCGCCGCCCTGCAGCACTAGCCCGAACTTCTGCTTCGCGGGCTTGTCCCCGTTCTTCCGCTCTGTCGCGTGGTCCGTGGCCTCTGTGCTCATGGTTACTCCTCTGTAGTGCATCGCACCGCTGTTGGGCGGGGATTCGGTAGAACTACTGAGAGTCCCTTCATTGACTCAGAGCGCCGGCAGGCACGCTTGATACCGGGTAAGTAGTCGGAATTCCTGTCAGCAGGCACGCCGATGGGTGGCGCGAGCCACTTCCGGGGCGGCCGTGCCGTGGAAGGGCTGGCCAGGGACCTGCACCAGCTCGGCGCCGTGACCCGTAGGCGTGCTTCGGTGTGAGAACATGCCGGCGTGGATGTCAGACGGCTCGCGGCGATCGACATGTACGGCACCAGGGGCACGGCGCGGCGCAAGCGGATCATCCTGGCGGAGTTCACCGCTGCGCTGGCCGCCACGGTGGTGCTGGGGACCTGGCTTGTCACAGGCGCCTCCGGTCTCGGCACCCGCATACTCGGGATCTGGCTGATCGGCGCCGGGCCTCAACTACGCACCGCTGGCGGCGTTCGCGATCTCGCTGAGCCGGCCTGGCGCCCTCGAAGCCGAACTGGCCAATGTCGATACCGGCCGAGAGCTGCGCCGTTACAGCGTTCTCCAGCTATGGATCCTGGTCCCTCTCTCGCTCATTGCCATGACCATGCAGGGACGAAACCCGTCACCTGACCAGTTAGCTTGGAGAAGCTTGTATGAGCGTGACCGGAGCACCCGTAGCCCTAGGCCGACTCGACGTCCGTGCAGAGCCAGCGTGCCTGCCGTGCGGGTCGCCCCGGTGTGGCGGGCTGCGGGCCGGCTCGTTCCAGCCGGGCGGCCAGCGCCCGTGTCCGTGGCCCGAAGCCGACGACGACCGCCACTTCCACGACGTCCTCCACGGGACGCGAGGTCAGGACCCGCTGCACCCGGGGCCGCTGCCCGGCCGCGAGCAACGGGCCGAGTCGGCGGATATGGGCCCGGGCGCGTTCCGTCGTCCACGGCGTTATCTGGCTGGCAGGCCGGGAACCCGCCAGAGTCTCCGCGAGCACCTGGGCGAACTGGCTCGGCCACCGGTCACCGTCTCTGGCCGGGGGCCTCCCGGGCCGGTCGGTACGCGGACTGCCGTCGGCATCCCTGGGCTGCCGGCGCGCCGGACCGCCCGTGTCCGTGTCGCGCCCGCTCGCCGGACTGCCGGTGTCCCGAGCCCGCTCGTGCGCTGGACCGCGGGCGGTTTCCCTGGTCCGCCCGCTCGCCGGGCTGCCGGTGTCCCTGGTCCGCCCGCTCGCCGAACTGCCACCCTTGTCCCCAGCCTGCCTCTGCCTGGTACCCGCGTCCGCGTCGCCGTCGCCCTCGGGCCCGGGAGCGGGCACCTCCACAGCCGCCGGTTCCCCGCCGGCCCACAGCACCGTGGGGGAGTAGCCCGCCGGTTCCGCAGGAAGTCTGCCTGGCAGCTCATCGTCGTACGGAGGCCAGGAAGGGGGTAGGTCCGCGAGATGAATCGCCATCAGATCCGGCAACGGTCGCCCTGGGTCCGCAGCCGGGCCGGGGCACGCAGCCGGGCCGGGGCACGCAGCCGGACCGGGGCACGCCGTAACTACCCCAGGTTCAAGATCCCCGGCGCCAGGCGCGTCGTCCATGGTTCCTCCGCAAATGGTGAACGCGCGCGCCGCGTGACGACAGTGCTGTCAAGCACGCGCCGCCACGCTTCCTGCTCGCGCCGCCTTTGCGGCACACGCATCGTTCTACCCTCACCCAGTGACATTCCGGCCCCATCCCGCCCGCAGCATCTCTGGCGGAAATAGTAAAGTTTCTTGCATACTGGACTGGTCCCGCATGAAAGGAGTCGCACGCCGTTGGCTGAGACGCTGATCGCGGCCGAACGTATCGTGCCCGCCAGCCCGCCACCCCGCGGCTTCCGCGCCGCGGCTCCTCCGGATGACCCTGCGCTCACGATCTCTCCGGGGTACGTGCTGGTACGTGACGGCGTGATCGCGGAGGTCGGGGATGGGCCGTCCGGCCGCGCGCCTGACCTGCGGCTGGAGAGCGGGATCCTCGTCCCCGGATTCGTTGATCTCCAGGTGAACGGGTACTTCGGCGTCGAGCTCGCCGACGTGCGCCCGGACGAGTGGCAGCTGGTCGCCTCCCGGCTGCCGGAGACCGGAACGACTGCGTTCATGCCCACGTTCATCACCGCTCCCGTGTCCCGGCTCGCCCGTGCCCTTCACGACACCCCTCCGGCGGCCACTGCCGCAGCGGGCGCCCGCAGAGCCCGGATCCTCGGCGTGCACCTGGAAGGACCGTTCATCTCACCGCTGCGGGCCGGTGCGCACAACAAGGACTGGATGACCGATCCGTCCCCGGACGCCATTGCCGACCTGCTCGACGCCGGGGACGGAATCCTGAAGATCGTCACCGTGGCCCCCGAACTACCCGGCGCCCTGGCCGCCATCCGCCGCCTGGCTGAAGCAGGCGTCCTGGTCAGCGTCGGCCACAGCGATGCCCGGGCCGGCCAGGTCGCGGCGGCCGCCGACGCGGGCGCCCGGATGGTGACGCACCTGTTCAACGCGCAGCGGCCGCTGCACCACCGGGAACCCGGCTTGCCGGGCCAGGCGCTGGCCGACGCCCGGCTGACTAGCGGGCTGATCGCGGACGGCCATCACGTGGCGGCGCAGGTCTGCGCGATCGCCTTCGCGGCCGCCCCCGGGCGGATCTGCCTGGTCACGGACGCGGCGGCGTGCGCGGGCAGGCCACCAGGCCGCTACCTGCTGGGCGGCGAGCCAATCGAGCTCCCCACCGGAGACGGCAGCCCGCCGGCCCGCACCGATGGGACCCTGGCTGGCTCGGCGCTGCGGATGGATGTGGCCGTAACGAACATGGTCCGGGCCGGCGCGGGTCTGCCCGAGGCGGTCGCGGCCGCGACACGCATCCCGGCGGACCTTATCGGCCGGCCCGAGCTGGGCCGGATCGCTCCCGGCGCCCAGGCCGACCTGACCTGGCTCGGCGAAGACCGGGACGGCGGTTTGCGGGCCCGCGCTACGTGGGTAGCCGGTGAGCTGGCCTACCGCCAACGAACCGGCTAGACCGGCCAGGACCGGGAGCGGCCAGGACCGGCCAGGACCGGCCAGGACCGCCAAACAGCGATGAGAGAGTGGTGACACGGTGACCCCGACGTCTTCGGTGACCCAGATGCGGGCGGAGATCGAAGAGCAGCCGCAGGCGCTGCGGGCCACCCTGGACGCCCTGCTGCCGCGGACCGGTGAGGTCGCCGCGCTTGGCCGCCAGATCCGCCAGGTGCTGTTCATCGCCCGCGGGACATCGGACAACGCCGCCGTCTACGGCAGCTATCTCGTCCAGGTCCGCGCAGGTCGGCTGGCCACCCTCGCGTCGCCGTCGGTCGCCACCGCGTACCGCAGCCGACTGGACCTGTCCGGAGTGCTCGCGGTGGCGCTGTCGCAGTCCGGCCGGACCGAGGAGATCGTCGAGACGCTCGCCTGGGCCGCGGACTGCGGGGCGCGGACCCTGGCCATCACCAACGGCGCCGGCTCACCGCTGGCCGAAGCGGCCGACGTAGCCCTGGTGACCGAGGCCGGCGTCGAGCGAGCGGTCCCGGCGACCAAGACGTTCACCACCGCGCTGGCCGCGCTGGCCGTACTGGGCATTGGCCTTGCGCCCGACGCCGAAGGCGCGGAACCGCTGCCCGCGGGCGAGCTGCGTTCCGTACCGGACGAGGTCGAGCGGCTGCTCGCCACCCTGGGTTGCCCAGCCGAGCTGGACCCGATCATCAGCGGGCTCGCCGGGGTCGAGGGCGTGGTGGTCTCCGGCCGCGGCTTCGCCTACGCCGCGGCGCTGGAGTTCGCGCTGAAGCTGAAGGAAGCCTGCTACCTGCACGCGATGGGGCTGTCGTTCGCGGACCTCCTGCACGGCCCGATCGCGGTGGTTGACGGGCGGACCCCCGCGGTCATCATGGCCGCCGACTCCGGGCCCACCCTCGACGGCGCGGTCGCGCTGGCCGGCCGGGTGATGACCGCAGGCGCCACCGCGTACGGCATCGGGGGCGGACCGGCGCTGGCCCGGCAGTGCGCCTACGCCCTGCCCGGCCCGCGGCTGCCCGATTGGCTCGCGCCGATCGGGCTGATCACTGCGGGCCAGCTGGTCACCGAGGCGCTGGCCCGCCGTCTCGGCCTCAACCCGGACACCCCCCGTGGCCTCAGCAAGGTCACCCAGACGAAGTGAGCAAGGTCACCCAGACGAACTGAGCAAGGTCACCCAGACGAACTGAGGGCCAGCTCTTCCTCCGAGGCCCCAGAAGCCCCAGAGGTCTTCGAGGCTCCAGAGGCCCCAGAAGCCTCCGAGCGCTCCGAAGCCTCCGAGCGCTCCGAACCGGCCAGCACGCCCCGGCGGCGCAGCTCCGGACGCACGCCCTCGCCGAACCAGTAGGCCTCCTCCAGGTGCGGGTAGCCGGAGAAGATGAACTCCGAGATCCCGAGCGAGGCGTACTCCTCGATCCGGTCCGCTACCTCCGCGTGGCTGCCGACCAGAGCGGTGCCCGCGCCCCCGCGTACCAGCCCGACTCCGGCCCACAGGTTCGGGTAGACCTCCAGGTCGGAGGCGTAGCCGTTCTCCCGGTAGTTCTGGTGCAGGGCGCGCATCCGCTGCTGACCCACCGACTCGCTGCCCCCCAGGACCCGCTGCGCGTGCGCCACCTCGTTTGGATCGAGGTAGCTGAGCAGCTTGGCCGCCTCGGCCCAGGCTTCCCGGGCGGTGTCCCGGCTGATGACGTGCAGCCGGATCCCGAACCGCAGTATCCGGCCCTGATCCGCGGCCAGGTCCCGGATCCAGGCGATCTTGTCCGCCACCTGCGCTGGCGGCTCTCCCCAGGTCAGATAGACATCGGCGTACCGGGCCGCGATCGGGCCCGCGGCCGGGGACGACCCGCCGAAGTACACGTCGGGGCGCGGCTCCGGTGGCGCCATGACGGTGGCGCCCTGCACGTTGTAGTAGTCGCCACTGAAATCGTACGGTGTGCCGCTCCACGCGCCGCGTACGATGGAGAGGAATTCGCCCGTGCGGGCGTACCGCTCGTCGTGCGGCAGGTGGTCGCCGAATCGGCGCTGCTCATCCGCCTGGCCGCCGGTCACCACGTTGAGCATCAGCCGGCCACGGGAGACCCGCTGATAGGTCGCGGCCATCTGGGCCGACAGTGTCGGCGAGGTCACCCCGGGCCGGAACGCGACCAGGAACTTCAGCCGCTGCGTCTCGCGGATCAGTGCCGCGGTGACCAGCCACGCGTCCTCGCAGTGCGTGCCGGTAGGAGTGAGCACGCCGGTGAAGCCGTTGCGTTCGGCGGCCTGAGCGACCTGGGCCAGGTAGTCGATGTCCGGCGGCCGGATGGCGGTCGCGGCGGAGGTCTCGGCCGCGCTCGGGGCGGGCAGTCCGTCCGCCCCGAGCGGGCCGCTGTGCCCACGTCCCACGATCGAACGGCCGTCGCCGGAGGTGGGCAGGAACCAGTGGAACTTCAGGCTCACGACGAACGAACCTCCTACGAGCCGGACGAACTGCTGGACACGGTGTCGTTGAACGTCGTCACCATGTACGTGGACATGTTCACGTTGGTCGGGGATCTCGCCCGCCTTGTAGAACGCCGTGGCCAGCTTCTGCTCGGCGTTGATCACCGTGCCGTTGATCTGCACCGGCGTGTTGACGTCGTCCTTGGCCGCCTGCTGCATGGTCGAGTTCGGCAGGCCGGTGGCCTCGCCCCACAGCTTGGCCCAGGTGCTGGTGTGGGTCGCGGACCAGACGTACGCCTCGTTGAGGATCTTCTCGTAGTCGTGGATCGCGGTGGCCTTGGCCTTGTTGCCCAGGGCGGCGTCGGAGGCCACCTGGAACGAGTATGGCGAGCCGTAGCCGTTGGCGTTGACCAGCACCCGAGCGCCGTCCTGGTTCGTGGCCTCCTCGATGAACGGGGACCAGGTGTCCCAGGCGTCGACGTGACCGGACTTGAACGCGGACAGCGCTTCGGCGGGCTGCAGGTTGTCCACCGTCACCTGCTGCTTGGTCAGGCCCGCCTTGTCCAGCACGGTGAGCAGGTGGTAATCGGCCGTGGTGCCTTCCGGCGCCGCGATCGTCTTGCCCTTGAGGTGAGCGATCGTGGTGATGGCAGAGTTCTTCGGCACCACGATGGCCCCCGCGGCGGTCGGCGTGATGCGGGCCCCGACGATCGCGACCTTCCCGCCGCCCGCCGCGGCGAACACCGGCGGGGCGTCACCGACGCCACCGATGTCCACCGATCCGGCGCCCATGGCCTGCACCATCGGCGGCCCGGAGGTGAAGTCCACCCAGTTGGCCTTGAACGGCAGCTTGTTGATGAGTCCCGCCGCCTTGAGCAGCGCCTCGGCGCCGGTGCCCTTCTGGTCACCGATGTTCAGGGTGACCGAGGAGACGTTCACCGCCGCGCCGCCGGACGCGGCCACCGACGGCGACGAGCCCGACGATGACGAGCCGACGACGACGAGCCCGACGAGCCGACGAGGAGCACGCGGCCGCGGCCAGTACGGCGGCGGTGCGGCACGGTGAGACAGGACACGGCCTCGTCCAGGACGAAGGGGGCGAAGGGAAGGAGTCATTTTTCGGCAGGTTCCTTGTTCTCTCAGGCCGTCTTGGGTTGCTACGCCCAGCTCAGTGAGCAGGCGGATACGCAAGGCCACCAGGTCCGGGTGATCCCGGACCCGTGGCCGCTCCAGCGCGATGCTGGCGGAATGGGCGATCTTGCCGTCGGACAGCACGAGCACCCGGTCCGCGAGTGCCAGCGCCTCGTCCACGTCGTGGGTGACCAGCAGCACGGCGGGCTCGTGCCGCTCCCACAGCGACAGCACCAGCTGATGCATGCTGATCCGGGTCAGCGCGTCCAGCGCGCTGAACGGTTCGTCCAGCAGCAGCAGGCCCGGATCCCGGACCAGGGCCCGGGCCAGTGCGGCCCGCTGGGCCTCGCCGCCGGACAGCGTGAGCGGCCAGGCGTCCGCCCGCGCGGCCAGCCCGACCTCGTCCAGCGCGGTGCGGGCGATCGTGCGGGGGTCGGCGGCCCGCAGGCCCAGCGCGACGTTGTTCCACACCTTCTTCCACGGCACCAGCCGTGGCTCCTGGAACACCACCGCGGTCGGCGCGTTCACCGCCAGCTCGCCGGACACGTCCCGGTCCAGCCCGGCCAGCGCGCGCAGCAGCGTCGACTTGCCGGTCTCGCTCCGGCCGATCATCGCCACGAACTCGCCGTGGCGGATGTCCAGGTCGAGGTTGGTCGAGTACCACGTGCTCACCGAACGACCGGGTCAGGTCCCGGGTCCGCGCTACCACCTGGGGTGCGCCGCCGGCCGCGACCGACGGGCCCGGCGCGTCCGCCGGGCCCGGTTCGGTGGCTAGGCCTCCAGGATCCGCGCCGCCACGACAGGGCCCTCCTCTCGATCAGCCGGACGATGTAGTCGGTCAGCAGACCGAGGATCAGGTAGACGATCAGGGCAACGAAGATCACATTCTGCTGGAGGAACTGCTCGCCCTGGTTGATGATGTAGCCGAGCCCGGCGTTGGCGTTGATCTGCTCGGCTACCACCAGGGCCAGCCAGGCCGTGCCCAGGCTCTGCCGCAGGCCGATCAGGATCGTCGGCAGCGCGCCGGGCAGGATGATGTTGCGGATCATCTCGCCCCGGCTGAGCCCCAGCACCCGGCCAAGCTCGGCGAGCTTGCTGTCCACGCCGCGGATGCCGGAGAACGTGTTCAGGTGCAGCGGGACGGCCGCGGCCAGCGCGACCAGCATGATCTTGGGTGACTCGCCGATGCCGAACCACACGATGAACACCGGGATCAGGCCGAACAGCGGCAGCGTCCGCAGGGCCTGCATGACCGGATCGATCGCGTTCTCACCGAACCGGCTCAACCCGGCGACGGTGGCCAGGATCATGGCCAGCCCGCCGCCGATGACGAAGCCGATCGCCACCCGCTCCAGCGAGATCAGCATCGCGTGCTGCAACGTCCCGTAGGTCGGGGAGTTGGTCGTGATCAGGTGCACCGCGGTTGACCATAGCGTGGTCAGCGAGGGCAGCTTCTGCTGCGACACGACCCCGGTGGTGCTGAGGATCTGCCACAGCGCGAGCACGAGCGATGGGACTGATCAGGCGCAGCCAGCCGTGGTGCCCGCGACCGCGGCTGGGCCCGGACCGTGACGCGGCCGTGACGCTGGCGATGGGCAGGCTGCCTGCGTCAGCGGCCGGCCCGGCGAGGCTGTCCCGCCTGGTCGTGCTCGTGCGGCTGGATACCGACACGTGTGCACCTCTTCCGTGCTCAATCGGAGCGGCGTCACCCATCGTGGGCGATTTTTCCTATCAAGTCAACGGGAGATATAGGAAATACGGTACAGATCAGCTCTGGCTTACGATCGAGCAGGTGCCCCCTGAGCCTGCAGACCTGCGCGGCGTCATCATCGACTGGGCCGGGGTGCTGACCAATCCGCTCCCGGGCACGGTGCGAGCCTGGGCGGACGCGGAAGACATCGACTGGGACAGCTACGCCGCGTGCATGCGTGGCTGGCTGGATGACGCCTACCACGCGGACGCCGTCGGCAACCCGGTGCACGCGCTGGAGCGGGGCGAGTGCACCGTCGAGGAGTTCGAGCAGACTCCTCGCCGCCCGCCTGCTCCGGCTGGACGGCGGGACGGTCCCGGCCCCCGGCCTGCTCGGGCGGATGTTCGCGGCCAGCCTGACCGTGCCCGTGATGTACGACCTGCTGCGCCAGCTCCGCGCGGCCGGGATCCGCACCTGCCTGCTGTCCAACTCCTGGGGGCCGGGCGGCTATCCCCGCGAGGACTTCCCGGAACTGTTCGACGCCGTCGTCATCTCGCACGAGGTGGGCATGCGCAAGCCGGAGCGCCGGATCTTCCTGCACGCCGCCGAGCTGATCGGGCTGTCGCCGAGCCAGTGCGTGTTCATCGACGACATCGAGGCGAACGCGACCGCAGCGCGGGAGTGCGGCATGACCGCCATCTGGCACGAGGATCCGGCCCGCACCGCCGGCCGCCTGTCCGAGCTGCTGGGTGTTTCGCTGGCGCCTAACACGCCGCGGGCTGCGGGGCTAGCCTGAGGGCGCCATGGCGGACTTCCCGAAGGCCTCCAGCGCGGGCCGTTCGGCCAACATGCGCGCGATCCGCCGGGCCGACACCAAGCCCGAGCTGGCGCTGCGCCAGGCGCTGCACCGGATGGGCTACCGGTTCCGCAAGGACCACCGTCTCGACCTGGACGGCGGCCGGCGGGTACGGCCCGATATCGCGTTCACCGCGCGGAAGGTCGCGGTCTTCGTGGACGGCTGTTTCTGGCACGCCTGCCCCGATCACGGCTCCCGGCCGTCGGTTAACCAGGGCTACTGGAACCCGAAGCTGGCCCGCAACGTGGAACGGGACCGGATGGCTGATTCGGCGCTGGAGCTGGCCGGCTGGCGGGTCGTCCGGCTGTGGGAGCACGTTCCGCTGGAGGAGGCCGTCGCCGCCGTCAGCACCGCGCTCGGCCCCCCAGGCCAGCCTGCCCAGCCGAGCGAGGCCCGCGAACCGTTGTTGTAACGGCCGTGCCAAGGTACGGCCTAAATTCGGGCCTGCCCCGTCCTGACCTGTCACACTCGTGATCAACCGCAGCATCACGAGGGACTCATGCGCGTATACCTGCCGTCAACACTGCCGGCGCTCACCGCCGCGCTCAAGGCCGGGGAGATCGGGCCCGCCCCACAGCGGGGCTTTGCCGTCACACCCGCGCTGCGCGAGGGCTACGCCTCTGGCGACCTGGAGGAACTCGAGTACATCGCCCTGCTGGAGGCGGCCCGCGCGTCGCTACGACTGCTGGCCGACGACCCCGCTACGCCGCCACGCCGGGTGGTGCTCGTCGCGGAGGTCGCCGACGACGACATCGGCTGGTCCGGCGATCACGGCCGTCCGGCCGCGGTCCAGGTGCTGAGCGCCGTCCCGTTCACCGACGTCGCGGCGGGCCACGTCGACGATCCGGATGCGGTCTGCGACGTGCGAGCCGCCGCCGCCGCCGTCCCGGCCGCCGACGAGGGCGACGATGACGCCCGGTTCACCGTGGACGGCGCCGAAGGTCACGAGCTTCTCTGGTATGCCAGCCAGGAGCTGCGCTTTCTCTTCGAGTGACCCTGGCGAGGTAGCCTCCCAGCATCCGCAACAGCAACAGGGAGAACCCCGTCATGGATGCCGTCACCACCGTGCCGGTCCCGGCCAACGAGCCGGTCCGGACCTACCAGCCTGGAAGCCACGAGCGGACCGCGCTGGAGAAGAAGATCAAGCAACTTGCCGGGGAACAGGCCGAGCTGTCCATGACCATCGGCGGCCGGACCCGAATGGGCGGCGGCGGCCGGATCGAGGTGGTCCAGCCGCACAACCACCGGCACGTCCTCGGGACGTTCGGCAATGCCACGGACGAGGACGTGACCGCGGCGATCGCCGCGGCGCGGGCCGCGGCCCCGGGCTGGCGGGCGCTGTCCTTCGACGACCGGGCCGCGGTCTTCCTGCGCGCCGCCGACCTGCTGGCCGGCCCCTGGCGCGCGACGCTGAACGCGGCCACGGTGCTCGGCCAGTCGAAATCGCCCTACCAGGCTGAGATCGACGCCGCCTGCGAGCTCATCGACTTCTTCCGGTTCAACGTGGGTTACGCCCGGCGGATCCTGGCCGAGCAGCCGCAGTCCGCCCCGGGCGGGTGGAACCGGATGGAGTACCGGCCGCTGGAGGGGTTCGTCGTCGCGATCACCCCGTTCAACTTCACCTCGATCGCCGCCAACCTGCCGACCGCGCCCGCGCTGATGGGCAACGTGGTCATCTGGAAGCCGTCACCCACCCAGCAGCTGGCCGCCCACTACACGATGCGGCTGCTGGAGGCGGCCGGGCTGCCGCCCGGAGTGATCAACATGGTCACCGGGGACGGCCAGGCGGTGTCCCGGGTGGCGCTCCCGCACCCCGATCTGGCGGGCATCCACTTCACCGGCTCGACCGCGACATTCCAGCACCTATGGCGCACGGTCGGCGAGAACATCACCGGCTACCGCGGCTACCCGCGGCTCGTGGGCGAGACCGGCGGCAAGGACTTCGTGATCGTGCACCCCTCGGCCGATGCGGACATCCTGGCCACGACGCTGATCCGCGGCTCATATGAGTACCAGGGCCAGAAGTGCTCCGCCTCGTCCCGCGCCTACGTGCCCCGGTCGATGTGGGAGCGGCGCCGCGACGACTTCGTCGACCAGGTCGAGTCGCTGACCATGGGAGATGTCTCCGCCGACCTGTCCCTGTTCATGGGGGCGGTGATCGACGCCCGGGCGCTGGCCAAGCACGCCGCCGCCTTCGAGCGGGCCCGCAGCCGTCCCGCGGTCACGGTGCTGACCGGCGGCCGGACCGACGACCGGGAGGGCTATTTCGTCTCGCCCACCGTGCTGGAGTGCACCGACCCGGCCGACGAGGTGTTCCGCACCGAATACTTCGGGCCGATCCTGGCCGTCTACCCGTACCCGGACGAGGACTACGCGGACATGCTGGCGCAGGCGGCCGACGTCGCGCCGTACGCGCTGACCGGGGCGATCCTGGCCCAGGACCGGTCCGCGATCAGCGAGGCGGCCGAGCGGCTCCGGTTCTCCGCCGGGAACTTCTACATCAACGACAAGCCCACCGGGGCGGTGGTCGGCCAGCAGCCGTTCGGCGGCGCGCGGGCCAGCGGCACCAACGACAAGGCCGGTTCGGTGTTCAACCTCATCCGCTGGACCAGTCCCCGCTCGATCAAGGAGCTGTTCGTGCCGCCCACGGATTACCGTTATCCCCACATGGGCTGAACCGCAGTAGCCCAGGAGCGGAGCCATCATTCATCGCCTGGTGCTCTGGAACATCGACCTCACGCTGGTCGATGTGACACGGGTGACACGAGACGCCTATGCCGAGGCGTTCCGCACCGTGACCGGCCGGCCGCTGGTCCAGTTGCCGCAGATGGCGGGCCGGTCCGAATCGGAGATCTTCTTCGACGCGCTCGCCCTCAACGGGGTTGACGTCAGCGCCGTCGGGCCCTCCGAGCAGCTGCTGGCCCCGTTCGGCAGCGAGCTGGCCACCGCGCTCGCGGCTCGCCGGGACCAGTTGCGGACTCGCGGCCAGGCGATGCCGGGGGCCCGCGACGCGCTGGCCGCGGTGGCCAAGCTCGACGGCGTCGTGCAGACCGTGCTGACCGGCACCAGCAAGCCGAACGCCCTGCTCAAGCTGCGTACCTTCGGGCTGGAGGGCTTCTTCGACTTCGGCATCGGCGGCTACGGCTCCGAGTCCTACCCCAAGGGCGCCCTGGTCCGGGTCGCCCGGCAGCGGGCCGCCGAGAAGTACGAGTTCACCGCGGATGAGCACGCTTGCGTCTACGTCGCCGATTCGGTGCGGGACGTCGAGGCGGCCCGGATGGGCGGCTCCGGCTCGGCCGCCGTGGCCACCGGACGCTCCACCACGGCGGAGTTGCGCGCCGCGGGCGCGGGCGTGGTGCTGGCCGATCTGACCGGCGCCGACCTGGTGGCGGCCGAGGTCGACCGGCTCACGCACCCGTGACCGGCATTGGCTCGCGGCGCGTTATGGCCGATCATCGAGGGGTAGAGGCACCCACGCAGCAGCGAAGGGTGGATTATATGGCCACGCCCCCGGTTCCAAGGAGGCCATCGGCAGCGTGCAGGCCGATGTCCAAGAGGTGAAGGAGAAGGCCCACCGATGACCACAGACCAGCCCGCAGGAGGCGTGACCCCCGGCGCCGAGCCGCCGGCCGACCCGGAGCAGATCCGGCAGGAAATTGAGCGGACCCGTGATCAGCTCGGCGAGACCGTGGAAGCACTGGTGGCCAAGGCTGACGTCAAGGCGCAGGCCAAAGAGCGCGTCGGCCAGCTGTCCGATCGGCTGAAGGGCAAGACCGCCCAGGTGAAAGACACGGCGGCGCAGGCCAAGGATCAGGCCACCGCGCGTGTCGGGCAGGCGCGCAGCCAGCTGGCCGGCAAGACTTCGGATGCGAAGACCGCGGCCGTGCAGACCGGGGGCCCCGCCCGGGACCAGATCCAGGCCCGGGCCGCCGCCGTCGGCGGTGCGGTCCGTGACGCCACGCCGGAGCCCGTGCAGCGCGCCGCCCGGCAGGCTGCCCAGCGGGCGTCCGCAGTGACATCCCAGCGTCGCGCGCTGATCGCTGCGGGGGCGGTCGTCGGCAGCCGTCGTGGTGCTGGGCTTCATCGTGTTCATCCGAAGGAGACGGAAGTGATCATCTTGAAGATCTTGTACAAGCCGATCGGCATCCTGGTCAGCGTGCTGGGCGGAATTGTGGCTGGCGCCCTCTTCAAGCGCATCTGGAAGCTGGCGGCGCACGAGGACGAAGCTCCGGATGCGACCGACGCCCGGCGCGGCTGGGGTGAGGTGCTGGCCGCCGCGACCCTGCACGGCGCTATTTTTGCCCTGGTCAAGGCGGCAACGGATCGGGGCGCCGCCACCGCGACCCTGAAGCTCACCGGTTTCTGGCCGGGCAAAGGGGCCGAACCCGAGGAATAGCCGAGGAATAGCCGTGTGACCTACGCGGCGTTGCCACCCGGCCCGGCAGGCTGAATGCTGAGGTTATGGCCACCAAAGATGAAGGCAGTAGTACGGCCGGAGCCGGGATCACGGCGGCGGGCTTGCTGGAGCCAGGCTACGGCGACGTGCTGTGGACCCCTGCGCCCGCGGTCACGGACGGGGCCAGGGTCACCGCCTACCTACGCTGGCTGGCGGCCGAGTGCGGCCTCGACCTGGACGGCTACGACGCGCTGCGGCGCTGGTCGGTCCGCCAACCGGGCGATTTCTGGGCGACTATCTGGGACTACTTCGACGTACTGGGCGAGCGCGGGCCCGGGCCGGTCCTGGACGGCGGTCCCCAGCCCGATGTGCGCTGGTTCCCCGGCGCCAGGATCAACTACGCCCGTAACGCGCTGCGGACCGCACGGACCGATCCCGACCGGGTGGCGCTGATCTATCGCAATGAACGAGACGGCGGCGGGCGTCTCACCTACGGCGCCCTGGCCGCCGAGGTGGCCCGGGTCGCCGGGGCGCTGCGGGAACTGGGGGTGAACCAGGGAGACCGGGTGGTCGGGCTGCTGCCGAATGGCCCGCACGCGATCATCAGCCTGCTGGCCGCGGCCAGCATCGGCGCCATCTGGTCCTCGTGCTCGCCGGACTTCGGCGCCGCCAGCGTCATCGACCGGTTCGCGCAGATCGAGCCGTCCGTGCTCATCGCCGTGGGCAGCTACTCCTACGGCGGCAAGGAATTTCGCCGGGACGACGTGGTCCGGCAGATCGCGGCCGAGCTGCCCGGCCTGGCCGCGCTGGTGATGGTCGGCGGCGGGGCCGGAGAATCACCGGCCGGGGCGACGACGGCCCAGGTCCTGGACTGGGACGGCCTGGGCCAGCCCGGCGCCAACCCGCCGACGCTGGCCGAGCCGGACTACACCGACGTGCCGTTCGATCATCCGCTGTGGGTGCTGTACTCCTCGGGTACCACCGGCCTGCCCAAGCCGATCATGCACGGTCACGGCGGCATCGTCCTGGAGCATCTCAAGACCCTCTCGTTCCACCAGGACCTGGGGCCCGGCGACGTGTTCTTCTGGTACACCACGACCGGCTGGATGATGTGGAACTTCCTCGCGGGCGCCCTGCTGGCCGGGGCGACCGTGGTGGCCTACGACGGCAGCGCCACGTTCCCGGGCACCGACGCCCTGTGGCGGATCGTCGCCGAGGAGCAGATCAGCTACTTCGGGGTGGGCGCGCCCTACCTGCAAGCCTGCGCCAAGGCCGGCCTGACCGCCGGACGTGAGCTTGATCTTTCCGCGCTGCGCGGGCTGGGCTCGACCGGATCGCCGCTGCCGCCCGAGGGTTACCAGTGGGTCTACCGGGACGTCAAGAGCGACCTGATCCTGGGTTCTTTCTCCGGCGGCACCGACCTGTGCACCGGCTTCGTGGGGCCGAGCCCGCTGCTGCCGGTCCGGTCGGGCGTGATCGCGGGCCGTTGCCTCGGGGCGGCGGTCGAGGCGTTCAGCGCCGCCGGGAAGCCGGTGATCGGTGAGGTGGGCGAGCTGGTCATCACCGAGCCGATGCCCTCGATGCCGGTGGGCTTCTGGAACGACCCGGACGGCAAGCGCTACCGCGACAGCTACTACGCGGACTTCCCCGGCGTGTGGCGACACGGCGACTGGATCAAGATCCTGCCCGACGGCGGGTGTGTCATCTACGGCCGGTCGGACGCGACGCTGAACCGCGGCGGCGTCCGGATGGGCACCAGCGAGTTCTACCGGGTCGTCGAGGCGTTCCCGGAGGTGGCCGACAGCCTCGTGGTCGACACCGGTCAGCTCGGCCGGGACGGGCGGCTGGTGCTGTACGTCACCCTCCAGCCGGGCCAGGAGCTCGGCGAGGACCTGACCGGCCGGCTGCGCTCGGCCCTGCGCGGCAAGCTGTCGCCCCGGCACGTCCCCGACGCCATCCACCAGGTGCCCGG
This sequence comes from uncultured Actinomycetes bacterium, assembly GCA_963775825.1. Taxonomy (GTDB): domain Bacteria; phylum Actinomycetota; class Actinomycetes; order Streptosporangiales; family Streptosporangiaceae; genus Bog-532. The sequence goes on from CAVZKY010000040.1 coordinate 164,607, forward strand.
CATCCCGCGCACGCTGTCGGGCAAGAAGCTCGAGGTGCCGGTGCGCAAGATCCTGCAGGGCACTCCAGTAGCCGACGCCGCCGACCCGGACGCGCTGGTCAACCCGGACGTACTGCCGTACTTCGCCCCCGACGGGAGCCCAGAAGGTGGCCAGCCGAGATAACCTGGATGTTTGTGCAGTGGAACGTTCCGCTGCACAGCGCCCGCGGGCAGAACCGAGCACGGTTACATAGGGAAACCGGGTCGTAACTTTACGACGCTACGGTGCTCGCCGGGATGTCGCGCCGCCCCCGAGCCGCGGCGCGTGGACACATGAGGAACAGACAGTGATGTCGGACACTGCGGACGAAACGAACCACGATGTGCTGGATGAGGCGGCGCAGTACCTGGCCAAGGCGGCCCCGGGTGCCGGCGGCGGCGTCGGTGACCTGAGCAGGTACCTGCGCTCCTACTACCGGCACGTTCCCGCGGAGGATCTCACCGCGTACGGCCCGGACCGGATCGCCGCGGTCGCCGCCCAGCACGCCGCCCTCGCCGTGGAGCGCCCGCAGGGCCGGGCCCTGGTCCGCGTCCGTGGCGCCGATACCGGGCCCGCGGATAGCCCAGGCAGCGGGGCCGCGGGGCTCGGCCCGGTCCGGGCCGTGGTCGACATCGTCACCGACGACATGCCGTTCCTGGTCGATTCGGTGACCATGGAACTGAACCGGCATCAGGCCGACATCACGCTGCTTCTGCACCCGCGGCTGGTGGTGCGCCGGGACGTTACCGGCGTGCTGCACGATGTATCCGGCAGCGTCAACGGTGCCCGGGCGGAGCCTGGGGAGATCACCGAGTCCTGGATCCACATCGAGCTCGCCAGCCTGGGGAACCGCGTCCCGCTGCCCGACTTCGCGGCCGGGTTGCGCCGCGTCCTGGACGACGTGCGGGTCACCGTCGAAGACCAGCCCAAGATGATCGCGGCCGCGGCCTCCCTGGCCGTCGCCGTGGCCGGGGACGGTGCCGGCGCACCGCTGCCGGGGCGCACCCAGCCGCAGACCCTGACCGGCAGCGACACTGAAGCCGGTGAGCTGCTCAGCTGGCTCGCCGACGGGCACTTCATCTTCCTCGGCTACCGCGAGTACGACCTGGTGCCGGGGGATGACGGCGAGACGCTGCGGGCCGTTCCCGGCACCGGGCTCGGCTTCCTGCGGCACGATCGGCAGGGCTCGGACTCGTTCGCGGCGCTGCCTGCCGACATCCGGGCCAAGGCCCGCGATCCGCACCGGCTGGTACTGGCCAAGGGCAATTCCCGGTCCACCGTCTACCGGTCCAAGTACCTCGACTACGTGTCGGTCAAGAAGCTGGGCCGGGATGGCCGGGTGGTCGGGGAGTGGCGGTTCCTCGGCCTGTACACGCACGCCGCCTACACCGAGAGCATCGCCCGCATCCCGGTGCTGCGCGGCAAGCTGGCCGACGTGCTGGCCTGGGCCGGGGCCACTCCCGAAGGCCACGACGGCAACGACCTGATCGAGATTCTGGAGAACTATCCGCGCGAGGAGCTGTTCCAGATCTCCACCCGTCAGCTGACCGAGATCGCCATGGCCGTGCTGCGGCTGCGCGAGCGCAAGCAGACCCGGCTGTTCCTGCGCCGGGACGACTACGGGCGGTACATGTCCTGCCTGGTCTACCTGCCCCGGGACCGGTACACCACCGCCGTGCGGCTGCAGGTCCAGGAGATCCTGCGGACCGCCCTGGGCGGGGCCTCCGTCGACTACAGCGCGATGGTGGGGGAGTCGGCCCTGGCCCGGCTGCACGTCGTCGTGCGCGGCGAGCGCGGCCGGCCGCTGCCCGCCGTCGATGCCGCGGCGCTGGAGCGGCGGATCGCCGCGGCGGTCCGCTCGTGGGACGAGGACCTGGAAGAGGCGGCGGTGCGCACCCTGGGTGAGCAGCGGGCCCGGCTGATCCTGGACCAGTTCGCCGCCGCTATCCCGGAGACCTACAAGACCGACGTGACCGCGGCCGACGCCGTCGGTGACCTCAGCCGGGTCCTGCGATTGCGCGAGTCCGATGACACGTTCGCGGTCCAGCTGCGCGACGACAGCCGCCCGGGCCACCGCAACTGGCGGCTGCGGGTGTACCAGTCGGGCAGCCCCGTCATCCTGTCCGACGTGCTGCCTCAGCTGCAGCACATGGGCGTCGAGGTGGTCGACGAGCACCCGTACGCCTTTGGTGCCGACTCCGGCCCGTTCTGGATCTACGACTTCGGCCTGCGGGCCGAGGCCACCGCCGGGCGGCGGCGCCCGCCCGGCGAGGCCGGCCGGGAGCAGTTCGAGCAGACGCTGTGCGCGCTGCGGCGGAACGAGATCGAGGATGACGGCTTCAACGCGCTGGTCCTGGACGCCGGGCTCACCTTTCGCGAGGTGGTGGTGCTGCGGGCCTACGCGCGTTACCTGCGCCAGGCCGGGACCCGGTTCAGCCAGGGCTACATCCAGCGGGTGCTGCGCTCGAACAGCACGGTGACCCGGCTGCTGGCCCGCCTGTTCGCCTCTCGGTTCGATCCCGCCCACGCGGGCGGCCAAGCGGAGCGCAGCGAGGCGATCGTGGAGGAGATCCGTGGCGAGCTGGACGAGGTGGTGAGCCTCGACCACGACCGGATCCTCCGCTCCTACCTGGCGCTGATCGGCGCCACCCTCCGGACCAACCACTACCGCGAGGCCAGCCCCTACCTCGTCGTCAAGCTCGACCCGGAGCGGGTGGCCGGCCTGCCCGCGCCACGGCCCAAGTTCGAGATCTTCGTGTACTCACCCCGGCTGGAGGCGGTGCACCTGCGGTTCGGCCGGGTGGCGCGGGGCGGCCTGCGCTGGTCCGACCGGCGGGAGGACTTCCGCACCGAGGTACTCGGTCTGGTCAAATCCCAGCAGGTCAAGAACGCGGTCATCGTCCCGGCCGGCGCCAAGGGCGGGTTCGTGTGCAAGCAGCTACCGGACCCCGCCGACCGTGAGGCCTACCAGGCCGAGGTGCTGGCCTGCTACAAGATGTTCATCAGCGCCATGCTCGACATCACCGACAACGTGGATCGTGAGCAGGTCTGCCCGCCGCGCAACGTGGTCCGGCACGACGGCGACGACCCGTACCTGGTCGTCGCGGCGGACAAGGGGACCGCGACCTTCTCCGACGTGGCCAACGAGATCGCCGCCGGCTACGGCTTCTGGCTCGGTGACGCCTTCGCCTCCGGCGGCTCGGAGGGCTACGACCACAAGAAGATGGGCATCACCGCGCGCGGCGCGTGGGAGTCGGTGAAGAACCACTTCGCCACCCTCGGCCTGAACCCGGCGACCGACGAGTTCACCGTGGCCGGCATCGGGGACATGTCCGGGGACGTGTTCGGCAACGGCATGCTGCTGTCCGACAAGCTCCAGCTGGTCGCGGCGTTCGATCACCGGCACGTGTTCCTCGACCCCGATCCCGACCCGGCCGCCAGCTTCGCCGAGCGGCAGCGGCTGTTCGCGCTGCCCCGCTCGTCCTGGGACGACTACGACCGGTCGCTGATCTCGGCCGGCGGCGGGGTCTGGCCGCGGAGCGCGAAGTCGGTGCCACTCTCGCCACAGGCCCGCGCCGCGCTCGGCATCGGTGACGGCCCGCCGGCGCTGTCCCCGGACGAGCTGATCTCACAGATCCTGACCGCGCCCGTGGACCTGCTGTGGAACGGCGGCGTCGGCACCTACGTCAAGGCCAGCGGCGAGCACCATACCGCCTGCGGTGACCGGTCCAACGAGGCGGTCCGGGTCGACGCGTCGCAGCTGCGGGCCCGGGTCATCGCCGAAGGGGGCAACCTCGGCCTGACCCAGGCCGCCCGGATCGAGTTCGCGCTGGGCGGCGGCCTGGTCGACACCGACTTCATCGACAACTCGGCCGGCGTGGACACCTCCGACCACGAGGTCAACATCAAGATCCTGCTGGACCGGGCCGTCCGGGACGAGGAAATCACCCGGGAGGTGCGCAACGACCTGCTGCAGGAGATGACCGGCGAGGTCGCGGAGCTCGTCCTGCAGCACAACTACGGCCAGAACATGGCGCTGGCCACCGCGCGCACCCAGGCCGTCAACATGCTGCACGTGCACGCCCGGTACCTGCGTCAGCTGGAACGGGACAAGCGGCTGCGCCGCGGCCAGGACGCCGTGCCGGGGGCGAAGGAGATCGCCGAGCGCCGGTCGGCCGGCAAGGGCCTGACCAATCCGGAGCTGGCCCTGCTGCTGGCGCACACCAAGATCTCGGCCGCCGAGGAGGTCCTGGCCTCCGGGCTGGCCGACGACCCGTACCTGCGCCGGGAGCTGACCGGGTACTTCCCCGCGCCGCTGCGCGCGACCCAGGCCGGCCGGATGCAGACCCATCCGCTGCGGCACGAGATCATCACCACCTCAGTGGTAAACGAGATGGTCGACACGTCCGGGACCACGTTCGCGTTCCGGCTGAACGAGGAGACCGGCGCGTCGGTGCCGGACATCACCCGGGCCTGGCTGGTGGCCCGCGAGGTCTTCGGCATGCGGGACTTCTGGTCGCAGGTCGCCGCCGCGAGCGGCACCGTGGACATCGCCACCCAGATCGTCCTGCTGCTGGAAGGCCGCAAGCTCACCGAGCGGGCCTGCCGGTGGCTGCTGTACAACCGGCGTCCGCCGGTCGACATCACCGGCTGCGTGGACTACTTCGGCCGCGGCGTGCTCGCGGTGCGCTCCGGCCTGCCCAAGCTGCTCGGCAGCCGGGACGCGGAGACTTTCGAGGAGCGGCGCGACTCCTACGTCGCGCGGGAGGTGCCCGGCGGGCTGGCCGAGATGGTGGCCGGCCTGGTCCCGTCCTACTCGGCACTCGACATCGTCGAAAGCGCGGCCGCGACGTCCCGCGAGGTCGAGGAGACGGCGGAGGTGTACTTCGATCTGGCCGACCGGTTGCAGATCACCCGGCTGCGCGACCGAATCACGGCGCTGCCCCGCGATGACCGCTGGAGCAGCATGGCCCGGGCGGCCATCCGTGACGATCTCTACAGTGCGACCGCCGCGCTGACCCGCGATGTGCTGTGCGTCACCGGACCGGGCACGCCCGAGGCGCGCCTCGCGACCTGGACCGCGCGCAACGCGTCTGCCGTCGCGCGGGCGACCCGGACCCTGGGCGAGATCTGGGAGAGCGAGCGCTTCACGTTCACCACGCTGTCGGTCGCACTACGGGCCATCCGGGCCCTGGTCGCCACAAGTACACTCCCGAACCATTAACTCCCGTGGGCGTAGGTGGGGCCGCCGCCGCTGCCGATGACCTGGATCCGGCCAGACGCTGAGCTGCCTGCGGGGTCGAGCGCCAGGTAGCTGAGCGTGGCGTCCGCCGCCAGTTCGCGCACGATCGGCGGCTGGTCGGCGGGCAGCAGCGGCCGGTAGGCGCTGGGTACCGGGATGGCCGGCAGCTTCGCGGTGCTGTGCAGCGGCGGCAGCTTGGTCGGCTGGGTCGCGGTGGTCAGCGCCATCGTGTAGAAGACCAGCGCGCTGCCGTCCGTCCGGCGCAGCGCGAAGAGCGGATAGCTGGTCCCTTCCAGCGCCCAGGTGTAAACGTCGTGGTGCGCGGCGGCCTGCCTGGCCAGCGCCGCGTTGACCTGGTAGAACCCGGTGGTCTCCGGGCCGGGCGCGACGGCCACGGCCGCCGCGCTCGACGGCCCGTCGTCGGCGATGGTCGCGTGCATCGCGCCCACGATGTCCGGCCGCAGCTTCGGCTTCGGGTCCGACGTGGCCAGGGCGGTCGCGTAACCCGCGCTGTCGACCGCGACGCCGAGGGCGGGAGCGCCCTGGTTGAGCACCGCGCTTCCGCTCAGCGCCCACTTGGCTTCGGCGTCCGGCCGGTCGAACACGAGCACCCCGGTCTGCTCGGTGCCGCCGGTGGCCGGGCGCTCCGGGACCGCGGCCATGAACCACTGCGGGTACGTGATCAGCTTCGGCACGTACAGCGTCGGCTTGCCGTAGACCGGCCCGGCGATCGTGTGACCGGTCGCGACGGCGGCGTAGTACGCGGCGGCGGTGATGCTGTACTGCGAGCCGGTCAGCATCGACAGGGCCATCAGCTCGTCGTGGTTGGCCAGGGCGACTTTTTCCGTGGTCACGTACGCGTTGTAGATCTGCAGCGCTTTGGCCGGCGTGGGGCCTGGCGTGAAGGTCGTCGCCGCCGCGCTGGTGCCGCAGCCCGGCGCGGACAGCAGCAGGCCCAGCGCCGCGAGCGGGCCGAGCAAGACCCGCAGCGCTCTGGGAAGGCGGCTCGCAGTCGCATTCATGTTGGTGTCCAGGTGAGAAGCCGGGGCTGCCCCCGGCTTATGGTGATCGGTCCCGTCGGGCTGGCCCACGCACGGGCCCGTTCGGCAGGATACCCGGCCCGACCTGCTGCCGGGCCGGCATACGCCAGCAGGTGCCGGCTCGCATAGGCTGTCCGCCATGGCAGCAACAGATCCCGCTGATGAGATCTCGGACCTGTCGTCGAAGCTCGCCAGCGTAGCGGCGGTTCTTGATCCCGACGCTATGAAGGTTGAGGTGGAGAGCCTGCGTGAGCAGGCCGCCGACCCGGACCTGTGGAGCGATCAGCAGCACGCCCAGGCGGTTACCCGCCGCCTCTCCTACATTGAGGGCGAGCTGGCCAGGCTGGAGAGCCTGCGGCAGCGACTCGACGACACCCGGGTGATGTTCGAGCTGGCCGAGAGCGAGGACGACGAGCCGACCCGGGCCGAGGCGCAGCATGACCTCGCGGCCCTGCGCAAGGAGATCGACCAGCTCGAGGTCCGCACCCTCCTGTCCGGGGAGTACGACGTACGCGAGGCCCTGGTCTCGATCAACGCGCAGGCAGGCGGGGCCGACGCCGCCGACTTCGCGCAGAACCTGATGCGCATGTACCAGCGCTGGGCGGAGCGGCACGGCTACCCGACCGAGGTGTACGACATCTCTTACGCCGAGGAAGCCGGCATCAAGTCGACGACGTTCGCGGTGAAGGCGCCCTACGCCTACGGCACGCTGCGCGGTGAGCACGGCACGCACCGGATGGTGCGCATCTCCAAGTACGACAACCAGGGCCGGCGGCAGACCTCCTTCGCCGGTGTGGACGTGGTCCCGGTGGTCGAGCAGACCGACCACATCGAGATCAACGAGGACGAGATCCGGGTCGACGTGTACCGGTCCAGCGGCCCCGGTGGCCAGGGCGTCAACACGACCGACTCGGCGGTGCGGATCACTCACCTGCCGACCGGGATCGTTGTTTCCTGCCAGAACGAGCGGAGCCAGATCCAGAACCGCGCGTCCGCGATGTCCGTGCTGCAGGCCAAGCTGCTGGAGCGCCGCCGTCAGGAGGAGGCCGAGGAGATGGCCGCGCTGCGCGGCGAGATCAGCGGAAGCTGGGGGACCCAGATCCGCAACTACGTGCTGTATCCGTACCAGAACGTGAAGGACGTCCGGACGGGCATGGAGACAGGGAACACCACCGCGGTGCTCGACGGCGAGATCGACGACTTTATCGAAGCCGAAATCCGCTGGCTAAGGCGCGGCCAGAACGAATAGTGCTGGCCCGGGGGGACGACCCCCCGGAACCCCCCGGATGCGCTCCGCGCCCGCGCGGTGGTACTTCGCCGACATACCGGCCACTCACCGGGCCTGAAGGCCCGGTTCGCTGGGCCGGTCACGAGCGCCTCGCCGTAGGTCCTGCTGCGGTTCCCGCCGACAGCGCCGGCCGCTCACCCGAGCCTTCGGCCCGGGATCGCTGGGCCGGTTACGAGCCGCCGCTAACTAAAAATTCCCGTGGGCGGCCAGGAGGGACAGGAGGACGATGAGCAGCGCCAGGGCGATCAGGATGTGCGGGCGATAGCTGGTCTGGTGGTGTACGTCAGCCTTGGCCGACCGGCAGGCCGGGCAACGGCCTTCGCTAACCGGGCCCCCGCAGCGTGCGCAGATCAGGTGTTCGCAGCTCAATGGAAGTCCTTCCAGTGGGTCGTGCCTGCACTTGGAGCGTTATAGGGCTGTGCTCGCTCGTTTCCCCCTACACTGTTCCATTGACCAATCCAGGCTACCTCCCGGTGGTCTGGACTTGCGCGGCTACAGCGGATCGCCAGGCCAGATGCCCTTTCGGGAAGTCTGGCGAGCGCCGGCAGCCGTCGGCTGGACCAGTGAGAGGGCGCTCCGTTCCTTGTCTGTTTCCGACATTGCTGTGATGGTTCTGTGATCAACTTCGATAACGTCACCAAGGTCTATCCGAGCCAGAGCCGCCCCGCTCTGGAGAACGTGACCATCTCGGTGGACAAGGGTGAGTTCGTCTTCCTGGTCGGCCCCTCCGGATCGGGCAAGTCCACGTTCCTGCGGCTGGTCCTGAAGGAAGAGCGGCCCACCGACGGCCACATCCGGGTCTCCGACCGGGACCTGGCCCGGCTGTCCAACTGGCGGGTGCCGATGCTCCGGCGCCGGATCGGCTGCGTCTTCCAGGACTTCCGGCTGCTGCCGAACAAGAACGTCTACCAGAATGTGGCCTTCGCGCTGGAGGTCATCGGCAAGCCACGGCGGTTCATCCGCAAGGTCGTGCCCGAGGTGATCGACCTGGTGGGCCTGGAGGGCAAGCACGACCGGATGCCGGACGAACTGTCCGGTGGCGAGCAGCAGCGCGTCGCCATGGCCCGGGCCTTCGTGAACCGCCCCATGATCCTGCTCGCGGACGAACCGACGGGCAACATCGACCCGGCGACCTCGATCGGCATCATGAAGGTCCTCGACCGGATCAACCGGACGGGTACCACCGTCGTCATGGCTACCCACGACGCCGCCATCGTCGACTCCATGCGGAAGCGCGTCATCGAACTCGAATACGGCAAGGTGGTCCGCGATCAGTCTCGCGGTGTTTACGGCCAGGCCTACTGAGGTGCCGTAGCCTGTCCGCCAGGCCAGGAGCGCACCACCGCCGGGACCCCGGCGGCCGAGTACTGCGAGGGATAAGCCAGCATGCGTGCCCAGTTTGTTCTGCAGGAGATCTGGATCGGCCTGCGCCGGAATCTCACCATGACGGTGGCGCTCGTCGTGGTGGTGGCGATCAGCCTGTCACTGCTGGGGACCGGCCTGCTGTTCGTCAAGCAGGTCGACGCCACCCGCAGCTACTGGCAGGGCAAGGTCGAGATCTCCATCTACCTGTGCACGGCGGAGAGCGTCAGCGTCCAGTGCAAGCAGGCCGGTCCCGCCACCGCCGCCCAGCGGCAGGCGATCGACGCCCAGCTCACGTCGATGCCGCAGGTCGCGAGCGTCGTCTACCAATCCCAGGCGCAGGCTTTCCAGCAGTTCAGGCAGGAGTTCTCCAACAACCCGTCGTTCGTCTCCACCGTCAGCCAGGGCGACATCCCGGACTCTTTCCAGGTGAAGCTTAGGAACCCGCAGGCTGATTACGGCCCCGTCGCCGCTGCGGTCACCGGGAAGAGCGGCGTGGACTCGGTGATCGACGACCGGTCGATCCTGGCCAAGTTCTACAAACTGCTCGGCGGTGCCCGCAACGCCGTGGTCATCGTGGCGCTGATCCTGCTGATCGCGGCGACCCTGCTGGTGGCCAACACGATCCGGCTGTCGGCGTTCAACCGCCGCCGGGAAACCGGCATCATGCGCCTGGTCGGAGCGTCGAACTTCTACATCCAGCTGCCGTTCCTGCTGGAGGGAATCATCGCAGGCCTCCTCGGCTGGCTGATCTCCGTCGGCCTGCTGATTGCCGTGAAGTCGCTTTGGCTGGATACGCTACAGCAGTACTTCACTTTCAACGTGATTCTCAGCGCGGGTGACCTCGTGGAGGTTGTCGTCCTCGCGATGTGTGTGGGTGTGCTGCTGTGCGGCGCGACGTCGTTCCTCACACTTCGCCGTTACCTGCGCGTATGACATGAGCAGACAGGAGGGACGTGGCTCGGGAGCAAGGGCGGAAGGTGATCGCCCGCAACCGCCGCGCCCGGTACGACTACCGGATCGAGGACACGTACGAGGCCGGGCTGGTGCTGACGGGGACCGAGGTGAAATCGCTCCGGGCCGGGCGCGCGTCGCTCGCCGACGGTTTCGCCCAGATCTCCGATGGCGAGGTGTGGCTGCACAATGTGCACATACCGGAGTACACCCAGGGTACCTGGACCAACCATGATGTCCGGCGGACCAGGAAACTTCTCCTGCACCGCAAGGAGATCGAGAAGCTGTCCGCCAAGACCGCCGAGCAGGGCCTGACCCTGGTTCCGCTGGAGCTGTACTTCAAAGACGGGAAAGCCAAGGTAGAGCTGGGGCTGGGGCGAGGCAAACGGACCTACGATAAACGTCATGACCTCGCTAGTCGGGATGCGGCCAGGGAGGTGGACCGTGCTCTCCGGCGGCGACGGTGAGGAGGCCCGTGTCCTTCTACACCCGTGACCGGGGCAGTCACGCCGGCCGCGCCCGGCCCGTCCGGGTCGTGCCGCGGACCGGGCGGCGCGCCATGCCCCCGAGCCAGCGTCCGGTGCCGCCCCGGCCGCCTTCGGCACACAAGCAGCGGCCGCCCAGGCGGCTGTCGATTCGCGCCCGCCGGATCCGGCTGATCGTGATCGTGGTGACGCTTGGGATCGTGGTGGCCGGGTTCCTGAACGGCTTCGCACAGGAGCCGTCCGCCGAGGGCACCGTGCAGGCCTTCCTGCTGGCGTGGCAGCAGCACGATTACCGCACCGCCGCCTCCTATACCACCGGAAGCACGCCGGCCGTCTCCGGGGCTCTCGCCGATGCGTTCACCCAGCTGGACGCCACGGCCATGTTCCTGTCCATGGGCCGGATCGACCAGCACGGCAGCACCGCCGTCGCGCACTTCGCCGCCTCGGTGAACCTGGGGGAGGGCGGCCACCAGTGGACCTACTCCGGCCACTTCGCGCTGCGCAGGCTCGGCTCCGACTGGAAGGTCCAGTGGGCCCCCAGCGTCATCAATCCCTCGCTGGGCGCGGGGGAGCGGCTCGCGGTGCTGACCTCTGTGCCGCCCCGGGCCTCGGTGCAGGACTCCGCCGGGCCGGCCGCTCGAGATGCCGTCGGCGGTCTACCAGATCGGAGTCTGGCCCCGGGCGCTGCCCGACCCCACCGAAACGGCGGATGACTTCGCCGAGGTGACCCAGCTCAACTCCGCCCAGGTCCTGGGGCAGATCCAGGCCGCCTCGCCCGGGCAGTTCCTCACCCTGCTGTCGCTCGACCCGGATGACTACGCGCAGATCTCCCCGAAGCTGGCCCGGGTGCCCGGCCTGGCGGTGCACCGGGTCAGCCAGCGGCTGTTCGCTTCCGAAGCCAGCGAGATCGTCGGCACCGTCGGCTCGGAGAACTCCGACATGCTGCGCGAGGAGGGTGCCTCCTACCAGCCGGGCACGACCATCGGCCTGACCGGCCTGCAGGCCGCCTACCAGCGGCTGCTGGCGGGCTCGCCGACCACCGAGGTGGTGGCCGAGAACGCCAGCGGGGCACAGGTCGCGGTCCTGCAGCAGTGGCGGGGCAAGGCCGGCCAGCCCGTGCAGACCACGATCAATGCTCAGGTGCAGACGGCCGCGCTCAACGCCATGGGCGCCGCACCCGACGTGTCCGCTGAGATCGTCGCCGTGCAGGCCTCCACCGGCAAGCTCCTGGCCGTCGCGGGCCAAAGTGCTCCGGGCGGGCAGCTTCCGTCCGGCGCTGCCCTCAACGCCCGCTTGAGCCCGGGGACCGCGTTCACGATCGTGTCGACTGCCGCCCTGCTCGGCACGGGCTTTTCCGCCAGTACCGAGATCCCCTGCACCAGCGTGGCCAACGTCGGCGGCCAGCTCTTCAGCGACCAGCAGCTCGCGTCCAGCCTGGGCGCCGACACGTCGTTCAGCACCGACTTCGCCCAGGGCTGCGGCACTGCGTTCGCTGGGCTGTCCCGGCGGCTGACCAGCAGCGTGCTGAACAGCACGGTCACCGGCTTTGGCGTCGGGGCCAAGTGGCAGCTGCCGCTGCCGGCCTTCTCCGGCTCGGTGCCCGCCGCCACCAGCGACGGCCAGCTCGCGGGGGAGACCATCGGCCAGGGCGTGCAGGTGAGCCCGCTCGGCATGGCCCTGATCGCCGGTGAGGTCGCCTCCGGGACCTGGCACTCACCGGTGCTGGTCACGAACCCGCCCGACGGGTCCGCATCGTCCCGGGCGCCGCTGGACGCGAGCGCGCTCACGTCGCTGCGCGCGCTCATGCGGGCAGCTGTCACGTCCGGCTCGGCCCACGGGGCCGATGTCCCCGGCCCCCCGGTCTACGGCCAGACGGCCCTGGTGGAGGCAGGCAGCGGCCGCAGTGCCCAGTGGCAGAGCTGGTTCGTCGGCTACCGGGGCGACGTGGCGTTCGCGGTCCTCGAATCCGGCCCGTCCGCTCAGCTTTCCGCCTCGCTGCTGGCCGGCCAGTTCCTCAACGGCCTTCAGTTGACCGGCTGACGCGGCCTTCGCGCCCCGTTATCCAGTCGTTACGAAGCCCTCTGTAATCGTAAGCAACCGTATGGCTACCCTCCGACGTCTTACCTGGTGACTGGGTTTCGCTAGGGGGGTTGCGGTCTCAGTCGTTGTAAAACCGGGTCTCAACTCGGGGGAGACCCGGCATCCGGACCGGCTCCGACCCTGCCGGTCGGCCCCCGCGGGCGCGTTTGGTCACCGCCAGCGCCCGCGGGGGTCATTCCTTTTCCGCGCCGCCCGACGTGGTTCCCATCTTCGGCGGCTCCAGCCAGTTGCCGCCCGCCACGCAGCAGGAGTTGCCGGCCGGGCCCTACTTTCGCCCGGCCGGGGAATCCCGGGTGGCGCCCCCGTGTTGTCAGGTGTACGGTCAGTCGGAGCAGGTCACCGCGTGCGATGTCCGGCTGACAACTCAAGAGGGGGTGAACGGTTTCGACTTCGGTGGTTGATTCAGGGGAAGCGAGCCGAGGGTTGCGGTTGTGACCTCGTTAATCACGCGACCGTAAACGAATAAGTGCCAATAAAACGCGCACTGCTCACGCTCTCGCCGCTTAAGGCGAGTTAGGTGAGCTGTCAGCCCGGGGATGCCTTCGACCCGGTGCCTGGCATCAGCTAGAAGGATTACCGTCTGGTCCGGTCACGGGGCCAGCGCGGGACATCGAACAGTGACTGAGCCCGTCGGCATCTTGCCTGTGTGCATGCCGGGGCTGAGAAAAGCAGAGCAGGCTGCGCTCGGAGAAGCCCTGTTGATGCACTGAAGGACGCGGGTTCGATTCCCGCCACCTCCAAGAGTGTTCAGGCCAGACCCTGAACATTGTTGGAGGTGCCCTCTTGGTTCCGAAAGCCCGGCGGCCACCAGGCCCCGGGCTTTTTCGTGCGTCGGAAAACCGGGGCACCGATGCTTGCGAGGAGCGTTTTCAGCGCATAGCCCTGAGTCCGCACCCGGTAGGCCGGGGTGCCGGGCCGGGCTCATCGGTCATCCGGGTTACCGGGCAGGCGCCGGATGGACCGGCGTTTGCACAGGAACCTTACAACTCACGTGCGGAAAACCGGCGCCGATCATGGAAGATGCCTGCAGGGCTGCCTGGGGGCTGGTTACGATGACTCGTCAGTAAGCGACATTACACACAGCGCGGGCGTCGTGACGTTCGGTACAATGGGCGTCGCCAGCAAGAGGCCGAGCCGGAGTGGGAGTGGCCTGGATATGGCCGCCTGCAACGTCGTGTGGGGAATGGTCGAGGATGAGTGACCTGGTTGACCTGACGTCCCGTCTGCTGGACGACGGTTTCGTGATTTGCTCAGAGAAGACAGGAGACCGATTCACGGTGCTGCTGCGCCGTACCCGCGCGGAGGGCCGCCGCGTGTTCTGTGGCACCGGCGAGAGCTTCCCGGATGCGCTGGTCGACGCGGCGGAAGAGGCCGAAGTTCCCGCCGCCTGATCAGTTGACGCTGATCTGTTAACGCCGGCCGGTCAGGGGGACGCCGGGGCCGGTCCCGGGGTGACGATCCCGTACTCGCGGATCTTGCGGTAGATCGTCGCGCGTGACATGCCCAGGGACTCGGCGGCCCTGACCTTGTTGCCGTCGCAGTCGAGCAGGCTCTGCACGATCGCGTCGCGCTCCATCGACTCCAGCGGGCTGAGCAGCCGGCGGCTCACCGTCCAGCACTCGGGCGGCAGGTCGGTCGGCTGGATCGAGCCCGCGCGGCGGCGCTGCACGACCCGCTTCAGCACCTGCCACAGCTGCCCGGCGTTGCCGGGCCAGCTGGACCGCAGGAGCAGCTGCATCGCCTCGGGCGAGCAGGCCACGCGTCCTTGCTGGCTCAGCCGGGCCAGGAAGAAGGGGACCAGTTCCAGCAGGTCCTCGATGTGGTGGCGCAGCGGGGGCAGCTCCACCGTGGCGGGGAAGAAGCGCAGCAGCTTGGTCAGGTCTGCGTTGGCGCTCTTGCGGTTCAGCGTGACGGCGACCCGCAGGGTGTGCTCCCGTCGCGCGGCCCGGGCCTCCTGCAGCGCGCTGGACAGCGCGTGTACTTGCTTGGCGTTGAGCTCGTCGACGTGCCGGATGACCAGCATGCCGTCACCGTCGATCAGTTCGCTGCGGGCCAGCACCAGCCAGTCCGTGCCCGCCGCATCCGACGCGTCCAGGATGTGCAGGCGGCCCGCGGGGTTGCGCCGCTGGTGCACGGCCTTGGCCAGGGCCATCTTGCCCACACCGGGCTCGCCTTCCAAGGTCAGCCACTCGCCCGAATCGTACGCTATTTCCGCTTCCCGGCACGCCCGCGCCCACAGCACGCCGGTGCCGACCAGCCCGGGCAGGTACATCGTGGTTTTCGCGCTGGGCCTGCCGACCGCGGCTGCGGGCCGGGGGGCGGCCTCCATCAGCTTCACATGCACGATGCCGTCGCTGAACGGACCGTCGCCGTCGATGGGGTGGCAGTACATCCGCGCCTTCAGCCCGGTGGGCAGATCCGCCGTCACCGCGCCGGCGTGCCGCCGGGCCAGTACCTCCGCGGCCTGGCCGATGAGCGCCGCCTGATCGGCGGGCTCCAGGATCCGCCGGGCATAGTCGTTCATCATCACCACGTCGTTGCCGATGGCCAGCACTATCCCGCCGGTCCGCCGGCAGGCCCGGACGTACTCCTCGAGCAGGTTGAACTCGCGTCCGCTGGTGCCGTTGAGCAGGGCCTGGGTGATCTGGTCGGCCGTGTTGTGGACCAGCGCGACCAGCAGCGGGTCGGCGTTCTTGCGCCAGCAGGTCAGGTCGATGACGCCGACCGTCTTGCCGGTGATCGGGTGGTGAATGGGCACCCCGGCGCAGGCCAGGCTCTCCAGGTGCTCGGCGTAGTGCTCGTGGCCGAATACGTGCGTGGGGCGGCCGGCCTCCAGTGCGGTGCCGATCCCGTTGGTGCCGACCAGTTCTTCCGAGTAGCTGAAGCCCGGGGCGAGCTTGACGCCGTCCAGGTGCCGTTCGAGATCGTGATCAGCGGTCAGCCGGGACAGCACGAGCCCGCTGGCGTCGGTAAGGATGATGCTGATCGGCTGCCCGTCCAGCTGTTCGTGCAGGTGCTTCAGTACCGGGTCGGCCTGCCGGGCCAGAGCGGTCTCCGGATCGGGATCGCGGGTGTACCGCAGATCGATCCGGTCGGCTCTGACCTGCCAGTCCCGGGACCGGCGCCAGGAGGACAGAATCGGTTCCCGTACTTCGTGCGGGCCGATCGGCCCGGAGGCGAGAAACCGCTCCCGAGCCTTGGCCAGGCGGCTGCTGCCGTTCCCGGCCTGCAGCGGCGCTGCTGCGTGCACCATGTTCCTCCCGGAACCGTGCGAACGAATGTCTCAGGCTGGACGCTCAGCCTGCCGGTGCGGCGCATCCGGGTTTACGTGGCTGATACCAAGCTCAACGAATCGTAAACGTCTGAATCAGGTGCGATGTCTCAAGTTGAGACCCCCGAGCTAGCGAGACCGGCGTTGGCTCTTGCGGAGTCCCATCCGCCACGTTCGAGGCGGACCCGGCAGCACCGCCTCGGCGCGCAACCCCGATCACGTACATCGTCGATCATCCGCCAGGAGGTAGCCGTGGAGCCAGCGGAGCCTACCCACGAGACCTTCAACCCGTGGAGCATCGTCAACCTGGTATTCCAGCATCTGGCCCGGGAAGGCCTGCACCCGGTCCTGGGGGACAGGGGTGATCCGGGTGCCCCCGCCGCGGAGCTCCTGAAGTGCCTGGGGATCACCCCGGCTGCGGAGGGCAATCGGCAGGTCTCCGCCCAGGTTAAGGACCACCTCGCCCAGCTCCGCGATGCCGTCTTCGGCGACGGCTGAGGCGGCTGAGGGCGGCTGGGAACGCCGGGGATGGTCCGGCCAGCCCCAGCCGTGGGCCCCAGCCGTGGGTCCCAGCCGGGGGACCAACGGCCCGGCAGGCCGGGCCCAGCCGGGGGACCAACGGCCCTAGCCAGAACAAAGGTGTCTCATTTCGAGAGCTCAGGACCGCTGCTTCCAGGGTGTGATCCAGGACACGAGAACTTTTCGTGTGGGTGGACCGCGCACGGGCCCGGGGACCGAGTGAACCGGGTCAGCGCCCA
>CAVZKY010000041.1:0-5440 GCA_963775825.1 uncultured Actinomycetes bacterium
TGGATGCGGCAGCCCGCCCAGCCAATCGGCGCCGGGCACCACCCGGCCCATGATCTGCTGGGCGATGTCGCGCAACTGCCCGACCTGCTCCGGGCTGAGCGCGTCCACCACCAGCTGCCGGACCGCGGCGACGTGCCCCGGCGCGGCGGCGGCGACCTTGGCCCAGCCATCGCGGGTGAGGACCGCATTGGTGTAACGGCCGTCCGCGGCACAGGACTCGCGCCGGACCCAGCCGCGCCGTTCCAGCCGGGTCACCACGTGCGACAGCCGGGAGAGCGAGCCGTTGGCCAGGATGGCCAGGTCACTCATGCGGAGGGTATGTCTCGGCGCTTCCGACAGCCCGGAGAGGACCATGTACTCGAAGTGGCTGAGGCCGGCATCGCGCTGGAGCTGGGCGTCCAGGGCGGCCGGAAGCTTGATGAGCATGCCGACCAGCGGTATCCAGGCATCGCGCTCTTCCCCGGTCAGCCACTGCGGCTCGGCCTCCGGCCCGGCGGCCGGGACCCGCGCCTTGTCCTGGTCACGGCGGTCGGCGGGCTCCATCCCTTCAGCCTACGCGGCGTAGTCGACGGCCCGCCCGGACCCGCAGCCGCCCCGGGCCAGGGCGGCCTGCCTTGACTTGACGCTTCAAATACAGGGCCGTACGACTCGAATGCTACTTGAAGCTTCAAGTTGAGCGGGCCGGGCCGCTATCCTGGCTCCGAACCCGACCGAAGGAACGCTGTGACCTCAATCATCCAACCCGCGGTGCCCGGCGCGGCGTTCGACGCCTTCGTGGACGGCGCCGTCCAGGCCAGCCGTGCGCAGCGGTCCTGGGTGCCGGACGACGGGCCGCTTCCGGCGCTGTACCTCAGCCACGGCGCCCCGCCGCTGTTCGACGACGGGCCGTGGATGCGCGAGCTGGCCGCCTGGGCCCAGAGCATGCCCAAGCCGCGCAGCATCCTGATCGTCAGCGCGCACTGGGAGTCGGCGCCGATCATGCTGTCCGCGCCGGCGGCCGGCACCCCGCTGGTGTACGACTTCGGCGGCTTTCATCCCCGGTACTACCAGATGACGTACGCCACGCCGGACGCCGGCGACCTGGCCCGGCGGGTGGCGCGAGCGCTGCCGGGCCGCGAGCCGGTGCACGAGCACCCGCACCGCGGCCTCGACCACGGCGCCTGGGTCCCGCTCAAGGTCATGTACCCGCTGGGTGACGTGCCCGTGCTGCAGCTCAGCCTGCCGACGCAGGACCCGGGCCGTGCTCCTGGACCTCGGCCGCCACCTCCGCCCGCTGCGCGAGGAGGGCGTGCTGGTCATCGGGTCCGGCTTCATGACCCACGGCCTGCCGTTCCTTACCCGGGGGATGATGGCCGGCGAGGTCGTGCCCTCCTGGTCGGCTGACTTCGACGCCTGGGCCGCCGAGGCACTGAGCCATGGTGACGTCGACACGCTGGCCGCCTACCGGTCGAAGGCACCCGGGATGCCGTACGCGCACCCCGCCGTCGACCACTACATCCCGCTGTTCATCACGCTCGGCGCCGCGGCCTGCGAGGAACGGCCGGTGGACACCGTGATCGAGGGCTACATGGCAGGCCTGTCCAAGCGATCGTTCCAGGTCAGCTGACGCCTCAGCCGGATTCCGGTACGCACCGTGGGCCGGGCTGGCGACGAAAGCCGCCCCAGGGCAAGAGATGACCGGGCAAAGGATGACCGGGCAAAAGGTAACCGCGCGCGCAAGGGCCCCGGATGGTGGCCACGCTGCCCCACCGGGCGGCCCCTGCGGCACGGTCCCCATCGACCGTAATCGGCGGTTAACCGTGATGCAACAGGCCGAAATGTAACAACTTGGACTCGCGGCACGGGTGTCCTGAGGCGGCCGTCCTGGCCGCAGCGGCCCCATCGGCCGTACTAAGCCGAGGACGCGCTTGCCTACCTCGCCCCAGAGATCCTGGTAGCTGCGGGCGGCCTGACTGCGCGGCGCGGAGGCGGGCAACGGCGCCCGGTGCACGCCCATGCGCTCCACGTCGGCTGGTGGCCGGGATACCTGCGTGTCGAGCACGTCGGTCCGCTCGGCGCGGACCTTGGGCGATCAGCTCCCGGTGCAGGTTCTTGCGCTGGTCGACCATGGAGAAGAAGGCCAGGAACACGGAGGGCCGTGTCGACGGGTCGGCCAGAAAGCAGCGAGCTGGGTCAGCGTGCGCATCGAGAGCGTGGTCGGGACGAGCGGCACCAGCACGGGCCGGCGGAGCGAACACGTTCTGTGCGACCAGGGAGATGCTCGGCGGGCAGTCCAGGAAGGCGTGGTCGTCGTGGCGCGGGCCAGCGGTCGCAGCAGCAGGTCGATGCGCCGGGTCGGCTGCTTGGTGCCGTCCAGGTCGAGATCCATGTTGCGGTAGGAGAAGTCGGCGGGCAATCAGGTTGTGGTTGTCGAAGTGGGTGCCCTTGATGGCCCGATCCAATGCCGGGCGGCCCCCGATGAGCGCCCCCGCCCCGCCCTTCACCTTGGGCCTGACCCGGAAGTAGAAGCTGGCCGCGGCCTGCTGATCCCGGTCCGGACAGCAGCGCGGGAGGCCGTCATCAGCGGCCAGGTAGGCCAGGTTCACGGCCGCGGCGGTCTTTCCCACGCCGCCTTTGATGTTGTAGGTGGCCAGCACCTTCATCCGCCATCACCCCCGCATCATGCCCCGCCATCCGGTGACGACCAGCGACGCCCGCGAACTGAGCGAACCGGTCCGCGAACTCGGCCCGGGCGGCGCGCTGGCGGGTCCCGAGCTGAGCCGCCAGCTCCCCCATCGCGAGCAGGGTGGACGCGGGCGCGGCCTGCCGGGCCAGCATCGCCGCTGCCAGGGACTGAATCTCCGCGCTCTGGACCTCACTGTCCTGGAACTCGCCGAGGCAATCCTGCAGGCGCTTCAGATCGGCCAGGACCGCTGCGTACAGCAGCGGGTCATGCAGGGACGTGAAGAACTCCAGCACGTACCGCAGCTCTTTGCAGCGCTTGCGCAGGGTGGTGCAGGCTCTCCGCGGGCGAGCTGGCGGTGATCGCCGAGCCGAGCCGCAGTACCGCGTGCGTGAGCCCGTCTGGTCCGGTCCGTGGACAGCTCCGCCGCGCGCCCGCCGGACAAGCGGCCCGCGGCGGGCGGGCCGGACAAGCAGGCCCGCGGCGGGCGGGCCGGATACGTGGCCCGCGGCGGGCGGGCCGGATACGTGGCCTGCGGCGCGCGGGACGAGCAGCGCCTTGCGCCAGTCGCCGACCATCGCGTCGAACCGGGCCCAGAGGCCGGGCCCGGCTGAGCTTCCGCCGTTCGGCGGCGCGGCGGCGTGTCGGGTCGGCGGCCAGCGGCTGCAGGTCCGTGAGGACTCGCCGCCACCAGCCGGCGGACCATCGACGGCAGTGACAGCAACTGCACGTCAAGATCGAGCAGCGGTGTCGTCGTGTCACCGAGCCAACGGAATTCGGAAGCGAATCGCAGGGTGAGCTCGCCGGGCAGAACGTGGCCGAGGAGCTTCAGCGCAGTCCCAGGGTCCGCCGCACGGCGACGCGCAGGTCATGCAGTGACTCGGTGTCGATGTCCCGGAGCACCCCGTCGACGTTCACCTCCAGCACGTCCAGTTGCTGCCAGCAGGATGGCCGGGGGCCACCGCCTCGGCTCCCGGCATGGCCGGGAGCAACCCATGGCGACCTTGCCGGTGTAGTCGGCGCCGCGCTGGCCGGCTGCACTGAGCGCGGCGTCGAGTGCCATCTGCGGGCTCGGGACCACCCCGCCGGTGCCGGTGGAGCTGCGCCCGGCCCGCCGCGCCGCGGCGGGATAGCCGCGCACCTCGGCCACGGCCAGCCGCACGGCGATCGCCGCGCCCTGCGGCGCAGGCAGCGTCATGGCGTCCACCGCGATCCGGGCGACGGTCTTTTCGTCCTCGTTTAGCAGCCGGAGCTCGCTGACCTGGCTGACCACACTGACCCGGGGCAGCAGCGCGCGAAGGCCGGCCAGGGCCGCGACCCGGTCCCGGAGCGGTCCAGGCGGCAGACCGCCCGGCAGGCACGGCCAGCGGGCCTGCTGCGCACGCGCGGTGAGCTGCTGGCCGCCGCCACCGGTCAGCACCAGCTCGCCCGGGCCGGATCCGCCGACGTACTGCAGCGTGAGCCCGGCCCGGTAGAGCCGCCAGTCGAAGGTGTCGAGCCAGATACGCCGGATCCGCTTCGCGCGCCGGTCACCGGCCACGGTGAAGGCCACGGCCAGCTCATCGCGTATCCGGCCGAGCGGCGGCGGCCCGGGATCCGCGATCTCGAATTCGTGCGAAGAGACCTCCACGAGGCGGACGGTACCACCCGGTACCCGACATGGCCAGCAACAGAACGGCAGGCAAACTTTGGGTTACACAGGATGGTACATAATTTTGTGAAAGAATGCACAAATGCGGTCACGTCGAGAGTTTAGCTCTTTCTGGGCGGCCAGCGGACGCCGGTGAGAGCAAGCACGTCCGATGGGTGCGGCATGGCGTCCTGAGTGCCGGGCCTGGCCGCGGCCACCGCCGCGGCGGCGCAGGCGGCCCGCACCGCTTCAGCCGGGGGCACGTCGGCGCCCACCGCCATGGCGAGCGCGCCGACGAACGTGTCACCGGCCCCGACGCTGTCCACGGCGCGGACGGGGAAGCCGGGCACCGCGCCGGCGCCGCCCGGGCCGGCGAAGGCGGCGCCTTGCGCGCCGGCCGTGACAACCGCGTGCCGCGCCCCCGCCTGGGCCAGCTCCGTGGTCGCGGGCCGTGCGCCCGCCAGGCCAGCCACCGGATGCCCCAGCACCGCGGCCGCCTCCGGCTCGTTCAGCACAAGCCAGTCCACGCCCCCGGACACCAGGCGCGCCGCAGCAGCCGGGGCCGGGGCCAGGTTGAGCAGGCACGGTGACCCGGTCGGCGGCGGCCCGGGCGAGGGCGGCGGCGATGGCGGGAACCGGGATTTCCGCCGAAACGACCAGCACGCCGCCGGGGGCCGCGAGGGCGGCCGACACCTCCACATCGCCGACAGCCTGATTGGCGCCGGAGGCCACGGTGATCATGTTCTCGCCGTCCGGGTCCACGGTGATGAGGGCCAGTCCCGAGGCCCTTTCCGGTATCAGGCGGACGGCGGATGTGTCGACCGATTCGGCACGCAGGGCACCGGCCAGCTGGGCGCCGAAGACGTCGTCGCCGACGCAGCCGACCATCCGGACCCGGGCGCCGAGCCGGGCCGCCGCGACGGCCTGGTTACCGCCCTTACCACCGGGAGTGAAGCGGGCGGCCGAACCGAGGACGGTCGCGCCGGGGCCGGGCAGCCGCGGCACGGTCACCGAGATGTCCATGTTCATACTGCCCAGCACGGTTACCCGTGGTGCCGCCGTCATCCGCGCTCCTGCCCAGTGCTGCTGCCCGGGTGCTGCTGCCCGGTGCTCCTGCCGTGCGGGGCCGCCGGCCCGGTCAGCGGGGC
>CAVZKY010000042.1:0-83314 GCA_963775825.1 uncultured Actinomycetes bacterium
AGCGGGCGACCGGGATCGAACCGGCATGACCAGCTTGGAAGGCTGGGGCTCTACCATTGAGCTACGCCCGCGCGACGGCGACTGGACCAGCCGATCCGGCCGGGCCGTCACGGGGCGGCCGGGCGTCAGGGGTAGCGTACCGGCTCTGGCGAGCCCGACGCAGCCCAGCCCCGGCAGCTGTCCTCGTGACCCAGCCGTCAGAAGGGCGGAACGGGCCCGACCGGACCGGTGACGGGCAGCACCGGCACGCAGGCCACGGACACGGGGTTCGACGGATCCAGGGCGTTGAGCATGTCGGCCATCGCCACCGGGTCGTAGGCCAGCTCGAGGTGATCACTCTGGTCGAGCGGGCACTGGTTCTGCACCGTGATGTCGGTGACGCCGGGACCCGAACGCCGAGGTTTACGGGGTCACCACCTCGTCGTCCCGGCTCTCGATAACCGTGTAGCTGACGCCCGGCGCCGGATCGCCGCCCGCGTTGAGCTGGGCCAGGAAGCCCGAGCCCACCTCCTGCTCGATGCATGTGCAACTGCCGCCAATGAGCATGTTGAACACGCCGGACGGGCCGAGATCCTGCGTCAGCGTGGTCAGCCCGTCGATGGTGGTGCCGTGGTTCGCGATCCCGACCGCCGCTTCGAGCTCGAGATCGCGTTGCGGGCGCGGCATATGCTCCGCCGGCCAGGGTCCTGACCGTTCCCGTTCCCGCGCCGCCACCGTCCGGCCGCGAACAACGTCGACAGCATTCCCTGGCGGCGTGGCCACTTGAATCCAGTTTTAGAACGGCCAATCCTGACTCTGGACCGTCTTTGCTGGTCTGTACCGATAAGACCCGCGCGTGCGGATAGGGGCCTGGATGACAAGCGACCACCGGCCGGGGAAGGCCACGGTTTCCCGGCGCGTTCTGCTGGCCGCGGGCGGACTGGTCCTGCTCGGTGAGTTCGCCGCCGGTGCGGGCCGGGACGTTCCGCCGAAAGATCGCGCCGCCTCGCCGAAGCCGTCGGGCCCGGCCGCGCCATCCCGGCCGGGCAGGGCCGCCAGCGCGGACGCCCGCGCCGTGACCGCCCGGTCGCAGAACGAGCGCGCAGCGGCCCGCGCATCAGCCGCCAGCCGCGCGCCCGACGCGGCTCACGGCTCCGGTCCCGGCTACACCCCGACCGCCAGCGGCCAGCCCCTGTACCACCTCGACGACGGGCCGATGGTCATCGCGCTCACCATCGACGATGGGCCGAGCCCCACCTATACCCCCAAGATCCTCAGCCTGCTGCGCCGGTACGGGATCGTCGCCACGTTCTCCATGGTCGGCGAGAACGTGGCCGCCTACCCGGCGATCGCCCGCGAGGTGGCCGCTGCGGGTCACCTGATCATCAACCACACCTGGACCCACGCCAACCTCACCGACCTGGCGCCGGCCGCCATGGCCGACCAGATCAGCCGGGCGAGCGGCGCCATCGAGAAAGCGACCCGGACCACCCCCGTCATGTTCCGCGCTCCGTACGGAGCCTGGTCACCGGGCGTGCTGGCCCAGTGCCGGCAGATGAGGCTGGCCCCGCTGGACTGGTCGGTCGACCCACGCGACTGGGCCCGCCCCGGCGTCAGCGCCATCACCACCAACATCATGCGGAACACACGCAGCGGTTCGATCATCCTGGAGCACGATGGCGGCGGCAACCGCGCCCAGACCGTCGCCGCGCTCAGCTATGTGCTGCCCCGCCTGCTCGATGAGGGGTACTACTTCCGCACTCCGTAGCCTCCCCGCCCCGCAGCCGTCGCGATCTCGGCGGACTGGCTACACTCACCTCAGACGCGGGCTGTAGCGCAGCTTGGAAGCGCACTGGCTTTGGGTGCCAGGGGTCGCGGGTTCAAATCCCGCCAGCCCGACCGCTCAGTCTGGCCGCCTGCCCTCATGGACAACGACCGGTTGCTGGCTTCTCTCGCGTCCGATTACGGCCTGCTGCGCTCGCGGTCATGACCGGGTAGGCGCTGGTTCAGTGGACCGGCCGCCCGGCCGCTCGCTGCCGGGCCGAAGGCTCCCGCCACGACGGGACCGACGTGCGCAGCAGGAACTCCGCGTACGTATCCGGAGCAGCGCCTGGCTCGGGCGCGTATCGGTCGTAGGCGAGGCTGTAGGACATCAGCCGCCGCTGCGCTTCGTTGCATTCGGAGATGATCTCGCTGATTCGGTGCAGCAGGTTCATGACTCCAGGCTCGCCCGCGGGGCTCCCGGCCGACAGTGGCAGTAGTGACATATAGGGATGACATCCTGCCAACCATCCCCTCATACTTGTTTCATGCTGAAGAACGTGGCTGTCGTGGCGCTGGACCGCATCGAGGCCTTCGAGCTCGGCGTGGTGTGCGAGGTGTTCGGCATCGACCGGTCCGACGACGGGTTGCCCACCTATAACTTCGCGGTCGTCGCGGGCGAGCCGGGCCCGATCCGCTGCAACGCCGGCTTCACCATCGACACCCCGTACGGCCTGGACCGGCTGGAGGAGGCCGATCTGGTCGCGGTGCCGGCGGTCAGCGACCGGCGGCTGGGGCAGGCGGAGCTGATCTCCGGCTTCTCCCCGCCGCGGAACCGGCCGGCGGTCTGCCGGCCAGCCTGCGCCGTGGCCCCGCCGACGGCGGCCAGCTGCCGGGCGACCTGCTGGCCGCCCTGCGCCGCGCGGTGGACCGGGGTGCGTGGGTGCTGAGCGTGTGCAGCGGGGTGTTCGTTCTCGGCGAGGCCGGGCTGCTGGCGGGTCGCCGGTGCACCACACACTGGCGGCACACCGCCGAGCTGGCCCGCCGCTATCCCAGCGCCAAGGTCGATCCCGGCGTCCTGTACGTGGACGAGCAGCCGGTGATCACCTCCGCGGGCACGGCGGCCGGGATCGACGCCTGCCTGCATCTGGTCCGCAGGGAGCAGGGCTCACGGGTGGCCAACGGGATCGCGCGCCGGATGGTGGTCCCGCCGCACCGCGACGGCGGGCAGGCCCAGTACATCGACCGCCCGCTCGCCGAGACGTCCGGCGGCAGCCTCGGCGGCGTGCTCGACTGGATGGCGCTCAACCTCGGCCGGCCGCTGAGCGTCGGCGACCTGGCCGGCCGCGCGCACATGTCGCCCCGCACGTTCGCCCGGCGCTTCACCCAGGAAACCGGGACCACGCCGCTGCGCTGGCTGACTTCTCAGCGCATCCTGCTGGCCCAGCAGCTGCTGGAGGAGACGGACGAGACGGTGGACGCCATCGCCGAGCAGGTGGGCTTCGGGAACGCGGCTACGCTGCGCCACCATTTCCGCGCCTGCCGCGACACCACGCCCGACTCCTACCGCCGCCTGTTCCGCGGCCCGGCGCGGCCCAGCCGGCCGGTTCTCGCCGACGCGCCGGTGCCCGCCGCCTAGCGTCCCCGGTTTTCACACTTAACAGGCCTGGTGCACCCGGTCCCGCCCTGCGGACCTGCACCGGGCCGGCGCACGGCTGGCCCCGGGGCCCCCGGCGGGCCGCCCGGGCCCCACACGGCCGGTAGGATAAACCGCCATAGCCGCGGCGGTTGCCGTGAGTGATGATCTGAGTTCCCGCGTTCCCGGTCGCATCCAGGCGGCAGGCGGTGGAGGGAACCAATGCAGGGGACACAAGGAGTGACGCCGACGTGAAGACAGACGTCGAGGAACTGAGCCCGACCCGCGTGAAACTCAGCGTAGAGGTGCCGTTCGACGAGCTGAAGCCCAGCATCGACAAGGCTTACCGCGAGGTCGCCCGGCAGGTCCGCATCCCGGGCTTCCGCCCGGGCCGCGTGCCGCCGCGGATCATCGACCAGCGGGTCGGCCGGGCGCCGGTGCTGGAGCAGGCCGTCAACGACGCCATTCCCGAGCTGTACGGCAAGGCGGTCGAGCAGCAGGAGCTGTTCGCCCTCGGCCGCCCCGAGGTGGAGATCACCAGCCTGGACGACGGCAAGGAGCTCGCCTTCACCGCCGAGTTCGATATCCGGCCCAAGTTCGATCTGCCCGACCTGAGCAGCATCTCGGTCACCATCGACAACGCCACGGTGACGCCGGACGACGTCGAGGAGTACCTCGGCAACCTGCGCGAGCGGTTCGCATCGCTGAAGGGCGTGCCGCGACCGGCCGAGAGCGGCGACTACGTCTCCATCGACCTGTCCGCCACGGTCGACGGTGAGCCGGTGGAGGACGCTCAGGCCAGTGGCCTGTCGTACGAAGTCGGCAGCGGGTCGATGCTGGACGGGCCTCGACGACGCCGTGACCGGGATGTCGCAGGGTGAGTCGAAGACCTTCAGCACCGAGCTGGCCGGCGGCGAGCGGGCCGGTGACGAGGCCGAGGTGACCGTCACCGTGCACAGCGTGAAGGTCAAGGAGCTGCCTGACTTCGACGACGACTTCGCCCAGCTGGCCAGCGAGTTCGACACCATCGGCGAGCTGCGGGCCGACACCCGCAGGCGGCTCGAGGCGATGCGCCAGCAGCAGCAGGCCATCCAGGCCCGCGACCGCGCCCTGGAGACGCTGCTCGACCAGGTGGACATTCCGCTGCCGGACAGCATCGTGGCGGAGGAGGCGCACCGCCTCGAGCACTCCATGCATGACCAGATCGAGCGGGCTGGCGCCGACTGGGGCACCTACCTGCAGATGGTCGGCAAGTCCCAGGAGGAGTTCAGCGCCGAGCTGAACGACCAGGCCCGCCGCAGCGTCAAGACCGGCCTGGTGCTCGACCAGGTGGCCAAGCAGGAAGACCTGGGCGTCAACGACGCCGAGCTGTCCTACTTCGTCACCCAGCAGGCCGAGCAGATGGGGGTCGAGCCGCAGCTGCTCGCGCGCCAGATCGCCGACGGCGGCCAGATCGGCGCCGCGGCGGCCGAGGTGCTGCGCGGCAAGGCGATGGCGCTGCTGGCCAGCAGGGTGCAGATCAAGGACGAGGCGGGCCACGAGCTCGACTACAACACGCTGCTCGGCATCGACGATGAGGGCGGCGAGACGGTTGCAACGCGGGCAGCGAGGCCGAAGCGGCCGGCGAGGAGGCCGAGGAGGCCGGGGCCCACGGCCGACGCGGCCGATGCGGCGCTGGCCGGCGACGACGCCGAAGCGGACGAGGACGCCGAAGCGGACGAGGACGCCGAAGCGGACGACGACGCCGAAGCGGACGCGGGCGGGGACCAGGACGCCCGGGCCTAGTCCCTGCGCCGACAGCGAAAACCGTGCTTCGGAGGCCTGCAGCGGTTGGCTCGCGAGCTATCGTCCAGATCAGAGACATCAGCTGCTTGCGCGGCTAGTCAAACGAGGAGAACGCAGTGACCACGGATTCCCCACTGGACGTGCCGTCCATCGTGACGGCGGCCATGCCCGATGGTGCCGTCCAGCCGTTCGGCGACCAGCTGTTCCAGCGGCTGCTGCGGCACCGGATCGTCTTCCTCGGCCAGCAGGTCGATGACGATCTCGCGAACCGGATCTGCGCCGAGCTGGTGCTGCTGGCCGCCGAGGACCCCAGGCGCGACATCAGCCTCTACATCAACTCGCCGGGCGGCTCGGTCAGCGCCGGCCTGGCCATCTACGACGTGATGCAGTACGTGCCGAACGACGTCGCCACCTACGTGATGGGCATGGCCGCGTCGATGGCCCAGGTGCTGCTCTGCGCGGGCACGGCGGGCAAGCGGTTCGCCATGCCGCACTCCCAGATCCTGATGCACCAGCCGTCCGGTGGCCTCGGTGGCACCGCGACCGACATCCGGATTCAGGCCGAGCAGATGCTGTACATCAAGCGGACGATGGCGGAGCGCATCGCGTTCCACACCGGCCAGACGTTCGAGCAGATCGAGCTCGACTTCGACCGCGACCGCTGGTTCACCGCCGACGAGGCCAAGGACTACGGCTTCGTCGACCGGGTGGTCCGCAGCGCCACGGAGGTGCCCTCGGCGGGCCCGGTCTCATGAACGCAGATTACGGAACGAAGGAGCGGGGAGTGAGCGAACTCAGCGCCGGAGGCTTCCGGCCGGCGGAGGCCAGGTACGTCCTGCCGTCCTTCGTGGAGCGGACGTCGTACGGGGTCAAGGAGATGAACCCGTACAACAAGCTCTTCGAGGAGCGGATCATCTTCCTCGGCGTCCAGATCGACGACGCCTCGGCCAACGACGTCATGGCCCAGCTGCTGACGCTGGAGGCGATCGACCCGGACCGGGACATCACGATCTACATCAACTCGCCGGGCGGGTCGATGACGTCGATGATGGCCATCTACGACACGATGCAGTTCATCCAGCCCGACATCCAGATGTGCTGCATCGGGCAGGCCGCCTCCGCGGCCGCCATCCTGCTGGCCGCGGGGACCAAGGGCAAGCGGATGGCCCTGCCGAATTCGCGCATCCTGATCCACCAGCCCGCCACCCAGGGCGGCGGCTACGAGCAGGTGAGCGACCTGGAGATCCAGGCGCGCGAGATCATGCGGATGCGCTCGGCGATGGAAGTCATCCTGGCCCGGCACACCGGCCAGGAGGAGGAGTCCATCCGCCGCGACATCGAGCGGGACAAGTTCCTTACCGCCGAGGAAGCCAAGGAATACGGCATCGTCGACGAGGTTCTCACCATGCTCAAGCGCGGCCAGACCGTCTCCGGGGTACTGTCGTCCTAACCGGAGATTTGCCTCTTCCCCGGCATACCCCGGAAGCGGTTTGATGGTTGTGTCTTAGGTTCTCCGGGACCCGAGGCGGTAACGTCGAAAGCCGGAGCGCACGATGGCCTGGCGGGATATGCCCGCTGGGGCAGGCCGCGACCTGCCCCAGCGGCCCCATGTAAAGGAGTAACTGGGTGGCACGCATCGGTGACGGTGGCGACCTGCTGAAATGCTCGTTCTGCGGGAAGAGCCAGAAGCAAGTCAAGAAGCTCATTGCCGGCCCAGGCGTGTACATCTGCGATGAATGCATCGATCTCTGCAACGAGATCATCGAGGAGGAGCTGGCCGAGCCCTCCGAGGTCAAGTGGGACAGCCTGCCCAAGCCGCGGGAGATCTACGAGTTCCTCGACGCCTACGTGATCGGCCAGGACATGGCCAAGAAGGCACTGTCGGTGGCCGTGTACAACCACTACAAGCGCGTCCAGTCCGGCGGCGAGCGCCCCGGCGACGACGGAGTGGAACTGGCCAAGTCCAACATCCTGCTGCTCGGCCCGACCGGCTCCGGCAAGACGCTGCTGGCCCAGACCCTGGCCCGGCTGCTCAACGTGCCGTTCGCGATCGCCGACGCCACCGCGCTCACCGAGGCCGGCTACGTCGGCGAGGACGTCGAGAACATTCTGCTCAAGCTCATCCAGGCCGCTGACTATGACGTCAAGAAGGCCGAGACCGGGATCATCTACATCGACGAGATCGACAAGATCGCCCGCAAGAGCGAGAACCCGTCGATCACCCGGGACGTTTCCGGTGAGGGTGTGCAGCAGGCCCTGCTGAAGATCCTGGAGGGCACCACCGCGTCGGTGCCGCCGCAGGGTGGCCGCAAGCACCCGCACCAGGAGTTCATCCAGATCGACACGACGAACGTGCTGTTCATCTGCGGTGGCGCGTTCGCCGGGCTGGAAAAGATCATCGAGCAGCGGTCCGGTCACAACGGCATCGGCTTCAACGCGGTGCTGCGGGCCCGCAAGGCGGACAACGAGGTTGACGCCTTCGCCGAGGTCATGCCCGAGGATCTGCTGAAGTTCGGGATGATCCCGGAGTTCGTCGGCCGCCTCCCCGTCATCACCAGCGTGCACAACCTCGACCGCGAGGCGCTGATCTCGATCCTGACCGAGCCGCGCAACGCGCTGGTCAAGCAGTACAAGCGGCTGTTCGAGCTGGACGGCGTGGACCTGGAGTTCACCCCGGACGCGCTGGAGGCCATCGCGGACCAGGCCAACCTGCGGGGCACCGGGGCGCGCGGCCTGCGTGCGATCCTGGAAGAAGTCCTGATGTCGGTGATGTACGAGGTGCCGAGCCGCAAGGACGTCGAGCGTGTCGTTATCACCCGCGAGGCCGTCCTCGAGCACGTCAACCCCACCCTCGTTCCCCGCGGCGTCAGCAACCGCCGCACCCCCCGCGAGAAGTCTGCATAATTCGGGGGGCGACCCCCCGATCCCCCCGCGACGCCCCGATGGTGGTCCTCGCCGACAACACCGCCGCTCACCGGGCCTGAAGGCCCGGTTCGCTGGGCGGTGGCCTTCGGCCGTCTGTCCGTAGCCCGCGCGTGGTGGCTGTCGGCACCGGCCGCTCACCCGGGCCTTCGGCCCGGGGTCGCTGGGCCGGTAACGATCGCCTCGCCGTAGCCCGCCTGTGGTCACGGTTAGACCACGCCTTCAATAGACTCACGTGTCGTGACTGGTGCTATCGAGCTATCTCCGCAGTACGCGCCCGCTGAGGTGGAGGGGCCGCGCTACGAGCTGTGGGAGAAGGCGGGTTACTTCACCGCCGACCCGGAGCGGGACGCCCCCACGTTCTCGATCGTGATCCCGCCCCCGAACGTGACGGGCGTACTGCACATCGGCCACGCGCTCGACCACACCATCATCGACGCCATCGTCCGGCGCCGCCGCATGCAGGGCTACACCGCGCTGTGGCTGCCTGGGATGGACCACGCGGGCATCGCCACCCAGAACGTCGTCGAGCGCGAGCTGGCCAAGGACGGACTGAGCCGGCATGACCTGGGCCGCGCGGCGTTCGTCAAGCGAGTCTGGGAGTGGAAGGCGACCTCCGGCGGGAAGATCCTGGCCCAGATGCGCCGCCTCGGCGACAGCGTGGACTGGACCCGCGAGCGGTTCACCATGGACCCGGGCCTGTCCCGCGCCGTACAGACCATCTTCAAGCGGCTCTTCGACGACGGCCTCATCTACCGCGCCGAGCGGATCATCAACTGGTGCCCGCGCTGCCTGACCGCGCTGTCCGACATCGAGGTGGACCACAGCGAGGACGAGGGCGAGCTGGTCTCAATCCAGTATGGGGACGGCGAAACCTCGATCGTGGTCGCCACCACCCGCGCCGAGACCATGCTGGGCGACACCGCGGTGGCCGTGCACCCCGATGACGACCGGTACCGGCACCTGGTCGGCCGCGAGGTGGAGCTGCCGCTGACCGGCCGGCGGATCCCGGTGATCGCCGATTCCCACGTCGACCCGGCGTTCGGCACCGGCGCGGTGAAGGTCACCCCGGCGCACGATCCGAACGACTTCGAGATCGGCCGGCGGCACGGCCTGCCCCGCCTGACCGTTCTGGACGAGCGCGGCGTAGTCACGGCGCACGGTCCGTTCGAGGGGCTGGACCGCTTCGAGGCTCGCCCGGCCGTAGTCGCGGCGCTGCGCGAGCAGGGCCGGATCGTGGCCGAGGTCCGGCCGTACCTGCACGCCGTGGGGCACTGCCAGCGTTGCGGCAGCACGGTCGAGCCGCGGCTGTCCCTGCAGTGGTTCGTCCGGGTCGGCCCGCTGGCCCGTGCCGCGGGCGACGCGGTGCGGGACGGCCGCACCCGGCTGCATCCGCCCGAGATGGCGGCCCGCTACTTCAGCTGGGTCGACGACATGCACGACTGGTGCATTAGCCGGCAGCTGTGGTGGGGCCACCGGATCCCGGTCTGGTACGGCCCGGAGGATGAGGTGCGCTGCATCGGGCCCGACGAGGAGCCGCCTACGGGGGAGGGCTGGCGGCAGGACCCCGACGTGCTGGACACCTGGTTCTCCTCGGCCCTGTGGCCGTTCTCCACCCTCGGCTGGCCGGACGACACGCCGGACCTGCACGCCTTCTATCCGACCAGCGTGCTCGTCACCGGCTACGACATCCTGTTCTTCTGGGTCGCCCGGATGATGATGTTCGGCCTGTACGCGATGTCCGACCGGGAGCCCGGCAACGCCGTCCCGTTCCGTGACGTCGCGCTGCACGGCCTGGTCCGCGACGCGACCGGCAAGAAGATGTCCAAGTCGCGCGGCAACGCGGTGGACCCGATCGACTGGATCGACCGTTTCGGTGCGGATGCCACCCGGTTCACCCTGGCGCGGGGGGCCAACCCGGGCAGCGACATCCCGGTCAGCGACGAGTGGGCGGCTGGCTCGCGCAACTTCTGCAACAAGCTGTGGAACGCGGCACGGTTCGCGCTCGGTAACGGGGCGCGGGTGCCGCGGGCGCTGCCAGACGCTGCGGCGCTGTCCGTGCCCGACCGCTGGATCCTGTCCCGGCTGTCCGCCGTGGCCGCCGAGGTGGACGCGGACTTCGAGCGGTTCGAGTTCGCCAGGGCGTGCGAGACGCTCTACCACTTCGCCTGGGATGAGTTCTGCGACTGGTACCTGGAACTGGCCAAGATCCCGCTGGGCAATGCCTCAGATGGGCCCGGCTCGGCCGCCGCCGGTACTGCCCGCGACGTGCTGGGGTTCGTGCTCGACCAGCTGCTGAAGCTGCTGCACCCGATCATGCCGTTCCTCACCGACGAGCTATGGACCGCGCTCACTGGCGAGGAATCGGTGCTGGTGGCCCCGTGGCCGCGGCTGGCCGTCGCCGACCCCGCCGCCGAGGCGGAGATGGCGTCGGTCATGCGGCTGGTGACCGAGGTCCGCCGATTCCGATCCGATCAGGGCCTGCGGCCCAGCCAGCGGGTCACCGCCCGCCTGGCCGGGATCGAGGCGACCCCGCTGGCCGGCCAGGAGGAGCGGATCCGTTTCCTGCTCCGGCTGACCCGGCCGCCGGGCGACTTCTCCCCGACGGCCGCCATCGAGGCCGAGGGGGTCACCGTCGAACTCGACACGGCCGGGGTGATCGACGTCGCGGCTGAGCGGCGCCGGATGGAGAGGGACCTCGCTGCGGCGCGCAAGGAAGCCGAGCAGGCCCGCACCAAGCTGGGCAACGCCGGGTTCACGGCCAAGGCGCCGCCGGCGGTGGTGGACTCCACTCGTCAGCGCCTGGCCGCCGCCGAGCAGGACATAGCCCGCATCACCGACCGCCTGGCCCTGCTGCCGGCGGCTGGGTGATGTTGTAGCGACAGTTTGTTGCGAATGCCTGATTTGCGCGCCACTATGTAATCGGAGACGGCCGGAGAGCGACGGGCCGGCCGTTCGTGTTTCAGCCCCAATCGCTTCGCATGGCCTTTCCCTTCTGCCAGAGCAGCGACATTTCTAATAGGCCATTAGGGGAGGGTTTGCTACACCTAGCGCGAATCGTCCGTTTTATAACGATTCGATCGTAAAGAGCATTAGACAACGTACTCGGCAAACTCTTCCGGCAGGCTGCGGACCGCATGAGATCGACCGGCACGCTCGGCTGGCGTCGCCCCCTGACCGGGGCATCGCTCCGGCACTGGCCCCTGTGGTCGCTCCCGCGGCTGACGCGTGCGTACGTAATCGCCGTGGTGGCGGCGGCGGCCGTGGCCCTGGCCACCGCGGCGGTCCACACCGACTGGCGGATGTCCCAGCTCGGTGCCTTCTTCCTGCTGCTGGCCAGCGCGGCGGCCATGGTCGAGGCGACCAGGGGTGTCAAGCTGCCGCGCGACACGCTGACCCGCGACCTGCAGGAGGTCTGGTACCTGTCCGTCGCGGTGCTGCTGCCGCCGATCTACGCGCTGCTGGCCCCGATACCGCTGACGATCACGAAACAGTGGCGGGTCCGCCGCAACGTCGTCCACCGCCGCGTGTTCAGCCTCGCGGCCAACGGCCTGGCTTACGGCGCGGCCTCGTTCGAATTCCACAGCGGCCTGGCGCCGCTGCTCGCCGGCCGTCCGGCCAGGCACCGCGCACAGCGCCGGGCTGCTGGCCGCCGTCATCGCCGCCGCCGTCACCGGCTGGGCGATGGCCATCTGGCTGGTCGCGGCCGCGGTCAAGCTGACCGTGCCCACCGTCGGGTTCCGGGCCCTGCTCTTCACCCGCGAGGCGGTCACTACCGACACTGTGGTGACGTGCCTGGCCTCGCTCATCGCCTTCGCCCTGTCGTTCAGCCTCGCGGCTGCGATCGTCGCCGTGCCCGTCGTGCTGATGCAGAAGCGATTCCTCCTGCATTCCCAGCTGCTGGCGGAGGCGCGCACCGACGCCAAGACCGGCCTGCTGAACGCGACGACCTGGCACCGCGAATCGGTCACCGAGCTGTCGCGCGCTCAGGGCAACTGGCCGCCGCTTCTCCCTGGCCATCGTCGACATCGACCACTTCAAGCTGGTCAACGACACACACGGCCATCTGGCCGGCGACCGGGTGCTGTGGGTCGTGGCCGACCGGTTCAGGGCCCAGTTGCGCGAGGGCGACCTGATCGGCCGGTTCGGCGGCGAGGAGTTCGCGATCCTGCTGCCGCGCACCACTGGCCCTGAGGCCGGCCGGGTGGCCGACCGGCTGCGCGGGCACATCGCCGACGCGCCGATCGCGGTCAGCGACGGCCGGGACGAACCCATCCTGGTCAGCATCACGGTCTCGGTGGGCGTGGCCGAGCGGGCCAGCGCCCGCCAGGACCTGGACGAGCTGCTGGCCGCGGCGGACGCGGCACTGTACGAGGCCAAGGACAACGGCCGGAACCGGATCCACGTTCTCAGCCACGAGCTGACCGGGACTGAGGTCCCGTCACCGCGGGGGCCAGGCTCAGCGGCCGCCGCTCCCCAGTAGCCTGGAAGCGTGACCGACGACGCCGCCCTGCGCGAGACGGAGCGGGAGATCCTCAGCCGCCGCCCCGAATCGTCGATTGAGCCTGCCCTCGACCGGATTGCCACCCTGGTCAATCTGCTCGGCGATCCACAGCAAGCCTTCCCCGTGATCCATATCACCGGGACCAACGGCAAGACGTCCATGGCGCGCATGATCGACGCGCTGCTGCGGGAGCGGGGCCTGCGCACCGGCCGGTTCACCAGCCCGCACCTGACCTCGATGCGGGAGCGGATCTGCATCGACGGCCAGCCGCTGGACCCGGAGCGCTTCGTCGCCCTGTACCAGGAGATCCAGCCGTACATCCAGCTCACCGACGAGCGCCACGGCGTGCCGCTGTCGTTCTTCGAGGTGCTGACCGGGATGGCCTTCGCGGCGTTCGCCGACGCTCCCGTCGATGTCGCGGTGGTGGAGGTCGGGCTCGGCGGCACCTGGGACGCGACCAACGTCGCGGATGGCATGGTCGCCGTGGTCGGCCCGGTGGCCATCGACCACACCCAGTACCTGGGCGATACGGTCGAGGAGATCGCCGCGGAGAAGGCGGGGATCATCAAGCCGGGCGCGCTCGCGGTGCTGGCCCAGCAGTCGCTGCCCGCGGCCGAGGTGCTGCTGCGCCGCGTTTCTGAGGTTGGTGCGACCGTGGCCCGGGAGGGCATCGAGTTCGGCGTCCTGGAGCGGGAGATCGCGCTCGGCGGCCAGCTGCTCACGCTGCGCGGGCTGAACGGCACCTACCCCGAGGTCTTCCTGCCGCTGTTCGGCGTGCACCAGGCGGGCAACGCCGCCTGCGCGCTGGCCGCGGCGGAGGGATTCGGCGGCGCCGCGGTGGATGGCCCCAGCGGGCCTGAGGGCCGCGGCCCGCTGGATGCGGAGCTGGTCCGGCGGGCCTTCGCCGGCCTGCGCTCCCCGGGACGGCTCGAGGTGCTGCGCCGCAGCCCGACCGTGATCGTCGACGCGGCGCACAACCCGGCCGGCATGGCGGCCACCGCGGCCGCGGTGACCGAAGGGTTCAGCTTCAGCCGGCTCGTCGGCGTGCTGGCGGTCAGCGCGGACAAGGACGTGGCCGGGATCCTCGACGAGCTCGAGCCGGTGCTGTCCGACCTTGTGGTCACGCGTAACTCGTCCGACCGCTCGATGCGGGCCGAGGAGCTCGCCGAGCTGGCCCGGGACGTCCTCGGGGCCGACCGCGTCCAGGTTGCGGCGCGGATGGACGACGCCATCGAGATGGCCGTCGGCCTGGCCGACGAGACGCCCGACACTGACCTGCCCGGCGGCGGGGGAGTGCTCGTCACCGGGTCGGTCATCACGGCCGGGGACGCCCGGCAGCTGCTGAGCCCGGAGGCGGGGACCGGCGACGCGCCGGCGCCGGGCCCCGCCGCCGGCCGGCACTCGTTCACGGCGGCCGACCTGTCATGACGAGTTCCGCCCCCCGCGCGGCTACCCCGTCCGCCCAGCCCAGAAGGCCGATCCTGCGGCGGCTGTGCGCCAGCGTGCTGGTGTTCGAGGCCATCGTGCTGATCCTGGCCGTGCCGGTGGCCATCACGATCGAGCACCTGCCGCACGGGGTCGCCGGCGGCGTGGGCGGCGGCCTGGCTCTTGCCGCGGTCATCCTCGCAGGGCTGGTCGGCCGGGGCCGGTGGGCCCTGATCGCCGGCAGCATCCTGCAGGTGCTGATCATCGTCGCCGGCGTCGAGGTACCCGCGCTGTACGTGCTGGGCGTGATCTTCGCCGGCTTCTGGTTCGGCGGAATCTGGATGGCGAACCGGATAGAGCTGCCGGGTACTGGCCAGCCTGGGAGCCCTCCGCTAAGGTAACTAGAGGTGAGCGGCCGGTTACGAACGGACCCGGAAGGCCCGGCCAGCTCGCACAGCGCCTGCCACGCCCTGGCCGGTGCCGATGACCTGTGCGAACCCGCGGGCGCCGGGTCGGTAACGATCTGATGGCGGCGACATTAATCGCCGCCCGGGCGTGCCGCGGCCGTGCCCCGGGCTGTTCGCCCGGGTAAGCTTCGAGCCGCGGGTTATCTCCTCGATCTGCTCGCGACAACTAGCCAGTTGCCCTGCGAGAAGGAGCGGCGTTGCCGGAACGTACTCTTGTCCTCATAAAGCCCGATGGCGTCCAGCGTGGACTCATCGGAACGGTCATCTCCCGGATCGAACATAAGGGCCTGCGTATCGTCGCTATGGAGCTGAGGACGCTGGATCGGGAGACGGCGACCAGTCACTACGCCGAGCACGTGGGCAAGGCGTTCTTCGAGTCGGTGCTCAGCTTCATCACCTCCGGGCCGCTCGTGGCCCTGGTGGCGGAGGGGCCCCGGGCCGTGGCAGCCTTCCGCGGACTGGCCGGGGCGACCGACCCGGTGCAGGCCACTCCGGGCACCATCCGCGGGGACCATGCGTTGGAGATCGGGGAGAACGTCGTGCACGGTTCCGATTCAGCTGAGTCGGCCCAGCGGGAAATAGAGATCTTTTTCCCCAAGCTCGCTTAAGCACTTCTGCCAGCACGCGGCCCGGGCGGCGTGACTTTAGGAATTTGTTCACAAATTGCTTCACCCGGCCCCATGAGGCTCCGAAGCGCCCGATCGGGAAGGTTCCCGTCCCCCATGAGTAACGCGATGGCTTTCCTCGGCCGCGACATGGCGGTCGATCTCGGCACGGCCAACACGCTGGTGTATGTGCGCGGGCGGGGCATCGTGCTCAACGAGCCCTCCGTGGTCGCGCTCAACACGAATACCGGGCAGATCGTCGCGGTCGGCATCGAGGCCAAACGCATGATCGGCCGGACCCCGGGCAACATCGTCGCCATCCGGCCGCTCAAGGACGGCGTCATCGCCGACTTCGACGTCACCGAACGGATGCTCCGCTACTTCATCCAGAAGGTGCACAGACGCCGGCATATGGCCAAGCCGCGGATCGTGGTGGCCGTCCCCAGCGGCATCACCGGGGTGGAGCAGAGCGCGGTCAAGGAGGCCGGTCACCAGGCCGGCGCGCGCCGGGTCTACATCATCGAGGAGCCGATGGCGGCGGCGATCGGCGCCGGGCTCCCCGTCAACGAGCCGACGGGCAACATGGTGGTGGACATCGGCGGCGGGACGACCGAGGTCGCGGTGATCTCCCTCGGCGGCATCGTCACCTCGCAGTCCATCCGCATTGGCGGGGACGAGCTGGACGACGCGATCATCAGCTTCGGCAAGAAGGAGTACTCGCTGATGCTTGGTGAGCGCACCGCCGAGGAAATCAAGATGGCGCTCGGGTCGGCCTTTCCCAGCGCCGACGAGCCGCACGCCGAGATCCGCGGCCGGGACCTCGTCAGCGGCCTGCCGAAGACGATCGTGATTTCCGCATCGGAGGTCCGGCGGGCCATCGAGGAACCGCTTAACCTGGTCATCGACGCGGTGAAGACGACGCTGGACAAGTGCCCGCCCGAGCTTGCGGGTGACGTGATGGACCGGGGCATCGCCCTGACCGGCGGCGGGGCCCTGCTGCGCGGGCTCGATCAGCGGATCCGCGAGGAGACGGGCATGCCCGTCCATGTGGCCGACAACCCGCTGGACTCGGTGGTCCTCGGGACCGGGAAGTGCGTCGAGGACTTCGATACGCTGCGCCAGGTCCTGGTGCCCGAGACCCGCCGCTGATGCAAGGGACCGCCGGATAACGGCGGTGCCCGACGAGGAGTCGCATTGCATGACAGCCGGCGAGTGCGCCTGGTCCTCGCTGCTGCGCTGATCGCCGCGGTGGCGCTCATCACCGTGGACTTCCGGGACGGCGGCTCGTCCCCGCTCCGGCGCATCGGCGCCAGCGTCTTCGGGCCCGCCGAGCGGGTCACCAGCGATGTCACCAGCCCGGTCTCCTCGTTCTTCGACTGGGTCACCGGCGGCCCATCGTCCGACAGCAAGATCGCGGCCCTGCAGGCGGCCAACGCCCGGCTGCGGGCCGAGCTGAGCGCCGAGCAGCTCAACCGGGCCGATGCGGCCCAGCTTTCGTCGCTGCTGCAGCTGGCCGGGCGCGGTGGCTACAAGATCGTCGCGGCCAGCGTCATCGCGGCGGCGCAGGACTACGCGAACTCGGTCACCCTCGACGTGGGCATCCGGGACGGCGTGCACGCCCAGGAGACGGTGCTCAACGGTGACGGCCTGGTCGGGACCGTGACCCAGGTCAGCCGGGACACCTCCACCGTGCTCCTGACCTCGGATGCGTCCGCGGTGGTGGGCGCCCGGATGGCGGGCACCGACCAGATCGGCTCCGTCAGCGGGACCGGCGAGTCGCTGTCCGGGCCGTACCTGCTCCGGCTCCGGCTCTTCGACGCGAAGGCGGCGCTGCATGTCGGCGAGCCGCTGGTCACCTTTGGCTCGGTAAAGGACCAGCCGTACGTGCCCGGGGTGCCGATCGGCCAGGTCAGCCAGGTGCAGGGCAACGCCGGCTCGCTCACCCAGACGGCGCTGGTCAAGCCGTACGTGAACTTCACCTCCCTCGGTGTCGTCGGAGTGGTGATCGCCGCCCCCGCCCGGGACCCGCACGACTCGGTGCTGCCCGCCGCCCCGAAGCCCGCCCCCACCGTCACGGTGACGGTCACGCCGTCCTCTGCCGCGCCGTCGTCGCCCCGTGCCGGGCGGGTGACATGCGCCGGTTCCTGATCTCCTGCGCGGTCATCGCGGTGGCGCTGCTCGCCCAGCTCACCTTCATCAACCGGCTCGCCCTGCCCGGCGGGGCGGGACCGGACCTCGTGCTGCTCGCCGTGGTGGCGCTGTCGCTGACCGGCGGCCCGCTGGCCGGCCTGCTGACCGGGTTCGTGGCCGGGCTGGCGCTGGACATCGCGCCGCCCGCGAGCCACACGATCGGGCAGTACGCGCTGGTGTTCTGCCTGGTCGGTTACGGCTGCGGTCGGCTGGCCGGGCTCGGTGACGCCTCGCCCAGCCTGTACGTGGCCATCTCCGCGGCAGCCGCCGCCGTCGGCGCGGCGCTGCACGCCGTGCTCGGCGTCATGCTGAGCGACCCGGAGGTCACCTGGGCCGCGGTGCGGCGTGTGCTGCCGCCGTCGCTGATCTACGACGTGATCCTGAGCCCGTTCGTGCTGTACGCCGTGGTCCGGCTCAACGGCTGGACCGGCCGGTCCGCGGCCGAGGAGAGTTCGGCGGCCGCGAGTGCGTCGGCCGTCCGGCCCGTCAGCATGGCCGCCCAGCCAGTTGTGGCCGGGGCGGTTCGCCAGGCCGGCTCCTCGGGGACGCCCAAGCTGAACCTCGGTGACCGGCGCGGCGGCGGCTCCACCGTCCGTCCCCCGGCCTGGCGTTCCGCCCAGCAGGAACTGAAGCTAAACTTCAGCGGCGCGGGCAAGACGGCCGCGGCGGCCAGGCCGAAGACGCCGAAGACGCCGAAGGTGCACTTCAGCGGCGCGGGCAAGACGGCCGCGGCGGCCAGGCCGAAGACGCCGAAGACGCCGAAGGTGCACTTCAGCGGCGCGGGCAAGACGGCCGCGGCGGCCAGGCCGAAGGCGCCGAAGACGCCGAAGGTGCACTTCAGCGGCGCGGGCAAGACGGCCGCGGCGGCCAGGCCGAAGGCGCCGAAGACGCCGAAGGTGCACTTCAGCGGCGCGGGCAAGACGGCCGCGGCGGCCAGGCCGAAGACGCCGAAGACGCCGAAGGTGCACTTCGGCAGCGGCGGGCGCGATGGCGCGGCGGCCCGGGGCGCCGGCGCGGCGGCCCGGGCCGCGGTCCCGCGGTTCCGGCGCCGCAGCATCACCGGCACGGTCGGCACCGGGGGCGCGCTGAGCCGGGCCACCCCGCGTCGCGGCACCTTCGCAAGCCAGAAGAAGACGTTCGCGGGCCAGAAAGGCAAGGCGCCCGGCCGCAGGACTTTCGCGCGCCGCGGCCTGCTCGGCGGCCGCTCGTCGCGCAGCGGATCGCTCGGCGGTCGTTCGTCGCGCAGCGGATCGCTCGGCGGTCGTTCGTTCAGTAGCCCGCCCGGTCGCCGCTCGGCACCACGGCTCCGCATGCGCCGCGGCACGCTGAGCGCCCGCTTGCGGCGGCTGCTGCCGCACCGGAACACGGGAGACAAGTACGCGGGCAGGTACAGAGGCAGGGGAGGGTATCGGTGATTTCGGCGTCCCGGCGGCGCATGGTGGTGCTGTACGTGGTGGTGGCCTCGCTGCTGATCACCCTGGGCGGGCGGCTGTGGTACATCCAGGTGATGAACGGCACCAGCTATGTGAAGCTGGCGTCGTCCAACCAGACCCGGAACACCATCGTCCCGGCCGTGCGCGGCCAGATCCTGGACGACGTCGGCAACGGCCTGGTGACGAACCGCACCTCGCTGGTGGTCTCCGTCGACATGATGACCCTGTCCCAGCGGCCGGACGGCGGCATCTCCGTGCTGCGCGCCCTGGCGCCCATGCTGGGCATGTCCTACCAGGTCCTGCGGGACAAGGTGCGGCTGTGCGGCCCCACGGTCAAGCAGCCGTGCTGGGCGGGCTCCCCGTACCAGCCGATTCCGGTGGACCAGAACGTGCCCGACCAGGTCGCGCTGCAGATCATGGAGGAGCAGAGCACGTTTCCCGGGGTCACGGCGCAGACCGAGGGCGTCGTCGAGTACCCCTCCCCAGACGGCGCGGACCCGGCCCAGGTGCTGGGATACCTGCTGCCCGCCACCACCCAGCAGCTGAAGGCGGACCACCTGCCCTCGCAGGTCGGCTACTCCAGCGCGGACCTGGTCGGGCAGAGCGGGCTGGAGGAGCAGTACAACAACGCGCTGGCCGGCAAGACCGGCACCAACACGGTGTCGGTCAACGCGGCCGGGGACGTCACCGGAACGGTGCGCGGGACACCGGCCCAGTCCGGTGACGACCTGGTGACCAGCCTCAACTCCGAAGTCCAGGTTGACGCGCAGAATGCGGTGGACAACGCGATCGCCAAGGCCCGGGCATCCGGCAACGACGTCAACCAGGGCGCAGCCGTGGTCATGACCACCACCGGCCGGGTCGTGGCCATGGCCAGCTACCCCGACTACAACCCCAACGTGTGGACCAACGGCATCTCGCAGTCGGAATTCAGCGCGCTGTTCGGCGCGCAGGATGGGGCGCCCGCCGTGAACTGGACCACCCAGGGCCAGTACGCACCCGGCTCCACCTGGAAGGTGACCTCCACCGCTGCGGCCGTGGCCGACGGCTTCCCCCTCGACGGCCAGTACGATTGCCCGGCGTCGGTGAATATCGGCGGCCACAGCTACGTCAACGACGGGGAGCCAAACCAGGGCCCGATGACGTTCTCCGAGGCGCTCATCCAGTCCTGCGACACCGTGTACTACAACCTCGGCTACGAGATGTGGCAGCGTGACCACTCTGGCGCCGACGTGGTGACCAGCCCGAAGGCCCCCGTTCAGAAGGCGCAGCAGATGGCCCTGGACTGGGGCTTCGGCAAGCCCACCGGTATCGACCTGCCCGAGGAGTCCACCGGCACCGT
This sequence comes from uncultured Actinomycetes bacterium, assembly GCA_963775825.1. GTDB lineage: Bacteria > Actinomycetota > Actinomycetes > Streptosporangiales > Streptosporangiaceae > Bog-532. Next base: position 20,050 of record CAVZKY010000042.1, read on the forward strand.
CCCGACCCGGCAATGGCTCTACTACTACTGGAAAGACAACGCGTATCGGGGTCAGGACTGGTGCAAGAACGGCCGGGCCGACGGCTCCTACGTCCAGCAGATCGAGTACCAGGACTGCCGGGACGGAAACGTCTGGGAGCCGGGCCAGGCCGCGATCGCCGCGATCGGCCAGGGCTACAACCTGGTCACCCCGCTGCAGCTGGCGAACGCCTACGCGGCGCTGGCCAACGGCGGCACCCTGTATCAGCCCCGGATCGGCGAGGCGCTGGTCGGCCCGTCCGGCCAGAGTGCGCAGAAGATCACCCCGCCGGTCGCGGGCCACCTGCCGGTGTCGCCAAACACGCTCGCCTACATCAGGGACGCGCTGGCGGGCGTGGTGACGCAGGGCACCGCGGCCGGCGCCTTCTCCGGCTTCCCGCTGAACAAGGTCTGCGTGGCAGGCAAGACCGGTACCGCGCAGGTCATGGGGAAGGTCGCCACCTCGGTGTTCGCCTCGTTCGCGCCGTGCAGCAACCCGAAGTACGTCGTCGTCGTCATGCTCCCCGACTCCGGTTACGGCGCCGACGCCTCCGCGCCGGCGGTGCGGCAGATCTGGGACGGCATCTACGGCCTGGAGGGGCACAAGGCGGCGGTGACCGGCGGCCAGGTGCCGTCGTCGCTCCCGCAGATCTCCGTCACCGGGCAAATTGCCCCGCCGAAGGGATACAGCGGATGAGCCTGGGACGTCCCAGTACCGGTTACGGCCGGGTCGGTGTCGCGCCGCGCGGCCCCCGGGTCGGCGCGTTCACACCCAAGCGGCGATCCGTGTTCAGCCGGGTGGCGTCGCAGGGCTCCTTCCTGCGGCACCTGGACTGGGCGCTTATCGCCGCCGTGCTCGCACTGTGCGCGGTGGGGATCGTCCTGGTCTGGTCGGCCACCAAGCCGACACTGGCGCACGAGGGGGCCAGCACCCGGACCTACCTGGACAAGCAGACGGTCTTCGTCGTGCTCGGGCTGGTCCTCATGGTCCTCGTCAGCCTGGTCGATTACCGCCAGCTCCGCGTCTTCGCGCCGGTCATCTACGGGGTGGCCGTACTGGGGCTGCTGGTGGTCCTCACCCCGCTCGGGTCCACGGTCAACGGCGCCAAAGGCTGGATCGACCTGCCGGCCGGATTCCAGATCGAGCCCTCGGAGTACGCCAAGATCGCGCTTGTCCTGATGACGGCGATGCTGTTCAGCGAGCTGCGCGAGGGAGCGCGCGACCCGGCCACCGGGCGGTCGGACCCCAGCCTGCGTGACGTGGGGATCGTCATCGTGTGCGGGCTGCCGCTCATCGGCCTGGTGGTTATCGAACCGGCGCTCGGCATCTCCCTGGTCCTCGTGGTCGAGCTGGCCGGGCTGATCCTGCTGTCCGGCATCCGGCTGCGCTGGGTCATTGCCCTGGCGGCGGCCGCCGCCATCGGCGTGACCGCCGTCCTCAGCATGCACCTGCTCAAGGGGTACCAGCTCACCCGGCTGACCGCGTTCCTGCACCCGTCGTCCAATTCAGCCGGCTCGGGTTACAACGAGATCCAGGCCAAGATCGCGATCGGTTCCGGCGGCATGTTCGGCGAGGGCCTCTTCCACGGTCAGTCGGTATCCGGCAGCTACGTGCCGGCCCAGAGCACCGACTTCATCTTCACCGTGGCCGGCCAGGAGCTTGGCTTCGTCGGCGCCGTCGTGATCGTCGGCCTGCTCGGCGTGGTGATCTTCCGCGCGCTGCGTATCGCCACCCGCGCCGACGACCAGTTCGGCATGCTGGTGGCCGCGGGCATCGCGATCTGGTTCCTTTTCCAGTCGTTCGTCAACATCGGCATGACCGTCGGCATCATGCCCATCACCGGCCTCCCGCTGCCCTTCATCTCCTACGGCGGCTCCGCCATCTTCGCCGACATGATCGCTATCGGCCTGCTGCTGTCCGTGCACCGCAAACGCCAGGTCTTCGAGTAAGGGGCTGTGCTGGCCCGGGGGGGCGACCCCCAGTGTTGGCCCGGGGGGCGACCCCCCGGAACCCCCCGCGACGCCCCGATGGTCGTGCTCGCCGATAGCACCGCCGCTCACCGGGCCTGAAGGCCCGGTTCGCTGGGCGGTCGGCCTGCGGCCGTCGGTCCGTAACCCGCGGTGGTTCCCGCCGTTGCACCGGCCGCTCACCCGGACCTTCGGCCCGGGTTCGCTGGGCCGGTAACGGGCGCCTCGCCGTAAGCCGTCGTGGCTGCCCGCCGACAGACCGCCGGGAATATCTGGACTGGCGGTAACGCTTAGTAAGGTATTCTTACTAATCAATGCGGCGGAACGGTTGTCCGCCGTAGGTAGGCTGGTGCAATGCCAGTAGAGTCGGTCTTTCCACGCCTTGAGCCGCTGCTCCCGCGCGTCCGGAAGCCGATCGCCTATGTCGGCGGCGAGGTGAACTCGGTCGTTAAGGACTGGGACGCCACGGACGTGCGCTGGGCGCTGCTGTACCCGGACGCCTACGAGGTGGGGCTGCCCAACCAGGGCGTGCAGATCCTGTACGAGATCCTCAACGAGCGGGACGGTGTGCTCGCCGAGCGCAGCTACAGCGTCTGGCCGGACCTCGAGGCCCTGATGCGGGAGCACGGCCTGCCCCAGTTCACCGTGGACGGCCACCGGCCGGTGGGCGCCTTCGACATGCTCGGCGTGAGCTTTTCTACCGAGCTCGGCTACACCAACCTGCTCACCGCCCTCGATCTGGCCGGCATTCCGCTGTACAGCACGGACCGCGGCCCCGCAGGCGGCACCTGGTACCCGCTCGTGATCGCAGGCGGTCACGCCGCCTTTAATCCCGAGCCGATCGCCGACTTCCTGGACGGCGTGGTTCTTGGCGACGGCGAAGAGGCTGTGCTCGCCATCACGGACCAGATCCGGGCCTGGAAGGACGCCGGGCGGCCAGGTGGCCGGGACGGCCTGCTGGCCGCGCTGGCCAGCTCCGGCCGGCTCTACGTCCCGCGGTTCTATGACGTCGGCTACCTCCCGGACGGGCGCATCGACCGGGTGACGCCGAACCGGCGCGGCGTGCCGCCGGTCGTGGCCAAGCACACGGTGATGAACCTCGACGAATGGCAGTACCCGACCCGGCCGATCGTCCCGGTGGCCGAGACCGTGCACGAGCGTTACAGCGTGGAGATCTTCCGCGGCTGCACCCGTGGCTGCCGGTTCTGCCAGGCTGGCATGATCACCCGGCCGGTCCGGGAGCGGAGCATCACCACGATTGGCGCCATGGTCGAGAAGGGCGTGACCGCGAGCGGGTTCCAGGAGGTTGGCCTGCTCTCGCTCTCCAGCGCGGACCACAGCGAGATCAACGAGATCGCCAAAGACCTGGCCGACGCGTACGAGGGCACCAATACCGGGCTGTCGCTGCCGTCGACCCGGGTGGACGCGTTCAACGTGACGCTGGCCGACGAGCTCAGCCGGGGCGGCCGCCGGTCTGGCCTGACGTTCGCCCCCGAAGGCGGCTCGGAGCGGATGCGCAAGGTGATCAACAAGATGGTCACCGAGGAAGATCTGATCCGGACGGTCACCACCGCCTATTCGAGCGGCTGGCGGCAGGTGAAGCTGTACTTCATGTGCGGGCTGCCAACCGAGACCGACGAGGACGTGCTGGCCATCGCGGGGCTGGCCCGCAAGGTGATCCAGGCCGGGCGGGAGGCGACCGGGCGGCGCGACATCCGCTGCACCGTATCCATCGGCGGGTTCGTGCCCAAACCGCACACGCCGTTCCAGTGGGCCGCCCAGTGCGACCATGAGGTCGTGGACGCGCGGCTGCGCAAGCTCGGGGCCGCGCTGCGCTCCGATCCCGGCTACGGCCGCGCGATCGGCTACCGCTACCACGACGGGCAGCCGTCGGTGGTCGAGGGCCTGCTGTCCCGGGGCGACCGCCGGGTCGGCCGGGTCATCCTCGCCGCGTGGCAGGACGGCGCGCGTTTCGACGGCTGGAGCGAGTACTTCTCGTTCGACCGCTGGGCGGCGTGCGCGGACAAGGCGCTGGACGGCGAGCCGGTCGACCTGGCCTGGTACACGACGCGCGAGCGGGACCGCGACGAGGTACTGCCCTGGGACCACCTCGACGCCGGGCTGGACCACGACTGGCTGTGGCAGGACTGGCAGGACGCGCTCAGCGGCGCGGCCGAGGTGGAGGACTGCCGGTGGACCCCCTGTTATGACTGCGGGGTCTGCCCCTCGATGGGAACCGAGATCCAGACGGGCCCGACCGGTGAGCGCCTGCCGGCCGGCACCCGGCTGCTTCCGGTGCTGAACGTGAGCTGACATGCCCGCAACCCGCACCCCGCCTGCGCCGAAGGGGCCGCCGCCGGCCCCCGCGGTGCAGCATCTGCTCGTTACCTACGCCAAGCGGGGCCGGATGCGGTTCGCCAGCCACCGCGACGTGGGCCGTGCCTTCGAGCGGGCGGTGCGCCAGGCCGGTGTACCGATCGCCCGGTCGGCAGGGTTCAGCCCGCACCCGAAGATCTCGTATGCGAGCGGGACCCAGACCGGTGTGGCGAGCGAGGCTGAGTACCTCACGCTGGCGCTGACCGCTGCCCAGGACCCAGCGCGGCTGGGGGCGGCACTGGACAGGGGCCTTCCGGACGGGATAGACGTTATCGGAGTCAGGGAGGATTCCGGCGGCGCGCTCAACGGCCGCCTGACGGCGTCGGAGTGGCTGATGGAGCTGCCGGGAATTTCGCCGGATGCCGCTACGGCGGCGGTCCGGCAGTTCCTGGCCGCCGCCGACGCCCCGGTGGAGCGGCTGACCAGCAAGGGTGTCCGCCACCTGGACGCCCGTGGCGTCGTGCTGACGATGGACGCCAGCCCGCGCGCCTGCACCGGGCACTCAGCCGAATGTGCGATAATCCGAATGGTTGTTCGGCATTCGGAGCCTGCTGTGCGGCCCGACGATGTACTGGCCGCGCTGCGGCAGATCGCCGGCCTGGTGCCGGCCTCGGCGCCGGCCGTGACAAGGGTGGCCCAGGGCGTGGTCGGAGACGGCGGACTGGCCGGACCAATGGAACAGCCAGTGGTACAGCCAGTCGGGCAGGCTGCCCTGTCGCCCAAAATGACAAGAGACGTGCCATGAGGGCGCCCGTGCGCCCCATGGGCTGTGGACTCGTGCTGCCCGGCAGCACGCTGGTCCGCTTTTCCGCGAGGCGGCCCGGCCGCTCTGCGGCTGCGCGGAATGCGGGGTTTTTCCCGCGGCCCCGCGCAGAACTGAGACAGGTAACGAACCTGGGTGCCGTAGCCGCCATCCTGGCCGGCTCCGCCCAGGGAAGAGGAAACGATGTGCTCCCGCGCGGCGCGCAGGACCCCTGGCGGGTCCGCGCGCCCGGGAGCTTGACGGGAGACTGCCCGGATGCTCGAGAACGAGCCGAACGACAGAGAAGTTAATGATGGGTCAGGTGGACCAGACCATGGCGCAGTAAGCGCCGGGACTGGCCGGGGCCGGGCATCGAGCCGCCCGGCCGGACCGCCGGATCCAGTTGGTCCAGCGACGCCGCCCGCGTCGTCGGCACCGCCGTTGGAGCGCGCGGCGCCCGCTGCGGTGCCGCCTGCGGTTTCCTTCCAGCCGCCGCAGGTCCTGTTCCAGCCCCCGCCCGTGGCGGTGAGCACGCCGGGCCAGACCACCCAGCCCGAGGCCCCGGCCGTGACCAAGGCCGCGGACGCGGACGCGGACGCCGGCGACGAAGCCAGCCGCCGTGGCGGCGCCCGGCGCCGTGGCGGCACCCGGGCCGGCAAAGCCGCCGATGATGGCGCCCCATCCGCCCCGCCCGGCAGCGGCCGTCGCCGCGGCGGCCAGCGCGATCAGCGTGAAGACCAGCCGGAGACCTCCGAACCGGAGACGCCGCCCCTTCCGGTGAAACCGGAGACTCCGGGCCGGACGAGGCCGACGACGGGACCGAGGACGGCGCCCAGACGGAGACTCCGGAGACTCCGGGCCGGCGCTGGCGCCGGCGGGGCGGGCGGAGCCGCGCTCGCGGCCGCAGCGGCAGCGGTGAGGACGCCGACGGCGACGGCGAGGCCGAGACGGACGGCGGCCCGGAGGGCCAGTCCGGCGACGAGACCGCCGATGACGACACGGACGCCGACGACCGGGACCCGGAGTCTGAGGCCGGTGACGACGAGAACGGCGGTGCGCAAGGCCGGCGCCGCCGGCGCAAGCGCCGCCGCGGTTCCAGCGGTGACACCGAGCGCGGGGGCACCGAAGACGATCCGCCGGACACGGTGGTGCACGTCCGGGAGCCCCGGGCCGCCGCGAGCCGCCCCGCGGACGACGTTCGCGCGATCAAGGGCTCGACCCGGCTGGAGGCCAAGCGGCAGCGGCGACGCGAAGGGCGTGAGTCCGGGCGCCGCCGGCCCCCGGTGGTCACCGAGGCTGAGTTCCTGGCCCGCCGCGAGGCGGTCGAGCGGACCATGGTCGTGCGCCAGCGCGGGGACCGCACCCAGATCGCGGTGCTGGAGGACGGCATCCTGGTCGAGCACTACGTGAACCGCGCGAGCCACCAGTCCTACGTCGGCAACGTGTACCTCGGCAAGGTGCAGAACGTGCTCCCGTCGATGGAAGCGGCGTTCGTCGACATCGGCAAGGGCCGCAACGCCGTGCTCTACGCCGGCGAGGTGAACTTCGACGCCAGCGGGCTCGAGGGCCACTCCAAGCGGATTGAATCGGCGCTGAAATCTGGCCAGTCCATCCTGGTCCAGGTCACCAAGGACCCGGTCGGCCACAAGGGCGCCCGGCTGACCAGCCAGGTGAGCCTGCCCGGCCGTTACCTGGTGTACGTGCCGGGCGCGTCGATGACCGGCATCAGCCGCAAACTGCCGGACACGGAGCGGACCCGGCTGAAGAAGATCCTCAAGAAGATCATGCCCGAGGACGCGGGCGTGATCGTCCGGACGGCCGCCGAGGGCGCGGCCGAGGAGGAGCTGGAACGGGACGTCGCCCGGCTGGCCGCGCAGTGGGAGAACATCGAGCGCAAGGCCAAGACGGCCAGCGCGCCGGAGCTGCTCTACGGCGAGCCGGACCTGACGATCCGGGTTATCCGGGACGTGTTCAACGAGGACTTCAGCCAGCTCATCGTGGCCGGTGAGGATGGCTGGGCCGAGGTCGACGAGTACGTCAGCTACGTGGCCCCGCATCTGGCCGACCGGCTCAGCCGCTGGGACGCCAGCGACGGCCGGGACGCGTTCGTCGAGTACCGCGTCGACGAGCAGCTAACCAAGGCGCTGGACCGCAAGGTATGGCTGCCCAGCGGCGGCTCCCTGGTCATCGACCGCACCGAGGCGATGACCGTCATCGACGTGAACACCGGCAAGTTCACCGGCCAGGGCGGGAACCTCGAGGAGACGGTTACCCGCAACAACCTGGAGGCCGCCGAGGAGATCGTCCGGCAGCTGCGGCTGCGTGACGTGGGCGGCATCATCGTGATCGACTTCATCGACATGGTGCTGGAGAGCAACCGCGAGCTGGTGCTGCGCCTGCTGCTGGAATGCCTGGCCCGTGACCGGACCAAGCACCAGGTCGCCGAGATCACCTCGCTGGGCCTGGTCCAGATGACCCGCAAGCGGGTCGGGGCGGGCCTGCTCGAGGCGTTCTCGGTGCCGTGCGAGTGCTGCAACGGCCGCGGCGTGCACGTGTCGCTGGACCTGGCCGACCTCGCCCAGCCCGGCGAGCCGGTTCCGGGCCATAGCCGCGGCCGCAGCCACGACAGCAAGCCCAACGGCAATGGCAACGGTAACGGCCGCAAGGGCCGGGGCGGCGAGAGCCGCCGCCCGTCCAACGAGTCCAATGTCGCTAATGGCGCCGTGCCCCAACCCACTGCCCAGGAACCCGCCCCCCAGGATCCAGCCCCCCAGGATCCAGCCCCCCAGGATCCCGCCCCCCAGGATCCCGCCCCCCAGGAAGAGGTGACGGGGCCTTGACCGCCGTGAGCTCCTGCGCAGCCCGGAAGCTCTGGTAGCCTTTAGTCGGCGCATGGGACGTGCCCGTTACGGGGCCCCCGAAGCGCCAGTTGTAAGTTCAGGCGAGCCCGTCGTTGCGACACCGGTCCCCGGGGCAATTACCGGGTGACTCGCGAGGGCACGCACGAGGGAGAGAGAGTTCTCGGGTGTACGCGATTGTGCGCTGCGGCGGCCGGCAGGAAAAGGTGTCGGTAGATGACGTCCTGAACGTCGACAAGCTTCCCGGCGACGTCGGCTCCAGCGTCACGCTGCCGGCGGTCCTGGTGGTCGACGACGATAACGTGATCAGTGACCCGGCCAAGGTCAGCGGGTACGAGATCACCGCGGAGATCGTCGGTGACGCTGCCGGGCCCAAGATCAACATGATCCATTACCGGAACAAGACCGGCTACCGGCGCCGTCTGGGCCACCGCCAGAAGTACACACAGCTCCGGGTCACCGGCATCGACGCGCCAAATAAGGCGAACACTGTGAAGGCGAAGAGCTGAGATGGCACACAAGAAGGGCGCCTCATCCAGCCGGAACGGCCGCGACTCCAATGCTCAGCGGCTTGGCGTCAAGCGTTTTGGCGGCCAGCGGGTGAACGCGGGCGAGATCCTGGTCCGCCAGCGGGGCACGCACTTCCACCCCGGCATCGGCGTGGGCCGGGGCGGCGACGACACGCTGTTCGCGCTCACCGCCGGCACCGTATCGTTCGGCTCGCACCGCGGCCGCCGGGCCGTGAGCATCGTGCCGGAGTCAGCCGGGCAAGGATCTGCCGCCAGCTAGGCCCGCGGCACACTGAAACTACAGAGGCGGCGTTATGGCGGAATTCGCCGATGAGGCGCTGCTGCGTGTTACCGGTGGTCACGGAGGTCACGGCTGCGCCTCCATCCGGCGTGAGAAGTTCAAGCCGCTCGGCGGCCCCGACGGCGGCAACGGCGGCCGGGGCGGCGACGTGATGCTCGAGGTCGACCCCGGCGTGGCCACGCTGCTCGACTTCCACCGCCGCCCGGTCCGCAAGGGCGGCAACGGCCGGTCCGGGGAGGGCTCCAACCGCAGCGGTGCCGAGGGCGCGGACCTGGTCGTCGGGGTCCCCGACGGCACCGTGGTCAAGACGAGCGGCGGCGAGGTGCTGGCTGACCTCATCGGCGCCGGGACGAGGTTCGTCGCGGCGGCCGGGGGCAAGGGCGGCCTGGGCAACGCCGCGCTGGCCTCACCGCGGCGCAAGGCCCCGGGCTTCGCACTCAAGGGCGAGCCGGGGGAGGGGCGCGAGCTCGTCCTGGAGCTGAAGAGCATCGCCGACGTCGGGCTGGTCGGCTTCCCCAGCGCGGGCAAGAGTTCGCTGGTCGCCGCCATGTCCGCGGCCCGCCCCAAGATCGCCGACTACCCGTTCACGACGCTGACCCCGAACCTGGGCGTCGCCGAGGCCGGGGACGTCCAATTCGTCGTGGCCGACGTGCCGGGCCTGATCCCCGGGGCCAGCCAGGGCAAGGGCCTGGGGCTGGAGTTCCTGCGGCACATCGAGCGCTGCGCGGCCCTGGTGCACGTGATCGACTGTGCGACCGAAGAGCCCGGCCGGGACCCCATCACCGACCTCGATGTGATCGAGGCGGAGCTGGCCGCCTACCAGGACGCGACCGGCGCGGACCTGGCCAGCCGGCCCCGGCTGGTGGCGCTGAACAAGATCGACGTCCCCGCGGCCCGGGACCTTGCCGAGATGGTCCGGGACACTCTGGCCGCACGCGGCCTGACGGTCTACGAGATCTCCGCGGCCACCCGCGAGGGCCTGCGGGAGCTCGGCTTCGCTATGGCCGGGCTGGTCGCCGCGGCCCGCGCCGCCGCCCCGGAGCCACAGCCCACCCGCCGCGTCATCCGGCCTGCGCCTGCCGCCGGCCCCGACTTCGACATCGTGCGTATCCAGCCCGGAACTTACCTGATCCGGGGCGAGAAGACGCGCCGCTGGGTGCTGCAGACCGACTTCAGCAACGATGAGGCCGTCGGCTTCCTCGCTGACCGACTGGCCCGCCTGGGGGTCGAGGAGGCGCTGGGCGAGGCGGGCGCCGAGCCCGGCGACGAGATCCTCATCGGTGACCCGGATGACGCCGTGGTCTTCGACTGGGACCCAACCATGCAGGCGTTTGGCGGCCGCGGCCCGCGCGGCACCGATCGCAGGCTGACCCCGTGACGCGGCCTGCGCGCGCCGACATCGCGGCGGCGCGCAGGATCGTGGTCAAGGTCGGGTCCTCCTCGCTGACGACGGCCGATGGCGGCATTGATGATGACCGCATCGCCGCACTGGCCGATTCGCTGGCCGAACGGGCCCAGCGCGGAACCCACCTGGTCCTGGTGTCCTCCGGGGCGATCGCGGCCGGGATCGCTCCGCTGGGACTGTCCGCCCGGCCGCGGGACCTGGCCACCCAGCAGGCCGCCGCCAGCGTCGGGCAGGGGCTGCTCATCGCCCGGTACGCGGCGGCGTTCGCCCGGCACACGATGCGGACCGGCCAGGTGCTGCTGTCCGCGGACGACCTGATGCGCCGGGCGCACTACCGCAACGCGCAGCGCACCCTGGACCGGCTGCTCGACCTCGGCGTGCTGCCGATCGTCAACGAGAACGACACGGTAGCGACCGACGAGATCCGGTTCGGTGACAACGACCGGCTGGCCGCGCTGGTCGCACACGTGACCCGGGCCGGGGCCCTCATCCTGCTGTCCGACGTGGACGGCCTCTACAACGAAGATCCCTGCCACAGCGGCGCCCGCCGCATCACCGAGGTCCGCGAGCCCGCCGACCTGGCTGGCATCCGTGTCGGCGGCGGCCACGGCACCGGCCCGGGCACGGGCGGCATGACCACCAAGGTTGATTCGGCCCTGATCGCGACCGGCGCGGGTATCCCGACCGTGGTGGCCAGCGCCGCCGATGCGGCCGCGGCGCTGGCCGGTGAGCCGGCCGGTACCTACTTCGCGGCCACCGGCCGCCGCCCGCGCGCCCGCCTGCTGTGGCTGGCCCACGCCGCCGCGGCCCGCGGCCAGCTCAAGCTGGACCAGGGCGCCGTCGAGGCCGTCGTGGCCCGGCGCGCGTCCCTGCTGCCCGCCGGGATCACCGGGGCGGAAGGCACCTTCGACGCCGGCGATCCTGTCGACCTGGTCGACGCGGATGGCCACGTCGTGGCCCGCGGCCTGGTCAACTACGACGCCAGCGAGATCCCCACGCTGATGGGCCGCTCCACCCGCTGGCTGGCCCGTGAGCGCGGCCACGAATACGAGCGCGAAGTGGTCCACCGCGACGACCTGGTGATCCTGTGATCACCAGCCGGCTTACCTAGTCGTCGCTGCCGCCGTTGCCATTGCCCCGGCCGCCGCCAGCCCCGCCGAACCCGCCGCCGAACCGGCCGAACAGGCCCTCGCCCGCCCGCATGGCGTTCTCGGCGGCGCCGCGGAACATTCCGACCAGCGGGTCCTCGGTCCTGTTCCACGACTCCTGGTAGGACCTGGCCGCGGCCCGGATCTCCTCGCCGATCGTCGCGGTGGAGTCGGTGTCCCGGCGCGGATAGTCCCCGGCGAGGATCCGCTCGTACTCGCCGTTGTTGATCCACCGGTCGATCTCGGCGAAGCGCACCACCGCGAACGGGTGCGTGTTGCCCTGCAGTTGCAGGATCTTCAGCAGGCCGTCCCGCACGTCGGGCACCGCGTCGTAGTCGTGCGCCTGCTCCAGGAAGGCGTCCGAGTTCAGCTCCGACAGCCGGGCCCCGCCGGCCAGCTTCATCAGCATCCGGCGGGCGGCGTCCGGATCCTGGCTGGCCAGCAGGCCAGCGCGGTCGCAGGACAGCTCGGACTTGCGGTACCACTCCTCCAGGCCCAGGATGATCCCGCGCAGGCCGATGTAGCCGATCGGCATCCAGGCGATCCGGGCGGCCAGGTTGATCAGGTGGAACAGCATCGTCCGGTACACGGCGTGCCCGGACAGCACGTGCCCGAGCTCGTGCCCGACGACGGTGCGGAGCTCCTCGGCGTCGAGCAGGTCCACCAGGCCGGTGTTGATCACGATGAACGGCTTGTCCGAGCCGAGCGTCATCGCGTTGACGAGGGGGTTCTGCGTGACGAAGACGTCAGGGAGCTCCGGCAGGTCCAGGATGTAAGCCCCGTCCCGGACCATGTCGTTGATCCGCGGGAACTGCCGCTCGGACACCCGCACCCCGCTGGCCATGAACTGCAGCCGCAGCGAGCGCTCGTTGAAGAGTCCGGACAGCTTGCGCAGCAGCACATCGAAGCCGGTGAGCTTGCGCATGGCCACGAGGGCGGAACGGTCAGCGGGGTGCTCGTACGCGCGGGAACTGATACCTGGCAGGCGCACACGCGCTCGATCCGGCACTGGAGTCATATCTCGTATGTTAGCCCCGTCCGCGAGAGCCGGCACCCAGCCCCGAAGGCTTATAGCATCCCGGTATGGACGCTGGCGGGGACAGTCGGCGCATCGGGGTGATGGGCGGCACGTTCGATCCGATCCATCATGGTCACCTCGTTGCCGCAAGTGAGGTCGGGCACATCTTCGAGCTCGACGAGGTCATCTTCGTGCCTACGGGGCAGCCCTGGCAGAAGGACGGGCGTGAGGTGTCGGCGCCGGAGGACCGGTACCTGATGACGGTGATCGCGACCGCGTCGAACCCGCGGTTCAGCGTCAGCCGGGTCGACATCGACCGGCCCGGCCCGACCTACACCATCGACACCCTGCGGGACCTGCGCGCGGCCGCCGCGCCGCAGGACGAGCTTTTCTTCATTACCGGCGCCGACGCGCTGGCCGCCATGCTGTCCTGGCACGACGTGGCCGAGCTGTTCGCGCTGGCCCACTTCGTGGGCTGTACCCGCCCAGGCCACCGGCTCGACCAGGCCGGCCTGCCGGAAGGCAAGGTCAGCCTGGTCGAGATCCCGGCCCTGGCCATCTCCTCCAGCGAGTGCCGTCTCCGCGTCGCTGGCGGTGAGCCGGTCTGGTATCTGGTCCCGGACGGCGTCGTCCAGTACATCGCCAAGCGCCACCTCTACCAGTCCGGCGCCGCCCGGACCCAGCCCGCTACGACCCCGGGGTGGAAGTGGCCGTGAGCGCGATGCCGGTCGGCTCGTAACCATGGAACACTGGGTGCAGGTAGCCCAGGCCGACAAGCCCAGCCGAGGAGGGCGAACAGCACACGTGACCGCGACCCCCAGGGCCGTCGAGCTTATCGAGATCGCGGCGACGGCCGCGGCCGACAAGCTCGCGACCGACATCATCGCCTACGACGTGAGCGATCAGCTCGTCATCACCGACGCGTTCCTGCTGTGCTCGGCAGCCAACGACCGTCAGGTCCGGTCGATCGTTGACGAGATCGAGCTGAGGCTGAGCCAGGCCGGAGCCAAGCCCATCCGCCGGGAGGGGGAGCGGGACGGCCGCTGGGTGCTGCTCGATTACGTCGATATCGTCGTTCACGTGCAGCACGCGGACGAGCGGGTCTACTACGCGCTGGAGCGCCTCTGGAAGGACTGCCCCGTCATCCGCCTGCCCGAGCCCGTCGCCGCGGGCGCCGGGCGCCTCCGCGAGCCGGGGAATCTGGGCCCGCCGAACGGGGACGTCCGCTGAGCGCCCAGCCCCGGGCCACCCGTCTGGTGCTGTGGCGGCACGGGCAGACCGTGTGGAACTTTGAGGACCGCTTCCAGGGCCAGACGGACATCCCGCTCAACGAGACCGGGCTGAGCCAGGCCGAGCGGGCCGCCCGGCTGCTGGCCGCGCTGCGGCCCGACGCCATCTTCTGCTCCGACCTGGGCCGCGCGGCCGCGACCGCGGCGCCGCTGGGCCGGATCACCGGGCTGCCGGTCACCGTGGAGAAGGACCTGCGCGAGCGGCACGGCGGCGTCTGGGAGGGCCTGACCGGCCCGGAGATCCGTGCGCGCTACCCGGCTGAGTTCCTGACCTGGTCCCCGCCCGACGGGGAGACCACCGCTGTCGTCGCGGACCGGGTGTGCAGTGCGCTGGAGCGGATCGCGGACAGCCTGCCCCCGGGTTCGCTGGCCGTGATCGTCAGCCACGGCGCGGCGATCCGGCTTGGCATGTCGAAGTTTCTGGGGCTGCCCGAGGATCTGTGGGACACCCTCGGCCCGCTGTCGAACTGTTCCTGGTCCATGCTCGGCCAGCGGCACGGTCACTGGCGGCTGCTGGAGCACAACGCCGGCAACCTGCCTGAGCCCATCCTGTCCGACGACCGCTGACTCCAGGCCGCGCTGACCGCCGGCTGAAGCGGCCGGCAGGCAGCGAACGCCCTCGATGTCGCCGGACAGTACCGCCGACCCGGCCGAGTACGGGATCACGACGGTGCTGCCCCGCCGGATCAGCAGCGACGACCCGTCCTCGGTGGCCAGGTGGCCGCTGCCCGCGGTGACCACCAGCACGCTGTAGCTGTGCGACAGGTGCCGGCTGATCTGGGTGTCGACCCGCTCGGCGATGAAGAACGGGGCGGCCTCGTCGGGCAGCAGCGAGCCGATGCCACTGTTCAGCGTGCGGCCGTGCAGCTCCTTCAGCCGGTCCAGCGGGCACGCGTGACGGTCGATGCAGGCCAGCGCCTCATCCAGCGGCAAGCCGAGCGTCGCCGCACCCTCGGGCAGCGAGAAGGTGCTCCACTCCAGCATGATCGACAGGTCGGCGGGCTCCTGCAGCTCGACCACCAGGATGCCGGCGCTGATGGCGTGCGGGGTCCCGGCCGGGCACAGCACGGTGTCGCCGGCACTCACCGGCACCCGGTTGGTCACCGCCAGCATCGCGTCGATGTCCTGGTCGCGAGCCCATCCGGCCAGCTCGGCCGCTTCCACATCGCGGCTGAACCCGAGGTGCACCGCCGCGTCCGGCTCGGCCTCCAGCACCACCCACGCCTCGGTCTTGCCGTGCGGGCTGGCCAGGTGCTCGGCGGCGAAGCTGCGATCGGGGTGCACGTGCACCGGCAGCCGCTGCCCGGCGTCGAGCAGCTTGACCAGCAGGCCCGTGTCGCTGCCGTACTTGGCCACGTGCGCGGTGCCCAGCCAGGCCTCCGGGTCACTGGCCACCGCCTCGGCCAGCAGGGTGCCGTCCGGCAGCCGGGTCATCCCGTCGGTCTGTGCGCCGAACCGGGCCGTGACCGAGGCGATCCAGTCTTCGGGGCGGTCGTCGTGCCCGGTGCTTCCGCGCAGCCGGTCGATGCGGCCGTCACCGCGGTAGAACATGGCCGGCATGTTGGGCCCAAGCACGATCGGCTGCACGACTGACCTCCCGGGAATTACGACGCCCCCGAAACCATATAACCGGGGACGGGCCCGGCGGCGGGAGCGGCCCGCGGGGGTACACCTAGGTACACCAGATTTCGGGGATTCAGGGTCACTGTGGTGACCGCGGGCCGCCGGCCAGACTGACGGCACGCGGTGACCGGCAAAGGAGATCCCGTCATGAGCGACACAGCGATGATCCCAGACCGTCAGGGCGAGCGAAGCCCGGTGCGGTGGAGTGCCAGCGGGGGCATCATCGCCGGCTGCCGCGGGCTCGCGCTGGCGGGGCTGATGCCGGCCGGGCTGTTCCTGCTGCTCGTCCCGCTGATGGCGGTTTTCCTCACCGCGGTTGGCGCCGGTGTCGTGATCGTGGGCAACGGGGCGCCCAGGGATCACCGGATCGTGCTCGGCGCGGCCCTGCTGGCCGGCGGCCTGGTCGTCGGGCGGTTCCTCGTCCCCGTCGCCCTGCTGGCCCTTCGCCGGCTGGCCAACCACACCCGGCGGCTGGCGGGGGACTGGTCCGGTGTGGAGATCGCCGCGCCGTACCAGCCGCCGGACTCCAGCGGGGCGAAGCTATCGTTCCGGACCCGGCTGCTCTTGCTGGTCAGCGACCCGGCCACCTGGCGGGACCTACTGTGGGTGACGGTGAACGCGCTGGTGGGCTGGGTCATCGTTGCACTGCCCGCCGCGCTGGCCGGGGTCGGCCTCATAGGGTTCATCTACCGCGCCGCGCGGCCGGACTACCCGGGCAACAGCCGCGCGGCGCTGCTCGCCATCGGGATCGCGTTCGTGCTGACCGGGGTGGCGTCGGCGCAGTGGCTGCTGCGGGCCTACTTCGGGCTCGCCCGCTCGATGCTCGCCCCGACCGCCCAGGCCGAGCTGGCGCTACGGGTGCACCACCTGGCCCAGACCCGATCCGAAACGCTGGACAGCGGCGCGGCCGAGATCCGCCGGATCGAGCGGGACCTGCACGACGGGGCGCAGGCCCGCCTGGTGGCCATGGGCATGACGCTGGGCGCGGCCGAGGAGCTGATCGACTCGAACCCGGCCGCGGCCCGCGCGCTACTGGCCGAGGCTCGCGAGGCGTCCGCCAGGGCCCTGGCCGAGCTGCGCGCCCTGGTCCGCGGCGTCCACCCGCCGGTGCTGGCCGACCGCGGCCTGGCCGACGCGGTGCGCGCGCTGGCCCTGGACACCGGGCTGAACGTGGACGTGGTGGCGGGCCTGCCCGGCCGCCCGCAGGCCCCGGTGGAGTCGGCAGCCTACTTCGCGGTCTGCGAACTGCTGGCCAACGTGTCCAAGCACGCGAACGCCCGGCAGACCTGGATCGACCTGCGGCACGAGCGCGGCATGCTGCGGGTCGACGTCACCGATGACGGGCACGGCGGCGCGGATCCCGGGCGGGGCAGCGGTCTGCACGGGATCGAGCGGCGGCTGGCCGCGTTCGACGGGATACTGGCCCTGAACAGCCCGCCTGGCGGCCCGACCGTGGCGACGATGGAGATCCCGTGCGCGTTGTCATCGCCGAAGACCTCTTCCTGCTGAGAGATGGCCTGACCCGGCTGCTGGAGGCGCACGGCCTGGAGGTCACCGCCGCCGTGGACAACGGCACGGACCTGCTGGCCGTGCTGACCGCCGGGCCGCCCGACGTACCCGACGTGGCGGTGGTCGACGTCCGGCTGCCGCCGACGTTCACCGACGAGGGCCTCCGGGCCGCGCTGGCCGCCCGCCGCGCGGTGCCCGGCCTGCCGGTCCTGGTGCTTTCGCAGTACGTCGAGCAGTTGTACGCCCGCGAACTGCTGGCCTGCGGCGACGGCGGCATCGGTTACCTGCTCAAGGACCGGGTGTTCGACAGCGCCCAGTTCGTCGACGCGGTACGGCGGGTCGCCGCGGGCGGGACCGCGATGGATCCCGAGGTGATCGCCCGCTTGCTGGCCCGCAATCCCGGCGACGGCGCCGTCTCCGGGCTAAGCCCGCGCGAGCGCGAGGTACTCGCGCTGATGGCCGAGGGGCGCTCCAACGCCGCCATCGCTCAGCGGCTGTTCGTGACCGAGCGCGCCGTGGCCAAGCACACCGCGTCGATCTTCCTGAAGCTTGGCCTGCAGCCTTCGGATGACGACAATCGCCGCGTCCTCGCCGTCCTCGCCTTTCTGGGTCAGTGAGGGCATAACGGCCTTCGGCCGGCGGTTACGCCGAACCGGAAGGGAGATGTCATGCCGAAGGCAGTACGGTTCGACGAGTACGGCGGGCTCGACGTCCTGAAGGTCGTCGACGTGCCGCAGCCGGTTCCGGACGAAGGCCAGGTGCTGGTCCGGGTCAAGGCGGCGGGGATCAACCCGGGTGAGGCCAAGATCCGCGAGGGCTTGCTGCACGCCAGGTTCCCGGCCACGTTCCCGTCCGGCGAGGGCAGTGACCTGGCCGGGATCGTCGCCGTGACCGGCCCGGGCGTAACCGGATTCGCCGCCGGCGACGAAGTGATCGGCTTTACCAACAACCGGGCCAGTCACGCCGAGTACGTCGTGGCCGACGCGGAAAACCTGACCCCCAGGCAGGCCGGCGTGTCCTGGGCGGCGGCCGGTTCCCTGTTCGTGGCCGGGGCGACGGCCTACGCGGCGGTGCGGGCGGTGGCGCTGACCGACCGTGACACGGTAGTCGTCGCTGGCGCGGCCGGCGGGGTCGGCTCGATCGCGGTCCAGCTGGCCAGCCGGGCCGGGGCCACGGTCATCGGCCTGGCCAGCGAGGCCAATCACGAGTGGCTCCGCGGTCACGGGGTGATCCCGCTGACCTACGGCGACGGGGTGGCCGACCGGATCCGGCAGGCCGCCGGCACCGTGGACGCGTTCGTCGACACGTTCGGCGACGGCTACGTGCAGATCGCGCTCGATCTCGGCATAGCGGCGTCCCGCATCGATACGATCGCCAACTTCGAGGCGGTCGAGAAGTACGGGGTCAAGGGCGACGGCAGCGCCGCGGGCGCCAGCGCCGGTGTGCTCGCCGTGCTCGCCTGGCTGGTCGCGGCGGGAGAGCTGGAGGTTCCCATCGCCGGCACCTACCCGCTGGACCTGGTGCGGGACGCGTACCGCCGGCTCGAGCAGGGCCACATTCGCGGGAAGGTCGTCCTGCTGCCCTGACCTGCCAGGTCTCAGACCGGCTCCGCCGTCAGGGTCATCCCGGCGGACCGGAGCCGGCCGGCGAGAACGGCGCCCATGGCCGTCGCCGGGGTGCGGACTAGTCCGTGCCCGCGTTCGTTCGGCCAGGTAGGCGGCGACCGCCCGCCCGGCGAAACCCGTGGCGCCGAACACTGCCACGTCGAGCTCACGGTCGGAATCCATCCGCTCATCTTATGAAGCGAGCGCAGCATCCAGGTGGCGGCTGGTGGCGGCGCCGATCACCATCTCGCTCGAGCCCGAGGGACCAAAGCCCCTGTCGGCTTCGCCTGCCGCGGCCAGACTGCTGGTAAGCGATGCCATCTCATCCCGCGGCGGGCCGTCGCGGACGAGGAAGTATTGCGCGGAGGACGGCTGTGCGGATCGCACGTCGGATGGGTTCACGCGGGACTGGTCGCCGGGACCCGGCTCGTGCGCCTTCGGTCGCGCTCCGCAACCGGATACTCGCGCGATCCCGCGTGCCGGTCCTTGTCGTGATGCTGGCGTTCGGCTATGGGACGGTCGGGTACTGGCTGGTTGAAGGCAAGAGTCCGCTCGACGCGTTCTACGCGGCCGTGCTCACACTGAGCACGGTTGGCGTCGAGCCAGGTCCGCCACCGGCTACCGGTGGAAAGGTCTTCACCGCCTCCCTGATCCTTTTCGGCGTCGTGGCGCTGTTCACTGCCATCGGCGTGGGAACTGAAGTCGTGGCCTCCGGCGATCTCGGGAGGTGGTTGCGGATGAACCAGGTGACCAGAAGCATCGGCCGTCTCAGCGGGCACTACGTGATCTGCGCCTACGGACGCGTCGGCAGGACCGTGGTGGAGGAGCTGCGGCGGCACAGCTACATGTCGGTGGTGATCGAATCCAAGCCGGAGCTGGAGCTGCTGCTGGAGGAACAGGGCATCCGGTATATATCAGGCGATCCGGCCGACGAGACCGTGCTCAGGCAGGCCGGCATCAAGCGCGCCCAGGGCTTGATCTGCGCGGTGGATTCCGACGCGGCCAACGTGTTCATCACCTTGACGGCCCGTGCGCTCAACCCGGATCTGCGGATAGTCGCCCGTGCCTCCGAGAAAGCCTCGATCGACAAGCTGGTGCGAGCCGGCGCCGACGAGATCGTCTCACCGTACGGCCTCACCGGGCGCCGCATGGCCGTCCTCGCGGTCCAGCCGTCCGTGCTGGAAGTGCTTGACCTGCTCAACCTCGGCTCGAACATCCGGCTCGAGGAGGTCTCCGTCCGGGCCGGAACTCACCTGGACAACCTGACGGTCGCCGAGGCCCGCGCACGCTACGCCGGGGTGGCCATCCTCGCGGTGAAAAAGCCGGGAAGCGAGGTCTCGGCGAACCCGAACCATCAGGTGCGCTTGGCACCGGGGGACCTGGTCGTCGCCCTGGGCCCGGCCGAGATCCTGAACCGCATGGCGGACTGATTGCCGTCCCTCCAGGCCGGGTATGCGCCGGCGACGATCAACCAATTGCCCGGACTGTCCTGAGTATTGTTTGCTGGCGTCAACGGCGGCCAGGAAGGCCGGGTTAGGCATGGCCTTTCGTACCGCACCCATGGCATCTGCCGACGGACGAACTGGACATCGGGCTGGGCCGCGCGCAGGAGGAGCCTGATGGCTGCAATGACCGGCGAGGGCGTTCCCGGAGCGCAGCATCAGCTAGCGGCGCGGCTGCGCGCGGCGGTGCTGGGACCGCGGGGCGGGGGAACAACCAGGCGGCGGGCATCTGATGCATTCCGGCTGGGGCTCGCGGTCGTCGTGGTGGCAGCGTCCATCCCGGTCATGAGGGCCAACTCGGCTGCCGAGCTGAGCATTGTGCGTGCCCTGCACCCGCCGCCCGCGGCGATCAGCTGGCTGGTCACCACCATCTTCTGGCTGGGTTCGGCCGGGGTCAGCGCGCTGCTGGTCCTCGTCGGGCTGTTGGTGCCGCGGTTGACCGCGGTCCGGTGGACCGCGGTGGCGGCCGCGCTGACCTGGGCCGTGTGCATCGCAGTTCACCGGCCGTGACCCAGCAGGCAAGCCGGTCGAGCTATCGGTCTACGGCCGTGACGCATCCGACGCTCGGGTGCTGGCGAAACTGTGGCGGTTCTGCATGTACCGGGATTCGGGCCCCACCCTGATCCTGGACCGCCTGCAGCAGGTTGAGCACGAGGCCTACCTCACCCTGATGGCCGGGCGCGCCGGCGTCTTCGTGCCCGACGTGCTCGCCGCCGGCCAGTTCGGACCCAGCAGGGATGCGGCATTGGTGAGCAGGGTGCCCGATGGCCCTGCCCTGTCGCAGGCCGACGGCGCCGGCCTCACTGACGGCACACTGGATGAGATCCTGCTGGCCGTGCTGCGGCTGCGGGCGGCCGGCATCGCCCACGGGGTGCTTGGCGGCGACGCCATTGTCGTGTCCGATCAGGGCATCTGCCTCCGCAGCTTCCGCTGCGCGTCCGCTTCGGCTCCGGCCAGCCGCCTGGACACCGACCTGGCGGCCGCGCTGGCCGCGATGGCCGTACGGGCGGGCGCCGAGCGCACGGCCGCGGCGGCCGCCCGGGTGCTCGACGCCGGCACCGCCCGCGGCGCCCTGGTGCACTTGCAGCGCTCGGCCCTGGACCCGGGCACAGTGGCCGCGCTCAAGGAGCACAAGCACCTGCTGCCCCGGCTGCGGGAAGCGGTGGCCAGCGAGGCCGGCATCGCCGTGCCCAACCTCGCAGAGGTCAAACGGGTCAGCTGGGCCAACCTGCTGTTCGCCGTCGGCTCGCTGATCGGGATCTGGGCGATCATCGGGGTGCTGTCCGGTGCCGGCGATGCCCTGGAGGCCATCAAGGGCGCTAGCTGGGGGTGGGTGGCGCTGGCGTTCGTCCTGTCTCAGCTCCCGGTGGTCGCCGAGGGCTGGGCACTGCTCGGCGCCGCCGTCGGCCAGCTCCCGTTTGGCCGGTGCGTCGCACTGGAGACGTCGAACACCTTCACCGCGCTGGTCGGCGGCAACGTCGCCGTATTCGCCGTTCGGGTCAGGTTCTTCCAGCGCCAGGGGTATGACGCCGCGGCCGCGGTAAGCTCAGGCGCCATCGCGACCACAGCGAGCTGGACCGTCAAGACCCTGCTGTTTCTCATCGCCATCCCCTTCGCCGCCGGGACCTTCCAGGCCCGCTCAGGTTCTGGCGGCCGCCAGAACGCGGTCTGGATCATCCTCGTGGTCATCCTCGCCGCGGGGATCGTCGCCGCGCTGATCTCCCTGGTGCCCAGGCTCCGGCGCCTGGCCAGCAGCAGGATCCGTCCGCACCTGCTGAACATCTGGGCCAACGTCAAGACCATCGCCGCCGAGCCGCGCAAGCTCGCTTACGTCCTGGTGGGCTCGACCGTGGCCCAGCTCCTGCTCATCCTGGCCCTCGGCGCGTCGCTGCACGCAGTCGGCCAGCGGGCCAGCATCGCGACGCTGATCACCGTCAACACGCTGGCGGCCATCATCGGCGGCGTCGTCCCCGTGCCCGGCGGCCTCGGCGTCGTGGAGGCAGGGCTGATCGCCGGGCTCACCAGCACCGGCGTGCCGCAGGATCTGGCCGCTGCGGCCGTGCTCATCCAGCGGTTCTTTGCCGCCTACCTGCCACCGGTGTGGGGCTGGGTGACCCTGGCCTGGATGCGCCGACGCGAATACGTGTGAGCATGCTCCCTGATCAGTGGGCCGTGCCGAGGGCCGCTGTGATCTGCTGGATGGCTTCTGCCTCCGCGGGACTCACGCTTAGCCCTGCCTCTTTGTGGGCGGCCGCCACCTTGCCGGCCAGGGTGAGGACGAAGCGGCGGTAATCATCGCGTTCCTGGGCGGCCGCCTTGCTATCGACCAGTGCCACCGCGTCGCGGAGGTGCCTGAGCCCGTGCTCCCGTAGTTCTTCGGCGGAGTGGTATCTGGTGTGGTCCGTCTGGGGTTTAGCGGCCACGATCTCATCCAGGAGCTCGCTGTCGCCGTGCTCGGTGCGCGCTTCGGCGTAGGCCTTGGACATCGCGATCGTCTCGCGGAACATTCCGCCGCGCGCCGCGGTGATCACGATCATGCCAGCGGCCGGCGGCCCTTCCAGCACGGCCTTCCATTCCTCGGGTGAAAAGGCGGCTTTGGTCGTCATGTCACGCTCCTTCGTTCAGGGGACCAACAATGCGGATTCACCTCAAGGATCTCGCATTCCCACTTGGTGCCGGTAGCTGACCTGCCAGGGCGGAGCGCGGGAGGCTGGGCCTATGAGCTTGGAAGGTTTGAGTGGCCTGGTGAACCGGATCATCGCGTGGGCGGACCGGCTGCAGCGCAAGCACGGTGTGCTGGGGTTTCCCTACGCGGTGGTGAAGAAGTACAGCGACGATGAGGGCGGGCGGCAGGCGGCGCTCATCACCTACTACGGATTCCTGAGCATCTTCCCGCTGCTGCTGCTCGGGGTGGCCGTACTGTCGCGGGTGCTGGCAGATCATCCGGACCTGCGTCAGCGGCTGATCAAGGAGATCGTGCCGCAGGTGCTGCGATCCACGGTCGAGCACTCGCTGGCCACGTTGCCGGCGTCGACGATCCCGTTCGTTGCCGGCCTGATCGGTTTGCTGTTGTCCGGGACTGGTGTGGTGTTCTCCGCCTACCAGACGCTGAACCATGTCGCGGCGGTCCCGTACCGCTTGCGGGCCGGTTTCCTCTCCCGGTATGTCCGGGTGCTCGTGGTGCTGGCGATGCTGCTGACCGGGGCGTTGGCGACCGGCGCTCTCACGGTGGTGGCCACCGCGCTGTCCAGCGAGCCCCGACTGCAACGGGCGGCCGCGGTGCTCGGGTCGGCGCTGGTCGTCTTCGCGGTGCTGCTGTTTGGTGCCAAGCTGCTGCTGGCGCGGCCGGCACCGGTCCGGGCCCTTTGGCCGGGAGCTATCTTGGGCGCGGCGGCGGTGACGGTCGTGCTCAACGCCGGGGCGCCGTTGCTGGCCAGGCTGGTGGCCAGGGCCGGGCCGGTCTACGGCAGCTTCGCCACCGTGGCAGGCATATTCGCCCTGCTGTACCTGGTTGGTCAGGCGCTGGTGTATGCGGCCGAAGTCGCCGCTGTCCGCTATGCCCGGCTGTGGCCGCGCGCCCTGGACGTGAACCGCCCCACCGCGGCCGATGCCCGCGCGCTGGCCCTGCTGGCCCGCGAGCAGGAACGCATCCCCGCCGCCCGCATCCAATTCCGCCTCGTGCCGGGTGGCACCCCGCCGGTTCCAGGTGGTTCCCCTCCGGCCAACGCTGATCCAGGGTAACGCGGCCACCCCCGTAGCAACCGCTTCGCTGACCTGGCCCCGGTGCGTGCGATGATTGGCTCGGCTCAGTCCTGGTACCTAGCCCAGAGGGACGCCCATGGCAGGCATCGCGGCAGGCGGCGAAGGCGCTGGGGCTGGGGCTGGTGATGATTGGGCTCAAGGATCTCGTCCTGGTCCACCTGCACTGAAAGGCTCAGGTGACGATCAGGGAGAGGCTGTACGCGATGAGCCAGAAACCGAGGATCAAGCTCCCCCAGATGATCACCTGATCGGTGTGGGTGTCTATCCAAGTCCTGAGCCTGGTCAGGAACGCCTGGCTCTGGCCAGGCTTGAAACCGGCGTAGATCTCCATGGCGAGGTAGGAGGCCGAGGCCAGGACGCAGAACAGGAACAGCGCGAGGTAGCTGCCGGCACTGGACAGTTTCGCTTCCACGACCGTGGCAGCGCCCGCGCTGATCAGGACCCATGGCTGGAGCGCGGGCGCGAGGCCCATGGCGAACCACGGGGACATGTTGTCCACGTGCGCCTGCCACTTCGGTGGCTTCTTCGGCTTCTTCGGCCGCTCCATCCTGCGGCGCTGCCGGACCGCAATCGCGACCAGGCTGACCCCGATGGCGATCTTCACCGCCAGGTCCGCGAGTGAGGGCGCCGTGTTCGGCTCGGGGGGATTGTCGCCAGTGGCGAGCACTGTGACCGTGACCACGACGGCAAGGGACGCTAGCCAGCCGAACACGAATGCCGCGCCTTTTCTCACGCCGCGCTCTGAGGGCAGCACGATCAGGAATGCCGTCAACGGCAGCGGGTCGAGCGCTATCGCCAAGCCGATCAGGGCAAGGTCAAGCACCACGGCCGTTCCTCCCCTCCTCGCCCCGGCGGAAGGCGTCGACAACGCGGGGGTCTGCCGCGATGGCGGCAGCGGTACGGCATCACGGTGCCGGGTGCGAGGCCGCAGGTGCCGCCTCGCCTGGACTTGGTGCTTCCGTGGCGTCGATTGGCTTGCGGGGGATGAGGACGGCGAGGACCAGGCCGATAAGGGTGAACACGAGCATCATCGTGAGGGCAACGGCGAAGGGCCTTCCCTCAGGCAGCTTGACGGCGACCAGGACCGAGCCGACCAGGGCGGTGCCGAGTGAGGATCCCAGGTTGGAGACGCTGCGGGACAGGCCGGATATCTCGCCCTGATCCCGGTCGGGGAAGCTGGACTGGACCACGTTGACCGAGGAGGTCAGCATGGTCCCGACCCCGGCGCCGAACAGCAGCAGCCCGGGTATCCATCGCCAGATGCCCGCGTGCGCCCGGACCAGGACCAGCAGCAAGATCATGCCGACCACGGTGATCAGGAAGCCGGCGATGATCAGCCACCGCTGCGGGTGCCGCCGGGCGAACCGGTCGGCGCCGGCCGAGGCGGCCAGGATCCCGATGGTGGCCGGGGTGAGCATCAGCCCGGTCTGGATCGGGCTGTAGTGGTTGACCTCCTGCAGGTACACCGAGACGGCGAAGAAGGATCCTTGCAGGATCAGCCACTGGATGGTCTGGGTGCCCAGCCCCAGGTTGGCGACCTTGTTCCGGAACAGCCGCAGCGGCAGCAGCACGGGCCGTCCTTTTTTCTCGCTGGACCGGACGTGCAAGAAGAACCACAGCAGGAACAGCGCGCCGATGGCCACGTATATCCAGACCGGGGAGATCGAGCCCTTCGGTATCACCACCGTGCCGCCGATGCTGAAGTTCTGCCGCGACTTGCCGAAGCCGTAGGTCCGCGACTGCAGCAGCCCGAGTACCACAAAGAACAGCCCGGCGGCGGACAGCACCGCTCCGGTCAGGTCGAACCGCGGCTTGGGACCGGGCTGAGCCGGGTCGGTGATCTTGCGGGCGAGCAGAATGATCCAGCCCACGACCAGGACCTGCAGCCCGAACGAGGCCCGCCAGCTGATCGCGCTGGTCACCAGGCCGCCGATCAGCGGCCCGGCGGCGGCGCCCAGGCCGCCCGCGCCGCTGACCACGCCGAAGTAGCGGGCGCGCGACTTGACGTCGGGGAAGGTCACGGTGACCAGGATGTAGATGGGCGGGATCATCAGCGCCGAGCCCACGCCCTCTAGCAGCGAGTACCCAATGATCAGCAGTGGCAGTCCCTGCGACAGTGCCGCCAGCAAGCCACCGACAGCGTAGACGCCCAAGCCGATCACGAAGCACCGCTTGCGGCCCCAGATGTCGGTCAGCTTGCTGCCCGGGATCATCAGCGCCGCCATCGTGAGGGTGAACAGCGTGATCGCCGTCTGGACCCCGGCCACCGTCGTGCCCAGGTCCTTGGCGATCGGGGTAATCGCCACGTTCATGTTCGTCGCCGCGTAACTGGCGATGAACTGAGCCAGCGCCAGCGGCAGAATCATCGCCCGGGCAGCCTCGGCGCCCGCCTTAGGCCCGCTCGTGTCAGTCATCGCCGTCCCTCGGCTAGCTTCCCGGCATCGGCCTGCTGCCTTGGCCTGGCACCCGCCAACCCGGGAGATACTACCGAAGTGGTTGATCAGGCTTCAGGGCCTATCCGGACAATCCGGTGCTACCCCTCCGGGGTGATGACGGGAACCCAGCCGCCGAGGATGCTTATACACGCTAGCGGCAAGTGAACGACAGGGCTCGAGGCGCAACCCCATGCGGCCCCAAACGTAGGGCGCCGCCGAGCCGGCGGCGGAAGGGCGGAACACCATGCTCAGCGGGGAATGGCTGCGGCTGGACGAGGCGGATACGGCCGGTGTTCCCTGGCAGCGCCGGGGCCCCTATCTCACAGCGGGTCGGCGGACGGGGGCGGCGCGATGACGGGGTGGCCGGGCCAGCCGGTGATCTACGAGATCAACACCGCGGTGTGGCTGGACGAGCTGGCCCGCGCGTCCGGGCGGCCGGTCACCCTGGCCGATGTGGCCGCCGCGGACTGGGATGCGGCCGTCCCGGACGGGGTGGACGCGGTGTGGCTGATGGGAGTGTGGACGCGTAGCCCGGCCGGGCTGGCGCTGGCGAACGCCAATGCCCAGCTGCAGACCTCGTTCGCGGACGCGCTGCCGGACGTGCGGCGCACCGACGTGATCGGGTCGCCGTACTGCGTGCGCCGGTACGTCGTCGATGCGGGCTTCGGCGGCCCCGACGGGCTGGCCGTGGCGCGGGCCGCCCTGGCGGCGCGCGGCGCGCGGCTGATCCTGGACTACGTGCCCAACCATGTCGCGCCGGATCACCCATGGGTGACCAGCCGCCCGGAGCTGTTCGTCCGCGGCGACGAGGATGACATCAGGGCCGACCCGGCGGGCTGGATCGCTGCGGCCGGTCAGGTGCTGGCCCATGGCCGCGACCCGTACTTTCCGCCATGGCCCGATGTCGTGCAGCTGGACGCATTCTCCCCCGCCATGCGCGCCGCGACGGCCGGCACGCTCGCCGACATCGCCAGCCAGTGCGACGGGATCCGCTGCGACATGGCCATGCTGATGATCAACCGCATCTTCGGCACGACCTGGGGCGACCGGGCCGGGCCCGAGCGGCCACGGAGTTCTGGCCAGCGGTCCTAGCGGAGCTGCGTGCCCGGCACCCGGACACGGTGATGATCGCCGAAGCCTACTGGGACAAGGAATGGGAGCTGCAGCAGCAGGGCTTCGGCTTCTGCTATGACAAGCGGCTCTATGACCGGATCATCGCCCAGGACGTGAGCGGCGTCCGCGACCATCTGCGCGGGGACCCGGGCTACCAAGCCAAGCTGGTGCGCTTCCTGGAAAACCATGACGAGCCCCGGATCGCCAGCTGCCTTCCCCGGGACGCCGAACGGGCCGCGGCCGTCGCTATCGCCACGCTGCCCGGCGCGACCTTGTGGCACGAAGGACAGTTCGAGGGCCGGCGCGTGCGGCCACCCGTGTTCCTCTCCCGCCGTCCGGACGAACCGCCGGACGTAGAACTCGCCGGCTGGTACCGGTGCCTGCTGACCGCGGTCGACAGCCACAAGGTGCGGACCGGCGCGTGGCGGCTGCTCGAGGCCGGCGGCTGGCCCGATAACCAGTCCTGCCGCAACCTGATCGCCTGGTCCTGGGCCGGGGAACACGACGGTGACCGGCACCTGGTGGTGGTCAACCTATCCGGCCAGCCGTCTCAGGCACGCATTCCGCTGGACTGGCCCGACCTGCCCGGCCGTAGCTGGCAGCTCACCGACGTCCTCAGCCAGAACGTGTTCATGCGGGACGGCGGCGAGCTGGCCAGCTCCGGGCTGTTCGTCGACCTGGGACCGTGGCAGTTCCACCTCCTCGCCTGGCAATGACCGATCACGGCGGGCGTGTGGTACATGTGTTCAGATGGCTGCCCGGCCTGGCGGCGGTGAGGTCCTACCGGCGCGAGTGGCTGACCAAAGACATCATCGCGGGGGTTGTCCTCACGACATTGCTGGTTCCGCAGGGCATGGCGTATGCGGAGCTGGCGGGCCTGCCGCCGATCACCGGCCTGTACACGTCGATTTTGTGCCTGCTCGGCTACGCGGTGTTCGGCCCGTCGCGGATCCTCGTGCTGGGCCCGGATTCGTCGCTGGGGCCGATGATCGCCGCGACGATCCTGCCGTTGGTCGGCGCCGACGGCAGTCCCGAACGGGCGATCGCGCTGGCATCGTTGCTCGCGCTCATGGTCGCGGCGATCATGATCCTGGGGGCCGTGGCGAAGCTCGGCTTTATCGCCGACCTGATCTCCAAGCCGACGATGATCGGCTACATGAACGGCCTGGCGCTGACCATCCTGGTCGGGCAGCTGCCGAAGCTGTTCGGGTTCAAGGTCAGCGCCGAGGGCCTGATCCACGAGGTCACCGGCTTCGTCAAGGGACTGGCCCACGGCGAGGCGGTCGCCGCCGCCGCCGCCGTCGGGATAGCCGGGATCGTGCTGATCCTGGTCCTGCAGCGGTGGCTGCCGAAAGTCCCGGCCGTGCTGATCATGGTCGTGCTCGCGATCACGGCGACGTCGGTGTTCAGCCTGGCCGATCACGGCGTCAGCCTGGTCGGGGTGCTCCCCAAGGGGTTCCCGCCGCTGACCATCCCGCACGTCCGGCTGGCCGACCTCGGGCCGTTGTTCGCCGGGGCGCTGGGCATCGCGCTGGTCTCGCTCGCCGACACGATTTCCACCGCGTCGGCGTTCGCGGCCCGCACCGGGCAGGAGGTCCGCGGCAACGGCGAGATGATCGGGATCGGCGCGGCCAACCTGGCCGCTGGTTTGTTCCAGGGCTTCCCGGTCAGCACCAGCGGGTCACGGACCGCGGTGGCCGAACGCTCGGGTGCGAAGACTCAGCTCACCGGGGTCACCGGCGCTGCCCTGATCATCTTGATGATCGTGCTGATCCCGGGCCTGTTCCGCAACCTGCCCCAGCCCGCGCTGGCCGCCGTGGTGATCACCGCGTCGCTGTCCCTGGCCGACATCCCGGGCACGATGCGGCTGTGGCGGCAACGCAAGGCGGAGTTCGGGCTGTCGATCACGGCGTTCGGCGGGGTTGCCCTGCTCGGCGTGCTGCCCGGGATCGCGATCGCCGTGGCGCTGTCCATCCTCAACGTCTTCCGGCGGGCGTGGTGGCCGTACGACACGAAACTTGGGCGGGCGGAAGGGCTGGAAGGCTACCGGGACCTGCGCACCCATCCGGAGGCGCAGCAGCTGCCCGGCCTGGTGATCTACCGGTTCGACGCCCCGCTGTTCTTCGCCAACGCCAAGACCTTCCGCGATGAGGTAAGGCGGTTGGCCAACGCTGAGCCGAAGCCCACCTGGATCGTGATCGCGGCCGAGCCGGTGACCGACGTGGACACGACCGCATCCGATGTCCTGGAGGACCTGGACGAGGCGCTGAACGCCGAGGGCATCAGCCTGGTATTCGCCGAACTCAAAGACCCCGTACGGGACAAGATAGAACGCTACGGCCTTACCCGCACGATCAACCCACGCCACTTCTTCCCCACCCTGGAATCCGCCGTCGCCGCCTTCCGCCAGGAGACCGGGGCCGAATGGACCACCGCCGGCCAGGCCACCGATCACCTCAAGGGACCAGGCCGAACCGACGCCGAAACGTGCCCGCCGGCGCCCATCGCCAAGAAGGAGCATCGGAGGTAGGCGACATGGCCAAGAGAAAGAAGAACAAGCATGAGCCGCACGACGCGGAGGTCCCGGCGTCGTCGGCCACGGCGGGGCAGGAGGCCGAAGCCGGGCTGTCCGCGAGGATGAAGCGCAGGGAGTACGAACGGGAGATGAAGATCCTGCATGGTCAGCTCGTCGCTATGCAGGAGTGGGTGAAGGAGTCGGGCGCCAAGATCTGCGTTGTGTTCGAGGGCCGGGACACCGCCGGCAAGGGGGGCACGATCAAGCGGATCACCGAGCGGGTCAGCCCGCGCGTGTTCCGGGTCGTCGCCCTGCCCACTCCCACCGAGCGGGAGAAGTCGCAGATGTACATGCAGCGGTACGTCCAGCACTTCCCGGCTGCCGGCGAGGTCGTGATCTTCGACCGCAGCTGGTACAACCGGGCCGGCGTCGAGCCGGTGATGGGCTTTTGCACGCCGGAGGAGACCGAGCGGTTCCTGCAGCTCGCGCCCGCCTTCGAGAAGGCCATGACCGATTCCGGGATCTTGCTGCTGAAGTACTGGCTCGAGGTCAGCCCGGGCGAGCAGACCCGGCGCCTGCAGCGCCGGATCGACGACCCGCGAAAGATCTGGAAGCTGTCGGCCATGGACCTGAAGTCCTACAGCCGCTGGTATGACTACTCCAGGGCCAGGGACGCGATGTTCGCCGCGACCGACACGGCATGGGCCCCCTGGTACATCGCGGACGCCAACGACAAAAAGCGCGCCCGGCTCAACATCATCAGCCACCTGCTGAACCGGGTCCCGTCCCAGCCGCTCGCCCACCGGGACATCACACTGCCCAAACGGCAGCGGCCCGGTGACTACCTGCCGCCGGATCTTCCGTTGCGCTACATCCCGGCACCGTTTTAGGGCTGGCAGCGAGTCACCACGGTGAGGATACTCCGAGATAGCTCGAACAGGATCTGGAAACCAGCCGCGAATATTTTCGCTTGTTATCCCGGGAGCTGAGATGACCACCGTGCAAAATCCCGCGGAGAACCTCGCCTGGTACGCCGGGCCGGCGGAGGATGTGGCCGGGCAGCTGGGTGTCGACCCGGATGCGGGGCTGGACACCGGCGAAGCGGAGCGGCGGCTGGCCGAGTACGGGCCGAACGAGCTGCTGACTGAGCCGCCGCCGAGTCTATGGGCGGTGGCGCGGGGGCAGCCCCCGCGCGATCGCCGACGAGCTCGGCCTCGGGCCCGGCGTGATCACTGGCAGTACTCGCTTGTACCTGGAGGTCGCCAATAGGCACGGAGGGGGGTGAGATCGTGAGCGTTTCCGACCTGGCCATCGTGGCAGCGCTGGTGTTCGGCTGGGGCGCGCTGTCGGCCCGGCTGGAACGGTTCGACGTCACCGCGCCGATCGCCTTCGTTGTTGCCGGGCTGCTGCTCACCCACGGGCCGCTGGCGTTCCTGAGCGTGACACCAAGTAAGGAGCTGATCAAGGAACTGGCGGAGTTCACCCTCGCGCTGGTCCTGTTCTCGGACGCATCGCGGGTCGGGCTGCACGGGCTGCGGGTGGATGCGGGCCTGTACTTGCGGCTGCTCGGGGTCGCGCTGCCGCTGACAATTGGCCTGGGCACGCTGCTGGCGCTCGCCCTGGACCGCGGCGCCGGTATCTGGCTGGCGCTGCTGGTGGGGGCGGCGCTGGCGCCCACCGACGCCGCACTGGGCGCCGGCATGATAGCCAACCCGCTGGTACCGGCCCGGATCCGCCGGCTGATCAACGTCGAAAGCGGCCTCAATGACGGGATCGCCACGCCGTTTGTGTCGGTCGCCCTGGCGGGAGCGGCGACGGGAGGCCACATCGCCGGCCACGGTCCAGCCGCCGCGGTCGCCGAGCTGGCTCTGGGAATTCTCATCGGCGTGGCCGCGGGAGGTGCGGGTGGCCTGCTGGTGAACGCGGCACGCAAGCGGGGCTGGGTCGCCGAGGGCTTTGCCGGCCCGGCGGTGCTGGGCCTGGCAGCGTGCGCCTACGCATCCTCGGTGGCGCTGCACGGCAACGGGTTCATCGCCGCGTTCGTCGGCGGGCTCGCGTTCGGCACCACGGCTGGCCGGCGCGGCCAGCCCCTGATTCCGTTCGTCGAGGAAACCGGCGCGCTGGTGTCCCTGCTGGTCTGGCTGGCCTTCGGCGCTGTCGCAGTCGCACCCGCGGTGGAGGTCCTGACCTGGCAGATCGTCCTGTACGCGGTCCTCAGCCTCACGGTGATCCGGATGGTGCCGGTAGCCGCAGTACTGATCGGCACACCGCTGGACCGGGCAACGATCGCCCTGGTGGCCTGGTTCGGTCCCCGCGGCCTGGCGTCGGTGGTGTTCTGCCTCCTCGCCCTGGAGGAGCTGGGTAGTGCAGCTGCCGATCACGCCGCCGCTGTCATCACGATCACCGTGGTGCTCAGCGTCATCGCCCACGGCGCCACGGCGGATCCGCTAGCCACCCGGTACGCGCGGCACCTCGCCCGTCAAGCAGGCCAGCGTGCCGACGCCGAAATTCCCGCCATACCGGAACGCAGGCTCATCCGCCGGACCGCCAGCGGTGGCTAAAACGAAGGTTGCCTAGGTGAGAGCACGGCGCGAACGCGCAGGTCAAACGCAGCGAAGGATGGCAACCCCGCAGTCCGTCACGTGGCTGCCGTGGTTCACCCCCGTTGGGGGACGCCGACGCCCGCGTGGCGTGCTTATCTGGTAGTAGCACCAGGGGAGCCATCTGTGGTGCAGACCAGCCAGCGAGCATAGCCTCGCTGCGGCCCGGAGGGAGCGGATATGACGGTGACGACTCGACGGGGTCCCGCGCAGACCGGGACGGTGGAGCAACTGAGCCGCGCCGACCGGGTGGCACGGGGGAAGGATGCCAGGGCGGTGGCCCCACTGGAGGCCCACGCGGAATTCGCCCCCGGCAAGTCGCGGGATCCGGTCGGGCTGCTGCTGGGGCAGGCAGAATCGCGGGTGCCGGAGCTGATGCCGATCCGGCACGGCCGGATGCTGGTGTCGCCGTTCACGTTCTACCGGGGAGCGGCGCTGCCGATGGCGGCCGATCTGGCCGCAACCCCTGCGTCCGGGCTGCGGGTGCAATTGTGCGGGGACGCGCACCTGTCCAATTTCGGCGCGTTCGCCTCGCCGGAACGGCGGCTGGTCTTCGATGTCAACGATTTCGACGAGACCCTGCCCGGCCCGTTCGAGTGGGACGTCAAGCGGCTGGCCGCCAGCCTGGCCGTAGCGGGACGGGACAACGGGTTCCCCGCCAAAGCCCGCCGCAAGATCGTCCTGGCGGCGGCCGAGGGTTACCGCACCGCGATGCGCGGCTTCGCGCAGCAGCCGTTCCTGGACGTCTGGTACGCCCACCTGGACATCGAGCCGGCCATCGGGGAGTTCAGGTCCCAGGTCAAGGCGGAAAGGTTCAAGGCCGCCGAGAAGCTGCTGGCCAAGGCCCACAGCAGCGACAGCACGAAGGCGCTGGGCAAGCTGACCACCGTGGTCGACGGGCGGCGGCAGATCATCAGCGACCCCCCGATGATCGTCCCGATCGAGGAGGTCTTCGCCGAGGTGCAGACCGACGCGATCTACGAGCTGCTGCGCACCGTGCTGGGTAAGTACCGGGGCACCCTCCAGTCCGACCGCCGGCACCTGCTCGACCAGTTCACGCTGGTCCAGGTGGCCCGCAAGGTGGTCGGGGTCGGCAGCGTCGGCACCCGCGCCTGGATCCTGCTGATGGACGCCGCCGACGGCGACGAGCCGTTGTTCCTGCAGGCCAAGGAGGCTCAGCCCTCCGTCCTGGCCGAGTATGCCGGGCAGAGCGAGTACAGCAACGAGGGCGAGCGCGTCGTCGCCGGGCAGCACCTGCAGCAGGCCCAAAGCGACATCTTCCTTGGCTGGGCCCGCGTCCCCGCCCCGGACGGGGTGGACCGCGACTTCTACGTCCGCCAATTGCGGGACTGGAAATTCTCTGCGCCGATCGAGCAGATGCTCCCCGAAGGCATGACCATCTACGCCCACCTGTGTGGGTGGACCCTCGCCCGGGCGCACGCCCGTTCCGGTGACCGCATCGCCCTGGCCGCCTACCTCGGCGGCTCCGCCAAGTTCGACCGGGCCATCGCCGACTTCGCCGAAACCTACGCCGACCAAAACCAACGCGACTACGCCGCGCTCCAGACCGCCGTAAAAGAGGGCAGGGCTCAAGTCACGACCGAAATCTAACCCCGCGATCTTCAGCGGCACCGAAGCGACATCCACCGCATTACGAATCACTGCTCCCGGGAATCCCGGGATTCCAGCCGCCTGCGCCTTGCTCACGAACACCAAGGACGCTGGCGGCCTGGGTGGTGGTGGGGCCGGTGATGTATTTCCAGCCGGATGGGGTAACCCAGGCCAGCACGCCCGGCTCGGGTTGTTCGAGCCGCCATCCCTGAAGCTGCTTGATCCGATGATGATGCCGGCAGAGCGGGCCGAGATTACATTCGCAGGTCCGGCCGCCTTTTTCGAACGGAATGGTGTGGTCATCATCGCACTTGGCCGCGGGCATCCGGCAGCCCGGCGCGGTGCAGCGCTGGTTGCGGGTCTGGATCAGGTGCCACAGGGACGGCGGTGGCCGGTAGTGGCCGCTTTCTCGTTCATGGTCGCAGCTGCCAGCGGCAAGGGCGCGCAGTCCGATGATGATGGCCCAGTCGCCGGCCCCGGCGTCGGCGGCCCGGTCTTTGCGGCGGCGCCGGCCGGGCCGGGCACAGCCGTGGCCGACTGGAGCGCCGGTGTCATCAGTAACAGTCACGCACCAGCGCACCGCCGGGGCGTCCATGGCTTGGGTGGCGATCTGCCGGGCGGTAAAGGCGGTGACGGGCCCGAACGCG
The DNA here is from genome assembly GCA_963775825.1 of uncultured Actinomycetes bacterium. Lineage (GTDB taxonomy): Bacteria > Actinomycetota > Actinomycetes > Streptosporangiales > Streptosporangiaceae > Bog-532. The sequence goes on from CAVZKY010000042.1 coordinate 54,603, forward strand.
CCCAGCTCACCAGGAGCATCGGTGATACCCAGCAACGTAGCCAGCGGAACGGTCAGGTTCACTGTCCCACTCAGCCGCGCCGGTTCCGCCAGCCCGCGCAGCCAGGCCGGGCCAGGCTGCGCCGACGCGCCCGCCCCCTCAGTCCCCGCGCCGCCCGCGCCGCCGTCGTCTGTGCTGCTGGTGCCGGCGCCGCCGTCGTCTGTGCTGCTGGTGCCGGCGCCGCCGTCGTCTGTGCTGCTGGTGCCCGTCGTGCGCGCACCCGTCCCCGAGGCGTTCGGGCCGGCCGCTCCTGCGCCGCTCGCGTCCGTTTTCTCGGCGGGCGCGCCGCTCGCGCCCGCCTTTCGCGGGCTGGCTTGGGCCGCCCCGTCCCGATCGGCGCCGGAACGTGCCGGGCTCATGTCGTCGCCCGCGCTTGTCCCGTCCGCATCCGCGAGACTGGCGGAAGTGTCTCCGTCGCTGGAGCCCGGCTGGTCGGCGGCTGTCGTGGCGCCGTAAAGGATGCCCGTCGCCTGGCCGGTCAGCAGCGCGAGATAGACCTGAACGCGTAGCTCGTCTAGGCTCCCGTCCGCGCCGGCGCCTTTGAGCTGGCGGGCCAGGGTGCTGATCCGGTTCCAGGCCGCAATTGTCGCGGTGACCGGCAGGTACCGGCCGCCCAGCGTGGCGGTCACGCCACCGGGCTCCGGGGTCTGCTCGATACGGGCGTACTTTTCTTCCCGCTGCCGGCGCCGTTCGGCGGCGGCCGGGTCGGCGGCCAGCAGGGCCCGGTTCAGGCAGGCGCGCAGCTGTCCGGTGGTCTGGGCCGGGGCCCGGCCCAGCACCTGGGCTTCGATCGCACGAGCCAGCTCCGGCTCCTGCCCGGCCAGCCCGGTCAGCAGCACCAGCGCCTTGGGCATGTCGATCTGCCCGGCGGCCAGGGCCCCGAACGTCCGGGGCAGGTCAGTCATCTCGGTGGCCCGGCCGGTCAGCAGCTGCGCGGCCCGCCCGCTCAGGGTCAGCGCCGCGGCAATCTCGTCGGTGCCGGCGTCAGAGGCCAGGCAGTCGCGCACCCCATCCGCCTGTGCCTCGGCTCGCCGCCGCGCAGACAACTCCGCCACCGCGGCCAGCTCCCCGGCCTGCGCCGCTGAAGCCTGCCTGCGGTGGCTCCGGATCAGGCCGATCAGCTCCTCATCGCTGAGCTGCCCGAGCCGACCAGGCTCGCTGAGCTGTCCCAGTTGGCCCGCCTCGCTGAGCTGCCCGAGCCGACCCGCCTCGCCGAGCTGCCCGAGCCGACCGGCCTCGCTGACCTGGCCGAGCCGACCAGGCTCGCTGAGCTGCCCGGGCCCATCGTCCTCGCCGACCTGCCCCAGCCCATCGTCCTCGCTGAGTTGCCCGTGCCCGTCGGCCTTAACGCCCAGATCCAGGCCGGCCGCCTCAGGATCGGGTACTCCGGTCCCGCAGATCCCGCCTGCCGCCTCCGCGGTAAAAGCGGCCAGTACCGGACCTGGCGGCAGTGCCTCCAGCACTCCGCCCTGCCCGAAGCCGAACACGCCCGTCCCGCCGCCTGCCGCTACCGACGACACCAGCCCCGGCGGAAGCGGTGCGCTGGCCGTCAGACACAGCCCTTGACCCAGCCCCTCCCCGCCGTCGGAACCGAGCAGGCCAGGACCATCAAGCGCGCCAGTGGCGTCGTCCTGATCAGCGCCGTCCCAGTCCGGCGAACCGTCGCCCGGCTGAACAACCCACATCGCGCTCACCTCCCCGGCACACTCGATCTTTCTCGAATACAATATCGCATGAAGGCCATGATTCGCAAGAACTTTCGAACTAGTACTACAACGGCTTTCTGTGATCTTCGGTTTTGTTTGACCGTCGATGGTTTGCCATATGCCAGGTGCTGTCTACCGCCGCGATCAGTTTGCTGGCGGCAGCCGCTGGCACCCTGGTTTCTGCGGCGGGAGGGCCGATCGCGTCAGCTGCCCTCTGCCCTCTTCTTGAGAGCCTCGTTCAGTCCCTGGAAGCTCGCCTCGGCCCGGGTGAAGGTCTTCAACGAAAAGGCGGCCAGGATGCCGCGGAAGGTCTCGCTTTGCTCCAGCCGGGTTCCGCCGTCTGCCGGGGTCAGCGCGAAGCGGTGCTCGCCGCTGATGATGCCAGGCAGGCTGGATACCCACCTCAGTTCCGCGCTCGGGTCGGCGACGGTGATCTTCGGCTTGACGGTCATCAGGCGGCCGTTGGCCGGGTGGACGCTCCGCAGCGTGATCCTGCTCCCGACGGCGACCTGCCCGGATGCCTCGCGGAACAGCGGGTTCCACTCCGGGTAGCGGTCCAGGTCAGTCAAGACCGCCCACACGGCCTGCGGCGGGGCGCCGATCTGGATGGTCGCGGACATGGTCTTCATGCGCTGTCCCGTCTGTCGTCGCCGGCCGCGGGCACGCGGCACCGTCCGGTCATTTCTTCGTGCATTGCACGTCGTTTACCGTGATACTACGTGCGGCGCACGAAGAAAGGCAGGGTGGCCTGTAATGACATCAACCGGTGATCCCCCTGCCGACGCTGACGGCCCCGGCGGCAGCCGACCTGGCCGTCCCGCCAAGGCGCAGGCGGCGCAGGCATCGGTCTGGGACCTTCCCGGGCACGGGACCCGGGGACCCAGGCCCCGGCACGACCGCGCCGCCATCACGGCGGTCGCCGTGCGGATCGCTGATGGCGAGGGCCTGGAGGCAGTCTCCATGCGCCGGGTTGCCACCGAGCTGGGCATCGCCAACATGTCGCTGTATAACTACGTTCCCTCCAGGGATCACCTGGCCCAGCTGATGACCGACCATCTGGCCGGCGAGTACGCCTACCCCGCCACGCCCGCCCCGGACCCGCGCGCGGCCATCGCGGATCTGGCCGGGCAAGCCCGGGACATCGCGGAGCGGCACCCATGGCTGGCCGGGCTGATGCAGCGCCCGATGCCGCCGGGCCCCAACGGGCTCCGCTACCTGGACTACTTCCTCGGGCTACTGGCAGGCTCCGGGCTCGGTACCGGAGCCAGGCTGGAAGTCATCGCCATCATCAGCGGCTTCGCCACCATGTACGGCGCCATGCAAGCAGCCCTCCCCGCTGAGCAGTCAGGCCGGGCCAGCACGGTGCAGCAGAACGCCGCGCAGGCCCGGGCACTCGCCCGGGCAGCGGCCAGCGGCCGCTACCCCAACCTCGCCGCGGCCCTCACAGCTGCCGGCCCGCCGCGCAGCCAGGACGACATCTTCGCATCCTGCATCGACCGCCTCATCGACCTGGCAGAACCGGGGCTGCAACGGCCCCGGTGACCGGTACCCCGGGCGTTCTGCCCGGCGGGCGTAATGCGATCTGCGGGCGCTGGCCTGGCGGCGCCGTCTCCAGCCTGACCATCGCTCGTGGAAAGCCCTGGGGCGGATGACGCGGGTGTGCAGGTCCGTGGCGGGGTGAAGCGCAGCTCGGGCAGGGTGCCCGGGCGGGGCGACCAGCAGCGGAAGAACGCCAGCTCGAGCTGCCTTTCCCTCCCGGCTGCAGGGGCCGGCGGACGAGCAGGTGATGTCCGGGGCCTTCCGCGGTGCCGATGAGCACCCAGTCGTAAAGACGGGACCCTTGGAGCCGTCGGCGCAGCTCAGCCGCTGCCAGCTTCCCTTCGGGATCAGGGCGGCAGCTTCGTCGGCGCGCATGCCGCCGACCGCCATCGCGATGACGTCGCTGCAGGCCGTGGCCATGACATAGGGGATGCCGTGCTCTCCCAGCCTGCCGCGGAGCCCCGGGTTGCCGCCGTAGACCTCGTCGCCCACGACCCAGGAGAACGGGACGCCGGCCTCCCGCGCGCGGGCGATCATCGTCCAGGCCAGCGCCGGCTTCGTCGCGAAGACAACGTCGTCGCCGATTCCGGCGGCCCGGCACCGGTCCCGGTCGCCGGCCCACTTCTCCGGCAGGTACAGCTCGCGGTCGATCAGCGTCCGGCCGCCGTCCGGCGTGACGTAGGCGGCGAACACGCCGACCTGGAAGTTCTCCACCCGGCCCGCAGTCCCGGTGTACATCCGGGCCACCCCGGCGGACATCCGGCCCTTTTCAGGAACCCCGTCTCGTCGACCGCGAGCACCGCAGTCCGTACTGAAAAATCTGGATACGGGCCTTTCGGTCGCCCGCACGCATGGAGCCGATGAACGAGCCGAACAGGTCCGGCAAAGCGCCAATTCGCATTTCGGCAAGCAATCGCGCACACAGGTTTGGCCACAAAGACGGCGTTTAGCCAATACGGCAGCAGGTTTGGCCAATACGGCGGCTGCAAAAACCGTTAGGCGTTTCGCGGCAGCGAGTCCACCATAAACGTCCTTACTATCTACCCATGACACTCAGCGAAGAGAAATTCATAGCCGCGACCACCTTCCGAAGATCAGGTGCCGCGGTATCGACCGCCACCTGGATCGTGCCGATGGACGATGATCGCGTCGGGTTCTGGACATCTTCCCGTTCTGGGAAATACAAGCGCTTGCGGAACAACCCGAGTATCACGCTGCAGCCCGCTGATAGCCGCGGCCGGGTCAATGTGGCCGGTGGCAGGCATGATCGCGGCTTATGGCAGACAATGGCGCGGTGACTGCGGGCGGCAGGTTGATGGACTGGGTATCTCTCGGCGTGCTGGCCGCGTTCGTGCCCGGGATGCGGTTGATGACGCGGTCGCGGTGGCCGGGAAGCAGGCGAAGCGGTCGGACGGGAAGCTCCCGCCGCACGTCATGGTCTATTTCGTGATGGCGCTGGCCCTGTTCGCCGAGGATGACTACGAGGAAGTCGCCGCCCGGCTGACCGAGACGCTGACGGCGTGGGGCTGCTGGGACGATTCGTGGAGCGTGCGGCCTGGGCGGGATCACCCAGGCCCGCCAGCGGCTCGGGTATGAGCCCATGAAAGAGCTGTTCGCCGAGGTGGCGGCGCCTGTTGCTGAGGAGCTGACCGCCCGGGCGTTCCTCGGGCTGTGGCGGCTGATGGCGATCGACGGGTTCGAATGGGACGCCCCTGACACCAAAGAGAACGCGGCCGCGTTCGGGTTCGCTGGCGCCGGGGCTGATGACGCGGGCCGGCCGGCGTACCCGAAGGTGCGGGTGGTCACGGTTAGCGAGTGCGCCTCGCATGCGGTCGTAGATGCGGCGATGGGCGCGGTGGCGGGCAAGGGCGCCGGGGAGCAGGCGCTGGCCCGCAAGCTCTACCGCAGGCTGGAGGAGGACTGGCTGCTGATCGCCGACCGGAACTTCTTCAACTGGGCGGACTGGTGCACGGCCGCTGATTCCGGCGCGCAGCTGCTGTGGCGGGTCAAGGCTGACCTCATCCTGCCAGTCCTGGACCTGCTGCCCGACGGGTCGTATTCATCGGTGCTGGTGAACCCGAAGATCCGCGGCAAGGCCCGGCAGGCCCTGGTGCAGGCAGCCCGCGCTGGGCAGGACCTGGACGAGGACCAGGCCCGCTGCGTCCGGGTCATCGAGTACGAGGTCCCCGACCGTGACGGTGACGGCAAGGGCGAGGTGATAGCCGTGGTCACCACGATCACCGAGATGACAGCGGCGCCGGCGCCGCTGCTGGCAGAGGCGTACGCCCAGCGCTGGGAGCATGAGACCGGGAACGCCCAGCTCAAGACCTGCCTGCGCGGCCCCGGGCGCATCCTGCGGTCCAAGAGCCCGGACATGGTGCGCCAGGAAATCTACGGCTACCTGCTCACCCATTACGCCCTGTCGGCCCTGATCTGCCGGGCCGCCACCGAAGCGGGCGTTGACCCGGACCGGGTCAAATTCAAGCGCACCGTCCGCATCGTCCGCCGCCGGGCCGCCGACCCGGCGGCCTTTCCCCCCTGAACAGCAAAAACGCATCCTCGCCAGGGTCATGGCCGACATCACCCGCAAGAAGCACCTCAATCCCAGGCGCCGGCACCGGACCTACCCCAGGGTGGTCAAGCGAGCCCGCCACAACTCCTACCGCGTCAAACGACCCGGCGACCACGGCATCCGCCACAGCGGACCCGCCACGATCAGCCTGGTCAACCAGCGCAACCTCACAGTCGCAGCATGATCAACTTAGGCTGAGTGGCATTGGGTCAAGGCGGGATCGACGCCCGTGGCGGGAACGGCCGAGTTGGTCACCACCGGGGCCGATTTCGACGCCATTCAGGCCAAGGTTCGCGCCAAGTACGGCTTCATGGTCTCGATGTCCCGGTTGTTCAATACCCTCGGTCACCTCGGCAAGGGGCCCTTCCCCTACGGTGACGTCGGCGTCGTCGTGACCGTCAACTCCGAGATCCCAAACGCCGCCCAGCCTTGAAACCGATTCCTTAACCTCACCCCCGGAGCGTCCACCCCGAACCCTGGCCGCACGTCCCGCCCCGAACCCTGGGCGCACGTCCCGCCCCGTACCGCCGGCCTAAGCTTCCTCGGGTGAACACGGTATTGATCATCGGGGTGGGCGACCTGGGCGAGCGCTTCGCGGCCGGGCTGGCGGCCAGCGGCCGGGTACGCCGGCTGGTTCTCGCCAGCCGGACCGGCGCCGCCGAGCCGGCGGCCATGGTGGCGAGCGCCTATGACGTCTACGTGGAGCCCGTGGCCTGCGACGCGACCCGGCCGGAGGACGTGGCGAGCCTGCTGGCGCGGACCGCCCCTGATCTGATCGTCCAGTCCGCGGCCGGGCGCAGCCCGTGGGCGCTGGCCGAGCGCGATGACGAGGCGGCTCGCGCGGTGGGGGCGGCCGGGTTCGGGCTGCGGCTGCCCTACCAGCTGCCGGTGCCGCTCGCCGTGATGCAGGCGGTACGGGACACCGGGTACGCGGGCCCGGTGGCGAACGTGTCGCTGCCCGACGTGACCGGCCCGATCCTGGCTCGCCTGGGCCTGGCACCCACGATCGGACTGGGAAACGTGGGCATGATCCTGCTGCGGGCCCGCGCCGCCCTGCGCGCCGCCGAGCCGGGAGCCGCGCTTCCCCTGGTGCGGGTCCTGGCCCAGCACTCCCAGCTCAACGCGGTCATGCAGGCGCGCGAGCCGGCCGACCCCGCGGCCCGCTCCCGGGTCTGGGTAGGGGAGCAGGGGCGGCGCGCCGATGACCTGGCTTACCGGGCGCCGCCACTGGCCCCGAGCCTCCGGCACAACTACGTGACGGCCGCTGCCGCGCTCCCGGTTCTGCAGGCGCTGCTGCCCGGAGCAGAACCGTTGCGCTGGTCCACGCCCGCACCGGGCGGACTGCCCGGCGGGTACCCGGTCCGGATCGACGGCGAATCGATCGAGCTCGACCTGCCGCCGGGGCTCACCCGCGCCGAGGCAGTCGCGTTCAACGAGCAGATGACCCGCGCCAACGGCGTCGAGCGGGTCGGTCACGACGGCACCGTGTACTTCACCGCCGCCTGCCGCGAAGCCGTCGCCTCCGTGGATCCGGGTCTCGCCGATCCGCTCCCCATCAGCGATCTCGAGGCCCGCGCCGCCCGTCTCGACGTCGCCCTCGCCTGACCGAGGCGGGTGAGCGGATTGTCTCACCCAGGTAACGGTGCGTCATAGGTCCTGGGCCCGGCGGCGCCGCTGCCGTAGCATGCGCCACGTGCAGCTTTCCCACGGCGAAGCCGGCCTGGCGACCCGCCGCCCCTTGACCGTGGGCGTCCTCGTCGCCGCGGCTGTTCTGGTCGTCGCCTGCGGCTCGGCACACCCGACGGCCGCCAGTGCGGCCAGCGCCAGCGCCTCGGCCGCATCGTCCAGCGCGGTGGCCGCCGCAACGAGCGCCCCGCCGACATCGGCCGCGCCGACTGCCCCGTCCAGCCCGTCGGCGACCAGCCCCACGGCTCCGGCCACGCCGGGCGGCACCATGGACCAGACCTGCGCCCAGAAGGCCAAGCACGCGTTCGTGCACGTCACGAAGGTGCACTCCGCCGCGGGCGGCGCCCTGATCATCACCGGCAACCCGTCCACGCTGGTCTGCGGCGGTCCCGACGACTTCCACTTCAAGGTCGCGACCAGCACCGAGACTGGCCACGTGGTCCCCGGCGCGACCATCGACACCTTCCCGATCGCCAAGATGGCCCCGGAGCGCATCCAGCCCAGCCAGCTGGCCTCGTACCTGGCCACCGACCAGGACACCCGCATCTTCCTGATCGGCGGCTCGCTGTCCGCGATCAGCAGCCTGCAGGAACAGTTCCACCCCTGACGAGCGCCGCTCCACCCGTGACGAGCGCCGCTCCACCCCTGACGAGCGCCGCTCCACCCCCGACGAGCGCCGCTCCACCCCCGACGAGCGCCGCTCCACCCCTGACGAGCGCCGCCCCGGTCAGGCGGGCTGCCGCCGGAACCGCCACACCGCCAGGGCTCCGCCCAGCACGGCCCAGGCCAGCAGGACTCCCAGGTCGGCCACCGGAAACGCGTACCTGGCCGGGGTGTACGCGTCTTCCAGGACTCCGGCCAGGGCTTTGATCGGCAGCGCGGCCGCCGCGGCGGACATCCAGTGCGGGAGGCCGATCGTGGGGTCGAAGATCCCGGAGATCATCACGATCGGCAGGTAAATGGCGTTGGTGATGGGGCTGGCGGATTCCGCGCTCTTGATCACCGAGCTGACGGCGAGGCCGAGCGCCGCGAAGCAGATAATCCCCAGCGCAAGCCCGCAGCCCAGCAGGAACACCCCGTCCAGGCGTGGTGCCGTGCCGAACGCCAGCCACCCGGCGAGGGCCGTGCAGGCGGCGATGGCCAGGCTGGTGACGACCGTGCTCACGACGAGGCCGGTCAGGTAGGCCCCGGACGGGAGCGGGGTGGTCCGGATCCGCTTCAGCACCCCGTCGTGCCGCAGCACGGCCATCTTGGCCCCGAGGTTGGCGTAAGCGGCGGCGATCACCCCGAAGGCCAGGATGCTCGGCACCAGCACCTTGATCTGCCGGATGTGCCCGGGCAGGTAGGAGCCGCCGTTGGCCGCGCCGAGCAGTAGCAGGAGGAACAGCGGCAAGGCAAAGGTGAACAGCGCGTACTCGGGGCTCCGCCAGAAGTTGCGCTGCTCCATCAGGGTCTGGCGGACGGCAAGGCGGGCGGCTCTCACTGGGCTGCTCATCGGGCGGGGTCTCCATCGGTTCGCTCGACGTGGTGCAGGTAGGCGTCTTCGAGGCTGGGCGTGACCACCGCCAGTTCGTCCAGATCCCCGACGTGGTACCGCGCCGCCCAGCCCAGCAGCGCCCGCAGCGTGGCCGCGGTGTTTCGGGTGCGGCAGGTCGCGGTCGGGCCGCGCATGATCAGCTCGATGCCGTCCGGCGGCGGGATCTCGCCGTCACGCAGGGCTTTGGGCAAACTAAACGAAACGTGGGCAGGCAGTTCCGCAAGTTTGGCGACTTCCTGAGTGGAGCCGACGATCTTGATGCGGCCGTCCAGCAGGATCGCAACCCGGTCCGCGAGGTACTCGGCCTCGTCCAGGTAATGGGTGGTGAGCACGATGGTCTTGCCGAGGCTCCGCAGGTTCTCCACCGCGGTCCAGAGCCGCCGCCGGGCTTCGGGGTCGAAGCCGGTCGTCGGCTCGTCCAGGAACACCAGGTCGGGGTCCCCGGCCAGGGCGAGCGCGAAGTCCAGCCGCCGCCGCTGGCCGCCGGAGAGCTTTCGCACGGAGGTGTTCCGGTCGGCGGTCAGCCCGGTCACCTCGAGCAGGTCGCCGAGCGGCCGCGGATGCGGGTAGTACCGCCGCCAGATGTCGATCAGCTCGCCGACCCGTGCCTGGCGGGGAAAGCCGCACTCCTGCAGGACGATGCCGATGCGCTCGCGCAGCTCGGCGGGCTGCGCGGCCGGGTCGAGGCCGAGCACGGTGACCGTGCCCCCGGTCCGCGCGCGGAAGCCCTCCAGGATCTCCACCGTGGTGGTCTTGCCCGCGCCGTTCGGCCCGAGCAGGCAGAACACCTCACCTCGGCGGACCTCGAAGTCGATGCTGCGCAGTACCTCCCGCTTGCCGTATGACATCCGCAGCCCGCACACCCGGACCGCGGGGTCCGGGGCCGTATCGCTTTCCGGCGCCGCCGCCGCGAGCTGGCTAGCCATCGAGCACGGCCAGGCGCTGCGCCGGGACCAGGGCGTGCACGAGCGTGTCGACGACGGTGGCTTCGGCCAAGTGCGGTGCGATGGCCGCTCCGTATGGGTCGGAGAACCGGTGCCGGGCGAACCAGGTCAGCGTCTCCAGCACGAGCCGCGCCGTCGCCGCCGCGTCTGGTGTCGCGCGCAGCAGCCCAGCGCTGGCGCGGCTGCTCAGGTATTCGGTCAGGGCCGCCAGTACCGGCCGGCGCAGCCCGCTGTTCAGCAGGTCGGCCAGTTCCGGTAGCTCCCGCGCGGACCGCTCGATCATGTCGGCGGCCTCGCGCGTCTGGGTCTCCAGCGTGAACGTCTCGCGCAGGATCGCTTCGAGCTCGGCCGCGGGGTCTTCGACGTCCTGCTGGGCCAGCGCCCGGGCCAGGTAGCCGAACGGGACCACCGAGGCCACGTACTCCTGGGCTTCCTTGATCGTGACGCTCAGCGGCGCGGGCGACAGCGGGAGGTCCCCGCCGGGCAGGTCCTCCAGCAGCAGCGCGTGCCGGATGGCCAGCACGAACAGGCCTTCCTTGCTGTTCACATAGCGGTAGATCGCCGCTTCGGATAGCCCGAGCTCGGCCGCTACGTCGCTGATGTGCGCGGACCGGTAGCCGTCCCGGGTGAAGACCCGGACCGCCGCTGCGATCAGCTCGGGCAGCCGTTCGTGGGCGTTCCGCTTACCGGGCATACCCGGAGTATATGCGCAAGTAAGTGAGTCACTCACTAACAACCGAAATCAGCGGCGGCACGAACAGGCCGTGCAGGCCGCCAGGCACCAGGCGTCGGCCGCGATGCGCCAGGTGGCGTCCGGCTGCGGCCGGACGACGGTGCAGCCGAGCCCCCGTAGCCGGACCGGCTGACCGTCCGGGCCCGTCCCGGCCATCAGCCGCTCGGCCACGATCAGGACCAGGCCGGCGGCTGGCAAGATCGTCCTGACCTCGATGGCCAGTGGCAGCCGCAGGTTCATCACATGGAGGATCGCCGCCCGGATGCCGGTGCCGTCCGCCGTCTGCCGTGCCCACGGCCGCAGCGGCGCCGCGGTCTCGTACTGGGCCAGCGCCGCGCCTAGGTCACCGTCGCTGACCGCGAGCGAAACGAGCTCGACCGCCTCCGCCGGCCGCCGGGCCGTCAGCGGAACGATCGGGTCCGACACTGCAGCTCCCTCCACGCGCTGGCCTCGGCCCAGCGTGGCAGGCCGGGACCGGGGGAGGGACGCCGGCTCAGGGGGAAACTCAGGAGGGCACGCTGATCAGCGGGCCCGCAGCCGCTCGTAGAGCGCCGTCGTCGCCGCCGACGGCGCCGCGCCGAGCTGGTCCTGCAGCGTACCGGCGAGCTCTTCGTAGTGCCGGATGGCGCGGGCCGTCTCACCGAGGCGCTCCCAGCAGCTCATCAGCTCCCGATGGGCGGACTCGTTCAGCGGCTCGTGCCCGATGACGCGGCGGTAGGCCGCCGCGGCCGCCTGGTAGCGGCCCGCAGCTACCTGCAGCCGGCCGATCGCGAGCAGCGCCGACTCGAAGGCGCGGCTCAGCTCGTCGCGGCGGGCCTGCGCCCAGTCGCCGGCCGCCAGGTCCGCGAGGAAGTCACCCCCGTAGACCGTGACGGCCCGCTGCAGGCCGGGCAGGGCGGCCGCCGCCGGGCGCGCCTGGCGGGCGGCGGTGAGGGCGGCCGTGAACGTGTCGACGTCGCAGTCCCGCGGTCGCCCCGGGTTGACGGTGTAGCGGCCGTTCGCGTACACGATCCAGCCGGGGTCACCGAGAGCATGGCGGAGTTCCCGCAGCGCCGTGTGCAGCGCGTTGCCCAGCCGCTGGCGTGATGCATCCGGCCACAGGGCCGCCCCGATCTGCTCCCTGCTCAGTGGCGGCGACGTGGCGAGCAGGAACAGCAGCTCGCGCGGTTTCGCGTATCCCCAGTCCGCCGAGGTCAGGGTGGCGCCGTCACCGAGCCGGACCGTGGCCGCGCCCAGCGCCTGGATGACCAGGGTAGGCTCACCACGCCCCGGATCTGCCGGTACCTCGGCGCCAGCCGGCGCGGTGGCGGGCGAGCCGGCCGCCCGGGCCGTGATCGCCGGCACCGGCTGGGCCGGGTCGTGCGGCTGGGCGAGGTCATCCGGTTGGGCGAGGTCATCCGGTTGGGCGAGGTCATCCGGCTGGGCGAGCCGTCCTCGCTGCCAGGCTGCCGTGAACGCCTCCGCACCGAGCACGGCCTGCGCCGCGGATACTGTCTCCTCGTGCTGGGCCCGCTCGCACGGCGGGATCACCGTACCGATGGCCTCCCGGATCGCCTCGGCCGCCCCGAGCAGCGCCGCGGCGAGCGCGGTCCTGGTGGCCGTCCCCCTGGCCGTGAGGGCGACCGCGGCCAGGTCCTCCAGCACGCTTGACGTCCGCCACCGGTCCTGCAGCGCGCGATGGATCTCCAGGCTGTGGTTCAGCAGCACGGTGGCAGCCGCGGGATCATCCTGGGTCGCCGCGAGCAGCCCCAGCTGTTCGAGTGACCAGGCGACGCCCTCCTGGAATCCGATGCTCTCGGCCAGCGACCGGCTGTCGCCCAGCAGCGCCGCGGCGCGGCCGGCATCGCCTTGGTAACGCGCGACCGTCCCCAGGCTGAGCAGGCACCACGCGGTTCCCTCCACGTCACCCAGCTCACGGAACTGATCCAGTGCCGCCGTGCACTCGGCGATGGCCCGGCCGAAGTCGCACTGCAGCCAGGCCACGAAGCCCAGGTAGCCGCGGGCGCTGGCGACGGCTCGCCGGTTGTCGGCGCGCTCTGCGATGGACAGGCTCTCCGCGTGCAGCTCCATCGACCGCGCGTACCGGCCCTGCTCGCGGGCGACGCTGCCCAGCACCTGCAGCGCACTGGCGATGCCGGCCGGGTCGGCGCGTTCGCGGTAAAGCCGCAGCGCCGCCTCGAGCCGCCGTACTGCCGGCCCGTAGTCACACTGCAGCAGGGCCAGCCGGCCGCTGCCCAGCAGGGCCTTGGCCCGCAGCTCCGCCGGCCCGCCCTCGCCCGCTACCACCGCCTGGTCCATCCAGTCGCGGACCTCGTGGTAGTGACCCCGCAGGTAGGCGTACCGGCCCAGCTGCCCGGCGATCCGCAGCGCGGCCACCGTGTCGCCGGACTCCTGGGCGAAATCCAGCGCCACGCGGATGTCCGGCCGCGACAAGTCCAGCTGGTCCAGCAGTTCCTCCAGGCCATGCCGCCCTTTCGGGCCCTGTTCTGGTGACTCGCCGTCGACCAGCGGCCCGATCTCTTCGGCCAGCGCGGTGAAGTACCCCAGGTGCGCCCGCCGCAACGGCTCTGCTTCGCCCGCCTCGGTCAGCCGCTCCTTCGCGTAGTCGCGGATCGTGGTCAGCAGCTGGTAGTGGGCCCCATGGTTGCCCTGATCGACGCGCACCAGTGATTTGTCGGCGAGCCGTGTGAGCAGGTCGAGGATGTCCCGGGCCGGGATGCCGTCACCGGCCGCGATCTGCTCGGCCGCGGCGAGCGTGAAACCGCCGGAGAAGATGGCCAGCCGCCGGAAGACCGCACGCTCGTCCGCCGTGAGCAGTTCGTAGCTCCAGTCGAGGGTGGCCCGCAGCGCCTGATGGCGGCGCGGAGCGCTGCGGGCTCCGCCGGTGAGCACCGCGAACAGGTCGTCGAGGCGCTCGCCGAGCTGGGCCGCGGACAGTATCCGCATGCGCGCGGCGGCCAGCTCGATCGCCAGCGGCAGGCCGTCCAGACGACGGCAGATCTGCCGGACGGTGTCCGCGTTGCCTTCGCTGACCCGGAACGATGGCCGTACCAGCTGGGCTCGCTGCTCGAAGAGCCGCACCGCGTCCGGCCAGGACAGCGGCGGGACCAGCCAGCTGCACTCGCCCTCTACGCCCAGCGGCTCGCGGCTGGTGGTGAGGATGGTCAGGGCCGGGCAGTCGGCCAGGAGCCTTTCGGCGAGGTCCGCCACCGCGTCGGCCAGATGCTCGCAGTTGTCCAGCACGATCAGCACCGGGCGGCCGCCGACGTGACCGGTGATCGCCTCGGTGGCATCCTGGCCGGGAGCGTCGGGCGCGCCGAGCTGGCTGGCCACCGTCTGGGCCACGATGTCCGGCTCGGCGACGGCGGCAAGTTCCACCCAGCCGGCGCCCCCCGGGAAGCGGCCGTGCGCCGTGTGCGCGGCGGCCAGCGCCAGCCGGGTTTTGCCCGTGCCGCCTGGTCCGGTAAGCGTCAGTAGCCGGTTGCCGCCGAGTACCCGCAGGACATCGCGCAGTTCGCTGTCGCGGCCGACCAGCGACGTGAAACGCACCGGTGCCTGGCCTGCCGTGAGCCATGTCATCTGGAGTCGCCCGCCCCGCCCCGCCCGCTCACCCGAATGTTCTCATTTCGGAATTTAGTCCCCGACAGGCTTAGGCACGAGTCCTGGCCCCGGCGGGTTCAGGGCGGGTGGCCCGGCGGCGCTTGCCCCCGAGCCCCCGTGGTTCCCCCGGGGCGAGCGGCGAGTCTTCCACACCGTGGACTTCCGGACCGGGAACAACGCCAGCCCACCGGTCGACTAGCTACTCGGTAACCAGCCCGCACGGCGCGGTCACCGGGAAATCGGCCAGCGCTCCGTCCGGAGGCCCATGTCCCAGAACATCCACTCGTACCGGCTCGTCGTGCGGAAGTGCCAGTGCAACCGGGCCCGCTCGTCCGCGGACAGGTCCGCAGCCAGCCGGTTGGTGACGTCCAGGACCTCCCGAACGTAGGTCCCGAAGTCCTCGCTGCCGTAGGTGTCGATCCATTTCCGGAAGCGCGGGTCGGGTGACCCGCGGCGGCGCAGCTCCTTGCCGACCTCCCAGTAGATCCAGTAGCACGGCAGCACCGCGCCGACGCCCTCCGCGTAGGAGCCGCCCCGCGCGGTGGCGAGCAGGTAGCTGGTGTAGGCCAGGGTGGTGGGCGCCATCTCGGCCCCGTCTGCGACACCGGGATCGATGCCCAGGTCGGCCAGCAGCGTGTCATGCAGCTGCTGCTCCACGGCGACCACGCCGATGAAGTGCCGGGCGAACATCTCGGTTTCGCTGGCGTCCGGGGCCCGGCTGGCGATCGCGGCCAGCGTGTGACCGTACTGCTTCAGGTACAGCGAGTCCTGGATGACGTAAAAGGCGAAGGATTCCTCCGACAGGCTGCCGTCGGCCAGGCCGGTCAGGAAGGGATGGCTGAGGATGGCCTCGTAAATTCCGCTGACGCTCTGCCAGAGCTCGCCGGTGAAGCTGTCGCTCATCCGTCGCCCCCCGTTTCCAGTTGTGCCGCCCATAACCGTATTACGGGCTTGAGCTGCCACGCGTCACCCTGTCCCGTCTGGGGGCATGATTTTCTTTCCGGGGGTGTCGATTCCGGCCCGCCCCTTCGTGATGAGGATGAGAGGACGCCAGACCGGCGCCCGGTGAAGGGAGATCGGCGATGACGCAGTACCTGCTTTCCGTGCACCTCGACCAGGCCGCACCCGCTCCGTCCGACGAGCAGATGCAGCAGAACTACAAGGCGGTGGACGTCTTCAACCAGGAGCTGCGGGCGGCCGGCGCGTGGGTGTTCGCCGGCGGCCTGAATCCGCCCGCCACCGCGTCGGTGGTCCGCGCCCAGGGCGGGCAGGCCGTCACCACCGACGGCCCCTACGCCGAGACCAATGAACAGCTCGGCGGTTTCTGGGTGATCAACGCGGCCGACCGGGCCAGCGCGCTCGACTGGGCCGCCAAAGGCTCCGCGGCCTGCCGTGAGCCGGTGGAAGTGCGGGCTTTCCAGGAGATACCGGAGGGCTGAGGAAATGCCCGGCCCGGAGGCCGGGGCCCTGGAGCGCGCTGTCCGGGAGAGCTCCGGGCGGGCCGTGGCCACCCTGGTCCGCCTCTTCGGCGACATCGACCTCGCCGAAGAGGCGGTCCAGGAGGCCTTCACCGTCGCCGCCGAACGATGGGCAGAAGGCGCAGGCCGCGCTGCTGCGGATCCAGGCGGGGCCCAGGCCGGCGCCGCAGGCGATGGTAACGGCCGAGGGGGCGCCAGTGCCTGATGACCGGCTGCGGCTCATCTTCACCTGCTGCCACCCGGCGCTGGGCGCCGAGGCGCAGCTCGCCCTCACCCTGCGGCTCGTGGCCGGGCTGCAGACCCCCGAGATCGCCCGCGCGTTCCTGGTCCCCGAGGCGACGATCGCCCAGCGGCTGGTCCGGGCCAAGCGGAAGATCCGAGACGCGCGGATCCCGTACCGCGTGCCGCGCGACGCGGCGCTGACCGCCCGGCTGCCGTACGTGCTCGCCGTGGTCTACCTGGTCTTCAACGAGGGGCACACGGCTTCCGCCGGGGACGCGCTGGTCCGCTCCGAGCTGTGCGCCGAGGCGATCCGGCTGGCCCGGCTGCTGGCCGGCCTGATGCCGGACGAGCCGGAGGTGCTCGGCCTGGTGGCGCTGCTGCTGCTGACCGAGGCGCGCCGCCCGGCCCGCACCGCCGCCGACGGCTCGCTGATCCGGCTGGCCGACCAGGACCGCGGCCGGTGGGACCGGGCCCTGATCGGCGAGGGCCAGGATCTGGTGCGCGCGTGCCTGCGCCGCAACCAGCCCGGGCCTTACCAGCTGCAGGCGGCGATCAGCGCCGTGCACGCCGACGCGGCGGCGGCCGGCGGCACCGACTGGCGGCAGATCCTCGCGCTGTATGACCAGCTCACGGTGGTCGCGCCGACGCCGGTCGTGGCGCTCAACCGCTGTGTCGCGGTGGCCGAGGTACACGGCCCGGGCGCCGCGCTCGGCCTGCTCGATCAGCTGGACCTGGACGGGATCACCTTTTCCACGCGGCCCGGGCGGACCTGCTCCGCCGGCTCGGCCGGACCGCGGACGCCGCCGCCGCCTACGATGCCGCGCTCGCGCGGACGGCGAACGGCGCGGAGCGTGCCTTCCTCACCCGCCAGCGCGACACCCTATGGGCGGCCTCGTGAGAGCCCCCGCACGATGGGCCGGAAGTACTACGGTCAGGCAGGTGAGTTCCGGCGGCGGGCTGAACGCGGCGCGGGCGGCCACCTCGCTGGGCACGCCAGCGCTGTGGCTGACCGGCGCGGAGCGATGGCTGCTGCTCATCGGGCTGTCCGTCGCCCTGGGCGGCCTCGCCGGGCGCGGCCTGGCCCGGCAGTATCTCGCCCGGGACGATACGCCGGCCGCGCCGGCTCGGCTGCCGCCGCCCTGGGCGCTGCGCGGGTCGCTCGCCGGCCTGGTGGCCAGCGCCGCCCTACTGGTTACCGCGCTCGCGGCGCCCGGCGCGGCGGCCACCCTGGCCCGTCCGCCGGCGGCAGGCCTGGGCGGCCGCGGCACCGCCGTGATCGCGGCCGCGGAACTGGCCTGCTTCGCCGTCGCCGCGCTGCTGCTCCGGCTCCGCCAGCCGGGCTGGAGCGCGGCGCCGCTGAGCGGGGTCGTGCTGGCCGAGGGCCTGCGCGCACATCCGGAGGGCATGATTCCGGTGGCCGGAGCGCTGCTCAGCTACTGCCACCTGCTGCCCGCCGTGCTCTGGGCGGGCATGCTGGTCTACACGGCCCGGACCGCGATCGCCTGGCGCGCCGGGCCCTCGGCCGCCCGCGGCCTGTTCCGGCTCTACGGCACGGCCGCGGCCTGGCTCTTCGGGATCGTGGTGGTGACGGGGGTGCTGTCGGCCGTCCTGCTCGTGCCCGTGAGTTCGCTGCTGACGACCACCTACGGGCGGTTCCTGGTGGCCAAGGCGGCGCTCGTCGCGGCCGCGGCCGCACTGGCTCTGGCCAGCCGGGCCGGGCTGCGCCGCCCTGCGCCACCCGGCACCGGGCTCCCGCTCGCGGTCCGGCTGGAGATCGGCGCGCTCGCCGCCGTGCTGGCCGCGACCGGGCTGCTCACCGTGCTGACACCGCCCGCGAAGCCCGTCTTCTCATCGGCGGCCACGAGCATTGGGCGCCGCTAGATGCCAGGTCCCGGCCGCCCCGCAGCCCTGACGCCCCCTGCCGGGACTACGGGGGAGCATTCTCAGTCGGATGCACTGAAAGCGCTCCCTGGAAGCGGCGCGCGGGAGGGCCGGGCGGGTTATTTGCTGTCGGCCTCGATCAAGCGCTCGATGAGGTCGTCGACGTTGCCTGTCTTGGGCAGGTCCCGCGCGGCGACCGCGACCCCGCGCGGTCAGGTCGCGATGTCAGGGTAGGGCAGGTTGAAGTGGGCCAGCCGGGCCGCGAAGTCGCGCTGCATACGCAGCGGCTCGGGGTAGTCCCGCTCGAACATCGCGATCCACAGGGTCAGGGTCAGGAACGGGTGAGCGCCCAGCTGGAACAGGGCGACGTGGTTGTGCACCGACAGCGCGTCGCGCTCCTCCTCGGTGAACGACAGCCACGTGCTGGCCTCGCCGGCGATGCAGTTGAGGATCTGGTTCGCCCGCTCGGCTTCCCACCAGGCGACCGTGCCCGCCGGGTCGGCGCGGTACCGCTCGACCAGGGCCGGGTCGCGGTCGACGGTGAAGAGGAACTTGTCGACCAGGTACTTGCTCATTTGCCTGCTCCGGTCGGGTACCAGGTGAAGTAGGCCTCCATAGTGTGGAACAGGTCGAGGCTGTCCACGTAGTCGGCCTTGTGGTAGCCGGCCGCCCCCATCATCAGCATGAAGTCCATGAACCCGTGGGTGGCGTTCCCGGGGGCGTGCAGGCTGTCCAGCGTGACGTTGGCCAGGCAGGCGTCGATATCGCCGTCGGCGATCCACTGCACGGCCTGCGCGTCGAACTCCGGGTCGGGCCCGTGCTCGCCGAACTGCCGGGGGCCGCCCAGCTCCAGCGACAGGTGCCCGGTACCGATGAGGGCGACCCGCAGGTCGCTGGGCCAGGCGCCGATGATGTCCCGCAGGGCCCGGCCGAGCTTGACGAAGCGCTCGGGCCGGGGAAGGGGCGGCGCGAAGATGTTCGTGTACACCGGCACTACCGGCAGGTCGTTGCCCGGCCGGACGGTGAAGATGGGGCACGTGATGGAGTGATCCACCCGCAGCTCGTTGGAGAACGCGAAGTCGAAGCCCGCGTCGAGGCCTGCGCGCAGGATATGTGCCGACAGTTCCTCGTGCCCGCGCAGCAGCAGCCGGGGCAGCCCGAACTCGCGTTCCTCGTTGTAGTAGTTGGCGTCGTAGCAGGGTGCCTTGCCCACCAGAAACTGCGGCATGTTGTCCAGCCAGAGCTGGTGGAAGTGGTCCGAGCCAACCATCACTAGCACGTCGGGCCGGGCCCGGGTCAGCGTTTCCCGGTAGGCCTCGACCTTGCGGACCCATTCGGCCGCGAAGGGAGGCGCCTGCTCTGGCGGCAGTTTGCTCGTGGCGTAGAAGAACGGATGATGCGTGGTGGCCAGGATCGCGACCAGTTCCGCCATAACCATCCCTCCGCCCAGTTCCGGGCCGCAGTCAGTACTGCGTACAGTTGTCCGTCTAACGGCGAATAACGGAACCTTGCCCGTGCGGCCGGTGCCCTGTCAATAGCCGTGCCACGCCGCGCGCACCGCCAGTGAGCGGTCCGCTGTGCGAACATAGCGGGGAACGAGACGATCTGAGCGAGCAGCAGCCAGGAGGTGGGCATGGCCGGACGCGGCACCGGGCCCGACTTCGTCGAGGCACTCGCGCGGGGCCTGGACGTCCTGGCCTGTTTCGACGATCGCCACCCCCGGATGAGCCTGACCGAGATCGCCGCGGCCACCGGCCTGGCCCGGCCCACCGCCCGGCGCCTCCTGCTGACCCTGGCCGAGCTCGGGTTCGTCCGCCAGACGGACGGCGCCTTCACCCTCACCCCGAAGGTGCTCCGGCTGGGCCTGGCGTACGTGGGATCGCTCGGCCTGTGGGACGTCGCCCGCCCGCACCTGGCCGAACTCGTCGGCCAGACCGGCGAGTCGTCCTCGATGGCCCAGCTGGACGGCTCGGAACATCGTCTACGTCGCCCGTGTGTCGGTGCCGAAGATCATTACCCTCCGGGTCGTCATCGGCACCCGGTTCCCCGCCCTGCAGACGTCCCAGGGCAAGGTGCTGCTCGCTGCGCTGGACAGCGAGACGCTGACCGCGACGCTGGCCGAGCCCAGCCGGTCCGGCCTGCTCCCGGCCGCGCCGCGCGACCGCGGTGACATCGACGACGAGCTGCGCACGGTCCGGGCCCGGGGCTGGGCCCTGGCCGACGAGGAGCTGGCCCCCGGTATCCGCTCGGTCGCGGTACCCGTGCGGGATGGCGAAGGTGAAGTCCAGGCGGCCATGAACGTGACCGTGCACGCGGCCGAGACGAGCGTCACCACCCTGGTCGACGACCACCTGCCGCGGCTGATCCGGGCGGCGGGGGAGGTCTCGGCGGACTGGGCGCTGTGGCAGTCCCGGCCGCACGCCGAGGTCGCCGGTCCACGCGGGGCCGTGCCCGGCGGCCGCTTGACATGGGGCGCCAGCGCCAGGCACATTGGCGGACAAGTGTCCGTATAGCGGCTACATTAGGAGGGAGCAGGCGTGCCCGAAGAATCACGGGGACCGCTGTCCGGCATCGTGATCGCCGACTTCTCCCGCATCCTGGCCGGCCCCTACGCCACCATGATGCTCGGTGATCTGGGCGCCGACGTCATCAAGGTCGAGAGCCCGGCCGGGGATGACACCCGCGAGTGGGTCCCGCCCCGGCGCGGTGACGTCGGCACGTACTACCTCGGCGTCAACCGCAACAAGCGCTCGATCGCGCTCGACCTGGCCGATGAGCAGGATCGCGCGGTAGCTCACGAGCTGTCCGCTCGTGCGGACATCTTCATCCAGAACTTCCGGCCCGGCGGCCTGGCCCGTTTCGGCCTGGACTATGCGTCCGTCGCGGGGCGCAACCCGGCCGCGATCTACTGCTCGATCAGCGGGTTCGGCGGCGGGCAGGGAGCGAAACTGCCCGGGTACGACGTGCTGGTCCAGGGGGTGTCCGGCCTGATGAGCCTGACCGGGGCCCCGGACACCCCGCCGTTCCGGTCCGGAATCTCGGTGTTCGACGTGTTCACCGGGCTGCATTCGGCGGTGGGCATCCTGGCTGCGCTGCACCACCGTGACCTCACCGGCGAGGGGCAGCACATCGAGACCAACTTGCTGTCCACCGCGCTGTCGGCGATGGTCAACCAGACGTCCGCCTTCGTGGCCGGCGGTGTGGTGCCGCACCGGATGGGCAACTCGCACCTGAGCCTGTTTCCGTATGAGCCGCTCGCCACCGGCGACGGCGACCTCATCATCGCGGCCGGCAACGACCGCCAGTTCCGCAAGCTGGCCGCGGCGCTGGGCGCGCCGGAGCTGCCAGACGACGAGCGTTTCCGCAGCGTGGGGGACCGCAACGAGAACCGCGAGGAGCTGCGGCCGCTACTGCTGGAACGGCTCGCCACCAAGTCCGCCCAGGAGTGGTTCGGCATCCTGACCGAGGCGGGCATCCCTTGCGGGCCGATCAACGACGTCCGCGGCGGGGTCGAGCTGGCCGAGAGCCTCGGCCTGGAACCGGTGGTGATGACCGGCGACGTGCCGACCGTCCGCAATCCCATCCGCATGTCCGCGACACCGCCGCGGCACGAGCTGCCCCCGCCGGCCCTGAACGCCGACGGCGACGCCATCCGCGGCTGGCTCGGTTTTGCGCCCCGAAAGGACTCCCAGTCCGATGAGCAGTGACCACCGGCCAGCCCGTGCCCTCGTTCCCGACATCGCTCGGTACTTCTTCGGGCACCACGATCACCCTGCTCGGCCAGGACCTGGCCAGCGACCTGATGGGGAACGTCAGCTTCGGTGAGCTCTCGTACTGGCTGATCACCCTGCAGCGGCCTACCCCGCAGCAGGCCCGGCTGTTCGAGGCGGTGCTGCTCGGCCTGGCCGACCACGGCTTCACCCCCACCGCGATCGCGGCCCGGCTGACCTACCTGAGCGCGCCGGACGCCATTCAGGGCGCGCTGGCCGCGGGCATCCTCGGGGGCGGCTCCCGCTTCCTCGGGGTCACCGAGGACACCGGCCGTTTCCTGGCTGATGTCCTGGCCGCGGCGGCCCAGGACGCGGGCACGCTACCCGCGGACGAGCAGGGCTGGGACGAGCTGGCCCGCCGGGCCGTCGCCGACCGCGAGGGCGCCGGGCGGTTCGTGCCCGGGCTGGGCCACCCGGTACACAAGGAGGGCGACCCGAGGACGCCGCGGATCATCGGCATCGCCCGGGCCGAAGGCCTGTACGGGCCGCACCTGGCGCTGTTCGAGGCGATCGGGCGCGTCCACCCGGAGATCCTCGGCAAGCGGCTGCCGCTCAACGGCGCCGGGGTCAGCGGCGCGGCCCTGGCCGACCTCGGCCTGCCGGTGGAACTGCTGCGCGGCGTGGTGCTGCTGGCCCGCTGCGCCGGGCTGCTCGGGCACATCGCCGAGGAGATCCGGCGGCCGGTCGCCGACTCGATCTACCGGACCGTGGACCGCAACGCGGTGTACATCCCGCCGGTCCCGGACCAGACGGATGCGGACGGTGACCAGGATGCGCCGCATCTCCGGTGATCGCCATGGATCGCCCGCATTGGCCCCTTTGAGCGGCACCTTTCTGCGTACTGTGATCCCATGCGAGCAGCCGTCCTCCGCGGGCACCGGGATGCGCCGCGGGTGGAGCAGTGGCAGCCGCCGGCCTCAGCGCCCGGTGAGGCCCTGATCGAGCTGCGGGCGGCGCCAATCACCCCGCTGGACCTGCTGTGCGCGAGCGGCACGTCATACTTCGGTACCCCGGAGCTGCCCTACGTGCCGGGTGTCCAGGGCGTGGGCCTGGTGCTCAGCTCCTCGTCGGTGCCTTCCGGGTCCATGGCGTGGTTCTCGACCCGGGCCGGGATGGGGCCCGGCGACGGCAGCCTGCGGGAATGCTGCTCCGTGGCCGAGTCCGAGATCGTCCCGATCACGTTCGACGTGCCCCCCGAGCTGGTCGCGGCGCTCGGCCTGTCCGCGGTCGCGGCCTGGATGGCCATTACCTGGCGCGGCGAGCTGCACCCGGGAGAGCAGGTCATCGTGCTCGGCGCGGGCGGGGCGGTCGGCCAGGTCGCGGTCCAGATCGCCCGGCTGCGCGGCGCGCGCCGGGTGATCGCCGGCTGCCGCTCCGCCGGCGCGGCCGACCGGGCCCGCCGCTGCGGCGCCGACGCCGTGGTCCGGCTGGACACCCAGGACGTCGCCGAGCTGGGCCGGCGCTTCGCCGATGCCGGTGATGGTCCTACCGACCTGGTCATCGATCCGCTGTTCGGCGCCCCCGCGGCCGGGGCGCTGCGGGCGCTGCGGCACTACGGGCGGCTGGTCCAGCTGGGCAGCGCCGCCGGGCAGACCGCCCCCATCGAAAGCTCCGCGCTGCGCAGCCGCTGTCTGCGGGTCCTGGGCTACACGAACAACGAGCTGACCGCCTCGCAGCGGGCGGACGCGCTGAATGCGGTGCTGTCCTTCGCCGCGGCCGGCCAGCTGAACGTCGAGTTCCAGTCCGTTCCGCTCGACGGCATCTCGGCGGCCTGGGACCGCCAGGCGCGAGGCGAGGCCCCCGTGCGCATCGTCGTCACCTGCTGACCTGCCCGCGTTACTTCGCGGGCGCGGCTGCCCGCGCTACTTCCCGGCCGTGACTGCCCCGCGCCTCTCAATGCCCGTGCGTGCTGCCGCTGTGGTAATCGGTGTAGGTGTACGGGTTGTCGAGGATCTTCGTCGCGGGGACGTCAGGGCTCATGCCCCTGGCCCAAGCCTCGTCGCCCAGCGCCGAGCGCAGGTGGTCGACCGTGGCTGTCACGGCCTGCCGGACCGGGGCCAGGTCGGTGCCGATCAGCCGGTGCTCGTGCTTGACGACGCGGCCGTTGACGATCACGGTGTGCACGTCGCCTCGCTGAGCCTGGAAGGCGACGTGCCCGTAGGGGTTCAGCAGCGGGAACGACACGGGCGAGGCGTCGTTCTTGATCAGCACGACGTCGGCCTTCTTGCCCGGCTGCAGGCTGCCGAGGCTGGCCTCCCGGCCGAGCGCCTTCGCCCCGCCGCGCGTCGCCCAGGCCACGACGTGCTCGGCGCGCAGGCTGGAGTTCGTGACGGTCTCGCCTCGCGCGTGCGCCTCCAGGTGCTCCCGGGACCGGTCGGCCCCCAGCGTCGTGCGCATCGCGGAGAACAGGTCGCCGCTCCACCACACGCTGGTGTCCATGGACAGCGAGACCGGGATGTCGTGCGCCCGGAGCGCCCAGGTCGGCGGGTAGCCCTGGCCGGCGCTCTGCTCGCTCTCAGTGGAGACCGACACCGATCCGCCGGTCGCGGCGATGCGGTGGTAGGAGTCCGCGGACAGGCTGGCCGCGTGCACGAAAATGCTGGCCGGGTTGAGGAAGCCGTTCTCGTGGGCCAGCCGGATCCCGTCGTCGTTGGTGGCGCCCCACACCCCGGCGTGCGTGGTGACCGGGACGCCCAGGTCACGGGCGACCTCATAGGCCGCCTTCTCCGGGAACGCCGGGTCCCCCGTGACGTCGAACGCCATCTGGAAACCGAGCATCTCGTCGTTTCCCGCGAGCATGCGCTGCGCGAACGCGCGGAACTCGGCCGAGGTGGCCCACTCCCAGGGCCCCTGCTGAATGTTGCCGTAGGCCAGCACGAACCGGCCCGGTACCGACCGGAGCGCGTCGGCCGCGGCCTCGGCGTGCGCGGTGGTCTGCAGGCCGTGGGACCAATCGACGCAGGTGGTGACGCCCGCGTCAATCGCCTCGATCGCGGCCAGCCGGTTGCCCGCGTGCACGTCCTCGGGCCGGAACAGCTTGCCCGACTCCAGGTAGTACCAGACGAAGTACTGCGTCAGCGTCCAGTCGGCGCCGTAGCCGCGCATCGCGGTCTGCCACATGTGCCGGTGCGTGTCGATCATGCCCGGCATGATGATGCCGTCGCTCGCGTCGATCTCGATGGTGCCGTCCGGGACGGCCAGCCGCGGGCCGACCGCGGTCACCGTGTCCGCGGAGATGAGGATGTCGGCGCCCGGCAGCACCGACCGGGTGTCGTCCATGACCAGGACCGTCCCGCCCCGCAGGACGATGGGCCGCCCGGCTTCGAAGGCAGCTGGTTCACCCATGGCGCTCGCTCCTTTGCGGCAGGCATGCCTGACCCGGGTCAACCGGCCCTGGTCAACCTGCCGGACAACTGTCCGGCATCCGGTCACGGCCGATGGGTGTCACCTTTCCCGATCGCCGGGTGCGGTGTCAATACCGGTCGGCGCGGCTACTGGTGCTCGTGCCGGCGGGCGGTGCCGAGCGCCTCGGCCGACCAGGCCAGGTCGTCGGCGAGCAGTTTCAGCCGCGGTTCGAGCGGCGCGAACGCGGTAGTGTCCCCGGAATCGGCGCTCTGCCGGCTGGCCATCATCACGTCCGGCAGGATGTGCACCGCGTGCCGCAGCGGCGCCATCTCGAACTCGGCCGCGACCAGCCGCAGTTGCTCGATGGCCCGGGCGCCGCCGACGTTGCCCCACCCGACGAACGAGATCGGCTTGCGCCGCCACTCCACGAACGTCCAGTCCATGGCGTTCTTCAGGACCGCCGGGTAGCCGTGGTTGTACTCGGCGGTGAGCATGATGAAGCCGTCGGCGCGATCCAGCGTGCGGCCCAGCCGCTCCACCTCCGCGCTGCCGTACTCGCGCGGCGCCCGGGCCGGGGCGACTCCGTCGAAGAACGGCAGTGGATGATCGCGCAGGTCGACCGGCTCGACGTCGTAGTCCGGCCGGGTAGCCAGCTGCTGGGTCACCCAGGAGGCGACCTTCTCGCTGAAACGTCCCTCGCGGGTGGTGCTGGAGATGACCTGAATGAGCATGTCCGTCCCTGACCCGGCAGCATATGGGGACCATCCCCCAGTTCGGACTTTATACTGAGGGGCGTGGCGCCCCAGCCGCTGCGCGCGGACGCCGAACGTAACCGCTGCCAGCTCATGAACGCGGCCCTGGCCGTCTTCGCCGAACGCGGCCTCGACGCGCCGCTGGACGAGATCGCCCGCCGGGCCAGGCGTCGGCAATGCCACGCTGTACCGCCGCTTCCCGGCCCGCTGCGACCTGGTCGCGGCGGTGTTCCTCGGCGCGATGCGGGAGATCGCCGACGCCGCCCGGCGCGCCCTGGCCGAGCCGGACCCGTGGCTCGCGCTGACCGGCCACCTGACGTTCCTGTGTGAGCTGCAGGCCGCCAACCGCGCGGTCGCCGACCTGCTGACCGCCGAGGTCTCCGGTACGCCGGAGCTGGACCGGCTGCGGGCCCAGGCCCTCGGCGACCTGACCGGGCTGATCGACCGGGCCCAGGCCGGCGGCGACCTGCGGGATGACTTCCGTCACGAGGACGTCGTGCTGATCCTGATGGCGAACGCCGGGCTGATCGAGCGGACCGCGGGGACCGCTCCAGGCGCGGCGCGGCGCCATCTCGGCTATGTGCTGGACGGCCTGCGCGCGCCAGGGAGCGGCGCGGCCCGGCCGGCCGCCGTCCCGCCGCCGGGGGAGGGCCAGGTGGCCGAGGCCATGTGCGCCCTCGGCCGCCGCCACGGCTGCGCGTGAGCCGGTAACGGCGACATGCGCACTTTTGGGATACCCGATGGCGGTAGGCATGGAATCGTATGTGTCAGAGTGGTAGGAGACCAGGCCACGGCCGCAAGCCCGATCGGCGGCCGGAGGCGGTTAGCGCACGGGAGCTGGCCGGCGGCGGACCGGGGTCGGGGACGCTGTCGGCGAAGGGCGAGCTGAGCGGCTATGGAGCCTCTGACCAGTGACGATCCCGCCGAGATCGGTGGTTACCGGTTGCGCGCCCGGCTCGGGGCCGGGGGCATGGGCCGGGTGTACCTGGCGTCCACGCCGGGCGGGCGGCGGGTAGCGCTGAAGGTCGTCCGGCCGGAGCTCGGTGACGACGCGGATTTCCGCGCGAGGTTCCGTCAGGAGATCGAGGCCGCCCAGCGGGTCCGCGGGGTGTACACCGCGGAGCTGATCGCCGGCGATCCGGCGGCCACACCGCCCTGGCTGGTAACGGCGTACGTGCCAGGGCCGTCGCTGCAGCAGGCCGTGGCCGAGCACGGCCCGATTCCGCCGCAGACGGTCATCCTGCTGATGGCCGGGGTGGCCGAGGCGCTGCAGGCCATCCATTCCGCCGGGGTCATCCACCGCGATCTGAAGCCGTCCAACGTGCTGCTGGCCCCGGACGGGCCGCGGGTCATCGATTTCGGCATCGCCCGGGCGGCGGAGGCCGCCAACCTGACGCAGAGCGGCATGGCGGTGGGCTCCCCGCAGTTCATGGCGCCCGAGCAGATCCGCGGTCATCCCGTGACGCCCGCGGTGGACGTCTTCGCCCTCGGCGCGGTGGCGGCCTTCGCGCTGCTGGCCCGGCCGCCGTTCGGCGAGGGGCAGGTCACCGCGCTGATGTACCGCGTGCTGAACGAGCCGCCCGCCCTGGACGGCTCGCCCGGGCCGCTCCGGGCCCTGATCGAGCGCTGCCTGGCCAAGAATCCGGCGGACCGGCCGGGGCCCGGCGAGATCATCGACGCCTGCCGGTCGCTGGCCGCGGGGAACCTGGGCGACTTCACCGACTCGTGGCTGCCGCCCGCGGTGGCCGCCGCAGTAACCGGCTCTCCCGGGTCGGCGGGCCCGATGGGCCCGGTCAGACCGCCGTCCCCCGGGGGCAGCGGCGCGCCTTCTGGTATCCGTCCGGCGCCCAGCCGGGGTTCGGGCCCCGTCCCGGTCAGCGCCGGTTCCGGCCGCAGCACGCCCCGGGTCGGTGTCCCACCGCCGACGGGCGGCCATCCGCAGCGCCCTCAGCAGGCCGGGCCCGGCGGCCCGCCGTGGCGGCCGCCGCTGCCCTCGTCGGTCAGCACCGCGTCGCGGCTCATGTACCTCGGCGGTGGCCTCAGCGTGCTCGGCGCGATCGTCGGCTTGGGCGGCCTGCCCACGCTCAGGGTGATAGCCGCCCAGAATCAGGACCGCCCGGGCGCGGTCGGTGCCGCCGTGGGCATCCTGCTCATCCACGCGCTGGTCGGGACCGCGCTGTGGCTGTGGCTGGCCCGGGAGACCAGAAACGGCCTGCGCCGGGCCCGGACCTGGGCCACGGTCATCTTCGCGCTGGCCACTGTCAGCGGGATCACTGACGCCGCGGCGCCGTCGACCGGCTTGACCCAGGCGTTCAGCGGCATCGAATGGGTCGTCGGCCTGTGCGCCGTCATCCTGCTGTGGAACCGGCCTTCCCGCCGTTACTACGACGCGCTGCGCCCGCCACCGTCCTACCTCCCCCCCGGGCCGTCCCCGAGCCTGCGCCCCCGCCAGGTCCCGCCCGGCTCTTCGGGGTCCTCGGGGCCCTCCAACGGCCAGCGGAACTGGGGCCAGCCCGGCACCCGCCGGGACTGGCCCACCCCGGATCAGCCTGGCCAGCGGAGGTAGCCGGGAAGCAGGAAAGGCGCGCCCGAGCAGCCGCTGGGGGCTGCTAAGCTCGTACGCGACCGCAAGGGGCTATGGCGCAGTTGGTAGCGCGCCTCCATGGCATGGAGGAGGTCTGGGGTTCGAATCCCCATAGCTCCACCAGCTTCAACGAGGTTATTTCGAATATCGACTTCTTAAGATCAAGTGCCAATTTCAAGATCAAGTGACTGAGCGCCAATTTTCGTAATGGCAGGACCGCACGGCGGGACATGGCCGGCGCATAGTGGTCTGCTGACCTGCGAATATGGCTCGCACATGCAGTCAGACGTCGGCCGCTTCCGTGACACGGATGATCGGGCACAT
>CAVZKY010000043.1:0-321096 GCA_963775825.1 uncultured Actinomycetes bacterium
CGGCGACGTGCAGGGCGGCCCGGGGAGGGGGAATCGCCGGGCGGCATAACCGGGTTCCATTAACAACAGACACCCATGCCGGCCGACGGGGGTCGGCGGCACCGGGCCAAAGAAAGGCACGGCGGAAATGGCCAGCCAGCGACCGAACGCACCCGAAGGGGGGGACCAGTCACGGGATCTCCCCGACTGGGCGGATCGGCGGCACGATATCTCCGAGCACCGTACGCAGCCGGATTCCGCCGGGCCGGGATATCAGCAGGCAAAGCGGCCTGAGCGGGGCTTCCTCCGGATCTACCTGGGCGCTGCCGCGGGGGTCGGGAAAACCTTCGCCATGCTGGGCGAGGGCCACCGGCGGGCCGAGCGCGGTTCGGAAGTGGTGGTCGCCTTCGCCGAGACGCACGGGCGCCCGCACACCGAGGTGCTGGTCGACGGCCTGGAGGCGATCCCGCGCAAGCTGATGACCTACCGGGGAGCCACGTTCGAGGAGATGGACCTCGACGCTGTGCTGGCCCGTCACCCGCAGATCGCCCTGGTCGACGAGCTCGCGCACACCAACGTGCCCGGGACGCCGTAACGAGAAGCGCTGGCAGGACGTCGAGGAGCTGCTCGACGCCGGCATCGACGTGATCTCCACCGTCAACGTCCAGCACCTCGAGTCCCTCAACGACGTGGTGGAGAAGGTCACCGGTGTCCCCCAACGGGAGACGATCCCGGATGCCGTGGTACGCGCCGCCGACCAGGTCGAATTGGTCGACATGACCCCGGAGGCGCTGCGGCGCCGGATGGCGCACGGGAACATCTATCCGGCGGAAAAGATCGACGCGGCGCTGACCAACTACTTCCGCACCGGGAATCTGACCGCGCTGCGTGAGCTGGCCCTGCTGTGGCTGGCCGACAAGGTCGACGAGGGCCTGCAGGCCTACCGGACCGCGCACGGCATCCAGGGCACCTGGGAGGCACGGGAGCGGGTGGTCGTCGCGCTCACCGGCGGCCCCGAGGGCGACACGCTGATCCGGCGGGCCGCGCGGATCGCCGCCCGGTCCGCCGGCGGTGACCTGCTGGCCGTGCACGTGACCCGGTCCGACGGCCTGACCGGCGCCAACCCAGCCGCACTGGCCGGGCAGCGCCGGCTGGCCGAGTCGCTCGGCGGCACCTATCACCAGGTGATCGGGGACAACATCCCGGACGCCCTGCTCACCTTCGCCCGCGCCGAGAACGCCACCCAGCTCGTCCTGGGCGCGAGCCGCCGCTCCTGGCTGTCGGCGCTGCTCACCGGCCCGGGGATTGGCTCCCGGACGATCCGCGGTTCGGGTGACATCGACGTGCACATCGTCACGCACCAGCAGATGTGCCGCCGCCGGGGACTGCTGCCGCGGGCCGGGGGCAGCCTCACCCTTCGCCGCCGGACGGCCGGCTACGTGCTGGCCGCCGTGCTGGCCCCGGTGATCACGATCGCGCTCGCCCAGCTGCGCGGCAGCGTCAACCTGACCAGCGACGTGCTCACGTTCCTGGTCGGTGTCGTCGTCGTCGCGCTGGTCGGCGGCCTCATCCCGGCGGTGCTCGAGGCCGTCGCCGCGTCGCTGCTGCTGAACTGGTACTTCACCCCGCCCATCCACCAGTTCACGATCGCCGACGCCAACAACTTGTGGGCCATCATCGTCTTCGTCGTCGTGGCCATCCTGGTCAGCACGGTGGTGGACATCGCGGCCCGGCGGACCACGCAGGCGGCCCGGGCCAGCGCCGAGTCCGAGCTGCTGGTGACGACGGCGGGCAGCGTGCTGCGCGGCCAGCAGGCGCTGCCCGCGCTGCTGGAGCGGGTGCGCGAATCGTTCGGCATGCGCTCGGTGAGCCTGCTGGAGTGCGCCGCCGGCGACTGCGTGGACGGCAGCGAGCCGACCCGGGCGGCGACATCCGCGGCGAGCCGGATCCGCGGCGCCGGCAACGGCTGGACGGCGGTGGCGACCGCCGGGAACGCGCCGGTGACCTCGCCCGAGGACGCTGACGTCGAGGTGCCGGTCACCGACTCGCTGTCGCTGGCGCTGAGCGGGCGCCCGCTGCCCGCAGCCGACCGGCGGGTGCTCGGGGCGTTCGCCGCCTACGCCGGGGCGGCGCTGGACCAGTTGCGGCTGACCGCCGAGGCCGAGAAGGCCAAGCCGATCGCCGAAGCCGACCGGATGCGGACCGCGCTGCTCACGGCGGTCAGCCACGACCTGCGCACCCCGCTGGCCTCGGCCAAGGCCGCCGTGACCAGCCTGCGATCTCTGGACGTACGCTGGAACGCCGCGGACCGCGACGAACTGCTCGCCACGGCCGACGAATCGCTGGACCGGCTGGCCCGCCTCGTCGATAATCTGCTGGACATGAGCAGGCTGCAGGCCGGAGCGCTGTCGCTGTTCCCGCGCCCGGCCGGGATCGATGAGATCGTCGCCCGCTCCCTGGATGACCTGGGGCCACGTAGCCATTCGGTGCTGGTGGACATCCCGGAGTCGCTGCCGGAGGTCCGCGTGGACCCGGCCATCCTGGAGCGGGTCGTCGTCAACGTGATGGAGAACGCCCTGCGCTATTCGCCGCCGGGTAAGCCGCCCATGCTGGCCGCCAGCTCCCTCGGGGACCGGGTCGAGCTGCGGATCGTGGACCGCGGGCCGGGCATCCCGCAAAAGGAACGGGACCGGATGTTCGTCCCCTTCCAGCGGCTCGGCGACACCGACAATACGACCGGCGTCGGTCTCGGCCTCGCGCTGTCCCGCGGCTTCACTGAGGCCATGGGCGGCAGTCTGACCGCGGAGGACACCCCCGGCGGCGGCCTGACGATGACGTTGTCGCTGCCCACCGCGACGGAGGAGCCCGGGCTGGCCCCGGGCGAAGCCCAGCCGGGCCAGCGGGAACGAGCCGCGGGCACGGACGCCGGTCCCGCCGGCAGCCAGGCCGTGCTGTGACCCGCGTCCTCGTCGTCGACGACGAACCGCAGATCCTCCGGGCGCTGCGGATCAACCTGCGGGTCCGCCAGTACGAGGTGCTCACTGCCGCGTCCGGGTCCGAAGCGCTGGAGGTAGCCGGCCACCACCCGCCGGATCTGGTCATCCTCGACCTGGGCCTGCCCGACCTGAGCGGCATCGACGTGATCCATGGCCTGCGCGGCTGGACGACCGCGCCCATCGTCGTGCTGTCCGGACGGGCGGACAGCACCGACAAGGTCGAGGCCCTCGACGCCGGGGCCGACGACTACGTGACCAAGCCGTTCTCGATGGACGAGCTGCTGGCACGGATGCGCGCCGCGGTGCGGCGCTCGGGTGCGCCGGACGAGCAGCCGCGGGTCCAGCTCGGAAACCTGGTGGTGGACCTGGCCGCCAAGCGGGTGGAGCGCCCCGCTCCCGCGACCGCCAGCACAGGATCCGGCACTCGCGGGCCGGGGGCCGGGCCGGACGGCGGCGGGGCTGACGGTGTAGCTGATCGGGGCGGGGACATCCGGCTCACCCCCACCGAATGGCACCTGCTGGAGGTGCTGCTCCGGCATCCCGGCCAGCTGCTGAGCCAGCAGCAGCTGCTCACCGAGGTCTGGGGTCCCGGGTACGGCAGCGCCACCGGGAACCTGCGCCTGTACATGGCCCAGCTGCGCCGCAAGCTGGAACCCGACCCGGCCCGGCCGCGCTGGCTGATCACCGAGCCCGGCATGGGCTACCGCTACCAGCCGGAACCCGAAAGCGAATCGGGCCCGGTCATCGCCGGCTAGCGGGACCGGGTCAGGAGACGGGCTTCACGGTCCAGGTAGTGGCGCGGAAACGGATGCGGCAGACGACCACGTTCGCAGTGCCACGCCGGATCGCCCGGTCCAGCACGACGCCGCGCTGGTTGTGCAGAATCCACTCCCACGGACGCATCGGCTCCAGCTCCGCGATGAGTACCACCAGGCGCCGCTCCGCGTCCTCGCCCTCCAGCTTGCGCAGGTACTCAACGATCGGCGGCCCCAGCGTCCGGTGCGGCGAGTACAGCGTGACCAGCGGAACCTTGTGGTCCCACTGCGCCCACTGCTGCTTGAACCGGGTTGTCACCTCGTCCCCCTCCTCGCCCTCGTAGCAGATGTAGACGGCGGTGACCTCTTCGCCGAGCGACATCGCCGCGGAGATCGCCTCCTCGGTCAGCCGGGACAGCCCGAGGACCGGCACCACGACCAGCGACTTCTCCGGGTGCGGCGGCGGCGGGATCTGCCCGATACCCAGGACGGCGCCGATCCGGCCGTAGGCGCGGTGCACCCCGACGAACGCCGCGATGAGCAGCGGGATGATCAGCACGACCACCCAGGCGCCCTCGGTGAACTTGCTGATCAGCTCGATGATGATGACCACGAAGGTGAGCACCGCGCCGAGCCCGTTGATCGCGGCCCGGCGCATCCAGCCCGGTTGCCGCTGGGCGTGCCAGTGCCGGACCATGCCGGTCTGGGACAGGGTGAAACCGA
Source organism: uncultured Actinomycetes bacterium (assembly GCA_963775825.1). Lineage (GTDB taxonomy): Bacteria > Actinomycetota > Actinomycetes > Streptosporangiales > Streptosporangiaceae > Bog-532. The sequence goes on from CAVZKY010000043.1 coordinate 4,454, forward strand.
TGAAGACCCCGATGGCGAACAGCGGGATCAGCGCCTGCGTGTTGCCCCGGGAGGCGATGAGCAGGGCAGCGGCGACGACGGCAAGGAAGCCCACGCCGTAGCGGTGCACCTGGCGCTCGGCCTTCAGGTGGAAGAGATGAGGCAGATAGTTGTCCTCGGCGACCAGGCTGGCGAGCACCGGCAGGCCGCCGAAGGAGGTGTTGGCCGCGAGCACCAGCAGGACCAGCGTGATGATCTGGATCACGTAGAACAGCACGCCGCTGCCCACGCTGACCTTGGTCAGCTCGGCCAGCACCGTCACGTTCCCGTCCGGGGTCACGTTGTACTTGCGGATCACCGCGGCCAGGCCGAGCAGCATGGCGCCGAGGATGATGCCCAGCCACATCTCGGTGTGCTGGGCCCGTCGCACGCGTGGCTTCCGGAACTCGGGGACCGCGTTGGCGATCGCCTCGACCCCGGTCAGCGCCGAGCAACCGGACGCGAACGCCCTCAGGATCAGCAGCACGCCCACCGTCTCGGCCGTGCTGGGCAGATTGTGCGCTGGGGCGACAACCGGGTGGGACCGGACCAGCCCGCCGATGATGACCACGGCGATCGCCGCGATGAACAGGACGGTCGGGACGATGAAGAGCCGGGCCGACTCCGCCACCCCCCAGAAGTTGGCCGCGGTGATCAGGGCCAGCGCCCCCAGGCACAGCCAGACCCGCGCACCGTACAGGGCCGGGAAGGCCGAGGTCACCGCCTCGATCCCGGCCGAGACGCCGACGGCCGCGTTGAGAATGTAATCGACGATCAGCGACGCGGCCGCCAGCAGGCTCGCCCCGGTCCCGAGGTGCCGCTTGGCCACCGCGTAGGCGCCACCGCCGCCTGGGAACGCCTCGATGACCTCGCGGTAGGAGACGACGAGGACGGCGAGCAGAACGACGATCGCGATCGTTACCGGCATCGCGTATCTCAGGCCGGCCGCGCCCGCCGCCACCAGGACGATGAGGATGGCCTCGGGCCCGTAGGCCACCGAGGACAACGCGTCCAGCGACAGCGCGGCGAGCCCCTCCAGGGCGGTCAGCCGGTGCCGTTCTTCGTCGTCGCCGGTACCGGGTCGAGCCGCCGTCGCATCGCTCGTCGTCATCGGGATCGCGGCGTGGAGGCCCCGGTCTTCGGGCCGGGGAGGGAACGCCGCTTCACCCCCCGGAAATGTCGGTGGTATTCGCTAGTGTGTTCGCATGTCCCGGTACCGTCTGGTCCCCTCGCCCGCCCAGCAGGTGGTGCTGCGGGACCACTGCGCCCAGGCCCGGTTCGTGTGGAACCTCGCGGTGAGCAGCACCGGCACTGGCGCCCGGGCCGGAAGAGCGCTCCTGGCTACCTGGCGCAGTGCCGGCAGCTGACCCAGGTCCGGGCCGAGCACCCGTGGCTGGCGGCCGGCTCGCAGATGGTGCAGCAGCAGGCCCTGCGCGACTTCGCCCGGGCCCTGGCCAACCGCTTCGGCGGCACGCATAACTGTCCGTCGTGGCGGAAGGCCGGCCGCAACGAGGGATTCGCGGTGGTCGCGCTCAAGCCCCGCGATGTGTGCCGGCTGTCCCGCCACGTGGGCGCGGTACGGGTGCCGAAGGCCGGCTGGGTCCGGTTCCGCTGGTCCCGCGCGGTGCCGCCGGGCGTGAAATCCTGCCGGGTGACCCGGGACCAGGCCGGCCGGTGGCACGTCGCCTTCGCGGCGGTCCCCGCACCGGTCCCCGCGCCCGGCCACGGCCAGATCGTGGGCATCGACCGGGGCGTGGCGGTATCGGCGGCCCTGTCCACCGGTGAGCTGCTGGGTGTTCCGGGGCTGGGCGGCGCGGAGCGCACCCGGATGCTGCGCCTGCAGCGCAAGCTGGCCCGTGCCCGGCGCGGCTCGAACCGCCGCGGGCGGGTCAGGCACGCGATCGCCCGGCTGAAAGCCCGCCAGACCGACCGGCGCACGGACTGGGCCGAGAAGGCCAGCACCGGCCTGGCCCGCCGGTTCGACCTGATCCGCGTCGAGAACCTGAACATCACGGGCATGACCCGCTCGGCTGCGGGGACTACTGAAAAGCCCGGCCGCAACGTGCGCCAGAAGTCCGGCCTCAACCGGGAGATCCTGCGGTCGGGCTGGGGCCTGCTGGTGCGCCGCCTGGAAGACAAAGCCTCCGGCCGGGTCGAGAAGGTCAAGCCGCACTTCACCAGCCAGCGATGCTCGGCGTGCGGGCACGTGGACCCGAAGTCGCGTCAGAGCCAAGCGCGCTTCGTGTGCACGACCTGCGGTTTCGCCGGCACGCTGACGTGAACGCGGCCATCAACATCGCGGCGGGGCACGCCGTGACTGCGCGGGGAGGCGACGGGGAAGCCCGGCCCGTGAACCGCGAACCTCAACTGCTGCTCCAAAAGGCACAGTAGCTGGAATCCCCGCCTCCAGGCGGGGGAGGATGTCAACAAGGCACATACAAGCATGCTGGGCTGGCCGCCCGGCATGCGCCCTGCGCACGCGCTCGCTCCGGCTCCGGCGAACCGTATACCGGCAGCACGCAGAAAACAGCAATCAATGACGCTAACCGCACAAAGCGGCGATTCCGCTGAAAGCAAGCATGTCACATCTGTGGCTATCGCGGCGGAAACCATATTCCTGCAAGAAGACAATGTCGTATTAGCCGCGAAGCCCGGTTTTGTAGCACACTTGGCGATGGGGGGAACCGCCGCCCGGGCAATTCCTGTGGACAGGGAGCATGACGCCGGTGCAGGAAGGCGGCCAGCCCAACGTTCCCGCAGTACGACGAGAGGAACATGGGTAAGCAGCCATGATCAGCGATCTTGAAAGCCGTACCCGCGACCGGGCGCACGGCATACCGCGCCAGCCGGGCGAGCCGACCGGCATTGGAGGCGATGATTCCGGGGCCAGCGGGCCAGCGGGAAGTGGCCTGGCCGAGGTGCCCATAATGCGGGGCGGCCGGGGCCGTCCCACCATGAAGGACGTGGCGAACCGCGCCGGGGTCGCGCTCAAGACCGTTTCCCGGGTGGTCAACGACGAACCAGGGGTGACGCCGGAGACCGCCAGCCGCGTCCGCAACGCGATCAACGAACTCGGCTTCCGCCGTAACGACAGCGCCCGGCTGCTGCGGAAGGGCCAGACCGCCTCCATCGGGCTCATCATGGAGGACATCGGCGACCCGTTCTACTCGGCGCTGTCGCGGGCGGTCGAGGATGTGGCGCACTGGAATGGCTCGCTGCTTTTCACCGGCTCGAGCGACGAAGATCCGCAACGCGAGCAGGAACTGGTGCTCGCCTTGTGTGCACGCCGCGTCGACGGGCTCATCGTCATTCCCGCCTCCGGTGACCACCGGTACCTGCTGCCGGAAATCGCCGCCGGGGTCGCGTCGGTCTTTGTCGACCGGCCGGCCGGGCTGATCGACGCCGACGCGGTCCTCGCCGATAACGTTGGCGGCACCCGCGCAGGCGTGGCCCACCTCATCCGGCGCGGGCACCGCCGGATCGGGTTCATCGGGGACGACCCGCGCATCTACACGGCCGCCCAGCGCCAGCAGGGTTACCGGGACGCGATGGCCGAAGCCGGGCTGCCGGTCGAGCCGGCCTGGGTATCCATGGCCAAGCCGACCCCGGACAGTGTGCGGGACGCGCTGACCGCGATGCTGGCCGACCCGGCTCCCGTCACCGCGCTGTTCTGCGGGAACAACCGGGTCACCATCCTGGCCCTGCGGGCCACCGCGGGCCGGCGGATAGCGGTGGTGGGATTCGACGATTTCGAGCTTGCGGACCTGGTGAGCCCCGGTGTGACGGTCGTCGCGCAGAACCCGGCCGAGATGGGCCGACGGGCCGCCGAACTCCTGTTCGGGCGGCTGGCGGGCAACCGGGGCCCCGCACAGTACGTCGAACTCGGCACCAAGCTGATCGTGCGTGGCTCGGGTGAAATTCCCCCCGTTTTACAGGACCAGGCCCAGGATCACGGCGAGGACCACGACGCACGCGACGACGGCCGCGATGATGACCGTGCGGTTGGATGAGGAGGCCCTCCGTCCGCGCCTGACGTCATTCTCGGACCCCTGCGCGAAGGCACGAAACATCGCCGTGCTGCCGCTCGGGTCATTGTCTGTCTCCGGCATGCGCGTCACTCTAGCTGTTCAGGGACTTACCGCAGGCGGAGAAGACGCCAATTGGACGCACTTTCGTGATACCGCGCCGACGTCGGCTACGCGGCCGGCGGCCCTGGCTAGCGGCTGGCCTCCCCCGCGGATGAGGCCGGTACCGGGCCGCCAGTCCGGTCGATCAGGCGGGACATGACGATCACGCTGCGCGTGCGGGTCGTGAACGGCTCGGCCCGGATCCGCTCTACCACCTGCTCAAAGTGGCCCACGTCGGCGGCCTGGATATGGAGCAGGGCGTCTGCTTCCCCGGTGACCGTGCACGCCCCGACGACCTCCGGGTACCGGCGCACCGCCGCGCGGATGTCGGCGGGCGACGTCAGGGCGCGGCAGAACAGCTCGACGTAGGCCTCGGTCGTCCAGCCGAGGGCGGCCGGGTCGACCCGGGCGGTGAAGCCGCGGATGGCGCCGGTCTCCCGCAGCCGGTCCACCCGGCGCTTCACCGCGGGGGCGGACAGCCCGACCAGGCTGCCGATCGTCGCGTAACTGGCCCGGGCGTCCTCGATCAGGGCCGCCACGATCCGTTCGTCGATCTTGTCCAGGCTCATGGCCGGCGGCCCCGGGGACAGGAATCGGGTGCGGCCGGGAGCACCAGGGGCACCTGGGAATCGATGGGTGTCACAACCTCTGATCATGGCACTGCGGCGGGCCGGCGGGCACTGGCCGGGGCGGGAATACAAACGGGCCTGCAACCGCTGCTTCCGCAGCCGTTGCAGGCCCGCAGCCCCGCTCAGGGCTCCAGCTTGGACGGGGAACTCCCCGCCGGTGAGCCGGACGTAGGAGAGGCCCGACGTCCCGCTTTCGCCGGGCCTCGATAGTGTGACGCGACCCTTCCGCAGGTGGTTTACACGTGGGTGCATTAACTTTCCTGACCACCGGAAAAACTTAATCGTCCTCACATAGTTGCAGGTCAGCGATGACTTAGGCCGTCCTCCGCAGACCCGGGTCAGCTCCGGGCGGCACAGCGGCAGGCTTGCCAGCGGAACTGGAGCGGCGCCGCGGGCCCGGCATAGCCGGTACCCATGAAAATAGGTGCCGCATTGCTGATTTTCCATGATCGCTGTCAATCTCTATTTTTCTACGGCCGTTCGCAGGAAATTGTGAAAAGGGCGGACATCGCCCAGGAAACGGGCTGGCAGACGGCGGCATCAAGGAAGGGGATGACCGCTTCCGCCAGTATGGGCCGGACAGAAATGTCGTAATGCGTCGTCCCGGGCAAAATGGCCAGCTGGCCACGCGGGCGGCTGGCCCCGTCCCAGCCGGCGTCCCGCGGGCCACCACCCAGCAGGGCAAAGAACTCCACGCCGTGCCGACTCCGCCGTGCAGGAGGATCACCGGCTCACCGCGCCGTGTTCCTCGAACCACAGCGACGCACCGTCAAGGTCCACCTAGGTCATCGTGTACCTCCAGCTCAGGTGACCGGCGCGTCGGCCGGTGAGGGTGGCACCGATCGAGATGCGGCGGGGGCGCCAGAATAAGCAGGCTGGTCCAAAGACTTCGGTCAGCAGGGACAGGGCCTCGGCGGGCGCCCGGACCTCCAGCGCCAGGCCGCCGTCGGCCAGGCGCAGGGTAAAGGCGAAGAACGCGCAGCACCGCTGCTCAGCCGCGGCCAGCTCCGCCGCCGGGCCGGCCAGCGTGGCGGGCAGCTGAAATCTCAGGCCACCCTCGACCCGTTCGCGGCGGTCCGCGCGGGCCAGCAGGCGCCGCCACTGGTCCAGTCGCTCGGCCTGGCCCGCGCCCTCCAGGGTGCAGGCGATCGGCAGATTCTGGTTCGGCTGCGCGTCCACGCATCTCACGCTAGTAGACGCCACCCGCCCGGGCGAGGGCCGGTCGCGCCGTACCCGGCGTCCCCGCCCCCGGCACCCCGGCTTACCGGGTGCATTCTCAGGGTCATTCGCTGAAGATGCTCCCCGGAGGCATCGGATCATGGGAGATCAGAAGCATGTCCGGGCCGTCCGGGTCACCGTGTAGTCCTCGTCGACCAGGTGCAGGACACGCCACTTATCGAGGGTGGTGCATGGGTGCGACGGGCCCAGCGCGACCAGATCGCCGACCGCGACGCCGTGGCCCTCGGGGACGGCCATGTGCGCGTGCTGGTCGCTGACGCCGGCCATCCGCCACCCCGCGTCCCGCAACGGCCGCCGGCTGGCCTCGCCCCGGCGGACGTGGGTGAGCGCCATTGGGTTGCCCGAGTCCTGGCCGAAGTCACGCCGGCCGGCGGACAGGATGACCCGGCCGGGCTCGGGGACCGAGAGCACCTGGGCCCACACCTCGATGGCGGGCTCGAGTTCCGGCCGGGCGGAGCCGGTCCGCGCGTGCACCTCGCCCAGCCAGTTCCCGTAGCTGCCCCAGTCCTCGGTCAGATAGCAGCCGCTGCGCAGCACGACCTGGACCGGACGGTTCAGCCGCACGCGCTTCAGCTGCTCGACGGCCAGGTCGAAGTAGGCGCTACCGCCCGCGGTCAGCAGCACCTCGGCGTCGCCCGCCGCGGCCCCGCCCCCAAAGTGGCCGCGGGCGTCCAGCGTCTCGGCGATCTCGGCCAGGAAGGCGAGGAACTTCCGCGCGTCCGGCTCACGCCGGCTGGGCTCGTGCGAGGTGACCAGTCCCTCGAATCCCTCGACCCCGGTCAGGACCAGGTGGCCGCCGGACGCCCGGACGGCCTCGGCGACCTCGACCGCCGTCCCGACATCGCGGACGCCGCACCGGCCACCCGGCAGGCCGCCCTCGACGAGCACACTGAGCGGGCGGCCGGGCTGGGCCGCCGCGACCCGCTCGGCGAGCAGCCGCACTCCGGCGACCGAGTCGACCAGGCAGTAGAACTCAAAGCGGGGGTCGCGGCGCAGCTCGGCGCACACGAAGCGGATGTCGGCGGCGCCGACCAGCTGGTTGGCGTAGAAGATGCGCGGCACCCCGTACGTGCGGGCCACCCGGACCTGCGGGCCGGTCGCAAAGGTCAGGCCCCAGGCGCCGGCGGCCAGCTGCCGCCCGAACAGCTCCGGGCTCATGGCGGTCTTGGCGTGCGGGCAGAGCAGCACGCCCGCCTCGTCGCAGTAGCGCTGGAACCGGTCCAGATTGCGCCGCAGGACCGCGGCGCGCAGCACGCACACCGGCAGCGGGTAATCCTCGCGCAGTATGTTCCCGCCGAGACCGCCAGCGTGCTGGGCGGCGTGTTCCATGGGCTCCATCACATCGTCGGCCACGAACGCGAACGCTACTCCAGGCGGAGTACTCCGGGCGGCGTGGGCCGCCGCGGCAACTGCATCCCGGTGCGGGACGACAGGGCGCGTCGCGGCCGCGAGTATCGGTGATGATCCTGTCCGGCCGTCCGAGGAGACGTCAGATGCGGAACTCACCCCCGCCGGCCCGCCCCGGCGTTCTCAGCACCGTCGGGCGCGCCTGCTACCGGCACCGCTGGATCACCCTGGCGGCGTGGATCGTCGGCACCGCCTGCCTGATCACACTGTGGATCCAGTTCGGCGCGCCCGCCAACAACAACCTGTCCGGGACCGACCAGGGCCAGACCATCCTCGACCAGCATTTCCCCCGGCAGTCCGGGGACACCCTCACGCTCGCGATCCGGTCCGCCGCGCCGGTCACCTCAGCCGCGGTCGAGGAACGGGTCACCGGCGCGCTGACCCCCTTCCGGGACGCGCCGTACGTCACGGCGGTCACGGATCCGTACACCACACCGGGCCACGTTTCCCGGGACGGCCACATCGCATTCGCTTCGGTGCAGTTCAGCGTCACGCAGACCAGCATTTCTGGCGGTGAGGCCAGCGCCCTGATGAACGACGCACGGGCCGCTTCGGGGCACGGGGTGACGTTCAGCCTGGGCGGCGACGTGGTGGACCAGGCGGAGACGCCGTACGGCGGGTCCTCAGACGGCATCGGCATCGGCGCCGCGGCCATCGTGCTGCTGATCGCCTTCGGATCGCTGCTGGCCATGGGGCTGCCGATCGTGACCGCGGTCTTCGGCATCGGGTCCGGGCTCGCGCTGATCGCTCTGCTTGGCCACATCTTCCCGGCACCGTCGTTCTCTCCCATCATCGCGTCCATGATCGGCCTCGGCGTCGGCGTCGACTACGCGCTGTTCATCGTGACCCGCTTCCGGGAAGCTCTCCGGGGGGTTCCGGGGGGTCGTCCCCCCGGGCCAGCACAGCTGCACGCGGGGCTGAGCCCGGACGAGGCCACCGGGCACGCGATGCGTACCGCGGGACGCTCGGTGCTGGTGGCCGGCACGACCGTGGTGATCGGCATGATGGGCCTGCTGGTGCTGCGCGAGTCGCTGATGAACGGGGTCGCGGTGGCCGCGGCCGCGACGGTCGCGATGGTCGTCCTTGGCTCCCTGACCCTGCTGCCGGCGCTGCTCGGCTTCACCGGTACCCGGCTGGCCAGGCCGTCCCGGATCCATCTCCCGCGGCGTACGAGCCGGACGGGGGTGACCAGGCGGACGGAGGCTCGGTCAGGCGATCCATCAGTATCCCCGGCGGCGGAACGCTGGGCACACGTCATCAGCCGGCATCCGGCCGTGGCTGCCGTGCTCGCCACGGCCGTCATCGTCATCCTGGCCATCCCGGTGCTCAGCCTCAGGCTGAGCTTCCCGGATGAGTCGGCGCAGGCGTCCGGGACCATGGGCCGGGCCAGCTACGAGACGATGGCGCAGGGGTTCGGCCCCGGATTCGACGCGCCGCTCATCGTCGCGGCCACGCTGCCTGCCCCGGGCTCAGGCTCCGGCTCCGGCTCCGGCTCCGGCGCGGGCTCCGGCGCGGGCTCCGGGCCGGGCGCCGCCGCGGCGGCGGCCCGGCTGGCCAGCGCGGTCGGCGGCACCCCGGGGATCGCGCGGGTGACCCGGCCGGTGACCAGCCCGGACGGCCGGGCGGTCATGCTCATCGCCTACCCCGCCACCGGGGAGCAGGACCCCGCCACCGACGCCCTGGTCAACCAGCTCACCGGCACCGTAATGCCACGCGCCACGGCCGGTACCGGCCTGACCGCCTACCTGACCGGGCCCAACGCCGGCAACGTCGCCTTCGCGAATATGGTCGGCCAGCGGCTGCCGTGGCTGATCGCCGTGGTCATCGTGCTGTCCATGCTGCTGCTGACGGTGGTGTTCCGGTCGGTGGTGGTGGCGGTCAAGGCGGCGGTGATGAACCTGCTGTCCATCACGGCGGCGTACGGGGTGCTCGTCGCGATCAGCCAGTGGGGCTGGGGGCACCAGATCTTTGGCTTCCCGGAGAAGCTGCCGATCACGACCTGGGTGCCGATGTTCCTGTTCGTGATCCTGTTCGGCCTGTCGATGGACTACGAGGTGTTCCTGCTGTCGCGGATCCGCGAGGAGTACGACCGGACCGGCGACAACACCGCCTCGGTGGCCCGCGGCCTGGCCCGGACCGCGCGGGTCATCTCCGCCGCCGCCACAATCATGGTGGTCGTGTTCCTGTCGTTCGTGCTCGGCGCGGACGTCTCGGTCAAGCAGGTCGGCCTCGGCCTGGCCGTGGCCGTGCTGATCGACGCCACCGTCGTCCGACTCGTCCTGGTGCCCGCGGTGATGGAACTGCTCGGCAAGGCCAACTGGTGGCTGCCGCGGCCGCTGGCCCGGATTCTTCCGGCTGGGCTGGCCGAGGACGTTCCGGAAGCGCCCGTCAGCGAGCCCGCGGTGACCCGGCCATGACCGGCTCGTCCGTCGTCACACCGCCGGGTGGCCCGGCGGCTGCGCCATCCGGCCGCCACATAGCTTTCGTATGGCTCCAATGCTAAACAAATTCACCTCATCTATAGTCGTTAACATGCTCGACGTCACTAGACTGCGGGTGCTGGTCGCGGTGGCCAGGCATGGCTCGGTGACGGCCGCTGCCCGGGAGCTCAACTACGCCCAGCCCTCGGTGAGTCATCACCTGGCCCGGTTGGAGGCGGAGACCGGCGTCCGGCTGATCCAGCGGGCGGGACGGGGCATCCGGCTGACCGACGCGGGCCGGCTGCTGGCCGATCGGGCCGCCGAGGTGCTCGGCCGGCTGGACGCCGCAGAGAACGAGCTGGCCGCGCACGCAGGCCTGAGCGCGGGACGGGTGCGGCTCGCCGCGTTCCCTTCGGCGCTGGGCACGATCGTCCCGGCCGCCGCGGCGATGCTCCGGGCGGAGCACCCGGGCATGGACGTCCGGCTCACCGAGGCCGAGCCGCCGGAGGCGCTGCGGATGCTGCGGGCCGGCTACGTAGACGTCGCCCTCGTCTTCCGGCACGTCCAAGGCACGGCCGTGCTGGCGGGCGCGGAGGAGAACGGTACCCGGGGACGTCTGGTGCTGGACGAGCCCATTCATCTGGTGACCCGGGGCCGGGCGGCCCGCGCCGCCGCCGGGGAGCACCATGCCGAAGCAGTCCGTGCCGGAGCGGACCGCGGCGGCTCTGGCGTCGCTGATCTGGCCCGGTACGCGGGACATCGGTGGATCGCGGGCTGCGATCGGTGCCGCGTCAACCTGATCACCCAGTGCTCGGTGGCGGGCTTCACCCCGAAGATCGCCTTCACCACCGACGACTACGTGGCGGTGCAGGCGCTGGTCGCCGCCGGGCTCGGGGTGGCCACGCTGCCGGACCTGGCCCTACGGGCGGCCCGGCACCCGGGGATCCGCACCACCGAGCTGGCCGGCGCGCGCCGGCAGGTCTTCGCCCTGCAGTACGGCGATCCGCCCGACTCCCCCGCGACGATCCGGCTCATCGACGCGATCTACGGCGCCGCGACCGCGCTCAGCACGGCCGGGGACGGCATGGAGCCGGTGCTCGCCGCCCCGGTGCTGGTCACGGCCCAGGAGGATTAAGCCGCGCAGGGGGCAACACCCTCACGGCACCCAACAAGCCGGGGCAGCTACTACGGCAGTGTGATCGCCTACGCCTCCCCGTCGCGGGCTTGAGGGATCAGCTCGCGTTCGAGCTGAGCGGGCCGCCACTCCACCATGACGATGGTCGCGTCGTCGGACTGCCGCCCATGCTGGAAGCCGGTGATCGCCCGGTTCAGCTGGCGCAGCGTCTCCGGCGCGGGCGTCCGGCCGTTGCCGTCCCAGAGGAAAAAGTCAGTGAGGCGCTGCATGCCGAACGATCTCCCGTCGGGCGCCTGGCCCTCGATGATGCCGTCGGTGTACAGCAGCAGCCGGTCACCGGGGGCCAGCCGCTCGGTGTACACGGGGGCCTGCTGGCCGGGTCCGGCCGGTTCGGCACCGAAACCGGTCAGGAGGTCGAGGTCGGACAGGCCGAGCGGCAGCTGGGGCAGGCGGCTGAGCTCCCTGATCACCCGGTTGCCCCGGATCAGCAGCGGCGGCGGGTGACCGCACGGGATCCAGCTGAACAGGCCGGTGGCAACGTCCAGGTCGCACAGCAGGGCCGTGACGAACCGGCTCTCACCGAACTGCTGCGCGATCGCCTCATCCGCCCGCGCAGCGACGTCAGGCAGCGAGCCGCCCGCCCGGCGGGTGCTCCGGCAGGAGGCCAGGCCGACGCTGGCCAGCAGCCCGGCGGCCAGGTCGTGACCCACGGCGTCGAAGATCGACACGTGCAGGTGGTCACCGAGCATCGCGTAATCGAACGCGTCGCCTCCCACCTCGTAGGCCGGCTCCAGGGTGGCGGCCACCAGAACCTGGTCGGTGGCGAACGTACGCGGCCCGAGAAACGCCCAGACCAGCTCGGCCTGCACGGCCATCGGCCGGGCTGCGCCGGGTGCGGGCGTAGGTGTCGCTGTAACTGGACTTGCTCACCACCATCAGCCCGGTCAGCGAGGCCAGCGTCCGGTACCGGGCCAGCAGGGTGGCGCTGTCCGCTCCGGCGTCGCGGGCGATGAGCTCCAGGACGCCCAGCCGCTCCGTCCCGTCGACCAGCGGGATCCAGATGTGCCGTTGCCCGGCGCCGGCCGCGGGACCATACTGGGTGGCCACCCTGCGGAAGGCCCGCCCGGCAACCGTCGAGTCGATCGGGAGCACCGCCGGGGACGGCGTGCCGCCACCGGGCAGTGCCCGCAGATCGTGCTGCTCCAGATCGGCCAGGTAGATCCGGGCCGCCGAAACGCCGAGCGGGCGGGCGTACCGCGCCAGCATGTCGGCCAGTTCGTCCGGGGCGAGCAGGTGCGACCGCGCCAGCAACTCGGCCACCACCTGTCCCGTGATCGCGTCCAGGTCAGGCATGAGCGGATGTTACGGCATCCGGGCCCCGGCGGACCGTGGAGCCGCGTGGCCGCCGCAGCGATGATTGCCGCCCAGGCCCGCTGCCGTGCCCCGGTACCCGGCGATGGCACCCGCCGGGGCGGGCGGTCGCGCCGATCTGGTCAGATGGGCCCATGGTGCAGACCACCCGGCGCGCGGGACAGTGGACGCTCGAGGATCAGATCGCTTCGCCCTGGCACTACCTTCCCGTCGACGTGCCGCCAGGTGCGCACGCGGTGCGGGTGACGCTGGATTATGACCGTTCGGCCGGGGTCCTGGATCTCGGCTGTCTCGGGGCGGCCGGATTCCGCGGCTGGTCAGGAGGCGCGCGGGACAGCTTCGTCATCGCCGCCGGCGAGGCCACCCCCGGCTACCTGCCCGGGGAGCCCGAACCGGGGCGCTGGGAGGTGATCATCGGGCTGTACCGGGTCCCGCCGGACGGCCTGCCGTACGAGGTGACGGTGGAGATCGTCTCGGCCTCCAGGCTGCCCGCTGGGTCCCCGCCGGCCGCTCCCCCGGTCCCCCAGCGGCGGCCGCGCCGGAACCTGCCGGCCAGCGACGGCCAGCAGTGGCACGCGGGCGACCTGCACACCCACACCGTTCATTCCGACGGCGCGCTCACCGTGGATGAGCTGGCCCGGTTCGCCGTCGAGAGCGGGCTGGACTTCATCGCGGTCACCGACCACAACACCGTCAGCCACCACGGGGAGCTGCCCGGTGCGGGCCGCAGGTACGGGATCACCCTGATCCCCGGGCAGGAGCTCACCACGAGCGAGGGGCACGCCGGGGCCTTGGGTGACATCGGGTGGGTGGATTTCCGCAAGCCAGCCGGCGCCTGGCTGCGGGCTACCCGGGAGCGGGGCGGCCTGCTGTCGGTCAACCACCCGATCGCCGGCCCGGTGAGCTGGATGCACGCCATGCCCGAACGGCCCCCGCTGGTGGAGGTGTGGCACTGGAGCTGGCTCGACCTGAGCTGGACAACGCCGCTGTCCTGGTGGCGGGCCTGGGACCCGGGTGCCATCCCGGTGGGTGGCAGCGACTGGCACCGGACCGGATCGGATGCACCGCCCGGCACGCCCACCACCTGGGTGGAGTCCGCCGGCGACGGCGCGGCCGAGATTCTCGCCAGCATCGGCGCCGGCCGGGTGGCGATCTCGGCGCACCGTGACGGCCCGGTGCTGCTGCGTACCGGGGGCGAGCTCGTCGCCGTGGGTGCGGACGGCACCACGCTGGCCGGGCCGGACGGGCCACGGGCCCGGGTGCGCGGCGACCAGGCGCGGTTCGCGGACGCGGACGGCTGCCACCGGCTGCTGAGCGGGACCGGGGCCACGCTCGCGCTCACACCGTGAGGCCGTGGGCCGGAACCATGCGGTTCGAGGAACTGATCGACCGGGCCCGGGCCCTGACCGAGACCGGCACGCGGCGCATCCTCGGCATCGCGGGCGTCCCTGGTGCCGGCAAGAGCACCCTGGCCGCCGTGGTCGCCGCGCGACTGGGCGCGGCCGCCGCTCAGGTGCCGATGGACGGGCTGCACCTGGCCGACGTGGAACTGGCGCGGCTCGGCCGGCTCGACCGCAAGGGCGCGCCCGACACCTTCGATGCCCTCGGCTACGTGGCCCTGCTGCGGCGGCTCCGCGCCGCCGAGCCTGGTGAGGTCGTCTACGCGCCCGCGTTCGAGCGCACGCTGGAGCAGCCGGTGGCCGGGAGCATCCCTATCGACCCGTCCGTCCCGCTGATCGTCACCGAGGGCAATTACCTGCTGCTGCCCGACGCACCATGGGACCGGGTCCGGCCACTGCTTGACGAGGCGTGGTACATCGAGGCTGCCGACGACGAGGTCCGGCTCGAACGGCTCATCGAGCGGCACATCGCCTTCGGGAAGACACCCGAGGCCGCGGGACGGTGGGCCCGGGGGTCCGACGAGGTGAACGCCCGGCTCATTGCCCGCAGCCGCGGCCGGGCCGACCTGATCGTAACCGACGACGTCCTCAAGTTCCCCAGTTAGCCGGCGCTGCGCACCGTCACGCTGTCGACCAGGCGCTCGTAGACGGCGAGGTTGACGTCTCCAGACGGGGCCGCCGCGGCGGCCACGGCGACCGCGTGCTGCAGCAGGTCCGGCCAGGACCAGCCGAGCAGCAGGCCGGGCACCAGGCCCGCGACGAGCGCGCCGAGCGATTCCTGGCCCGTGCCGTCCGTCACCCCGGGCGGACCTTCGCCCGAGCTGCCCAGGGAGGCGTTCCAGCGCCCGGCCTTCGTGACCACCGCGACCCGGCCTGGCCAGGGGATGGCCACGGCCGCCGCGCCCAGCCGCAGCAGCGCCTCGGCGGCCGCCGGGTCCGCGGCCGGGTGGCCGTCCGCATCGGGGACCACGAGGTCGGGGCGGCGGGAGGCCGCGTAGCCCAGCGCGCTGCCGCCGGCGTTGAGGATCACCGGCACCCCGGCCTCGGCCGCCCAGGCGGCCAGCGACCCGTAGATCTCCGGGGGCAGCCCAGCCGGAAGCGTCCCGCACAGCACGACCGCCGTGGCGTCGGCGAGCAGCCGCCGGTAGTCACCGGCGAACCGGCCCAGCTCTTCGGTCGTGACGTACGGCCCTGGCTCCCGGAGCCGTATCGTGCGGCGCACGCCCGTGTCGGTCACCTCGAGCACCCGGCGTGACTCGCGGCCGATCTCGGTGAACGCAACCGGGATACCGGACCGGCCGAGATCTTCCCTGATCAGCTCGCCGGTCGCGCCGCCGGCCAGGCCCGCCGCGAGCACCTCGTGCCCGAACGTGTGCAGCACCCGGGCCACCGCCACGCCGCGGCCGCCCGCACGGTGGCGCACCCGGGTGACATCCCGCGTCGCCTGCCAGGCCACGCCTTCCGCCTCATACGCGACGTCCAGCGCGGCGTTCAGCGTGACGGTAACGATCACCCAAGGTCCTCGCGGTCTCGGCGCACGCCAGGGCGGCTCCTCTGGTGCTGGAGCCCAGTTCGGTTCATGGAGCCCAGTTCGCGTGCCGTTTCGGCATCATATGCGGACCCGGCCAATCAGCGTTCACGGCAGAAGCAACCGGCCAGGTGGTCGTTGACGACACCGCAGGCCTGCATCGTGGCGTACGCGGTGACCGGGCCGGTGAACGTGAAGCCGCTCCGGCGGAGCTCAGCGGACAGCGCTTTGGACGCGGGAGTCTGGGCCGGGACGTCGGCCAGCGTGCGCGGCGGCTCGGTCGGCTCGCCCGCGTACTTCCAGACCAGATCGCTGAGGCCGCCGGCCACATCGAGGGCGGCGCGCGCGTTCGTAATCGCGGCGGTGATCTTCGACCGGTTCCGGACGATGCCGGCGTCGGCGAGCAGCCGCTGCACGTCGTCATCGCCGAAACCCGCCACGGCGGCGATATCGAACCCGGCGAACGCGGCCCGGAAGTTCTCCCGTTTGCGCAGGATCGTCAGCCAGGACAGGCCGGACTGGAACGCCTCCAGGCAGAGCCGTTCGAAGATCGCCTGGTCGCCGTGCAGCGGACGGCCCCACTCGTCGTCGTGGTAGGCGAGGTATTCGGGAGCGCTGAGACCCCAGGGGCAGCGCGGCTGCCCGTCCGGACCGGTCGTCGCGCCGTCAGTCACGGTCCTGCTCGCTGTGCGCCAACGACCGCTCGCTCGTCGGAGTCCGCGGCGTCCTGGCCCGGCTCCGCTGTGGCCTGGCCCGGCGCCGCCGTGGCCTGGCCGGTCCCGGGCTCGTCCTGGCCCGGCCCCGCTGTGGGCTGACCCGGCGCCGCCGGCCTGGCCGGTCCCGGGCTCGCGCTGGCCCGGCCTGGGCTGCCCGCGCCGCGGCCTGGCCGGTCCCGGGCTCGCGCTGGCCCGGCCCCGCTGTGGCCGGCCTGGCCGGGGGCTCGTCCTGGCCCGGTCCCGCTGTGCCTGGCCCGGCTCCGCCGTGGCCTGGCCCGTCTCGGGCGCGTGCTCGCCCGCCCCGCCGTGGCCTGACCCAGCTCCGCCGTGGCCTGGCCCGTCTCGGGTTCATGCTGGCCGGCCTCGGAGGCCTCGTCCTGCTCCTGCAGGCGGCTGGCCTTGGCGCGCTGGTGCTCCGCGCCCCAAACCAGCGTCTGATGCGAGTCATCCCAGACGAAGGGCTCTGCCCCGGCATCATCCGGCTCATCCCCGGGCGAGGTGACTTTGGCCCAAGGGGGCCCGGGCCGGCTGGCTTCGGCCGGGCCGCTGGAAGACCCCGCCGGGCCGGGGCCAGGCGGGGCGTCCAGCCTTCGCCGTTTTCGGCCTGCTGCGGGCCGGCCTTGCGCTGCTGGCCCGCGGCGGCCCAGACCGGGGACTGCTGGGGCAGGTCTGGATTGGTCGGCTCGCCGGTGTTATGGGGCAGATCGTCTCCGGCTGGCCCCGCTCCAGACCGGCGCCGAGGCAGGCCGCCCCCGGGCCGCAGGCTGGCCCGTCCCGTAGGTGGTGTCTCGTCGGCGGGCTCCTCGCCGGTCCGCTCCGCGGAGCCGTCACCGGGGCGGGCGGTGAACGCTTCCGGAGGTGTCGTCTCCGCGGACCCGTCACCGGGGCGGGCGGTGAACGCTTCCGGACGTGTCGTCTCCGCGGAGCCGTCACCGGGGCGGGCGGTGAACGCTTCCGGACGTGTCGTCTCCGGATCGGCCGACAGGGCACCCCGGTCCGCAAAGGGCCATTCCGATCCGGCCGGACCGGTCTGCTCGGCCCCCTCGACCCCCTCGGCTTCCTTGGCCCCCTCGGCTTCCTTGGCCTCCTCGTAGCCGGCATCCGCCACCGTCGGCCACCCGCCCGACGGCCGCCGCTCCCGCTGCTGCGGCGGATCACCGCGCAGGTCGTCGAGCTGCTGCTGCAGCTCCGCGATCCTGATATCGCGCTCGGTCACAGCGCGTGCGATGATCTCCAGCGCTTCATCCGTGACGCGCATGTTATAGCCCCACGCAGCGGACGGCGGGCGCAGCAACGCGACATCGGCCGCGGTGACCGGGCCGAGGTCGATCGGCGGATAGTCCGGGTACTCCGGGGCGATCTCGCCGCCCCGTCCCGAGGCGACGACGACAACGCCGGCCAGGATGACGACCGCCGCGACGAGCATGAGCACAGGCACGTTATGAATCGTGCCACGGTCGGCACGTACCTTGGCAACTAAAGGCGTTTCGCCGCGCATGGCTGGTGCGGCTGAATTGCGCCGTTTCGGGGCGGGTCAGGGGGGTTGACGCTACGCCTGGGACGGGAGCATGACCCGGGACGCGATGGATCATAGGTCGTCCTGGTCTCGGGCAAGACCCTGATGATTGTGCGCTTCAGTGATGATGCGAACCACCTCGCCGGCGCCGTCGGCCACCTGCAGCAGGTCCAGGTCGATGGGCGACACGTTGCCCGCGGCACACATCGTGCCCTTCAGCCACTCCAGCAGGCCAAGCCAGTACGAGCTGCCGACGAGCACGATCGGAAACTTGGTGATCTTGCCGGTCTGGACCAGGGTCAGCGCCTCGAACAGTTCGTCCATCGTGCCGAAGCCGCCAGGCAGCACCACGAACGCCTGTGAATACTTCACGAACACCGTCTTGCGGACGAAGAAATAGCGGAATTCCAGGCCGATGTCGACGTACCGGTTGAGGCCGAGCTCCAGCGGCAGCTCGATGCCCAGGCCGACCGAAACCCCGCCCGCTTCGGCCGCGCCCTTGTTGGCGGCCTCCATGACGCCCGGGCCGCCGCCGGTGATGATCGCGTACCCGGCCTTGACCAGGCCCGCGGCGATTTCCTCAGCAAGCTCGTACTCGGTGCTGGCCCGCAGCGCCCGGGCCGAGCCGAAAATCGACACCGCTACGCCCAGCTCTGCGAGCAGGCCGAAGCCCTCGACGAACTCGGCCTGAATCCGCATGACCCGCCAGGGATCGGTGTGCACCCAGTCGGCCGCGCCGCGCTTGTCGAGCAGCCGCTGGTCCGTCGTGGTCGACGGGATCTGCTTGCCCCGTAGGGTGGCAGGTCCCTGGCGGCGCTCCCGCCGGCTGGAATCGGAATTCACGCTCATCGTCTCCCCACGGTAATAGCGCCGGCGTAGTGTTTTTCGCCGCTCCCCGCGCTATGACGGCCCAATCCCCCGGCCGCTGCGGCACCTGACCTCAGGCGTTAACGCCGTGGTCACGGAGGATTTCGTTCAACGTGGTCTTGTCGTGGCGGTCACCCTCGGCCAGCCTCCGCAGCACCAGCACGCACGGCAGGCCGAAGTCCCCGCCGGGGAAGCTCCGGGTCCGGGTCCCGCTGACGCATACCGACCACTCCGGTACCTCGCCGCGGGGCAGCTCGTCCCCCGTCTGCGCGTCGATCACATGCGTGCTCGTGGTCAGGATGGTGCCCGCCCCCAGCACCGCGCCGCGGCCGACCCGGGCCCCGTCCACCACCATGCTCCGCGACCCGATGAAGGCGTCGTCGCCGACCATGACGGGCACCGCGTTCGGCGGCTCCAGCACCCCGCCGATGCCTACGCCCCCGGACAGGTGCACGTTTTTCCCGATCTGGGCGCAGGACCCGACCGTGGCCCAGGTGTCGACCATGGTGCCTTCGTCGACGTAGGCGCCGATGTTGACGAACGATGGCATCAGCACCACGCCCGGCGCGATGTAGGCGCCCCAGCGGGCGATCGCGCCCGGCACGACGCGGACCCCGTCCAGGCGGGTCTTGAGCGGCACGCGGTCCTGATAGCGGAACTCCCCGGCCTGCGAGCGCGCCATCGGCAGCAGGCGGAACGCGAGCAGGATGGCACGCTTGGCGCGTTCGTCGACCACGACGTGGCCGGTGGCCGGGTCGGCCCACGCCACCCTGGCGGCGCCGGAGTCGATCTGGTCGATCGCGGCCCTCACTTCGGCCCGCGCGGACGAGTCATCCGGGGTGAGCCGCGAGCGGTACTCCCACAGCTCATCGACGCGGAACGACAGCGGCGACGCCAGTTCGGCCGCGCTCGCAGCGGCCCCGGCCGAACACTCTTCCATGGCGACGGAGCTTAGTCGGTCTGGACCGGGACGCACCTCACAGCGCCCCCGTTTCCGGCACGGGCCACAAGACCGCCCGTCCGGCGGTACGGTCTGATGGTGTGCTGAGAAGACGGCGAGCCCGCCGTAAGGGCGCCGCGATCTTCACCTTCTGTGTCGTCGCCCTGCTCGGCGTGGCCGGTTACCTCGCCTACTCGGCCTACCAGCACGTCACGCCGTTTCTGGCCGGCCCGGGCTGCCAGGCGGGCAGCGGCACCAGCGCGGTCTCGCTGGACCCGCAGCAGGCCAGCATCGCCGCGACCATCGCCGCCGTCGCGGCCAGCGAGCGGATCCCCGCGCGCGCCGTCACGATCGCCTACGCGACGGCCATGCAGGAGTCGCATATGCACAACCTCGACTACGGCGACCAGGACTCCGTCGGTGTCTTCCAGCAGCGCCCCTCGGAAGGGTGGGGCACGACCAGCGAACTGGAGGATCCGGTGTACGCCACGAGCAAGTTCTTCGGCGCGCTGATCAGCGTGCCCGGCTGGCTGGACCTGCCGGTCGACCAGGCCGCCCAGGCCGTCCAGCACAGCGCCGACGGCTCCGCCTACTCTCAGTACGACCCGATGGCGGCCACGCTGACCAGCGCGTACACCGGGCAGCGTGCGCACGCCGTGTGGTGCTGGCCCGGTTCAGGACCGCAGCCGCGGCAGAACATCTCCGCGGCCGGAACCGGACTGGCCGCCGCGTTCGGCGCCGCCGCCGGCGGCAGGCCGGTGACCAGTTTCACCGTGTCCCATTCGGCTCAGACAGCGGCCGCGGCCGTGCAGGTGCAGCCGACGGACGCGTGGACCGTCGCCTCCTGGCTGGTGACGCACGCGGCGGCCTACGGCCTGACCGACGTGCGCTACGACGGCCTCCAGTGGACGGCGGCGGCCGGCAGCCAGGGGTGGCGCCCGGACACCAGAGCCTCGACGGGCCCTGCGGGCGATCCGGACGCGACGAGCACTACCAGCGGAAGTATCCTGCTCCACTGAAGCAAAGGACGCTCGGACCCGCCATACTTATCGCGGACGGGAAAGCCCGGGAAACCGCCTGCCGGCCCCGGACAGCAGAGGAGTTCAGACGTGACCTACATCATCGCGCAGCCGTGCGTCGATGTGCTTGACAAGGCATGCATCGAAGAGTGCCCGGTGGACTGCATCTACGAGGGCGAGCGCATGCTCTACATCCACCCGGACGAGTGCGTGGACTGCGGGGCGTGCGAGCCGGTGTGCCCGGTCGAGGCTATCTACTACGAGGACGACGTTCCGGACCAGTGGAAGGACTACTACAAGGTCAACGTCGACTTCTTCGAGGACCTCGGCTCACCGGGCGGTGCGTCGAAGACCGGCAAGATTGGCAAGGACTACCCGCTGGTGGCGGCGCTGCCGCCGCAGGGAGAAGCAAACTGACCCTCGCGGCACGACTGCCGGCCTTCACCTGGGACCGGGTGGCCCAGTACCGCAAGGAAGCGGAACGGCATCCAGACGGGATCGTCGACCTCTCGATCGGGGCGCCCGTCGACCCGGTGCCGGAGACGGTCCAGGCTGCGCTCGCGGCCGCCGCGAACGCGCCTGGCTACCCGCTGACCCGCGGCACCCCGGCGGTCCGCGACGCGGCGGCCCGCTGGCTGGCCCGGCGGCACGGCGTGACGGTCAGCCCGGACGCGGTGCTGCCGGTGATCGGTACCAAAGAGTTCGTCGCCTGGCTGCCGATCCAGCTCGGGCTCGGGGCCGGGGACACCATCGTCTACCCGGCCATGGCCTACCCCACCTACGAGGCCGGGGTGCGCCTGGCCGGGGCGACGCCGGCGCCGGTGGACACCCTGGAGCTGGTGGCGGGTGCGGCAGGCCCGGCCACATCAGGGGCGGGCGGTACACCCCTGAGCGGGCCGCGGCTGCTGTGGGTGAACTCGCCGTCGAACCCGACCGGTCAGGTCCTGGCGCCCGCTGACCTGCGCGCGGTCGTGGGCTGGGCCCGGGAGCGGGGAACGGTCCTGGCGTCGGACGAGTGCTACATCGAACAGGGCTGGGACGCCGCACCGGTCTCCGTGCTGCGGCCCGACGTGAGCGGCGGCCGCCATGACGGCCTGCTCGCCGTCCACTCCCTGTCCAAGCGCTCCAACCTGGCCGGTTACCGGGCCGGGTTCGTCACTGGCGACCCCGGGCTGATCGCCGAGCTGCACGAGATCCGCCGGCACGCCGGAATGATCATGCCCGCCCCCGTCCAGGCCGCGATGATCGCCGCGCTGGACGACGACGCGCACGCGGACGAGCAGCGGGCGCGCTATTTCGCCCGGCGGGCGGTGCTCCGGCCGGCCCTGACCGGCGCGGGCTGGGAGGTCCAGCACTCGGAGGCGGGACTGTACCTGTGGGCGTCCCGGGCCGGGGCCGACGGCTGGGCCTCGGCCCGCATCCTGGCCGAGGCCGGCATCCTCGCCTCGCCGGGCGAGCTGTACGGGGCGGCGGGCACGCCGTACATCCGGCTCGCGCTGACAGCCACGGACGAGCGCGTCGCCGCCGCGGCCGCCCGCCTCGCGGCGCTGGCCTGACAGAGAGGTGCCGCCCGCCTCGCGGCGCTGGCCTGACAGAGAGGTACTGCGCCTAGTACTCAGGGACCCCGCCGTCGACGCCGATGGGGCGCCCAGGAGGCGGCGCAGCACGGTGACGACATACGCAGCGGCCCCGATCAACGGCACCAGCGGCGGCGGGGCTCGTAGGGTGGAGGAGTGCTGAGGCTCTACGACGCGTCATTGCGCCAGGCGGAGGTCATCCGGCCGGCTCACCCTCGGGAACTGCGGGTACTCGCCGTGGCGCCCTCCCCCGAGGAGCCGCAGCCGCGCCAGTGGCGGGACTGGCTGCAGCCGGACCTGATCCGGCGGTGCGCAGAACGGCGCAGCCTGATCCCGACCATCTGCGAAATCACCAGCCCGCTCGCCCGCCCGGCGGCTGGCACCGGGCCCGTTCCCGATCACGCGGCGGCCCGCGGTGCCCTGAACATCCACCCGCCGGCCCGCATCGCCGCGGCCGGCGAGCCGGTCGAGCGGACGGTCGAGTTCGTCGAGCCCAGAAGGGCAGACAACCCGGCGGGCGGGCCGCCGCCATTCGACATCGGCACCGGAGCGCCGGACTGGCTCGCGGGCGCCCAGCTGGCTGGCGGCCAGCTGGTGGGGCACGTGCTCGCGCCGACGGGGGCGGTCGCCGCCGGGGACGGGCCGCAGCACCTGGCGGACGTGACCGGGCGGGGCCTGGACCCGCTGGCGCTGCGGCTCGTCTTTCTCAGCCAGCGGTACCGCGACGACATGGACCTCAGCTGGGACGCGCTGCACACCGCGGACAAGACACTGCGGCGCTGGCGGGAGTCCGTCGCGGAATGGGCCCTGTCCCCCAGCCTGGCGATGGCCCAGGGGTACGCGGACGCGGTCACTTCCGCGTTCGAGGACGACCTGGACACCCCTGCGGCGCTGCGGCAGCTGGACGCTCTGGCCGCAGACAGCGGCCTGCCGGAGGGAGCGAAGTTCGAGACGTTCGCCGCCCTGGACCGGCTCTTCGGCCTCGACCTGGCCCGGGACATCGGCAAGTTCAGCGCTCCGCGCGACCGCTGAGGGCGGGCCGGCGCCGGCTGTCCCTGGCTGGCCGTTACTCTCCGCTGTCGCCACCGGGGGCCGGATCGGGCCTTCCCGGCCGGCCCGGATCCCCTCGGCGGCGCGGCGATAGGGCCCCGGCCAGGCACGACGGGCTTGTCGGGCCATCATTTAACACGGCTGACACGCGAGTAACGCGGCTGACATGCGAGTTCATGTATCATCGTCGGCTGCGGCACATTGCTTAACGATTCACTGCTTATTAAGGAAAGCTCGCAACGTTTTAAGGCTCATACGCATGGTCGGGCATCATCCGTTGTCTGAGACGGCCCGTAAGATGAAGTCACCTAAAGCGACGAGGTGCCCGCAGCCCGCGGGACCGCAAGGAGGGGCCAGGTGACGGTGACGACAGTGACCGGGATGGGGACCGCGGCCGGGCCGGAGCAGGCCGCCGGGACCATGGTGGCAGCAGACGACAGCTCCGCGTCGCAGGAGACGCTGACGCCCGCTGAGCTGATCACGCTCACGACGGCGCAGCGGCAGTCCTCGCCGCGCTGCTACCTGATGTGCCCGCCGTCGTACTTCGCGGTCACGTACGCCATCAACCCCTGGATGTGCCCGGACCAGCCGGCCGACGCGGGCCGCGCCATGGACCAGTGGGAGCAGCTGCGCCAGATCTACCTTGATCTCGGTCACACGGTCCGGGTCATTGACCCGGTAGCCGGCCTGCCGGACATGGTCTTCGCCGCGAACGGCGCCACCGTCGTGGGCGGCACCGTGCTCGGTGCCCGGTTCCGGTATCCGGAGCGGGTGGCCGAGGCCGGCGCCTACCTGGACTGGTTCCGCGCGAACGGCTACCCGGATGTGCGCACGCCGCGCCTGGTCAACGAGGGCGAGGGCGACATCCTGTGCACCGGGAAGGCGCTGCTCGCCGGGCACGGCTTCCGCACCGACCCGGACGCGCAGGCCGAGCTGGCCGAGACGTTCGGCGTGCCGGTCGTCAGCGTCCGGCTGGTCGACCCGCGTTTCTATCACCTGGACACCGCCATGTGCGTGCTCGACGCCGACACCGCGGCCTACTACCCGGCGGCGTTCGACGAGCTGGGCCGCAAGACGCTGGCTGCCGAGTTCAGCGAGCTGATCGAGGCGACCGACGCGGACGCCGCCGTGCTCGGCCTGAACGCGGTCAGCGACGGCCGGCACGTCGTGCTGCCCGCGCAGGCCACCGACCTGGCGGCCCAGCTCCGGGCGCGCGGGTTCCAGCCGATCGGCGTGGACTTTACCGAACTTCGCAAGGCAGGCGGCGGCCCGAAGTGCTGCACGCTCGAGCTGCGCGACTGAGGATCTGAAGGAGGCAGCCATGACGACTGACAGCCTGGTCCTGACGGGCACCCAGTCAGCAAGCGGCGACATCGGCGAGCCGACCAGGAGCGAACAGCTCCGGGCTCAGACCCTTACCTACAGCGCCCACAACTACAAGCCGCTGCCGGTCGTCATCGCCGAGGCCGAGGGCTGCTGGGTGACCGACGTCGAAGGGCGCCGGTACCTCGACATGCTGGCCGCCTACTCGGCGATCAACTTCGGCCACCGGCACCCCCGCCTGGTCGAAGCGGCCCACCGCCAGCTGGACCGGGTCACGCTGGTCAGCCGGGCGTTCGACCACGAGCACTTCGGCCCGTTCTGCGCGGAGCTGGCCGAGCTCGCGGGCATGGAGATGGTCCTGCCGATGAACACCGGCGCCGAGGCGGTGGAAACAGCGATCAAGGTCGCCCGCAAGTGGGGGTACGAGGTCAAGGGCGTCCCCGCGAATGAGGCCGTGATCGTGGCGTTCGGCGGTAACTTCCACGGCCGGACGACGACGATCATCAGCTTCTCCACCGACGAGGACGCCCGCGACGGGTTCGGCCCGTACACGCCCGGCTTCCGCGTCGTGGACTACGGGGATCTGGACGCGCTCGCCGCGGTGGCCGCGGAGCTCGGCGACCGGCTGGTTGCGGTGCTGGTAGAGCCCGTGCAGGGTGAGGCGGGCGTGGTCGTCCCGCCACCGGGCTTCCTGGCCGGGGTGCGCCGTCTCTGCTCCGAGTACGGCGCGCTGATGATCGCCGACGAGATCCAGTCCGGCCTCGGCCGGACCGGCAGCACCTTCGCCTGCGAGCACGAGAAGGTCGTCCCCGACGCCTACCTGCTCGGCAAGGCGCTGGGCGGGGGCATCGTGCCGGTATCGGCCATGGTGTCGCGGCGCGACGTGCTGGGCGTGCTGCAGCCAGGGCAGCACGGGTCGACGTTCGGCGGGAACGCGCTCGCCTGCGCGGTGGCCCGCGAGGTGATCGCGATGCTGCGGACCGGGGAGTTCCAGCGGCGCTCGCGCGACCTCGGCGCCCACATGCACGCGCGGCTAGCCGAACTGCCGCCCGGTGTGGTTCGCGCGGTGCACGGCCGCGGCCTGTGGGCGGGCGTGGAGTTCACGTCACTGCCGGGACGTACGGCCTGCGAACGGCTCGCGGCCCACGGCCTGCTGGCCAAGGACACGCACGGCACGGCGATCCGCCTGGCGCCGCCGCTGGTGATCACCGAGAGCGAGCTCGACTGGGCCATGGACCGGATGGCGGACGTGCTCCGCTAGGCGGCCGGGACAGCAGCGGCGGGGCGTGGCTCGCGCAACCGGTAGCGCTGGATCTTGCCGGTCGCAGCCCGGGGCAGCTCGTCGACCACGTAGACCGCCTCGGGCCGCTTGAACCGGCTCAGTTCCGCGGCGCAGCGAGCGGCCAGCACGTCCAGCAGGTGCTGCAGGCCGTCCGCGGTCCCGGGGTCCCGGACCGGGATCACGTAGGCGACCGGGACCTGGCCGAGGACGGAGTCGGGCCTGCCGACGACCACCGCGTCCCGGACCGCGGAGTCGGCGACGAGCACCTCCTCGATCTCGCGGGGGTACAGCATCTCGCCGCCGCGGTTGATCACATCGTCGCCGCGTCCGGCCAGGAACAAGAACCCCTCCTCGTCGAGGTGGCCGAGGTCACCGCCGCTGAGACGCCGCCCGGACGCGGTCAAGAGGTTGCTGAGATCAACGAAGCAAGTCCCTCGGGCGCTCAGGAAACTCGCAAGCCAGGTCCATCAGGTGCTCAAGTTCGCGGAAGGTGCCGCGGCGCACCAGTGGCGGGCCGCCCCGGCGGGGGCGCTGAGCGGTCATGACGGTCAGGGCTGACGGGCGTACAGCCTCTTCGCCCACAGGTAGCCGAACAGCGCGATACCGGCGCACCAGGCGGCGGAGGCGATCGCGTCGTGGGCGACCGGGCCGCCCAGCAGGAGGTGGCGCAGCGTTTCCGTGATCGGCGTGAACGGCTGGTACTGGGCGAACCAGCGCAGCCCGGTGGGCATCGATTGGGTCGGGACGAACCCGCTGCTCAGGAACGGCAGCAGCATCAGGAACATCGGGGAGTTGCTGGCCGTCTCGACGCTCTTGGCGGCGAGGCCGAGCGCGACGCACAGCCAGATCAGCGCGAAGGCGGTCATGGCCAGCACGCCGACGGCCGCGAGCCAGGCCAGCGGGCCCGCGGTCGGCCGGAACCCGACGCCCACCGCGACGGCGACCACGACGGCCAGGCTGAGCATCGTCTGGATCAGGCTGCCGAGGACATGACCGGTCAGCACCGAGGCACGGGCGATGGCCATGGTGCGGAACCGCGCGATGATGCCCTCGGTCATATCCATGGCCACCGAGATGGCCGTTCCCTGCGCGGCGGCGGCCACGGTCAGCAGGATGATCCCGGGGGCCACGTAGTTGGCGTAGGCGGCCCGGCCGCCGGACGCGCCACCCAGCCCGGCGCCGAGCGTCCCGCCGAACACGTACACGAACAGCAGCAGGAAGATGATCGGCAAACCGACCAGCATCAGCGTCAGCGACGGGTAGCGCCGGATGTGCCGCAGCTGGCGGCGGAGCATGGTGGCCGAATCGGACACGGTGTACGACAGGCGGTCATCGCGAGCTGGCTTTCTGTGCGCGGGCGTCCGGTGGCGGCGCCGTCGGCCGGCTGCGGGGGCGGCGGGCTGGGGCCGGGGTGGCCGGTCAGGGCGAGGAAGACATCATCGAGATCCGGGGTATGGACGGACAGCCGGTCCACCTCGACCGAGGCGCCGTCAAGCTGGTTGAGCAGGTCACGCAGGGACCGCGCGTCTCCGTCGCCGGGGACCTGCAAGGTGAGCGCCTCGTCGTCGCGCGCCGCCGCGCCGACCGTTCGCGCGGCGGCATCCAGGTCACGGGCGCCGGCGAAGTGCAGGCGGACGTGGCCGCCGGGGACGCGGCGCTTGAGTTCGGCGGCGCTGCCCTCGGCGACGATGCCGCCGTGGTCGAGCACCGCGATCCGGCCGGCGAGCTGATCGGCCTCTTCCAGGTACTGCGTGGTGAGGAAGATCGTGACGCCGGCCGCGACCAGGTCGCGGATGATCTGCCACATGGTCCGGCGGCTGCGCGGATCGAGGCCCGGTCGTCGGCTCGTCCAGGAAGATCAGCCGCGGCTCGCCGACCAGGGTCATCGCGAGGTCGAGCCGGCGCCGCATGCCGCCGGAGTAGAGGGCCGCCTGCTTCCCCGCGTCCGCGGTCAGGTCGAAACGGTCCAGCAGCGCCGCGGCGCGCCGCCGGCCCTCGCGGCGGCCCAGATGGTGCAGGTCCGCCATCAGCCGCATGTTCTCCTCGCCGGTCAGCAGATGGTCCACCGCCGAGAACTGGCCGGTGACGCCGATCGCGGCGCGGACCGCATCGGGCTCGGCGGATACGTCATGCCCGGCCACCCGGACCTGCCCGCCGTCCGCGGTGATCAGGGTGGACAGGATCTGCACGATGGTGGTCTTGCCGGCGCCGTTCGGGCCGAGCAGGGCAAAGATCGTGCCCCCTCGGGCACGGCCAGGTCGATGCCGTCGAGCACCGTCGTGCCGCCGAACGATTTCCGCAGGCCGGTCGCCGAGATCGCCGGCCCGGTGTGGTCACGGGCGGTCATCTGTCCTCCATCCGGGAGACGGGGACACCGGGTCCGGGGCCCCGGCGCGGCGGATCACGATGTCGCCGTAGCCGGTGCGCGCACGCACCTCGGCGATCTCGTCGGACGGCCCGGCGCTGTCCGCTGGGTCCATCAGGTGTGCGCACGTGGCCGAACTGGGTGGAGACGTCGAGCCGGGCAGCGGTCCCCGGGTGGATGCCAATCTCGATCTCACCGAAGCCGGTTTTGAGCGAGGCCGAGCCGCGGGCGAGGTCACCGATCCGGACGGCACCGCGCGCGGAGCTGGCGGTGATTCCCGCGCCGGCGCGGTCGACCACGATGTCGCCGTTGGCCAGATTTCACCCGCAGCTCAGCGGCGACCTCGCCGATCCGGATGTCGCCGCTGGCGTTCTTGATCACCGCACTGCCGGTGATCTCGCCCAGCCAGACCCGGCCGGCTCCGGTGCTCACCTCGGCGGAGCCAGCCACGCCGATCCACGGTGATGGCCCCAGCGCCGGTGCTGACCTCGGCCGGGCCGGCCACGCGATCCACGGTGATGGTCCCGGCGCCGGTGTTCAGGCCGAGGATGCCCGTTTCGCCGAAATCAAGATCGCCGACGCCGGTCTTGACCCGGCATTCGCCCAGGCGGCCGGTGACGTGGAACCCCGCCGCCCCGGTGTCGGCGTGCAGCTGCGAGCCCGCGGGCAGCTCGATGGCGACGTCGATGGACCCGGGCTTGCCGAACAGGCTGCGGCCGCGCGGTTTTGGCGCGGCGACCAGGAGGCGCCCGGCGGCGTACTCTACGCGGGTCTGCTCGGCGGCCCGGACGTCCGGCTCGTGGGACTCATCGGCGGGGCGCACGTGGACCACCGTGTCGGTGCGGTCGCTGGCGCTGACGCGGACGTCGCCGACGGCCAGCTCGATGGCGACGGATATCGGTTCGAGGGGTGTCGAAAGCAGGCATGACATTCCTCCAGGTGGTGTCAGCGGACCCAGCCGCTGTAGCGCTGACCGCGCGACGGGGCGCGCCGTCCGTAACTCCAATCAGGACTGCCGCCGTCGCGGCCGCCCGCTGGACCGCCCTCTACCGCGGCCGCGGCGGCGCGGACGAGCCAGGCGTTGACCGACAGGCCGGCCTGGCCGGCGGCCTCTTCGATCCGGCCCTTGAGGCTTTCGGACAGCCGCAGGTTGATCCGGGACATGGCGTCGTCCTCGCCGTCCGGCGCGCCCTTTGGACCAAGCGGGACCGTGGGCGTGGCGGGCCCGGCCGCGGGGGCCGGTTCCTGGTCGTCGGAAGGACGATTCGGCGGGCGGCGGCGTCACGACGAAGCTCGGCTCGCGGGCGCGCAGGCCGCAGCTCGACCGAGCCCGGCGCCAGGTCCCGGGTGATCTCGTCGGCTGCCGTAGACAGCGCGTCGAGCAGGGCAAGCCGGACGGCCGACTCCAGCGGCGCGGTCAGCCGCTCGGCCAGGGCCCGGGCATCGTCCCCGCTCGCCGCGGCGGCCACGGCGAGGTCGTGGCGGAGAGCATCGACGTAGGGCGTGAGGTTCATGCCGCCATTATGGCATCACTATGGTGCCATATGCAAAACTGCTTGGCACCATCATGGTGCCGTTATGGCATCACGGCAGGTGACGCGCGGGGCAAGGGGACTGCAGGCACGCGAGTGCGCCCAAGTGCGGCCGGGCAGGCTCGGAGCAGGTGAAGGGGCCGGGAGCGGCGGCGCAGCGGCCCGGGGAGGGCCCGAAGCAGCGCCCGGGGAGGCGGCGGCCGGGAGGGGGAGCGGCCCGGGACGTCAGCGGCCGGGGAGGCGGCGGTAGCGGCCCGCGTGGTAGATCAGCGGGCCAGGGCCGTCCGCGGCGGGCGGCGGCGCGTCCACGGCCAGGACCTCCCCGACGACGATGCTGTGGTCACCGCCCTCGTAACGGCGTAGGTCCGGCATTCGAGCGCGGCCAGCGCATCGTCGAGGACGGGTGCCCCGGTGACCGCGCCCAGATGGTAGGGATGCCCGTCGAGCTGGCCCTCCAGCGGGCGGCCGCGGGTGGCCAGCCAGCGGGCGGTCTTCTCGGCGTCCTCACTGAGTACCGAGACCGCCCAGATCCCCGCGGCTCAGCAGGGCGTCGTGGAAGCGGGCTCGCTTCTCCACGCAGACCAGGATGAGCAGCGGGTCGAGCGATACCGAGGTGAACGCGTTGACGGTCATGGCGTGTGCGACGCCGTCCGTGGCGGCGGCAACGACCGCGATACCGGTGGCGAACTGCGCGGCCGCGTCGCGGAAGGCGGCCAGATCGACGCCCATCACCGGGACGGCTTCGCGCCCGGCATCCTGCGGATCCAGAGAGCGAACACCCAGACGATCCCAATGGCCGCGCTGATAGCGCCGCCGTACAGGTACCACTTGCCGGCCGCCGTGTTCGTGATGACCACGCTGCCCTCGGCGTCGGGCACGGTCAGCACGAACGACACGAGGATCCAGCCGATCGCCGGAACCAGCGCACCGGCCAGTGAGCGCATTGCCCAGCCCGCGGCCAGGCAGGTGACCAGGAGAGCTGCGCAGCAGCCCAGCGCGGCCGCCGGGACGGGCCCCACCATCCAGCTGTACTGGAACGACCCCATGATCGCCTCGATGGCGCCGAGGACGAACAGGACGGCGTAGGCGCCGCCGGTGACGAAGGCATCGCGGTGCTCCACGGGACGATCCCGCCCGGTGGGTTCCCCGCGCCCGGGTACGGCCGGCTCTGCCACCTGCTGCCTTCCCGGCTGATCTGGCCGCCATCCCATGGGGGCCACGTTATCCAGCATGCCCGGCGGCGGCACCGTCCGGGATCCGCTGAGGTTCAGGGTCCGCCGCGATGCCCGCGAACAGGTCGTCCTCACGGCCGTAGGGGCCGTCGGGGCCGTCGGGGCCCGGCTCGCCGGCCAGTAGCGCGTAGTACTCGACGCCGGACGCCAGCTGGGCCACCTGGTTGGACAGGGCGAAGAAGACGCCCTCCACACTGATCTGGGTGGCGTGCGCCCGCATGGCGGCCAGCTTCGCGTCCAGGTAGCCGGACGCGTCGATCTCGGTGGTCACCTGCTCGTCCGGGACACCGTAGACCAGGTCCGCGGCGGACGCGGGCAGGCGGAAGCCGGAGGGCAGCCGCTGGGCCCCGGCGCCCGGAACGCCGGGCGCCCGGAACCGCCGGGCCCCGGATCGCCGGGCGCCCGGAACGCGGGCGCCACGGAACCGCCGGCGCCCGGACCGCGCGAGGCCCGCAGTCTCGATCTCCTGGTCCAGCTGGGAGCGCGGCGTCGTGCTCGCGTAGAACTTGCTGACCTGCCAAGGGGGGGCCGGGTCGGACCCGCCGCTGCCGAGGATGATGGCCGGGTCGGCGGCCAGCTGGTATGCGCGGGAGGAAACCCGGTGCGCCTGAATGTGGTCGGGATGACCGTAGAACCCGTCGTCGTCGTAGCTGACCATGACCTGGGGGCGGACCTCGCGGATGACGGCGGCCAGGTCCCGGGCCGGCTCGGCCACGTCGGCCTGCCAGAAGGCGCGCGGGTCGTCGTTGCCGGGCGTGCCGATCATCCCGGAGTCCCGCCAGCGTCCCGGGCCGCCGAGGAAACGGTGGTCGCGGACGCCGAGCGCGCGGCAGGCGGCGTCGAGCTCACCGATCCGGTAGCCGCCCAGCTGGTCATCGCGGTCAGCGGCCAGGGCGGCCAGCCCGGGCGGGATGATCTCCCCCAGCTCGCCGAGGGTGCACGTCACCAGCGTCACGGAGGCGCCCTCGGCGGCGTATTTGGCCATCGTGGCGCCGGTGCCGATCGATTCGTCGTCGGGGTGGGCGTGCACGAACAGCATCCGACGACGTTCCTGCGAAGAGGTCACAGCACGTGAGGGTAGCCGGGGCTGGCAGGATCCATGTCCATGACCGAAAGCTTCCCCCGGCAGCAGGCCCGTACCCGCCGGTTCACCCTCGGCGTGCCGCGCGCGTTCGCGGTCTCCCCGGCCGGGGACCGGGTCACGTTCCTGCGCAGCAGGAGCGGCACCGACCCGCTGACCTGCCTGTGGCTCTTCGACGTCGGCGCCGGGACCGAACGGCTGATCGCCGATCCCGCCGTCCTCAGCTCCTCTGGCGACGAGGATCTGCCGCCGGAGGAGAAGAGGCGCCGGGAACGGGTCCGCGAGCAGGCCGGCGGCATCGTGTCGTACGCCGTCGACGCGGCCGTGCGAACGGCCGTCTTCAGCTTGGCGGGCCGGGTCTTCGCGGTGGACCTCGTTGCCGCGCGGCTGGCGGGGAAGGGACTGGAGGCACCGCTGGAGTGCGCGGAGGCCCTGGTGCTGAGCGGGCCGCTGGGCCCGGGGCTGGCGGGGTGGCGGTGGCCGCGAACTGACGTTGCAGGCGCCGGCGCTGGATCCGCGGCCGGACCCGTCCGGGCGGCGGGTGGCCTACGTGAGCCGCGGGGCGCTGCGGGTCGCGAACCTGGGCGCGAACGACGAGGGTGGCACCGGGGACCGGGTGATCGCCGGGCCGGCGGATACGCCGGGGAGCAACGCGGGCGTAACGTACGGGCTGGCCGAATTCATCGCGGCCGAGGAGATGGGCCGCACCCGGGGTTACTGGTGGGCGCCGGACGGCACCGCGGTGCTCGTCGCGCGGGTCGACGAGACCCCGGTCACGCGCTGGTACATCGCCGATCCGGCCAACCCGGGACGGTCCCCGGCAGAAGTCGCCTACCCGGCCGCGGGCACGCCCAACGCGGACGTCTCGCTGATCCTGGCCGAACTGGCCGCGGCACACGATCGTCGACTGGGACCGGGAGGCGTTCCCCTACCTGGTGACCGCCTGCTGGGACGACAAGGGCGGATCAGCCGACCCGCTGATCGTGGTACAAAGCCGCGACCAGCGCCGGATGCGGGTCCTGGTCGCCGACCGGGCCACCGGCGCCACGTCGCTGCTGCGCGAGGACAGCGATCCGCACTGGGTCGACATCGTGCCGGGCGTCCCCGCCTGGACGGCGGGCGGCCGGATCGTCTGGACGGTCACGGAGGACGACACCAGGCGCCTGGTCGTCGCCACCCCGGGCGAGCTGTCCTGGGGCGGGGCCGAGCCGGTGACCCCGCCGGGCCTGCAGGTCCGCGAGATCCTCGGCGTGGACGGCCACACTGTGCTGTTCACCGCGTCGGAAGAGCCGACGGAGATCGGCCTGTGGAGCTACGGCCCCGGCGGCCTGACCCGGGTATCCCCGGGCCCCGGGGAGTGCGCGGGAGTGTTCGCGGGACGGCGGGCCGGCGGCACGACCGTACTCACCGGCCGGTCGCTGGACGAGGACGGCGTGACGATCCGGGTGCTCCGTGACGAAGCAGATGTCGCAGGAGGCGGGAAGCCGGAGGGACAGATCGCTTCCTACGCCGAAACCCCCAACCTGGTGGTCCCCCGGCCCGCGCTGCTGTCCCTCGGCCCGCGCCAGGTGCGCACGGCGGTCCTCTTCCCGTCCTGGCACGAGCCCGGCTCGGGGCCGCTGCCGGTGCTGCTCGACCCGTACGGCGGCCCGCACTCGCAGCGCGTGCTCGCGGCCCGCGGCGCCTTCCTGACCTCGCAATGGTTCGCCGAGCAGGGGTTCGCGGTGCTGATCGCGGATGGCCGGGGTACGCCGGGCCGGGGCCGGCCTGGGACCGGGCCGTGGCCGGAAACCTCGCCGACCCGGTGCTGGAGGACCAGGTCGACGCGCTGCACGCCGCCGCGGAACGGTTCGGTGACCTGGACCTGTCGCGGGTCGCGATCCGGGGCTGGTCGTTCGGCGGGTACCTGGCCGCGCTGGCCGTGCTGCGCCGCCCGGACGTCTTCCACGCGGCCATCGTCGGCGCACCGGTGACCGACCAGCACCTGTACGACACCCACTACACCGAGCGGTACCTGGGCCTGCCCGAGGAGAACCCCGGGGCCTACGACCACTGCTCCCCGGTCCGGGACGCCGAACGGCTGCCGCAGGAGGACCGGGACAAGGCCACGTTCCGGCCGATGATGATCATTCACGGCCTGGCCGACGACAACGTGGTGGTCGCGCACACCCTGCGCCTGTCGTCGGCGCTGCTGGCCGCGGGGTACCCGCACACGGTCCTGCCGCTGTCCGGGGTG
The DNA here is from genome assembly GCA_963775825.1 of uncultured Actinomycetes bacterium. GTDB lineage: Bacteria > Actinomycetota > Actinomycetes > Streptosporangiales > Streptosporangiaceae > Bog-532. The sequence continues at coordinate 38,464 of CAVZKY010000043.1, forward strand.
ACGCACATGACACCGCAGGAAGCCGTGGCGGAGAACTTGCTGCTGCTCCAGGTCGGCTTCCTCCGCCGGGCCCTGGGGGCGGGGCGGCCGGGAGACCTGTGACGTCCCGCACAAGGCCATTCGCCCCTAGTGAGGACCAGCCCGGACGGGCTATACCGTCCGCATGGGGCCCATTTTGCTGGATCATGCCCGCCCGGCCGGTGCGGGCGGGCAGTGTAGCAAGGGTCACAGGCCGTGAGTGGTGACCAGGGGCAGAATTTGGCTGTCTACTGGAATAAGTTCATGAACACACAACACACCCGCGGGTGACGAGGCACGGCCGGATCGGGCGCGACGCATAAAACAACAAGGCAGCGAGGACGTCGAGGATGACGCAAGCTATGGAGTCGCCAGCGAGAACGCGGGCGCAGATTGCGGAGAAAACACTTCGCAGGGACCCTTGGTGGCGGCAGCCCGGCATCGTCCTCACGTTGCTCACCATCTGGGTCCTGTACGCGACCGTGCGGGTCTTCATGGGCGCCTACTACTGGGTGCCGCAGTACCACTACCTGACACCGTTCTACTCGCCGTGTGTCAGCGGCGAGTGCGTGCCCGGATCCAGCAGCCTCGGCCACTGGTTCCCGGCGATTCCGCCGATCATCCCCTACGCGATCGTGTCGCTGGTGTTCGTGCTGGGCTTCCGGCTGACCTGCTACTACTACCGGCGCGCCTACTACCGGGCCTTCTGGCGGGCGCCGGCCGCGTGCGCGGTGCGTGAGCCGCACGAGAAGTACACCGGCGAGACCAGGTTCCCGCTGATCATGCAGAACCTGCACCGCTACTTCTTCTACATGGTGATCCTCATCTCGGTCCTCAACACCTACGATGCGGTCCAGGCGTTTCACGGCAAGGACGGCGGGGTCGGCTTCGGCCTGGGCACGCTGATCATCGTGGTGAACGTGGTGCTGCTGTGGGCGTACACGCTGTCGTGCCACTCGTGCCGGCACATCACCGGGGGCCGGCTCAAGAACTTCTCCAAGCACCCGGCGCGGTACTGGGCCTGGACCCAGATCTCCAAAATGAACGCGAAGCACATGCAGCTCGCGTGGACGACGCTCGGGACCCTGATGCTGACCGACCTGTACGTGCTGCTCGTGGCCAGCGGCACCATCAGCGACCTGCGATTCTTCAACTGAGGCGGCATTAGGCATGACCGATATCCAGCGTTTTTCCTACGACGTCGTAGTGATCGGCGCGGGCGGCTCGGGGCTCCGGGCCGCGATCGAGGCCCGGCAGCGGGGCAAGAAGACGGCGATCATCTCCAAGTCCCTGTTCGGCAAGGCCCACACGGTCATGGCCGAGGGCGGCGCCGCCGCCGCGATGGGCAACGTCAACCCGCGCGACAACTGGCAGGTGCACTTCCGGGACACCATGCGCGGCGGCAAGCTCATCAACAACTGGCGGATGGCCGAGCTGCACGCCAAGGAGGCGCCGGACCGCATCTGGGAGCTCGAGGCCTGGGGCGCGCTGTTCGACCGCACCAAGGACGGCAAGATCAGCCAGCGCAACTTCGGCGGCCACGAGTACCCCCGGCTGGCGCACGTCGGCGACCGGACCGGCCTGGAGCTGATCCGCACGCTGCAGCAGCGGGTCGTCGCGCTGCAGCAGGAGGACGCCGCCTCGCTGGGCGACCCCGAGGCGATGATCAAGGTCTTCGCGGAGACCACGATCACCGAGCTGGTCAAGGACGCGGACGGGCGGATCGCGGGCGCGTTCGGCTATTTCCGGGACACCGGGAAGTTCGTGTTCTTCGAGGCCCCGGCCGTCGTGCTGGCCACCGGCGGCATCGGCAAGACCTTCAAGGTCACCTCCAACTCCTGGGAGTACACCGGGGACGGGCTCGCGCTGGCCCTGCTGGCCGGGGCGAACCTGCTCAACATGGAGTTCGTCCAGTTCCACCCGACCGGCATGGTCTGGCCTATCTCGGTGCGCGGCCTGCTGGTGACGGAGTCGGTCCGCGGCGACGGCGGCGTGCTGCGCAACTCCGAGGGCAAGCGGTTCATGTTCAACTACGTGCCGGACGTGTTCCGGGCGCAGTACGCGGAGACCGAGGAAGAGGGCGACCGCTGGTACACCGACCCGGAGCACAACCGCCGGCCGCCGGAGCTGCTGCCCCGGGACGAGGTGGCCCGGTCCATCAACTCCGAGATCAAGGCCGGGCGTGGCTCCCCGCACGGCGGGGTATTCCTCGACGTGTCCACGCGGCTGCCCGCCGAGGAGATCCTGCGGAAGCTGCCGTCGATGCACCACCAGTTCCTGGAACTGGCCGGCGTCGACATCACCAAGGAGCCGATGGAGGTCGGTCCCACCTGCCACTACATGATGGGCGGTGTGGAGGTCGAGCCGGACACCGCGGCCACGGCCGTGCCCGGGCTGTTCGCGGCGGGCGAGGTCGCGGGCGGTTTCCACGGGTCGAACCGGCTCGGCGGCAACTCGCTGTCCGACCTGCTCGTCTTCGGCCGCCGGGCCGGCCTCGGCGCGGCGGACTACCTGGATGGGCTGCCCGCCCGCCCGCAGGCCACGGCCGCCGACCTGGAGGCCGCCGCCGCGGAGGCGACCGCACCCCTGGAGCGGGCCGGCGGGGAGAACCCGTACGCGGTGCACGCCGACCTGCAGCAGACCATGAACGACCTGGTCGGGCTGATCCGCAAGGAATCGGAGATGACGACCGCGCTGAAGGAGCTGGAGAAGTACCGGCAGCGGGTCAGCCAGGTCAGCGCCGAGGGCGGCCGCGGCTACAACCCCGGCTGGCACCTCGCGCTCGACCTGCGCAACATGATGCTGGTCGCCGAGTGCGTGGGGATGGCGGCGCTGGAGCGGCAGGAGTCGCGCGGCGGCCACACCCGCGACGACTACCCGGTCATGTCGCCGGAATGGCGGAAGGTCAACCTGATCTGCTCGATGTCCGGCGATCACGTGGCGCTCTGGCGCCAGCCGGTGAAGCCGATGCGGCCCGACCTGATGGCGGTGTTCGACCGCTCGGAGCTGGCGAAGTACCTGACAGAAGAGGAGCTTCCCGCGGAGGCCGCGGCCGCCGCTCCCGGGACGGCCGACGCAAGACGGCCACGCAAGAGGAGAAGCACTGACATGGGTGACCAGGCAAACCTGCGCGTGTGGCGCGGCGACGCGGGCGCAGGAAAGCTCACCGACTACCAGGTGGAGGTCAACGAGGGCGAGGTGGTCCTGGACGTGCTGCACCGGCTGCAGGCGACCCAGACCGGCGACCTGGCCATCCGGTGGAACTGCAAGGCCGGCAAGTGCGGCTCCTGCTCGATGGAGATCAACGGGCGGCCCCGGCTCGCGTGCATGACGCGGATGTCGACCTTCGAGCCGGACGAAGTCCTGACGATCACGCCGCTGCGGACCTTCCCGGTCATCCGGGACCTGGTCACCGACGTGTCGTTCAACTACACGAAGGCCCGGGAGATCCCGTCGTTCTCGCCCGGACCCGTCGATCAAGCCGGGCGAGTTCCGGATGATGCAGGTCGACGTGAACCGGTCGCAGGAGTTCCGCAAGTGCATCGAGTGCTACCTGTGCCAGAACGTCTGCCACGTCATCCGTGACCACCCGGAGAACGAGCGCCCCTTCGCCGGGCCGCGCTTCCTGATGCGGGTGACCGAACTGGAGATGCACCCGGCCGACGAGGCCGACCGGCGGGAGATCGCGCAGGACGACTTCGGCCTGGGCCTCTGCAACATCACTAAGTGCTGCACCGAGGTCTGCCCCGAGCACATCAAGATCACCGACAACGCGCTGATCCCGATGAAGGAGCGCGTGGTCGGCCGCAAGTACGACCCGCTGGTCTGGCTCGGCTCGAAGATCAGCCGCCGGCCGGCCCCGAAGGACACCCCCGAGGTCCCGAACACGGCCACGAAGTAGTCACCGGTCCCCCGGCCAGACTGGGCGTAAACGCTGTCCAGCTCGGCCGAGCTGGACAGCGCCGATGGCAGCCGCACCGTGCTCCAGCGGCTGCCGTCCCAGCGGGTCAGGGCACCAGCGCTTGACCACGGGCTCGAAGATGGCCTGGTTCTCCGCGCGCGCGGAGCCGATCGTCCAGGCGTCATTCGGACGGTCCGCGGTTACGTCGCTGAGCTGGACCGACTGAGTGCCTTCCTGGACGCCGGCGGCCAAGCTCCAGGTCGACGTGGTGATGGCGACGGTGGCGGGGGCCGAGACGTGCGGTGCGACGAAGAACACGCCAACCAGCGGGGCCGGCCAGACCGAGCGTTTGAACACCCAGCACCTCGATCTCATGAACCCGCACCACCCTGGTACCAGGCGCTTGAATCCTGCCCGGCAACCCCAAAGCAGGACCAACCCGGGCAGGAATGTACCGCCGCAGCCGATCAAGATCATGGACGACGGGCCGCATTGATCCGGATATGTGTACCCGGCGTTTCTGCGATCCGGACCCGTGCGGGGTCGCGGGTACTCTGTTGCTGCCCTCGCCGGGTGGCCACCCGGCGTGTGGCAGGCGCCCACCGGGGGCTCGTTCGGCTTCAATTCTGGCTGGTTCGTGCTGAGCCGGCGTCCTGCGGCAGTGAAAGGCTTCCATGGTCCCCCAGCTGACATATCCCGAGGCAGTGATCGTCGGCCTGTTCCAGGGGGTGACCGAGCTGTTCCCGGTGTCCAGCCTGGGGCACAGCGTGCTGATCCCGGCGCTGGTGGGCGGCAGCTGGGCGCAGGACCTCAGCGTGACGCGCCCCGGCTCGCCCTATCTGGCGTTCATCGTCGGGCTGCACGTGGCCACCGCGATCGCGATGATCATTTACTTCTGGCGGGACTGGCTGCGGATCGTCGTCGGCTTCTTCACCTCGATCGCGCACCGGCGGATCGAGACCGTGGACCAGAAGCTCGCCTGGATGATCGTTCTCGCGACGATCCCCGTCGGCATCGTCGGGGCGTTGCTGCAGCACACGGTGCAGGACACATTCGCCAAGCCGGTACTGACCGCGGTGTTCCTGGCCGTCAACGGCCTGATCCTCTTCGGCGGGGAACGGCTCCGGCGCCGGGAGCTGGCGGCCACGACCCGGCCACGGCTGGTGTCCCAGGAGACCTGGGTCGCCGGCTGCACAATCCCGCGCTGGCCCCGGACAGCCGCCGGATGGCACCGGAAGGGCCCGCCTGGCCCAGGGCTCATGACCAGCGCGAGGCCCATGACCAGCGCGAGGCCCATGACCAGCGCGAGGCCCATGACCAGCCGGGAGCGTACGAGCGGGCCGACGTGTACGACCAGCTCGGGGCCTACGACAGTCCGGGAGCATATGACCAGACCGGGGCGTACGACCGGCCAGGAGCGTACGAGCGGGAGCAGGAGCCCGGGCGCGCGGCCCGTCCCCGGGCGCAGCTGGCCGGACGGCATTCGGCCGGTCAGCGGGCGATCCGGCAGCAGGAAGTGAACGAGGCCATGGCAGCCGACGCCCGGCTGACGCAGGTGGGCTACCTGCGCGGCATGCTGCTGGGCGCCCTGCAGATCTTCGCGCTGCTGCCCGGGATCAGCCGGGACGGCGTGGTCATGGTGGGCGGAATGGCCCGCGGGCTGTCGCGGCAGGACGCGGCGCGGTTCTCGTTCCTGCTGTCCGCGCCGGTCATCCTCGCGGCAGGCGCCCTCAAGCTCCCCGAGCTGACCGGCGCGGGCGGCGACGGTATCCGCGGACAGGTGCTGGTGGGCAGCATCGTGTCCGGCGTCGCCGCGTTCCTGGCCCTGCGGTTCCTGATGCGGTACTTCCAGGACCAGACTCGGACGCTGATGCCGTTCGCGATCTACTGCCTGGTGGTCGGTATCGGCAGCGCCATCTACCTGTCGGTGTAGCCGTCAGGCGCTCTGGGCACGCGCCGTTGGCTGCTGCGTGTGCCGCGAGCCAGCCGGGCCCCGGCCGGTATCCGTGCCTGCGCACGTCATCTGGCGGGCCCGTGGGACTTACCGGGTTGTGACCGGTGCGTACCATGCGGTGGAGGCTGCGTGAACCCTGATGACGAGCCAGCGGCGTCCGGCCGGAAGATCCGCGACGAGCTGACCGAAGAGGGCAGGAAGATTGGCGGCGAACTGAGCCAGCAGGGGAACGAGCCGGGCGCATCAGGTGGTCGAGCGGGATCGACGGTCCAGTTCGGCCACTTGGTGCAGGCCCTGTCCCGGGCAGAAACCGCGGATGAGGTGGCGCGGGTGGTCGCGGAGGCGGGATCTGTAGCGGCGGGTGCAGAATTTGCCAACATCGCTGTGGCGAACCTCAGCGCAGGACGCCCGGGCACCGCGAATCTTTACCACGCCTCCAGCCTGGCCGAGGAAGTCGCACAGCGATACATGGTGATCCCGCTCGACGACTCCACCTCGCTGGGCACTGTGCTGAGATCGGGAGGTGAAGTCTGGCTGCGGTCCCTGCCCGACATCGGGACGCGCTACCCGTCCCTGCTCGAGGACACCGCCGCGGCCGGGCTGGCCTCGACGGCGTCCCTGGCCCTGTATGGCCGGGGCCGCCGTGTTATTGGCGCGATGGGTGTGGCCTGGGCGCAGCCCCAGGTTTTCACCGACGCGCAAAAGGACGCGGTCCGGGTCGTGGCCCGGCTCGCCGCGGACGCTCTGGGGCGAGCGCAAATGCTAGAGGCCGAGCGCGCGGCACGCGAGCGCACCGAACGGTTGCAGCGGACAATGACTGCGCTGGTGGCCTCGGCGTCATTGGCCGACGTGACTACGGCTGTCTTCCAGTACGGACTGCCGGCTTTCGGCGCGTCGGCGGCCCAGCTGGCCCTGGTCGATCAACAGCAGCCCGAGCTGCTGGTGACGCTGAACGCGGTCGGCTTCCCGGAATCCGCCGTCACCGGGTGGGATGAGCTGCCGGTCTCGGCGCCCTCCCCCCCGCGGGAGGCGGCCGCGACGTCCGCCACCGTCTATCTGCCAACCCCCGAGGACCTGGCGGCAAAATATCCGGATGCCTACAACGTGCTCATCCGCTCCAGCCACCGGGCCTGGGTCGCTCTGCCGCTGCGCAGCAGTGGGCGCGTGCTGGGCGTGCTGACGCTCGCCTTCCCCGGGCCGCACCCCATCGACGATGGCGCCGATCAGATCAGCCTCACCGCGCTGGGATCGGCCGTCGCCGACGCACTCAGCCGCGCGATCCAGCACGACACCGACCGTGACCTGGTTATGTCGGTGCAGCGCAGCCTGCTTCCCGAGACCTTGCCCGAGCACCCGGCGGTGCGGCTGAGCGGCCGCTATCTGCCTGCGGAGACCCAGTACGGCATCGGTGGTGACTGGTACGACGCCGTGCTGCTGCCCGGCGGCCGGATCCTGCTCCTGGTGGGCGATGTCTCCGGTCACGGGCTCAAGGCCGCGATCACCATGGGCCAGATGCGGACCGCCGCCCGCGTGCTCGCCCCGACCCACGGGCCCGCGGACCTGCTCGATGCTCTGGATCAGTTCCTGGGCAGCGGGCCGGACGTATGGTCAGCGACGGCCGCCGTCGCCATCATCGACCCCACGAGGAGAACGCTCCGGTATTGCCTCGCGGGGCACCCGCCCCTGCTGCTGCGCGACCCCGACGGGACCCTCACCATGCTTGATGAGGCGAGAGGATCGCTACTGGGCTTTGGGGCGGGCGACCGTCCAGAGCAGGTCGTCGCCTACGTCCCGGGCAGCTTCCTCGTGCTCTTCACCGACGGGCTCGTCGAGCGGCGCAGCGAGGTAATCGACGTCGGGTTCGCCCGGCTCGGCACTGCGTTCGCGGCGGCGGTCACACTCGATCCGGCCAGCCTGTGCGAGGCTCTCATCGAGCAGTCACTTCCGCCCACCGGCGGTATCGATGACACGGCCATCCTCTGCGCGTTCCTTGCCTGACGCTTCATGTCCTTGCGTGCCCGCGAGGCTCGGTGCCGGCCGCTGGCCCGCCGCCGGCGAGGCCGCCGGGGCAACCGCGTACCCGCCCCCGGCCCCCGTCGGCTACTTCAGCGCAACACCGTCGAGCGTGCCTTTAACTTTAACCAGCTCCGCCAGCATCGCGCCGTGGCGACCAGATACGACAAACGCGTCTCTTCCAGGGCCATAGCATCCCTCGGCTCAGTGACGGTGACGGTGACGCTCTTCCGCGTCCTCCCGGTCCAGCTCGCGGTCGTCCTCGCGGCGTTCCCGGACCTCCTCGCCGTGCTCGTCGACCCGCAGCCGGTGCTCGAGCTGCTCGGCCCGGCGCTGTTCCTTGGGGGTCGCGTGCCCTTCTTCCTCTTGCTTGCGCAGCGATTCCAGCTCGCTTTCCAGCGCGTAGTCGCGCGGCCTGGGCGGCTCGTCGGGGTCAGCCATGCATTACCTCCAGCAGGTTCGGCTGGCGAATGTAACCGATGCTGGCAGGCTAGCTGATCTTTACCGGGCATCCGAGAGGTGAGGCCGCACCTTTTGGGCGCCGCCCTGTATCACCCGGTCCGCGCGGCGCTCCCTTGGTTATCTGGCCGGTACGGACGGCCTCGAATGTCTTCCGGCTGCAGGAGGCTCGCCGATGGAACGCGAAGTGACCTACATGGACTGCCCGGCATACAAGGACGCGCAGGGTCACGCCCGGTGCGGGCTGCCCGCCGAGGTGGAGCACCGTTACACGATGGACTCGACCGACGGGCCGCTGGAAAGCGCGCGGATCCGCTGCCCGCTGGGGCACTGGTTCAACGGTCCGGTGGAATCGCTGCGGTGGGAACGGTCCGGCCCCGGGACCGAGGCAGGGACCGGCGAGCGTCAGCCCGCCGCGGGGACGGCTGCCCGAGGCGGGCGCTCAGCGGAATCCGGTCAGCTGCCCACCCTCTTTTAAGAGCTGGCTCTCATGAGAGATGCTGACTCGTGCCACGGTGTCCAAACTGACGGGCATCGTCGGTATCTGGGACCTGCGATCACTGATCCGAAATCGGGGCGTCAGCGGGCGTCCGGCAGCACCCGGTGCCGCTAACGGAACGGGAGCGCCGGACCGGATCGTGAACGGTCCCGGTCAGCGCGACGCGGCCGGAGAATGTCGGTGCCCGGTGCCACACTGACGGCATGACCGGTTCGCAGCCCAAGGCCGACCTCCAGCGTTACCTCCAGCAGGCCCGGGACGCCCTGCTGTGGAAGCTCGAGGGCGCGGGTGAGTACGACATCCGGCGCCCGCTGACGCCGACCGGCACCAACCTGCTCGGGCTGGTCAAGCACGTGGCCAGCGTCGAGCTGGGGTACTTCGGGGACACGTTCGGCCGGCCGTCGGGTGAGCCGCTGCCCTGGCTCGCGCCGGACGCCGAGCCGAACGCGGACATGTGGGCGACGGCGGGCGAATCGCGCGAGGATATCATCGGGCTCTACCACCGGTCCTGGGCCCACTCGGACGCGACGATCGACGCGCTGCCCCTGGACGCGATCGGCCACGTGCCGTGGTGGCCGCCGGAGCGGCAGGAGGTGACGCTGCACCGGATTCTGGTGCACATGACGGCCGAAACGCACCGGCACGCCGGGCACGCCGATATCGTCCGGGAGCTGATCGACGGGTCCGTCGGTTGGCGGAAGGAATACGACAACATGGCGCCGGGCGACCAGGACTGGTGGGAGGACTACCGCAACCGGCTGGAACGCACGGCGCGGGAGGTGGCCAATCGCGAGCAGAAGGCAGCCGAGGGTAGCTGATGGCTGGCTGGCACCAGCCGAGGGCTAGCTGACGGCGGCCGGAGGCTAGCTGACACCAGCCGAGGGCTAGCTGACACCAGCCGAGGGCTAGCTGACGGCGGCCGGAGGCTAGCGGAGGCTCTTTTCGAACCAGTGGTGGGCGTAGGGCTCGTCGTTGAACGGCGGGACCTCGCGGTAACCCGCCGACCGGTACAGGGCGATGGCCTCGGGTAGCGCCTGGTTGGTTTCGAGCTGGACGGCGGGCATCTGGCGGGCCGCCGCTCGGTCTTCAAGCTGGGCCAGCAGGCGGCGGCCCAGGCCCAGGCCGCGGACAGCCGGCGAGACCCACATCCGCTTGATGTAGGCGGGTGCACCGACCGGGAACTTGATGCCCCCGCAGCCGACGGGCTCGCCATGCAGCGTGGCCACCAGGAACAGGCCCGCGGGCGGGCTCAGCTGCTCCTCGCGCACCGGGCTGCGGGCCGGGTCGAAGCCGCCGTCAAAGCGGCCGGCTATCTCACCGAAGTAGGCCTGGAGGCAGAATCGGGCGGCCGGATGGCCAGGATCCCGCTCGGCCACCTCGACCGCGGAGGCCGTCAGCAGCCGCTCGGTCTCGGCCATCGCCGCCGCCAGCCGGGCGCGTTGCCGCGGGTTGAGCCGGCTGAGGATGACCGTCGCCGCCGCATCGGACCGTTCGTCGAGTACCGTCCGCTCCGCCAGCCCGGCGGCCGTCAGCCGGACGCTGCGGACCCGCCCGTCGGTCCCGCTCGGCTCGACCACGACGAGACCATCGCTCTCCAGCGCGCGCAGCAGCCGGCTCAGATAGCCAGCGTCCAGGTCCAGCCGCGACCGCAACTGCCGGACGTCACAGCCGTCCGGCCCGATCTCCCACAGCAGGCGGGCCTGCCCGAGCGGGCGCTCCCGAGCCAGGAACGCGTCGCTCAGCACGCCGATCCGCTGCGTGACTATCCGGTTGAAGCTCCGGACCTGGCGCACCATCGCCTCGTCCATTTCTCTGACTTTAGTCAGGTAATCACCCCAGGGCGAGTCCTCGTACGAGAACGTCGTTACCCGCTCCCTCGACTGCTCGGTGATCCCGGGTGCACCAACCATTCGCGGCCAGCGATTGGGGTGCAGGCCGGCCACGAAGGATCCGGACAGGTCGAGGTCACCGCGGACGCACAGGCCATTGCCGAGGAGGCCGGGGAGCGCAACGGCCCCGGTCAGGGCCAGCTCTTGCAGCTGGGCGCCCGCCACGACCACGGCCGCCTCGAACTCGCAGTCCTCGAAGCGGAGCGGGTAGGGCACCTCCAGCCCGGCCAGGTCAAGTGGGCCGGTCACGGTGGCGTGCCGGAGCCGGAGGCCCCGGGGGTCGATCTGGTCCTTCAGCTCCAGGCAGCAGCGGCGCAGCAGGGCCGCGTCGACCGGGCGGCGGCCGCCGGCGGCCGGGGAGCGGTCAGCGGCGGCACCGGCCGGCGGGGGATCGGCAGTGCCCCGGGAGCGGGCGGGGGCGAGCGCGCAGTCCAGCATCCGTCCCTGCCGCCCGGCGGCCAGGAGCTCGGCCTCACTGACCTCGGCCTGGCCGGTTTCCATGGCGTGCTCCCCACACTGGGCGACTGGGGCAGACGGCAGCCTCCGCCGCTACTTTGTCACGCCACCTGGGCGCCAGGAATCGCTCGCCGGATCCGGCTCGGGCCAGGCGCTGGCGAGCGGGCGATCTGGCCGGAAACACGGTGAGTTGCCGGCGGCGAGTGACTAGCCTGGGGACGGACCCAGGAGGCCGTAATGGAGCGGACCGAACTCACCCGCCTGCAGGACCTCGTCGATCGTGAGGTCAGAGCGCGCTTCCCGGGAGGCACGGTACAGCGGGTCGCTGTGCTGGAGCGCGGCGATGAGCCGGACGACCTGCTGGTCCGGGTGTACATCGACGGCGCGATGGCGCCGGAAGATCCTCAGCGGGCCCTCGATGACTGGGCGCAGGCCCACGAGAACGGCATGAAGCGGCTGCGCCGCGAGCTTTCGTTGCGGCTTCCCCCGGCCAAGATGCTGGAATTCACCGTCCCGGACGGGGGTGACGCCGCGCCCACGGTGAGCCTGCCGGACGACCCGGCGCTCACTGAGCAGCCGCTGTCCACGCGCGAGGCCGTGGAGACGGCCGTCTCGCTGCTGCGTGCCAGCTACGTGTTCCCGGACCGGGCCGAGCAGGCCGCCACCGCGATCGAGACCCGGCTGGCCGCCGGGGAGTACGACGACCTGGACGAGGCCACGCTCGCCGAACGGCTCACCCGCCAGCTCTACGAGGTCTGCGCGGACAAGCACCTGCGGGTCCGGGTGCTGCCCCGGCCGCTGCGCCGGGAACCCCCCGAGCCGGCCGAGCCGGTGGACCCCCGCCGCCAGCGCCCGCAGCGCGGGCACCCGGCCAACTACGGGATCTTCCGGGTCGAGCGGCTGGACGGCAACGTCGGCTACCTGGACATCCGTGGGGTGGCCCACCCGGACGAGGCCGGCCCGGCCATCGCCGCGGCCATGGAACTGGTCTCCGGCACGTACGCGCTGATCATCGACCTGCGCAAGAACGGCGGCGGCTCGCCGGAGGGGGTGGCGTTCTGGTGCAGCTACCTGTTCCCCGAGGGCGGCACGCACTTCAACGACATCTTCGACGCGGGCACCGGGGAGACCCGGCAGTTCTGGAGCCTGGCCTGGGTGCCCGGCTCCCGTTACCTCGACCGCCCCGTCTACCTGCTGACCAGCCACGACACGTTCTCCGGCGGGGAGGACTTCTGCTACACCCTGCAGGCGCTGGGCCGCGCCGAGCTGATCGGCGAGACGACCGGCGGCGGCGCCCACCCCACCCGGATGGTGCCCATCTCCCAGACGCTGGCGATCTCCGTGCCCTTCGCGCGCTCCATCAACCCGGTGACCGGTACGAACTGGGAAGGTACCGGGGTGACCCCGGACGTCGCGGTGGCCGCCGGCGAGGCGTACGACGTGGCCTACGAGAAGGCGCTCCGGCACGTACTGACCCTCACCGTCCCCCCGCCCATCGCCGATGAGGTCCGCGAAGCCCTGGACGCGCTCCCGGTCACGCCCAAGTAGCCCCCTGGCGCCGTCCTGCCCGTCCGGCTGGGGATTGCGGGGAGCGTACTCAGAGCGATAATCCCTGAGAATGCTCCCGGTTGTCGCGTGCGGCTCAGGCCAACTGGGCCCAGCGGACCGGTCAGGCGGTCTGGGCGGCGCGGGACTTCCGGCCGCGCATGCGGCCGCGCTCCCTGGCGTCCAGGACAACCTTGCGCAGGCGGACGGCGGACGGGGAAACCTCGACGCACTCGTCGTCGGCACAGAACTCCAGCGCTTGCTCCAGGCTGAGGAGCCGCGGCGGCACCAGGCGCTCCAGCTCCTCGCCCGTTGACTGCCGGACGTTGGTCACCTTGCGCTCGCGGCAGATGTTGACGTCCATCTCGTCCGAGCGGGAGTTTTCGCCGATGATCATGCCCTCGTACACCTCGGTGCCGGGCGAGACGAACAGCGAGCCGCGGTCCTGCAGGCTGAACATCGCGTACGCGGCCGCGCTGCCGGAACGGTCAGCGACCAGGGAGCCCGACGGGCGGGTCCGCAGGTCCCCGGACCAGGGCTCGTACCCCTCGAACACGTGGTGCGCGATGCCGGTGCCCCGGGTGTCGGACAGGAACTGGGTCCGGAAACCGATCAGGCCGCGGGAGGGCACCACGAAGTCGAGGCGCACCCAGCCGGTGCCGTGGTTGGTCATGCTCTCCATCCGGCCCTTGCGCACGGCCAGCAGCTGCGTCACCGCGCCGAGATACTCCTCGGGGACGTCCACGGCCAGCCGCTCCACGGGCTCGTGGACCTTGCCGTTCACCTCGCGGGTGACGACCTGGGGACGGCCGACGGTCAGCTCGTAGCCTTCCCGCCGCATGGTCTCCACCAGAATGGCCAGGGCCAGCTCACCGCGGCCCTGTACCTCCCAGGTGTCCGGCCGTTCGGTGGGCAGCACGCGCAGCGACACGTTGCCGACCAGTTCGCGGTCGAGGCGGTCCTTGACCAGGCGCGCGGTGACCTTGGTGCCCTTCTCGCGGCCGGCCAGCGGCGAGGTGTTGACGCCGATCGTCATGGAGATCGCGGGCTCGTCCACGGTGATCAGCGGCAGCGGGCGCGGGTCGTCCACGTCGGCCATCGTCTCGCCGATCATGATGTCCGGGATGCCGGCGATCGCGACGATGTCGCCCGGCCCAGCCGAATCGGCGGGCACCCGGTCCAGGGCCTCGGTAAGGAACAGCTCGGAGATCTTCACCCGCTCCAGCGAGCCGTCCCGGCGGCACAGCGCGGCCTGCTGGCCCCGCTTCATGGTGCCGTTGTAGATCCGGCACAGCGCGATCCGGCCCAGGTAGGACGACGCGTCCAGGTTCGTGACGTGTGCCTGCAGCGGCGCGCTCGGCTCATAGACCGGCGCGGGCACAGTTTCCCGCAGCACCCGGAACAGCGGCTCCAGGTCCGCGGAGTCCGGCTGCTCGCCGTTGGCCGGCCGGTTGAGCGACGCGCGCCCGGCGCGGGCCGACGCGTAAACGATCGGGAACTCGATCTGCTCCTCGGTCGCGTCCAGATCGATGAACAGCTCATAGCAGGCGTCCAGGACCTCCGCGATCCGGGCGTCGGGGCGGTCGACCTTGTTGATCACGAGGATGACGGGCAGGCTGGCCTCAAGCGCCTTGCGCAGCACGAACCTGGTCTGGGGCAGCGGCCCCTCGCTGGCGTCGACCAGCAGGATCACGCCGTCGACCATGGACAGCCCGCGCTCGACCTCCCCACCGAAGTCGGCGTGGCCGGGCGTGTCCACGATGTTGATGACCAGCCCGTCGTGGTGGACCGCGGTGTTCTTGGCCAGGATGGTGATGCCCTTTTCGCGCTCCAGATCGCCGGAGTCCATCACCCGATCGGCGACGTGCGATCCGGCGCGGAACGCGCCAGACTGCCACAGCATGGCGTCCACCAGGGTGGTCTTGCCGTGGTCGACGTGCGCGACGATCGCGACGTTCCTGATCTCGTCGCGGGTCGCCAGGGCCCGCGATGAGCCGGCTGGTCCGGCCTGGACGTGACGTGTGGGCATGCGGGAAACTCGCTCGGTTCTGTGCGGAGAGGTGCCGCACGATGCGGCGGCCTGGTCAGTTTATTCGGGTCCGGGGCGCGCGGGGGTATTTAGCGCGGCACGGCGGGAACGTGCTGGTCCTCCGGCTCTCCTGCTAGAACACCTCTGGGGTCAACGGCATTCCGGGAGGCAGCACGCGGAGCCGGCGGGGACGGCGGGCCCGGCAGGACCGGCAGCGCCCGGCAGGACCGGCAGCGCCCGGCAGGGGCGGGGGTGCACGAAGCCCGGTCGCGACGTGGGGCCCACGCGTGCGGACGGGCGCGAGGCAGTGCTGCTCACGGGATCAGCTGGGGCGCCTTAGCGGGTCTTACGGCAGGTCACAGGGAACTTAGGCGGGCTTAGGTGCGAGCTGCGCCGGCACCGGCGGACCTAAGGCCGCAAGCGGCCCATAGATAAGGAATTCGTCCGATGCGGTGGGCGGGGCCTTACGGCGAATCTGAACGTGCGGGTGATTGGACGATCGCCCGGCGGGAGGAGAGACCATGCATCCGGAAATGATTCGCGCGATCGCCGCACGGCAGGTCCAAGACCGGCTGGCCGTGGCGCAGGCCAGGAACCTGGCCAAGCTCGCGCGACAGGCCCGCAAGGCCCGGCGGCACGCCGGTAACGCTCCGGACCAGCTCGACGGCGTTCGCGTACCCGACTACGTCGACGGCACGTTCCACGGCGAAGCCCGGCCCGCCGAGGGCACGTCCGCCCAGGCCGACTCCCGGTCAGGCGCCGGTACGGAAGGTGCCGGATCTGCGGTGCCGGCCACGGCGGGCGGACAGGGCGCGGCGGTGCGCCGGGACGCAGCCTGAGGGCAGGGCTGTCGTGACCAGGCCAGGGCGTGGCGCCGTCCCCTCGGAGGGGTCCGCGGGGGACGGCGCCGCCGTGCCGCCGGAACGATCATCGGGCGGATCCGATTACGGGCCCGCCTGCGAGACCCCGCGCAGGTCGTTCCCCAGGCCATCGGACGGCGCGGCGAGCGGAAGCGGCTTCCCCGCGCTTTCCGCCGTCGGGACCCCGGCGGAGGGGCGGTTTAACCGGTCGGCAATGTCAGTACCGGATGGCATGCTGGACAGCATGAGCTCGCGGACCATCAGCCCCGCGCTAGTCGGCCGGGCGGGCGAGATCAGCCGGCTGCGCTCCGCCTTTGCTTCGGTACGGGAAGGTGCCCCCGCGGCCGTCCTCATCGGTGGCGAGGCGGGCGTCGGCAAGTCCCGGCTCATCCGCGAATTCACCGCGGCCGAGCGGGGGGCCGGGGCCCGGGTGCTGATCGGCGGGTGCCTGGAGCTGGGAGCCGATGGCCTGCCGTTCGCACCGTTCACCGCCGTGCTGCGGGACCTGGTGCGCGAGCTGGGTACCGGGAAGATCGCCGAGCTGCTGCCGGGCCGGGCCATACAGGAGCTGGCCCGGCTGCTGCCCGAGCTCGGCGAGCCGCCGTCCGGCGGGGACCAGGGCGAGGCCCGGGCCCGGCTGTTCGAGCAGGTACTCGTCCTGCTGGAACAGCTGGCCGAGCGGTCCCCGGTCATCCTGGTCGTCGAGGACGCGCACTGGGCCGACCGGTCCAGCCGGGACCTGCTCGCCTTCCTGATCCGGAACCAGCGCGCCCTGGACGACGTGTTCATCGTGGTGACGTACCGGTCGGACGATCTGCACCGCACCCACCCGCTGCGGCCGCTGATCGCCCAGCTCGACCGGATCGAATGGGTGGAGCGGCTCGACCTGCAGCGGCTGACCCGGCGGGAAGCGGGCGAGTTCGCCCGCCAGGTACTCGGCGGCCCGCTCGACGCGGTACAGACGGACCGCCTGTACCGGCGCACCGAAGGAAACCCGCTCTTCCTGGAGACGCTGCTGACCAGCCACGCCTCCGACGGCGGGGATCTGCCGGACACGCTCAGGGACCTGCTGCTGATCAGCGTGGACAGGCTGCCGGAGGAGGCGCAGGAGGTACTGCGGGTCGCGAGCGCCGGCGGCGAGAGGGTCGGGCACGCCCTGCTCGGCGCGGTCAGCGGCCTCGGTCCGGACGAGCTGACCCGGGTACTGCGGCCCGCGGTCACCGCCAACACGCTGCTCACCGAGGCGGACGACTACGTGTTCCGGCACGCACTGATCCGGGAGGCGGTGCACGAGGACCTGCTGCCGGGCGAGCACGGGCGGCTGCACGACCGTTTCGCCCGCGCCATCGCCGCCAGCCCGAGCCTGGTGCCCCCCAACCGGGCGCAGATCGAGATGGCGCACCACTGGTACGCGGCGCACAACGTGACCTGGGCGCTGATCACCGCCTGGCAGGCCGCGGCCGAGGCCCGCAGGGCGCTGGCCCACGCCGAGCGGCTCACGCTGGTGGCCCGCGTCCTCGAACTGTGGGATCAGGTACCGGACGCGGCCGAGCGGATCAGCGCGGATCACGCCCAGGTGCTGGAGGAGGCGGTGAAGGCCGCCTACGACGCCGGTGAGGTGGAGCGCGGCATCGCCCTGGCTACCGCCGCGCTGACGGAACTGGATCCGGCGGCTGAGCCGGTCCGGGTAGCGCTGCTGCTGGACCTGCGCGCCGGCTTTAACCATCAGCTAGGCCGGGATAACGCCGAGGACCTCAAGCGTGCACTGGGGCTGGTCCCGGCGGACCTGGCCCCCGCCGCCCGGACCAGGGTGCTGGTCTCGGTGGCTTGCCACGGCGGGCGGCACCGGCCCTGCGACCGCGCCGCCGCCGAGGAGGCCCTGAGACTGGCCCGCCAGGTTGGCGACCTGTCCAGCGAGGGCCACGCCCTGCTCTCGCTGGCCGCGACCCTCTGTCCGGGCGGTATGGCGCTGCCGGGCAGCGAGGGTCTGGACCTGATCGCCCAGGCCCGGTCGATCGCCAGCGGCACGAACGCGTACGAGACCATCCTGCACGTCGCGATCAACGAGTCACACCTGCTGGAAGGCGCGGGCGAGCACGAGGCCGCGGCCGAGGTCGCGCGCCAGGGCATAGCGCGCGCCGAGGACTACGGGCTGTTCCGGACCTCGGGCACCTTCCTGGCCATCAACCTGGCCGAACCGCTGATGGCCCTGGGCCGCTGGGACGAAGCCGTCGAGGTCATCGAGCACGCCCGGGAACTGTCGCCGCCGCCCATCAACCAGGCCTCGCTGGACGTGGTGGCCGGCCTGATCGCCGCGGATCGCGGGGACGCCACCACGGCGGCGCGCTGGCTGGCGGCGTCCCGGGCCGTGCTGGACACCGCCGCATTCAAGGATCAGCACCACCTGCCGCTGACCCAGCTGCGGATCGACGCGGCCACCGCCGCCCGGGACGGCTCCGCTGCCCTGGCCGCCACGGCGGACGCGCTCAGCCGGTACGACCTGGCTGGATGCCTGACCCGGTATGCATGGCCGGTGCTGCTGTCCGGGGCACGGGCCTGCCTGCTGGCGCTGGGGCAGGCGGCCGCGCGGCGTGACGACGCACTGGGGGACAGCGCCACCGCCCTGCTGGACCGGCTGCGGCCGGTCGCGAGCGAGCTCCGCACGTACGGCCCGGTACAGCAGGCCTGCCAGCTCACATTTACCGCGCTGGTCCGGCAGGCGCAGCTTGTACCGGGCCAGCCGGTGCCGGACGGGCTGCGCGCCGCGTGGGACGCGGCGGCCGATGCCTGGTCCGCAGTACGGCAGCCGCACCCGGAAGCGTGGACGCTCACCGCCGCCGCTGGGGCGGCCACGGCCGAAGGGGACCGGGACGGGGCCGCCACCCGGCTGCGGCGCGCGGCCACCCTGGCCGCCGGGCTGGGCGCGGCTCCGCTCAGCGACCGGATCGCCCGGCTGTCCCACCGGGTGCTGCGGCCGGTGGGGGACCGGGCCAGTGCAGATCCGGCGGGCGGGGCGGCGCACGACGCACCGGCACCAGGCGGCTCTGCGGTCAGTCCCGCCGCGCCGCTCGGCCTGACGGCGCGCGAGCTAGAAGTACTGGAGCTGATCGCCGCCGGGCGCAGTAACCGGGAGATCGCGGCCGAGCTGTTCATCTCGGCCAAGACCGCCAGCGTGCATGTCTCCAACATCCTGGCCAAGCTCGGGGTGGGCAGCCGCGGGGAAGCGGCCGCGACGGCCTACCGGCTCGGCCTGTTCGAGCCCACCCCGGCATCCTTGGCCTGAGCCGCTGAGGGCCGGACTGGCCTGGCGCACCGGCCGCGGAACGCTGCGCCGGCTGTCGTCCGGCCTGGGAATACCTGGCGGCGAATCAACAGACCCAGCCGTCAGCGCCTCAGCGAGTGGTCCGCCGCGCCGACCGGGTGGCCTGCTGCGCCCGGGCCGCCCGGGCCGCCGCCTGCGCGCGGTTCCGGAAGACGACCGCGCAGCCGGAGCTGGCCATGGCGCAGATCAGCATCAGGACCAGGAAAACCAGGGCGATCGCGTGGGCCTTGGCCGCGAACGCCACCAAGGCGCCGGCCAGCATGACCAGGGCCGCGATCAGCGTGGCCTGGCTGGCCTGGTGCATGCTCTCGATCGGGTCGCGGGCCATCAGCGTTCACGGCTTTCCAGCATGCGCCCAGTATCGCCGGCGGGCCGGGCCCGTGGGACCGGTGGGACCGGCCGTGGCCGGTCAGCCCGGCGACTGGGCGAAGACCGTGATCTTCCGGGCCGGCGCCGCGCAACAGTCGGCAGCATCACAGGGCGCGCAGGACGAGCAGGGCCATGTCGTCGGTGCGCGGGCCGGCCCCGAAGTCCTCGGCGGCGCGCTGGATGCGGGCCGCGACAGCGCCCGCGTTCAGGCCGCCGCAGCGGGCGAGCACGCGGGCCAGGCCGTCACCGTCGTCCAGCAGGCGGCCGGTGGCGTCCCGCCGTTCGGTGATGCCGTCGGTCACCGAGAGCAGCAGATCGCCCGGGAACAGGTCCACCGTCTGGGCGGTGAAGCACAGGTCTCCGAGCACGCCGAGCAGCGGCTGGGGCTCCGCCGCAGGCTGCGGGACCGCCGCGGCCGCTGGAGCCGCCGCCGCTGGAGCCGTTGCGGCAGGCCCGTGCGGGGGGCTGGCGGCGGCGTGCTGGGCGCGGAGCAGCAGCGGCAGCGGATGACCGGCCGAGACCAGCTTCATCCGGACGGCGGGGCCGCGGCTGGCCGCGACGGCCGGGGCCGCGCCCGGATCGGCATCGGCATCGGCATGCGCGGCCGGGGCGCAGGGCGCGAGGACGGTGAGCTCGCCGTGCAGCAGGGTGATGAACCGGGCCCGTGGTCCCTCTTCCAGGATCAGCTGGTTGAGCCGGCCGACGACATCGGCGACGTCGTGACCCTCCCGGGCCAGGATCCGCAGCGCGTGCCGGGCCAGGCCGGTAACGGCCGCCGCTTCCGGGCCGGTGCCGCAGACGTCGCCGATCGCGAACCGCCAGCGGTTCTCCCCGGCGGGGAACACGTCGTAGAAGTCGCCGCCGACCTCGTTGCCCTCGCCGGCGACCTCGTGCGCCACCGACAGGTCCACGCCGGGGATGCGGGGCAGCTCCGGGGGCAGCAGGCTTCGCTGCAGGGCCTGGCTGGTCAGCTGCTGCTGTTCGTAGAGCCGGGCGTTGTCGAGCGCGAGCGCGGCGCGGCGGGCGAGGTCCTCGGTCAGCTCCAGCGCTTCGCGCGGCGGCCGGTCGCCACGGGGGCGGCCGATCACGACCACGCCGAGGCTCCGGCCCCGCGCCGCCAGGGGGAAGCACCAGGCCGCGTCGTCGGCGAGCAGGAGGGCCTCGTCGGACAGCCCCGGGCCCGCATCCACGGCCAGCGACCAGCTCCGTCCGGCCACATCAGCTTCCGGGGGCTCGACCGCGTGGAGCAGGCCCGCGAGCGGGTCGATGAGCGACTCGTCGGCGTGCCAGACGTAGGCGGGGCTCAGGGCGCCGGTGTCGTCGGCCAGCAGCACCGCGCACCACGCCGCCAGCCGCGGGACGACGAGCTGGGCGATCAGCGAGATCGTCTTCTCCTGGTCCAGCGTGCTGGCCAGCAGGTCACTCGCCTCGGCCAGGAAGCCGATCCGGCCGCGCCGCCTGCGCTCGAGCTCGCTGAGCCGGGCCCGCTCCAGCGACATGGCCACCCGGTCGGCGACCCGCTGCAGCTTGGCCGCGTCGCCGCTGTCGAACCGGTCGGGCGAGGTGGCGGCGGCGCCCAGCACGCCGGTCACCCGGCCGTCGACCAGGAACGGCACGGTAACGAGGGACTTGGCCGATGCGCCATCGGCGAACACCGCCGGAACCGAGGGCGCGAACAAGGATTCCGAGACGCCGACCCCGGCGGCCGCGCGGACCCGCAGCTCGCCGTCCTCGTCGGCGACGAGAGCGTACGCGGCGTCCGCGGTGATCACATCGCGGGCGGTTTCCACCGTATGCCGGAGCAACTCGTCGTAGCTGAGCGTGCCCAGGTCCGGCCGCAGGGCCGCGGCCGGATCATCATCGCCGGCCCAAACCGGGCCGCGGTCGTGGCCGCTCGCCGGCGGTCCCCCGGCGCCTGGCCCCGCGCCTGGCCCGGCCCCGAGGCCGGCCAGGGCGCCACCCGCTCCGGAGCCGGCCTGCTCGCGTCCCGGATCCTGGGTGCCGGGACCGGCCAGCGCGACGTCACCGGCCGCGGCGGCCCGGCCGGCTACGTAACCAGCCTCGGCCCCGTCCCGCCCGGTGGCGGCCAGCGCGGCCGGGCCGGCCAGCGTGGCGGCACCGGGAGCGTCGCCGGCGCTCACAGTCTCCGGAGTGCCCGTACCGGGCGGGCGCGCACCGGCGGCATCCTCGCCCGGTGCGGCATCCTCCCCCGGTGCGGGACCGGCGGCCAGGACCGCGCTGGGGCCGCCCTGAGCCGAGTCCTGGCCCGGACCGCCCGCGGCAGTCGTCACGGGCGGCAGTCCGGCGATGTCACCGGGCGTCTCTTCGTCACGGGCCAGGCTCATCCGGAACCACACGGCCTTGGCGATCCGGGCGTAGGTCACCCCCCAGGACGAGGCCAGCGCAGACGGCAGCAGCAGGCCCCGGCCGCGTTCCGCCGAGGTACTGGCCGCCGGGGGGATGTCAGGCAGCGTCCGGGCCGGATGACGGTCGCGAACCGCGACCTCCAGCTCGCCGGAGGTCAGCCGGCAGGTGACATCGAGCGGGGTCCCCGCGTGCACCACCGCGTTGGTGACCAGTTCGCTGGTGAGGAGCACGGCGTCGTCGACCAGCCGGTCAGGGTCCCAGGTCCGGGCGGCGATGTCCCACGAGTGGAGGGTCTGGCGGACGAAACGGCGGGCTGCCGCGGCAGCCGACGGCTCGGGCTGGTAGGCCGCGGACGCGACGAGGTCGCTTCGTCCCCTCACGTGTTCTCGGTCCTTACTGACTGGCTGCAATTAATCGCGGGAAGTGCTGAGCCCTTCCCCCCATCGTGACAGACTCGTGAGGTTAATACTTTCTATCGGGCCATCCTAAGGAAGTTACTAGAGAAGGGCGGCCCCGCTTAGGGAGGATTAAGAGTACGGCCGTACAGCGGATGCGGACCCCGCATCGACCGCTGCGCGACTGCCTGGAGGGAACACCATGCCTCACACCGCGCCCAGCTCAACCGCAGAGGCCAGATATACCGATAACGATCTCGAGCCCGTCCGTGACGCGCTGGCCGCGCTGGCTAGCGGCGATTTCCGCACCCGGCGGCGATTCAGCGACGGCGGCGACAGTCCCATGCTCGCGGATATCGGGGCCCTGATCGATGAGATGGCGACGCAGTTCTCCTCCCTCACCTCCGAGGTAGCGCAGAAGGCCGAGCAGGTCCGGGACATCGCCATGGTCACCACGGCTGTGGCTCGCGGCGACCTCACCCGCAAGGTGACGGTGGACGCCCAGGGCGAGATGCTTCAGCTCAAGCAGACGTTCAACACGATGGTGGACCAGCTGTCCGCCTTCGCCGACGAGGTCACCCGGGTGGCCCGCGAGGTCGGCACCGAAGGCCGCCTCGGTGGGCAGGCCCACGTCCGCGGCGTCTCCGGGGTGTGGGAAGACCTGACCGTCTCCGTCAACGGCATGGCGACCAACCTGACCATGCAGGTCCGGAACATCTCGCAGGTCGCCACGGCCGTGGCCGAAGGTGACCTCAGCCAGAAGATCACGGTTGACGCGCAGGGCGAGGTTCTTCAGCTCAAGCAGACGTTCAACACGATGGTGGGCCAGCTGTCCGCCTTCGCCGACGAGGTCACCCGGGTGGCCCGCGAGGTCGGCAGCGAAGGCCGCCTCGGCGGCCAGGCGCACGTCCGCGGCGTCTCGGGCATCTGGAAGGACCTGACCGAGAACGTCAACTCGATGGCGAACAACCTGACCGCCCAGGTGCGTAACATCGCGCAGGTCACGACGGCGGTGGCGCAGGGCGACCTGAGCAAGAAGATCGACGTGGACGCGCGCGGTGAGATTCTCCAGCTCAAGCAGACGTTCAACACGATGGTGGGGCAGCTGTCCGCCTTCGCCGACGAGGTCACCCGGGTGGCCCGCGAGGTCGGCACCGAAGGGCGCCTCGGCGGGCAGGCGGAGGTGGAAGGCGTCTCCGGCACCTGGAAGCGGCTGACCGAGAGCGTGAACGGCCTGGCCAGCAACCTGACCACCCAGGTGCGAGCCATCGCCGGCGTGGCCAGCGCGGTCGCCGAGGGCGACCTCACCCAGTCCATCACCGTGGATGCGCGCGGCGAGGTCGCCGAGCTCAAGGACAACATCAACCTGATGGTGGCCAACCTCCGGGAGACCACGCACGCCAACCGCGAGCAGGACTGGCTGAACACCAACCTGGCCCGCATTTCCGGCCTCATGCAGGGGCACCGGGACCTGCTGGAGGTCGCCCGGCTGATCATGAGCGAGCTGACTCCGCTCGCGTCCGCCCAGTACGGCGCGTTCTACCTGGCCATACCGCCCGGCGCCAAGCTGCCAGGCATCGCGCGGCAGACCCCGCACCAAGGTGAGATCAGCAGCGGCAGCGCCCCGAGCGGGACCGGCCCGCCGGGGGCCGCCGGGACCGCCGCGCCGCACGGCAGCGCCGGGACCCCCGCGCAGGGCCCGGGCCGTAAGCCGCTGCCGGGCGGGCCCACGGCGAACAGCAGGGCCGCCCTGGAAGGCGCCCGGGCGGTCGCGGACGGCTCCGGTCGGCCTGACGTCCCGGACGCGGAGATCTCGACGGAGCTGCAGTTCAGCCGGATCGCCACCTACGGCTTCCAGCGGGGCGGCATGACCCGCTTCGTGCTCGGCGAAAGCATGGCCGGCCAGGCCGCCCTGGAGCGCAAGCGGATCCTGATCGAGAACATCCCGCCCGGGTATCTGGCGGTCGGCTCTGGCCTGGGGGCCGCCTCGCCGGTCAGCGTGGTCATGCTGCCGATCCTCTTCGAGGATCAGGTCCTCGGCGTGCTGGAGCTGGCCTCGCTGTACCGGTTCAGCGACGTGCACCTGGCCTTCTTCGACCAGTTCGTGCCGACCATCGGCGTCACGATCAACACGATCATGGCGAACTCCCGCACCGAGGCGCTGCTGGCCGAGTCGCAGCGGCTGGCCACCCAGCTGCAGGAACGAACGGACGAGCTGCAGCGCCAGCAGGCCGAGCTACGCAACTCCAACGCGGAGCTGGAGGACAAGGCGGCCCTGATGGCCAAGCAGAACCGGGCCATCGAGGTGCAGAACTTCCAGATCGAGCAGGCCCGGCGGACGCTGGAGGAGCGCGCCCAGCAGCTCGCGACCTCCTCGCGGTACAAGTCCGAATTCCTGGCCAACATGTCGCACGAGCTGCGCACCCCGCTGAACAGCCTGCTCGTGCTGGCCAAGCTGCTGGCTGAGAACCCGGACGGGAACCTGTCGTCCAAGCAGGTCGAGTTCGCGATGACGATCCACGACGCAGGCTCGGACCTGCTCCGCCTGATCAACGACATCCTGGACCTGTCCAAGGTCGAGGCGGGCAAGATGGACGTGCACCCGTCGGAGATCCCGCTGGCCAGCCTGGTGGAGTACCTCGACGCCACGTTCCGGCCGATGGCCGCGGAGAAGGGCCTGACCTTCGAGGTGGACACGGCGGCCAGCCTGCCGCAGATGATCTACTCCGACGAGCAGCGCCTCCAGCAGGTACTGCGCAACCTGCTGTCCAACGCGGTGAAGTTCACCGCGCAGGGCGGTGTCCGGCTACGGGCCGCCCCGGCCGAGGACATCACCTTCACCGGGCCACTGCGCGACGAGGCCGAGGTGATCGCGTTCTCGGTGTCCGACACCGGCATCGGGATCTCCGAGGAGAAGCAGCACCTCATCTTCGAGGCATTCCAGCAAGCCGACGGGACCACCAGCCGCCGCTACGGCGGAACCGGGCTGGGCCTGTCGATCAGCAAGGACATCGCGCGCCTGCTGGGCGGCCAGATCAAGGCCACCAGCCGGCTCGGGCACGGCAGCACCTTCACGCTGTACCTGCCCGCCCGGTCGCTCCGGGCCGGCTCCGGCACCGGCTCGCGCCGGGCACTGGAACCGGCCAACGGCACGGCCGCCAGCGGCGCCGTGGCCGTCGATGAGCTCGTCGGCCTGGCCGGGCGCTGGGGCGGCGGGAAAGGCTCCGGGTGGGCCAGCCAGCCGCAGTCGCAGAGCCAGGGAACCGGCGGGATACCGTCCCGTTCGGCTGGCCGGCCAGGCACGCCGGGAATAGCGGCGATGGCACCTGCGCTGTCCGCGGCGCCTGATCCGCAGGACCCGCTGTATGGTGCGAAGATACTGATAGTAGATGACGACGTGCGGAACGTGTTCGCACTGACCAGTGTCTTTGAACGGTGCGGAGCGGAGGTGCTCTATGCGGAGAACGGCCGGGAAGGCATCGAGGCGCTCGAGCGCAACGAGGATGTCCGGCTCGTCCTGATGGACATCATGATGCCCGAGCTGGATGGGTACGCGACGACCGAGACGATCCGGAACATGCCCCAGTTCGCCGAGCTGCCGATCATTGCGGTCACCGCCAAGGCCATGAAGGGTGACCGGGAGAAGGCCATCGCGTCCGGCGCGACCGACTACATCACCAAGCCGGTGGACACTGGACACCTGCTGGCCGTCATGCGGAATTGCCTGGAACGGGCGGCCGCCCGTTGAGCAGGCCGAAGGAGCTGGCGAGGTGACCAACAAGGCACGGATCCTGCTCGTCGACGACCGCGGCGAGAACCTGGTCGCGCTGGAGGCGATCCTGTCCTCGCTCAACCAGGTCCTCGTGCCCGTCCGGTCCGGCGAGGAAGCGCTGAAGGCGCTGCTGGTCGACGAGTTCGCCGTCATCCTGCTCGACGTGGTGATGCCCGGCATGGACGGCTTCGAGACTGCCGCGCACATCAAGCGGCGGCCCAAGACCCGGGACGTCCCGATCATCTTCCTCACGGCCGCCAGCGCCGAGCCGGACCATGCCTTCCGCGGCTACGCGGCCGGGGCGGTGGACTACATCTCCAAGCCGTTCGACCCCTGGGTGCTGCGCGCCAAAGTATCGGTCTTCGTCGAGCTGTACACCAAGAACCGACAGCTCCGGGAGCAGGCCGAGCTGCTGCGCAGCCGGCTGGAGACGGGTATGGCCCTGGACCGGGCGGCGGCGCGGCGGGCGATTCCGGCGCCGGGCACCGCCCCGGACGCCGGCGATCCGGCGGAAGCGGGGGCCGGGGACGGCGGACCCGCGGGCGCTGCGGCGGAAAGCGGCAGGCCGGCTGACGGGCGGCGCACAGCCACTGCTGCTGGAGCTGTCCGGTCGGCTGGCGGCGGTGGAGGACCTGGTGGGTGTGCTGTCCGCGCAGCCGTCCGTCAGCGGGGACACCGTGCTCGCCGACTGCGCGGCGCAGCTAGAGCACCGGGTGGGGCGGCTCCGGGACGCCCTCGACGCCCTCCGGGTCGGCTAGCGGCGCCCGCTCGCGGGCGTCCGCCCGCATCGGCAGCCATCCGTCGCCTGCCACGTAGGCGCGGATGACCTTGGCCGGGACCCCGGCAACCACGCAGCGGTCGGGGAACCGGCCGCGGACCACCGAGCCAGCGCCGACGACGACGTTCCGCCCGATGACCGTGCCGGGCAGGATGATCGTACCGGCCCCCAGCCAGCTGCCCGTGCCGACGGACACCGGCGCGTTGGCTGGCCACTGCCGCCCGATCGGGGTGTCCGGGTCCGCGTAGCTGTGGTTCTGGTCGGTGATGTACACGTTCGGTCCGGTGAAGACATCGTCGCCGATCACGATGGAGTCGTGGGCCACGATGTGGGTGCCGCGGCCGATCACGCAGCGGTCACCGATCCGCAGCAGCGGTACCGGCCCGAGCTGCTGGCCCGGTACGGTGCCCGCCGATATCGACACGTGCTTGCCCAGGACCGTGTTGGCGCCGATCTGGATCCAGGGCTCACCGAAGATGGCCCCCGGCGGGAAGACGAGGACCGAGCCGGGCCCGAACGCCGCGAACCGCGTCCCGGCCGGGGTGCCGGCGGTGACCGCGCCCGCGCGCTCGGCCGCGCGCCAGGCCCAGTGGATGGCGCGCTGGCTCAGGGCCCGCCAGGACAGGCCGGTCACTGCGCCTCCCGAGCTCACGATCACATCCTGGCCTAACGGTCCAGTGTGTGCACCATTCTGCTCAGCCAGAGACCGGTCCCGCACCAGCATTTCGGACAGACGGGCCGAAGGCCCGACCGGACGCGACCCCGGGCCGAAGGTCCGGGTGAGCGCCCGGTGCTGGCGGCGGGCGCTGGACGCGTGTTATGGCGAGGCGATCGTTACCGGCCCAGCGAGCCGGGCCTTGTGCCCGGCGAGTGGCCGGTGTGTCGGCGAAGTACCGCCGCGGGGCGCGGAGCGCATTCGGGGGGTTCCGGGGGGTCGCCCCCCGGGCTAACACTGTCGGCGATGTACCACCGCGCGGGCGCGGAGCGCAGCGGGGGGTTCCGGGGGGTCGTCCCCCCGGGTCAGCACAGCGGCGAGCTGTCCGCAGGCGCCATCGATTTCCCGGCCCCGGGTGTCCCGGACGGTGACCGGTACGCCGTGGCTGGCCAACCGGGCCACGAACTCCTCCTGCGTACCCGCCCGTGAGGCGGTCCAGCGCGATCCGGGCGTGGGGTTGAGCGGGATCAGGTTGACGTGCGTGAGCCGCCCGGCCAGCAGCGTGCCGAGCAGGTCCGCCCGCCACGCCTGGTCGTTCACGTCGCGGATGAGGGCGTATTCGATCGAGACGCGGCGGCCCGTGACGTCGGCGTACCGCCACGCGGCGTCCAGCACTTCGGCCACCTTCCAGCGCCGGTTCACCGGCACCAGCTCATCCCGGGCCTCGTCGTCGGGAGCGTGCAGCGACACGGCCAGCGTCACCGGCAGGCCCTCGGCTGCGAGCCGGCCGATCGCCGGGACCAGGCCGACGGTGGACACGGTGATGCCGCGGGCGGACAGGCCGAGCCCGGCCGGCGCCGGCTCGGTGAGGCGGCGGACCGCCTGCACCACGCTGCGGTAGTTGGCCAGCGGCTCGCCCATGCCCATGAAGACCACATTCGAGACCCGGCCCGGGCCACCCGGGACCTGGCCGCGGGCGAGCGTGCGCGCCCCGGCCACGACCTGTTCCACGATCTCGGCGGCGGACAGGTTACGGGTCAGCCCGGCCTGCCCCGTCGCGCAGAACGGGCAGGCCATCCCGCAGCCGGCCTGGGACGAGACGCACATGGTGACGCGGCCCGGGTAACGCATCAGCACCGACTCGACGTAGGCGCCGTCGAAGGTCCGCCACAGCGTCTTCCGGGTCGTACCGCCGTCGCAGGCCAGCTCCCGCTCGGTGGTCAGCAGGCGCGGCAGCAGCGCGTCCGCCAGCTCCTGGCGGGAGGACTGCGGCAGGTCGGTCATCTCGCCGGGGTCGTCGGCCAGCCGGGCGAAGTACTGCCGGGACAGCTGGTCGGCGCGGAACGGGCGCTCACCCAACTCGGTCACGGCGGCCCGGCGCTCGGGCAGGTCCAGGTCAGCAAGATGCCGCGGCGGCTTCGCCCGGCCCCGTGAGCCGCGGGAGACGGCTGGGCCGTCCGGCCCGCCGAGCAGCCCCGGCGGCAGGCCGCCCGGCGGCAGCGGGGCCGGGTCCGGAAGGGCCTGCGCCGCCGGAGGCGGCGAGCTGGGGCGAGAGGGTGACACAACGCGTCCGTTCGGCTGGTAAGGGGCGACAATCCAGGATAGGCGGATCCCGAGCCACCCGGCGCCGTCGGCATACTGGGCACGGGCGCGGCGCCGTCGAGGGCGGCCGGTGACCTGACGCAGTTGGCGTAAATTTTAGCTATGCCGATGTTGCGCCGGGTATCCACGGAGTCGCAGCAGCCGAAGATGCTGCTCGAAAGCGTGAACCCGTACGAGAGCCGTCGGCTGACGGTCGAATTCGACGGGGTGACCACCGCCGCTTACCTGCACGACGAGACCTCCACCGTGGCGGCGACCTGGATCGCGAACCACGTGCCCGCCCCGGCCGCACCGGACCCGGCCCGGATCAAGGCCGGCCAGGCGCCCATCATGCCGTCTGGGCACACGAAGCTGCCCGAAGGCCGCCCGCCGATCGAGCAAGGCACGCTGGACCCGCTCTGGTTCGAGGAAGGCGACGGCGTGGCCGTCCTGGAGAACGGGAAGCTGCTCGCGGTCATCCCGGGCTGGTCGGACGCGCGCCGCGGGATGCCCGGTTACAGCCGGGACATCCTGGGCCAGACCCCGTTCGGCTGGTCCCTGGACGACGCGATGGAGGGCCTCGGCCCCCGGGTCGACCGGGCCCGGGTCTACTCGCAGTGGCGGAGCGACGAGCGATCGTGGGGGGTCTTCCAGCAGGGGGTGCTCGGGCACCTGGAGCGACTCGGCCCTGGCGGCCATTACTGGGACGCGTCGATGGGCCGCCAGCCGATGGCCGGCATCAGCGAGCGCCCCCCGGCTGAGGGCCGCCCGTACACGGTGCTGTCCACGGTCGGGATGAGCTGCCAGCGCATGCCGGTGGTGGAGCGGCTCGTGCAGGACCCGGCCTCGTACGCCCGGATCGAACTGGCCATGGCGACCACGATGCCGCCCGCGCAGGCCGCGCGGATCTTCCTGTGGCTCGCGCCGTACCCGTGGCGCGCGGTCACCTGGTTCGGTCCCGGGCACAGCGTCCGCTGGTACCACGAGCCGGCCACGTTTCCGCTCGGCGGCGGCTACGAGGCGGTACTGCTGCTGGAGGTGCCCAGCCTGCCCGGGCCGGACGCGCCCGACCTGTCCGGCTTCTCCTTCGGCGGGGATCCCGTGCGCTGGCTGTGGGTGGTGCCGATCACGGAGGAAGAACGGCTGATCGCCAAGGAACAGGGATCGGCCAGGCTGATCAGCGCGCTCGCCGCGCAGCGCCGGAGCTGGGTGGCCAGCTGAGCTGAGAAGCCGGCTGATGGGGACCGCGGTCAGCGGGGCACGGTGATGAAGACGGCCAGCAGGAGCCAGGTCACGGGCGCGGCGACCAGGTGAGAGTCGATCCGGTCCAGGACGCCGCCGTGCCCTGGCAGCAGGGTGCCCATGTCTTTGATCTTCAGGTCCCGCTTGATCGCCGATTCGGCCAGGTCACCGACGACCGCGGCGGCGGCCGCCGCCACGCCCGTCACGATGCCCTGCCAGACGTGGCCGTGCAGGAGCCAGGGGATCAGGATCGCGCCCCCGGCCAGGCAGATCAGCACCGATCCGGCCAGGCCCTCCCAGGTCTTGCTGGGGCTGATGAGGCGGGCCATCGGATGCCGGCCCAGCAGGCTCCCGGCGAAGTAGCCGCCGACGTCGACGCAGACGTTGAGGGCAATGAAGATGACCACGCGCCGGGCGCCGTCCACCGGGGTCAGCAGGGCCACGATGAACACGGCCAGGAACGGCAGGTAGGCGAGGGCGAACAGCCCGGCCATCACGTCACGCAGATAGCCGTCTGGACCGCCGGGCAGGCGCCAGGCGAAGATCGCCACCACGGTCAGGGCGAGCGCCGCGAGCACCGCGCGGTCGTTCCACCAGTATTCGCAGGCCCACATCGCGGCGCCGCCCGCCGCGATGGGAATCACGGGCAGCCGGAGATGACGCGGGCCGAGCGCGCGGACCAGTTCCCGCAGCCCCGTCACGGCGGCGGCGCCCATCAGGATCATGAACGTCGCTTTCACCGTGAACAGCGAGAGTATGGCCAGGCCGCCCAGCAGGACGCCCACTCCGACCGCAACGGGGAGATTACGCCCCGAGCGCGCGGGCTTGCTGGCGTCCGGCTCAGGAGAAAACGAGGTCACGGAAGGGGCGGACGAGGCCGGCGGGGCCGGTTCCGCGAGAGCAGGTGTTCCCGGATCCGAGGCTGCGCGCGGCTGCTTTCCGTCGTCCACCTAGACCTCGAGAAGCTCGGATTCCTTGGTCTTGAGCAGCTCGTCGACCTGGTCGACGTAGTTCCTGGTCAGCTCGTCCAGTTCGTGCACGGCGCGGCGGCCTTCGTCCTCACCCACATCGCCGTTCTTGACGAGCTTGTCGACCCCGTCCTTGCCGTGCCGCCGGATGTTACGGATGGAAACTCGGCTCTCCTCGGCCTTGTGCCGGGCAACCTTGATGTATTCCTTCCGCCGTTCCTCAGTCAGGTCGGGGAAGACGACCCGGATCACGGTCCCGTCGTTGGTGGGGTTGACGCCCAGGTCGCTGTCCCTGATGGACCGCTCGATGGCGGGCAGCGAGGACTTGTCGTAGGGCTGGACGATGACCATCCGCGCCTCGGGCAGGTGGAACGAGGCGAGCTGGTTCAGCGGCGTCGGGGAGCCGTAGTAGTCCGCGGTCAGCTTGTTGAACATGACCGGGTGCGCGCGGCCCGTGCGGATCACGCCGAACTCTTCCTTGGCGACCGCGACCGCCTTCTCCATCTTCTCCTCGGCGTCAAGGAGTACGTCGTCGATCATTGCGGGCTCCTGTGGAGATGTCTTGGCCAGAGTTCACGTTATCCGGGTAGACGCTAAGGTACCCCCCGCATCGCGTGAGCCGGCCATTGCGAAGCGGAATCAGCAGTCGGCCGCGCATACCAGCGTGCCGACCTTCTCCCCCCGGATCGCCCGCACCACGTTGCCCTGGCCCAGCAGATCGAAGACGACGATCGGCAGCCCGTTGTCCATGCACAGGCTGACCGCGGTGGCGTCCATGACCTTAAGGCCGCGGGCGAGGACCTCGCTGTAGTCCACCCGGTCGAAGCGAACAGCCGCCGGGTTCTTGCGCGGGTCGGCGTCGTAGACCCCGTCCACGGCCGTGCCCTTGAGCACCGCCTCGGCGCCGATCTCCAGCGCCCGCTGGGCGGCGCAGGTGTCCGTCGAGAAGAACGGCGCACCCAGCCCGGCCCCGAAGATCACGACCCGGCCCTTCTCCAGGTGCCGGATGGCCTTGCGCGGAATGTACGGCTCCGCGACCTGGCCCATGGTGATGGCGGTCTGCACGCGGGTGTCGACGCCCATCTTCTCCAGGACGTCCTGCAGTGCCAGGCAGTTGATCACGGTGCCGAGCATGCCCATGTAGTCGGCCCGGGCGCGGTCGATGCCCCGTTCGGAAAGGGATGCGCCCCGGAACATATTGCCGCCGCCGACCACGGCTGCGACCTCGACGCCCTCCCGCACCGCCGAGACCACCTCGGCCGCGATGTGGGCCACGGCGTCGGGCGAGATGCCAAGCGGTTCGTTCCCGGCGAACGCCTCACCGGACAGCTTGACCACAACCCGGTTCCACCGCTTGTGGAAGGCCTCGGCCTCCCCGCCGGCGGAGACCACGCTCGCGGTGGCGGGCGGGGTGAAAAAGACCCCGGGATCCTTCGGGGCAGGGTCACCGATGGCGGCGGACGCCGCCCGGACCGCCGCAGCGGTCGCATCTTCCCCTGGCCCTATGCTGCCCCACGCGCCATCCGGCTGCTGCACCGAGCGACCTCCCTCTGGTCCGCCGCACCCCTGCTGCTGTGCGGGCCGGCGGGCGATGTCCGTCGGCCCGGTCACACTCAGGCCTGCCCGACCTGGAACCGGGCGAAGCCACGAACGGTCACGCCTGCCTCAGCGACGACCTGCTTGATCGTCTTCTTCTGGTCCTTGACGAACGGCTGCTCGGTGAGCACCACGTCCTTGAAGAAGGAGTTCAGCCGGCCGTCCACGATCCGCGGGATCGCCTGCTCGGGCTTGCCCTCCTCGCGGGTAATCTGCTCCGCGATCCGGCGCTCCTTCTCCACCACGTCCGCCGGGACCTGGTCCCGCGCCGTGTAGAGCGGGCGCATCGCGGCCGCCTGCTGCGCCAGGTCCTTGGCCACCTCGGCGTTGGGCTTGTCCAGCTGGACGAGCACGCCCAGGGTGGGCGGCAGCGCCGCGTCGGAACGGTGCAGGTAGCTAGCCACGTAGCCGCCCTCGAAGCGGGCGTAGCGGCCCAGCTCCAGCTTCTCCTTCAGGGCGGCACCGGCCTCCTCGATGACCTGCTCGGCCGTCTGCCCGGGGCGGACCTCGGTGCTCAGCAGGGCCAGCCGGTCAGCGGCGCCGCTGGCCAGCGCGGCCCGGGCGATTTCGCCTGCGAGCTGCTGGAACAGGTCAGTCTTGGCCACGAAGTCGGTCTCGCAGTTGAGCTCGACCAGCACCCCGGCGTCCGTGCCGGACAGCTCAGCGGTGACCAGCCCGTTGGCAGCGGTCCGGGTCGCGCGCTTGGTGACGTCCTTCGCGCCCTTCAGGCGCAGGAGCTCAACCGCGGCCTCGATGTCGCCGTCGGCCTCTTCCAGGGCACGCTTGCAGTCCATCATCCCGGCACCGGTCTGGTCCCGGAGCCGCTTTACGTCAGCGGCGGTGAAGTTCGCCATATCCCTTGTCTCTCACTTTCGTGCTCTGCACATGTCTGCGTTGTCCCGGCGGGAGCAGGCGCCGGGCACCGGTGACGTGCGCCAGGTATGCGGCTGGACCCGGGGCCAGTACGCCACCGGGTCCAGCCGCTCACCGTGACGGTTGGCTTTACTCGGCGCCTTCGGCCGACTCGGCGGAGCTGGCCGCGCCAACCGGCTCGCCCTGCTCGGCAGGGATACCGTTCGCCTCGGCCGGGGTACCGTTCGCCTCGGCCGGAGTGCCGTTCACCTCGGCCGGAGTGCCGTTCACCTCGGCCGGGGTGCCGTTCGCCTCGGCCGGGGTGCCGTTCGCCTCGGCCGGGGCGCTGACCTCAGCCGGGGCGCTGACCTCAGCCGAAGCGTCCGCAGCCGGAACAGCCTCCGCGGGGGCGTCCGCGACGGGGGCAGCCTCAGCCGTGGCGTCCGCAGCCGCCTCGGGCTGGGGGCTCCCGCTTTCGGCCAGTTCCCGCTCCCACTCGGCCAGCGGCTCCTCGCTGCCGACCTCGGGACGGTCGGCGGAGGGCTTCTCCTCGCCGTCGGCGGCACCGGCCCGCGCGATGAGGCCGTCGGCCACCGCGTCGGCTACCACCCTGGTCAGCAGCGCAACACTGCGGATGGCGTCGTCATTCCCGGGGATCGGGTAGTTGACCTCGTTGGGGTCACAGTTGGTGTCGAGGATCGCGACGACCGGGATGCCGAGCTTGCGGGCCTCGCTGACCGCGATGTGCTCCTTCTTGGTGTCGACCACCCACACCGCGCTCGGGACCCGCGCCATGTGCCGGATCCCGCCGAGCGTGCGGTCGAGCTTGTCGCGCTCGCGGCGCAGGTGCAGCAGCTCCCGCTTGGTCATGCCGGAGCCGGAAACGTCGGCAAAGTCGATCTCCTCCAGCTCCTTGAGCCGCTGGAGACGCTTGAAGACGGTCGAGAAGTTGGTCAGCATGCCGCCCAGCCAGCGCTGGTTAACGTACGGCATTCCCACCCGCCCGGCCTGCTCGGCGATGACTTCCTGGGCCTGCTTCTTGGTGCCGACGTACAGGATCGTGCCGCCGTGGGCGACGGTCTCCTTGATGAACTCGTACGCGCGGTCGATGTAGTCGAGGGACTGCTGGAGGTCGATGATGTAGATGCCGTTGCGCTCGGTGAAGATGTAGCGCTTCATCTTCGGGTTCCAGCGCCGTGTCTGGTGCCCGAAGTGAACGCCGCTCTCCAGGAGCTGCTTCATGGTGACGACCGGAGCCATGCCGGAGGTCCTTTCATCCCCGCGCCCGCGCCCGGAGGCGCTGACGCTACTCGGTTTGCTTCCTGGCGCCCGTACGCACCTGCGGTGGGCCTGGTCAGGCCCACGGACCGAGCGGTGCGCACCAGCGGGGACCTCACGGATCCCGGCTGGCCAGCGGGCGCGCGAACTATGGCCTCCTAACGGGCACGCTCGTATGCGAGCCTTCTGGTGGCCTCCGTCAAGTCTACTGCCCAATATGCGGGACCGCCCCGCGACGGCGGTGACGCAGACCGCAGGCACCGGAAACGGCGGGACCCCCCGGGCCGGCGGCAGTACCGCAGCCGGCCCGTGGCCAGCTCGCCGCCCGCCGCGATCACGTTCGCGAGGCCCGCGGGGCCGGCCATGCCGACTGATATGTTCCTTTCTGGAACAACTGCGGCCGAGTGCACGGCATGCCGCCTGGCTGATGCCGGTTGACGGTAACGCTGATCGGCACGGCTGATGCCCAGCGGCTGGACGGCGCCCGGCCTACCGGGGTGTCTGGCTAGCCCGGAAGCGGCGGGCTAAACAGGACGTCAGGCGGAGACGACGCGGGCGGGTGCCAGGATGAGCAGTCAGCCGGGTGGGCAGCCGGTCAACTGGGCGCGCAATGTGGTGTTCGGCAGCAAGGAGCTGCGTTCGCCGTCCAGCGTGGCGGAACTTCAGGAGATCGTGCGCGGCAGCGACCGGGTGCGGGCCCTCGGCAGTGCTCATTCGTTCAACCGGATCGCCGACACCACCGGAGTGCTCGTGGCGACCTCCAGTCTGCCGCCGGTGGTGGAGGTCCGCCCGGACGGGACGGCCGTCCGGGTCGCCGGCGGGGTGCGCTACGGGGAGCTGGCCCAGCAGTTGTGGGCGGCCGGCTACGCCCTGCGTAACCTCGGGTCGCTGCCGCACATCTCGGTCGCCGGGGCGTGCGCGACCGGCACGCACGGCTCCGGGAACGCCAACCAGAGCCTGGCGGCCTCGGTGACCGCCCTGGACATGGTGACCGCGGACGGCGGCCTGGCCCGGCTGGAGCGGGGCAGCCCGGACTTCGCCGCCGCCGTCGTCGGGCTGGGCAGCCTCGGCATCGTGACGACGATGGAGCTGGAGATCGTCCCGGCGTTCGAGGTCCGGCAGTTCGTGTACGAGGACCTGCCGTTCGGGCGGATCGTGAGCCACTTCGACGAGATATTCAGCAGCGGCTACAGCGTCAGCGTGTTCACCGACTGGCGTGGCGATCCGGGTAACAACCGGGTGTGGCAGAAGCAGCGGATCCCTGGGAATTCCGGGGATTCGCCGGATGACGGGACCTCCGGGGCGGGTGACGGTGCGGCGGAGTGGCAGGGCGGCCGGCTAGCTGACGGCCCGCGCCATCCGGTCCCCGGTATGGCCCCGGACAACGCCACCGAGCAGCTGGGTATCCCTGGCCCGTGGCAGGAGCGGCTGCCGCACTTCCGCCTCGCGTTCACCCCCAGCAGCGGGGAAGAACTGCAGACCGAGTATCTGCTCCCCCGCGAGCTGGCCGGCGCGGCCATCGAGGCGCTGGCCCCCCTCGGCGATCGCATTGCCGCTGTGCTGCAGATCAGCGAGATCAGAACGGTCGCCGCCGATGATCTGTGGCTGAGCATGGCCTCCGGCCGGGACTCGGTCGCGTTCCATTTCACCTGGATTCAGGACGACGCGGCCGTCACGCCTGTCGTCGCGGCGGTCGAAGCCGCGCTGGCTCCCTTCGCCGCGCGGCCGCACTGGGGCAAGGTGTTCGCCGTGGCGCCGGAGACCGTGGCCGGGCTGTACCCGCGCTGGGACGACTTCGCCGCCCTGCTGCCGCGGTACGACCCAGCCGGGAAGTTCCGCAACGAGTTCATCAACCGCTTCTTCCCGTCCGCTTAGACGGCCGCCGGGCGGCGGGATCTGCCGCGGCGGTCCCCGGGCAGCCTGTGCGACCCTGAAGACGCTGAGGTGATGCGGGCCGCAGGGCCGCGGCGGCCACCTGCCCGGCCGGTCACGCGCGGGGGTGGGCCTGGCGGTAACTGGCCTTGAGCCGGTCGGCCGAGACGTGCGTGTAGATCTGGGTGGTCGCCAGCGAGGAATGGCCGAGCATCTCCTGGACACTCCGCAGGTCGGCGCCGCCCTCCAGCAGGTGGGTCGCGGCGGTGTGCCGTAGCCCGTGCGGACCGGTGTCGGTCGGCACCCCCGCCGCCCGGAGCCGCTCGTGCACCATCCGGCGGACGGTGCGGGGACCCACCCGGCCGCCGCGTACGCCGAGGAAAAGGGCGGCGCCGCTGGCCGCGGTCACCAGTACCGGCCGGCCCCCCTGCGCCCACTGGCTCACCGCGCGGACCGCGGGCAGGCCCACCGGGACGGTGCGCTCCTTGCCGCCCTTGCCGAACACGCGCACCGTGCGCCGGCCGAGGTCGAGCGCCCCGGTATCCAGGCCGCAGAGCTCGCTGACCCGGATACCGGTGGCATACAGCAGTTCCAGGACCGCGGCGTCCCGCAGCGCGACGGCGGCCTCGGCCGGGGTGCGATCGGGCGGTGGCTGCTGGATATCGGCTGCGGAGGAGGCCAGCACGTCGGCGATCTCGCCCTGGCGGAGCACGTGCGGCAGCGCCCGGCGGACCTTCGGCGTCCCGAGCGCCGTCCCCGGGTCAGTGGCCAGCCAGCCACGACGGTGCGCGAACGCGGTGAAGGAGCGCGCCGCGGCCCCGCGCCGGGCCAGCGTCGCCCGCGACGCCCCGGCCGAATGCTGGCCGGCCAGCCAGCTCCGCAGCACGGGTGCGGTCAGCTCACCCGGCCCGCTGGCGCCGCACTGAGCAGCGTGCTCCAGCAGCGAGCGGGCGTCGCTGACGTAGCCGCGGACGGTGTGCGGCGACAAGCCCCGCTCGGCGGCGACATGGCGCTCGAATGCCGCCGTCGTCTCGTCGATCCACGCGGGCCCAGGCACACCTTCAGTCTCACCCGCCGTCCGTCCGTCCACTAGCACCGGCCGCTAACACCGGGCCGCGTGTCGCGGGACCGGGCGGAGTTAGCTGGCTGACCGGCGCAGCCGCCAGCCGCGGGAACAGCGCTCGACGTAACCGCCTGCCGCGAGCAGGCCCAGTGACCGCACGGCCGCGTCCACGCTGAGGCACGCCGCGACCGCGATCGTGGCCGGGCCGGCCCCGCGGACGGGTATGGCGTCGAGAACCGCGATGGCCTGGCCATCGAGCGCGTCCCGCGCCAGCAGCGGGCCAGGGCCGCGGCTGGGCCTGCCAGCCTGCGCCGTACCAGCCTGCGCCGTACCAGCCTGCGCCGTACCAGCCTGCGCCGTACCAGCCTGCGCCGTACCAGCCTGCGCCGTACCAGCCTGCGCCGTGCCCGTCTCACTCTGGCCCGGGGCTTCTGGCCAGAGGCTCTCCTGGAAAGAGACATGCCCAGGGACCCCCGGCCGGGGCGGGCCCGGGCTGTCGCCTGGTGCACCAGATACGCGGTCCAGGTCCGATTCGCCCAGTGGCGTCAGCATCTCCACGACGTCCCCCGCGCCGGTCACGCACACCGCGCTCCACTCCCGCATGACCTGGTGACAGCCAGCCGACACGGCCGACGTCACGGGGCCGGGCACCGCCATGATCGGACGGCCCAGGTCCCTGGCGTGCCGGGCGGTGTTCAGGGCGCCGCTGCGCAGGCCGGCTTCGACCACGACAGTGCCCCGGGACAGCGCCCCGATCACCCGGTTCCGGATGAGGAAACGGCGCCGGGTCGGCGTCCGGCCGGGCGGCCACTCACTGACCAGGACTCCCTGGGCCGCGATGGCGGTCAGCAGGTCAGCGTGGCCGGCTGGATAGGCCACGTCCACCCCGCAGGCCAGGACCGCGATGGTCACCCCGTCCGCGGCCAGGGCACCTCGGTGCGCGCAGCTGTCGATGCCGTACGCCCCACCCGATACCACGGTCCAGCCGCGCTCGGCCAGCGCGGCGGCCATCTCGGTGCCGACGTGCGCGCCGTAGGCTGTCGCGGCGCGGGCGCCCACGATGGAGACCGACCGCAGGCAGCAGTACCGCAGGTCGGCCTCGCCGCGCAGCCACAGCGCATACGGGCGCCCCAGGCCCAGCATGTCCAGCTGCGTGGGCCATTCCGGTTCGCCCGGGCAGACCAGCCGGATGCCGTCCCGGTGAAATCCGGCCAGGTCCATCTCGGCAGGGACGCTGCCGAGCCGCGTGCGCCAGGTCCCGAAGGCGTGCTCCAGTCGCGCGGTATCGGCCCGGCTGCGCCCGCCGGGCCGCCCGGTCCCCCGGATCGCGTCCCAGCACCGTGCAGGTACCGCCGGGAGGCGCCTCGCCGCGACCGCCGCGACAAGGTCGGCCGGAGTGCTGACCTGCAGCAGGGCCCCCAGCACCGGATCGCCGGGCTCAGCCAGGTAGGTGAGGACGGCCCGCGCAACGCGGTCCTGGTCAAGGGCGGCGATCAATTCACCACCCCCAGCCACAGGCCGAGGGCATAACCGCATTCGTCGACCGTCGGGCGGTCCTTACCGGCCAGGTCGGCCAGGGTCCAGGAGACGCGCACTATTTTGTGGAGGCCGCGCGCGCTGATCTCGCCCAGCTCCATGGCGCGTTCCACCGGGGCGAGCGCATCCCGGCCGGGCGCATGCGACCGGCGCAGCTCCGAACCGGGAACTTCGGCGTTGACCCGCCAGGGCGTGCCGGCGAGCCGCCGGGCCGCCCGGTGGCGGGCCTGGGCGACCCGCGCCGCCACGGTCGCGCTCGTCTCGGCGAACCTCCGGTCGTTCAGCAGCTCGGCGCGGCCGACGGGCAGCAGCTCCACCTTGACATCTACCCGGTCGAGCAGCGGGCCGGACATGCGCCCAAGGTAGCGGCGCTTGGTCGCCGGGCTGCACGAGCACGCCGACCGTGGTGACGCCGCCGCCTTGGCGCACGGGCAGGGGTTGGCCGCCAGCACGAGGGTGAACCTGGCCGGGAAGCGGGCCGTGGTACCGCACCGGGCGATGACCACCTCGCCCGATTCGAGGGGCTGCCGCAGCGCGTCCAGCACGTCGCGGCCGAACTCGGGGGCCTCGTCCAGGAACAGGACGCCGCGGTGGGCGAGGGAGGCGGCACCAGGATGGATGACGCCACTGCCGCCGCCGACGATGGCCGCCTTCGACGCGGTGTGGTGCGGCCCGCAGAAGGGCGGGTCGGTCATCAGCGGCCGCCCGGCCGACAGCGTGCCCGCGACCGAGTGAATGGAGGTCACCTCGAGCGCCGCCTCGGTCTCCAGCCTTGGCAGAATCGTGGGTAGCCGCTCGGCCAGCATCGTCTTCCCGGCCCCCGGAGGCCCGAGCAGGGACAGGTGATGGCCGCCGGCGGCACAGATCTCGGCCGCCCGCCTCGCGACCGGCTGGCCCAGCACGTCGGAAAGATCCGGCGCCGGGGCGAGCGCAACAGCCGCTTTCCCGGGCCGGGCCCGGTGGGTCACGGCCGGGCCGGGTGCGGCGGCACCGGGCAGCGTGCTGATGGTCCCGCCGGCCAGCTCCTCGACGGCCGGGCCGTCGCCGGGAGGCTTACCGCGCAGCCACGTCAGCAGGGCCGCCAGGGTCGGGACCGACAGGACGCGCACGCCCGGGACCAGGGCGGCCTCCTGCGCGTTGGCCCGGGCCACCACAACGTCATGGAAACCGGCCGCGGCGGCCGCGACCGCCGCGGGCAGCACCCCGCGTACCGGTCGCAGCTGGCCGTCGAGGCCGAGCTCACCGAGGAACATCATCTGGGCCAGGCCGGCCGCCGTGACCACACCGGCGGCGGCCAGCAAAGCGGTCGCGATGGCCAGATCGAAGCCGCTGCCCTGCTTGGGCAGGCTGGCTGGGGACAGGCCCACCGTGATGCGGCGCTGCGGCCACTGCTCGCCGCTGTTGAGGATCGCCGAGCGGATGCGGTCCCGGGCCTCCCGCAGCGCGGTGTCGGGCAGGCCGACCAGGATGATGCCCACCAGCCCGTTGGCGATGTCGGCTTCGACCTCCACGAGATGACCGGCCACGCCGACGAGGGCGACCGAATGCGTCCGGGCCAGGGCCACCTAGCCCACCCCCCGCACGTGCTCGATGGTGAAACCGCCCGATGCGTCGCGCGTGACGCCCACCATGTCGATCCGCACCTGGTCGAAGCGCACCCCGTGCGCGGTCAGCCAGCGCACCGCGAGCCGCCGCAGCCGGCTGCGCTTTAGGCGGCTGACCGATTCCAGCGGCGTCCCGTAGCGGGTGCCGGACCGGGTCTTGACCTCGCAGACGACAAACGTGTGACGGTCCACCGCCACGATGTCGATCTCGCCGTCGGCACAGCGCCAGTTCCGCTCGAGGATCCGGAAGCCTTCGGCCTGCAGGTAATCGGCCGCGGCCTGCTCGCCGCTGCGGCCGAGGACATCCTTGGCCCGCATGGTCACCACCTCCGGTTACGACGATCGCCGGAGCCGGCGGGATGAGGACGGGACCGCAGCATCGCTGTGGGTAACCAGGCCGGCAGGCCCGGGATGCTGTGGAGGGAACGGCTGAAATGTCGGTGGGCCGTGTTCCGATGATTGGGGGGATCAGCGGCTTGTGCCGTTCGGGCCGGTGCCAGGACCCGAGTGACCCCCAAGCGGGTGCCCCCAAGCGGGTGCCCCCACGCGGGTGCCCCCACGCGGGTGCCCCCACGCGGCGGCCGCGGCCGGCAGGTAGTCGGAAATGAGCACAGCACCGAGGTCGGTCAGCACCACCCTTGCCAGCGAGGCAGGCAACGGTCGCTGTCCTAGCTCGCTGTGCGGCTCAGCAGCGTACGGTCCAGGCGGGCCAGGGTCAGCAGCTCCTAGGCCGAGAAGCCGGGCTTGTCTTCGGGGAGCTCCAGGTCGCTCTTGGCGAGCTCCTCGATGTTGACGTCCTTGAAGGTCACGACGCGGACGTTCTTGACGAACCGGGCGGGACGGTACATGTCCCAGACCCAGGCGTCCCGCATGACGACTTCGAAGAAGACCTCGCCGTTGTCGGAGTTGCGTACGTTCAGCTCGACCTCGTTGGTGAGGTAGAACCGGCGCTCGGTCTCGACCACGTGGCTGAACAGGCCGACGACATCGCGGTACTCACGGTAAAGCTGCAGCTCCATCTCGGCTTCGTACTTCTCGAGATCCTCTGCGCTCATGCCTACCCTCCGATCGCCGGTTGAAGGCGCTTGCCTGCCGCGCGCTCATCCGCGTGCCCCGTCCCGCGGATCCGCCCAGCCGAGCCTGTAGCGGATCAGCGCGCCAAACTGAACCATGGGCCCATTCTCCTCTCCCCGCGCAGGTGGCGATGCCCCCAATTTATTCTCCGCCTCCTGGCGCGTCAGCCCACACCGGGATGGCCCGGCTGGTCTCGGCGGCGGCTGCCTCTTCTGCCACGAGGTCTGCCCACGCATCAGGGGTTTCAGTACCGTCGCCCGGCAGGAGTTCTCCGGCTGGGCCAGAAGCCGGGGCGGCGGCCA
Organism: uncultured Actinomycetes bacterium; assembly: GCA_963775825.1. Taxonomy (GTDB): domain Bacteria; phylum Actinomycetota; class Actinomycetes; order Streptosporangiales; family Streptosporangiaceae; genus Bog-532. The sequence continues at coordinate 80,713 of CAVZKY010000043.1, forward strand.
CGCCGGGCAGGTCATCGTCGGCGGACGCGGCGGCCATGCCGGGCAGGTTATCGTCGGCGGACGGGGCGGCCTCCAGATCCGCAACCTCACCCTGCCAGCCCGTGGCCCAGCGCCGGTTCGCCTGCAGCACGTTGGTATACGAATACCGGTGCTCCGGGCACGGGCCCCAGGCGCACAGCGCGGTCATGTGCTCGGGGGTCGAGTACCCCTTGTGCCGGGCGAAGCCGTAGGCGGGATAGGACGCGTCGAGCGCGACCATCATCCGGTCCCTGGTCACCTTGGCCACCACCGAGGCGGCCGCGACCGACGCCGTGACCTGATCACCCTTCCACACCGCCAGGGCGGGCGTGCCCAGCCCGCGCACCGGAAAGCCGTCGGTCAGGACGTAGCCCGGACGGTGGCGCAGCCCCACCAGCGCGCGGCGCATGCCCTCCACGTTGCACACGTGCAGGCCCAGTGCGTCGACCTCCTGGGGCGGGATGGTGACGACATGCCAGTCCAGCGCCCAGCGCAGGACGCCGTCGTAGATGGTTTCCCGCTCCTCCGGCGTCAGCAGCTTGGAATCGGCCAGGCCCGGTATCCGCCGGATCGTGGCGCAGTCCAGGACGACGGCCGCCACCACGAGCGGACCGGCACAGGCCCCCCGGCCCGCCTCGTCGATCCCGGCGACCGGCGACAGGCCCGCGCGGGCCAGCACGTTCTCGTAGGCAGCCAGCCCGGCGTTGCGCCGCGGCGTGTGACCGGAGTGCCGCCATCTGGCCCGTTCCGGGCTGATGACCGGCTTAGCGGAGGGGCGGAACATGACATTCGAAAGATTACGCCAGATGCCGGCATCCGGCCGGTTTACCGGCATGACGGCGGAACCCGTCGACTAGCGGCGAACGCGGCGCGGGACTGCGGTCCGCAGCTTGCGTAGCAGCAGCGTCACCGGTACCGCCCCCACGAAGCCCAGCGCGAGCGGGGCCACGGGCGACGACGGGCGGACGGGGATGCCCGCAGCCACGTCCTGCGCCGGCTTCCCGGATGCGGGTGCCTGGCCTGCGGCGGAGTTCAGCGCCTTCTGGTCAAAGGTCGACGGGATCGACAGAATGGTCCACTGGCTGAGCGGCCAGATCACCACGAAAGCCCGGCCGACCACGGCGCTTTCCGGTATGGCGCCGCCGCCCGGGTAGTAGCGGTGACCGCGGGAGTCCCAGGACACGTCACGGTGGTCGCCCATGACCCACACGCTGCCCGCCGGCACGGTGATACTGAACCGTTGCTCCGAGGGCGGGTTACCCGGGTACAGGTAGGACTTCTCGTTCAGCGGCACGCCGTTCACGGTGACCCGGCCCTGCGCGTCGCAGCAGGCGACGTGGTCGCCGGGCAGGCCGATCACGCGCTTGATGTAGTCGTTCTGATCCCTGGCGAAGCCGAACATGGAGGTGACGCTCAAGCCGAACCGGGCGAAGAAGTTGCTGCTCGCCGGCGGGGTACCGGGATTCCACGAGCCGTCTCCGCTGAACACCACGATGTCGCCGCGGTGAATGCTGCGGGTGTCATAGACGATCTTGTTGACCAGCACGCGGTCGCTGATGGCGAGCGTGTTCTGCATCGAGCCGGACGGGATGAAGAACGCCTGGATGAAGTAGGTCTTGATGATCAGGGTGAGGATCAGGGCCACGATGATCAGAACGGGCAGTTCCTTCCAGAACGACCTGCTCTTCTTCTTCTTGGCGCCCTTGACGGAGCGCTTGCCCGGGGCCTTGGGGCCGCCGGGAGCGCCCGCGTCCGTGCCGTTCCCCCCGCCCGCCGCGCCGGCGTCAGCCGGGCCGGGCGGCGTGCTCGCTTCCGGGCCCGAGGATGACGCCCCGGCGGTGGACGCTCGCATCGGGCCGCCGGGATCCTGCGGGCTGGTCCCGTTCATGCTCGTGCCTCCCGCGTCCCCGGTACCCGATCCGGCCCGCTGTCCGTCGGGCGCCTGTCCCCGCTCGTCGCGTGCTCGCGTCAGGGACTGGTCGCCGAGGCCGTCTCCCTCGTCGGTCATTGCCTTGAGCTTAGCGTCATCTGACGGTAACGAAAGCGATAGTGATCCTCACTCTGGATTACCTCAGGCAGGCCAAGAGGCTCTTTAGGACCCAAAATCGGCCAGAGTGGGATGTTCCCGCAGGGATGCGAAAGCAGGCGCCGGTGCTGGCCCCGGGACATCCGGCGGCGGACTCAGCTAGCCGGGTTGTCGCGGCGCTCGCGGATGCGCGCGGCCTTACCGCGCAGCTCCCGCAGGTAGTACAGCTTGGCCCGGCGGACCTTGCCGCGGGTCACCGTCTCGATCCGCTCGATCGACGGGCTGTGCACCGGGAACGTACGTTCGACGCCGACACCGTAGCTGATCTTCCGCACGGTGAACGTCTCGCGGATTCCGCCGCCCTGACGCCGGATGACCACACCCTGGAACACCTGGATCCGGGAGCGGTTGCCCTCCTTGACGCGTACGTGGACCTTGAGCGTGTCTCCCGGGCGGAACGCGGGGATGTCGTCCCGGACCTGGGCCTGCTCTAGTTCGGCAATAGCGGTGTGCATGGCAGCGATTCCTCAGTGCTTCTCGGCTTGGCGCGTGTGCGGGCATACCAGCGCGGGCCCAGTGTCGCTGGAGATGGGGCCCCGGCACCGACGAGGAGCACACGGCGAGCTTTAGTCTGCCATATTTCCGGGGCGGACTGGTAAGCGAGCCCGTTTCCCGGCCGCCCCCCCTGCGCTGGAATCCCGTCCCGGCGGGGCCCGGTCCGGCGTTTCCGGTACCCGGCGGCATGCCGCGCTGGACCATATCGGACAGGCCCATGGCGGACAGCACCTGCCAGTCGCGGGCGCTGAGCGTGCCGGGGTCGGCGGCCACGCGCCAGATGAGGTCGGGCCGGTTGGCCGCCGTCCGCAGCAGGGCCGCGTCCCGGCGCCACCGGGTGATGGCGGCGTGATCACCGGACAGCAGGACGTCCGGCACCTCACGGCCCCGCCAGACCCGGGGCCGGGTGTAGACGGGCCCCTCCAGCAAGCCCGGCCATGCTCGCAGTCGGCTCGGCTTCGCCGCCGGGAGCAGCGCCCCGGGAAGGAGCGCCCCCGAACCAGGGACCGCCGAACGTGGGACGTTCGGGAGGGGGAGCGCCTGGCGGAACGTCGCCCGGCGCAGCACCGCCGGACAGCGCGTCAGCCAGCGCCGCTGAGCCTCCGCCGGTCAGGGACGCGTCCCCGGCGGCGGACGTGCCGCCGAACGAGTCGTCGCTGGCCGACTGATCGTTGCCCAGGACGCCGGGCAGCAGCCGCCCGATGGCCTCGACCATGACCAGGACCGCGGCCTCGCCCCCGGCCAGCACATAGTCGCCGATGCTGACCTCGTCCACCGGCATTCGGGAGCGCGCCTCGTCGATGAACCGGGCATCGATGCCCTCGTAACGGCCGCAGGCGAAGACGAGCTGCGGGCAGGCCGCGTAACTCACCGCGCGGGCCTGGGTGAACGGGATCCCGCTGGGGGTGGGCACCACCAGCCGCGGCGCCGGTTCAGCGACGTCCGGGGGGGCGATCTCGTCCAGCGCCTCGGCCCAGACCTCGGCTTTCATCACCATGCCCGGCCCACCGCCGAACGGGGTGTCGTCCACGGTCCGGTGGATGTCGTGCGCCCACCGCCGCAGGTCGTGCACGTGGAACTCGATGTCTCCCCGGTTCGCCGCCTTGCCGATCAGCGAGACGTTCAGCGGCCCGAAGTACTCCGGGAAGATCGTGACGATGTCGATGTGCACGCCGATCAGGCCTCGATCGCCTCGTCCGGGTCGAGCAGCCCGGCCGGCGGGTCGATGACGAGGCGGCCCGCGGCCACGTCGACGTCCGTCACGATCGCACCCACGAAGGGCACCAGGGCCTCAGCGGCCGCCGGTCCCGCGAGGCCCTGGGCGCCCGGTGGCCCCGGCCGGCCGTCCCGCCGTACGACCAGCAGATCCTGGCCGTGGTGCAGCACGTCGGTAACGACGCCGACCGGTTCGCCCGCGGCGGTGACGACCCTCAGCCCGATCAGCTGGTGGTCGTAGAACTCGTCGGGGTCGTCCGGGGAAGGGATCTGCGCCGAATCCAGGATGAGCAGGATGCCGCGCAGATCCTCGGCGGCGTCCCGGTCCCGGACGCCCTCGAACGCGACGAGGAGACGGCCGGTGTGCCAGCGCGCCGCAGCCACCGTGAGCGGCCCGTGCCCGGACGGCTCGGTGGCCAGCACGGCCCCGGGAACGAACCGCACGTCTGGCTCATCGGTGCGAACGGCAACGAGCACCTCGCCGCGGATCCCGTGGGCGCGGACGATCTGGCCGACGGCAATCTGCATGCCTGCCTGCCCGGCTAGCGGATCTCGTCCGTGTCCAGGAGGTCGACGCGGACGTGCCGCCCACCGGCCAGGGAGCCCACGACGGTGCGGAGCGCCCTGGCGGTGCGGCCGCCGCGCCCGATGACCTTGCCCAGATCATCGGGGTGGACGCGCACCTCCAGGACATTGCCGCGGCGCATCGCACGGCTGGATACCTGGACATCGTCCGGATGCTCGACGATGCCCCGGACCAAATGCTCGAGCGCCTCTTCCAGCACGTCAGGCTCCGCTGCCTGGCTCACTGCCCGGTGCCTCAGCGGCCGGGGACTCAGCCGCCGGCGCCTCAGCGGCCGGGGACTCAGCCGCCGTCGCCTCAGCGGCCGGGGACTCAGCCGCCGTCGCCTCAGCGGCCGGGGACTCAGCCGCCGTCGCCTCAGCGGCCGGGACTCAGCCGCCGGCGCCTCAGCGGCCGGGGCCACCGCGGACTCAGCGGCCGGGGACTCAGCCGCCGTCGCCTCAGCGGCCGGGGACTCAGCCGCCGGCGCCTCAGCGGCCGCGGACTCAGCCGCCGGGGCCTCAGCCGCCGTCGCCTCAGCGGCCGGGGACTCGGCGGTGGCCGGAGCGGCCTCGCTGGCCGTGGCCGGGGCGCTGTCGTCCGCGGACCCGGAGTCTCCGGAGTCCCCGGAGTCACCCGCCGGCGGAGTCTCGGCCGTGGCCTTGGACTTGGACCGGCCAGACTCGGGCTTGACCTCCGCCTTGGCCGTGTCAGCCTTGGCCGTGCCAGCCTTGGCCGTGCCAGCCTTCGCGGCGCCAGCCTTGGCCGTGTCGCCCCTGGGGCTGTCCGCCTTCGCGGTGTCGGACGACTTCCTGGCCCGGCTGCCGCCCTTCGGCCCGGTCGCGGCGTCGTCCTTGGCAGCGTCCTTGAGGGCGTCGGCGAAACGCTCCTTCTTGTCCGCCGCCGGCTCCTTGGTGCGCAGCGTGCCCTCCGCGCCCGGCTCGCCCTTGAACTTCTGCCAGTCGCCCGTGATCTTGAAGAGGGCCAGGACCGGCTCGGTGGGCAGCGCACCCACGGACAGCCAGTGCTGCGCCCGCTCTGAATTAACTACGATGAGGGACGGCTCTTCCTTCGGGTGATACTTGCCGATCTCCTCGATGGCACGCCCATCACGCTTGGTCCGGGCGTCGGCGACGACGATCCGGTAGGTCGGTACCCGGGTTCGTCCCAGGCGCTTGAGCTTGATCTTTACAGCCACGGCTGCGGTCTTCTCCCAGCAAATAAAGGTACGGGCGGCGGCCCAGCGGCCAGGTGGGGACTGGCGGGACCACTCAGATGGACCGGCGCAGCGGGGGAAGAGGGCCCCGCCTCACCAGGTAATCAGTTGACATCCTCCACACGCCTGAAGGCGCGGGATTCCTTGCACACAGCTGACGGGTCTCAGCATAGTGCAGGGGCAGCGCTTGGCTCTCGCGGTATCGCCGCCCCTGCGAAGTTGGCATCCCCTGCGGGTGTCAGCCGTGTGCCAGAGGTTCGCGGATCATCGCCGAGGTCAACTACCCGAGAAGGCTTATCCCGATGCCACCACATGCCCTGCGGCGGGTCCTGCGGACGCCCAACCATACAACGCCGGACCCGGCGCTTCCTCCCCACCCTGAACAGCGGGGTTTCCGCACCGGAGGTTTTCGATGACCTTCGCGGTGACCAGCGCGCCCGGGATGCGGCCCGAACCCGGCACGGAGAGTTATCCAGGAGAGGCAACAGTTACATAACGCGCGTTGACGGGCAGCGCGTGCCAAACCTACGTTATGCCTACCGCTGTTCATAGTAAGCACGAGTGTTCGCAGAGCGAACGTTCCTCGCACTCCGCTATCCCGCACAGCGCCGCCACTTACCGCAGGTCACTGGTCCAGGGCATCGATGGAGAGCCATGACTAGACACCCGTACCTACCGAACGCGGACGGCCCGGACCACGGGAATGTGGCGCGCCGCGGGGCTGGCTCGGGACGCCGGGAGGTCCGGCCGCCGAGCGTGCACCGGAAGACTGGCAACGGTAAGTACCCGTTTGTCCCCGCAAGTTGTTGACAATTCGTTGAACAATGAGCTGCACGTGCAGGCGGGCCTCGTGCCGACGTACGACGTATACGTGACCGGGTACCCGGCCGCCCGCCGAAGTCCCGCCACTCATCCGCCCCACACGTCAGGGGGAAAGTAATGACCGACCCGTCAGACAGACCAGCACCGGATATCGCCGCGGCTGCCCGCGCCGCCGCCGGGCCCCCGGCTGCCGCGCCCGGGATCGGTCGCCGCAACGTGCTCAAGGCATTCGGCGCGGGCGCGTTCGCGGTCGGCGCCGGCGGCCTGCTCGAGGCGTGCAGCACCGGCATCAAGGGAGCATCGTCCGGGTCCGGGTCCGGATCGGGCGGCACCAAGGCCATCACGATCGGCTGGATCCACCCGCTGACCGGTTCGCTGGCCGGGTTCGGGGCGCCGGACAACTGGGTGATCTCCAAGATTCAGCAGACCAGCCCGTACAAGAATGGGTTCAAGATCGGCGGCAAGACCTACCCGGTCACCATCAAGTCCTACGACACCCAGTCCAGCCCGACCCGGGCCGGCGACCTGGCCAGGACGGCCATCCTGAGTGACGGCGTGGACATGCTGCTGGCGTCGTCCACGCCGGAAACCGTCAACGCGGTAGCCAGCCAGGCCGAATCGCTCGGCACCCCGCTCATCTGCTCGAACATCCCGTGGGAGTCCTGGTACATCAACCTCGGGGGCAACCCGGCGAAGCCGACCCTCAAGCCCAAGTACGTGGTGATGTACTTCCTGGGCGCCGAGCACCTGGCCAAGGCCTTCATCCCGATGTGGAACCGGATCCACGACCAGCTCCACACCAACAAGGTGGTCGCCGCCGCGTTCCCCAACGACTCGGACGGCAACGCGTTCCGCATGGTGTTCCCGCCGATCGTCTCGGCCGCGGGCTACACGCTGGACATGTCCCCGGCCTACACCGACGGGACAACGAACTACTCCTCGATGATCTCCCAGTTCAAGGCGGCGCAGGCGGACTTCTTCACCAACGTGCCGCTGCCGCCCGACTTCGCCACGATGTGGAAGCAGTCGGTGCAGCAGGGCTTCCGGCCCAAACTGGCGACCGTGGCCAAAGTGCTGCTGTTCCCGACCGACACCTACGCGCTCGGCTCCCTGGTGTACAACGTCGCCACCGACGCGTGGTGGGCACCGAGCCTGCCGTGGACCTCGTCGTTCACCGGGGAGACCTGCCAGCAGATGGCCAGCGAGTACGAGTCGTCGGGCCACGGGCAGTGGAATTCCAACATCAGTAACTACAGCCTCTTCGAGGCCGCGCACGCGGCGCTCACCTCGGTGAACAACCCGCACGACAAGACCGAGGTAGCCGGCGCCATCCACCAGGTGAACGTGCACGCGCTGGCGGGCCCGCTGAACTTCGCCGCTGGCGGGCCCGCGCCCGGCGTCGCGATCACGCCGCCGGTCGGCATCCAGTGGCAGAAGGGCACCACATACCCGCTGGAGGCCAAGGTCGTCGACAACACGCTGCAGCCGGACGCGAAGATCACCGGCGACCTGCTGCCCACCAACACGTGATTGGATGACGAATCCACTGCTCCAGCTGGACGGCGTGACCAAACGGTTCGGCCGGGTCGTTATCGCGGAGGACCTCTCGCTGGCCGTCCAGACCGGCGACACGGTCGGGATCGTGGGGCCGAACGGCGCCGGCAAGACCAGCCTGTTCGGCCTCATCTCCGGCGACCTGGCCCCCAGCGCGGGAGAGGTCCGCTTCGCCGGGCGCACGGTCACCAGGCTGGACGCAGCGGCACGGTGCAGGCTGGGCATCGGCCGCACGTACCAGGTGCCGCGGCCGTTCGCAGACATGACCGTGTTCGAGAACCTGCTGGTCGCCGCCCAGCAGGGCGGCGGGCTGCGGCGGCGGCCCAGCTACGCCGCGGCGGCCGAGGCGCTGGAGCGGACGGGCATATCCGGCCAGGCGAACGTACCTGCCGAGCGGCTCGGCCTGCTGCAGCGCAAGCGGCTGGAACTGGCCCGCGCCCTGGCCACGCAGCCCACGGTGCTCCTGCTCGATGAGGTGGCGGGCGGCCTCACCGACCCAGAGGTCGCCCAGCTGGTCGAGATCGTCCGCGACGTCAACGCCGGGGGCACCGCGGTGATCTGGATTGAGCATGTGGTGCGGGCACTCACCGCTGTGGTGAGCCGGCTGATCTGCCTGACGGGCGGGAAGTTCGTCGGTGATGGCGACCCTGGCACGGTGCTGGCCGACCCGGCGGTCCGCGAGGTCTTCCTCGGCACCGCGGTCACCGCGGCGCTGACCGGCGGAACCCTGGAGGAGCCTCCCTCGGCAGCACACCCGGACGGGCCGCCGGGCGGGGAACGGAGCGGGCCGTGACCGTATCGGGAAACGGCCAGCGGGCGGGGACCGGGACGCCGCTGCTGGAGGTCCGCGACCTGGCGGTGTACCACGGGCAGCTCCGGGCCCTGAACGACATCTCGCTGCGGGTGTTCCCCGGCGAGGTCTACGCGATCATCGGCGCGAACGGCGCGGGCAAGTCGACGCTGCTGCGCACGATCGCCGGCCTGAACCGCCCGGCCACCGGCACGGTCCTGTTCGACGGCGAGGATGTCACCAGGCTGCGGCCCGAGCACCGGGCCACCCGGGGAATCGTCATGGTGCCGGAGGGGCGGCGGCTGTTCGGATCGCTGTCCCTTAGGGAGAACCTGCAGGTGGGCGCGACCTATGCGCGACCGGGCCCGTGGACGATCGACCGCGTGTACGAGCTGTTCGACTGGATGCGGGAGCGCCGCAACCAGCAGACCGCGCAGCTGTCCGGCGGCGAGCAGCAGGCGGTGGCCATCGGCCGGGCGCTCGTGGCCAACCCCCGGGTGCTGCTGCTCGACGAGCTGTCGCTCGGCCTGGCACCAGTGGTTGTCCAGCGCATCTACGGCATGCTGCCGCAGATCCTGGCGACCGGCCTGACCGTGCTGCTCGTCGAGCAGGACGTCAGCCAGGCCCTGCGGGTGGCTTCCCGGGTGCACTGCCTGCTCGAAGGCAGCACCACGCTGGAAGGCGAGCCGGGCGACCTGACGCCCGAGCGGGTCGAGGCGGCTTACTTCGGCCTGGGGGGAGCAACCGCGGGTGACCGAGGCGCCGACGGGGGGAACGGTAGCCAGCCCGTACCCTCCGCCGGTCACCGCCCGGCGGACGCCGCCCCGTCCGCGGACGGAGGGAGCGAGCAGTTATGGCCTGGGTAAACGCCATCATCCAGGGGGTGCTGACCGGCGGCCTCTACGCGCTGTTCGCCTGCGGGCTGTCGCTGATGTTCGGGGTGATGAAGGTCGTCAACCTGGCGCACGGCGACCTCGCGGTGGTCGCGGGCTACCTCGCGATCGGTGTCATCACCGTCACCCACATCCCCGTGCTGTGGTCCTTCATCATCGTGGTACCGGTGATGGCGGTGCTCGGCTACGTGCTGCAGCGCACGCTCATCCAGGGCGCGCTCGACCGCAGCGTGCTCACCACGCTGATCGTCACCTTCGGCCTGTCGATAGTGATCGAGAACGGCCTGCTTCAGTTCTTCACCGCCAACAGCCGCGCCATCGGCACCGGGCTGCCCCTGGTGAGCGGGTCGTTCAAGGTCGGCTCGCAGATCCAGATCGGCTACCTGCTCGTGATCATCTTCGCGGTCGCCGTGGTGGTGCTGCTCGGGCTGCAGTACTTCCTGTCCGCGTCCAAGTACGGCCGCCTGATCCGCGCGGTCGCCGACGATAAGGAGGCGGCGCAGCTGGCCGGGGCCGACTACCGGCATGTGTTCGGCATCGCGGCGGCGATCGCGTTCGCCACCGTGGCGCTGGCCGGCATCTTCTACGGCATGTACTCCCAGCTGTCGCCGACCACGGGCACCGACACGATCCTGCTCTTCGCGTTCGCGGCGGTGGTGATCGGCGGGCTCGGCTCGCTGTGGGGCACCCTGCTCGGCGGCGTGGTGCTCGGCGTCGCCCAGCAGATCGGGGCCCAGATCAACATCTCTAACGAGGTTCTGGCCGGGTACATCGTTTTCCTGGCCGTGCTGGTGCTGCGGCCGCAGGGCCTGACTTCCCGGAGGACGCAGTCGTGAGCCTGGTTGCGGAGACCACCGCCGGTCCGGCAGAGACCGTGCGGGTCACCCGCTCGCGCAGAAACGTGGCCTGGACCGGGGCGGGCGCGCTGATCGTGGTCGTCGTGCTGGCGCTGCTGCCCTACATCGTGTACTCCGGCACCACCAGCATCATCGTCCAGGGCTTCATCGTGCTCACGCTGGCGAGCATGTGGAACCTGCTGGCGGGTTACGCCGGCCTGGTGTCGGTCGGGCAGCAGGCGTTCGTGGGTCTCGGCGCGTACCTCGTGCTGATCCTGGCCATCCACGGCACCTCGCCGTTCGCCGCGCTGCCCGTCGCCGCGATCGGCTGCGGCGTCGCGGCGCTGCCCATGTGGTGGCTGGTGTCGCGGCTGCGCAGCGGGTACTTCGCGATCGCCACCTGGGTGCTCGCCGCGACCATCATGCTCATCATCGAGAAGTTCTCTTCGATCGGCGGCGGTACCGGCATGCCGCTGCCTGGCCTGTCCGGGTTCAGCTCGGTGCTGCTCACCGCGTATACCTACTGGACCGGGCTGGCCGTCACGGTGGTGGCGCTGGCCGCCATCTACCTGATGCTGCGCGGCCGGCTCGGCCTGGTGCTCACCGCCATCCGCGACGACGAGGTGGCCGCGCGCTGCTCGGGGGCGCGGGTCGGGCTGGCCAGGCTGTTGGTGTTCGTGGTGGCGGGCGCCGGCTGCGGCGCCGCGGGCGCCGTGCTGGCGATCAGCCAGCTGCAGGTGAACCCGAACGCGGTGTTCAGCGTGCAGTGGACCGCGGAGATGGCGTTCGCGACCATCATTGGCGGGCTGGGCACGATCGAAGGGCCGATACTGGGCACCGCCGTGTACATGATCCTGCAGCAGACGCTCGCCTCCTACAACGTGTGGTACCTGATCATTCTGGGACTCGTGGCCATCGCGATCGCGCTGTGGTCCCGTCGCGGGCTGTGGGGCCTGATCGATGAGCACCTGCACCTCCGGCTGTTCCCGGTCGGCTACTGGCTCTGGCCCGGCCACGAAAAGCCCCCGCCGTCCCGCCTGCTGCCCCGGCTGCGCCGATCGGGCACCTAATAGCGGGCACCGGACACGCGTTACGGCGAGGCATCTCGTGACCGGCCAGCGAACCGGGCCTTGTGCCCGGCGAGTGGCCGGTGTGTCGGCGAAGTACCGCACCGGGTCACGGCGAGGCGATCGTTACCGGCCTAACGAACCGGGCCTCCGGCCCGGTGAGCGGCCGGTGTGTCGGCGAAGTACCACCGCGCGGGCGCGAAGCGCATTCGGGGGGTTCCGGGGGGTCGCCCCACCGGGCCAGCACAGCGCAGCGGGGGGTTTCAGGGGGGTCGTCCCCCCTGGGCCAGCACAGGTGATACTGGAATGTGCTGCTGAGCGACATAGCCGACGCCTCCGAGGCGGTGGCCGGGACCTCCTCCCGGCTGGCCAAGGTCGAAGTCCTCGCCAAGGCGCTGCACGACGCGGGGCCGGCCGAGGTCACGATCGCGGTGGCTTACCTGTCCGGGGAACTGCCACAGCGCCAGATTGGGGTGGGCTGGGCCACGCTCCGGGACGCGGCGCCCCCGGCGGATATCCCGACGCTGACGCTGACCGACGTCGACGTTGCGTTCACCTCGATCGGGACGGTATCCGGCAAGGGCTCGGTGGCGGCCCGCAAGCAGCTGGTGGACGTGCTCTTCGGCCGGGCGACCGCACATGAGCAGTCGTTCCTGCTCCGGCTGCTGTCGGGCGAACTGCATCAGGGTGCGCTGGAAGGCGTGATGGCCGAGGCGATCGCGCGCGCCGCCCAGGTCCCCGGCCCCGCGGTGCGCCGGGCCCTGATGCTGTCCGGCTCCATGAGGGCGGTCGCGGAGACCGCCCTGGCCGAGGGCAGCGCGGGGCTCGGGAAGTTCGGGCTGCAGGTGGGGCGACCGATCGGGCCGATGCTCGCCTCCAGCGCTGCGACGATCGAGGACGCCCTGGCCCGGATCAGCCCGGCGGCGGTCGAGTGGAAGATGGACGGTATCCGGGTCCAGGCGCACATCCGGGACGGGACCGTGCGCCTGTTCACCCGCACGCTCGACGAGATCACCGACCGGCTGCCGGAGGTGACCGGCGCCCTGGCCGGACTGCCGGTGCGCGACGCGGTGCTGGACGGCGAGGTGATCGCGCTGCGCGAGGATGGGCGGCCGCATCCGTTTCAGGTGACGGCCTCCCGGACCGCCCGGCGCACCGGGGAGGGGGACGCCGGCCTGGCCGCGTTCATGTTCGACATCGTTCACCTGGACGGCGAGGACCTCATCGACTGGCCGGGCGAGGAACGGTTCGCCGCGCTGGCCCGGGTCGTGCCCGAGCGGCTCCGGATGCCGCGGCTGGTGACCAGCTCGGCAGCGGAGGCCACGGCGTTCTTCCGCGACTCGCTCGCCCACGGCCACGAGGGCGTCGTGGTCAAGTCGCTCGACACCCCGTACACCGCGGGCCGCCGCGGCGCCGGCTGGATCAAGGTGAAGCCCCGGCACACCCTCGATCTGGTCATTCTGGCGGCCGAGTGGGGACACGGCCGGCGCCGCGGCAAGCTGTCGAATCTGCACCTGGGGGCGCGCGACCCGGAAACGGGCGGATTCGTCATGCTCGGGAAGACGTTCAAGGGCCTGACCGACGAGATGCTGGCCTGGCAGACCGAGCGGCTGCTCGCGCTGGAGGACACCCGCGACGACTACACCGTGCACGTGCGGCCGGAACTCGTCGCGGAGATCGCTTTCGACGGCGTGCAGCGCAGTCCCCGCTACCCGGGCGGCCTGGCGCTGCGGTTCGCGCGCGTGCTGCGCTACCGCGAGGACAAGTCCGCCGCCGAAGCCGACACCATCGCCACCGTCCGCGCCACCCAGCCGACCTAGGCCGCGCCTAGTCCGCGCCGCTCCCCCAGCGGCGCCGCCGCGCGGGTGCGCCGCGCCCGGGCAAGACCGAGCTGTTTGAGCAGTACAAGCTCTGGGTCCGGGACCTCCGGGCGTGTTTGGCCACGTATGGGCCGGGTAGCAAGCGTCCCCCGGTGGAGCGTGCTCCACGCCGTGAGACCGAACGTCATGCAGCCGGGGGGGAATCCGTGGTCCGAGCCGTGCAACCCGGGGCCGGGAGCGGTGGCTCGTCGTCATCGGGCCTGGCCGATGTCATCGACACGATTCTCGACAAAGGGCTGGTCATTGACGCGTACATACGCGTGTCGCTGGTCGGCATCGAGCTGCTGACGATCGAGGCGCGCATCGTTGTGGCGAGCGTGGACACCTACCTGCGTTTCGCCGAGGCGGTCAACCGGCTGGACCTCTCCTCGGCCCAGGAAGGACTGCCGGGCCTGGTGAGCGGGGCGAAAGAGAGCGGCGCCAAGCGCGTAACCAAGGGAGTGCTCGAAGGGGTGGGAGAGAAACTCCGCGATTTCGCCGAATCCGGAAGCCAGCGCCCTTCCGGCCGCGCGCGCTCCCGGGGAAGCGGCCAGCGGCCACGGTTACCGCCCGCACCGACGGGCCGGATGAAACCGCGCAGCCAGGCACGGCACTGGCGCGACGCCGGCCCAGGTATCCCGGTGGTCTCCGACGCCGGCCATGACCTGACGTAGCTGGCTCGGTGGCCTGCCGATCGGGCGGCCGGGGTACCGGGCCGGCGGCACCAGCGGCCGCCCTCGCGGATGGGAAGACCACGCGGGCACGCCGCCCATCCCCGAGCAGAGCCCCATCCCGTTGCGGCCGACCACTTGCCAGCCGAACACAACCTCGAATTGATCTCGTTCTGGTCATCTGACGTTGGTGATACTGCCGCCCTAAATTATCGGCTGGTACGGCATTTCTGCGCCATACGATATCGAACACATATTCATATTTTTCCGGAATAAGACGGTTTAAGCAGGAAAACCGCAGGTCGGAGGGTTAAGTGACACGCTGCGGGTAGTGGTGGACATCGGGCCGGGGTGCGCGTACCTGGATCTCCTACCAGGCAAGCGGATCCGTAAGGTGGCGCGAGAATCATCCGGATCCGGGAGCGGGGTGACGGAGCGGCTCAAGAAGGAGGCTGGTGGCCTCGTCAGGGCGCTCGGTGGCCATGCGCTGTCAGCGGCGCGCGGCAAGGTGGAAGGGACCGCCAGCCGCCTGAACGACTACGTTGAAGGCGGCGGCGGCCCCGGCATCATGGCCGCCGTCACCGGGGCGAAGAACCTGGCCGAGGGCAAGTCCCCGCTGCGGTCCATGTTCGGCGCGGGATTCGCCGGGGTCAAGGAGAAGGTCAGGGGCATAGGCGGCGGGGGCGGCAACGGCGCCGGGGGCGGCAAGATCAAGGTGACGAACATCGTCGAGTCGATCGACGTCGGCGCCCCGGTCAGTCTGGCCTACGACCAGTGGACGCAGTGGAGCGACTTCCCGAAGTTCATGAAGAAGGTCGAGAACGTCGACCAGCCCGAAGAGCATGAGAAGACCACCTGGAAGGCGCAGGTGTTCTGGTCGCACCGCACCTGGGAGTCCACAATCAAGGAACAGGTGCCGGACGAAAAGATCATCTGGCGCTCGAAGGGCGAGAAGGGCTACGTCGACGGTGCCGTAACCTTCCACGTACTGGCACCCAACCTGACCCGTATCCTCGTGATCCTCGAATACCACCCGCAGGGCCTGTTCGAGCACACCGGCAACATCTGGCGGGCGCAGGGCAGGCGGGCCCGCCTGGAACTGAAGCACTTCCAGCGGCACCTGATGACCGAGGCCCTGCTGAACCCGGACGACATCGAGGGCTGGCGCGGCACGATCCACGACGGCGAAGTGGTGGAGAGCCACGAGGACGCGATCGCCAGGGAAGAGAAGGATAGTCCCGGGCAGCCTGACGCCCCGCAGGCCCACGATGACCAGACCGAAGAGGCGGCTGACAGCGGCGCCGCGGAAGGCAGCGAGGCAGCGGCCGCCGAGGGCGACGAACCCCAGGAGCGCGGCGAGCGCCGAGCGGAGCGCCGCGCGAGCGCGGCGAGCGCCGGCCCCGAGCGCGGCCAGCGCGGCGAGCGCCCCGAGCGCGGCCAGCGCGGCGAGCGCCCCGAGCGCGGCCAGCGCGGCGAGCGCCCCGAGCGCGGCCAGCGCGGCGAGCGCCCCGAGCGCGGCCAGCGCGGCGAGCGCCCCGAGCGCGGCCAGCGCGGCGAGCGCCCCGAGCGCAGCGCGGCGAGCGCCCCGAGCGCGGCCAGCGCGGCGAGCGCCCCGAGCGCGGCCAGCGCGGCGAGCGCGAGCGCGGCCAGCGCGGCGAGCGCCCCGAGCGCGGCCAGCGCGGCGAGCGCCCCGAGCGCGGCCAGCGCGGCGAGCGCCCGGAGCGCGGCGAGGGAGCAGCGGGCACCGGCCAGGAAGACGAGGGCCGGGGCGAGGAATCCGGCAATGGCCAGGACCGGGCCGGATCCGCGCGGGCCGGGGCGGACGCGCCACGGCGCGGTCGCCGTCCCGCCCGGGAGAGGCCGGCGGATTGGGAAAATCCCGGAAGCGCAGGGAACGGACGGCGGCAGCGAACGGGCGCGGCGCGGCGCGGCGGTAGTACATGACCACGGCGGTACAGCCGGGCGGCGGGTCGGCCAACCCGCAATCCTCAGGGCTGGCCGACGTTATCGACACGATCCTGGACAAAGGCCTGGTCATCGATGCCTACGTGCGAGTGTCGCTGGTCGGCATCGAGCTGCTCACCATCGACGCGCGCGTCGTGATCGCGAGCGTCGAGACGTACCTCCGCTTCGCCCAGGCGGTCAACCGCCTGGACATCAGCGACGAGAAGGAGGGCCTTCCGGAACTGGTCGGCGACCTGACTCAGGGCGGGGCCCGGGCCAAGACCAAGGGCGCGCTCGAAGGGGCCGGGCAGAAGGTCAGGGGCGTCGTGGAGGACGTCGGTGCAGAGGATCCGGCAGGCACGCGCCGGAGCCGCCGGAGGGGGACTGAGATGACATCGGCGCCACCGGATACACAGCGCACGGCCGATTCCGGCCAGCAGATGGGCTGCTACGTGTACGGGATTCTCCCAGGAGACGCGGAGCTGACCGAAGAGGTCCACGGTGTCGGGGGCCGCGAGGTCAGGCTCGTACGCAGCGGGGAACTCGCCGCCTTGGTCAGCGAGGTGGACCTCGCCGAGCCACTCGGCACCCCGCGGGATTTCCAGGCGCACGAGGAGCTGCTGGACTCGATGATCACCGGCGCCCCGGTGCTCCCGCTGCGCTTCGGTGCGGTCCTGACGGGCGAGGACGCGGTCGTTGAGGAGCTACTCGACCCGCACCACGACGAGTTCGTCGAGGCCCTGGAAGACCTCGAGGGGCAGCTGGAGTACGTGGTCAAGGGCCGTTACGTGGAGCGAGCCATGCTGCAGGAGATCCTGTCCGGCAGCTCCGAGGCTGCCGCGCTGCGGGAACAGATACGCGGCAAGGATCCCGACGCCACCCGCGAGGAGAGGATCCGGCTCGGCGAGATCATCAGCAACACGGTCGAAGCGATGCGCGACGAAGACACCGGCTCGCTGCTGTCCCGCCTGGAGGGCCACTGCACCGCCAGCTTCGTCCGGGACCCGACGCACGAGCTCGAACGCGGTCCACGTCGCGTTCCTCGTGGCGGAGCACAAAGCCGATGCGGCTGAGCAGGCCGTCGATGATCTGGCGGCCGACTGGGCAGGGCGGGTCGATGTGCGCCTGCTCGGCCCGATGGCTCCCTACAACTTCGTCAGCACCAGCGAGCCGGGCGCCGAGCTGACATGAGCCTGTTGACCTTCGCGTTCAAGCTGCCGCTGCTTCCGGTGCACGCGGTCATGCGGCTGGCAGAAATCATCCAGGACGAGGCCGAACGGACGCTCGCCGATCCCGCCACCATCAGGCGCGAGCTGGAGCAGATCGAGCAGGCGCGGGCGTCGGGCGAGGTGTCGGATGAGGAAGCCGCTGAGCTGGAGAAGGAGGCCCTCGCCCGCTTCACCCGGCTGCGCCGTGGCGGGACGGCGGCAGCCGGCGGCGAGGGCTGACCGGCATGGCAGAGCGACGCAGGAGCCGCACCGGCACGGCCCATGACAGCCATCGCGAAGGGGGGCGGGCCGGCCGGGATAGGCCGGATGCCGCCCTGAGAACCCGCGAAACCGGGCCGGCCAGAGATGGCGGGTACGTGCCGGCCGGGGATGAGCCCGAACCGGCCGAGGAGTACGAGTACGAGGACGAGTGGGATGAGATCGAACCGGCCGGGGGTGACGACGACGAACCGGTTGGGGACGGCTATGAGGACGAGGAGGACGAGGAGGACGAGGCCGAGCCCGCCAGGGCGGACAGGCCCCTGGCCAGCGGCAGCCGGGACACGAGACGGCGCCGTGCGCCGCAGGGCGGCCCTGTCGACACCGCCAGGCAGGCGGTGAAGGCAGCCCTGTGGCAGGTCATAGACCTTACCGGCAAGCAAGCCGAAAGCATCACGGACGTGGAACGAAGGGAGGACGGCTGGATGATCGGTATAGAGGTGGTCGAAGACCACCGCATCCCTTCCTCCGCAGATATCCTCGCCAGCTACGAGGCCACCGTCGATCGGGACGGCGAACTGATCGCGTACCGGCGGTTGAGCAGGTACATCCGGGGCCGCAGCGACAGCGATGGCAGGTCATGACATGACCTCAGGAAACCTGGTCAACACCTCTCAGGGACGCAGCCGCGGCGGCGGCCTCAGCGGCGGCGGGGGCCTCGGCACTGGCCAACAGTCCACCAACCTTGGCGACATCCTGGAACGGGTACTGGACAAAGGCCTCGTGATCGCGGGTGACATCCAGATCAACCTGCTCGATATCGAGTTGCTCACCATCAAGCTGCGCTTGGTCATCGCCTCGCTCGACACGGCACGGCAGGTCGGCATCAACTGGTGGGAAACTGACCCGTGGCTGAACGCCGATGCCGCGGACCGGTCCCGCGACCGGGAGCTGGCCGCGGAGCGGTCCCTTGACCGGGAGCTGGCCGCGGAGCGGTCCCTTGACCGGGAGCTGGCAGACGAGAACCGCAAGCTCCGCCTCCGGATCGCAGAGCTTGAATCGGGCCGGGGCCTTGGTGGCTGACGGTCACTGTCTGTGGCTATACGCAGTGGCTGGCGATGCCGCCGGCCCGTTCCCGGCCGGCGTGACCGGCGTCGGCGGAGCCGCGGCGCGGCCCCTGCGCGCCGCCGGGTTCGTGGCTGTGGTCGCGGAGGTGGACGAATCGGAGTTCGGTGCGGACGCGCTGCACCGCAACCTGGAGGACCTCGACTGGCTGGAACGGACGGCGCGGGCCCATCATGCCGTGATCGAGGCCGTGGCCAGGACATACCCAGTGGTTCCCGCGCGCCTCGCCACCGTGTACAGTTCCGCGGCGGCCGTGGAAAAGATGCTGCACGAACGGGCGGCCGACTTCCGCCAGGCCCTGGCCCGGATCGCCAAGCGCAGCGAATGGGGAGTCAAGGCGTACGTGGCCACGCCCCCCGGCCCGGACGGGCCTTCCGGATCTCCGGCGGAAGGATCTGGCCGCGCCGCCCCCGACACCGGGGCGGCCTACCTGCAACGGCGCCGGAAGCAATTGACCGAGCGCCAGGACACCCGCCGCGAAGCGGTGGTCAGCGCGCAGACCGTGGACGCGGAACTGGCCCGGCTGTCGGTTTCCACTCGCCGCTACCCGCCACAGGCTCCGGACCTGGCGGGACGATCGGCCACCATGGTGCTCAACGCGGCCTACCTCGCGGTGGACGAGCGTGCCGACCAGTTCGTGGCGGCGGTAAGCGAGCTGGCCGCTCGTCAACCGGCCGTTCAGCTCACGCTGACGGGGCCGTGGCCTGCCTATTCCTTCGCAGCCCCGGACGACGAAGCCGGGGACCCGCGATGAGCGCGGGGCACGACGGCGCGTTCACGAGCCAGCCGGATCTCCCGGACGCGGCCGGCAACGGTTACGGCCCGGCGATCCGGGGAGAACGCATCGCCCTGGTGGATCTGCTCGACCGGGTGCTGGCCGGCGGGGTGGTCATCGCCGGGGACGTCACCCTGACCATCGCGAACGTCAACCTGGTCACAGTCAACCTGCGTGCGCTCATCACCTCGGTCAGCAACCTCGCGGAGCCGCGATCCGCCGGAGCGGAGCGGAACCGGTGACGGACAGCCGCGACCCGCAGGTCGCCGGAGGTCCCGGAGCCGGGGACAGCAGCCACCACGCGCCAGCCGGGCCGGCGAATACGGAGCTGGCCAGGCAGCATGGGCAGCACGCGCCCAGCCAGCGAATCCGGCTTGACGCCGATCCCAACGCGGTCCAGCGAGACCTGGTGACCCTGGTGCTCACGATCGTCGAATTGCTGCGCCAGCTGATGGAACGCCAGGCGCTGCGGCGAGCGGATGACGGAGCGCTGACCGATGACCAGATCGAGAGCGTCGGGTCGACGCTGATGGCACTCGACGAGAGGATGGCCGAGCTTAGAGATCATTTCGGGCTTGCCCCCCAGGATCTGAACCTGGACCTAGGCCCGCTCGGCCCGCTCCTGTCCTATGACTGAGGCGCCAGACGGCACGGCGCCGGCACACGGGTGCGCCGGAGTCAGGCGTCGGTTTTCCGCAGTCGGGTAGCCCGGGGCATCTCAGCCCCGGGCTACCCGACTCTGCACATGCTGCGGAAAACCGACGCCGATCGAAAACCGACGCCGATCAAGGAGGAGACGGGGGGCTACTTCTTCTTGGGGCGCTTGGCGTTGCCCTGGCCGCGGAAGGCGGCCGGAACATTGCTGTCGGAGCCGCCGAGGCCGGGCAGGCCGCCCAGTCCCCCGGGCAGGCCGCCCTTCTGGAGGGCAGCGAGAGTCTCGGCCATGTCCTGGTTGGAGAACCCATCCGGCAGGCCCGCCCCTACGCCACCCGCGCGCCCGTTGCCGGGTACCGCTTCGGCACCTGCCCCGTTACCCGCCGCCTTGGCGCCCGCGCGGCGCGGGTCGCCGCCGGGCCGCTTCTTCTTCGTCGCCTTCTTGCCCTTGGTTGCCTTGGTCGCGGCGCGGCGCATACCCGGCGGGAGCCCCGGGACGTTGCCCAGGCCGCCGCCGAGCAGCTGCTTCATCTGCTTCTGGCCCTCGAGGAAGTTCTGGATGAGGGCGCTCACCTGTCCGGGGGTGACGCCGGAGCCGCCGGCGATCCGCGCACGCCGTGACCCGCTGATGATCTTGGGGTTGCGCCGCTCGTCTGGGGTCATCGACTGGACGATCGCGGTAGCCCGGTCCAGGTCCTTGTCGTTGACCTGGCTGAGCAGCTCCTTGTTCTTCCCGGCGCCCGGCAGCATGCCGAGCAGGTTGCCGATCGGGCCGAGCTTGCGCACCATCTGGATCTGCTCGACGAAGTCCTCGAGGGTAAAGCCCTCACCAGAAACGAGCCGGTCGGCCAGCGCCGCCGTCTGCTCCTCGTCGAAGGCCTTCTCCGCCTGCTCGATCAGGGTGAGCATGTCGCCCATGTCGAGGATGCGGGACCCCATCCGGTCGGGATGGAAGACGTCGAAGTCCTCGAGCTTCTCACCTGCGGACGCGAACATGATGGGGCGCCCGGTGAGCTGCACGATCGACAGCGCCGCGCCGCCGCGGGCGTCACCGTCGAGCTTGGTGAGCACCACTCCGTCGTAGCCAACCCCGTCCAGGAACGCCTGGGCCGTAGCCACCGCGTCCTGGCCGATCATCGCGTCGACGACGAAAAGGATCTCGTCCGGCTGGACCGCATCCCTGATCGCCGCGGCCTGGCGCATCATGTCCTCGTCGATGCCGAGGCGGCCGGCCGTGTCGATGATGACCATGTTCTGCTGGCGGCGCTGGGCCTCCTGCACCGACTGGCGGGCGACCGCGACCGGGTCGCCGACGCCGTTGCCCGGCTCGGGCGCGTAAACCGGCACACCCGCACGCTCACCCAGGACCTGCAGCTGCTGCACGGCGTTGGGGCGCTGCAGGTCGGCGGCGACGAGCATCGGCGTGTTGCCCTGCTCGCGCAGCCACAGGGCCAGCTTGCCCGCCAGCGTTGTCTTACCGGAACCCTGCAGGCCGGCTAGCACGAGGACGGTGGGCGGGGTCTTGGCGAACCGCAGCCGGCGGGTCTCGCCGCCGAGGACGTCGATCAGTTCCTCGTGAACGATCTTGATGACCTGCTGCGCTGGGTTCAGCGCGCCGGACACCTCCTCGCCGCTCGCCCGCTCCTTGACCCGGGCGATGAACGCCCTGACGACCGGGAGCGCAACGTCGGCTTCCAGCAGCGCGATACGAATCTCGCGTGCGGTCGCGTCAATGTCGGCGGCCGACAGCCGTCCCTTGCCCCGCAGGGAGGAGAAGACCTGGGTGAGCCGTTCGGAGAGGGTTTCGAACACGTTTTTATGCCATCCTCGCGCGTGCGCTAGTCCGAGGTATAAGGCTATCCGGTGTCCAGACCACAGGCGGCTCCGGACTCGCTGGGCCGGTGGCGAGCGACTGTCCGTGGCCTGTGCGTGGTGCTGGCTTGCACCGGCCACTCACCCGGGCCTGCCGGCCCCGGGGTCGCTGGGCCGGGAGCGAGCGATTGTCCGTAGCCTGTCCACGATGCTGGTTGGCACCGGCCGCGTTAACGATGTTAGGGCGGCGAGGACGGCTTCCACGGTGGACTGGCGCTTCTTCTTGTCGGTCAGCGGCTGGCCGGCCTCGTCGGTTACGTAGAAGACGTCGACCGCTTCGGCGCCGAGGGTCTCCACCCGTGCGGAGCGAAGATCGAGGCCGCAGCCGCCGAGGGCGCGGCCGACCCGCCAGAGCAGCCCCGGCTCATCGTGCGCCCGGACCTCCACGACGGTCGCGGTCAGCGAGGCGTCGTCCACCAGCGTGACCTTGGGGGGCGCGACCACCGCGCCGCGGGGCCGGGCGGCACGGGCCCGGCGTTCGAGGCGTTCCTCTACGTCGAGCCGTCCTTCGAGCATCCGGCGCAGGTCACTGGCGACAAGCGCGGAATCCGGTGGGTCACCGAACTGGGGCACGACATTGAACACGACAACCGCCGTCGGGCCGATCGACGTGGCGTTGGCCCCCCGGACCGCGAGCCGGTGCGAGGCGAGCACCCCGGCGGCCCGCCAGAGCAGGCTCGGCCGGTCCGGCGCCACGACCGTCACCTCATTCCCCTGGACGACGGCCGCCGGGCCGCCCTGGGCAACCAGCTCGCGCTGGTCCTTGCGCAGCGGCGCGGCAGCCGGGGGCGGATCACCGGCCAGCACCGTGGCCACCCTCTTGACCAGATCGGAGACGAGACCGGCCTTCCAGTCGTTCCAGGCGGCAGGGCCGGTCGCCATCCCGTCCGCTGCGGCCAGCGCCTGCAGCAGTTCCAGCAGTGGGCGGCTGCGCACGGTCCGTGCGACCTGCTCGACGGTCACCGGGTCGTCCAGGTCACGCCGGGTCGCGATCATCGGGAGCAGCAGGTGGTGGCGCGCCACCTCGGCGACCAGCTCGGCATCGGCCTCGCAGAAGCCGACCCGGTGGGCCACGTCCCGCGCGACGACCTCGCCGCTGACGCTGTGGTCGCCAGGCCAGCCCTTGCCGATATCGTGCAGCAGGGCGGCCACGAGCAGCAGGTCGGGCCGGGCGACGTCCCGGGTCATCGCCGCCGCGTACGCGGCGGTCTCCACGAGATGGCGATCGACGGTGAAGGTGTGCAGCGGGTTGCGCTGAGGCCGGTTCCGCACCCGCTCCCAGTCCGGAACCAGCGCGGTGACCAGGCCCTCCTGATCGAGCGCCTCCCACACGCCGATCGCGGCGTGGCCGGCGCCGAGCAGCGAGACCAGCGCGTCACGGGCCTCCGCAGGCCAGGGCACCGGCAGTGGCGGGCAGTCCGCCAGCCGGGCCAGGGCCCGGGGCGCCAGCGGCCGCCCGGCCTGAGCGGCGGCGGCCGCCGCCCGCAGCACCAGGACGGGGTCCGAGGCGGGATCGGCCGCGCGGGCCAGCACTACCTCGCCGTCCTGCTCGACGACGCCATCGGCAAGTGGCCGGCGTTCCAGCTTCCGCCGCCGGAGCCGCGCCGGCCGCCCGTTCAGCCTGCCGGAAGGCGTGATCAACCGCGTAGGCCACCGTGCGCCCGGCTCCCGCGAGCTCGCGCAGCAGCGCGTCCCCGTCCAGCAGGCCGGCCGCGCGGGCCACCTCGTCATGCTCTTCGAGAACCAGCCGGTCCGAGGAGCGCCCGGTGATCTCGTGCAGGATGTGCCGGGCATCGAGGATCGTCTCGTACGCGGAACGGACCCGGGGACCCGGAGCCGAGGCGACCCAGGCGGCCGCGATGGCCTGGATCGCGTGCACATCCCGGAGACCGCCCCTGGCCTCCTTCAGGTCGGGCTCGAGCAGAAACGCCAGCTCACCGAAGATCCGAACCCGCTCGTTGTGCAGGTCGCGCAGCTCGGCGAGCCTGGTCCGGGCCGCGGCCCGCCAGTCCTCCAGGGCACCCTCGCGCAGCTGGGTGGTCAGGGTGGGGTCGCCCGCCACATGCCGCGCACTGAGCAGCCCGAGGGCGACCTTGATGTCGGCTCGCGCGACGCGGCGGGCCTGCGGAACGGTCCGCACCGCGTGGTCGAGCCGCGCCCCGGAGTCCCAGACCGGATACCAGATCCGGTCCGCAATCGAGGCGATGCCGTCCCGCCCCGCGTGCAGAAGCAGAACGTCCAGGTCGCTGCCGGGCAGCAACTCACGGCGGCCATAACCGCCCACCGCCACGAGGGCCACTCCCGGCTCGGCGCCCAGCATGCCCGCAAGCCACCGATCCGTCTCGGTAGTCCTCCGAGCACGGTCCGCAACGAACGACGTCATCAAGGTCACAAGGTTCCCCGGACACGCATAGGCAGACTAGATCGCGTCTGGGCCGCGTTCCCCCGTGCGCACTCTGACGATCGTGTCGACGGGCACCGCCCAGACTTTCCCGTCGCCGATCCGCCCGGTCTGCGCCGCCTTCAAGATGACGCCGATAAGGTCGTCGGCATCTTCGTCGTCGCAGAGCACCTCCACCCGCACCTTGGGCACGAGGTCGATCTGATATTCGGCGCCACGGTATACCTCAGTATGCCCGCGCTGCCTGCCGTAACCGCTCGCCTCGACCACAGTCATGCCGTGCACCCCGAACGCCTGCAGCGCGGCCTTGACGTCGTCCAGCTTGAACGGCTTGATGACCGCGGTGACGAGCTTCATACGGACCACCCTTTCGCTCTCCTGCCAGGTACTTTCCGCCGCAGGGGTTTCCGCAGACGTGCCGGAATGTATCGGCGGCGTGAAACCGGAGGGGTTTATGTTACGTACACGTTTCCTGGCATCTGACCCGCTTCTGTGCAGCAGGCGCGCCGCGGAACGGCTCGCAGCGAAAATACCCGTTTCGTTAAACGGAGGCGCGCGAAACGGAAAGCCGGCCCAGCGGGACGGCGGACGCCCGGCTGACGGGGGCGCCGAGGGCCTGCGGCGGGGCTTCACGGGGGGCGAGGGCCCCGTGCGGGGGCGAGGGCCCCGTGCGGGGGCGAGGGCCCCGTGCGGGGGGCGAGGGCCCCGTGCGGGGTGGCGCGGCGGCGGCGGGCGGGCGCGCTGCCGGGCGGGCGCTGCCGGGCGGGCGCTGCCGGGCGGGCGCTGCCGGGCGGGCGCTGCCGGGCGGACGCTGCCGGGCGGACGGCCGCGGAGCCGGCCCAGCTCCGCGAAGAGCGCGGCGTGCTTGCCTATTAAGCCAGGAAATGGCCGGAAAGGCACGGAGGCGGCCAGATAAATGAATTTCATTTTGCGAAACGAATTTGTGCTGTCGGTAACCGGGCACAAGGCCTGGCCAACGTGTGCCCCATGTCTGTGCATTGATGGGATGCGACCCATTATGGCCGATTTGAACCGCGATAACGGCTACGTTTCAGGCCACTGCCGGGCCGACGCCACCGGCCGCTGCCCGATCCGGAAGAGCCGCGGCCGGATCCGGAAGACCGGGCGTCTCGGCGTGCCTTGGGCCCCTATCCGGCGAGGATGGCGTCCACGAAGGTGGCGGAGTCGAATGGGGCCAGATCATCCGGTCCCTCGCCCAGTCCCACCAGCTTCACCGGCACGCCCAGCTCGCGCTGGACGGCGATGACGATCCCGCCCTTCGCGGTGCCGTCCAGCTTGGTGAGGACGACGCCGGTGATGTTCACGACCTCAGCGAACACCCGGGCCTGGCGCAGCCCGTTCTGCCCGGTGGTCGCGTCCAGCACGAGCAGTACCTCATCGACTGAGGTGAGCTTCTCAAGCACGCGCTTGACCTTGCCGAGCTCGTTCATGAGGTCGGCCTTGGTGTGCAGGCGGCCGGCCGTGTCCACGAGCACGACGTCGACGCCGAGCCCGATGCCCTCCTTGACGGCTTCGAAGGCGACGCTGGCCGGGTCCGCGCCCTCACGGTCGGACCGCACGGTCCGGGCCCCGACCCGTTCGCCCCAGGTCTGCAGCTGGTCGACGGCGGCCGCGCGGAACGTGTCGGCGGCACCGAGCAGCACCTTCTTCCCGTCGCCGACCTCGGACCGGGCCAGCTTCCCGCAGGTGGTCGTCTTGCCGGTGCCGTTCACGCCGACCATCAGCATCACCGCGGGCATGCCGTCGTGGCGCTCGTCCCGCAGCGAGCGGTCCATGTCCTCGCCGATCTGCTTGATCAGCTCGGTACGCAGCAGGGCACGGACCTCGTTGGGGCCCCGCACGCCGAGCACTTTGACCTGGGTGCGCAGGTCATCCACGATCTGCTGGGCCGGGGCCACGCCGACGTCGGCGGTGATGAGGACCTCTTCGATCTCATCCCAGGTGTCGTCGTCCAGCCGGTCCCGGGACAGCAGCCCCAGAAGTACCGAGCCGACCGACGACTGGGAACGCGACAGCCGGTCGCGCAGCCGGACGAGCCGTCCCGCCGAGGGGGGCGGCTTCTCGATCTCGAGGGCCGACGGTTGCTCCGGGCCTCGCGGCGGCGCGGTCGGGGCGATCACCGCGTGCGCGCCGTCGGCCGCGTCCGGGCCCGGTTTTATCAGCTCGGGCTCGCCCGGCGCCTCCGGCGGGGACACGACCTCGGTCGGGGCCGCCCCGCGACGGCGGCGCGGCCGGACCAGAAGCAGCCAGCCTGTCTCGGCGACGACGACGACGAAAAAGACCGCCAGGACAATGATGAGGATTAGGGTTTCCATGACCGTTCTCAGTCTCTCAGTCCGCTGTGTCCCACAGGTTGCTGGGCCAGGTTATGCGGATATGCCACACAGGTGCTCGGTCAGGCTATGCGGGCTCGCGCTCGCTCAGGCGCTGGCTCACTACGGCGGAGACCCCGTCGCCGCGCATGCTGACCCCATACAGCGCGTCCGCGACCTCCATCGTTCTCCGCTGATGGGTCACCACGATGAGCTGAGAGCTTTCCCTCAGCTCGCTGAAGATAACCAGCAGCCGCTGCAGGTTGGTATCGTCCAGCGCCGCCTCGACCTCGTCCAGCACGTAGAACGGTGACGGCCGCGCCTTGAAGATCGCGCACAGGAAGGCGATGGCGGTCAGCGACCGCTCACCCCCGGACAGCAGGGACAGGCGCTTGACCTTCTTGCCGGGCGGCCGTGCCTCGACTTCGATACCGGTAGCCAGCATGTCATCGGGCTCGGTGAGCACGAGCCGTCCCTGGCCGCCGGGGAAAAGGCGGCTGAAGATCTGCTCGAACTCCCGCGCGGCGTCGGCGTAGGCAGCGGCGAAGACCTCCTGCACCCGGTCGTCGACCTCCTTGACCACGGTGAGCAGGTCCCGGCGGGTCTTCTTGAGGTCCTCAAGCTGAGCCGCCAGGAAGGCGTGCCGCTCCTGCAGTGCGGCGTACTCCTCCAGCGCGAGCGGGTTGACCTTGCCCAGCTTCACCAGGTCGCGCTGGGCGGCCTCGGCCCGGCGTTCCTGGACGGCACGGTCGTAGCTGGCCGGCAGCTGGCCCTCGACCGCGTCCGGCGGCGGCGGGATAAGCACGTCAGGCCCGTAGTCGGCCACGAGCTCCGCGGCCTGGACGCCGAACTCCTCGACCGCGTGCGCTTCCATCTGCTCCAGGCGCAGCCGGTGCTCGGCCCGGGCAATCTCCGCCCCGTGCGCGGTGCTGACCACGGTGTCCAGCTCGGTGGCCAGCTCCCGGACCCGGGCCCGCACGCCCTTGAGCTCCTCGGCCCCCGCCGCGGTAGCCGTCTCGGCGGCGGCCCGCCGGGCCAGGGCATCCTCCAGCGACCGTTCCGCGCTGGCTACCGCCAGCCGGGCACCGCGGGCAACGGCCCGCGCGACCGCCGCCTGTGCGGCCCGCTGCGCCCGGCGGGCCTGGGCCCGCTCGCGGGCCTCGCGTTCGGCCGCCGCGGTGGCGACCAGCGTGTCCGCCCGGCCCGCGATAGCCCGGAGCCGCTCTTCGACGGTCCGGACCTCGAGGCGGGCCTCCATCTCGGCGTTGCGGGCCATGGTGCACCGCTGGGCCAGCGTCTCCTTGGCTGCCGCGGCCGTCCGCCCGGTCCCGGCGGTGCCCTCCGGGTGGGCCGCTCCATCGTCTCCGGCCAGCGCGGCGCCCTGCACCGTAGCCTGATCTGTGGCCTCGGCCTCGGCCGCGGCGAGCTTTCCGGACAGCTCGGTCAGCCGGGCGAGATCCTTCTCGCCGGCCTGCCGGGCCGAGTCGATCGCCTCTTCCAGCCGCCGGACCTCATCGGTGGCGGCCCGGGCGGCCCCGGCGAGCCGGCCAAGCCGGCCGGAGATCTCGGAGGCCCCCGAGTCGGCCTGGCGCATCCGGGCCCGGGCCTCTTCCACCGCCAGCCGCGCCGCTTCCTCGGCCCGCATCGCTACCGCGAGCCGCTGGGCGGCCAGTTCACACTGCTCCTGGGCTTCTTCCAGGCCCGCGGCGGCACCGTCCGCGGCCGCCCGGACCTCCAGCAGGCTCTGCTGCCCGGCCGAACCGCCGGCCGCCCAGTGTGGCCCCAGCAGATCACCGTCCCGGGTGACCACGCGCAGGGACGGGGCCGCCCGCAGCAGGTCGGCCGCCTGCTCCAGGGTGGCGGCCACCACGACCCCGCTCAGCAGCTGGGTCACGGCGGGCCGCAGCTCATCGGAGGCCTGGACCAGCTCCAGCGCGGGCCGGGCCCCCGGAGGCAGCGGCTGACCACCGCTGCGGGGCGCCCGCGCCGTGAGGGAATGCCCGGCCTCCGGGTGACCGGCGATCACCAGCCCAGCGGTGCCGACCCCGGATTCGCGCAGCACGGTCAGAACCGCGACGGCGGCATTCAGGTCGGTGACCGCGACCGCGTTGGCGGCGGCGCCCAGCGCCGCGGCGATCGCGACCTGGGCACCGTCCGCCACGGTCAGCGCCTCGGCGAACGGGCCGATGATCCCGCTGAACCGGCCGTTGGTGGCGAGCAGATCCGCTGAGGCGTCGGCGCCCTGGCGGAACGCCTCCTGTAGCGCCTCGGCCCGCGCCCTGAGGGCGGCGTAATGCCGGGTTGCCTGGCCCTCGGCGGCCCTCAGCTCGGCGACCCGGCCGGAGGCTGCGGCCAGGGCAGCGGCCGCTTCCTCGTGGGCTGCCGCCAGCTCGGCGCGGCCTTCGTCGTGCCCGGAGACCAGCTCCTCGACCTGGCCGTGCTCCTGCTGGGCCCGCTCGGCCCGGATGCGGGCCTCCGCCGCGGACACGCTGAGCCGCTCGATCTCCTCGGCGGCGGCGTCCTGGCGGCTGCTGACCGCACCGACCTGGGCCCGCAGCCGGGCGAGCCGGTCGGCCCGGTTCGCCGCAGCCCGGGCGTCCTCGGCGATCCGGCGCTCGACCGCGGCGAGCTGCGCCTCGGCCCCGGAACGCTCCGCGACCGCCGCGCTGAGCCGGTCCCGGCCGGCGCCCAGCCGGGCCTGCAGGCTGTCCTCTTCCTCGCGGAACTCGGCCGCCTGCCGATCCAGCTCGGCGGGATCCCGGCCGGGCCGCTCGGCCTCCGGCTCCGCCGACAGGTGGTGGTGCCGCTCCTCGGCGAGACCGTGCGCGGAGCGGAGCCGCTCGGCCAGTGCGGACAGCCCGAACCAGGTTTCCTGCGCCTGGGCCAGCACCGCGGCGTGCTGCTGCGCGGCGGCGTCCAGCTCGGCTTCACGGCGGCGCGCGTCGGCCAGGCCCGCCTCCAGCGCGGTCCGGCGGGCCAGCACGGCGGCCTCGTCGGCCTCGTCTGCTTCCAGCTTCGCGGCCAGCGTCACGTAGTCGTCGGCGAGCAGTCGCAGCCGCGAATCACGCAGGTCAGCCTGAATCGCGACCGCCCGGCGGGCCACCTCGGCCTGGCGGCCCAGCGGCTTGAGACGCCGGCTCAGCTCCGCGGTCAGGTCCACCAGCCGGGTGAGATTGGCCTGCATCGCCTCGAGCTTGCGTAGCGCCTTCTCCTTGCGCCGCCGGTGCTTGAGGACGCCGGCGGCCTCCTCGATGAGGGCCCGCCGGGCTTCTGGCCCGGCGTGCAGCACCGTGTCGAGCTGCCCCTGGCCGACGATGACGTGCATCTCCCGGCCGAGACCAGAGTCGGATAGCAGCTCCTGGACGTCCAGCAGGCGGCAGCGGTCGCCGTTGATGGCGTACTCGCTCTGCCCCGAGCGGAACATCAGCCGGCTGATCGTGACCTCGGCGTACTCGATGGGCAGCGCGCCGTCACTGTTGTCAATGGTCAGCGTCACCTCGGCCCGGCCCAGCGGTGGCCGGGAGGTGGTGCCGGCGAAAACGACGTCCTCCATCTTGCCGCCGCGCAGGGATTTGGCGCCCTGCTCGCCCATGACCCAGCACAGGGCGTCGACGATGTTGGACTTGCCGGAGCCGTTCGGGCCGACGACGCAGGTGATGCCGGTCTCGAGGCGCAGGGAGGTAGCGGAAGCGAAGGACTTGAAGCCGCGCAGGGTCAGGCTTTTAAGGTACACCGGGCCAGCCCTCCCTCCTGCTCGGCCGCCGATGCCCATTCAGCACCGATCGCGCTAGGCTGATCGCGCTGGTTGGGCGCCTCGCGGATGCGCTGGTTGGGCGCCTCGCGGCGACCTTACCGCGTGCCACCGTCAAGTCTGGCTGCTACGCGCCACCGTGGTGGGACTTCACGATAAACGCGCCGGCGCGGCGAGGGCGGCCGTGACACATTCCCCAGGCGGCAACGCATATTTTGCAGGGGAAGGGAATAAGCCCGGGCGGCAGAGCCGGCCGCCGGGAACATCAGGACGGTTCAGGCCACGGGAAACCGCCCGGGTACGCCCGGAACAAGGCCCTGACCTTCACCTCCGTGACCTGCGGGAAGCGTGGTCACCGGGCCGGTTCTGGACCTGCGGGAAGCAGGGTCACCGGGCCGGTTCGGGCAAACGGGTACCAGGCAGCCCGGCGGTACCCATTGAACATGTACCGCCGGCCGCTGGCCAGGCCCCCGTATGAGGCCCGCACATCGTGCGAGCACAAGAGAATAGGGACGCCCTATCAGCCAGGCGTCCCTATTTCGCCTTGCGAGATCTTTCTGTCGTTTGCCCTGTTGTGCCAGTGCTCGTCATGTGAGCGCTGGCTCGCGGCCCGCCACCAGAAGCTCATCATCGCTGGCTCCCGCTGCGAGTGCATCATTCTCGCCCTGGAGCCGCATAAGCTCAGCTTCCAGGTCTCGCACTCGCTGCTGGAGTCGGCGCATCTCTGAGATCATCCGAGGATCGGGACCGCCAACGTGGCCAAGTAGAGCCTTCGCCATGGTATGGGGTCCTCCACGCTGAGTGACCAGAGTGGGCACACACTAAAGTCACGCTTAGCTGCGCGCATTAACATTATCTAGGTTCTCACTAAGCGCTTTGCTGGTCAAGTTGAGCGCCCACGTAGCGACTGTTATCTACCTTACATCCAGGAATGGCCGCCCGGAACCGCCGGCGCACAGTAGCGGCCAGCCGGTTAGCGTTCGGCGAAACCCCGCAGGTCCCCGCGGGGAGTGCCCCAGCGGTGCGTCACGCGGGTCAACCGGCCAGGCGTCCGGCCGCTCTCCATCTCGCTGAGCAACCGCCGGCAGTCCCGCTCCCGCCCCTCCGCGACGACCTCCACGCGGCCGTCTTCGCAGTTCGTCGCGGAGCCGGAAAGGCCCAGCTCAGAAGCCTTCTGCCGGACCCACGCGCGGAATCCGACCCCCTGTACGCGCCCGTCGGCCCAGACCGTGAGCCGGGCGGCCGCCTCGCCGTCCGCCCGGTCGTCCGCCGTCACCAGCGGCCGTTCCTGGGCCGGGGCTGGCAGTGCGGGCAAGTGTAGGCGGACCGGTTCATGAACGGATCCCGGCGCACCGGCGTCCCGCAGCGCGGGCAGGGCCGGTCCGCCTGCCCGTACACGGCGAGGGACCGGTCGAAGTAGCCGTTCTCCCCGTTCACGTTCACGTAGAGGCTGTCGAACGACGTACCGCCCGCAGCCAGTGCGGTGGTCAGTCACCTCGCGCACGGCCGCCAGCAGCCGGGCGATCTCGGGCCGGGTCAGCGTGTCGGTGGCGCGCGCCCAGTGCAGCCGGGCCCGCCACAGCGCCTCGTCGGCGTAGATGTTGCCGACGCCGCTGATCAGCGACTGGTCCAGCAGGGCCCGCTTGACACCGGTCCGGCGGCGCCGCAGCGCCGCGGCGAAGGCCGCCTCGTCGAAGGCGGGCTCCAGCGGGTCCGGGGCGATGTGCGCGATGGGCCGGGGCAGGTCCGCCCCGCCCGGGACGAAGAGCAGGTGCCCGAACGTCCGCTGATCGGTGAACCGCAGGTCCGGCCCGTCGTCGGTAAACGTGAACACGGCCCGCACGTGCGGTGACAGCGGGCGGGCGGGATCCCCACGAGCAGTTGCCCGCTCATGCCGAGATGGGCGAGCAGCGCATCCTCGCCGACCGGCAGCCAAAGGTACTTCCCGCGGCGGCGAGCGCCCTCGAACCGGCGGCCCGCCAGGGCGTCCTCGAAGTCGGTGGGACCGGCCAGATGGCGCCGGACGGCCCGGGGATGCAGGACACTTACCTTGCCGATCGTGCGGCCGGCCACGTGGTGGTCCAGGCCCTGGCGCACGACCTCAACTTCGGGGAGTTCGGGCACGCCTCACGGCTCCGGATCGCATTCCTGGCGATCGGCTTGCCCGACCGGGGCCGATGGGTCGTCGGGCTCTCCGGCCCGGGCCGACGGGTCGTCCGGCTCTCCGGCCCGGGCCGACGGGTCGTCCGGCTCTCCGGCCCGGGCCGACGGGTCGTCTGGCTCTCCGGCCGCGATGCGGGCGCTGATCGCCATCCAGGCCGCCTCGGCGGCCTGCTGCTCGGCGGCCTTCTTGGAGCGTCCCCGGCCGCTGCCCAGGACGGTCCCGCCGACCCTGACATACGCCTGGAATGACTTCTGGTGATCGGGCCCGCTCTCGGTGACCTGATAGTCGGGCACGCCGAGGAGCTGCGCCGCGGTCAGCTCCTGCAATGACGTCTTCCAGTCGAGCCCGGCGCCCAGCCGGGCCGAGCGCTCGATGACCGGGTCGAACAGCCGGTGCACCAGCTCGCTGGCCTGCTCGAGCCCGCAGCCGATGAAGACCGCGCCGATGACCGCTTCGAGCGTGTCCGCCAGAATCGACGGCTTGTCCCGGCCGCCGGTCCCCTCCTCGCCCCGGCCGAGCCGGATGAAGGCGCCCAGGTCCAGCCCACGGGCCACACCGGCCAGCGCGGTCATGTTGACGACGGCGGCTCGCAGCTTGGCGAGCTGGCCCTCCGGCAGGTTCGGGTAACCGCGGAACAGTGTGTCGGTCACGACGAGGCCCAGCACCGAATCGCCCAGGAACTCCAGGCGCTCGTTGGTGGGCAGGCCGCCATTCTCGTACGCGTAGGAACGGTGCGTCAGGGCACGCTCCAGGATCTCGTCGCCGAGCGGCACGTCCAGAGCAGCCGAAAGCTCGGCAGGATCCCGGCCCGCGGCGGCTCCGCTGTCACGGGGCCCATCCCTAACGACGCCCACTGCACGCCTCCTCCAGGCACTCTCGTTCTGGCCTGGTCAGCGACCCCGCCGTGGGCGCCGCGGTCGCGGAGCCACATTCTGCCGACCGTGCCGGTCATGGGTCAGGACGGCATCAGCACCTGGCGGCGCCGGTACGTGCCGCACGTCGGGCAGGCGACGTGCGGAAGCTTGGGGTCATGGCACTGCGGGCAACTGACGAGCGTGGGCGCGGCCGACTTCCACTGCGAGCGCCGCGAACGCGTGTTGCTGCGTGACATCCTCCGCTTGGGAACCGCCACCTCAGCCCTCCTGTCGGTCTCCGGCGCCATCATGGCGGCCGGTCTGGTATTCCTGGCCAAATCCATTGAACTGACGCAGCGTCCCCCACTCGGGGAGAACCGCGTCCTCGTGCCCGTGCCCGGGCCCGGCGTCGGCCAGCCGGACTCCGCACGTGACGCACAGGCCCGCGCAATCGTCCGCGCAGAGCGGTGACAGCGGCAGCGCCAGCACGATCGCGTCGCGCAGCACCGGCTCGAGGTCGAGCAGATCACCGTCCAGCAGCAGGTCGTCCTCGCCGTCTTCGGCCTCGGGTGGCTCGTAGTGGTAGAGCTCCTGGAAGGTAGCTTCCACCGATGAGGTCATCGGCTCGAGACAGCGGGCGCACTCGCCAGCCACAGGCGCTGTCGCGGTACCCGTGACGAGAACGCCCTCGGACACCGCCTCCAGCATCACAGCCAGCTCGACGTCGGCGCCTGCGGGCACTTCCGCCAGCTCGACGCGCAGCGAACCGGGCGCCGGGATGGTACGGGTGTCTTCCCGCGCGACACCGGGCTGGCGTCCCAGCGCTCGTGTATCGAAAACGAGCGCTCCGCGCGGGTCGAGGGTCGTTGGAGACTTCCTGCGTGCATGAGGCATGACAATTACCGATAGTGGTTGGTGCTGGACGGTCAAGCTTACTGAGAGCTGGCAACGTTACCCAACTCGGCAGGCAGCCGCCCCATTCCCACGATCACCTACGGTAGCTCATGATTCGGCGAGACGGGCCCGGAGTTGGCCGATCACCTGCTCGGGCACCAGGCCGCTGACGTCTCCCCCGTACTTCGCCACCTCCCTGATCAGGCTGGAGCTCAGGAACGAATACAGCGGGTTGGTCGTCATGAACATCGTCTCGACCTTCGCCATGCTGTAGTTCATCTGAGCCATCTGCAGCTCGTAGTCGAAGTCGCTGATGGCCCGCAACCCCTTGACCACGGCCGAGATCCCATTCGTCTCGCAGAAGTCCACCAGCAGCCCGTGGAAGCTGTCCACCCGGACGTTGCCGTACTGCGAGGTGACCTCGCGCAGCATCTCCATCCGCTCCTCGACGGTAAACAGGCTCTTCTTGGTGATGTTGATGAGGACGGCCACGACCACCTCGTCGTAGAGCCGGGAGGCCCGGCTGATGATGTCGATGTGCCCGTTGGTGACGGGGTCGAATGAACCAGGGCAGACCACACGACGCACGCTGCTCACCTTTCTGCTGGGCTGGGCTCACGGCTCACGGCTCACGGCTCTCACGGCTCACGGCTCACGGCTCACGGCTCGGGAAGAGGGTGCCCGGCGGCGTGACCGTACCAGAGCATGGCCTCGCCGTATCTGCGGCACCGGTCCGCGGTAAAACCGTCCGGCCAGCGCAAAGGGTCCGATCGGGCGGCTCGTTCGATGACGACGAGGGCTCCGGGGGCGAGCCAGCGTCCGGTGCCGAGCGCCTCGAGGACCCCGGTGACCTGGCAGTCCCCCAGGGCGTAGGGAGGATCGGCGAAAGCGACGTCGTACGCATCGTCGCCAGCGGGCAGGCCGCGCCCGAGCATCCGCTCCACGCGGTCGTTCACCAGGCGCGCTCCGGGCAGCGCGACCGCGTTGATGTTGGCCCGGATCACCCGGGCCGCGCCCGGATCCGCCTCGACCAGCAGCGCCGCCGTCGCGCCACGCGACAGTGCCTCCAGGCCGAACGCACCTGAGCCGGCGTAAAGATCCAGCACCCGGGCGCCAGCTGAAGGAGCCCAGCACCGATCCGGCCGCCGCGAACATCGCCTCGCGAGCGCGATCGCTGGTCGGCCTGGTCGTCCGCCCGCCCGGCACGGATAGCCGCCGTCCCCGCGCCTGGCCGGATATGACGCGCGTCATGCCCTTAGTCTGCACGCCCGTGCGTGCCGACAGCCACCCGCAAAGTCGGCTTGACCGAGGTGGCCCGCTGGTGGCGGCCCCCGGTGCAGGACCGCGGCGCGGCGTAAGGTCGTGTCATGTGCAGAAGCATCAAGACGTTGCGCGCGCCGTACGCCGAGCGGGTGACCGATGAGGACATGCACGCGGCCGCGCTGCAGTACGTCCGCAAGGTGAGCGGCTTCCGGGCCCCTGCCGCGCACAACGCAGACGCGTTCAACGAGGCGGTCGAGGCCGTCACCGCGGCCACCCGTACCCTCCTGGACCACCTGGAGGTCCGGAGCGCCGCGGCAAAAGCGTCGTTACCGGGCTCCCGGCCAGACGAGCCGGGGCGGGCCGTCCCGTCCGGCCGGCGATTACGCCGAAGTAGTCACCGCCCTCGTCCAGGGCGCCGCCGGTTCCCCGCTGCCTGTGTCCAGGGCGCCGCCGGTTCCCCGGTGGTCGTTGGTCAGCACCGGCGCGGCACCGTTGACGTGCAGGCTTGTCCCCGACCAGCGAGCAGCGCGTCGTCACAGTGGATCCGTGAACGCGGAAGCCCGGCCTTTCCCAGCAGGTCGATGGTCTCCCTGACCATCGCGGGAGGGCCCGCCACGTAGGCCTCACAGTCACGGTGCGGCAGGTACCGGGAGGCGACCCGACCCACGTTGCCCTGCACCCCGTCGAACGCGGGGTCATCGGATGTGACCGGAATCACATGAAGCCCCGACCAGGCATCGGCCAGCCGCCAGAGGTCCGGGAGGTCATACAGCTCCGCCCGCTGCCGGGCGCCGCAGAACAAGTAGATGTGCCGGGGGATGGCGGCCGAATCCCGCACGGCCTGCTCGATGATCGCCTTGACCGGGGACAGCCCGGTACCGCCGGCCACGCACAGCAGATCCCGGTCTCCGGCGGCCAGACACCGTCATCGTGCCGAGCGGCGGTCCGAGCGTGAGCATCTGGCCGGGCCCGGAGTACTTAACCAGCGCGTTGCTGACCCACCCGCCCGGTATCGCCTTGACGTGCAGCTGGATGAGGCCGTCGTCGCGAGGACAGCCCGCGACCGAGTACGGCCGCCACACCCGCGGCCAACGCGGGGTCTGTACCGTGATGTGCTGGCCGGCCTGGAACGGCAGCGGCTGGTCGGGCGCGATCGTGAGCACGGAGATGCCCCGGTGGCGCTGGTCATTCGCTACCACCTCGCCCGACCACCAGGCTGGGGCCAGCGTGCTGGCATCCTCCGCCGCCTTGATCATCAGCGCCGAGATGGCCCCGTATGCCTCTGTCCACGCCTGCTCGGCGGCCGGGGTGAAGGCAGGCCCGGCGAACGCCCGCAGCGTGCCGAGCAGCGCGTCCCCGACAGCCTCGTACATCGCCGGTTCCACACCGTACTTGCGATGGTCGCGGCCCAGCTGAGCGAGGTAGGCGGCCATCTCCTCGGGGGTGGTCATGCTCTCCACGATCCGGACCAGCGCCTGCACCAGCCGGTCCCGCTGGTCGTTCATGGCCGGAGGGAACATGTCACGTAGCCGGGGGTAACGGGCGAACAGCCGGCCGTAGAAGAAGCCGGGGGCGTTGTCCCCGGCGCTCGCCACGATCGCGAACGTCTCCCGCACCGCCGCGACCGCCGAGTCGGGCAGGGCGGCGGCCGGCGCCTCGCCAGGGAGCACATCAGCTGGGGGCGGCTCGGCCGAAGACACCCCAGCCGGGGCAGCCCGCCCGGGAGCATCCCAGCTCGGGACGGCTCAGCCGGGGGCACCCCAGCCGGGTGCATCCCAGCTCGGGGCGACCCAGCCGGAGGCACCCCGGCTCGGGGCGGCCCAGCCGAGGGCACCCCAGCTCGGGGCGGCTCAGCCGGGGGCACGCCAGCGGAAGACACCCCAGCCGGGGGCACGCCAGCCCAGGGCACCCCAGCCGCAACGGCCTCAGCCCGGGGAGCCTCAGCCAGGACCGCTTGAGCCAGGGGGGACGTGGCCGGCCGGGCGACGGCGGCAGAGGGCACCGGGGCAGGGAGGCTCGGGCCGACCGCCACTTCGCTGGCGTCCGCCGCGGCACGCGCCGCAGAACGCGCCTGGGCGGCGAGTTCGTGCAACCTAGCCGGTCCAGTTGGCCCCGGCGACCAGGGGAGCAGGC
Organism: uncultured Actinomycetes bacterium; assembly: GCA_963775825.1. Lineage (GTDB taxonomy): Bacteria > Actinomycetota > Actinomycetes > Streptosporangiales > Streptosporangiaceae > Bog-532. Next base: position 118,387 of record CAVZKY010000043.1, read on the forward strand.
TGTCGCGGACCCTGGCCAGGACGTTCATATCCCTCCGCCAGAACCGCAGGTGCCACCACGCCAGCGCGGCCTGGTCCTCCTCCGCCTGCCCTTCCTCGCTGCCATTTTCCTCACCGCGCGGGGCCGGAACGGTGGCCTCCGCGGACGTAGCCGGAGCGTTTTCCACCAAGCCGGGACGATCTGCCATCGGCATGCTCCTCCCATCGGATACGACCAGAGTGGCTGTCAGCCTCGCATGTAAGTCGTGACCATCGGTAGCCGACCATATGCAGAATAGCTACGACCTTGCCAATCCTTCGGCATTTTCGGTTCGTCCAGCCAACTGTCTGCCGGGAGCGCCCCTCGACCAGCGCGGCTCAGGTCTTATCGAGAAACTCGGCCCGCTGCGGACCGAGCAGATCGCCGATCGCGGCAGAAAGTCCCCGGTGGCGGGCCAACTCCGGGTCCCCGGCCACGACGGCGGTGGCCTCCTCACGGGCCTTCCCGATCAGCGCTTCGTCGGCGAGCAGGCTGAGCAGCTTGAGGCTGGACCGGCGGCCGGCCTGTGCCGCGCCCAGCACGTCGCCCTCCCGGCGCTGCTCCAGATCCAGGCGGGACAGGCTGAAGCCGTCGCCAGTCGCGGCGACCGCATCCAGCCGCTCGCGGGCCGGACTGCCCGGCTCGGTCTCGGTGACCAGCAGGCACAGGCCTTCGGCGGAGCCCCGGCCCACCCGGCCGCGCAGCTGGTGCAGCTGCGAGACCCCGAACCGGTCCGCGTCCATGACCACCATGACGGTCGCGTTCGGCACGTCGACGCCCACCTCGATGACCGTGGTGGCCACGAGCACGTCCACGTTCCCCTCGGTGAAGGCCCGCATGACGCGTTCCTTGTCGTCGGACGGCAGCCGTCCGTGCAGGATGGCCACCCGCAGCCCGGCGAGCGGCCCCTGCTTGAGCATCGGGGCCACGTCGAGCACAGCCAGGGGCGGTCGGCGGCCCGCCAGAGCACCTGGCGCGCCACCCGCCCCCGCGGACGCCCCGTCCGCGTCGTCCTGGCCCGGGGCGTCCGCGCCCGCCGGCTCATCGTCCGGATCACCGGGGCCGGTACCGCCGACCCGGGGGCACACCACGTAGGCCTGCCGGCCCCGGCCCGCCTCCTCCCTGACACGCTCCCAGGCCCGCGCCAGGAAGTCGAGGCCGGTCAGCCGCGGGCACGACGTGCGTGCCGATCGGCGATCGCCCTGCCGGGAGCTCGGTGAGCGTCGAGACCTCCAGGTCGCCGTAGACGGTCATGGCGACGGTACGAGGGATCGGCGTGGCCGTCATGACCAGGACGTGCGGCCGTCCGCCCGGTGCTTTCTCGCGCAGCGCGTCACGCTGCTCGACGCCGAACCGGTGCTGCTCGTCGATGACGATCAGCCCGAGGTCGGAGAACCGGACGTGCTCCTCGAGCAGCGCGTGCGTGCCGATCACGATGCCGGCGTCGCCGGTGAACACGTCGGTGAGCGCCGAACGCCGCGCGGCGACACCTTGTGACCCGGTGAGCAGCGCCACCCGGGTCGCGTGCTCGGCCCCGCCGAGCTGGCCCGACTGCCCGAGGGGGCCGAGCATGGCGCTGATGGACCGGTAGTGCTGCTGTGCGAGCACCTCGGTCGGCGCCAGCAGGGCGGCCTGGCCCCCCGCGTCGACGACCTGGAGCATGGCCCGGACGGCGATCACCGTCTTGCCCGAGCCAACCTCGCCCTGGAGCAGCCGGTGCATGGGGTAGGCGCAGGCCAGGTCGGCGGAGATCGTCTCACCGGCGGCGCGCTGGCCGTCGGTGAGGCGGAACGGCAGCCGCGCGTCGAACGCCTCGGCCAGACCGCCCGGCACCCGCGGGCGGGGGGTGGCCGGCATCGCGGCGGCCGCGTGCCGACGCTGGGCCAGCGCGGCCTGCAGCACGAACGCTTCGTCCCACTTCAGCCGCTCGCGGGCGGCGCGGTAGTCGTCGACGTCCAACGGCCGGTGAATGGCCCGGATGGACTCAGCGAGGCCGCCGAGCCCATAGCGTTCCCGTAGCTCGGGAGATAGCGGGTCCTCGCCGGCGTCAAGCGTGTCCAGCACCGTCTGGACCGCCCTGGAGATCTGCCAGGACGCGATCTTGGCGCTGGCCGGGTAGACCGGGATCAGCTCGGTGGCATAGTCCGCGGCGATCTCGGCGGCGACGCCGGGCCCGCTCGTCTCGGGCAGCATCTCGCAGTCCGGATGGATAAGCTGCCGCCGACCGCGGAACGAGGAGACCGTGCCCGCGAACAGGCCCACGGCCTCCGGGCGAAGTATCTTCTGGTGGAAATAGACCCGGTGGAAGAACGTCAGGGTGAGGCGGGCGGTGCCGTCGGTGACGGTCACCTCCAGGCGCTCGCCGCGCCGGTTACCGTTCGGCCGGCGCTGGGCCAGCGCGACCTTGGCCAGCACGGTAACGTGCTCTCCCTCGCGGAGCGACGACAGCTCGGTCAGCTCGCCCCGGGTCGCGTACCGGCGCGGGTAATGGCGCAGCAGGTCCCCCGCCGTCTGCAGGCCGAACGCTTCGTTCAGCGCCTTGGCGGTCTTGGCGCCGAACACCCGGTCCAGCGGGTCACGCACGGTTGTCATAGGGGCAGGATAGAATCGGGCTCGGACAGAAAGTGCCGACCGCTGGCTCGCGCATGCTCGCCGCTGGCACGCTCGCCACTGGCTGGCACGCCGCTCGCACGCTCGCCACTGGCTGGCACGCCGCTGATTGGCGACCGCCCATCAGTTCGCTGTTGATTAGCACGGGCGGCTCGCGTCGGATATCCTTCGTGGGCTGCTCTTGGCGCGGTGTGCGCGAGCGGCACTCAAACCATCTTCGACTTTGGAGCAAACCCGTGGCTTCCGTCTGCGACGTATGCGGCAAGGGGCCGGGCTTCGGCAATAACATCTCGCACTCGCACCGCCGCACCCGCCGCCGCTGGAACCCGAACATCCAGACCGTCCGTGCCATGGTCGGTCGCACGCCCAAGCGCATGAACGTGTGTACCTCGTGCATCAAGGCAGGCAAGGTCGTCCGCTAGCAGCCTGCTCCTCGTGAACCCGGGCGTAACGCGCCCGGGTTCTTGGCGTATGCGGGCCGTTCAGCCCGCTGGCGCCGGGCCACCTCGCGGGCTACGGTGGTTTCAGCATGTGGTTGCGCCTAGGGTTCCGGCCGCGGCCCGCTCAGGGAGCGTACGGCACACAATCAGGACCGGGGTGACTGGGCCGAGCGGCGCCACGGCGCGGCGGCTTCCGGGTCCGTCACTTACGACGACTCCAGGCCGGCGCTCCGACACCTGACGGGATAAAAGCCCTGAGGGCTCCTATCCGCATGTCCCGCATCCGCGGGACCGCCGCGAAGGAGCCTCCCCCGTGGGCTTTCTGGCTGACGCGCCGTTTGATCCGGCAGTCTCTTCCCCGGTACTGGCCGCCACGCTCGGCGCGGCCTGCGCACACGCCGCCTGGAACTCGATCGCGCACGCCATCCCGGACAAGGTGGCGGCGCTCACCCTGGTCAGCGCGGGCGGCTTTGCCTGCTCGGTGCCACTCGTCCTGATCGCGGCGCCGCCAAGCACCCGCTGCTGGGGCTACCTGGCCGTCTCGGCCCTACTGCACGTGGCCTACAGCGTCCTGCTGATGCTGTCCTACCGGCTGGGTGACTTCAGCCAGACGTACCCGCTGGCCCGAGGCACCTCGCCGCTGGCGGTGATGCTGCTCGCGGCGATCTTCGCCGGGGAACGGCCCGGGCCGGGGCAGTTCGCCGGCGTGGGGCTGATCTGCGTCGGCCTGGGCAGCCTGGTGCTGGCGGGCCGGGGCGCGGACGGGTTCGACCGCCGGGCCGTCCTCGCGGCGATCGCCACCGGGCTGACCATCGCCAGCTACACCACGGTGGACGGCCTCGGGGTACGGCTGTCCGGCAGCGTGCTGGGGTACACCGGCTGGCTCATGATGACCCAGACCGCGGTGCTCCCGCTCGCGGCGCTGGCCTGGCAGCGGGCCGGCTGCTGACCGCGCTCCGGCCCACGTGGCAGATCGGGCTGCTCGGCGGGGCGCTCAGCGTGCTCGCCTACGGCCTGGTGCTCTGGGCCCAGACCCGCGGGGCGCTGGCCACGGTCGCGGCGCTGCGCGAGTCCAGCATCATCCTGGCCGCGATCATCGGCAGCGTGTTCTTCCACGAGCGGTTCGGCCGGGTACGGCTCGCCGCGGCGACCTGCGTGACCCTCGGGATCGTCACCCTGTACCTGGCTTAGGCCCGTTCACCGGGCCGGGGGCCGGGCCGCCCGGGTCTGCCAGCCGTGGTCGACCGGGCCGATCCCGGCGCCGAGCGGGAAGCCAGCCTTGATCGCGCCGGTCACGTAGTCCCGTGCCCGCGTCACCGCCTCCGGTACCTCCGCCCCGAGGGCCAGGTAGGAAGCGATGGCCGAGGCCAGCGTGCACCCGGTGCCGTGGGTGTGCGGGGTGGCGATCCGCTTCCCGGGGTAGCGCCACGTCCGGGTCCCGTCGAAGAGCACGTCAACCGGGTCACCGGCCAGGTGGCCGCCCTTGACCAGCACCCAGCGCGGGCCGAAGCGGGCGATGACCCGGGCCACGTCCCGCATGGCGTCCTCATCGGTCACCTTGATCCCGCTGAGCTGACTGGCCTCGTCCAGGTTCGGCGTGACGACGGTGGCCAGCGGCAGCAGTTCTGCGCGCATCGCGTCCCCCGCACCAGGCAGGAGCAGCGAGTGACCGTGCTTGGACACCGCTACCGGGTCGATGACCAGCGGGACATCCGAGCCCGCGAGCACGTCCGCCACCGCGCTGACGATCGCGGCCGAGGCCAGCATCCCGGTCTTGATCGCCTGCACCGGGATATCCGACAGGATGGAGTCCAGCTGAGCCCGGACCGCCTCCGGCGGAAGGTCCCAGAAGTCCTGCACGCCGACCGAATTCTGCGCGGTGACGGCGGTGACCACGCTCATCCCGTGCACGCCCAGCGCCTGCATCGTCTTCAGGTCGGCCTGGATGCCCGCGCCGCCACACGAGTCGGACCCCGCGATCGTCAGCACGCACGGCGGTGTCACCGAGCCAGCCATAGGCCCACCTTAACCGCTCAATGATCGTCGGTTTTCCGCACTTTGACTTTGAATGTCGGCCTGGATCGGAGGCAGCTGAGCCGCGCTGGGTCTCCTGTGCCCCTGGAGGTACCCCCGGCCGGGGCGCCGGTGCTTACAGGGAGCATCTTCAGCGAATAACCCTGAGGATGCACCCCGTAAGCCGGGGGCCGGGCCTTTGCGCAGGAACCTTAAAATCAAGTGCGGAAAACCGACGCCCCATCATTGGGAACGGAAGTGGTCCCAGCCGGGGGGGCCCGAGTGCGGCTGGCCGCCCACGAGCACGCCCCGGCCATCACGGACCACGCCGATCACCGTCCAGCGGGTCGGCAGCACCACCCCGGGGGGGAACGTGCCCACCAGGGAGTGGTCCTCACCGCCGGTCAGCACCCAGCTCAGGGCCTGTTCCCCGGGAGCGCTGCTGCCGGTCGCCTCAGCGGCGGCCGCGAGCCGGGTGAGCCCCATCGGCGCGCTAGCCAGCGCACCCGGATCGACATCGATGGCCACGCCGCTCGCGTGTGCGATGTGGCCGACGTCGGCGAGCAGGCCGTCGCTGACATCGATCATGGCGGTGGCACCCAGCACGGCCGCCTCGGGACCAGCGTCATAGGGCGGCGCAGGCCGCAGATGCGCGGCGACGAGCTGGGCCAGTCCGGCTGCCCGGACCGAGGGCCGGGCTCCATGCCGGGCTCCATGCCGGGCTCCATGCCGGGCTCCATGCCGGGCTCCATGCCGGGCTCCATGCCGGGCTCCGTGCCGGGCTCCGTGCCGGGCTCCGTGCCGGGCTCCGTCGCCGTTCCCTGTGGGGGCTCTGAGCCGGGATCGGGCGAAGCAGCCCAGCCGGCCCGCAGCAGGGCCAGGCCCGCGGCGGACCGGCCCAGCGGACCGGCCTTCGCCAGCACATCACCAGGCCGGGCGCCCGAACGGGTCACCGGCTCCCGGCCCTGCAGGTCACCCAGGCCGGTGACGGCGAGCAGCACGCTGCTGAACCGGGCCGTGTCCCCCCCGACCACCGACGCCCCGGCCCGGGCCGCCTCGGCGGCGAGCCCTCCGGCCACCTCCAGCGCCCACGACGCGGGCAGCTCGGGCGGGGCGGCGAACGCGACGAGCAGCGCGGTCGCGGCGGCCCCCATGGCCGCGACGTCGGCCAGGCTGCGGACCGCAGCGCGGTGCCCGATGTCCGTTGGCCCGGCCCAGTCCCGGCGGAAGTGGCGCCCCTCCAGCAGGAAGTCCGTGGTCGCGACGACCCGGCCGTCCGGGGCGGCGAGCACGGCGGCGTCGTCCCCGATCCCGACGATCGTGCCAGGAGCCGGCCGCATCCTGGCTGCCATCTGCGCGATGAGGCCAAACTCACCCAGCTCGGCGATGCTGCGGTCACCTGCCTCGATGACGGCCTCCCGGCGCCGCGCCCGAAAATCAGGGCGATCCGTCAGTTCAGGCGATCTCGACCTTGAGGGGTCTTGGCCCTAAGGTACCGTGGCCTCTCCGGGCAAATTTTCATCGTCGATTACTGTGCCCATGGAGGACGTCATGGTTCAGGCCTACATCCTGGTCCAGACGGAGGTCGGCAAGGCCGCCGACGTCGCCAAGGAGATCGGCAAGATTCCCGGCGTGACCACAGCCGAGGACGTGACCGGCCCCTACGACGTCATCGTCAGGGCCGAAGCCGACAACGTCGATGGGCTAGGCCGGCTCGTGGCCACCGGGATTCAGTCGGTCGTGGGCATCACCCGCACCTTGACGTGTCCCGTCGTCTACATCTAACCCCCGGCCTATCCAGCCTGCGGGGGCGAACGTCTTCCCCCGCGCCGCAGCCTGCGGGGGCGAACGTCTTCCCCGCGCCGTTCGGCCGTTCGGCCGGGGCTTAGCCGGCGGCCCGCAGCAGGTCGGCCGCGAGTGCGGCCGTCCGTGGGCCCAGCCCGAGCCGTGCCGCGTCCCGCAGGTCTTCCGGTGTGTCCACGTCCCGGCGCAGTCCGGTGATGCCCGGTAGCAGCAGCTCGGCCGCGCCGCCCTCGGCGTGCCGCCGTCTGGACTCCAGTCCGAACTCCGGCTTAAAGCCCGCGCCCGGCGCCGCCGTGTACAGGGTCGTGCCCGAGCCCTGCAGGTCGGGCACGAAGGCCTCGGGCCAGACCGCCGCGGTACGCAGCGCCACATCCAGCTCACTGGCGCGGAGCGCCGGCAGATCAGCGGACAGCGCCGCCAGCGCCGATCCCGGCCAGATGTCCAGGGCGCAGGCCGCCCCATAGCTGAGTGCCGCGTTGAGCCCGGCCCGCGGCTCGTCCGGGACCACCATGGCACCCGCCGGGGCCAGCTCGGCCGCAGCGACCGGATCGTCGGTGACCACGAGCACCTGGTCCGCCACCCGCGACGCGACCACGGCTTCGAGCGTGTCCGAGGCCATGGCCAGGGCCAACTCGGCACGGCGCGGCCCGGCCAGGGGGGCGATCCGGGACTTGGCGCGGGCAAGTAGCTTGACGGGGATCACCACTGCCCACGGGAACGGGGCATCATCGGACATAGAAGTGATCCTGCCTCGACATTGAGCCCCCTCAACCTGGAGACTGACCTGATGAAGATCGGAAGCATCGCCCCATGAGTGCGTCGGAGCGAGGCTATTCACCCGGCTGGCGGCGTTTTTCCACTTTGGTGCTGCAACCGCTGCTGCACATCCTGGTCAAGCAGAAGATGCAGGGCCGCGAAAACCTTCCCCGGGAGGGGGGCCTGATCCTGGCCCCCAACCATCTCTCGTACGCCGACTGGGGCACGGTGGCGCTGTTCAGCTACGAGGCTGGCCGTTACCCCACCTTTCTCATCAAATCCTCCGTCTTCAACGTCAAGGGCGTCGGCCCCATCCTGCGTAAGCTCGGGCAGCTTCCGGTCTACCGTAATCGCGGTGACGCCGCGCTCGTGCTGCGGGACGCGGAACGTGCGCTGCGGTCCGGGGAATGCCTCATCGTCTACCCGGAAGGCACGGCGTCGCGCGACCCGGAGCAGTGGCCCATGAAATCCCGGACCGGTGTGGCCCGGCTCGCGCTGACCACCGGCGCGCCGGTGATCCCGATCGCGCACTGGGGCGCCCAGGACGTGCTGCCCTACGGCAGCAGCCGGCCTCACCTGTGGCCGCGCAAGACGGTGCGAATGGTGGCCGGCCCGCCGGTGGACCTGTCGGCATTCCGCGACCAGCCGCTGAACTCGGCGACCCTGCGCGACGCCACCGCGGTCGTCATGGCCGAGGTGACGGCGCTGCTGGCGGGGCTGCGCGGCGAAACACCACCCGCCGTCCCCTACGACCCCGCCCAACGCGGCCGGGCGGCGGCCCGGATCGGCCGGACGGCACCAGCCGCACCGGCGGCGGACGGCGGGGGCGAGGCGGCGGACAGCCCGGCCGGTGAACCGGCGGAAAGCGGGGCCGACGGGCTGGACGATAGTGCAGCAGCCGACGGTCCAGTGGCGGACGGCCTGGCCGAAGGCCCGACAACGGACGGCCTGGCCGAAGGCCCGACAACGGACGGGCCGACAGCCGACGGGCCAATAGCGAACGGGCCGACAGCCGACGGGCCAATAGCGAACGGGCCGACAGCGGACGGGCCAGGCAGCGGAGGCCCGCCCGACGTGAAGGCCGCGATCATGGGGGCCGGCTCGTGGGGAACCACGTTCGGCCAGGTGCTCTGCGATGCCGGCACGCCATCGGTGGTCTGCTGCCGCAGGCCGGAACTTGCCCAGGCCATTAACGAACGGCACGAGAACCCCGGCTACCTGCCCGGCATCGCGCTGACCCCGGAGCTGCGCGCGGCCGCCGACCCAGCCGTCGCCCTCCGGGGCGCCGACCTCGTGATATTCGCGGTACCCGCACAGTCGCTGCGGGAGAACCTGCGGCACTGGGCGGCACTGATCCCGGCGGACGCGCAGTTCGTCAGCCTGATCAAGGGGATCGAGCTCGACACGTGCAAGCGGATGAGCGAGGTCATCGCCGAGGTGCTCGACGTCCCGGCCGGCCGGATCAGTGTCGTCTCCGGCCCGAACCTGTCCCGCGAGATCGCCCAGCGGCAGTACGCGGCGACCGTCGTGGCCTGTCCGGACGAGGCCGCCGCGGTCCGCTTGCAGCGGGCCTGCCACACCGGCTACTTCCGGCCGTACACGAACACCGACGTGACCGGCTGCGAGCTCGGCGGGGCGGTCAAGAACGTGATCGCCCTGGCCGTGGGGATGGCGGTGGCGATGCAGCTTGGCGACAACACGCGGGCCATGCTGATCACCCGCGGGCTGGCCGAGATGGCCCGGCTGGGCACCGTGCTCGGCGCGTCCCCGCAGACCTTCGCGGGCCTGGCCGGCCTGGGCGATCTGGTCGCGACCTGCGGTTCACCGCTGTCACGGAACCGGACCTTCGGCGAGAAGGTAGGCCGCGGCCAGTCCGTCGCCGCGGCCTCCTCGATGGGCGGCCAGGTCGCCGAGGGAGTGAAATCGTCGGAGGCCGTGCTCGCCCTGGCCCGCAAGCATGGCGTCGAGATGCCCATCACCGAGGTGATGGCGGCGGTCATGCACGAGGGCCTGCCGGTCGCCGAGGCCGCGATCATGCTCGCGTCACGCTCGGCGAAACCGGAATGGTACGGGTCATAGGCGGTGACCGCGCGCCCCGGCCGGGCCAGGCCGTCCCGATGAAGCCGGCCCCGCCCGGCCCCGAGAGGTGACGTTGTGGACGTAGTGCGCAGGCAGCTGGGCGAGAACACCCGCGCGGTGCACCTGCCCCCGGCGCCCGTGCCCGAGCAGGAGCCGCTCGGCACACCCGTGTACCGGACGGCGGCTTTCGCCTTCCGGACGAGCGACGAGTACGCCTCGGTGCTGAACGACAAGCGGCCCGGCTACACCTACAGCCGGATCGACAACCCGACCGTGGACGCGTTCGCCCGCGCCGTGGCCGCGCTGGAGGGCCCGAACCTGGCCAGCTGGCCCGCGGCGCAGGCCTTCGCATCCGGTATGGCGGCGATCAGCGGGGTGTTCCTGACCTTCGCCCGGACCGGCGCGCACGTCGTCTCGGCGGCGGCCACCTACGGCGGGACCTACAGCTTCCTGCGCAACGTGGCCGGCCGGTTCGGGGTGGAAACTGACTTCGTCGACGTGACCGACCTGGACGCGATCCGCGCGGCGATGCGGTCCACCACCCGCATCCTGTACGCGGAGACGATCGCCAACCCGACCACCGCGGTCGCCAACCTCCCGGCCCTGGCCGACATCGCGCACGAGACCGGGGCGCTGCTCGTGGTGGATTCCACCCTCGCGCCTCCGGTGGTGTGCCGGCCGCTGGAGTACGGTGCCGACCTGGTACTGCACTCGGCGACCAAGTATCTGGGCGGCCACTCCGACGTCACGGGCGGCGTGGTGACCGGCCGGGCAGACCTGATCAGCCAGGTGCGGCAGGTCCGGGTGGACACCGGCGGCTCGCTCGCCCCGGACGACGCGTTCCTGCTCCGCCGGGGCCTGGAGACGCTGCCGGTCCGGGTCCGGCGGCAGTGCTCGACGGCTATGATGTTCGCCGCCACCGTCTCCCGGCATCCCTGCGTCCGCTCGGTTGACTACCCGGGCCTGCCGCAGCATCCCGGGCACGCGGTGGCGCGGCGGCTGTTCGACGCGGGACCCGAGGGCGTGCGCTTCGGCGCGATCGTCACGGTCACGCCGCACGGCGGCCGGGCGGCGGGCATGGCGTTCGCCGACCGGCTGCAGATCGCGCAGATCGCCACCTCGCTGGGCGGCACCCACACCAAGGTCAGCCACGCGGCGTCGACGACGCACCGCCAGCTGGATTCCCGTGCGCTGCATAGTGCGGGCATCGACCCGGGCGCGGTACGGTTCTCCATTGGACTCGAGGACGCCGAGGACCTCATCTCCGACGCCTACGTGGCGTTGGACTCCCTGGGCCGGCCCTGACGGTTAGGCCGGCAGGCCGGCCGCTCGCGGGTCGGTGATCAGCGCGCAGGATGCGAGCGGAGGAAAAGCGTGGACGAGCACAGCGTGGACCGGCCCCGCGCGGGCGGACAGGACGCGGGAGGACAAGGCGCGGGCGGACAAGGCGCGGGCGGACAAGGCGCGAACGGGCCCGGCGCGGACAGGCAGCGCGCCGGCGGGCAGCGCCGCATCCGGATCGCGGTGGTCTTCGGCGGCCGGAGCTCGGAGCACGCGATCTCCTGTGCGAGCGCCGCGCACGTGCTGCCCGCCCTCGATCCGGCCCGGTACGACGTGGTGCCGATCGGCATCGCGCGGGACGGCCGCTGGCTGCAGGTCTCCGGTGACCCGGAACGGCTCGCGATCGGCGCCGGTGGCGAGCTGCCGTCGGTGGACGCGCTCGCCACGCCCGGCGCGGAGATCGCGGCGCGGCCGGGCAGCGGCCCGGGCAGCCTGACCGTGCTGAGCCCCGGGGACGTCCCCCGCGATCTGGGGACCGTGGATGTCGTGCTTCCCCTGCTGCACGGCGCCTACGGGGAGGACGGCACGATCCAGGGGCTACTGGAGATGACCGGCGCGCGCTACTGCGGGGCCGGCGTCTTCGCCAGTGCGGCCGGCATGGACAAGGAGTACATGAAGCTGATCTTCGCCGCGCACGGCCTGCCCATCGGGCCGTACGTGGTGGTGCGGGACCGCGACTGGGCCGGGGCCGCCGTGGGCGGCCAGGCGGGCCCGGTGGCCGCAGCGGCCGACCTGGAACGAAAGCGGGTCCTGGATGACATCAGCGAACTCGGCTGGCCGGTGTTCGTCAAGCCGGCCCGGGGCGGTTCGAGTGTGGGCACGTCCAAGGCACACGACGCCGCCGAACTCGAGCAGGCCATCGAGGCGGCCCGGGAACACGACGCCAAGGTCCTGGTCGAGGCCGCGATCGACGGCCTGGAGATCGAGTGCGCCGTGCTGGAGGGCACCGGCGGCGGGCCGCCCGAGGCCAGCGTGCCGGGCCAGGTCATGGTGGGCGGGGGCGCGGACTTCTACGACTTCGAGGCCAAGTACCTCGTCGGCGAGACCCACATGATCGTCCCGGCGCCCATCCCCGAACCGGCGATCGCCGAGATCAGACGGCTGGCCGCGCTGGCCTTCGACGCGATCTCCACTGAGGGCCTGGCCCGGGTGGACTTCTTCTACACCCCCGATGGCCGGGTCCTGGTCAACGAGATCAACACGATGCCCGGGATGACACCCGCTTCCGGCTTCCCCAAGATGTGGGCCGCTACCGGGCTGCCGCTACCGCAGCTGATGGACCGGATCATTGAGACGGCCCTGCACAAGCGCCCAGGATTGCGTTAGCGGTGTCAGCCCGGCCAGCTCGCGTGGGCACGGGCGGACTGCTGCCGCCCGTGCCGCACTGAGACCGGGTGGGCGAGGTTACTTCTTCTCGCCGTTGACGAGCGCCTTGAAGTCCGCGCCAGGGCGGAACTTCGGCACCGAGGACTCGGGCACCTGGATGGTCGCCCCGGTGGCGGGGTTCCGCGCGGTACGCGCCGGACGCTCGCTCTTCTCGAAGACACCGAAACCGGTGATCGCAACCTTGTCGCCCTTTGCCACCGCCTCCTGGATCGTGTCCAGGACGGCGTTCACGGCCTCGGTAGCGGACTTCTTGTCCCCCAGCCGACCCGAGATCGCGTCAATCAGATCACGCTTGTTCATAATCTCACTCCTGCGGTTCCCCCACGGGAGGTCGCGCGCACGATGCACCCGAGAGCGCGCGACCTCTGACCTGCCCGAAAGTAGGCGATCCAGCGCCGATTCACAATAACCATCGCCAAGATTGCCTGGCGTGTCGGGGCGTCGACCGGCCACAATCGCGATCCGCCGGCGGATAGATCGCTCTACTGAGGCCCTAACCGGCCGTAACGGGCGCACAACTGCCGATAATTTCGGTCAGTTTCCGAAGCCGGACGTAGTGGCCGGATCCGCGTAGTTTCCTCTATTACGTAGCGTAACTGCCTTCTCGGTCTTTGCTGGCAGTGGACTTAGGCCGTGACCGGCAGCCAGGCCGGACGATGCTGCTCGAAGCGGGTAACGTCGTCCGCGTACCGCAGGGTCAGCCCGATGTCATCCAGGCCTTCCATGAGCCGCCACCGGGTGTAGTCATCGATCTCGAACGGGGCTCTGATGGGCGCCGTAGCGTGACGAACCTCACGAGCCTCAAGATCCACAATCACCTCAGCAGCGGGGTCCGCCTCAGCCGCGTCCTGCAGCGCGGCGACCGTCTCTTCGGGTAGCCGGACCGGCAGCAGCCCGGCCTTGGTCGCGTTGCTGCGGAAGATGTCACCGAAGCGGGGCGCGATGACGATGCGGAAACCGTAGTCGACGAGCGCCCACACGGCGTGCTCTCGCGAGGACCCGATGCCGAAGTCAGTCCCGGCCACGAGGACGGTGGCGCCATCGTAGGCGGGCTGATTGAGCACGAACGAAGGATCCTCGCGCCACGCGGCGAACAGCCCGTCGCCGAACCCGACGCGGCTGACCCGCTTGAGGTACTCGGCCGGGATGATCTGGTCGGTGTCGACGTTGCTCCGCCGCAGCGGCAGCACACGCCCAGTATGCGAGATGAAGGGCTCCATGATCTGTTCTCCTTGCTGCCCGTGTGCGGGGCCGTCAGAGCTGGGCGGGGGCGGCCAGGCGGCCGGTGACGGCGGTCGCGGCGGCCACCTGGGGGGAGACCAGATGGGTGCGGCCGCCCTTGCCCTGCCGTCCCTCGAAGTTCCGGTTGGACGTGGACGCGCTGCGCTCGCCCGGCGACAGCTTGTCCGGGTTCATGGCCAGGCACATCGAGCAGCCGGCCGCGCGCCACTCCGCTCCGGCGGCGGTGAACACCTCATGCAGGCCCTCCTGCTCAGCCTGGGCGCGGACAGCCATCGAGCCAGGTACGACGAGCATCCGGACCTGCTCACTGATCTGGCGGCCGCGCAGCACCTCGGCCGCCGCCCGCAGGTCCTCGATCCGGCCGTTGGTGCACGAGCCGACGAAGACCGTGTCCACCGCGATGTCGGTGAGCGCGGTGCCCGGGGCCAGATCCATGTACCGCAGCGACCGCTCGGCGGCGGCGCGCTCGCCCGGGTCGGCCATGGCCGCCGGGTCCGGCACCGACGACGCCAGCGGGGCGGCCTGCGCCGGGTTGGTCCCCCAGGTCACGTACGGCGTGAGCTGGGTGGCGTCCAGCGTGACCTCGTGGTCGAAGGTCGCGTCCGGGTCGGTGGGCAGCGAGCGCCAGTACTCCAGCGCCGCCTCCCACTCGGCGCCCTGCGGCGCGTGCGGCTTGTCCTGCAGGTAGGCGAAGGTGGTCTCGTCCGGCGCCACCAGTCCGGCCCGCGCGCCCGCCTCGATCGACATGTTGCAGACGGTGAGCCGGCCCTCCATGGACAGGCTGCGCACGGCCTCGCCGCGGTACTCGACGATGTAGCCCTGGCCGCCGCCGGTGCCGATCTTGGCGATGATCGCAAGGATGAGGTCCTTCGCGGTCACCCCGAAGGGCAGCTGCCCGTCGACGGTGACGGCCATGGTCTTGGGCCGGATCTGCGGCAGCGTCTGGGTGGCCAGCACGTGCTCCACCTCGCTGGTGCCGATGCCGAAGGCCAGCGCGCCCATCGCGCCGTGCGTGCTGGTGTGCGAGTCACCGCAGACGATCGTCATACCGGGCTGGGTGAGTCCCAGCTGCGGGCCGATCACGTGCACGATGCCCTGGCCGGCGTCCCCCATCGGGTGCAGCCGGATGCCGAACTCGGCGCAGTTCTTGCGCAGCGCCTCGACCTGGGTGCGTGATACCGGGTCGGTGACCGGGCTGAACGGCCCGTCCAGCGGCACCCCGGGCCCGGTGATCCCGGTGGTCGGGACATTGTGGTCCTCGGTCGCGATCGTCAGCTCAGGGCGGCGCACCGTACGGTCAGCCATCCTGAGCCCGTCGAACGCCTGCGGGCTCGTCACCTCGTGCACCAGGTGCAGGTCGATGTAGAGCAGGTCGGGCTCGCCCTCGGCGCTGCGCACCAGGTGGGCATCCCAGATTTTCTCGGCCAGCGTCCGGCCCATCGCGCCCTCTCCTTCTCCGGCCCTCAGGTCGCTGGAGGCCCGTTCCTCATCGGGAATTCAGTTCCTGATCAGAAACCAGCCGGCACCCCTCGGGCATTCCGGTTGCATCTCGAATAGCGAGACGGCAATATCAAGACATGAACAACTCTAGCGGAGTCGGCGTACTGGACAAGGCCGTTTCCGTGCTGAGCGCCATGGAGACCGGCCCCACTTCGCTCGCCCAGCTCGTCAGCGCGACGGGCCTGGCGCGGCCTACCGCGCACCGGATCGCCGTCGCGCTGGAGCATCACCGGTTCGTGGCCCGCGACGTCCAGGGCCGCTTCGTCCTGGGGCCCCGGATCGCCGAGCTGGCCGCGGCCGCCGGGCGAGGACCGGCTGCTGTCGGTGTCCCAGCCGATCCTCGGCTACCTGCGCGACGTGACCGGCGAGAGCGCCCAGCTGTACCGCAGGCAGGCGGACGCGCGGATCTGCGTCGCCGCCGCCGAACGGGCCAGCGGCCTGCGCGACACCGTGCCCGTCGGCGCGGCCCTGCCGATGACCGCCGGGTCGGCCGCCCAGGTGCTGCTCGCCTGGGAGGACCCGGAGCGTATGCACCGGGGCCTGCGCGGCGCCAAGTTCGGCGCGTCGACGCTGGCCCAGGTCCGGCGGCGCGGCTGGGCGGCCAGCGTGGCCGAGCGCGAGCCGGGCGTCGCCTCGGTATCCGCCCCGATCCGCGGGGCTGGCGGCCGGGTCGTCGCCGCCGTATCGGTGTCCGGGCCGATCGAGCGGCTGACCCGCTCTCCCGGCCGGCTGCACGCGGCCGCCGTGATCGGCGCGGGTGACAAGATCAGTGAACTGATCGCCGAGGGCTGACACCTGGCATTGGTCCCCATGTCGTAGGACACACGGCATCATCGCCGAGGGCTGACACCTGGCATTGGTCCCTGTGTCGCAGGACACACGGCATCTTTTCGCCGCTGACCGCCTGTCATATGGTCGCATCTAATGGGCCGGCGGGCCCGAAGGAAAGCCCGGGAACGGCAGTGCAACCGGGACGTCCCGCCGGTCTCCGGACATCGGCATACGGTCACGGCTCAGGAGCTGGTCCGGCCCTACGGAGCGAGGTCCCCGCATGAAGGTAGCTGTCGTCAAGGAGAATGCCCCGGGTGAGCGCCGGGTCGCCTTGGTGCCGGAGACGGTGCCGAAGCTGATGGCGGCCGGAGCCGAGGTGCTCGTGGAAAACGGGGCCGGTGTGGCGGCCTGGTTCCCCGACAGCGCCTACGCGCAGGCGGGCGCGGCCATCATCAGCGCCACCGAGCTGTACGCCAAGGCCGACGTCATCCTCACCGTTACCCGGCCTGGCCCGGAAACCGTGAGCCAGCTACGAGCCGGGCAGGCTATGTTCGGGATGCTGTCCACGTTGACCAACCCGGAACTGGCGCATGAGCTGGCGGAGCAGGGCATCACCGCGGTCAGCCTGGACGGGCTGCCCCGTACCCTGTCCCGGGCACAGCCGATGGACGCGCTCAGCTCCCAGGCCAATGTCGCGGGCTACAAGGCGGCACTGATCGCCGCCAGCGCGTACGGCCGGTTCTTCCCCATGCTCATGACCGCAGCCGGGACCGCGCGCCCGGCCAAGCTGCTCGTCCTCGGGGCGGGCGTGGCCGGCCTGCAGGCGATCGGCACGGCGCGGCGGCTCGGCGCGGTCGTGAGCGGTTACGACGTCCGGCCCGCGTCCCAGGGCGAAGTCGAGTCGCTCGGGGCCACGTTCATCAAGCTGACCTCGGTGGATAGCGCGGCGGGCGAGGGTGGTTACGCTCGCGAGCTGACCGCGGAGGAACGGCAGGCCCAGCAGGAGGAGCTGACCGGCCACATCGCCCGGCACGACGTGGTGATCACCACTGCCCAGGTGCCCGGGCGCAGGCCGCCGCTGCTGGTCACCGACGACGCACTCAAGGCGATGTCGCCCGGCTCGGTCATCGTGGACATGGGCGCCAGCGCGCTCGGCGGCAACGTGACCGGCTCCCAGCCCGGCGAGACCGTCGTCACCGGCAACGGGGTCAGGATCATCGGGGCGGACAACCTGCCCGCCACCGTCCCCACGGCGTCATCGAATGCTTATTCGCGGAACATCTCCGCGCTGCTGCTGCACATGACCTCCGACGGAGTGCTCACCATCGACACTAACGACGAGATCCAGGCCGGCGTGGTGATCACGCACGGCGGCAAGGTCGTCAACGAGGCGGTCGCCCGCCTGCTGCCCGCAGAAACGCTCACCAAGGGAGGCGTCGCAGATGTCAGCGGCACTACTGACTGACCTGACCATCTTCATCCTCGCATTGCTCATCGGCATCGAGGTCATCGGGAAGGTCCCGGCCACGCTGCACACGCCGCTGATGTCGGCGACCAACGCGATCCACGGCATCGTGCTGGTCGGCGCCCTGCTGATAGGGATGACGGCGCATACAACGGTCGGGTACATCATCGGGTTCGTGGCCGCCGTCTTCGCCGGCGCGAACGTCGTGGGCGGGTACGTGGTGACCGGGCGGATGCTGAAGATGTTCCGCAAGAAGGCACCGCAGCCGGCAACTGTGCAGTCGGGAGCAGCGACGGCCGGAACTGGAATCACTCAACGGTCACAAGGGCCTCAGGGGCCTGGCGGACAAGGTAGGCACAGGCAGGGGCCAGTCATGACCGGGTTCTCGGGACACGTCGGATTCGCCGGATACGTTCAGCTCGTCTACGTGCTGGCAGCGGTGCTGTTCGTGATCGGCCTGCACCTGATGAACAGCCCGGCGACCGCTCGCCGCGGCAACCAGGTGGCCCAGTGATCGGCATGATCATCGCGGTCATCGCCACCTTCGTCCTGCTGATCCATGCGGGCACGGTCACCACGACCGGCTGGATCGTGCTGCTCGCGGGCGCGCTGATCGGCTCCGGCGCGGGCCTGTTCGCGGCGCAGAGGGTGCAGATGACGGCGATGCCGCAGCTGGTGTCGGCGTTCAACGCGGTCGGCGGCGGCGCTGCCGCGCTGGTCGCGATCTTCGGCTATTACGACGCCGAGTCCAGCGGGCCACGTACTTGGCACCACCTCGGTGTTCAGCGTGCTGGACGTGCTCATCGGCTCGGTGACGTTCGCCGGGTCGATCATCGCGGCCGGAAAGCTGCAGGGCTTCATCCCCGGCCAGCCGATCACCTTCAGGGGCGGCCGCGTGCTCAACATCGTGCTCGCCGTCGTGGCCCTCGGCTCCGGCGCGTACCTGTTCACCACCCCCAGCCTCCCGGCGCTGCTGATCGTGGTGCTCGCCTCGCTGGGCTTCGGGATAATGATGGTCCTGCCGATCGGCGGCGCGGACATGCCGGTGGTCATCTCGCTGCTGA
This sequence comes from uncultured Actinomycetes bacterium, assembly GCA_963775825.1. Lineage (GTDB taxonomy): Bacteria > Actinomycetota > Actinomycetes > Streptosporangiales > Streptosporangiaceae > Bog-532. The sequence continues at coordinate 136,875 of CAVZKY010000043.1, forward strand.
ACGCGTTCACCGGCACCGCGGTGGCGATGGCCGGCTTCGTCATCCAGAACTGGGCGCTGATCGTGGCCGGCGCTCTGGTGGGTGCCTCCGGTAGCATCCTGACCAAGCTGATGGCCGACGCGATGAACCGGTCGCTGGCCAACATCATCATCGGCGGGTTCGGTACCGGCGACAGCGCCGTGGCCGTCGGCGGGCCGATCGACGCCCAGGTCCGCGCGGTCGCCGCGGACGACGCGGCCATCCAGCTGGCCTACGCGTCCAAGGTGATCATCGTGCCCGGCTACGGCCTGGCTGCGGCGCAGGCCCAGCACGGCGTGGCCGAGCTGGCCAAGACCCTGGAGGAGCATGGCGTCGAGGTCAGCTACGCGATCCACCCGGTGGCGGGCCGGATGCCCGGCCACATGAACGTGCTGCTGGCCGAGGCGAACGTGCCCTATCCGCAGCTGGTGGAGATGGACGAGATCAACCCGGAGTTCGCCCGGACCGACGTGGCCCTGGTCATCGGGGCGAACGACGTGACCAACCCGGCGGCCCGCCGCGCGGGCAACGAGATCTCCGGCATGCCGATCCTGGACGTGGACCAGGCTAGGTCCATCATCGTGGTCAAGCGCTCGATGGGGCACGGCTACGCCGGCCTGGACAACGAGCTGTACTACGACCCCAAGACCAGCATGTACTTCGCCGACGCCAAAAAGGCGGTGAGCGAACTGAACTCCGCGGTCAAGACGCTGGTTGCTTAGCAGGATGCGGGGGGTCCGGGGGCGCCCCGGACCTCGTGCTGGCCCGGGGGGACTGTACTACGGTCCGCACCACCGCGGGCCGCGGGGGGTCCAGGGGGGTCGCCCCCCGGACGGCGTCCGCCCCGGGTTCGTTAGGCCGGTAACGGTCGCCTCGCCGTTACCTACGGGTGATGGGCTCGCGGCCCTTGGGCTGACGGGGGCGCGGGCCGATGTGGATCGCGGGGATCTTGAGCCGGATCGGCTTTTCCTCCAGCCGCTGCTGGTCGCCGTGGTGATAGAACACCATCGGCTCGCCCGCCACCAGCTCATACGTGGCTTCGTGCCGGGTCACCGTGCACCGCAGCAGCCGCCCGCGGAAGCGCATGTGGAACTTCATCCGGGAGAAGCCGTTCGGCAGCCGGGGGCTGAAGGACAGGGTGTCCTGGATGTGCCGCATGCCGCCGAACCCGGCCACCAGCGCGATCCAGGCTCCGGCCAGCGAAGCCATGTGCATGCCGTCGCGGGTGTTGCGTTCGACATCCCGCAGGTCCATCAGCGCCGCTTCGGCCAGGTACTCGTGAGCCAGCTCCAGCTGCCCCACTTCCGCGGCCACCACGGCCTGGGTACAGGCCGACAGGGACGAGTCGCGCACGGTCAGCGGCTCGTAGTAGGCGAAGTCGCGGGCCTTCTGCTCGGCGGTGAACGCATCGCCGCGCATCTGGATGGCCAGCACCAGGTCAGCCTGCTTGACGACCTGCTTCCGGTACAGGTCGAAGTAGGGGTAGTGCAGCAGGAGCGGGTAGTTCTCTTCCGGCGTGTGGCCGAAGTCCCAGATCGAGTGCTGAGTGAAGCCCTCGTGCTGCGGATGAACGCCCAGCCGCTCGTCGTAGGGGATCATCATGGCGTTGGCGGCGTCCCGCCACTCGGCCGCCTCTTCCGTGCTGACGTCCAGGTTCCGCGCGACGTCCATGTGCTTCTCGGCCACGTCGGCGGCGGCCCACATGTTCCGCTGGGCCATCAGGTTGGTGAAGACGTTGTTGTCCTTGACCGCGCTGTACTCGTCCGGCCCGGTCACGCCGTCGATGCGGAACCGGCCCTCGGCGTCGTGGTGGCCCAGGCTGCGCCACAGCCGGGCGGTCTCCACCAGTACCTCGGCGCCGACCTCACGCTCGAACTTCTCGTCCCCGGTGGCGTGACTGTAGCTGATGACCGCGTCCGCGATGTCCGCGTTGATGTGGAACGCAGCGGTGCCGCCGGCCAGTACCCGGAGCATTCCTGGCCGTCGATCGTCCGCCACGGGAACGCGGCCCCCTTGAGCCCCAGGTCGGAGGCGCGCTCCCGGGCCAGCGGCAGCACCGAGTGACGCCAGCGCAGCACGTCCGCGGCGGCGGTGGGCTGGGTGTAGGTCAGCACGGGCAGCACGAACGTTTCGGTATCCCAGAACGTGTGCCCGTCGTAGCCGGGGCCGGTCAGCCCCTTGGCCGCGACCGGCCGCACCTCGGCGCGGGCCGCGGACTGCAGCACCTGGAACAGCGCGAACCGCACCGCCTGCTGGATCTCCGGGTCGCCGGTCACCTCCACGTCGGCCCCGGCCCAGAAATCATCGAGGTAGGCATGCTGCTCGGACAGGATCTGGTCCCAGCCGGTGAGCCGGGCCAGCGCCAGCGCCGCCGCGACCTGATCGGCGACCGCGGGCCGGGAGCGGGTGGAGGACCAGCCGTAGCCGATGTACTTGATGATCTCCAGCTTCTGGCCCAGCGGGACCTCCGCGGCCACCGTAGCCCGGCCAACGTCCGGGTAGGCCTCGCTGTGCACCGACATCCGCGCCGGGCCGTGCACGTCGTGCAGCATCCCGGCCCCCATGCGCAGGCCGCTGACCCGGGTGCTGTGCACCAGAATGGCGCGGCACTGCCCGTCGTTGTCGGCCCCATACTGCTCGCTGACCAGGGGGGCCTCCAGTGCGGCGGCGGCCCTGGGGTCCCGGCCGGCGTCCGGCATCTGCTCGTTGGCCACGATCTCGGACTGGGCGACAAGCCGGAGCGTGCCTTCGACCGGCTCGACGGTGTACTTGATCGCGGCGATCGCCCGCTGGGTGAGCGAGACGATCCGCACCGACGTGACCCGCACCCGGGACCCGGCCGGGGAGGTCCAGTCCACCTGCCGGGTCAGCGTCCCGGCCCTCAGGTCGAGGACGCGCTCGTGGGAGTTGAGGCTGCCGTAGCGGATGTCGAACGGCTCGTCGTCGACGAGCAGCCGGATGATCTTGCCGTTGGTGACGTTGATGACCGTCTGGCCCGACTCGGGGTAGCCGTAACCCGCCTCGGCGTACGGCAGCGGGCGCTGCTCGTAGAAGGAGTTGAGGTAAGTGCCCGGCAGCCCGTGCGGCTCCCCCTCATCGAGGTTGCCGCGCAGCCCGATGTGCCCGTTGGACAGCGCGAAGACAGACTCGCTCTGTGCGAGCAGGTCCATATTGAGCCCGGACTCCCGGAGGCTCCACGGCTCGACCCCGTAAGCGGCCTGCTTGATCATTTATCTGCCCTTCGCGCTCAGCCGGAACCGTCATGCTCTGCGCCTGCGACTCAACCGAGGAGCTCCGCCACGTCCTGCACGACGATGTTGGCGCCATGCTTGCGCAGCTCATCCGCCTGGCCTACCCGGTCGACCCCGACGACGAGGGCGAAATGCCCGGCGTGGCCGGCCGCGACACCCGACTGCGCATCCTCGAACACGGCGGCGTGCGCGGGGCTGACGCCCAGGTCCCGGGCGGCGGCCAGGAAGGTGTCCGGGGCCGGCTTGCCCTTCAGATGCTGCTCATCGGCCACGATGCCGTCGACGCGCGCGTCGAACAGCTCCGCGATCCGGGCGGCGTTGAGCACGTCGACCGTGTTCGCGCTGGAGGAGACGATGGCGGTGCGCAGGCCCGTGGCCCGCACCGCCTTGATGTAACGGATCGTGCCGTCGTAGACCTTCACACCGTCCGTTTGGATCTTCTCGAGGACCAGATTGTTCTTCTCGTTGCTCAGCCCGTAGATCGTGGGGCTGCCCGGCTTGTCGTCGGGGCTGCCTTCCGGCAGGTTGATGCCCCGCGACTGGAGGAAGGACCGCGTACCGTCCAGCCGGGGCTTGGCGTCCACGTAGTCGTCGTAGTCGTGGCTGGAGTCAAACGGAACGAACTTCTCACCGGTCTGCTGGGCCCACTGGCGCAGGTAGGTGTCGAACATCTCCTTCCATGCCGCCGCGTGGACCACCGCCGTCTGCGTAACGACACCATCCATGTCGAAAAGGCAGGCCGAGGTTCCTGCCGGGAGTCCAAACATGCTGTCCGACCTTCGCTGCTCGCAGTGCCGCCCTCGTCATCACGCAGGTGCCAGGAGCCGCGCCGACCCATGCCAGTAAGGCGACCTTACGGCGATGGGCCTGGTGGCGGGCAGCCCAGACCGCCGGGCGTGCTAATCGTAGCTGCCGGACAGTACCTACCTGGTTCAGATCGTGGTTAACGCTTCCGCTCCGGCCGGTGCCGAGAAGCCATGTCCGGGACCGCGAGCCCAGGCGGTTCAGCCCTGCTCGGGAGAGCCCGGCAGGGGCGGCAGGTTCCCGTCCTCGTCGAGGTCGAACTCACCGTCCTTGACCCCGAGCACGAACGCGTCCCACTCGGCCTCGGTGAAGTACAGCTTCGGGCCATCCGGGTCGGCGGTGTTGCGCATCACGTACAGCTTGGCCTCACCAGCCTTGTGCGGGGCAGCTGAGGTGTCGGTGGTGACGATGACCTCGACGCCACCATCCTCGTCATCGCCCGGCACGCTCTCGTACGGCATGTGGCCAGCGGATTCCATCCCCGGGGCACCCGCACTTCCTGGTCTCGGCCGTGGGCGGTGGATCACGGCACGGCGCGGCTGATGGAGGGTTGAACAAACAGCGGAGGCCGCGCGCCTGCGGCGCACGGCCTCCAGCAGTAGCCCCGACCGGAGTCGAACCGGCGTTACCGCCTTGAGAGGGCGGCGTCCTGGGCCACTAGACGACGGGGCCATCCAGAACACATCGATCGCTGGAAGGCTAGCGTACAGCCAGAACCACAGCAAACGGAGGACCGCCCCGGGCATCGCCGCACGACCCCGGCAGCCCCTTACTGACCGCAAGATTCCAGAAACCTGGAGACTGGCTCAGACCCTGGGTTCGGGCGTATATCAGCCCATTATTTGGGAATCAAGCGACCATGGTCACTTTCATTATCGTTCTGATCATCATCGGTCTCATCGCTGGCCTGATCGCGCGCCTGCTGATCCCCGGTCCCGACCCCATCGGCATCCTGGGCACCATCGTCCTTGGCATCGTCGGCTCCTTCGTGGGCGGCTTCGTGGAGAACCTGGTCGAGTACCACACGGTGTCCGTCAACTCGTTCCACACCACAGGCATCATCGGCTCCATCATCGGGGCTGTCATCGTCCTGCTCCTGCTTCGCGTCACGGGTGCCGAGCGCGGCCGTTCCCGGCGGCGTCGCTGGTAACCGAGGGGAGAACGGGCCGGCCCGCGGTGAGGCCACCACCCTCGTCAGCGCCCCGGGCCGGCCGCCTTCCCCTCCGTGCGGCGTAGCCGTCTCCGCTAGAATCCCGGCCACCAGGTCTCCCCCGGACAAGCCCGCGGGCTGACCACCCCGGCACCGGCGGCGGGACGGTCCAGGCTTTCCTGGCCCGATGGCCACGGCGCCAGCGACGGACCCATCCCGGCGCCACTCACACGTCCCCGCCCTCGCAAACCCCCCCTGCGAGGGCGGGGATGTCTTTCCGCCCCCCGGAGCCCCCGGCAGATGTTTTCAACCCCAAGAGCCCCCGGGGACTCTGTGGTGGGTGACGTTTCCCGCGCTTCCCGGGAGCGTTCTCAGCGCATACGACTGAGAAGGCTCCCCGGTAGTCCTGCCGGGCCATGCGGGATCGCGACCGTGCGCGACTCGGGGCCACCGCCTCGGGACCGGGCCGCGCGGGAGGAGCCCACGCGGGGGACCAGGCACGGGACCGGACCGGGCCGGGCCGGCGGACCCCGCCACCGCCCTGGGGACCGGGCCGCGTGGGAGGAGCCCACGCGGGGGGCCAGGCACCGGACCGGACCGGGCCGGCCGACCCCCGCCCACCAGCCGAGAGTGGGCCGCGCGGGGGGTCCGGGGGGTCGCCCCCCGGGAAAGCCCTGCGGGCCCCGGCGACATTGGCCAGCGGCCAATGAGCAGGGAAGCGCGCCGGTGAGGCGCCCTGACGCAGTTTGAGCGGACGCGCGTCCGCGCGCTATGTAAGAATTTCCGCCCTTTGGATTGGTGTATCAGCGTCGGCTCCGCGGCCTCTAACAACCTGTGAGGGACAGCCGATCCGCATTTCAGGTCATCTGTCCGCATACACGATCCTGGTTAATCGGCGCAGGAATTGGGGCGACGCGATGGAAACCCAGCAAAGAGTCCGGCACTGGCCGCTTATCGAGCAGCTGCTGGCGGCTATCAGAACCCGGATACCGCATCCGGTTCGCTTCGGCCTGTACCTGGTCCTCGCTAGCACCCCCTTGCTGTCCGTGTCGGGAGAGGTGTTCGGGATCGTCTCGCTGCGCGTCGTCAGCGAGTGGTTCCTGTTGCCGTTGCTGGGAATCATTGCTGTTCTGGCGGTGTGCAGGCCGGATGCGATCGACCGGACAGTTCTTGCGGGCTTCGCCTGGGGCCTGGTGGCGTGCGCCGGTTACGATTGCTTCCGGCTGCCGGAGGTCTATGTCTTCCACCTGTGGGGAGACTTCTTCGGCAAAATTGGCGGATGGGCAACGGGCACGAGGTCGAACTACCTCGCTGGTTATCTGTGGCGCTACCTCGGCGACGGTGCGGGCATCGGAGTAGTGGTTTTCATTAAGGCTGCCGTCATCGGAATCTCGTCGTGGCCCAGGCGATATGTTGTCGGGCTCACGGTCGCTTTCGCCGTCTTTCCGGTATGGACCGGTCTCATCCTAACCGACGCCCTCGCTCCGGCTGGGCGGGCATTGTTCCCGCTCGACGCGACGACGCTCGTGTCGAGCCTGATCGGCCACCTGATCTTCGGAGCGATCCTGGGTTACGGACTGTGGGTATCACAAGGTCGTACCGGGCGAGGCCCGTCGCGAGTTCCTGTTCAGGATCGAGCTGAGATCCGGCCTGAAGTTGCCGGCCGCCGCTGACTGGCTGAAAATAGGGGTGCCAGTAAGAACCATGCCATGAACACCGCCAAAGTGTCCGATGACCACCGCGGGGCGCGGAGCGCATGCGGGGGGTTCCGGGGGGTCGCCCCCCGGCTAAACCCTGTCGGCGAAGTACTACCGAGGGGCGCGAAGCGCAGCGGCGGTTCCAGGGGGTCGCCCCCTGGGCCGCCACTGGGTTCCGGGGGTCGTCCCCCCGGGAAAGTACTGCGGGCCCCCGGCGAAATTGGCCAGCGGCCAATGAGCAGGGAAGCCCGCCCCGGCGGGGGGTCCGGGGGGGCGTCCCCCGGGAAAGTACTGCGGGCCCCCGGCGAAATTGGCCAGCGGCCAATGAGCAGGGAAGCCCGCCTCGGCTGGGGTACCAGGACTCGAACCTAGACTAACGGGGCCAGAACCCGTCGGGCTGCCAATTACCCCATACCCCATCGCTACGGCCAGGAGCCGTTCGCGCCCACGCAGTCTAGCGGACATCCAGCACCGCAGCCAACGCGACGCCCCCGGAGCAGGCGGGTGGTGTCCAGCGCCCAGGAGTCGAGGATGCGCAGGCTGTCGCCCGAGGCAGGCAGGCCGCCAAACCGCTCGATGGTGTGGGCCCACTTCGCGGCGTTCGACGTGCGGGCGGGCCGTGAAGCAATCCGGGTCGTGACCCGGGCACCCGCGCGCCCGGGTGCCACTGGGGCCGCTGGGGTCCCCGGGGCGCCGGCCGATAGCGTTGAAGGCCAGCACAGCCAGCACGCTCGCACGAAGCCGGGAGACGCGGATGCCGTGGTTCGACCTGCCGCCGGAGCAACTTCGCCAGTACCGGACCACGACCGCCGAACCGGGCGGCCTGGACGACTGGTGGGGGCGCCGGCTAGCCGAGGCCCGTGCCGCGGTCCAGCCGCCCCGGCTCACCCGGTACGAGCCCGGGACCTACGGCCCGCTCGAGGTGTACGACGTGGAGTTCTCCGGTGCGCACGGCGACCGGGTCCGCGGCTGGTACCTGCGCCCGCCCGGTTCTGCAGGCCAGCGGATGCCGGTAGTGGTGAAGTTCATCGGCTACGGCGGCGGCCGGGGAACGCCCACCGAGCACACCATGCTGCCGTCGGCCGGATATGCGGTCCTGGTCATGGACAGCCGGGGCCAGGGGGGCAGGTGGAGCACCGGTGCGACCGGCGATCCGGCGGGCGCCGGGCTCGGCCCGGAGAATTCAGCCGTACTGACCCGGGGCATCACTCGCGCCGAGGACTACTACTTCACCCGGCTGTTCGTAGACGCGGTGCGCGCCGTCGAGACGGCCGCCGAGCTGGATGACGCAGACCCGGACCGGATCGCGGTGAGCGGCGGCAGCCAGGGCGGCGCGCTGGCCCTGGCTGCCGCGGCACTGACGACCCTGGAGCCGGCTCCGGCACGGGTCCGGATCTGCCACGCGGACGTCCCATTCCTGTGCGACATCCAGCGGGCGATCACGCTGGCGCCGGAACCGCCATACACCGAGGTACCGGACTTCCTGGCGCAGAACGTCGGCCTGATCCCGGTCGCGCTGGACACCCTGCGGCACATCGACTGCGCCCTGCTGGCCCGGCGGATCAGCGCCGAATGCCTGCTCAGCACCGGCCTAATGGATGGCGTCTGCCCACCGTCGACGGTGTTCGCCGCGTACAACGAGATCACTGCGGCCAAGGAGATTGCCGTGCACCCCTTCAGCGGGCACGCGGTCCCGCCGACGCACACCGAGAACCAGCTCAGGGACCTGCGCCGGGCCTTCGGGCCGGGCCCGGCGGCTCAGGCGGGTTAGCCGGTGGCCGGCGACCGCGGCCAGGAGCCGACGCTGCGCCGTAACCGCGGGGCTGGGCGGCCCTCAGTCCCGGATGATCACCCGGTTGCGCAGCGTCCCGATGCTCTCGATCGTCACCGACACCTCGTCACCATGCTGCAGCGGCCCTACACCCGCGGGAGTGCCGGTCAGCAGGACGTCACCGGGCAGCAGGGTCATCACCTCGCTGACGAAGGAGACCAGGTCCGGGACGTCGTGCACCATCTCCGAGGTCCGCGCCCGCTGCCTGACCTCGCCGTTCACCGACGTGGTCAGGGCGAGGTCGGTCGGGTCGGCCATCGTCTCGATCCACGGGCCGAGGGGGCAGAACGTGTCGAAGCCCTTGGCGCGGGTCCACTGGCCGTCCCGGGCCTGCAGATCGCGCGCCGTCACGTCGTTGGCGCACGTGTAACCGAAAATGACGTCCTGGGCGCGCTCGATCGGCACCTCACGACAGAGCCGCCCGATGATGACGGCCAGCTCACCCTCGTAGTCCACCCGCTCGGTCAGCTTGATGGGATAGGCGATCGGGTCGCCCTGGCCAGTGACGGACGTGGACGGCTTGAGGAACAGCACCGGCTCGGCCGGCGCCTCAGTGCCCATCTCCCGCGCGTGGTCCGCGTAGTTCTGGCCGACCGCCACGACCTTGCTGGGCAGCACCGGAGCGAGCAGCCGGACGTCGGCCAGCGGGAACCGCCGGCCGGTGTACCGCACTCCGGCCGGGTCCGTCCCGAACGGGTGCCCATGCAGCTCCGCGATAACTAGCGGCCGGTCCGGGCCGCCGGTCATGCCTGGGCTGTCCATTCCCGGGGTAGGCGACGCGCTGTCTCCCTGGTCCTCCTCGACCACGCCATAGGCGACCTCTCCCCCCATGGCGAACCTTGCGATACGCACGGCTCTCCTTCACCCTCCAGCCGACATGCGCGGCCCTGAGCGACCCGTGCCGGAGACGTCGCTCCGGCGGCTCTCCTAGCACTAGAGCCTACTGAGAGCTTGCCCTATTGCTGGTAATTCTCGACCTCTGATGCCGGGCGGACGTCGGCCACGCCTGGGTCCTCGCCGAACTCGCGGCGGGCTCGGCGCTGCCGCAGAAGGTCCCAGTACTGGTCAAGGGACTCCTCGACCTCTTTCAGGCGTGCGTGCTCCTCGGTGCCGGAGAGTTTCCCCTCCGCCAGCCGCGCGCGGAGTTCGTGCTCGGTCTGGATGAGCTCATCGATGTGGGCGTGGATCTCCTTGTCGTCCATGTGACCACCGTAAGAGCTTTTGCCGTGCCCGCGCGCCCGGGGTGGCCATCCGGGCCGGATCCGGGCCAGTTTGCGGCTTCCCAGCCCACCCGCGGTCATCGTGACCGAGAACGCGCCGAAGCCGACGGCCAGGCGGGGGCTGGCTCAGCAGGCGGGCTGGTGGCCCGAGCGCAGCAGGCAGTAGGTGACGGCCTCCGCGAGGGCCTGCCAGGACGCGGCGATGATGTTCTCGTCCACGCCCACCGTGCTCCAGGTGCGCCCGGTCCCGTCGCCCGACTCGACCAGGACGCGGGTCACCGCGCCGGTGCCGTGGGAGCCCTCCAGGATGCGGACCTTGTAGTCGGCCAGCTCCAGCGTGGCCAGCTCCGGGTAGACCTTCTCCAGGCCCAGCCGGAGCGCCTTGTCCAGCGCGTTGACCGGGCCGTTGCCCTCGCCGGTGGCGACGACGCGCTCGCCCTTGGCGGTCACCTTGACGGTCGCCTCGCTGACGAGGTCGCCGTCCTTGCGGCGCTCGACGATGACGCGCCAGGACTCGACCGAGAAGTACCGTTCCCCGCCCGGGACCAGCTCGCCGCGCAGCAGCAGCTCGAACGAGGCGTCGGCGGCCTCGAAGGTATACCCCTTGGCCTCCAGCTCCTTCACCCGGTCCACGACGCGGCCGAGCGCGCCCTTATCGCCGGACAGGTCGTAGCCGAGCTCCTTGCCCTTGAGCTCGACCGAAGCCCGGCCCGCCATGTCGGAGACCAGCATGCGCATGTCGTTCCCGACCAGCTCGGGGTCGATGTGCTGGTACAGCATCGGGTCGACCTTGACCGCGGAGGCGTGCAGGCCCGCCTTGTGCGCGAACGCGGAGAGCCCCACGTACGGCTGGTGCGTGTTGGGCGTGACGTTGGTGACCTCGCTGATCGAATGGGCCACCCGGGTCAGCTCGGGCAGGCAGCCATCGGGCAGCACCGGGCGCCCCTTCTTGAGCTGGAGCCCCGCGACGACGCTGAACAAGTTGGCGTTACCGGCCCGCTCACCGTAGCCGTTCGCGGTCCCCTGCACGTGGGTCACGCCCGCGTCGACCGCGACGAGCGTGTTGGCCACCGCGCAGGCGGTGTCGTCGTGGCAGTGGATGCCGAGGCGCGCCCCGGTGACCGCGGCGACGGCCGTCACCACGTCCCCCAGCTCACCCGGCATCATGCCGCCGTTCGTGTCGCAGAGCGCGACGACCTCGGCTCCGGCCTCCGCCGCGACGCGCACCACCTCAAGCGCGTAGGACCGGTCGGAGCGGTAGCCGTCGAAGAAGTGCTCCGCGTCCAGGAAGACACGCTGGCCGCTGTCCCGGAGGTGCTCGACCGTCTCCCGCACCATCGCGAGGTTTTCCTCGAGCGTGGTGCGGAGGGCCAGCCGGACGTGCCGGTCGTGACTCTTGGCGACAAGGGTCACGACCGGCGCGCCCGACTCACGCAGCGCGGCGACCTGAGGGTCATCAGGCGCCTTGGCGCCGGGCCGGCGGGTCGCGCCGAACGCGGCGAGCTGCGCGTGCTTGAGATCCAGCTCGCGCTGAGCGCGGCGGAAGAATTCGGTGTCCTTGGGGATGGCGCCGGGCCACCCGCCCTCGATGAAGCCGACGCCCAGGCCGTCCAGCTGCGTGGCGATCACGAGCTTGTCCGCGACCGTCAGGTTCAGTCCCTCCTGCTGGGCGCCATCGCGCAGCGTGGTGTCGTAGACGTGGAAGCTGTCGTCAAGCATCGCGAGGTTCCGTTTCTTGAGGATTGTCTAGGCCCACAAAGCAAAAGACCCCTCGCGGCATGCGAGAGGTCTGCGCGTCGGCGGCCGGGGATCTGGTGCCCCGCCTAGAACTTCTGTCCTAGGGGCCGACGCGCTTGCCGATAATGATGCGGCCGGACGTCATGTCGGCAGTCTGCCACATAACGCCGGCCGCTGGCACATCGATCTCAGAATCTGAGACGCTCGGGGCGAGGCCCGAGGTCAGACGATCAGGCCGCCGGCCCGTTCAGCCGCGGGCCCGCCCATCCGCCGGCCCGCCCATCCGCCGGCCCGTCTAAGGTTCCGCTGATCCGCTCAGCCGCGGCCCGCCCATCCGCCGGCCCGCCCAGCCGCCGGCCCGTCTAAGGTTCCGCTGATCCGCTCAGCACACCTTGTGAATCCAGCCGAACGGATCTGGGCGCTGGCCGTACTGCAGGCCGAGAAGCTCGTCGCGCAGGCGCATGGTCACCGGCCCTGGGCTGCCGTCACCGATCAGCCATTCGCCACCTGGTCCCTTGACCTTGCCCACCGGTGTGATGACGGCGGCCGTCCCGCAGGCGAACACCTCGGTCAGCTCGCCGGATGCGCTGTCGGAACGCCACTGGTCGGTGGAGATCCGGCCCTCGACAGCCGGGACACCGAGCTGCGGCGCGAGCCGTAGGAGGGAGTCGCGGGTGATCCCGGGCAGCAGCGTCCCGGTCAGGGCCGGGGTCATGACCCGGGCGCTGGAACCGGACCCGTAGACGAAGAACAGGTTCATGCCGCCCATCTCCTCCACCCAGCGATGCTCGCCGGAATCGAGCCAGACGACCTGGTCGCAGCCGTTCGCGACGGCTTCCCGCTGGGCCACGAACGCGGCAGCGTAGTTGCCGCCGCACTTGACCTCACCGGTACCGCCGGGCGCGGCGCGGGTGTAGTCGTCGCACAGCCACACGGTGACCGGCTTGATCCCGCCGGAGAAGTACGCGCCCGCCGGGGAGGCGATCACCGAGAACAGGTAGGACGACGACGGGTGGTTCACCCCCAGCCCGGCCTGGGTCGCGATCGCGAACGGCCGCAGGTAGAGGCTCTTCTCCACCTCCACCGGCACCCAGTCCCGGTCCTGGGTGACCAGCAGCTCCAGTGCGTGCAGGAACGTCTGCTCCGGCAAGCGCCGGCATGGCCATCCGGCGCGCCGAGCTGTTAAACCGCGCCGCGTTGGCTTCCGGGCGGAACATCACGATGGAGCCGCTGCCCTGCCGGTAGGCCTTCAGGCCCTCAAAGAATTCCTGCGAGTAGTGGAACACGGCCGTGGCTGGATCCAGGGTGAAGGGGCCGTACGGCTCCAGCCGCCCGTCGTGCCAGCCCTCGTCCTGGGTCCAGCGCAAGGTGATCATGTGGTCGGTGAACCTGACGCCGAACGCGGGGGCCGCCAGCAACTGGTCCCGCTCGGCCGGTGGAACCGGGTGATCACACGGGCGGACAGCAAAGTCGATCTCGGTCTGCGGAATCGCGGTCATCGCGAAAATTCTCCTTACCACCGGCAACGCGGCAGAGCATGTAAACCATACGCCGGGATCCGGCCCGCACCGCCCTAGCCGGCTACTCGCTCGGCGATGTCGGCGCCGATCTCCGGCGTGCTCCGGCGGGCCCAGGCGCCCTGCCGCTCGACCAGGTCGTCGGCCACCGCCTGCTCGATCCGGGCCGCCTCCGCCGTCAGGCCGAGGTGGTCGCAGAGCAGCGCGGCGGAAAGGATCGCCGCGGTGGGGTCGGCCTGCTGCTGGCCGGCGATGTCCGGCGCACTGCCGTGCACCGGCTCGAACATGCTCGGTGCCGTCTTCTCGGGGTTGATGTTGCCGCTGGCCGCCAGGCCGATACCGCCCGCCACGGCGGCGCCCAGGTCGGTGAGGATGTCCCCGAAGAGGTTGTCGGTGACCACAACGTCGAACCGGTCGGGCTGGGTGACGAAGAACATCGACGCCGCGTCCACGTGACAGTAGTCCACGGACACGTCGCCGAACTCCTTGGCCAGGCTGTCCACGGTCCGCTGCCACAGGTCACCGGCGTAGGTGAGCACGTTGGTCTTGTGCACCAGGGTGAGCTTGCGGCGGGGCCGGGCCATGGCCCGGCCGAACGCGTACCGGGCGACCCGGTGCACGCCGAAGGCGGTGTTCAGGCTTTCCTGGGTGGCGACCTCGCCGGGAGTGCCCTTGCGCAGCACGCCGCCGGCTCCCGCGTACGGGCCCTCGGTGCCCTCGCGGACCACGACCATGTCGATGTTCTCGGCCCGGCGAGCGGCCAGCGGGGTGGTGACACCGGGATAGAGCCGGACCGGCCGGAGGTTGACGTACTGGTCGAGCTCGAACCGCAGCCGCAGCAGCAGCCCGCGCTCCAGCACGCCGCTGGGCACGCCGGGGTCGCCGACCGCGCCGAGCAGGATGGCCTCGTGCCCGCGGATCTCCTCCAGGACGGCGTCGGGCAGTGTCTCGCCGGTCCGATGCCAGCGGCGCGCACCGAGGTCGTAACTGGTCTCGTCGAAGGTCACGTCGCGGGCCGCGGCGCGGAGCACCTTGAGCGCCTCGGCGGTGACCTCAGGTCCGATGCCGTCCCCGCCGATGACGGCGAGCCTGATGGTGCGAGAAGCCATGTCCCACCTTAATGGTCCGTAGGGTGCCCCGGTGGGCGGCCGGGCCGATCCAGCCGCCCACCGGCGGCGGGTCAGTCTTCCTCGGAGCCGATCCAGCTCATCAGGGGCCGGAGCCGGGCACCGACCTGCTCGATCTGCTCGTTGTGCTCGGCCTCGCGCCGCTTGAGGAAGTTCGGCTGGCCGGCGTCGAACTCCTCGACCAGCTCGCGGGCGAACCGGCCGTCCTGGATCTCGGCCAGGATCCGGCGCATCTCTTCCCGGGTCTGCTCGTTGACGATGCGCGGACCGCGGGTGTACCCGCCGAACTCCGCGGTGTCCGAGCACGACCAGTACATCTTGGAGATCCCGCCCTCGTACATGAGGTCAACGATCAGCTTCATCTCGTGCAGGCACTCGAAGTACGCGATCTCCGGCTGGTAGCCCGCGTCCACCAGGGTGCCGAACCCGGCCTTGATCAGCTCGGAGACGCCCCCGCACAGCACGGTCTGCTCGCCGAACAGGTCGGTCTCGGTCTCTTCCTTGAAGGTGGTCCTCAGCGCACCGGCGCGGGTGCCGCCGATGCCCTTGGCGTAGGCGAGCGTGAGCGGCCAGGCCTGGCCGGTCGCATCACGCTCGACCGCGACCAGGACCGGGACCCCGCGTCCCGCGTTGAACTGGCGGCGGACCAGGTGGCCCGGTCCCTTCGGTGCCACCATGCAGACGTCCACGCCCTCCGGCGGCTCGATGAGCCCGTACCGGATGTTCAGGCCGTGCGCGAAGAACAGCGCGTCACCGTCGACCAGGCTCGGCGCGATGGCCTCCGCGTACAGCCCGCGCTGCAGGGTGTCGGGCACGAGGACCATGATCAGGTCGGCTTGCTCGCAGGCTTCGGCGGGGGTGGCGACGGGCAAGCCGTCATCCTCCGCCTTGGCCCGGCTGCCCGACCCTTCCGGCAGCCCGACCCGCACGTCGACGCCCGAGTCGCGGAGCGACAGGGCGTGCGCATGCCCCTGACTGCCGTACCCCAGCACGGCGACGCGCCGCTCCTGGATAGTCGCGAGGTTGGCGTCGTCGTCGTAGAAAATCTCTGCCACTGGTTGGCCTTTCGATGGGTTCTCGATGTTGTGGGCGAGCTGAGGTGAGGTCAGGCGCTGCGCTCGACCGGGCGCAGTGCCCGGTCGGTGATCGACCGGCCGCCGCGCCCGACCGCCACCATGCCGGACTGCACCAGTTCCTTGATGCCGAAGGGCTCGAGCACCCGGACCAGTGCGTCGAGCTTCTCCCGGTTGCCGGTAGCCTCCACGGTCACCGCGTCCAGCGCCACGTCGACCACCTTGGCCCGGAAGAGCTGCACGGTCTCCAGCACCTTCGACCTGCTCTCGGTGTCGGTGCGGACCTTGATCAGGATGAGCTCGCGCTGGACCGCGAACCCCTGCTCCAGCTCGACGATCTTGAGCACGTTGACCAGCTTGTTGAGCTGCTTGGTGACCTGCTCCAGCGGGCGCTCGTCGCAGTTCACCACGATCGTCATGCGGGAAATCTCCGGGTGTTCGGTCTGGCCGACCGCCAGCGAGTCGATGTTGAATCCGCGCCGCGCGAACAGCCCGGCGATCCTGACCAGGACGCCCGGCTTGTTCTCCACCAGCACGGACAGCGTATGCCTACTCATTACCTCGGCGCCTTTCCTGCGTACCTAGGGTGCCACGTCCGGCGGTCACTCGGAGCTGCCCCAGTCCGGGGCCATGTCGCGGGCGAACTGGATGTCATCGTTGCTGGTGCCAGCCGGGACCATCGGCCAAACCATGGCGTCCCGGTGCACGATGAAGTCGATCACGACCGGGCGATCGTTGATCTCCATCGCCTGGTTGATCACCGCGTCCACATCTTCCGGCCGCTCACAGCGGATGCCGGCGCAGCCGTAGGCTTCGGCCAGCAGGACAAAATCGGGGACGCGGGTGCCCGCGAGCGGGCCCGGACCGGCGGCCTCCGCGTTACCCGGAACGGCTCCGGGCAGGGCCGCCGACGTACCGGCCCGGCGCAGGTCGGTGTTGGAGTACCGCTCGCCGTAGAAGAGCGTCTGCCACTGGCGGACCATGCCGAGGTTGCCGTTGTTGATGATCGCGACCTTGATCGGGATGCCCTCCAGCGCGCAGGTGGCGAGCTCCTGATTGGTCATCTGGAAGCAGCCGTCACCATCGATGGCCCACACGCAGGCGTCCGGCAGGCCCACCTTGGCGCCCATCGCGGCCGGCACCGAATAGCCCATGGTGCCGAGGCCGCCCGAGTTCAGCCAGGTGCGCGGGCGGGTGTAGTTGATGAACTGGGCGGCCCACATCTGGTGCTGCCCGACGCCGGCCACGTAGACCGCCTCGGGACCGGCGATCTCGCCGATGCGCTTGATCACGTACTGCGGGGCCAGGGTGCCGTCCGCCGCCTCCTCGTAGCCCAGCGGGTAGGTGGTCCGCAAGGCGTCCAGCTGAGCCCACCAGGCGTCCTGGTTGCCCCGCCGCCCGGCCTGGTGCTCGGTCTGGACCGCCGTGATCAGGTCAGAGATCACCTCGCGGCAGTCCCCGACGATCGGCACGTCGGCCCGGCGGTTCTTGGAGATCTCAGCCGGGTCGATGTCGGCGTGCACGACCTGGGCGTCCGGCGCGAACGAGGCCAGGTTGCCGGTGACCCGGTCGTCGAACCGGGCCCCCAAGGCGATGATCAGGTCGGACTTCTGCAGGGCACCGACCGCGGCGACCGTCCCGTGCATGCCAGGCATGCCGAGGTGCTGCGGGTGCCCGTCCGGGAACGCACCGCGCGCCATCAGGGTCGTCACGACCGGGATGCCGGTCAGCTCGGCCAGGGTGAGCAGTTCGGGTGCGGCTTCCGCCTTGATGATGCCGCCGCCCACGTACAGCACGGGACGATGCGCGCCGGTCATCAGCCGGGCCGCCTCGCGGATCTGCCGGGAGTGCGGCCGGGTCACCGGGTGGTACCCCGGCAGGTCCAGCGGCACCGGCCAGCTGAACTCGGTCTGCGCCTGCATCGCGTCCTTGGCGATGTCGACCAGCACCGGCCCAGGGCGCCCGGTGGAGGCCAGGTGGAACGCTTCGGCGATCGTCCGCGGGATGTCTTCCGCCTTCGTCACCAGGAAGTTGTGCTTGGTCACGGGCAGGGTGATGCCGGAGATGTCGGCTTCCTGGAAGCCGTCCGTGCCGATCAGGCTGGTCGACACCTGGCCGGTGATGGCCACCAGCGGCACCGAGTCCATGTAGGCGTCCGCGATCGGGGTCACCAGGTTGGTCGCACCCGGGCCCGACGTGGCCATGCAGACCCCGGTCCGGCCGGTCGCCTGCGCGTACCCGGTCGCGGCGTGTCCCGCGCCCTGCTCGTGCCGGACCAGGATGTGCCGCACCTCGGTGGAGTCGAGCAACGGGTCGTAGGCCGGCAGGATGGCGCCGCCCGGCAGGCCGAACACGACGTCAGCGCCCACGTTCTCCAGCGCGCGCACCAGGGCCTGGGCTCCGGTCATCCGGATCCGCGCCGCGCCGGGGGCGGCGGGAGTGGCGGGAGTGGCGGGGCCAGCTGGGGCTGGGGCAGCCGGGGCGGGAGTGGCGGCAGTGGCGGGGCCAGCCGGGGCGGGAATGGCGGGGCCAGTTGGCGCGGGACTTACCCCGGTCCCGCTCGTCGCGCTGTTCGCGCCGTTCGCGCCGTTCGCGCCGGGGAGCCCACCGCCGGCGTTGGCCGCAGCGCCATTCACGACGGCGCCCGGGTCGGCGGGGCCATTCTGGGTGGGGGCGTTTCCGGCGCGACCGGACTGCTCCTCCGGCGCGGTGTCCGCGCCAGTGGCCGCGTCCCGGTGCACCGTCCGCGCGGCGAGGTCCAGCGGGGTGGGGCTGGAGTGCGCGCGTGGGGGGGCGGCGGGTTTCGTCTGGTCAGTCATCCGGTGGCTTCCTTGTCAGCAAGAGACTCCGCTGCGGAGCGCGTGCGCAAGCGGACGGGCATTAAAAAACCCCTCGTGCCGGGAGGCAGTCGAGGGGGGCGCGCAGAAGCTGGCTTGGTAAGCGGCCTGCGCGCCGTCCAAGTACCAGAATGCGGTTGCTCTTCACACCACACACGATGGCCCATGGAGCCGCCCGCGTCAACTTGAAGTCATATTCGTCTCACTGCGTGAGACGCCCGGAGTGGTAACGAGGCTGAGGCGGGGGTCCGGCCATGAAGGGCATCGCCCGGCTCGCCGTCGCCCGGGCCGGCCTCAGGCTCCAGGGCGCCCTCCGTGGCCCGGTCCGGCCTGCGGGCCACGCCGCCGTGGCGCCGCCCGGGCTCCCCGGCGTGGCCAGGCTCCCCGGCGTGGCCAGGCTCCCCGGCGTGGTCAGGCTCCCCGGCGTGGCCAGGCTCCCCGGCGTCGCTGGGCTCCCCGGCGTGGCTCGGCTCCCCGGCGTGGCTCGGCTCCCCGGCGTGGCCAGGCTCCCGGTCGTAGCCGGACTCCCGGTCGTAGCCGGACTCCCGGTCGTAGCCGGACTCCCGGTCGTAGCCGGACTCCCGGTCGTAGCCGGACTCCCGGTCGTCGCCGATCAGGGACTCGATGCCAGGGGCGGCCATCGGGCGGCCGACCAGGAAGCCCTGGCCGTAGCCGCAGCCCATCTCCCGCAGTACCTGCAGCTGCACCCGATCCTCGATGCCCTCCGCGACCACCTGGATGCCGAGGTCGCGGCCGACCTGCACGATCGTGCGGGTCAGCAGAGCCACCGTGTCATCGTGCCCCAGCTCGGCCACGAACGAGGGGTCGATCTTGATGATGTCCACCGGCAGCCCGCGCAGGTAGGCCAGCGACGCGTACCCGGTACCGAAGTCGTCGATGGCGAGCCGCACGCCCAGGCGTCGCAGCTCCGCCAGGCGCTCGACCATCAGGCCGCCGTCCTCGACGAGGACCCGCTCGGTGACCTCCAGGGTGAGCGCCTCCGGCGGCAGGCCGCTCTCGGCGAGCGCGGCCGCCACGGACTCGGGGAACCGGGCCGAGTTGATCTGCCGCAGGGACACGTTGACCGACACCCCAATGTTCCGGCCGGCGGACCGCCACGCCGCACCCTGGGTGCAGGCGGTGGCCAGGACCCAGGCGCCGAGCGGGACAATCAGGCCGGAATCTTCGGCCACGTCGAGGAAGTCGGCGGTCGGGACGGCGGCGCCGTCGCGCCACCACCGGACCAGGGCCTCGACGCTGGTGACGCGGGAGGCCTCCAGCTCGACTACCGGCTGGTACTGGACGGTGAGCTCCTGGCGGGAGATCGCGCCCTGCAGGTCGCTGGCCAGTTCCAGCCGGCGGACCACGTCCGCGTGCATGTGCGCGGCGAAAACCTCGACACGGCCGCCGCCGCTGTCTCTGGCCTTGGACATCGCGACATCGGCGTTGCGCAGCACGAGCCCGGGAGGCGAGCCGTCCGCGAGCGCGACCCCGACGCTCGCGGTCAGGGCGATATCCCGGCTGGCCACCCGGAACGGCGCGGAGCTGATGCTCCCGGCCATCCGCTCGGCGATGTCCGCGATGTCCTGGACACCGGGGGCGCCGTCGACGAGCACGGCGAACTCGTCACCGCCCCAGCGGGCCACGGTCTCGTGCGCGGGCACGATCGCGC
Organism: uncultured Actinomycetes bacterium; assembly: GCA_963775825.1. GTDB lineage: Bacteria > Actinomycetota > Actinomycetes > Streptosporangiales > Streptosporangiaceae > Bog-532. The sequence continues at coordinate 156,809 of CAVZKY010000043.1, forward strand.
GGAGCCGCCGGGCCGCCTGCGCGAGCACCAGGTCGCCGGCGCCGTGACCGACAGAGTCGTTGACCGCGGTGAAGCCGTCCAGGTCGAGGAAGATGACGCCCGCTTCGGAGCCGTCGCCGCGGCGCAGCGCGTCCCGGGCCCGCTCCTCCAGGTAGGCCCGGTTGGGCAGCCCGGTCAGCCCGTCATGGAAGGTCAGCTGGGTCACCTGCTGGCGCAGCGCGACCTGGTCGCTCACGTCGCGCGCGGTCACCAGCAGCTGATCGGGCTCTCCGGGCACGCCGTACCGCATGATCGTCGTTTCGACGTGCCGCCAGGTACCGTCCGCGGTCCGGACCCGGACCGGGAACCGGCCCACCACGTCCCCGTCTGGGCCTGCGGCGTCAGCGTCCTCGTCCCCCGGGCCGGCCGGGCCGAGTGCGGCACGGGTGGCGCGCAGGGCCCGCGCACGGTCCTCGGGATGGAGGAGATCCTCCAGTCGCAGGCCGGCCAGCTGGCCCGGCGAGTAGCCGAAGTCGGACACGGCCGGGCTCGCGTAGCTGATCCGGCCCGCCAGGTCCGCCAGCAGGACCGCGTCGCTGGTCCGGTCCGCGAGCTCGCGCAGGCTGCCGCTGGAGTCCCGCCAGGCCCGCAGCACGGCGCTGCTCTCCCAGACCAGGACCAGGACCCGAGACACCAGGACAAGCAGCGCAGCGCAGCCGGCCACCACCACGGCCAGGCCCGCGGGCCGGCTCGCGACGGTCACGGCCAGGCTCGAGCTGGGCGTCCCCGTCAGCTCACGAACCAGGACCACGACCGTGGCCGCCGCAACGGTGAGCGCCGCGACGATGGTGGCCCGGCCCGAGCCGATGATCCGCCCGGAGCCGGGGATGCTGCGGGGCAGCCGGCGCATCTCCGGCACGTGCGCCCGGGAGATCCACGGCGTCAGCCCGAGCAGGCAGAAGGCCAGCACCTGGAACACCTGCTGCGTCAGCGAATAGTGCCCGGACGCCAGCCGGGGCTCGACCCCGAGGGCGTCCCCGACCGCGATCGCGAGCAGGGCCAGATAGGGCAGCGCCACCCGCCGCCAGCCCGCGGTCAGCGCGGGCAGCAGCATGCCCAGCACCGCGGCGTCCACCAGCGGATGCACGAGGCTGAGCAGGAACGTGCCGGCCCCCTCGCCGGCGCGCCGGAAGTCCGCGCCGAACAAGGTGACCCAGCCGATGACCAGCAGCGCGATGGCCATGACGTAGCCGTCCGCGAGCGAGGACAGGATGGAGCGCGGGTCAGCCCGCTCGGACGTGATCGCGGGCTCCGTGCCCTCCGGCCAGCCGCCGTCCGGCGGTTCCGCGGCCAGCACGGTAACCCCGACGATGAGCGGGCCCATGGCCAGCAGCGGCGCCACGTCGGCCAGCGAGAGCGGCCCGGATGTCCCGAACGAGCCCGCGAACAACTGGTCGGCCAGCAGGCCCGCGAACCAGAACAACGCGGTCCCGGCGAGCCAGCGGTAGCCCCGGGCGGCGTTGCCGGGCTGACGGGAAGCACCGATCCAGAGGCTCACCACGGCGGCACACGATGCCAGAAGGCCGACGACGTTCATCTTCGGTCCCCCCAGACGGTCTGCTGCACGTGGCTCCTTCCGGCGTGACGTGGCTACCTGCTCGCCGACCTGGCGAACCTGCCCGCGCGCTCGTCATGTTCCTGCGACCTCGGGTCACCGGAGCGGGAGCTCCGGGGCCCGGCGATGGCCATAATCACCGGGAGTAGCAGGCGGTCTGGAAATCGATAGTGCCGCTCACTCTATGTACCTGAGGTCACGCTTCGGTTGAGGAAGGGCCTACAGCGGGCGACAGCTACGGTTACGGAGATGCGTATGGGGTTATTTATTCCGATTTATCCTAAATCGTCGGCGACGTGACCGGAGTTAAGCAGAGCGTAATTATGCGTTCGTAATGAAGGTCTGCCGGTACATCGCGAGATCCCGGGACCAACAGCCGCAGCTAGAAACCCGCAGTCGCAGCTAGAATCCGTTCATTCCGTGGAAAAGGCTTCCACCGGAGCCCGGCGGCAAACCTGCCGGGAAGCAACGGAGCTGAGGAGATCGCCGTGCGGAAGGTCCTCATCGCGAACCGCGGCGAGATCGCGGTACGCGTCATCCGGGCCTGCCGGGACGCCGGGCTGGCCAGCGTGGCGGTCTACGCCGAGCAGGACCTCGACGGGCTGCACACTCGGCTGGCCGACGAGTCGCACTCGCTGGACGGCGCCACCCCGGCGGAGACATATCTCAATATCGAGAAGATCATCAAGATCGCGACCGAGTCCGGCGCCGACGCGATCCACCCCGGCTACGGCTTCCTAGCCGAGAACGCCGACTTCGCCCGCGCGGTGATCGCGGCGGGGCTGACCTGGATCGGGCCGCCACCCGCGGCCATCGAGGCCCTGGGCGACAAGGTTCGCGCCCGGCACATCGCCCTCGAGGTCGAGGCCCCGCTCACGCCGGGCACGACCGACCCGGTGTCCGGGCCCGACGAGGTCATCGCCTTCGCGGAAGAGCACGGGCTGCCCATCGCCATCAAGGCCGCGTTCGGCGGTGGCGGGCGTGGCCTGAAGGTGGCCTGGTCGATCGACGAGATCGGTGATCAGTACGAGTCCGCGGTCCGCGAGGCCGTGGCCGCCTTCGGGCGCGGTGAGTGCTTCGTGGAGCGCTACCTGGACCGGCCACGGCACGTCGAGACGCAGTGCCTGGCTGACGCGCACGGCAACGTGGTGGTCGTCTCCACCCGGGACTGCTCGCTCCAGCGGCGGCACCAGAAGCTCGTGGAGGAAGCCCCGGCCCCGTTCCTGACCAGCGAGCAGGTCGGGCTGCTGTACTCGGCGTCCAAGGCGATCCTGCTCCGGGCCGGCTACCAGGGCGCAGGCACGTGTGAGTTCCTCGTCGGCCAGGACGGGGCGGTCAGCTTCCTGGAGGTCAACACCCGGCTTCAGGTTGAGCACCCGGTCAGCGAGGAGGTCACCGGACTGGACCTGGTCCGGGAGATGTTCCGCATCGCGGACGGCCAGCCCCTCGGCTACGACGACCCGCCCGGCCGCGGCCACTCGATTGAGTTCCGGATCAACGCTGAGGATCCGGCGCGGAACTTCATGCCCGCGCCGGGAACGATCCGGTCCTGGCAGCTCCCGGCCGGTCCCGGGGTCCGGGTTGACGCCGGCTACGAGCCGGGCATGACCGTGCCGCAGGCCTTCGACTCGCTCATCGGCAAGCTGATCGTCACCGGCGCCACCCGCCAGCAGGCCCTGGAGCGGGCCCGGCGGGCCCTGGCCGAGTTCGAGGTGCAGGGGATGCCGACCGTGCTGCCCTTCCACCGCGCCGTCGTGAGCGATCCCGCTTTCACTGCCGAGCCCATGAGCATCTACACCCGGTGGATCGAGACCGATTTCGCGGCGGAGCTGACGCCGCAGGACACTGACCCCGCCGACGAGCCCGGCGACCGGGAACGCATGATCGTCGAGGTAGGCGGCAAGCGGGTCGAGGTCGTCATGCCGGCCGGGCTCAGCGTGCTCGCCGCGGCGGGCGCGGGCCCGGCGGCCGGACAGCGCCGCGGTGGCCCCCGACGCAGGCACGCGGCGCCCGTCGGCAGCGGGGCCGACCTGGCCAGCCCGATGCAGGGCACGATCGTGAAGATCGTCGCTACGGACGGGCAGCCAGTGTCGGCGGGCGACCCGATCGTCATCCTCGAGGCGATGAAGATGGAGCAGCCGGTCAGCGCGCACAAGGACGGGACCGTGGCCGGCCTGTCCGTCCAGGTGGGAGAGACAGTGACCGCGGGCAGCGTGATCTGCCGCATCGAAGACGACCCGAGCAGAGATTCGGACGACCCGAGCGGGGAATCGAGCGGGGAATTCGAAGACCCGAGCGAGGAATGACGCCGCGTGGCCCGGATCGCTGGTGACCCGGGAATCGGCGGCAAGCTCAAGTTCGCGGTCGGCTTCCGGCTGCCGCCCCGCAACCGGGACTGGGTCCGCCATGAGCTCACCGACGCCGGCTGGCGGGGACGGACCGTGCTGCGCCACCTGATCGTGATGGTGCCCGTCTGCTGCGTGCTCGCGGTGCTGCCCGGGCCGGTGTGGCTGCGCATCATGGTGCCGGGACTGGCCATCGTCGGCAGCGTGTTCACGGTGGTCGCCTACGCCGACAACATCCGGGTCTCCCGGCTCCGCCAGCACGAGCTCCCCGTCCCCGACGACCCCGATCTAGGTCACCCCGCGCATTGATTCCCGGGGGGCTGTGCTGGCCCGGGGGGCGACCCCCCGGAACCCCCCGCTGCGCTTCGCGCACCGCGGTGGTACTTCGCCGACACACCGGCCGCTCACCGGGCACAAGGCCCGGTTCGTTAGGCCGGTAACGAGCGCCTCGCCGTAACCCCCGGTGATACAGCGCCGACAACACCGCGCTCACCGGGCCTGAAGGCCCGGTTCGCTGGGCGGCCGGGCCTACGGCCCGTCCGTCCGTAGCCCGCTGTGGCTGGCCGCCCCCATCACGCTATGTCGGGGGCGAAGCGCATCAGCTTGCGGGCCGCTTCGGACAGGCTCCCGGACAGGGAGGGGTAGACGGTGAACGTCTGCGCCAGCTGATCCACCGTGAGCCGCTGCTCGACGGCGACCGACACGGGCAGGATCAGCTCGCTGGCGCGGGGCGCGACCACCACGCCGCCCAGCACGACCGAGGTGTCGGGGCGGGCGTACAGCTTGACGAACCCGTCCCGGATACCGGCCATCTTGGCCCGCGGGTTCCCGGCCAGCGGGAGCTTCACCACCATGGCCGGGACGTCGCCACTCTCCACCGCCGACGCGGTGACGCCGACGGTGGCGATCTCCGGATCGGTGAAGATGGTCGCGGCCACGTGGCTCAGCCGGATCGGGTGCACGGCCTCGCCGAGAGCGTGCCACATCGCGATCCGGCCCTGCATGGCCGCGACGGAGGCGAGCATCAGCAGGCCGGTGCAGTCGCCGGCGGCGTACACGCCGGGCGCCGACGTCCGGGACACCCGGTCGACGCTGACGAACCCGCGGTCGTCGAGCTTGACCCCGAGGTCCTCGAGGCCGAGGCCGCTGACGCTGGGCTCCATGCCGACGGTGAGCAGGCAGTGCGAGCCGCGCACCACCCGGCCGTCGGTCAGCGTCACCTCGACCCGGTCGCCCTGCCGGGTGACCGCGGCGGCCCGGGACCGGCCCAGCACGGTCATCCCGCGGCGGCGGAACACCTCCTCGAGGACGACGGCGGCGTCCACGTCCTCGTGCGGCAGCACGCGCTGGCGTGACGACACCAGCGTCACCTGGGATCCCAGCGACTGGTAAGCGCCGGCGAACTCCGCGCCCGTCACCCCGGAGCCCACCACGATCAGTTCCGCCGGAATCTCCGGCAGGTCGTACAGCTGACGCCAGTTCAGGATGCGCTCACCGTCCGGCACGGAACCGGGCAGCACCCGCGGATGCGCACCGGGCGCGATGAGCACGGCGTCCGCGGCGATATCGCGGTCGCCGACGCGCATAGTGCCCGGCCCGGCCAGGCATGCGGTCCCGGCGACGACCTCGACGCCCTCGGCCGCGACCCGCGCCGCGACGTCGGCGGACTGGGCCCGGGCCAGGGCCTTGATGCGGCCGTACAGCCGGGTCGCGTCCACTCCGGTGGTGCCGGTGGACCGCAGGCCCAGATCCGCGGCGCCGTTCAGCACCGTGGCTGTGTTGGAGGTCTCGATCAGAGTCTTGGACGGCACGCAGTCGGTGAGCACGCAGGCCCCGCCGAGCCCGTCCCGCTCGGCCAGCGTGACCTGGGCGCCGAGTTGCGCGGCGACTAGCGCGGCCTCGTAGCCGCCCGGGCCACCGCCGATGATCGCGATCCGCGTACGTGACTCCCTCACGACCGGTAATTCTCCCCGCATCGGCCCCGGGGGGGCGATCCCCCCGGGTCAGCACGGTGCGGCGCCGGGGAGGGACTCGGTGGTAATGCGGGTGTTGTCGTCCCACAGCGCGTTGAGCGCGGTCGCGGCCATCACGTGCACGCCGGCCCCGATGGCGCGCTCGTCCACGTCGAACGTGGGCTGGTGGATGTCCACCTCCTGGGTGGAACCGGGCGTGCGCACCCCCAGCCGGGCGTAGGAGCCGGGCACGGACTCCAGGTACCAGGCGAAGTCCTCACCGCCCAGGCTCTGCGGCGTGCTCACCACGGCGTCGGGCCCGAGGGTCTGTTCCGCGGCGGCGGCGAACATGGCCGAGCTCATCGGGTCGTTGACGGTCGGCGGGACGTTCCGCGAGTAGCTCATCTCCGCGTACACGCCGTAGGCGGAGGCCACCGAGTCGATGAGCTCCTTGAGCAGGTCCGGGGCACCGTGCCAGGCGTCGTCGTCCAGGCAGCGGACGGTGCCCTCCACGATGCCGTCGTCCGGGATGGCGTTGGCTGCCGTGCCGGCGCTGATCCGGCCCCAGACCAGGCTCAGGCTGGACCGCGGGTCCACCCGGCGCGACAGCGCGGCCGGCAGCTCGGTGACGATCTTGCCCAGCGCATACACGAGGTCCGCGGTCAGGTGCGGGCGGGCCGTGTGGCCACCGGGGCCGGTGACCCGCACGGAGATCTGGTCGCAGGCCGCGGTGATGGGGCCGTTCCGGATACCGATCTTGCCGACGTCAATCTTGGGGTCACAGTGCAGGGCGAAGATCCGGCCCACCGAGGTGAGGCCGCCCGCGGCGAGCACGTCGAGCGCGCCGCCTGTGACCTCCTCGGCCGGCTGGAAGATCAGCCGGACCCGTCCGGGCAGCAGTCCCTGGGCGGCCTGCTCGGCGAGGAACAGGCCGGCGCCGAGGAGCACGCTGGTGTGCACGTCGTGCCCGCAGGCGTGGCAGACATTGGGCACGGTCGAGCGGTACGGGACGCTCTTCTCGTCGGCCATGGCCAGGGCGTCGATGTCGGCACGTAGGGCGATGACCGGGCGCGGCGGGGTCTCGTGGTCACAGTCGCTGCCGCCGATGTCGGCGATCAGGCCCGTGCCCCGGGGCAGGATTACCGGGCGGAGACCGGCGGCCGCCAGCCGCAGCGCGATCCGGCGCGTGGTCCGGTGCTCGGCGTAGCCGACTTCCGGGTGCGCATGCAGGTCGCGGCGGAACTCGATGAGCTCGGCCTCATGCGCGGCGATAAAGGCTTCCAAATCGCCCGCCAGGTCATTTCCTTCCATGCCCGCCTTCCCCCGGGATGACGAAACGGTCCTCGGCAAATTCAGTGACAAGCGCGTCCACAACATCGGTCATCTCGCCTGGCTGAGCGAGAATAGCCCGCTGTCTTTCATAGGAAGCCCCGAATTCGAGCACCTCCGAGGTTACCTGGAGCTCTTCAAGACAGCCAAGCCGATCGGCGACGGGCTCAAGTTCACGAACGAGCTCGTAAAGCTCGTCGCGCAGCGGCGCCGTCGTCCCTGACTCGTCAGTGATCACCGTCGCGTCAAGACCATATCTCGTCGCGCGCCACTTGTTGTCGCGAACAACCCAAGACGAGGGACTCGGCAACTGGTAGCCCCGGTCGAGCTGGGCGTCGAAAAGCTGGACCAGGCTCTGCGACAGGGCGGCGGCCATGCCGATCTCGCGGGCGGTCGGCAGGCCGTCGAACATGCGTATCTCGATGGTGCCCAGGTCAGGATGCGGGCGGATGTCCCACCAGACTTCCTTGATGCTGCGGATGGTCTTGGCCCGCAGCAGCGTATCCATGTACTCCTCGAAATCGCTCCAGCTGGAAAGCCGGTGCGGGGGCCCCGCTGTCGGCAGGTCGCCGAAGACGATCGCCCGGGTCGAGGCCAGCCCGGTGTCCTGCCCGTTCCAGAACGGGCTGGATGCCGTGAGCGCCAGAAAATGCGGCAAGTATGCGGCGAGGGCGTTAACCACGGGAATCGCCTTGGCGCCGTCCCGCAGCCCGACATGAACGTGCACACCGAAGGTCTGAATCCGGCGGGCCAGCCATTGCATTTGCTCGACCAGCTCCGCATAACGCGCAATTGGCGCCATTTTCGCGTCACGCCAGTTGCTTACCGGATGGGTGCCGGAGCAGGCCAGCAGAATGTCACGGTCCTCGCGCGATACGCTGAAGTATTTCGACGGCCTTGCCCAGGTCGGCCTTGGCTTCGGAGACGGTGCTGCATATCCCGGTCACGATCTCCACGGTGGACTGCATGAGCTCATGCCGGATATGGGGGTGCTCGCCCCTCGCGTCGAGGCCGGGCAGCGCGGCCAGGACCGCGTCGGCGTCCTGGCGCAGCAGCCTGCTCTGCGCGTCGATGAGCTGCAGCTCCCACTCGATGCCGAGCGTCGGGCCGCGGGAAGGATTCCAGCTGATGGCCACAGCAGACCTCCGTTTCGCGAATGCGACCGCGACTGCGACATAACCGCGAAATTAGATACGTACAGAAATGCTAGAAGAGGCTAAGCCACCCAGCATAAATGCGACGCGGCCGATTAGTAAGCGTCTGGCGGCCGGTAAATACCCCAGACATCGCGAAGCGCATCGCAGACTTCGCCCAGCGTGGCTCCGGCGCGAAGTGCCTCACGAAGCGGGTACAGAAGGTTCCCGGTGCCTTCCGCGGTCTCCTTGAGCGCCGATATCCGGCGGCTGAATTCGGCGGCGTCGCGGCGGCTGCGGACGTCCGCCAGCCGGGCGGCCTGCTCCGCCTCGATGGCCGGGTTCACGGGCAGCAGCTCGTAGGGCTCCTCGTCGTCGGAGACGAACTTGTTCACCCCGACGACGACCCGCTCGCCCGAGTCGATCTCCCGGGTCACGTCGTAGGCGGCGCGCTCGATCTCGGCCTTCTGGAAGCCGCGCTCGATCGCGGCGACGGCGCCGCCCATGTCCTCGATCGTGGTCATCAGCTCGATGGCGGCGTCCTCTACGTCGTCGGTCATGGACTCGACGGCGTAGGAACCGGCGAACGGGTCGACGGTGGCGGTCAGGTCGGTCTCGTAGGCCAGCACCTGCTGGGTGCGCAGCGCGAGCCGCGCGGCCTTCTGGCTCGGGCAGCGCGATGGCCTCGTCGAAGGAGTTCGTGTGCAGCGACTGCGTGCCGCCGAGCACCGCCGCGAGGGCCTGGACGGCGACGCGGACGACGTTGACCTCGGGCTGCTGCGCGGTGAGCTGGACGCCCGCGGTCTGGGTGTGGAAGCGGAGCATCTGCGACTCGCGGGTTCGGTGGCGCCGAACTCCTCCCGCATGATCCGGGCCCACATCCGGCGCGCGGCGCGGAACTTCGCCACCTCCTCCAGCAGCGTCGTGCGGGCCACGAAGAAGAACGACAGCCGCGGCGCGAACTCGTCGACGTGCCAGGCCCGCGGCCAGCGCGGCCCGCACGTACTCCGATGCCGTTGGCCAGCGTGAAGGCGATCTCCTGCACCGGCGTGGCGCCGGCCTCGGCCATGTGGTAGCCGGAGATCGAGATGGTGTTCCAGCGCGGGCAGCTCCTTGTGGCAGTAGGCGAAGATGTCCGTGACCAGCCGCAGCGACGGGCGGGGCGGGTAGATGTAGGTGCCGCGCGCGATGTACTCCTTGAGCACGTCGTTCTGGATCGTGCCGGTGAGCGCGTCCGGGCCGCTGCCCTGCTCCTCAGCCGACCAGCTGGTAGAGCAGCGAGCAGCACCGCGGCAGGCGCGTTGATCGTCATCGAGGTGGACACCTCGCCCAGCGGGATGCCGTCGAACAGCACGCGCATGTCCTCGAGGGAGTCGATCGCGACGCCCACCTTGCCGACCTCGCCGTGCGCGATCGGGGCGTCGGAGTCGTAGCCCATCTGGGTCGGCAGGTCGAAGGCCACCGACAGCCCGGTCGCCCCGGCCTCGATCAGCTCCTGGTAACCGCCGGTTGGACTCCGCGGCCGTCGCCGAATCCGGCGTACTGCCGCATGGTCCATGGCTGTCCTGTGTACATCGTCGGATACACACCGCGGGTGTATGGATACGCTCCCGGCTCACCGAGCCTGTTCGGCCGGACGGAAATTTGTAAGCTGTGTCTCGTCGTAGACGGGTTCGATCGGCAATCCGGATTCCGACATGCGCTCCATAGCCACAGGTTACGGCTAGGACCGCGCGGACAGGCAGGGATGGTCTGGCCATTTTAGGCGCGGGCAGCGAAAGCGCAGGTCACGAGAGCGGGGGGAAACCGGTGAACGCGAGGCGAGATCGGTGACAGAGCGTATCCGGATGACTCTGTTCAGGGGCGGAGCTCTGCTCGCGGCCTGCTCGGTGGCCGGCGCGGTATCACTGAGCGTGCCAGCTCACGCCCAGCAGGCCCGGGTGGCCAGCCCGGCTGGCGCCGCGGAGCGCGGCCGCCCGGGGACGGGAGCGGCCAGCGGGAGCGGCGCCGCCACTGGAACCGGCGCTTCGGCCGGGCCGGCACCTCGGGCGGGAGTGCGTCGGCGAGCAGTCCGGCGACTGCGCCCGGCAGCGCCGAATCGGCCCAGCAGCAGGCGGCGGCAGCCGAGCTGCTGCCGGGACGCCGCCAGCCAGCGAGCCCGGACACGGTGGGCGGGGCCCAGCTGGCCGGCCGGGGCGTGATCGTGGCTCACCCGGCCGGGGCCGCGCGGCTGCCCAGCGTGCCGGCCTCAGCGTACGTGCTCGCCGACGCCGGGACGGGGCAGGTCCTCGCGGCCAAGGACCCGCACGGCCTGCTAAGGCCGGCGAGCACGATCAAGCTGCTGACCGCCATCACGCTGATCCCGTTGCTGAACCCGGACGCCATGGTCACCGCGTCGCAGCAGGCCACCAACGTAACGCCGAATGTCGCCGGGCTGGTCCGCGGGCAGCAGTACAAGGTGTCGGATCTGTTCAACGCGCTGCTGCTGATCTCCGCCAACGACGCCGCGGTCGCCCTGGCCCAGGCCGCCGGGTCGCTGAGCACCGGCATCGCGCTGATGAACGCGGAAGCGCACCACCTGCAGGCCTACGACGTCATGGCCGCGGACCCGAACGGCCTGGATGCTCCCGGCCAGCACGTCTCGGCCTACGACCTGGCGCTGATCGCCCGGCAGGCGCTGGCCATGTCCGCTTTCATGCGGTACGACGGGGCGCGGCTGGCGACGTTCCCCGTCACCGCATACAAGAGCGAGACGCTGTACAACCAGAACGAGCTGCTCACCCAGTACCCGGGCGGCATCGGCGGGAAGGTCGGCTGGACCAACGCGGCGGGGGCCACCTACGTCGGGATGGCCCGCCGGAACGGTGTCACCCTCATCGTGACGCTGCTGCACTGTCCCGCGCTGACCGAGGTGACTTACGCCAAGAGCCTGCTGAACTGGGGCTTCGCGCTGGACGGGAAGGTAAAGCCGATCGGCACGCTGGTCCCACCGCTGACGTCACCCGCGCCGTCCGCCAAGCAGCCGGGCCAGGCTGCGGCGGGCAAGGCGGGAGCGAACCGGCCACCGGTCATTTCCGGCACGATCACGACCACGAAGATCCCCGGCGGGCTGGCCGTCGCGTCGATCGCGCTGATCCTGTCGGCCGCCGCCGCCGCGATCGTGCTCGCCCTGCTGCGGAGGCGCTCCGCCTCGGGGGTGAGCTCCCGAAGGGCACGTTAGGCATCATCGGGATCGGCCGGCGCGGGCCCGCACGCGCGCTGCGCCGGTCACGCGCGCTGCGCCGGTCTCGCGCGCCGCGCCGGTCACGCCCGCTGCGCCGGTCACGCCCACTGCGCCGCTCACACGCGCTGCGCCGGTCTTATGCGCGGTCGGCTGCGTCCAGGCGCGGCACGAAGCCCACCCGGTCCCGGACCATCGCCATGGTCCCGCGCGCCACGTGGCCCGCCCGGGCCGCGCCGTCGGCCAGGATCTTGTCCAGGCCGTCGGTGTCGGCGAGGATGGCCTCGGTCCGCTCCCTGATGGGCGTGAAAGTGTCGACGACGATCTCGGCCAGGTCCCTCTTGAACGCGCCGTATCCCCCGCTGCCGTAGCGGGCCTCGATCGACGCGATCGACTCGCCGGTCAGCGCCGAGTAGACGCGCAGCAGGTTCGTGACGCCGGGCTTGGCCTCATCGTCGGCGCGCACCTCGCTGCCGGGGTCGGTGACGGCCCGGGCGATCTTGCGCCGGATCTGGGCCGGGTCGTCGAGCACGTCCACGATGCCCTGCGGCGCCGAGGTGGACTTGCTCATCTTGATCGCGGGATCCTGCAGGTCCGCGATCCGGGCCACCGCCGCGAGAATGTAGGGATCAGGCAGCACGAACGTGCCGCCGAACCGGTGGTTGAAACGCTGGGCGAGATCCCTGGTCAGCTCCAGGTGCTGGCGCTGATCCTCACCGACCGGCACCTGGTCCGCCTCGTACAGCAGGATGTCGGCCGCCTGCAGGATCGGGTAGGTGAACAGGCCGACGGACGCCTGCTCGGACCCGCCCTTGGCCGCCTTGTCCTTGAACTGGGTCATCCGGCTCGCCTCGCCGAATCCGGTGATGCAGCTCAGGACCCAGGCCAGCTCGGCGTGCTCGGGCACGTGGCTCTGCACGAACAGGGTGCAGCGGTCCGGCTCCAGGCCGGCCCCGATCAGCTGGGCCGCGGCGACCCGGGTTCGGCGGCGCAGCGCGGCGGGGTCGTGCGGGGCGGTGATCGCGTGCAGGTCGACCACGCAGTAGAAGGCGTCATGGTCCTCCTGCAACGCCACCCACTGCCGGACGGCGCCCAGGTAGTTGCCGAGGTGGAACGAATCAGCCGTGGGCTGGATGCCGGAGAGCACGCGTGGCCGGTTACTCATGCCAGAAAGTCTATGAACCGCGGCCGGCCGGATGCGACTCAATACCGACGCGGCCGGACGCGACTCACTACCGGACGCGGGGAATGGGGCCGGTCGCGCTGATCGAGTTCTGCGGGCCGTGGGCGTCGCGGGGCGCGCCCGGGGCCACGACGACCTCGACCCGCTGGAACTCCTTCAGGTCCGAGTACCCGGCCGTGGCGATCGTCCGGCGCAGCGCGCCCATCAGGTTCATCGACCCGTCCGGGACCGCGGACGGCCCGTGCACGATCTGCTCGAGGGTCCCGGCCGTGCCCACGTTGAGCCGCACGCCGCGCGGTACCTCAGGGTGGCTGGCCTCGCTGCCCCAGTGGTAGCCGCGGCCTGGGGCCTGCACGGCCCGGGCCAGCGGCGACCCGACCATCACCGCGTCCGCCCCGCACGCCAGGGCCTTGGCCATGTCACCGCTGCGGGTCATGCTGCCGTCGGCGATCACGTGCACGTAGCGGCCGCCCGACTCGTCCAGGTAGTCGCGGCGGGCCGCCGCGACGTCCGCGATCGCGGTCGCCATCGGCACCGCGACGCCGAGCACCGCCGCCGTGGTGTGGCCCGAGCCGCCGCCGAAGCCGACCAGCACACCGGCCGCCCCGGTGCGCATCAGGTGCAGGGCCGCGGTGTAGGTGGCGCAGCCGCCCACGATCACGGGCACGTCGAGCTCGTAGATGAACTGCTTCAGGTTCAGCGGTTCGGCGCGGCCGGACACGTGCTCCGCGGACACCGTGGTACCCCGGATCACGAAGATGTCGACGCCCGCGTCGATGACCGCCTTGTAGTACCGGGCGGTCCGCTGCGGGGAGAGCCGGGCCGCGGTGGTGACACCGGCCTGGCGGATCTCCTCGATCCGCCGGCCGATCAGCTCCTCCTTGATCGGCGTCGCGTACATCTCCTGCAGCCGGCGGGTCGCGGCCTGCTCGTCGAGCTCGGTCACTTCGGCGATGAGCGGGCCCGGATCGGTGTACCGGGTCCACAGCCCCTCGAGGTCCAGGACGCCCAGGCCGCCGAGCCGGCCGATCTGGATCGCGGTCTGCGGTGAGACCACGCTGTCCATCGGGCACGCGATCAGCGGCAGCTCGAACCGGTAGGCGTCGATCTGCCAGGCGATCGAGACCTCCTCCGGGTCCCTGGTCCGGCGGGACGGTACGATGCCGATCTCGTCGAGCGAGAACGCCCGGCGGCCGCTCTTGCCACGCCCGATTTCCACTTGCGTCACACTGCCTGTCTTTCTGTCTTCCGGGTCTATCGGTTACGGCCGGCGGCGCTGTAGTTCGGCGCCTCGACGGTCATCTGGATGTCGTGCGGGTGGCTCTCCTTCAGCCCGGCACCGGTGATCCGGGTGAACCGCGCCTGCTGGAGCTCGGCGATGGTGCGGGCCCCGCAGTAGCCCATCCCCATCCGCAGGCCGCCGATGAGCTGGGTGGCCACGGCGGCCAGCGGACCGCGGTAGGGCACCTGGCCCTCAACGCCCTCCGGGACCAGCTTGTCGTCGCTCAGCACGTCGTCCTGGAAGTACCGGTCCTTGGAGTACGAACGGCCCCGCTCCCGGTTGCGCATCGCCCCGAGCGAGCCCATGCCGCGGTACAGCTTGTACTGCTTGCCGTTGATGAACACCATCTCGCCCGGCGACTCCTCGCAGCCGGCCAGCAGGCTGCCGAGCATCACGGTGTCCGCACCCGCGGCGAGGGCCTTGGCGATGTCGCCGGAGTACTGCAGGCCGCCGTCGCCGATCACCGGCACGCCGGCCGCGTGCGCGGCCTGGGCCGCCTCGTAGATCGCGGTGATCTGGGGCACCCCCACCCCGGCCACCACGCGAGTGGTGCAGATCGAGCCGGGGCCGACCCCGACCTTGACCCCGTCCGCGCCGGCTTCGACCAGTGCCCGCGCGCCGGAGTGGGTAGCGACGTTGCCGCCGATGACCTCGATGTCGGTGTTGGCCTTGAGCTGGCGGACCATGTCCAGCACCGCGCGGGAGTGGCCGTGCGCGGTATCCACGATGAGGAAGTCCACCCCGGCGTCGATCAGCGCCTGGGCCCGCCGCTTGGCGTCCTCGCCCACACCGATCGCCGCGCCTACCACGAGCCGCCCGCCCGGGTCCTTGGTGGCCAGCGGGTACTCCTCGCTCTTGGCGAAGTCCTTGACCGTGATCAGGCCGCGGAGCTTGCCCGCGTCATCGATGAGCGGCAGCTTCTCGACCTTGTGCCGGCGGAGCAGGTCCAGCGCCTCGTCCGGGGTCACCCCGACCCGCGCGGTCACGAGCGGCATCGGCGTCATGACCTCGGACACGCGCTTGTCCCGGTCGGTCTCGAACCGGATGTCACGGTTGGTCACGATGCCGAGCAGCACCCCGTCGGCGCCGATGACCGGCAGGCCCGAAATCCGGTAGCGGCCACAGATCCGGTCGACGTCGGCCACGGTGGCGTCCGGAGTGCAGGTCACCGGGTCGGTGATCATGCCCGCCTCGGACCGCTTGACCACGTCGACCTGCTGGGCCTGGTCCTCGATGGCCAGGTTGCGGTGCAGCACGCCGACCCCGCCCTGGCGCGCCATGGCGACGGCCATCCGGGCCTCGGTCACCGTGTCCATCGGGGACGAGACGAGCGGGATCCGCAGGCCGATCCGCCGGGTGATCCGGGCGGTGGTGTCGACTCCGGAGGGCAGCACATCCGACGCCGCCGGGAGCAGCAGTACGTCATCGAACGTCAGGCCCGGCGGAGCGAACTTCTCTTAACTCGGTCATGGCACCTTCAAGCGACGCGGAGGCGGGAGACATTGCCCATCTTAATGAGGGTCCGGGACCGGCCGGGGCCAAGCGGCCGAGGCGGCCCGTTATGCACCGAGGGCCTCAGTTTGCCCGGCTCATGGGGAGGGTCCGGGGCCGGAACCGAGGGCCTCAGTTTGCCCGGCTCATGGGGCGGCCGCTGCGAACCGAGGGCCTCAGTTTGCCCGGCTCATGGGGCCGGCTGATAGGGACCGGGTAACGCGAACGGCGGGCTGGCCCCGATGGGGCCGGCCCGCCGGTTATGCGGTGAACCGGTACGCGCGCGGAACCTAGTGCGCGTGACCCGTGGCCGTGCCCGGCCGTCGTCTCGTCGTCCTCCTCCGGCTTGTCCACCACGA
The DNA here is from genome assembly GCA_963775825.1 of uncultured Actinomycetes bacterium. Lineage (GTDB taxonomy): Bacteria > Actinomycetota > Actinomycetes > Streptosporangiales > Streptosporangiaceae > Bog-532. Next base: position 172,697 of record CAVZKY010000043.1, read on the forward strand.
GCGCCTCGGTGGTGAGCAGCATGCCGGCGATAGAGGCCGCGTTCTGGACTGCCGAGCGCGTCACCTTGACCGGGTCGATGACGCCCTGAGCGATCAGGTCGCCGTACTCGCCGGTGGCGGCGTTGTAGCCATGACCGGCGGGCAGCGAGGCCACCTTGGCCGCGACGACCGAGCCCTCGGCGCCCGCGTTGATCGCGATCCAGCGGCAGGGCTCGGACAGCGACTTACGGACGATCTGCACGCCCGTCGCCTCGTCACCGGAGAAGCCCAGGTCGTCGAGCTCGGTCGCGATCGCGACGAGGGCGCTGCCGCCGCCCGCCACGATGCCTTCCTCGATCGCCGCCCGGGTCGCCGAGATGGCGTCCTCCAGCCGGTGCTTCTTCTCCTTGAGCTCGACCTCGGTGGCCGCGCCGACGCGCAGCACGCACACCCCACCGGACAGCTTGGCCAGCCGCTCCTGGAGCTTCTCGCGGTCCCAGTCGGAGTCGGTGTTCTCGATCTCGTTACGGATCTGCCGGATCCGGTCCTGGATCGCGGCCTGGTCACCGTCGCCGTCGATGATCGTCGTCGCGTCCTTGCCGACCACGATCCGGCGGGCCCGGCCCAGGTCATCCAGGCTGATGTTGTCGAGACGCAGGCCGAGCTCCTCGCTGACGACCTGGCCACCGGTCAGCACGGCGATGTCGGCGAGCATGGCCTTACGTCGGTCCCCGAAGCCGGGTGCCTTCACCGCGACCACGTTGAGCAGACCGCGGATCTTGTTCACGACCAGCGTGGACAGGGCCTCGCCCTCGACGTCCTCGGAGATGACGAGCAACGGCCGCTTGGACTCGGCGATCTTCTCCAGCAGCGGCAGGAACTCGTTCATCGAGGAGACCTTGCCCTGGTCGACGAGGACATACGCGTCCTCGAGGACGGCCTCGAGCCGGTCCTGGTCGGTGATGAAGTACGGCGAGATGTATCCCTTGTCGAACTGGAGACCCTCGGTGAACTCCAGCTCGAGGCCCATGGTGGGGGCCTCCTCGACGGTGATGACGCCGTCCTTGCCGACCTTGCTGAACGCCTCGGCGATCAGCTCGCCGATCTTCGAGTCCTGCGCGGAGACGGTGGCGACGTGCGCGATCTCGCTCTGCTCCTCGACGTCTCGGGCTACCGCGAGCAGCCGCTTCGAGACCTCCGCGGCTGCGGCGTCGATGCCGCGCTTGAGCTCGATCGGGCTCGCGCCGGCGGCGACGGAACGCAGGCCGTTGTGCACCATGGCCTGGGCGAGCACGGTCGCCGTGGTGGTGCCGTCACCGGCGACGTCGTTGGTCTTGGTGGCGACTTCCTTGGCGAGCTGGGCCCCGAGGTTCTCATAGTGATCCTCAAGCTCCACCTCCCGCGCGACGGTGACGCCATCGTTGGTGATCGTGGGCGCGCCCCACTTCTTGTCGATCACGACGTTGCGGCCGCGGGGGCCGAGCGTGACCTTTACCGTGTCAGCCAGCTTGTCGACGCCACGCTCCAGCGCGCTGCGGGCGTCCGTGCTGAACTCCAGGATCTTGGGCATTGACTACTACCTCACCCTACAAATTTCTCATGAGAAGCCGGGCCCACGCGGTAGGGGCGCCAGGCCAGCGAACCGGCCTGGCGCCCCTACCCGCGCATGCTCTGCGGTTCTTACTTGTCGACGATGGCGAGCACGTCGCGGGCGGAGAGCACGAGGTACTCCTCGCCCGAGTACTTCACTTCGGTGCCGCCGTACTTGCTGTACAGCACGACATCCCCGACCTTGACGTCGAGGGGCACGCGCTTGGCGCCCGAGTCGTCGAAACGGCCGGGGCCGACCGCCAGGACTTCGCCCTCCTGGGGCTTCTCCTTGGCAGTGTCGGGGATTACCAGGCCGGATGCAGTGGTCTGCTCCGCTTCAAGCGGGCGAACCACGATCCGGTCCTCAAGCGGCTTGAGAACAACTTTGGTGGCGGTCGTCACGATCTGACCTCCCCCTCCGGAAAGGCTAAATGGTTAGGGCTAGAGGGCGAGCATGGCGGCCTGCCGTCGCGGGTGTCAGACCTGGCTCGTCGCGTTAGCACTCTATACGCTCGAGTGCTAGACCGACACTATCCAGCGCGCCCCTGGTCGTCAACACGACGCCCGCCACGCCCGCCGCTCGCGCTGTATTTCACGTTCAGTAGACATCTGATTACGGTCTGCTATTAATGTAGACGCGTCCCCGGCAAGGATTATCCGTACGACCAAGGCCGCGGGCCGCCAAGCTCAGCCAAGCGGCCGATGGACGTGGCGGCAGATCCCGTCCGTGGATCTGGATCACGCGAGCTTCCCGTACGTCCCCGGCCGACACCAGGCCGGGGAGGTGGTAGCACCTCTGGTTAAGGAGCACCTCCCATGGATGAGTCGGCTAACCACATCGCGCTTCGCGGCAGCCAGCCCGGCGCCGCCGACCGGGTGCGCGAAGAGTCGCTGCCCGAGCAGATCCGCTCGATCTCCGCCCAGATCAAGCCGATCGCCGAACTGCCCGCGCTGTGGGCCGACCTGGGGGTGGTGTCGGAGAACGTCGATCAGTTGCTACCGCGCCTGCAGGGCGCCTATGACATGATCGCCCAGGCCTGGGAGGCACTGCGGGCCCAGGAACAACGCCTGGCGGGACTGCACCAGCACGGCCTGAAGCTGGAGCAGAGCATGGACTCGGCGGCGGGGCGGTTCAGCCGGCTGGACAAGGCCATGACCGAACTGTCACAGCGCGCGGGTGACCTGGATAACGAGCTGTCCGCGGTCAAGGACCGGATCGATCAGGGACTGACCGCGCAGACGACGCAGCTCGAGCACAGCATGGCCGCGTTGCTGGGCACGCTGGATCGGAGCCTGACCGGAACGGCCGCCAAGGTTGACGGGCTGGCCACCAACGTGTCGGAGCTGGCCGGGCACGTGGACCTGATCGGCGGCCAGGTCCAGGTGGCGCATGGCCGGCTGGAGCGCCTGGACAAGCGGCTCGGCGACACCGGCGACGAGATCGACGCCATGGACAGCAAGCTCGGCGCGCTGGATGCAAAGCTGACGGGAACCGACGGCAAGGTGGGCGCGCTGGCCAACCGCATCGACCGGCTCGACGACCACATCGGCGACACCGACGACAGGGTCGGCCTCATCAACGAGCGGATCGGCTCGATCAACGAGCGGATCGGCAAGGATCGTCATCGACGGGCACATGGCCACCGTCGACGAGCGGACTGCCCCGATCGACGGCAGGCTCGGCGCGCTGGAGACCAAGCTGATCGAGGCGGTGGACGGCCGGATGGCGGCCGTCGGCGGCCAGTTCACCGGAAAAGACGGCACGATCAAAACCTTCGGCGAGCGCCTTTTCCGGCGCCGCGGTGGCGACCAGAGCTGACGGGTCCCGCGACTGCGGGTCGTCGCCGGAGGGCCGCTCCGCACGAAGAGCAGCTGCCGGCCTCCCAGACGGGAAATCATCCCGGGACGGCAGCCAGGTTCACGTGCGGACAGCGGCGGCGACTCAGACCGTTCCGGGCAGTGTGGCCGAGGCGGCCGTCCGGAGGGCAGTGCGGCCCGAGGCGGAAACCGTTCCGGGCAGTGCGGCCGAGGCGGCCGTTTCGGGCAGTGCGGCCGAGGCGGGCTACTCCCACTCGATCGTGCCGGGCGGCTTGCTCGTCACGTCGAGCACGACCCGGTTGATCTGCGGGACCTCGTTGGTGATCCGGGTGGAGATGTGCGCCAGGACATCATCGGGCAGCCGCGCCCAGTCCGCGGTCATCGCATCCTCACTGGTCACCGGCCGGAGCACCACCGGGTGCCCGTAGGTACGGCCGTCGCCCTGGACCCCGACGGAACGGACGTCGGCCAGCAGCACGACCGGGCACTGCCAGATGCGCCGGTCGAGCCCGGCCCGGGACAGCTCCGCCCGGACGATCGCGTCGGCTTCGCGCAGAATGGCGAGCCCGTCCGCGGTCACCTCGCCGATGATCCGGATGGCCAGCCCGGGGCCGGGAAACGGCTGCCGCCACACGATGTCGGGTGGCAGGCCCAGCTCCTCGCCGACCCGCCTCACCTCGTCCTTGAACAGTGACCGGAGCGGCTCCACCAGCTGGAACTTCAGATCGCTGGGCAGCCCGCCGACGTTGTGGTGGGACTTGATATTGGCCGCGCCGGTGCCGCCGCCGGATTCGACGACGTCCGGGTACAGCGTCCCCTGGACGAGGAAACCAGCCGACTCCCCGTGGCTCTGCGCTTCCGCGGCGATCTCCAGCGCGGCGCGCTCGAAGGCCCGGATGAACTCCCGGCCGATGATCTTCCGCTTCTGCTCCGGGTCGGTCACCCCGGCCAGCGCCCCCAGGAACTGCTCCGCCGCGCTGACCACCTTCAGCCGGACGCCGGTCGCGGCGACGAAATCGTTCTCCACCTGCTCGGCCTCGCCCTTGCGGAGCAAGCCGTGGTCGACGAACACGCAGTGCAGCCGATCGCCGATCGCGCGCTGGACCAGCGCCGCGGCGACGGCCGAGTCCACCCCGCCGGACAGCCCGCACACGGCGACGGCGGCACCGACCTGATCCCGGATCCGCTCGACCTGCTCGTCGATGATGCCGGCCGTGGTCCAGCTGGGCTGGCAGCCTGCGGCGTCCAGGAAGCGCTGCAGCACGGCCAGGCCGTGGTCGGTGTGCATGACCTCGGGGTGGAACTGCACTCCGTAGAGCTTGCGGGTGCCGTCCTCGATCACGGCCACCGGTGTCGCCCCGGTCGAGGCGGTGACCTCGAACCCGGGGGGCGCCGCCACACAGGTGTCACCGTGCGACATCCACACCCGCTGGCGCACCGGCAGCCCGGCCAGCAGGCCGCCGGCCGCATCCGGCCCGGGCGCCGTGACCTCCAGCGTGGTCGCGCCGTACTCGGCGGCACCGGTGCGGCGCACCGTACCGCCGAGGCCCTCGACCATCAGCTGGAAGCCGTAGCAGATGCCCAGGACCGGGACGCCCGCGCTGAACAGGTCCGGCTGGCCGGGCGGCGCGGGCGGGGCGCCGTCGGCGTACACGGACGCCGGGCCGCCGGACAGGATGATCGCCTTGGGCTTGCGGGCAAGCATTTCCGCGACAGGCATCGTGTGCGGGACGATCTCCGAGTACACGTGGCACTCGCGGACGCGGCGCGCGATGAGCTGTGCGTACTGCGCACCGAAGTCCACCACGAGAACGGTGTCGAAACTGTCAGCCGAGTGCACCTGCCGAGTTTAGGGCATCTTTCCCCGCTTACCGGTTGAGCTGCGGTACTGCCCGTTCCGCTCGGCTGGGACGTCTGCGCCGGGTCCGTTCGGCGGCTGATCCACGGAGCCCTGGCCGTTCGGGGGCGAGCCGTTCGCGGGCGAGCCGTTCGCGGGCGAGCCGTTCGGCGGCGCCGACGTGGCCGGCGGGGCGGGGTCGGGCGGCGGCACGGACGTGGCCGGCGGGACAGGGTCGGGCCGCGGCACGGACGTGGCCGGCGGGACGGGATCGGGCGGCGGCGCGGGAAGAGCCGACGCGGCCGAAGGGTCGGCCCGTGCCGGTTCGGCCGGTGCGGAGCCAGCCGGCGCGTTGGCCGCCGAGGACGCCGGGCTGGCGGGCGCGGGACTGGCCGGCGCAGGGCTGGCGGCTGCGGGACTGGCCGCCGAGGACGCCGGGCTGGCGGGCGCGGGGCTGGCGGGCGCGGGACTGGCGGGCGCGGGGCTGGCGGGCGCGGGACTGGCGGGCGCGGGACTGGCGGGCGCGGGACTGGCGGCTGCGGGACTGGCCGGCGCGGGACTGGCCGGCGCAGGGCTGGCGGCAGCGGGACTGGCAGGCGCGGCGGCGGGCTGGCCCGCGGCGTGCGGGGACGAGCCGTCCGGCGGTTCGGGGTTGCCGCCCGCCGGGGCGATCCTGAGCCGGGCGATGCGCCGGCCGTCCATCTCGGTCACGGTGATCCGGTGCTCCGCGACCTCCACCGACTGCCCCACCGCCGGCACCTCGCCCAGCCGGGCGAGCACGAAGCCGGCGGCCGTCTCATACGGGCCCTCGGGCAGGTCGATCCCGGTCTGCTCGGCGAACTCGTGCAGGTTGAGCAGGCCATCCACTTCGACCTCGCCGCCCCGCAGCCGCCGCGGCTCGGTCTCGGCGACGTCGTACTCATCGCGGATGTCGCCGATCAGCTCCTCGACCAGGTCCTCCAGCGTGACGATGCCGGCGGTGCCGCCGTACTCGTCGATCACGATGGCCAGGTGCGCCCGCTCCCGGCGCATCTCCGACAGCGAGGTGAGCACGGTCTTGCTGATCGGCAGGAACTTGACGTGCCGTGCGACCTGCCCCACCGTCAGCGGGCGGCCCGACCGGGCCGGGTCGAGCAGGTCGCGAATATGAACAAAACCGATCACGTTGTCGTAGGAGTCCCGGTATACCGGCAGCCGCGAGTATGGAATGCTCGCGGCGAGCCGGGCGGCCTCGCTCAGCGGGGTGTCGGCGGACACGAACTCCACCTCGGTGCGGGGCAGCAGCACCTCGCGGAGCTGCCGCTTTCCCGCGTCGAAGACGTCCGCGACGATCTCCCGCTCATCCTGGCTGAGCGCCTGGTTACTGGCTACCAGGTCGCGCAGTTCCTCTTCGGTCATGACCGTACGGCTGGCCTTCGGGTTAGCGCCCACGATGGTGACGACGAGGTTGGTCGACTTCGACAGGAGCCACACCACCGGCCGGGCCAGGATGGCGATCCGATCCAGGATCGGCGCGGCGACCAGCGCCACCCGCTCCTGCCGCTGCAGCGCGATCCGCTTGGGCGCTAGCTCGCCCAGGATCAGCGTGACGTAGGTGATGGCCACCGTGACCAGTGCGAACGCGAGGGGGGAGGCGAGATCGTGCGATATGTGCGCGCGGACCAGGGCCGAGCTCAGCATGTCGGCCAAGGTCGCGGCGCCGTACGCGCCGGTGAACAGGGTGGCCAGCGTCACCCCGATCTGCACCGCCGACAGGAACCGGTTCGGATCCTGGGCCAGCTTCGCGGCCCGCTGGCCCCTCTTGCCGCGCCGCGAGAGCTTGCGGATCTGGCCCTCGCGCAGCGAGACCAGGGCCATCTCAGCCCCTGCGAAGAACCCGCCGATGAGGATGATGACGAGGATGATGACAATATCCCCGATGAGCTTGCTCACGACGATCCCCGGCTTCTCCGAGTGCCCGGCCAACTGGCCGGCGGGCACTGGGCACTGTGTCCGGCCAGTCTAAATGCATGTGTTCGTGTGCTGGGCGATGTGCGGAAGAGCCGCGGCCCGGGCCGCGGGCGCGGCTCGCTACAGTTCAGCATAACGTTTGTTCCAGAGCAATTTTGTTTAGTTCCCGGCCACTCCTGTGTGATCGAGAACATTCCGGTGGATAACAAGATCGCGAAACCCGGTAGCGTATGGGTGCTGTGGGTATCGAATCAACGCAGGCTGGCGGCCAGCTTGTCTGGAAGAACAGTGCGCGCCTGGCGGACGGGCGCGAGATCCAGGACCGCACGTTCCTGCCACCTCCTGACCAGTGCCCGCTCGATCCGTCGGAGCCCGGCCGTCCGACCGAGATCCCGGCCGACAGCTACGACGTCGTGGTCCTTGAGAACCGCTTCCCCTCTTTGCGCGGGGCAAGCGCGCTGCCGGGCACCGAAGCCGGCGATCAGGCCGGTCCGGCCCTGGACGACGGCCTGTCGCCGCAGCACCAGGGGTACGGCCGCTGCGAGGTCGTCTGCTTCACCTCTGTGCACAACGCCGCCTTCGCCCGCCTGACGCCGCGCCGGGTGCGCACCGTGGTAGAGGCCTGGCGCCGGTCACCGACTCCGTCGCGCGGGCGGAGTTCGGCCTGCATCTTCAGGTTTTCACCGTCCGCCGCGCGCCCGGCAAGCACAAGTACCTGGCCGGGACCGAGTTCGGGCATGGGCGTATGGATCAACGACATCGTGCCGGAAACCGCGGCACGCAGACTACGGGAGGCAGGATGAAGCTGCTCGTCACGGGCGGCGCGGGATACATCGGCAGCGTGGTGGCCGCCGCGCTGATCGAGGCCGGGCACGATGTCACGGTGCTCGATGACCTGTCCACCGGGCACGCCGACGCCGTCCCGCCCAAGGCGTCGTTCGTCCACGGAACGCTGCGCGACGACGCGGCCCCGGTGCTGGCCGACGGCACCGACGCGGTGCTGCACTTCGCGGCCAAGTCGCTGGTGGGCGAGTCGGTCGCGCATCCAGACCTTTACTGGTCGCACAACCTGGGTGGCAGTCTGGTCCTGTTTGAAGCCATGCGGGAGACCGGCGTCCGCCGGATCGTCTTCTCCTCAACCGCCGCGGTGTACGGCGAACCGGAGCGGACGCCGATCGAGGAAACCGCCCCCACCCGGCCCACCAGCCCGTACGGCGCCTCCAAGCTCGCCGTGGACACCAGCCTGACCGAGTTCGCCCGCATGTACGGCTTCGGCGCGATGAGCCTGCGGTACTTCAACGTGGCCGGCGCGCACCAGGACTCCGCCGGGAAATGGTATGGGGAACGGCACTCCCCCGAAACCCACCTGATCCCGAACGTCCTGAAGATAGCCCAGCCCGCGACGGCCGGGACCGCTCCCGGCGCCCGGGCGGTCAAGATCTTCGGGGACGACTACCCCACTCCCGACGGCACCTGCCTGCGCGACTACATCCACGTTGCCGACCTGGCCGACGCTCACCTGCTGGCCCTGGACGGGTGCCGACCCGGCGAGCACCAGATCTTCAACCTCGGCGACGGGGCCGGGTTCTCAGTCCGCGAGGTCATCGACGTCTGCCGGGAGGTGACCGGCCAGGACATCCCGGTCGAGGTAGCCCCCCGGCGGCCGGGCGACCCGGCGGTGCTGGTCGCCTCGTCGCAGCGCATCGGCTCGGCCCTCGGCTGGCACGCCAGCCGTGATCTGCGGGCAATGGTCGCCGACGCCTGGACCTTCGCCCAGGGCCAGGCGGCGCGGGCGGGGGCGGGGGCCCAATGACGCCCGGCCCGTCCGGCCCGGGCGTGGGCGGGGCAGGCCCCGAGGCCCGGCGGGATTTCTCGGCGCAGGGGGCACGCTGGTTCACGGCGTGTTTCGGGCAGGAACCGGAGGGCGTCTGGTTCGCTCCGGGGCGGGTCAACCTGATCGGTGAGCACACCGACTACAACGAGGGCTTCGTGCTGCCCTTCGCGCTTGGCCAGGGGGTTCTGGCCGCCGCGGCCCCGCGCGATGATGACGTGCTCGCGCTGCGGACCCGGCGTGACCCGGACGCCGTCGTCAATGTCCCGCTGAAACTGCTGCGGGCCGCCGGGGCATCGCCGGGCGAGGCGCGGGACGGCATGCCAGGATGGGCGCGGTACCCAGCCGGAGTTGCCTGGTCCCTGCTCGCTGCGGGGCACCCGGTCCAGGGTGTGAACCTGGCCATCGACTCATGCCTGGCCGACGGAGCCGGGCTGTCCTCCTCTGCCGCCCTGGAATGCTCGGTCGCGCTGGCCCTGACCGAACTCTCGGCGGCCGTGGACGTGGCCCGGCCGGAACTGGCGCGTATCACGCGCCGGGCTGAGAACGAATTCGTCGGTGTCCCGTCCGGGATCATGGACCAGTCCGCGTCCCTGCTGTGCCGCGCGGACCACGCGCTGCTGCTCGACTGCCAGTCGCTGGAATCCAGCCAGGTACCGTTCGATCCCGTCGCGGCCGGAGTCCGCGTGCTGGTGATCGATACCCGGGCCAAGCACGAGCTGGCCGCTGGGGAGTACGGCAACCGGCAGGCGGAGTGCCAGGAAGCCGCCCAGCGACTCGGGGTGCCATCGCTGCGGGCGGTAACGGACGTCAGCGAACTGGCCGCGCTGGACGACCCGGTGCTGTACCGCCGGGCCCGCCATGTCGTCACGGACAACCGGCGGGTGCAGAAGGTGGCCGCGCTGCTGCGCTCGACCCACGGCGACGATATGCACGGGCTCGCTGAAGTCGGTGCGCTGCTCACGGAGTCGCATGCCTCGCTGCGCGATGACTTCGAGGTGTCCTGGCCCGAGGCCGACGTGGCGGTGGACGCCGCTGTTGAGGCTGGCGCCCTCGGGGCCCGGATGACGGGCGGCGGTTTCGGTGGCTCGGCCATCGCGCTCGTCCCGGACACCGACACCGGTCAGGTCGAGTCGGAGCTTCGCGCCGCGTACGCCGGCCGGGGCTGGAACGAGCCGGAGTTCATGAACGCCGTGCCCTCGGCCGCTGCCCAGCGCCTGCTCTGACCACCGGCTTGCCGTGGGCAGCCCGGCCGTACTGGCTGACTGGCCGGAGTCGGTGATGATCTCTGTGCGCGTAGAAGCGGTGACTTTCCGTACTCTCTCTTTCGCTGCCGGTGAGAGCTGGTGGCGAAGTTGATGTGCCGCCATGTTAAGAATATTCTTAAGGGAGGACAGTCGCATGGCGCGATCGGGAGAGGGAGACGATACGGAGTGGGAGATCCTGCTATCCGCTGAGGTCGAGTCGTTCCTCGACCATCTCTACGAGTCCGACCCGGCGAGCCAGCACCAGGTGAACCAGGCGATCCTGGCTCTGGAGCGCAGCGGCCCTGCGGAGGGTCGCCCGCTGGTCGACTCGATCAGGCGTCGCGGATCGCGAACATGAAGAGCTGCGGCCGCCGTCAGCCGGGCGTAGCGAGGTAAGATCCTGCTGGTGTTCGAACCGTGGCGGACGACGATCCTGCTGGTAGCTGGTGACAAGTCAGGGCAGTGGGCGAATGGTACCGGACAGCCATCCCCGCGCCGAGCAGTTGTACAACGATTATCTTGCCGAGCGCAGGAAGGAGATCGGGTCATGAGCGGCACGTCACGCTGGCGAGATTCTGGCCACCTGGAGCGCGCCGTTGAGACAGCCGGAGGTCGGGAGTCCTTCGACGCGGCGGTCGCCACGATGCTGGATGACGCCCAAGGTTTGGCGGCTGGCGGAGATGCGCAAGCGGCGTCGGATGACCCAGGAGCAGGTCGCGTCCCGGATGGGCGTATCAATGGCCCGGGTCTCCCAGATCGAGAGCGGCGATGTCTCCACCCAGGACGTCTGAGCCGGTTCGTCGTCGCGCTCGGCGGCACCCTCAAGCTCATCGCTGACTCGGCGACGAGCAGCCAAAGCTGGCCTGACCAAGACAAGTCGCCAACGAAGCCAGCCTCACCCCCCGCAGGGCGAAGAAGCGAGGGCCGAGGATCTAGATGCGGCATCTACGATGCCGCGACACACGAATCCACACCTTCCACCCGCTACTTCCGCGCCTGCCGCTGCGTTCGTGGCGCACGTGCTGCCGGAACGCCAGGATCTGCTGCCTCGTGAGGTCAAGCCGGTTGAGCGTGGTGAACGGGCTTAGTGCGGCGAGTTCCAGCAGGTCTTAAAAGAACGAGATTTGCGGCCTGTCGGTGTCGTCCATCGTCGGGGCTCGTCATAAAGCGCTGGCGACTGCCGCCCGCAGCTGATAGGGCCCGTGCTGCCCTGAGCGAGGGAGGCGGAACCAGGGCGGGGCCCTCATGATTTGGCCGGTCCCTACGGGAGCGTCATTCTCGGTGAGTGGGACCAGGCTGAAACCGTCCTCAGCGGTGCGCGCGTCGAAGCCGGGCCGCGGGCTCCGACTACCAGCCGAGGCGCCCGCGATCCAGCATGGAGCTGGAAATGACTCACCGATCACCTCCGTGCCAGCCAGGACGTCCGGCCGAACCGCGGTCAGGACCCGGGCGGGCACGGTCCCAGGTGAGCATCGCCGCGGGGGCAGCCAGACTGGCCGTCATCGAGGCCTACGGGGCGATCGCGGCGCACGCCGCGGGCGTCCCGCTGCGGGCCGCCGCGTTCGGCGCGCACACCGCTACCCAGGTCAACGCCGGCCCGCAAACCGGAGGGGTAGACTCGGATGAGGTCCGACAAGCCCTTGCCTTAGGTGTGTGATTATGACTTGCATGTGGAGAGGATGGCTGCATTCGCAGGTGTGGGCAGTAAATGTTGTTTTAGCGGGTCCGATTCAGGCGTTCGAGCCTCGGTTTCGGCGGACGGGGAAGTGCTTGCTGGCAGCCTCGAACCCAGAGCCCTGCAGTTCGTGAGGGAGTGGGCTCGGCTCCGGCAGGATGAGATCCTCGTGAACTGGGAGGGCCCGGCGTAATGAGCCCCTGCTCGGTATCGAGCCGCTGGCGTAACATCAAGACGTGAGCGAGAGTCACTTGCCCGTCGTCGCGGGGGTGGCCGTGGTCGGCGACCGCGTCCTCCGCCTGCTATTCAGCGATGGTACGACGGGGACGTCGACCTGTAGCCCCGGCGGGTCCAGCCGTAGTCTGCCTCCCAGCGGATGCAAACCTGCTCCGGCACGCAGTCGGCGAACGCCGCGAAACCGTCATTCCGGAGTTCCGACTCCCCGACAACGCGGCCACTGCCTGCGAAACCACGAACTTGGCGGCCTCTGCCGGATCGTCGGAGTGGAAATAGTCCGCATCTCTTCATATCGCGGGCCAGATCGACAATTTTCGTGACGGCCTGCTGTGCTGGTGCGGGGTCGCTGGCCGCCAGCGCCGTCAGCGCGTCGGCTACCAGTCGGCGGAACGTATACCGCCACTTCGACCGCTCGGTGTGATGCACGGCGGTCTCCCGCCATATAGGCGCGGTCCTTGGCCAGCTCGACGCAGGTCGTCACCTCGGCCAAGACGCCGATCGGGTCGGTTAGCTCTTTCTTCGGCTTCATTTTCGGCTGATCCTGCGGGCGCAGTTCGTCCTCGATGCGCTCGCGGAGCTGAGCGTTCCCGCGCCAGTAGACGGTCCACAAGATCTTGCGGGGGCACGCGGTCATCGGCGAGGCGCCGTCGCAGCGTAAAACCCGTCACGGTTCATCCGGTTCGCTGGCATGACACCCGATCGGAAGGCTAGACGGCCGGCGAATCCCCTGTGGGGGGCAAAGTCGATGGCCTTCCATGCTCTGTTGTCCTGGCACGGCAAACGTCAGCCGTGAGGAAGCCCAACCGCCCGCGTGGCCACTGCCAGTGAGGAGTGTGGTTGATCTCCTTCCGAGGCATCACGCAGCCGAGGATCAGCGCCGCGGGCTACCCGACCTGCATCACGTTCCGGCTCGGTCACCAAGCTCTTCCTACTGGATTTGCTTACGAAGCTCTACAAGGCTGTCGTCGGGAACCTGCCGTCGTTGTCCTCGTCCATGTCGGCTCCTTCAAGGAGCCGACCTGGACAACGTGTGTCATTATCACAACCTCGGCGGCATCTGGCTGCATACGCGGATATGCCCTTGAACTGCGGAAACAGCTTATGGCTGCCGCATCACTGCCGTCGCGCTAGCACTTTCCCCGGGTTGTCCACGGTGACCAGTTGGTGCCGTTGTGTGACATGCGGACGGCGGTCGCGGCGTTCGCGGCCGGGTTGAGCATGCGGCGCCCGCCATTGTGGATCTGCCACAGGCCCCAGTCGTTGGTCCGGCTGATGGCGTTGGGGTTGCCGCCTGATTCATGCTCGGCGATGCAGGCCGCGTGGGAGGCGGTCCTGCCGCTGCCGCCTACGGCCATCCAGAGGTGTTCGAGCGCGCCGAAGCTGTAGACGGCGGTTAGCGGCCTGGTAAAGGCGTCCAGGACGGCGCCTGGGTGTGGCTCGGCCGCGGTGGCTGGCCCGGGCGCGCTGGCCGCCGTGGCGGCGCTGGTTGCTGCGCCCGAGGCGATGGCGGCCACGGCGACCGCGCAGCCTGCTGCCGCGACGGTGAGTGTGGAGAACTTGCGGTTGGGTGTCTTCTTGGTAGCCAAAATGCCCTTTCGGTTGTGCACTTGGCGTGCTCGGCGTCCACCCATGGGCGTATGCCCGCCGCCGCGAGAGCGGCGGCTGAGCATCGGCGTGCGCATGTGTCGCAGGGTCAGGGCGACGGGCCACTTTGGCAACTTTGCACACGCTGGGTGCTCCAAGCCACAATGCCAGGATTCGGCCCGGAAGGTGGCCGGATCCGAAATAAAACGCTGTGACCTATAATTCCCATTTGCCCGAGTTGGCTGAGTCTGCCTGTTTGCCGACATGAGCAGGTGGGCCAGATCCCGATTGGCCCGCTTACGGCGCGTTCTGTCGCGAAGTTGCCCCTGCGGTCACGCCAGCTTGGCCGCATCGAGCTGGCGCAGCAGGCCGAGATCGTCGGAGACGACCCAGATCGCGGAGATGACACCGGCGGTGACGGTCAGCACGTCGATCGTGCGCACCTCGATGTCGCGCTGCGTCGGCGCGACGGTCCCCAAGGGGGAGACGAACGGGCCGACGTGCCGTCCACGCATGAGGAAGGCGATGACGACCCGGTCAGGCGCCTCCACGGTATCCAGGATGTGCATGTCGAGCTGGTCAAAGGCCTCCCGGGTCCAGGCCGTTTCTGGGCGACGACGGCCGAGGGGGTCCCGCGGCCCGCCGCGGGCATCGCCGCCCGGCCGTCACGAGGGGCACCAAACTCGGTCGGCAGGGGCGCCTCAGTGACCGGCGGTTCGGCCTCCGTCGATGTACAGGATCTCTCCGGTGACGTACGGCGCTGACTCCAGGTACAGGATGCCGTCCACGACATCGCTGACCCGGCCCACGCTCCCGAGCGGGGGCAGTTTCCCCGCGAGCGCCTCGGGCGTGTAGGCCTCGGCTGGGTGCAGCGGGGTCTGGATGATGCCTGGCGCGACGCCGTTGACGCGGATGCCGCGGGAGGCGTACTCGACGGCCAGCGACCTGGTGACCGCGGCCAGGCCGCCCTTCGTCAGCGCGGTCAGCGCGGTTGGCTCCACGGCGTCAGCGTGCTCCGCGACGCTGGCGCTGATGTTGACGACATGGCCGCTGCGCTGCTTCAGCATCTGGCGGATGGCGCGCTGGGTCAGCCAGAAGAATCCGGCGAGGTTGATGCCGGTGACCAGCGCGTAGTCCTCGGCGGTGTAGTCGGTGAATGGCTTGGCGACGAAGACGCCTGCGTTGTTGACCAGGGTGTCGACGCGCCCGAAGCGATCAATTGCCTGGCTGATGATCCGGTCGGCGGTGGCCTGCTCGGAGATGTCGCCCTCGACCGTGAGGACGTCCGGGTCCTTCGACGGCTTGATGTGGCGAGAATTCGCCACGACCGCCCAGCGTCGCTGCCGGTACCCGTCGACAAGGCCGGCGCCGATTCCCTGCGAGCCGCCCGTCACGATTGCCACCTTCTGCCCGGTTTCGCTCACGGGTTCTCCGTTCTCATGCGTTCGTGCTCATGCGCTTGTGGTCGCGGGATCGCCCAGGTGCGGCGTGAGCTCCGCCGTCACCCACTGGCCGAGCGGCTGGGGCTTCAGTTTTAAACGTGCTTGTTGCTGGCCGGGAACAAGAAGCGCCGGCGGCCGCGGTGCGAGCGCCTCCGTCCCGGGTTACAGGCGGGAGGTGAGCTCGGTCACGATGTCCGCCGCTGACCGTGACTCCTTCGCGAGTGCGACGCCCTGGCCGGCCCACATCGACAGCGCTTCGATCTCCCCGGTCGTCCCGACCATCGGCGGCGCTGGCTCGTAGCGGACGATTGCCTCGCCGGAGGCGAAGTGCGCGATCACGTCGCCGTGTTCCTGGCCGCTGGTCGTCTGGGGGGCGGCCCGCGGCTTCCCACGCCTTGGCCGTTGAGTTGCGGAGGGCGCGGTGGGGAGAATCGGGCCACCCGACGTCGTACAGGTTGGGGTACCACTGCGCATCGGTCTCGGCGGCCGCTATCAGCCGGCGCCGGTAGTCCTCGTGCAGCGGCATCTCCTCGGCCAGCAGGAACCGGGTGCCCAGCCACGCGGCCTGCGCTCCCAGGGCGAGCACCGCGGCGACTCCGCGAGCGTCACCGATCCCGCCAGCCGCGATCACCGGCACCGGCGCCACCGCGTCCACGACAGCAGGCACCAGCGGCAGTGTCGCGACCTTGCCCCACACGTGCCCGCCGGCCTCCCAGCCTTGCGCGACGATCACGTCCGCGCCGGCCGCGACTGCCCGCCGTGCCTCCTCGGCGCTGCCGACCGTGTGCATAACGATCCCCCCGGCGGCGTGCACCGGCTCGATGTAGCCGCTGGGATCCCCCCACATGAACGAGACGATCCGCAAGCCGGCCTCGAGGGCCTGGTCAAGGCGGCCGTGACGATCTTCGGTGAGAACCAGGTTGCCGCCGAACGGCCGCGCGGTCAGCGCCGCTGTCGCACGAACGCTGGCTCCGACGTCAGCGGACCACGTGAGCGTCACCATGCCGAGCGCGCCGGCATTCGAGACCGCCGCGGCCAGTTGGGGAACGTCGGCCATGGGCGCCTGGACGATCGGTTGCTCAATCCCGAGCACCTCGCATAGCGGTGTGCTCACTGCCTTCCCCCCTCCGCGATCCTGCCGGCCACCAGGTGACCGTCACACATACGATGTCGGCGTCGACCCGGGGGTCTGCCGGTCCCAGCCGTGGAACTTCGAGTAGTCGCCCTTGTCCCAGGCTTCGCGGAGGCCCGGGGTGCTCAGATCCCAGTCCGGGCGGATCTCGCTACTGGCGGCACGCAGGTCATGCCACAGGTCGTAGAACGACGGGCGGCCCCAGAACCAGTAGCCGTTATAGACACTGTGAATGACCAGCCCCGGCTTGAGCACCAGCGTGTGCGGGATCATGGGGTTGTGCTCGGGGTCGGTGTACTCGGCGATGTCGAGGTCCTGCTGGACGGTCCGGCCGGGATCGGACAGGAAGGTCCACTGGGCGCCCACCGACGCGCGGAACTCTTGCAGGGTGTGATGATCGTCGGTGGCGATAGTGGCGACCTGGGTGTAGGCCACCGCGATCTTCGGGTAGTTGGCCGCCAGCTCGAGGTGCTGCTGGTGCTCTTTGGGGCAGTAGTTGCCGCGCGCCAGGGTGAGGATCAGCGGATCGCGGCCCTGCAGCTCGCTGAGCGTACGCACCGTGCCGATGTGGTCCGGCAGAGCGTAATCGGGGAAGATGCCGCCAGGCCTGATGTCAGGACGCATCGGATGACTACCTCTCACCGCATCGAGTGCCCAACCTGCATCGTGCTCACTGTCAACTGCGTCACAACAAGGCCGTTGCGCCCACAAACACCAGACCGCACCCAGAGTAACGAAACCAACCTGGGCTGGGAGTTTTCGCATGGGTTCATCGGTCACGGTCCGGGATCGTCTCAGCCAGCGCCGCCCGCGAGGCAGCCGCCGGGAAGGGGTCGGCGAAGTACTGGGTCTCGTGCGTGACCAGATCACCGGCGAACTCCATGAGACTCACCGAGTAGGTGGGCGCGCCGTCATAGGTGATCACGCACTCGCTCACCCACAGGTCGCCGGCGCCCCGGATCCGCAGGACACGGAAGTGGCGTTCGGCCGGGTGCCCGCCGCGCTGCGCCTGGATCTTGGACCGGCCCCGGAAGCGCTCCCCGGACTGCGGGTAGTCCAGGATCCCATCTTCGGCGTAGATCGCGTGCTCGGTGTCGATGTCCCCGCTCTCGGAGGCCTCCCAGTGCTGCTCCACCCGGGCCCGGGTCCTGGCGTCACGATCCAGTGCGCTGCTCACCTGCGCCTGCCCTCCTTGGTTACGGTTCCCGCGGTCCTGACACTTCCGCTTGTGCTTGTGCTATCAGAGGGCCGTAGACCGAGCAGCCCTGGGCCGCGAGCTGGCGGACAGGCTCGCGGCCCATGCCGGAGCCGCCGCCGGTCACCACCGCGAGCTTGCCCGTGAACGAGTCCACAGCCGTGATCTTTACCTGCTCTGCCACTGCCGGTCAACGCTCCAGGGTGCCTGCAGCTCGGCGAACGGCCGGGCCCCGTAGTTCATCTCCTGGACGGTCAGCCGGGGCGGCCGCCCCGGTAAGGCGATCGGCCGCCGGCTGCGTAAGACCAGGCTGCGTAAGACCAGGCTGCGTAAGGCCAGGCTGCGTCAGGCCAGGCTGCGTACGGCCAGGCTGCGTCAGACCAGGCCGGCGCAGCGAGCGAGGCGCTCGCGGCATTTCTACAGGGCGGCTGCCGGGGCCGCGTCGAGAGCCTTGATGGCCTGGGCGAACGCGAGAATTTCGCCGTACATCAGGCGCTGGTCCAGCTTGTCGAGGTCGAGCAGGTGCGGCCGCTGCGCGTCCCCCGCCTGCAGCAGGTAGGTGGGAAGGGGGCAAAGCGAGACAGTGCCGAGCCCTGCCGCGTACAGCGGCGCGCCCTCGCCGAGGTAGAGCGGGAGGCGGGGCGAGGGCGGGCCGCACGGTGGCCACGGGATGGTCCGGCCAGCCCCTCCCGTTGACCGCGGCGACCGCAGCGAGGTAGGCGTCCTGCTCGGCGTTGGCCGGGCTGGTGATGTCCCGCTGCATGGTGTACGTGGTGCCCCACTCGGAACCGCCTGTTGGCACGTACTGCCCGGTCACGGGGTCGTTCGTCCACATCGTGGCGCCGAGGTGCTCGACGGTCACGCCGAGCGTGGCAGCCTGGTAGATGTCCGGGTGGTCGAGCATCCAGACGCTGGTGGCGTCGGTGCCGATCTCGACGTTCTTGGGGTTCGGGATGGCCTGGGTGAACTGCGGCAGCTGGAAGTGCCCGGTGACCAGCGCGAAGTACATGTCGTGGTTGCGCGAGGGAAGCCCCGCCAGGTACTGGGCGAGAGCGACGAGCCCGAGTCCGCCGTTCTCCTCGGTGGCGTTCGGCCCGTCGGTGTGGGTGTTGATGATGATGTTCTGGCCGGTGTTGCCCGAGCCTTTCAGCGAGCCCCAGACCGTCTCGGTCGCCGCGCCCGCGGTGATGTCCGCGGTGAGCACGAGCGTCGCGCTCGCCTGGCCGCTCGCCGCGAGCACGGACAGCTCGGTGCCGGTCGAGTCGCCGACCCATACCGCAGGGCAGCCCGGATCGCCAGGGGACGGCAGGCCGGATGCCGCCGGATAGCCCGTGGTGAACGGGTTGTACTGGTTGATGACCTCGTCGTCAGGGAGTCCGGTCCAGGCACAGACCACGCCGAGCACCCCGGCGTTCCTTGCGTCGAGCAGCGGAACCGGGTCGAATATGCCCTGCCAGGCGGGATGGGTCAGCGCGGCAGCGTAAGCGGTGTAGTCCGCGGCGGCCTGAGCGGAAGTCTTGCCCGGCTCGTAGCCGCCGATGGCCGTCTGGCCAAGGTCCAGGTCGAAAACCGGCGGCGCGGTCCGCACCAGCGCGATCGCGCCCTTGGCCGGTGCCCAGAAGGCTGCGGTGTAGCCGCTGGCGGGCGGAAAGGTGCCGAGGTCGACCAGGGTGCCGGTCACGCCGCCGGGCGGCGTCTGCCCGGAGTAGGGGTAGTAGTAGGTCAGCGGGACCCGGCCCGACCTGCCGATGGTCGAGGGGACGCTCACCCGGAGGGCGAAGTCGCGGGCCAGCCAGCGGTTGAAGGTGTGCCGGTCGGTCCGCATGGTGAAGCCAGGTACCGCGGACGAGTTGCCCGGCGAGCCAGTCCACATAGGCCACGTGACCGCTGCTGCCCGTGTATCTGGTCCCGAACTGGACAAGCTGCTGCTCCCAGCTCCACACTTCGGGCAGGCTGGGCATGCCCGTGGCCACCGCTGCGCCGGGACGCGCTGGTCCGCGTGGCCGCCAGCGCTTCCGGCGTGCCCAGGCCGACGGCGCTGGCGGCGAAAGCCGCCGCGCCGGCCGCTCCCGCACTGGCGAGGAACTGCCGCCTCGGCAAGCCGGGGCGCCGCAGCGCACCGCCGCGCCAGCCGTCGCTGAACCGGCCGGGTTGCTGGCTTTCATGCTCACTTTCGCTCCTCGCTGAAGGATGGACGCTGCAGATCGGGCGGAACAGGAGGCTCGGGCCGCCGTGGCGCGGACCCGGGGCGTACCGGTCGCCGTAAAAGCCGGAGTATGCATGCCGCGCAGCCCGGAATGCACTGTGCGCGGGGACAGAAGTCATGAGGCCACGTTGTGCACCGGCGGCTGAGTGCACCCCGGCAGCCTGCGAACCTGGTCACTTCGCAGCGCTGCCGCTACTGTTCAGGCCATGCGCCGCGCCACCACCGGGCCGACAGGTCACCCTGTCGTGGCCCGGCTCGCGGCCGAGCTGGTCGACGAGCTCGGGGACCTGACCGAGCAGCTTTTGGTCATGATCCGGCAGGCCGACGAGTCCTACCTCGCTGTGGAGACCGACGACCTGCGCCGTGCCGTCCGGGCCAACCTGGCCAGCTTCGTCGGTGATCTCGCCAGCCAGCGATCGCCGAGCACCTCCTCCTCGCGAGACACCGCCCAGCGCCGGGCCGAGCCAGGGCGTGCCGCTCGGGTCGGTGCTGCATGCCTACCGGCTGGGCTTTCACGTCATCTGGGGCGCGCTCGCCGACCGGGCGCTGCGAAAAGGCCCGGAATGGCTGGACGGACTGGTGCGCGGGTCGGCCACGGTCTGGGCCTGGGTGGACACCAGCTCCGAGGCCGTCAACGCCGGGTACCGCGACGCCCTGATCGAGTCCGCCCGAGAGGATGAGCAGCGGCGAATGCTGTTGCTCGACACCCTGTTCGAGGGGCGGCTGGGCGAATGGAAGATGCTGGGCGGCAGCATGCCCGCCATCGGCCTGCCGGGGCGGGCCCGCTACCTGGCGGTGTCGGCCGAAACACCGGGAACCGGAATCGAGAACCTGCCTGCGCCTGGTCAGTTCCTCCGCCGCTCGGGCGTGCCCTCCGCCTGGCGCCTTCGCGCCGACGAACAGGTGGGCGTGGTCGCCGTCAGCCAGGACCGGACAGGCGCTTGCCGTCAGGGATCTGCTCGCCCGAAGTGGCCACCGGCCGGGTCGGGATCAGCCCCGAGTACGACGACGCCCTCGACACCGACCGGGCGCTCGGGATCGCAGCGGTCGCCAGGAGGTGCCTGCCGCCCGGCAGCATCGGCGTCGCCACCATCGACGACGACTCGGTGGCGGCCATCGTCGCCGGTACGCCGGACATCTCGGGCAGAGTGGTGCACCGGCTGCTCGGCCGGGTCACCGATCTCGCCCGCGAAGAGCAGGAAATCCTGCTGACCACGCTGCGGATCTGGCTCGAATGCGGTGGGAACGCCTCCGCCGCGGCACGGCAGCTGTACTGCCACCGCAACACCGTGCGCAACCGGCTGCACCGCCTCGAAGACGCTCAGCGGCCAGTCCCTCAGCGACCCCCACGGCGTGGCAGGCCTGTCCATCGCCGCTCAGGGAGTCAGGCTCCTCGGGCCGGACCTGACGCACCCTCGGCAGGCTGCGCGGCCAGAGCCCGCGGAGACCGGGATTCGCTGCGCCAACGCGAGATCGGAGGTCCCGCCGGCCAGGGAACCCAGCCGGGGCCCGCTTCCGGCAAGCCGCTGATCGGCGGGTGCGGCGCAATGCCCGCAATGCGTGGCCTAGCCCGGGGATGTGCGGCCGGTGGACCTGGACGCGTTGCAGCGGAGCGCCTACGCGGTGGCCGCCGAGATGACGGTCGACATCCGCGTTTCCGGCGCTGATTTCGCCTGCACCCTTTTCCCGCGCGGGAAAGACACCACCGACGACGAGCTGACGCACCGGTTCCGCGTGGAGGTGAACGATCAGATCCTCCGGGTGCGGATCGCGAAGGAGACCGAGCCGCTGCGGAACCTGGTCTTCGCGCTGGCGTTCTCGCAGACCGGCCTGATCGAAGGCGACGAAGAAACCGAAACTAAGGCGTGATCAACGTGATCAAATTAGAGCGGGCGGGGACGACGCTGCCCCCTCATGGCTGGCAGCTATTGCCGATGCGCTTCCACCGGCTCGATACGGACTCGGTGGTCCTCACCAACCTGGTGGGGGAGCACGTGTTCGTCACGCTGGACGAGCTCGTCGGCGTGGCCGATGGGACCTGCGCCGACCAGGACCTGCTCGCACGGCTGCGGGCGGCGCACCTCATCCAGGTGCCGGGCGAGACGCTGCCCGCCGAGCTGCTCGCCATCAAGCTGCGCACCCGGATGCGGCGCCTGCCGGACTCGACGGGGCTCCACATCTTCGTCGTCACGCTGCGCTGCGAGCACACGTGCCGGTACTGCCAGGTGTCGCGGCAGTCGGCGGCGAAGAGTGAGTTCGACATGACCGAGGAGACCGCGCACCGAGCGCTTGAGCTGGCGTTCAGGTCGCCGTCGCCGTACCTGAAGATTGAGTTCCAGGGCGGCGAGCCGCTGCTCAACTTCCCTCTCGTCCGCTGGATCACGGCCGAGGCCAAGCGGATGAACGCCGGGCACGGCAAGGACCTGGCGTTCGTGATCGCGACGAACCTGGCACTGCTTGACGACGAGATGCTCGAGTTCTGCGCCGAGCAGGACGTGCATCTCTCGACCTCGCTCGACGGCCCGCAGGACTTGCACAACGGCAACCGCCGCCGCCCCGGCCAGGACAGCTGGCAGCAGGCGGTGGCGGGCATCAGGCGCGCTCAGGAAAGGCTTGGCCCCGACTGGGTCAGCGCGCTGATGACGACCACGGAGGCGAGCCTTGACCGGGCAGCGGAGATTATCGACGCCTACGCGGACCTCGGTCTGCGCGGCATCTTCCTGCGTCCGATCTCGCCCTACGGCTTTGCGCTGCGCGGCCGCGGTGGCGCGAACTACGACGTCGAACGGTGGATTGAGTTTTACGCGGCGGGTCTGGACCAGATCGTCGAGCTGAACCGGCAGGCTGTCCCGATGGTGGAGATCTACGCGTCGATTATCGCGAAGAAGATGCTCACCAACTCCGACCCTGGCTACGTCGACCTGACCTCACCGGCCGGCATCGGGATCGGCGCGCTTGTCTACAACTACGACGGCGACATCTACGCGAGCGACGAGGGCCGGATGCTGGCCGAGACGGGCGACCGCACCTTCAGGCTCGGCAACGTGCACGACTCGTCCTACGCGGACGTGATGCTCTCCGACGGCTTGCTGCGCCCGCTGACGGAATCGATCGCGCTGAGCGCGCCGATGTGCGCCACGTGCGCGTTCGAGCCGTACTGTGGCGCCGACCCGGTGTTCCACCACACGACCGCGGGCGACTTCACGGGGCACAAGGCACTGTCCGCGTTCTGCCGCCGCAACACGGGCGTCTTCACCCTGCTGCTGCGCAAGATGCGCGACGACGCCTATTTCCGCGACCTGATGCGGCGGTGGGCCCAGTGAGGCAACCCCGCGCGGTAGTGCGGTCCGGCGGACCAGTACGGCGGCATTGCGAGCTGGGTCCGGTGAGGCGGGGACGGTCATGCTGAAGCTGAAGGGCCGCGCCGACGCAAGCGGGCTGGCCAGGCCGCTGGCTGACGATGTATGGCGGGTCTGCCTGCCTGAGGATAGAGACAGCGATCGCGACGGTGCCGGGGACGAAGGCCCCGCCAAATCCCTCGCATGCCTGGTGCGGGCCGGGCAGCCCCCGCCCCTCGGCTACGGCCTTTACCTCACGGCAGGCCCCGAGACGGGGACGCTTGCGGTACCCGGGAATCCCAGCCGCGCGACACCCGGAATACCCGGCCCGATGCTCAAGCTCGGGCCCGAACTGGCGCACCTCAGCCCAGGCGACATCATCCACGTGCCCGCCGGTGCCCGCCGGGTGACGGTGCTATGGAAGAACTCTGCCAGACACAACGCTTTGCTCCTCACCGAGCAATGCGACAACTACTGCCTCATGTGCTCCCAGCCACCGAAGGAACGCGACGATTCATGGCTGTTCGACCGGGCCAGGAAGGTGGTCAGCCTGCTGCCCGCAAGCGCGCGTTCCGTCAGCCTCACCGGCGGCGAGCCGACCCTGCACGCCGACGCGCTCATCGGCCTGCTTGAGCACTGCAAGCAAGTCGCCCCCGAGCTCTCGATCCACCTGCTGTCGAACGGCCGCCGCTACGCTGATCCGGCTTTCACCCGCCGCTACACGGCCGTCGGTCTCGCGGACATCATGGCCGGCATCCCGGTGTACGCCCCCGAGCCTGGCCTGCACGACTTCATCGTCCAGGCCACCGGCGCCTTCGACGAGACCATCCACGGCATCCTCAACCTGGCCTCGCTCGGCCAGGCGGTGGAGATCCGGGTCGTGGTCCAGCGGCACACGGTTCCCGTCCTCGCAGACCTGGCGACGTTCATCGTACGAAACCTGCCGTTCGTCGCTCAGGTAGCGCTGATGGGCCTGGAGATGACCGGCCTCGCCCGGCCGAATTCGGCGCTGGTCTGGGCCGACCCCGCCGATTACCAGCGTGAGCTTGCCGAAGCGGTCGGCATACTCGTGACGGCGGGGATCTCGGCACGGATCTACAACCACCAGCTCTGCGTCCTCGACCAGCGCCTGTGGCCGTACGCGGTCCGCTCGATCAGCGACTGGAAGAACGACTACCTGGATATCTGTCGCTCCTGCTCGGTCCGCGACACATGCGGCGGCGTCTTCACAACAAGCGGCAACCGCCTCAGCCAGCACCTGCGCCCGGTGCCCTGATCGGTCCGCCTGGCAGCCAGTGAAAGGCGGCCTTTGCGCACCTGCGGGCCCCGGGCGCTCCAGGTGCGCAAGAAAGTGCCCGCGGAAAGTGCCCGGTTCAGAGTTCTTCACCGCGTCGTTCAGCCGACGCTCATGCCCGATCGAGCGCCCCGCTGGTGATGAAGACACCGCGACGGCGGAACGAAGATGGGGACTCGACCAGCGCGCGTGGGTGCAGGCCCCGCAGGTCCGTGACGAACCACCAGGGCCATGCCTCACGTTCAGGCAGCCGGGCCCATGACGGAACCATCCATCCGTCCCTGCGGGCGAGGTACTCAGCCATCGCAGCGAACGCGGCATCGACCCGGCTGTCTCCGGTGCTCCTGGGAGCGGCGGACCACATCCGCGCCGCGGCGGAGACACCCTGGTGGTGCAGGACGCTTGTATAGTCGTCGAGCAGCTGGACAAAGACGTAGCGCCAGAGCCTGCTCAGCCGCTCGTCATCCTGCAGCATGGCGAGAGCGCTGCCAGCAGCCTGGTCAGCCGTCTCAAACGCCTGCATCTCCACGCTTGCAATGCTAGCGACCAGAGACGCCGCAAGGTGACCGGCGGGGGCAGCCTTTGTGAGGCTCCGCACAATGGGAGCCCCGCCGCAGCGGCCTCACCTGCGCCCGACGAGCGGCCTAACTTTCAGGTCATCACGGCTCCTCGGGCGAGCGTCTTCCGGGCCGTCCCGATATTCACCACGGCGCAGGGCTTCCCGCTGGCCCGGCAGGCGTAATCGTGATCATCGTGATCGTGATCATCGTGCCGGAGCAGGCGGAGGCCGTCGGGGGAGCTACGGCTCACGGCCGGCCGTCCGCGCGATGATCGTCCGATACGGCTCGGGAAAGTCTTTGGCCGCCTCCAGGAAGCGGAGGCGCTCGTCGGCGCGGATGGCCGGCTCGATGACGGAGGTCACTGGCATCTCGATGACCATGGTCACTGGTTCAGGGTCACGGTAGCCGTCCTGGACATCGGGATCGGCCGAAGCATGACCAGGGTCTGGGGTCATAAACCCATCGTCCCACTAAGGGTAATCGGAGGTATACACAAAGTCATTAACGCGATATGACCGCTTGGTTCCCATATCGGTCTATTCGTCCGATAGAGCGGACTTCAGCTACGCCGCCACCTCCCAGCCGGCAAGACTTAATCTCTGCTGCGATCCCGGTCACTCAATGCTGGAGGGCCTCCCGCCACTGAGCTAACCGGCGCGGTTAGAACTGGGCTGTGAGCTCTTCGACCTCGCGGGCGCGCTCGCGGAGCCTGGCGTACGCCCGCCGCTCACGGATCCGGTGGATACGGGCTGGCCGGGGCCACGGGGAAATGGGAGTATCCGAGAATGATCGCGAGGATCTGGCGCGGTACGGTCCGGGCACGGGATGCCGATGCGTACGCCGCCTACGTTGAGCAGACCGGCCTCGAGGGGTACCGGCGGACGCCGGGGAACCGGGGCGCCTGGTTGCTGCGGCGCACCGAGGGGGACCGGACGGAGATCGTCACGCTGAGCTTCTGGGACTCGCAGAAGGCGATTGAGGGCTTCGCCGGTGAAGACCCAGGGAAGGCCGTCTTCTATCCCGAGGACGACCGGTTCCTCGTCGAGCGCGAGCTGCGAGTCACCCATTACGAGGTTCCGGCCAGCGGGTCCGGCACAGAGTGAGCACGGGACCTGGATCCCGGGAAGGAACAGAATGCCGCTTCGGGAGGACGCCGCCGCGATCGCGGGGGAACTGGCCGAGCTACGGCACGCCATCCACCATGAGCCGGAGATCGGGCTGGGCCTGCCGCTCACGCAGGAAAAGGTGCTGGCGGCCCTGGGCGGCCTGCCGCTGGAGGTGAGCACCGGCCGGAAGCTCAGCTCGGTGACAGCGGTGCTGCGCGGCAGGGCAGGCGGCGCGGACGGGCCATGGGACGGAGGGCGGCCGTCGGTGCTGCTGCGGGGCGACATGGACGCCCTGCCCGTCACCGAGGCGACCGGCCTGCCGTACGCCTCCCGGTTCGCTGGCGTGATGCACGCCTGCGGTCATGACCTGCACACCGCGATGCTGGCCGGCGCGGCCCGGCTGCTGAGTGAGCGGCGAGCCGAACTGCCGGGGGATGTGATCTTCATGTTCCAGCCGGGTGAGGAAGGGTACGCGGGCGCGGACAAGATGATCGGCGAGGGTGTGCTGGACGCCGCCGGGGAACGCTGGCCGGAGGCCGCGTACGCGCTGCACGTCTCTTCCACCCAGCTTCCGTGCGGCGTGTTCACCACGAAGCCGGGCCCGATGCTGGCCGCGGCCGACATCATCCGGGTCACCGTGCGGGGCCGCGGGGGCCACGCGTCACAGCCGCACCTGGCCGCCGATCCGATCGTGGCCGCCTGCGAGATGGTGACCTCGCTGCAGGCCCTCGTGACCCGGCAGTTCGACGTGTTCGACCCGGTGGTCATCACGGTGGGCAGCTTCCACGCCGGAACGACGGACAATGTGATCCCGGACGAGGCGCAGTTCCTGGGGACCGCACGTTCCTACAGCGCCGCCGCGCGCGCCAGGCTCAGGGACGGCACCATCGGGCTGGTCAACCACATCGCGGCGGCGCACGGCCTGACCGCGGACGCCGAATACATCGAGGAGTACCCGGTCACCGTCAACGACGAGGCCGAAGCCAACTTCGCGCGGACCGTCGCGGCGGAGATGTTCGGCGACGGGCGCTCGGTGCCCAAGCTCTTCCCGATGACCGGGGCCGAGGACTTCTCCTACGTCCTGCAGCACGTACCGGGCGCGTTCATCTCGCTCGGCGCGTGCCCGCCGGACCGGGACCCGCAGACCGCGCCGTCCAATCACTCGGCGGAAGCGGTCTTCGACGACGCCGTGCTCGCTGACGGGGCCGCGCTCTACGCGGAGCTGGCGCTACGCCGTCTCGGGACCGCCTGACCGGCCTGGACCGGCCGGACAGGCGCCCCGGGACAGCGGAACAACCTCAGAGGCTGGAGACGTCGGCCTGCTTGGCCCGGACCGCCTCGGCGGCTGCACGCAGCCCAGCCAGCTCGGACTCGGTCAGGTCGCGCTCCACCACCCGCTTGACGCCGCCGGCGCCGATCTCCGCCACGACACCCAGGTACACGCCGGAGATCCCGTACTCGCCGTCGACCCAGGCACAGACCGGCATAACCTCGCCGGAGTCCACGGCCACCGCGCGGGCCATCCGCGCCGCCGCGGCCGACGGCGCGTAGTACGCCGATCCCGTCTTGAGCAGGGCGACGACCTCGGCCCCGCCGTTGCGGGTCCGGACGACCAGTTCCTCGATGTCCTCGGCGGACATCAGGTCGGTCAGCGGCTTGCCGTCCACCGTGCACGCCGACGGGACCGGCACCATGGTGTCGCCGTGCGAGCCGAGCGTGAGCGTGCGCACGGAGCCGACGGGGACGCCCAGCTTCGCCGCGACGAAGTTGCTGAACCGGGCGGTGTCGAGCATGCCGGCCTGGCCCATCACCCGGTGGTGCGGGAACCCGGACACCTTGGCCGTCAGCGCGGTCATCTCGTCCAGTGGGTTGGACACGACGATCAGCACCGCCTCGGGCGCGTGCTTGACGACGTTCTCCGCGACGTTCCGGACGATCTTGGCATTGGTCTCGATCAGGTCCATCCGGCTCATGCCGGGCTTGCGCGGCAGGCCGGCCGTGATGATCACGATGCCCGAGCCGGCGACCGCCTCGTACCCCTCGCCGCTGGCGCTGGTCGTCTGCCCGGTGACCTTGGTCTCGAAGCCCTCGATCGGCCGCGACTGGTTCATGTCCAGCGCGAGGCCTTCCGGCTTGCCCTCAACGATGTCGGTCAGCACAACCTCGTCGAAGATGTCGTACTCGGCGAGCCGCTGTGCGGTGGTCGATCCGTAGAAGCCGGCCCCGACGACCGTCACCTTCCCTTTGCGTGCCATGTCCGGAGATCTCCCTTGTTCTCGGTATTCGGGTTCTCGGTATTTGGAAGGTGCAGCCGCTCAGCCGGCCAGTTCCTTGCGCAGGTTTTCGCCCACGGCGGTAAGAAACTCCTCCGTGGACAGGTAAGGCGTTTCTGGGCCAACAAGCAAGGCCAGGTCCTTCGTCATCTGGCCGGTCTCCATCGTCTGCACGCAGACCCGCTCCAGGGCCAGGGCGAACTCGGACACCTCCGGCGTCCCGTCCAGCTCCCCGCGGTGCGCCAGGCCGCGCGTCCACGCGAAGATGGACGCCACCGAGTTGGTCGAGGTGGCCTTGCCCTGCTGGTGCTGCCGGAAGTGCCGGGTGACGGTGCCGTGCGCGGCCTCCGCCTCTACCGTCCTGCCGTCCGGCGTCATCAGCACACTCGTCATCAGGCCGAGCGAGCCGTAGCCCTGGGCCACGATGTCGGACTGTACGTCGCCATCGTAGTTCTTGGTCGCCCACACGATGCCGCCGTCCCACTTGAGGACCTGGGCCACCATGTCGTCGATCAGCCGGTGCTCGTAGGTGATCCCGGCCGCCTCGAAGTCGGCCTTGAAGTCGGACTCGAAGATCTCCGCGAACAGGTCCTTGAACCGGCCGTCGTAGGCCTTCAGGATCGTGTTCTTGGTCGACAGGTAGAGCGGGAACCGGCGGTTCAGCGCGTACCGCATGGTGGCCCGCGCGAAGTCGCGGATCGAGTCGTCGAAGTTGTACATGCCCATCGCGACGCCGCCGCCGGTGAACTTCGCCACCTCCAGCTCGATGGGGCGGTCGTCGCCGTCCGGCACGTAGGAGATCGTTACCGTGCCGGGCCCCGGAACCACAAAGTCGGTCGCCTTGTACTGGTCGGCGTGTGCGTGCCTGCCGATAATGATCGGCTTGGTCCAGCCGGGCACCAGGCGCGGGATGTTGGACACCACGATCGGCTCGCGGAACACGACACCACCGAGGATGTTACGGATAGTGCCGTTGGGCGACTTCCACATCTTCTTCAGCCCGAACTCGGTGACCCGCGCCTCATCCGGCGTGATCGTGGCGCACTTGACGCCGACGCCGCGGGCTTTGATCGCGTTCGCGGCGTCTATCGTCACCTGGTCGTCGGTCGCGTCCCTGTTCTCGATCGACAGGTCGTAGTACTCCAGCTCGACATCAAGGTGCGGGAGGATCAGCTCGTCCTTGATGAGCTCCCAGATGATCCGGGTCATCTCATCACCGTCGAGCTCGACGACGGGGTTCGCCACTTTGATCTTGGACATGCTAGGTAATTTCCCTTCATCTGCTGGCCAGGCCCCTGGTGAGGTTCGCCGGCCACGAGGCTGCCCGCCGCGGTCAAGTCGGCGGCAGCACGAGTGCGATCAGCAGCAGCCCGGCGCCAAGCGCGCCGAGTGCCAGCACGTCAGCGAACCGCCGCCGGTTGGCGAGCAGTCCCACCGCGTGGGACGGCAAGAGCAGCCGGGCGACGGCGGCGGCCAACAGCCCGCCGCCGACGAGCCCAGCGCCGTTGCCGACGTCGTGTGATCCGCGCCAGGCCCATACGATCCCGCCCACCAGGCAGATCAGCGCGAGCACATAGGGGATCTGGGCCCGCGCGGCGGACCCGGACCGGCCGGTCAGGTCGCGGGGCGTGGCCCCGGCCACCGCGACCGGAGCCGCGGCGGGAGGCCGGATTCCCCCGGTCGGGGGGCCGGGCCGGCGGGGGCGGGCCGACGGGCCGGGCCGGCGGGGGCGGGCCGACGGGCCGGGCCGGCGGGGGCGGGCCGGGGCGCCCGGCGGCCCGGATCCGGGTCCGGGTCCGGGTCCGGATCCGGGTCCGCCGGCAAGGCTGAGCCCAGCGCGGCGCCGGTGGGGGCCGAACGGCGCGCGTCCGGCTCCGCTGAGCGCTGCGCCGGGTCCGCGGGCACCCGGCGCGGTGGGTCTTGGGCCGGTGAGTGGGCCGTGGTGTCCGGGCCGGATGGTGCCTGGTCCGGCTGGCGGGTCGCTGGCTCCGGCGGAGGCAGCGGGCCCACTGGCAGCACCGGATCATGTGGCGCCGATGGTACTGACCGGGACCAGGCAGGAGCCGGCCGCACACCGGATGGCGGCCCTTCGCCGGTAACGGCCGGGGCGGGACGGGGACCCGGACCGGGCTCATACGGGGCGGCGCCCGGCGGCTGCGAGGCGGGGCCCCACGGCGCGGTCGGCTGGCGAGGGGGCCGTCCCGGAGGACTGCTGACCGGTCCCGGCGGCCCGTCAACGCGGGCGAAGCCATCGGGTGGCGTGTCCTCCGCGTTTCTCACCGCTCCTGGCGCCCGTTCTCCCGGATCGCATGCTCCTGGGCTCGATGGGGTCCGTGCTCATCGTTTACAGTGGCAGCGTAGAAGCCAGTGCCGCAGTGGGGGCCGTTCTCCGTCAAAACGGGCACCGCAGCCGGATGTGATACGCGATACCCACGGTCTGGCACGGCCGCCGCCGCACCTTCTACAGCCAGGCCGCCAGCCGGCTTGTCCGCCATGCGCATGCCTCCCGGGCTCCTCGCTGGCAGTTTACCGGCGCGTCACAAGATCAATAGCCGCTGACCCGCCGCGTGCCCGGCTGATGGCGGACAGTACCGGCCGACGGTACGAGGAGCCTATGCGGGGTAACTGAGCTGACCCGCCGCGTGCCCGGCTGATGGCGGACAGTACCCGTCCGACGGTACGAGGGGCCTGCGCAGGGGTAACTGATAGGTGATGGCTAGCTCCCGGCCCCGATAGGCAGGAGGCGCGTTGTGGATACGCCTTTCATTCGCGTCGAGGACACCGGCGCGGTCGTGTCACTGACCGGCGAGGTAACGATCGTGGGGCGCGGCCGCTCGGTGGACGTGCGCCTCGACGACCCGAGCGTATCGCTGCTGCACGCGGAGATCGTCCGCCGGGGACCGTACGCCTACGTGGCTGATCTGGGATTATCACGTAACGGGACCCGGGTGAACGGACGGCCGGTGGGCCGCCGCGTGCTGGGGGACAGCAACGTGGTCGCGTTCGGCGCGGCCCGGTGCCGGGTTGGGGGCCTGCCGCGCGAGGTGCTGCCCACGGAATCCGAACTGCGCCGTCCCGCCGTGCCCGAGCTGACCCGCCGCGAGCTGGACGTGCTGACCGCCCTGTGCCGGCCCGCGCTGTCCGACGATGCCTTCGTGGCCCCGGCCACCGCACGCGAGATCGCGGCCAACCTGGTCGTCACCGAGGCGGCGGTCAAGCAGCACCTGCTGCGCCTGTACCAGAAGTTCCGGATCGCCGGCGGCCTGAACCGGCGGATCAAGCTGGCCAACGAGGTGGTCTCGCTGGGCCTGGTCAGACCCGCCGACCAGCCGTCCAGCGGGGTCCTGCCCGAGGCGCGGCTGCCCGCCGACCAGGAGATCAACGTCCGCTGCGACTAGGGGACCCCGCCCAGCCGGGACCGGCCCACGCCGAAGTGCGGCAGGGTGACGTGCGGCAGATGCAGCAGGCTGCTGACGCTGGGCAGATGGGGCAGCAGCCCGCTGAGGGACGGCCAGTACAGCGAGGGCTGCGACGCCGCGGTAACGACAGCCGCGATCGCCAGGCACACCATGACCAGGGTCAGCACGGCCACCGGTCCCCTCGTCCGCGCCACGGCGCCGAAAATTCGGTTGAGCTGGCGGCGCGGGGCGGCCGAGCCGGGGCCGAGCCCGTAGCAGGCCACCGCGGCACCGGCCGCGTAGCCACCGGCCATGGCCGCCGAGTTCGTCGAGGTGAAGACGATCGTGCCCACGAACACGACCGCGGCGAACAGAGCCGCGACCGGGGCGAGCAGCACCAGGGTGAGCAGCGAGCGCGCGATGGCCCACGGGGCGGTCACCACGCCGACCAGGAAGTCAGCCGCGCTCGGGCCACGCACCGAGCGCCGCACGGTCAGCGCGCTCTGGGCCCGGTCGCCGGCCCGCAGCAGCGTGATGACGGCGAGCGCGCCGATCGTCCCGGCCACCGGCAGCATCACGCTTACCGCGATGGCGATCACCATCACGGCCGCGCCCACCAGCCCGGGCGGCCGGGCCCGCTCGGCGCTGCCGGCCTGCGGCGTGGAGGGAGCAGGCCGCGCCGGAGGCGTCTGGGGGCCCCGCGGGGCCGCAGCGCCCGGTCCCCTGCACGGCGCCGTACGGGGCCGCCGCGGCCGGGCGGACCTGGGCCCCGCCCGCAGGCTGGTACTGCACCGGCGGCAGCAGATCGGCGTACTCGGCGGGCCGGATGGGCGCGCGGGCCATGGCCCCGTTGAGCCCAGCCCCGGCCGCGTTCAGGGTCCCGGCGCCGCCGTGACCGCCCGCACCGTAGCCGGCGGCTCCGCCGTAGGCCGGCCCGCACCGTAGCCGGCGGCTCCGCCGTGGCCGCCCGCACCGTAGCCGGCGGCTCCGCCGTAGGCCGCGGCCTGGGCGCCTGGGGCCCCGTAGGCGACGGCGCCCCGGGGCGCCTGGGTCGTGGCGCCGCGCAGCACCGGGGGCCCGGAGGCCAGGCCGGGGGACGCGCATCGGGCGCCCAGCCACGCCGCGGTGGGCCGGCTGCGCGGGTCCCGGCTGAGCGCCGCCGACACCAGTTCGGCGAGCGGCCCGGGCACGCCCGCGATGTCGGCGTTGCCCTGCACGATGCGATAAAAGATGGTCTCGAACGACCCGCTGCCGAACGGCGGCCGCCCGGTGGCAGCGAAGGCGACGGTGGCGCCCCAGGAGTGGACGTCGGACGCCTCGCTGCTGGGCTGGCCCTCGATGACCTCGGGGGCCAGGTAACCGGGGGTGCCCATGAACATCCCGGTCTGGGTGAGCTTCGTCGCGTCGCCGGTATGGGCGATGCCGAAGTCGATCACGACCGGGTCGCCGTCGTGCAGCATGACGTTGCCCGGCTTCAGGTCGCGGTGCACGACCCCGGCCGCGTGCACGGCCACCAGCGCCTGGGCCAGCCCGCTGGCCAGCCGCTCGAGCGCCCAGGGCGGCAGCGGCCCCTGCAGGCGCACCACGTCGTCCAGGGTGTGGCCCGGCACGTACCTGGTCACGATGTAGGGGTGCTTGCCGGTCACGTCCGCGTCGAGCACCTCGGCGACGAACGGGCTATGGACCCGGCGCATCGCCTCGACCTCGCGGGCCAGGCGGCGGCGGGCGTTCGGCTCATCGGCGACCCGGGAGTGCAGGACCTTGACCGCCACCATCCGGCGATCCCGGTCGCGGGCCAGGTAGACCGCTCCCATGCCACCTTCGCCGAGCCGCTCACGCAAGCGGTACGGCCCGAGCCTGTCCGGTATCCGGTCCTGTGCGGCCATCGTTTCACCAGACTACGGCGCCCGAGCAACATGCAGAAGCAAACGGGCATCTGCGCAGGCGGCCTGTCACGGGCTTGTTAGCGGCTCGTGGCTCGTCAGCCGCCGGCGACGAGCTTGCGCAGGGCCTGGGCCGCCTCAGCATTGCGCTCGGCGTGCGCGACGAGGGCGCTGGCCAGCGCGGCCGTCCACTCGGCCAGCGGCACCGGGGTCCGGGACAGCACCACGCCGCGGACCTCACGGCAGATCTCGGCGGCGGGCTGGCCGCGGCTGACGCTCAGGCTCATGACCTGGTCGCCCAGCCGCACGACGATCCCGGACACCTCGCCGGGGCGGCCGCGCATCCGGTCCGAGGCCGAGCGCTTGCGGTCGATGCTGACCGTGCCGGGCGGCAGCGCCTGGCTCAGCGACTCGGTGAGCACCCGTGCGTAGATCGCCACGTCGGCGCTGTCGGCCCGCAGCGCGGCCGTGACCAGGTCCAGGGAGAGGCCATCACCGGATTCGGTCATGACCTCTCCCGTCCGCCGCGTCGCGCTAGGCGCATGTCTCACCGGCCACTGAACGTCGCCTTCCCCGGTCCGTTGGCCAGGAAACTGCTCATCCCGGTCTGCTGGTCCTCGGTGCCGAACAGCCCGGTGAAGTGCAGCCGTTCGATCTCCAGGCCCGCGTCCAGGTCCCGTGCCAGGCCCTCGTCGATGGCCTGCTTGGCAGCGCGCAGCGCCAGCGGCGCCGCGCCGGCGTAGCGCGCCGCGAGATGCCGGGCCGCCTCGTAGACCTCGGCGTCGGGCACCACCTGGTCGGCAAGGCCGATGCGCAGCGCCTCGGCCGCGTCGGCGACGCGCCCGCTGTAAGACGAGGTCCTTGGCCCGGGACGTGCCGATGAGCCGCGGCAGCCGCTGGGTGCCGCCCGCGCCGGGGATCATGCCGAGCAGGATCTCCGGCTGGCCAACCTTGGCCTTCTCGCCCAGCACGCGGAAATCGGCACACAGGGCCAGCTCCAGGCCGCCGCCCAGCGCGTACCCGGTGACCGCCGCGATGACCGGCTTGGGAATCCGGGCTACGACCTTGAAGGCGTTTTCGATGCCCGCGCCGTAGCTCCATGATCCGGGCATGGCTGGCCCCGGCCATCTCCTTGATGTCGGCGCCGGCCGCGAAGGTCTTTTCGCCGCCGTAGAGGATGACGGCGCGGACCTCCGGGTCGGCGCCGACCTGCGCGGCCACGGCGCCGATCTCGTCTTGCATCTGGCCGTTCAGCGCGTTGATCGGCGGCCGTTCCAGCCAGATGGTCGCGATCCCCGCCTCGGCCGTTACTCGCACGAAGTCACCCATGACAGTCCTCCACCTCATCGCGGTGTCCCGCCTCAGCTTTCCCGGGTATCAGCCTCTCAGGAAGACCCGGCTCGACGGGAAGCCCGGCCGGCACGCCCCGCTCAGCGGAGGTCGCCGTTGGTCATCCCGGCCGGCGCGGCCGGCGCGGTCACCAGGCCGAGCTCGGCCCGGCTGGCCAGCAGCGGGTGCCGCGGCAGGACCCGGACCGTGTAACCGAACGGGCCTGGCTGCGCGAGCTCGAGCTCGCCCGAGTAGCGCACGGGCCCCTGGTCCGATCCCACACTGTCCGATCCGGCCGATCCGGTACTGGCCGATCCGGCCGATCCGGTACTGCCCGATCCGGCCGATCCGGTACTGCCCGATCCGGCCGATCCGGTACTGCCCGATCCGGCCGATCCGGTACTGCCCGATCCGGCCGATCCGGCACTGCCCGATCCGGCCAATCCGGCACTGCCCGATCCGGCCGATCCGGCACTGCCCGATCCGGCCGATCCGGCACTGCCCGATCCGGCCGATCCCGCACCGTCCGGCGCCGCACCGTCCGGCGCCGCATCGTCGGCGGGGTCCGGGGAGAGGGGCTGGTAGGAGGGGTCAACGATCTCGTCGTGCTCGTTGGCCCGGCCGTAGACCACCTCGACGCAGACGTCGGCCGGGGTGAGCTCGCCGAGCGCCACCGCGGCGTGGACCGTGAGGGGCGCACCCAGCTGCGGCTCGCCCGCGTCCGCTTCGACGTGCTCGATGTGCACCCGCGGCCAGGCGGTCCCGACTCGCCGCTTCCACGCGGCCAGCTCACGGGCGGCACGGTAGCTCCCGCCGTCGGCCAGCGCCCGGGACGACCGGGTGGCGGGGGCGTACAGCCTGGTGACGTACTCGCGGACCATACGCTCCGCCGGCACGCGCGGGCCCAGCGCCCGGAGCGTGTGCCGGATCTTCTCGACCCAGCCGTCCGGCACCCCGGCCGCGTCCTTGCCGTAGAACAGCGGCGCCACCGAGTTGCCGAGCAGGTCGTAGAGCGCCGAAGCTTCCAGCTCGTCCCGGCGGTCCGGGTCCGACACCCCGTCGGCGGAGGGGATCGCCCAGCCGTTGCCGCCGTCGTACCACTCGTCCCACCAGCCGTCGCGCACCGACAGGTTCAGCCCGCCGTTCAGCGCCGCCTTCATCCCCGAGGTCCCGCAGGCCTCGAGCGGGCGGAGCGGGTTGTTCAGCCAGACGTCGCAGCCGCGCACCAGCGAGCGCGCCATCTGGATGTCGTAGTCGGGCAGGAAGACGATCCGGTCCCGGACCCGCGGATCGTCGGTGAACCGGACCATCTGCTGGATCAGCCGCTTGCCGCCCTCGTCGGCCGGGTGCGCCTTGCCGGCGATCACGATCTGGATCGGCTGCTCGGGATCCAGCAGCAGCTCGGTCAGCCGGTCCGGATCGTGCAGCATGAGCGTGAGCCGCTTGTAGGACGGCACCCGGCGGGCGAAGCCGATCGTCAGCCGGCCCGGGTCCAGCACCTCGTCGATCCAGGTCAGCTCCGCTTCGCTGGCCCCGCGCTGGCGCCAGGAGGCCCGCAGCCGCTTCCGTGCGTCGGCGACCAGGCTGGAGCGCAGCGTGTGGCGGGCGGCCCAGATCCGGTCCGCGGGCAGGTCCGCGACCCGGTCCCAGTCCCAGTTCCCGCCGTCCCTCAGCACCTCGGCACCCGGGTTGGCCAGCTCCAGTATCTCGGTCGCGACCCAGGTGGCCGGGTGCACGCCGTTGGTGATGGAGCCGACCGGGACCTCGGTCTCCTCGAACCCCGGCCACAGGCCGGAGAACATCTCGCGGCTCACCGCGCCGTGCAGCTTGCTGACGCCGTTCGCCCGCTGCGCGAGCCGCATGCCCATCACGGCCATGTTGAAGACGTGCAGGTCGCCGCCGGGGTAGGTCTCGGCGCCAAGGGCAAGCACCCGGTCCACCGGCAGCGCCAGGTCCGCGGCCTCCTTGCTGAGGTACCGCTCGATGAGGTCACGGGGGAAGCGGTCGATCCCGGCCGGGACGGGAGTGTGCGTGGTGAACACGGTGCCCGCGCGGCACGCCTCGAGCGCCTCGTCGAAGCTGAGACCCTGGTCGGCGTAGGTGCGGATGCGCTCCAGGCCGAGGAAGCCGGCGTGCCCCTCGTTGGTGTGGAACACCTCTGGCTCCGGGTGCCCGGTGATCGCGCAGAACGCGCGCACGGCCCGCATGCCACCGATCCCCAGCAGCAGTTCCTGCCGGAGCCGGTGCTCGGTGCCCCCGCCGTACAGCCGGTCGGTGACCTCCTGCAGGGCCGGCTCGTTGTCCTCCACGTAGGAGTCGAGCAGCAGCAGCGGCACCCGGCCGACCCGCGCCAGCCAGACCTGGGCGGACAGCACGTGGCCTTCGGCCATGGTGAGGGTGATCCGGACCGGCGTCCCGCCGGAGTCCCTGAGCAGCTCCAGCGGCAGGCCGTTCGGGTCGTTGGACGGGTAGCGCTCCCCCTGCCAGCCGTCCGAGGACAGCGACTGGGTGAAGTAGCCGTGCCGGTACAGCAGGCCGACGCCGATGAGCGGCACGCCCAGGTCGCTCGCGGCCTTGAGGTGATCCCCGGCCAGGATGCCGAGGCCGCCGGAGTACTGCGGCAGCACCTCGGTGATGCCGTACTCGGGCGAGAAGTAGGCGATCGCGGACGGCGCCGCCACCAGCGGGCCGTCACCCGCGTCACTGAAGCCGGTGGCCCGCTCGAACCAGCGCGGCTCGGTCAGGTAGGCGTTCATGTCCTGCGTCGCGGCGTTCAGCCGGGCCAGGAAGTCCCGGTCCGACGCCAGCGCGGCCAGCTGCTCCGGCCGCAGCATGCTCAGCATCCTGATCGGATCCCCGCCGGACGCCTCCCAGGCTGCCGGGTCGATCGACGCGAACAGGTCGACGATTTGGGGATGCCACGACCAGCGGAGGTTGAGCATGAGGTCGCGCAGGGGAGTTAGCGGCTCGGGCAGCACAGTGCGGACGGTGAACCGGCGGATCGCTTTCACGAGGAGTGACCCTAGTCTGTCCGGGTCCGCGCGGGGGTATCAGCCGCCGCATCCGTACCACTTGTCACACTTCGCCCCGCCTGGGGGGTCACCGCCACTGGAACCACGCCCAATCGTCGAGACCAGCAAGTCCTCTCCAGTACACCGCATCAGTACACCGCATCAGCCAGGTGCCTTGCACCGCCCGCCGTCGGCGACCACCCGCCGGGGCCACCGGCCACCGGCCACCGGCCACCGGGGCCACCGGCCTGGGCGGGTGGTATGGCGCACGGCGCTACCGGTCCGTCATCGGGCTACCGGTCCGTCATCCGGGCTACCGGTCCGTCATCCGGATTACCGGGCAGGAACCGGTAGGACCGGCGTTTGCACAGGAACCTTAAAACTCAAGTAAACAAACACGGCCGGAATAGCACAAGCCGGTGACGTCCACGGGTGGCGTGGGTACCTCACTGGCATGCTTACCAGCGCTATCGGTAGCGTGACAGCCGTGATCGGACGAATCCCCATTCTTGACGTTCAGCCCGGCCGTGGAATGCGGCCGCTGGCCCGCCAAAGCGGTGACCGGCGAGACCTTCCCGGTGAGCGCCACCGTGTTCCGTGAGGGACACGGCATCATTGCCGCGGGCGTGGTCCTGCGGGACCCGGACGGGGGCACCCGGCCAATGGAAATCATGCACGCGCTCACGCCGGGCACCGACCGATACGGCACGGAGGTGACCCCGGACGGCCTGGGCGACTGGTCGTTCCGCGTCGAGGCCTGGGCGGATCCGATCGCCGACTGGCACCACGACGCGGGCATCAAGGTGCCGCGCGGCCAGGACATCGAGCTGATGATGGCCGAGGGTGCCCTACTGTTCGAGCGGGCGTCCAGGTCGATCATCAGGTCCTCGCGCATCCGGCCACCGGAACCGGGCCCGGACGAACCCGCGGCGGACGGCAAACCGATCCCGCCGGACGTGGCGCGGGCCGCGCTGGCCGAGGTGGCGGCCACGCTCCGGGACCCCGGGCTGACCCCGGGGGACCGGCTCGCGCTGACCCGGCAGCCGGAGATCATCCGCATTCTGTGGGCCTATCCGCTGCGCGACTTCGTCACCAGGTCCCGGCGGATGGCGCTGGTCGTCGACCGGGAGCGGGCGCTGTACGGGTCGTGGTACGAGTTCTTCCCACGCTCGGAGGGCGTCCAGATCGACCCGATGGGGCACCGTGAGCCGGTGTCCGGGACGTTCCGTACCGCGGGACGGCGGCTGGACGCGATCGCCGAGATGGGATTCAACGTCGTCTACCTGCCGCCGGTGCACCCGATCGGCATGGCGTTCCGCAAGGGCCGGAACAACACCCTGGACCCGCAGCCAGGCGATCCCGGGTCACCCTGGGCCATCGGCTCCCCGGACGGCGGGCACGACTCGATCCACCCGGACCTGGGCACGTTCGAGGACTTCGACGCGTTCGTCGCGCGGACCCGCGACCTCGGCATGGAGGTAGCGCTCGACTTCGCGCTGCAGGCCTCGCCGGATCATCCCTGGGTCAAGGAACATCCGGAGTGGTTCACCACCCGCGCGGATGGCAGCATCGCGTACGCGGAGAATCCGCCCAAGAAGTACCAGGACATCTACCCGGTCAACTTCGACAATGACCCGGCCGGAATTTACGCGGAGGCACTGCGGGTCGTCCGGTTGTGGATGGATCACGGGGTCCGGATCTTCCGCGTGGACAACCCGCACACCAAGCCGCTGGCGTTCTGGGAAGGGCTGCTGGCCGAGGTGCGTGCGACCGACCCCGATGTGATCTTCCTGGCCGAGGCGTTCACCCGGCCGGCCATGATGCGGGCCCTGGCCATGGTCGGTTTCCACCAGTCGTACACGTACTTCACCTGGCGGAACGGCGGCGAGGAACTGACCGAGTACCTGCGCGAGCTGGCCGGCGAGACCGCACCGTACATGCGGCCGAACTTCTTCGTCAACACGCCCGACATCCTGCACGAGTATTTGCAGCAAGGCGGGCGGGCGGCGTTCGAAATCAGGGCCGTGCTGGCCGCCATGCTGTCGCCGGCCTGGGGTATCTACTCAGGGTTCGAGCTGTGCGAAAACCTCCCGCTACGGCCCGGTAGCGAGGAGTACATGAATTCGGAAAAATATCAATACCGGCCGCGTGACTGGGACCAGGCCGCCGCGGACAATGCCACGATCGTCCCGTTGATCACGTCTCTCAATAGAATACGGAAATCGCACCCGGCCCTGCACCAGCTGCGTAACCTACGCTTTCATACTGTTGATCAGCCGGATTGGCTCTGCTTCTCCAAGCGCGTCACCCCGCGGGAGGAAGCCGCAGATCCGTCCGGTAGGGCAGACCCCGGCGACGCCCGGGCCGACACGGTGCTGGTGATCGTCAACCTCGATCCGCACCGGCCGCGTGAGGCCACGGTGTGGCTGGACCTGCCGGCGCTGGGAATGAACTGGGGAGCCAGGTTCACCATTACCGACGAGCTCACCGGCGAGTCCTACCGATGGGGGCAGGCCAACTACGTCCGCCTGGACCCGTCGGTGACACCGGCGCACATCTTCACGGTCTACCGCTGATCGGTAGAGCCTCGCTGGGTGGGTGGGCCAACCAGTTACCTAACAGCACGCACACGCAGGAGAACCAGTCGTGACAGAGCTCGACGCGGCGAGGGACCGGTACACCCCCCACAGGGCCGAATTCATGACGTCGCCCGGCGAGCCCGTACCCGATCCGTTCTCCTTCGACCGGCCACGGGATCCGGACTGGTACAAGCGCGCCGTCTTCTACGAGGTGCTGGTACGCGGCTTCCAGGACTCCGGCGGCAACGGTACGGGTGATGTCCGCGGCCTGACCTCGCGGCTGGACTACCTGCAGTGGCTGGGCATCGACTGCATCTGGCTGCTGCCGATCTACGAGTCGCCACTGAAGGACGGCGGGTACGACATCTCCGACTTCATGAAGGTGCTGGACGACTACGGCACCATCGGGGACTTCGTCGAGCTCGTCGAGGAAGCACACAAGCGGGGCATCCGCGTCATCGCCAACCTGGTCATGAACCACACCAGCGATCAGCACCCCTGGTTCCAGGCCTCGCGGTCCGACCCGGAGGGCCCGTTCGGCGACTTCTACGTGTGGTCGAACACGGACGACAAGTACGCCGAGGCGCGCATCATCTTCGTCGACACCGAGCAGTCCAACTGGACCTACGACCCGGTGCGCGGCCAGTACTACTGGCACCGGTTCTTCTCCCACCAGCCCGACCTGAACTTCGAGAACCCGGCTGTCGCGGACGCGATGATCGAGGTGCTGCGCTTCTGGCTCGACCTCGGCATCGACGGCTTCCGGCTGGACGCGGTGCCCTACCTGTACGAGCGGGAGGGCACCAACTGCGAGAACCTCAAAGAGACGCACGAGTACCTCAAGCGGATCCGGGCCGAGATC
The DNA here is from genome assembly GCA_963775825.1 of uncultured Actinomycetes bacterium. Lineage (GTDB taxonomy): Bacteria > Actinomycetota > Actinomycetes > Streptosporangiales > Streptosporangiaceae > Bog-532. Next base: position 214,053 of record CAVZKY010000043.1, read on the forward strand.
GACCGGCTGTACCCGGACCGGGTGCTGCTGGCCGAGGCGAACCAGTGGCCGGACGACGTGGTCGAGTACTTCGGCGACCCGGCGACCGGCGGCGATGAGTGCCACATGGCGTTCCACTTCCCGCTGATGCCGCGCATCTTCATGGCCGTCCGCCGCGAGCAGCGCTACCCGATCTCGGAGATCATGGCGCAGACCCCGCAGATCCCCGCCCGCTGCCAGTGGGGCATCTTCCTGCGCAACCACGACGAGCTGACGCTTGAGATGGTCACCGACGACGAGCGCGACTACATGTGGACCGAGTACGCCAAGGACCCCCGGATGAAGGCGAACATCGGGATCCGGCGGCGGCTCGCGCCGCTGCTCGACAACGACCGTAACCAGCTCGAGCTGTTCACCGCGCTGCTGCTGTCGCTGCCGGGCTCCCCCGTGCTGTACTACGGCGACGAGATCGGCATGGGGGACAACATCTGGCTCGGCGACCGGGACGGGGTGCGCACTCCCATGCAGTGGACCCCGGACCGCAACGGCGGCTTCTCCAGCACCGACCCGCAGCGGCTGTACCTGCCGCCGATCATGGACCCGATCTACGGTTACCAGGCCCTCAACGTCGAGTCGCAGACGCGCAACCCCGGCTCGCTGCTGCACTGGACCCGGCGCATGATCGAGATCCGCAAGCGCCACCCGGTCTTCGGCACCGGCGCGTACCACGAGCTGGTGTCCTCCAACCCCAGCGTGCTGGCCTTCGTCCGGACCACCGCCGAGTCCGACCAGGGGCCGGACGGCTCGGACATGATCCTGTGCGTGAACAACCTGTCCCGCTTCCCGCAGCCGGTCGAGCTGGACCTGCGGCGCTTCCGTGGGGTGACGCCGGTGGAATGCATGGGCGGGGTCACGTTCCCGCGGATCGGCGAGCTGAACTACCTGCTCACCCTGCCGGGGCACGGGTTCTACTGGTTCCAGCTGCCCCCGCCGCGCGACGACCACGAACGCTAGGGGACGATAGAGCAACTATCGGGCCTTGACGACCCTGATGGCCTGAACTGACCGAAATGCAGCGCCCGAATCCTCCCGAGGCACTCGATTCCCGGGGGTTTCATGAGACCCTTGCGGGGGAGTGGGAATCTCAAGGTGATGAGACTCGAGGATGAGCTCGCGACCTGGCTGCTGGCGCAGCGGTGGTTCGCGGGCAAAGGCAGAACCCTCCGTGACCTGGCCATAGTCGCCGACACAGAGGTCGCGGCGGGCGATCCTGCGCTGCGCCATCTGATCGTCCTGGTCTCGCACGGGGCCACCGCGGATCACTACCAGATCCCGATCGGGCTCCGGTCCCAGCTGCCTGACTGGCTCGAGCACGCCCGCATCGGCACGGCCGACGACGGCCGGCAGGTGTACGACGCCCTGCACGATCCGGCCCTGACGCGCCACCTGATCCGCGCCATCGCGGCCAACCAGACCATCGAGTCCCTGACGTTCTCCCGCGAGCCCGGCGCCGAGATCGAGACCGAGCTGGACAGCATCGTGCTCACCGCCGAGCAGAGCAACACCAGCCTCGTGTTCGGCGAGCAGTCCATCCTGAAGGTGTTCCGCCGGGTCTTCCCCGGGCCGAACCCCGACCTGGAGGTCACCTCCGCGCTGTCCCGGCTCGGCTCACCGCACGTGGCCGAACCGTTCGGCTCGATCGAGACGATCATGGATGGGGTCACGACCACGCTGGCGATCCTGTCCCGGTACCTGCGGACGGCCACCGACGGGTGGACACTCGCGGCGACCAGCGTCCGCGACCTGTACGCCAGCAACCTCTACGCGAGCGACACCTACGCCACCGGCCCGTTCCCCGTGCTGACCGGCTCCGGGCTGCGCCGGCTCCGGCGACCCGGGCCCCGGGGCCGGTGCGGCCGGCGCCGGCGGCGACTTCGCCGGCGAGGCCCACCGGCTCGGTGCGGCGACGGCGGAGGTGCACTGCGACCTGGCGGAGGCGTTCGGCACGGACGAGCTGTCCCCGGACGCCATCCACGACCTGGCGGAGCAGATGTTCCGGCGGCTGGATCTGACCACCGCCGCCGTACCCGAACTGGCCCGGTACACCGACATGATCGGCAGCGCCTACTCCAGCGTGGCCAAGATCAGCGAGCCGGTGCCGGCCCAGCGGGTGCACGGCGATTACCACCTCGGCCAGGTCATGCGGACCGAGACGGGCTGGATCATCCTCGACTTCGAAGGTGAGCCCGGCCAGCCCGCTGTCCCAGCGGCGGGCCCGCTCCTCCCCCATGCGGGACGTGGCCGGGATGCTCCGCTCGTTCGACTACGCGGCCCGCTTCCAGCTGCTCAACCACCCGGACGCGGAACGGCTGCAGGCAGTGGCCCGGGAGTGGAGCCGGCACAACAGTGCCGCGTTCTGCGCCGGTTACGCCGAGGCGGGCGGGCCCGACCCGGTGGCCAACGAAGTGCTGCTGCGCGCCCTTCAGCTGGACAAAGCGGTGTACGAAGTGATGTACGAAGCCAGGCACCGGCCATCCTGGCTGCAGATCCCGCTGGAATCCCTGGCCGACTTCCCGACTGATCGCGCGGTCTGAATCACCATGACGACAAACGGAAACGGGGCTGGCCCCGAGGGCCGGCCCGGCCGAGGCTCCCATCCGGACCAAGCCCTCCGACGGACAGTCTGCTGACATGTCATCTTCCCCGCCCCCGGTCACCGGCCCCGAGCCGACCGGCCGGACCAAGCCCGGTGGCCGGACCAGGCCCGGTGGCCGGACCGGGCCCGGCTTCCGGCCGACCGGCTCGGCGAGCCTGAGGGCCCCGGGCCTGCCCGAGGGCCCCGGCCTGCCCGAGGGCCCCGGCCTGCCCGAGGGCCCCGGCCTGCCCGAGGGCCCCGGCCTGCCCGAGGGCCCCGGCCTGCCCGAGGGCCCCGGCCTGCCCGAGGGGCCCGGAGTTCCTGAGGTACCTGAAGCGGCTGACATATCCGCAGTTCCTGACGTGACCGACCGCACCGAGGTGCCCGGCGCGGCCCCAGAGCCTGGCGAAGCCACGCGAGGTGGCGCACATCGCCGGGGTCAATCTCGCCGAGATCGAGCTCATCGTGGCGGGCGTCCATTACGACCCGCATTCGATCCTCGGCGCGCATCCCGGGCCGGGCGGCTACGCGATCCGCACCCTGCGGCCGTTCGCCGCGACCGTCGCGGTCCTGCTGGAAGACGGCCGCCGGTTCCCCATGGAGCATGTGCACCTGGGCGTGTTCGCGGTCACCGTGCCCTACGACAGCGGGCCCGCCGGGGCCCCGGCCTACCGGATCGCCGTCGCCTACCCCGAGGCGGACGGCACCACCGGCCCCGAGACGATCACCGATGACCCGTACCGATTCCTGCCCACGCTGGGTGAAGTCGACCTGTACCTGATCGGTGAGGGACGGCACGAGGAGCTGTGGAACGCCCTGGGCGCACATGTCCGCGATCTCGGCCAGGACGGCCTGGGCGAGATCGTCGGCACCTCGTTCACGGTCTGGGCCCCGAGCGCCCAGGGTGTCCGGGTCATCGGCGACTTCAACCACTGGAACGGCCAGGGGCAGCCGATGCGCTCGCTGGGCGGCGCGGGTGTCTGGGAGCTTTTCCTGCCCGGCGTCGGGGAGTGCGCCCGCTACAAGTACGACATCTGCGGGCAGGACGGCAACTGGCGGGCCAAGGCCGACCCGATGGCGGAAGGTACCGAGCGGCCGCCGGCCACCGCGTCCGTCGTAGTCGCGACGCACCACGAGTGGCAGGACGCGGCGTGGATGGAGGAGCGGCCCAAGCGCGAGATGGTGCGCGAGCCGCTGAGCATCTACGAGGTGCACATCGGCTCCTGGCGGCCGGGCCTTTCCTATCGCCAGCTGGCCGAGGAGCTTCCGGCCTACGTCACCGACCTGGGCTTCACGCACGTGGAGTTCCTGCCGGTGGCCGAGCACCCGTTCGGCGGCTCCTGGGGCTACCAGGTGACGTCCTACTACGCCCCATCATCCCGGTACGGCAGCCCCGACGACTTCCGCTACCTGGTGGACCGGCTGCACCAGGCCGGCATCGGCGTGATCATCGACTGGGTGCCCGCCCACTTCCCGCGGGACGACTGGGCGCTGGCCCGGTTCGACGGCACCCCGCTGTACGAGCACCCCGACCCCCGGCGCGGCAGCCACCCGGACTGGGGCACGCTCATCTTCAACTACGGCCGCACCGAGGTGCGCAACTTCCTGGTGGCTAACGCGGTGTACTGGCTGTCGGAGTTCCACATCGACGGCCTGCGGGTGGACGCGGTCGCCTCGATGCTGTACCTGGACTACTCCCGTGAGCCGGGCCAGTGGTCGCCAAACCAGTTCGGCGGCCGGGAGAACCTGGAGGCCGTGTCCTTCCTGCAGGAGGTCAACGCGACCTGCTACCGGCGCGAGCCCGGGATCATGATGATTGCCGAGGAGTCGACAGCCTGGCCCGGGGTGACCCGACCGGTCCACCTGGGCGGCCTCGGGTTCGGCTTCAAGTGGAACATGGGCTGGATGAACGACACCCTGACCTACCTGCGGCGGGACCCGGTTTACCGGCAGTACCACCAGAACGAGCTGACGTTCTCGCTGGTCTACGCGTACAGCGAGAACTTCATCCTGCCCCTGTCGCACGACGAGGTTGTGCACGGGAAGGGCTCGCTGCTCGGCAAGATGCCGGGCGACGACTGGCGGCGGTTCGCGGGCCTGCGCACCCTGCTCGCTTACATGTGGGCGCACCCCGGAAAGCAGCTGCTCTTCATGGGCTCGGAATTCGGCCAGGGCGCGGAGTGGTCGGAGGAGCGGGGCCTGGACTGGTGGGTGCTCGGGGACGAGTACCACGCCGGGGTCCAGCAGCTCGTCCGCGACATGAACGCCTTCTACCAGGCCTCGCCGGCGCTGTGGGCCCGGGACTCCTCCCCCGATGGCTTCAGCTGGATCGACGCCAACGACGCGGCCGGGAACACGCTGTCCTTCCTGCGGTTCGCCGCCCCGGCCCCGTCCGAGGCGCCCGCGCCGCCGCCGGTACCGTCCGGGCTGACCAGGAGCCAGGCTCAGGCGGCCGCGGAACGCCAGAAGGCGACGCTACTGCCGGGCCCGCCGGGCTTCCCGCCCTCCGCGCAGGGCGCGATGACCCTCGCGTGCGTGGCCAACTTCTCCGGCGGGCCACACTTGAAGTACAAGATCGGGCTACCGCACGCCGGCCGCTGGGTGGAGGCCATCAACACCGACGCGGCGATCTACGGCGGCAGCGGCGTCGGCAACCTGGGCGCCGTGGAGGCCGTCGAGGAGGAGTGGCACGGCCGCCCCGCCTCCGCGACGATCACCGTCCCCCCGCTCGGCGTGCTCTGGCTGGCCCCTGAGTCCTAGGGGCTGGGTTCCGGGGCGGCCTTTCCGCACGTGAGTTTTGAGGTTCCTGCGCAAACGCCGGTCCCACCCGGTGCCTGCCCGATGCCCGCAATCTGGACAACGCAGCAGCGGAGCTTGGGCGCGATGTGCCGGGTCTTGAGCTGGGGGCTGGCGCGCTCGCGGGGAGCGCCGAGCCGTGCCTGGCGCGGTCGGCCTCCTGCACCGCTTTGCTGTCAAGTAATCACTATGCTCGTGGCATGATTAGCGGACGGAGGTGTGATCGTGGCCGGGAACACACGGCCTCCGATCGATGATGGCGCTGTCCTGATCACAGGCGCCTCGGCGGGGATCGGTCGTGAGCTTGCGGTGCAGCTCGCGCCGCGGGCCAGGATGCTTATTCTTCTGGCCCGGCGGGCCGGGCGTCTGGAAGAGCTGCGTGCCAGCCTGCTGGCCAGGCACCCGCGGCTGCAGGTACTGCCCCTGTCCGTCGATCTGTCCGACGAGAACGACGTGGAGCGGGCCCTGGCCGAAGCAGGTGAGCAGGCCGGGGCGGTGGATGTCCTGGTGAACAACGCTGGTGTCGGCGACCAGGCTTTGGCCGACCGGGCAGACTGGACGCGAGTCCGGAACATGCTGCGCACGAACGTCCTGGCGGTCGCGCAGCTGACCACGGCCCTGGTGCCCGCGATGGTGAAACGCGGGCGAGGGGGAGTGCTGAACATGGGCTCGGGGGCCGGGCTGACGGTCATGCCCGCCGCTGCGGCGTATTCAGCCAGCAAGCATTTCATGGACGGTTTCAGCGAGGCATTACGCGCGGATCTCACTGGCACCGGAGTGGCAGTCACGCAGGTCTGCCCCGGCCCGGTGGACAGCGAGTTCGATCAGATCGCCGGGTCGGCGGGTGGGATGACCGGCGGCCCGCCGCAATTCCTGCGCGTCAGCGCGGCGCAGTGCGCGCGCGAGGCACTGGCGGGCTTTGACCGCGGCGCGCCGTTGGTCTTCCCCGGCCGGGCCTACCGGATCGCCATGCGGGCGCTCCCGCTGCTCCCCAGGGAGCTGTCGCGGCGCCAGGCCGCCCAGTCCGCCACCCGCATCCGCCGCACCGCCAGCGACGCACCCCTTCGGGACCGGCCGGGAGGGCAGGCAGGCGCATGAGAATCAGCCGTCTGATCCTCAGCGGCGCGGCGATCGGCACGATCATCGGCACCGGGCGGGCCGATCTCAACTCCACCCACGTGTTCAACCCGGCCTGGCCACCCCACGCCCGCCAGATACAGGACGGGACGCTCGCGCCCGGTGATCCGGTGCCCTCCATCACCACCCTGACGCAAGAGCACGGCATCGCCCGCGCTACCGCCGGGAAGGCGTTGCGCGTCCTGGAAACAGAAGGCCTGGTCTACCGGGTGCCTGGCCTCGGCTACTACGTCACCAGCCAGAAGTAATCAGGTCTGTGCCTAGACGCTTTCCCCGGCATTGATTATGACCGGTACCTGGTGCTCTCTTGGCGTGCACTTTCCACGGTCCTGCGCGCGGTGAATTACTACCTTTGTTTTTGATTTTGCGGGCAGGAGTCAAGAGGGTGTGGGGAACCTAGGACCTTGGGGCCGCTTGGGGTGCCGGGGTGAGTGTGCGGCCGGTATGCGATCTTTCTGTGGCGAGGCCTGTGGTGCCCACTGCGGAGGTTCAGGGGAATTTCGCCGGGTGTCCGTTTGGCCCTGCCGGATGCCTTTGATTTTGCTGCTACACGGGGACACTGGTCAGTTCCCCGTGTGGCTGGCTGGCGGGCAGCGTGGCGGTCGGCCAGATCTTTGCCGCGAGCAGGATCATCGCTGCTGCGAAGGGCAGCATGTACAGGATGACGACGGGCCCGGAGGATATTTGCTGCTCGGCGAGTTCCAGGCCGGCGAAGAACAGGACGGCCAGCCAGCGCGGAACGCTCCGGCTTCGCCAGAGGGCAACCCCCATGAGCAGCGGCGCAACGTAGATGCCGATGAAATAGACGTAGAGAAACACATGGCCGAATCCAGAATTGAAGGTTGTCACCAGGAACTGCGCGGCCGCGGCTCGCGTCGTGTGCGCCGTGGCGGCAGCGGCGAGGTTGGGAAAGGCGAAGACGTTGGCGATGGCTCCGCAGAAGGCGCCGATTCCGCCGATCAGCGCCGCGACCGTGGCGAGTGCCGAGCCGCGGTTTCTGGCCAGTGTTGCGATCGCGGCGTACGAGACGGCCAGAGCCCCCAGGCCGAGAACCGCGAACGCGCCTGCGATGTAGATCTGAGTCGGGTGCTGTGCCGCGATGGCCAGCAGCTTGAGCGCGGTGGCCGTGTCCGTTGCCACCTGGTCGGTGCCTTTGGGGCTTAGTGCCTCGGCGCTTATATAAAGCACGGCGGCGATGGGGAGGAAAAGGGCGAGTATCCGCTGACGGCTCCGGATAGCTTTGTCCATGGGCTTGTCCTGTCGGCTAGAGGCCAATCGCATCGCGAGTTGATGCTGGGCGAAGACGCTCAACCCAGGGAATCGGGTGCGGGGCCTTCAAATCAGGCTATGCTTGCAGCAGAAAACTAGCAATGAATTTCCCGAAAGATCATACTGAGTTATGTGGCGCCGCGAGGTCGAGCTACCTGGGCACCGGTCTCTCCTCATCTCATCGGTGATCTTCACCAGGACGGCGACTGGCGGGCGCCGAAACCGGACACGTGTTAGGAGATTTCCAGGCTCTCGATCCGCCGCTCGAAGGACACCCGCTCGGCCGGGCTCCGGGCCAGCGCAATGGCGCGGGAGTAGTGCTCCCGGGCCGCGGTGTGGCAGCCGGCCCGCCGTTCCAGGTCAGCCCGGGCCGCCCAGTAGAAGGGATACCGGGACAGCTTCCGCTCCCCGGCCAAGGCGATCAGCTCGCGGCGGCCCGCGCCGATGCCGTCCCGTTCGGCCACGGCCAGCGCACGGAGCCTGTTCCCCGCTTCGAGGTCCCGACGTCACGACCTCCACCGTATCCACCGCCTCATCGAACCCCGCCACCGGGCATCAGGGCCTACCCCGGTACGGCACGGTCGTCGCGCGCAGCGTCGGGCAACGGAGTGCAGGGCTCCAGGTCCACGGCGGCCTCTCACGGCGGGCCTGTCTATGCCTTCACCAGAGACCACGGTAGGCCAGGCCCACCGCCAGCGCGGCCACGGCCAATGAGAAGAACGCGGCCCAGTTGACCCAGTTGAGGAGCCGGGTATCGGATGCCCGGATGTGGGCGCCGGCTGCGCACACGAAGTACAGGACCAGGCCGCAGGCTGCGGCCGTTCCGAGCACCGGCACGGCGAAGCCCGCCACCAGCCCGAGCGAGCCCGCGGCGAGCAGGAAGCCCAGCCGGACCATCCACGACACCGGCACGCGCAGCCTCTCGGCGACCTCGGCTACTGATTTGTTGTGGGTGAAGTTCATGACGGCGGCGTAGGCGCAGGCGATCGCGGCCACGACGGTGACCGCGATGTAGGCAGCGAGCATGGCGGCCTCCTCGGCCGGGGTGGCGGGTCCGCGCGTTCCCGGTACCGTTAGCTTGGCGCTTAAGTAACTTAATGCCAAGCTACTTGGCTCTCGCTTGATGTCAAGCTAAACTTCTCCCGATGGAGATCGACTCTGTTGACCGCATCATCCAGGCGTGGCGAAAACGTGACCCGCATCTGGATTCCAGCTCGCTGGAAGTCACCGGGCGCCTGCTGCTGTGCGCGGGCTACTACGAACGCACCGTGGGCACCGTCCTCCAGCGGTTCGGGCTGACCATCGCCGACTTCGACGTCCTGAACACGCTGCGCCGGGTCGGTGACCAGCACGGCAGCAAGCCCAGCGACATGGCCCGGTCCTCCCTGATCACCACGGGGGCCATGACCTCGCGGCTCGACCGGCTCGAAGGAGCCGGGCTCATCCGGCGCACCCCCGACCCGGCCGACCGGCGCGGGGTGCTCGTCCGTCTCACCCCGCAGGGCAGCAAGGTCGCCCGGCAGGCGCTTCATGAATTGATCGCCACCAACCAGGCGTTCCTCCAGCCACTCAGCGGACAGCAGCAGAGCTCGATCGCCTCCGCGCTCAAGCAGCTGCTCCTGCACCACGAGCCCCGATGAAAGCCGTCAGAGCCAGCTTGACCCGCCGGGGTGCTGCTGTGGCCGAACTCACCACCAGCAGACGGGAACGACGACCGCGGCGACCACGACAGAAATGACGCTGCTGGCGACGGCAGGGTCCTGGTGTTTCACGGCAGCAGTGCCGTATCAGGCCACGTTTGCCCGGGCGACGATGCGGCGGAACCGTTCGCCGAAGGCTCGGTCGTTCCGCCTAACTCGTGAAGCCCAGTCTGCGAAGGGCCTCATGGGGGAAGCCCAACTCGATGGCGCTTATCTCGTCCAATCTCGCGTGCTGGCCGGGGTCGAGTCTGACCTGGAGCGCGCCCAGGTTGTCGTCGAGCTGAGCGAGGCTGCGAACCCCGACGGTGGGCGCTGTGACGGCTGGATTCAGAAGCGTCCAGGCGAGAGCTACTCGTGAGGGTGTGGTACCGGTCTCGGCAGCGACGTCTTTCACGACCTGGGCGATCTCCAGTCCACGCGCGGTGAGAAAGCCGTTCCCGGCGGCGACCTCCTTGCGGCTGGGCGGCTCGCCGCCGGCGCCGGGCCTTGTCCCAGCCGGGAGGTCGGAGCGGCTGTACTTCCCGGTGAGTACCCCGCCTGCCAGCGGAGACCAGCAGGTAACACCGAGCCCCATGGTCGCGGCCATCGGGATGAGGTCCCGCTCGACGGTCCTTTCGATCAGGTTGTAGGGGATCTGCAGCGCGATCAGCGGCGCCCAGCCGCGCAATTCCGCGATGGCCTGCATGCGCGACACCTGCCACGCCGGGATGTCGGACATGCCCACGTAGAGGACCTTGCCGGCGCGGACCAGGTCGTCCATCGCCCGCAGCACCTCCTCAACGGGGGCCGTGCCGTCCCACATATGGAGGTAGAGCAGGTCGAGGTAGTCGGTCTGCAGCCGCGCAAGGCTGCCCTCGACCGATCTGACCATGCTCTTGCGCGAATTGCCTCCCGAGTTGGGATCACCCGGACGGGTCGGCATCGTGTACTTTGTGGCGATCACCAGCTGGTCGCGGCGGGAGCGGGCGAACTCCCCGACCATCCGCTCAGCGGTCCCGTTCGTGTACGCGTTCGCAGTGTCGATGAAGTTCCCGCCACGGTCGATATAGGCGTCGAAGATCGCCTTGGTGTCGTCCCGGTCGGCGCCCCAGCCCCAGTCGGAGCCGAAGGTCATCGTCCCTAGGGCGAGCGGTGATACGTGCAGCCCCGTGCGACCCAGCAGCCGGTAGGAGTCCAGGTGCAGGGCGCGGCTCGCGCTGCCATCAGCAACTTGGCCGGGCGGGTTCGATGTCGTATCGGTCATCGCGGCCTCCGGTACCGAGGGGTTGTTCCGGCGCGTCGCAGTTTAATCGTGTAATCGTGTAATTCCATGCCTGCGCGAGAACATGGTCAAGGTCCGGGACAACCAGGTCGTGGCGCTGAGCGCAACCGCGTAACTACCGCACAACGGCCTTCCAGCCGTGCCGCTACTGCGCCCGGACAGCGGCTTACAGAAGTTGAAGCCTAGGCTTATGAGCATCGTGGAACACCCCTCCCTCACCCTGCTCCGCGAGCCGGACGTGGTGGCCAACCCCTACCCCGTGCTGGCCGCGCTCCGCGCGGCGTCGCCCTACACCGCGATCGACGACGCCCTCGTCGTCCTCGGCCGGCACGCAGACTGCTCCCGGATCCTGCGCGATCCGCGGGTCAGCAGCGAACGCGGCCGGTCCCGGCTGGTGCCGCCGGATTCCAACCGCCGGTTCGGCATGTCGTTCCTGTCGATGGATCCGCCCGACCACACCCGGCTGCGCCTGCTGGTGGCCAAGGCGTTCACCCCGCGGGTAATCGCCGCGCTGGCCCCGCGGATCCGCGAGGTCACCGGGGAACTGCTGGCTACGGCCGCCGCGCGTGACCCGCACGAGCTGGAGGTCGTCAGCCAGCTCGCCTATCCGCTGCCGGTCCGGATCATCTGCGAGCTGCTCGGCGTGCCCGCCGGGGACCAGCACCGCTTCGCCGGCTGGTCGGCCCGGCTGGCGCACTCGCTGCAGCCGCGCTTCATGGGCAATGACGACGAGCAGGTGGCCGACGCGGCCGTGGCCCGCATCGAGTTCGCCGACTACTTCCGCGAGCTGGTGGCGCAGCGCCGGGCCCAGCCGGGCGATGATCTGCTCACCGACCTGATCCGGGCCGAGGACGAGGGCAGCCCGGCTCACCGAGGCCGAACTGCTGGCCACGAGCATCCTGCTCCTGGTGGCCGGGCACGAGACCACGGTCGGCCTGATCTCCAACGCCGTGCTCGCCCTGCTTCGTCACCCGGGCCAGCTGGCCGCGCTCCGTGACGATCGCGGCCTGGCCGGGGGCACCGTCGAGGAAACCCTGCGGTACGACCCGCCGGTGCAGCTCACCGCCCGCGTCGCCCGGGACGAGATCCAGATCGGGGACGTGACGGCCACGGACGGCGCGGTGATCCTGGTCCTGCTGGCCGCCACCGGGCGGGACCCCGAGGTGTTCCCCGAGCCCGACCGGTTCGACATCACCCGCCCGGCCGGGGGGCACCTGGCGTTCGCCGCCGGCCCGCATTTCTGCCTGGGCGCGCCGCTGGCCCGGCTGGAGGCCTCGATCGCGGTCACCGCGTTCGCCCAGCAGCTCACCGGGCCCGCCCTGGACGGCCTCAGCTACAAGCCGAACTTCAACCTCCGCGGCCCCGAGCGCCTCGTCGTCCGCACGGCCGGCATCCGCCCCGCTGTCTGACACCGTGCTGGCCCGGGGGACGGCCGGGCGGCCCAGCGGAATCGCCAGGCACCGCCATGATCTCTTGACACTTATCGTAATCAGTTGAACACTCTTAGCGTTTTCACTCCTAGGAGAGTGGTGCCCATCCGTCGTGAGGACTGCTGATCGGGGGCCTTCACCACGGGAGGACCAGGGAGAACAGCATGAGCGAGCGACTTGGCATCCGCGGTGGACCAATCGGCCCCTCACCGCCCTGGCCACGCGGCTGACGCTGATCCACGAGGAGGGCAGGACCGGTCGCTGTCCCCGAGTCCTCACGGACGAACGCTGATGATCGTCTTCCCCTTGCGTCGCTCGGTCGGGTTGAGGGCGGCGACGGCATCGTCGAGGGTCGCGACGTTGCCGATGTTCGTCCGCAGCCGTCCGTCCCGCACCCGCCGCACGACCTCACCCAGTTGGGCACGATCGGACTCGACAACGAAATCGACCGCCAGGCCGTCGGCGGGCCGCGCCCCGGTCGGTCCGACGACGGACACCAGCGTCCCCCCGGCTCGAACCAGACCCGCGGACCGCTGCTGGATGTCGCCGCCGATGACATCGAAAACCAGGTCGACTCCGTCGACGTCTTCCAGCGCGTCGTTGTCGAGGTCGACGAACTCCTGCGCGCCGAAGTCGAGCGCCTTCTGACGGTCGGCAGCGCGTCCGGTGCCGATGACGTACGCACCGAACTCACGCGCGAGCTGCGTCACCATCGTCCCGACTGCGCCGGCCGCGCCGTGCACGAGCACGCTCTGCCCCGCCTGAAGGCGGCCGTGCTCGAACAGTCCCTGCCACGCGGTCAGCCCCGAAATCGGCAGGCTCGCGCCCGCCGTGAAGTCGACGTCGCCCGGCAGCGGCGCGAGGTTGCGTGCCTCGACGGCCACATACTCCGCCAGGGTGCCGTCGCGATGCCAGTCCGTGAGGCCGAACACCCGCTGTCCCACCGACAGCCCCGTCGTGCCATAGCCGAGGGCGGTGACCACTCCGGCCAGCTCGTGCCCGGGAATCGACGGTGTTCGGTCACGGCCGCGGCGATCGGTCCAAGTCGAGGGCCACGTCAGCTCACCCGAGGTGAATCCCGACGCATGAACCTGAACAACGACGTCGTTTATCGCCGGTTCCGGCTCGGGCCGCTCCACCAGCGTCATCCCGGCTGTTCCCGCAGCCTCGTCCGTCACCACAATCGCCTTCATCAGGCACTTCCTGTATCCAGTCCTCGCCGCTGCACCATGAGGCCTGCCCGGCCTTCGCGAGCGTCGTCAGCGTGGCGAGGCGTGCATCAATACCCTGCCTCATAGTTTCGTACAGTCAATCGCTATAACGAGACAACTGCTGGCCGGACCAGGCCTCAGCGGGGGGCGGGCAGTTGGTTGACACCTACTACACGACCAGGGCCTTCCAGCAGATCACCGGCCGCCCCCCGCGCCCGGTGGCCGAGGTCCTTCACGAGCACCGCGCCCAATTCGCCTGAGGCCCCGGTCGCTCCTCATGGCGCATTCGGCGACATAATCTCTGTTGATTACTTTGAATTCGCCGGCACTGTGTAAGCGAGCGCCTCGCCGAACCCGCGGTGGCATTTCGCGATGGCATCGGTCCGGCCAACGGCTGGCCACGCGGCGGTGATCTTCGAAGGGCAGGCCGGCGTAGGCTGGGCTAGCCAGGTCTTCCGATGGCCCGGCGGCGGGGAAGGCAGGAGCCGTTGAGTAGCAATCCCGCCCAGGCGGAGCCGCCCCGGGGCCCGGCGGCGGAGCGCCCGCACGGCCCGGGGCCGGAACGCCCGCACGGCCCGGCGGCGGAGCGTCCGTACGGTCCGGGGCGGAGCGCGCACGGCCCGGGGCCGGAGCCCCTCGCCGGGGCCATCTCGGTGCGCCGGGACGGCATGGGGTCCGGGCTCGGGTCCCTCGGCCGGCCGAACTCGATCGTCAGGCAGTTCAACTTCTGGGATGACCGGTACGAGGGGCGGCGGCTGTTCGCCGAGCTGCTCGGTACCTTCTTCCTGGTCCTGGTGGCGGCGGGCGCCGGGATGGTGAACGCGCGGTTCGGCGGGCACGCCGTCCCCGCGGCGGCCCGGGTGGTCGCCCCGGCCCTGATGGTGATGGCGATCATCCTGTTCATGGGGACCGTCTCCGGCGCGCACCTCAACCCGGTGGTGAGCGCCGCGTTTGCGCTGCGTGGCGATTTCCCCTGGAGGCGGGTACCCGCCTACGTCGTGGCCCAGTTCGCCGGCGCGGTGCTGGCCACGCTGTTGCTGTGGGCGCTGATCGGGCGGCACGGCAGCGCGGGCCTGACCCTGCCCGGCCCCGGCATCCCGGTGCCGGTCGCGATGGTCTGGGAGTTGGTGCTGACGACCGGGCTCGTCAGCGTGATCCTCGGCACCGCGTCCGGAGCCCAGCAGGTGGGGGCGTTCGCCGCCATCGCGGTGGGCAGCTACATCGCGCTGGCCGGGCTGTGGGGGGCGCCGGTCAGCGGGGCCTCGATGAATCCCGCGCGCTCGCTCGGGCCTGCCCTGGTACTCGGCGACTGGCACGCCTGGTGGGCCTACCTGGTGGGGCCTGGCCGCGGGCGCGGCGCTGGCCGTCGGCATCGCGCAGATCCTGCGGGGGCCGGGCGGCGGGGAACACAGCCGCCAGGCCGCGCAGGGCACGATAGGGCTGCAGTGGCGAGCCGGGATATCGGGACCAGTGGCCGACCGCACCGCCCTCCGGCCAGCCGTCAGGGACCCAGCCGCAGGCGCCACCGGCTGCGGGACCCCCGGCTGCGGGACCCACGGCTACGGGACTCCCGCCCGGGACCCACGCAGCGGGACCCACGGCTACGGGACCCACGGCTACGGGACCCACGGCTACGGGACCCACGGCTACGGGACCCACGGCTACGGGACCCACGGCTACGGGACCGGCGCGGGGGAAGCAGCGGGGCCAAGACATGGTTAGCCCTCAGGACACCCGCGCCGTGTCCAACGGCGCACTGCCGGATCTGTCGGGCCTGGCAGGCCGAACCCCGGCCGACCGGGCCGCCGCCGGGCGGGCGGCCCGCGTCGGCCGTTCCGCGGCGCAGCCATGCGGGGTTCCACCCGCCGGCAGCCCGGCCTGATCCGGTCGCGCTGCTGACCCAGCAGGACGCCGGGCGGATCGCTGACCTGCTCCCGATCCGGTTCGGCCGGATGCTGGCCTCCCCCTTCGCCTTCCTGCGCGGCGCCGCGCTGATCATGGCCAGCGACCTGTCCGGGACCCCCGTCACCGGGCTCTACGTGCAGGCGTGCGGCGACGCGCACCTGTCCAACTTCGGGGTCTACGCCTCCCCCGAACGCCGGCTGGTGTTCGACGTCAACGACTTCGACGAGACCCTGCCCGCGCCCTGGGAATGGGACGTCAAGCGGCTGGCCACGAGCATCGAGGTAGCCGGGCGCGGCAACGGGTTCAGCCGCGGGCAGCGGCGCGCCAACGCGCTCGCGGCGGTGGCCCGCTATCGCGGCGCGATGGCTGGCTTCGCCGGCCGTCCCGAGCTGGGCATCTGGTACTGCACCCTCGGAACTGGACGAGCTGCGCCGCCAGTACCGGGACCTGCTGAACCGGCCGGAACGAAAGCTCGCCCGGGCCGACCTGGCCCGGATCCGGGACCGGGACGGAAGGCAGGCGCTCAGCGAGCTGATTCACGTGGTCCAGGGACAGCCCCGGTTCCTCTGCAAGCCGCCGCTCCTGGTCCCGGTCGCCGACCTGCCGGGATCGCCCGGGCCTGGCACTTCCCGGCCCGGGATCGACGGCATCCTGGCCCGCTACCGCGCCACTCTGGCCCCGGACCGGCGGCATCTGGTCAGCCGGTTCACGGTGGCCGACGCGGCCCGCAAGGTGGTCGGGGTCGGCAGCGTCGGAATGGGCTGCTGGATCATCCTGCTGACCGGCCGCGACCCATCGGATCTGCTCGTTCTCCAGGTCAAGCAGGCCACCACGTCGGTGCTCAGCGCGTCCGCCGGGCCCACCGTGTACCACAGCCAGGGCAAGCGCGTCGTCTGCGGGCAGCAGCTCATGCAGGAGGCCAGCGACATCTTCCTCGGCTGGCACGCCGCGGCTGCGGGCGGCGCGGCCGCGGCCGGCGCGGGCGTCGGGGACTGCTACATCCGCCAGTTGCGCGACTGGAAGTACTCGCCGGTCGTCGAGGCCATGCGGCCGCGCGTGATGCGCAGCTACGGAGAGCTGTGCGGGCAGACCCTGGCCCGGGCGCACGCCCGCTCCGGTGACAGCATCGCCATCGCGGCCTACCTCGGCGGCTCGGACGTCTTCGACCAGGCGGTGGCCGACTTCGCGGCCGCCTACGCCGACCAGAACGACCGCGATCGCGCCAGCCTGGAGGCTGCGGTCACCGCGGGCCGGCTGACGGCCGAGCCGGGCGTCTAACTAATTGGTACTGCAACGGCACTTAGGTGGGTGTTTTTAGCCGCATCGTCGGTGGTGACACAGCCGGTTGGCGCCGACGCCGTCAGCGCCAGCCTGACAGGACCGGATGCTCCGGGCCGGGTGAGTAAGCTACCGATCAAGCTGGCCGCGGTCGAGATTACCTCTTGCGCTGCCGTGCTCGCAGCTGATCGCGTGAGCCGCCGAGATGAAGCGAGCCGTCTTCGTGATGCGGGTGTACCAGCAGCGATCGTCATCGTTCCTGGATCCCAGGCAGCCTGCCGCTGGTCGTGGCATGGCCGGGAGGCTGTCCGGCCGGGGTGTCAGCTGCCGTCCAGGCCGAGCCTGCGGCGCACGACCTGGCGGGCCAGGTCCAAGACGGCGGAGTCATCGTGCAGCACGAAGTTGGTGTCGGTGGCCAGGATGATCCCGTTCAGCTCGAACGCGAGCCGCTGAGGGTCCTCATCTGCGGGGAGTTCCCCCTGCTCGATCGCGGTGGCCGCGAAGCCCCTGATCAGTTCCACGAACCCGGACTGGAACCCGGCGACCGCGTCCTTGACCGGGCCGGGACGGGTACCCATTTCCAGCGCGGCACCGGCGAAGAAGCACCCGCCGGGGAAGGTGCGGCGCTGCAGGTGCTCGAAGAACGCCTCGCACACCGCCGCGAGCTGGGCCAGCCCGGCCGGGGCGGCCAGGGCGGGCTGGACGACTTCGCCGGCGAAGATCCGCCCCGCCTCTTGCACGGTGGCCAGCTGGAGTTCCTGCTTGGAGCGGAAGTGCGCGTACAGGCCGCTCTTGCTCATGCCGATCGCCGCGGCCAGGTTCCCGATCGACAGGCCCTCCAGCCCGTCCACGGTGGCCAGCGACGCGGCCGCGCGCAAGATCGCAGCCCGGGTGCGTTCCCCATCCGCGCGAGGCTGCCGCGCCCGGGTGCGCGGACTCGTTGCACTCTCCGTCACCTTGACAAGATAGCACGACCGGTCGTATCGTCCGATTCAGCGCGAACGATCGTGCTAAGTTCCGGGGGGAGGGCCTGGCTATGGTCACCGGCAGCGCAGTCCAGGAAGGCGAGCCGCGGCTGCCCGCGGCGGCAGGCGTCTGGGGGCCCGCCGACGCCTACCTCGAGGCGATCGTGGACCGGGACCCGGCACTGCTCGCCCGGGTCCTCGACGGGGCAGCGTCGATGCGGGCACTGATCCCGCCGGGGTTGCGGCAGGCATCAGGAGCGGACCAGGTGGCGTCGCTGGTGCTCGGCTGGTTCGCGGGCGCGTCAGCCGTTGAACTGCGTGAGGCCGACGCCGCTGCGATCGGGTCACGCACCCGGCTCCGGTACCGCCTGCGAATCGCCGAGGGCGATCAGGTCTACGACGCCGAGCAGGTCGCCTGCCGCACCCTCGTCGGCGGCAGGATCGTGGCCGCTGACCTGATCTGCTCCGGAGCTCACCCTATCGGAGCCCAGAAGGCCAGCGGCTGAGCTCCGCCAGCCCGGCGCAGGCGCTCGTCCCCGCCGCCAGGGCCGCCATAACCAGCGGCCGTCACGCAACTGAAAAGGAGGCAAGCAATGGCCGGAAAGGCAGTGATCAGTCTCACCACCGGCATGGAAGACCCGGAGAAAGTGACCGTGGCGTTCCTGGTCGCGGTCGGCGCCGCCGAATCGGGCCGGCCGACCCTGATGTTCCAGGCTAAGGAAGCCGTCCGGCTCGCGCTGGAAGGGGTGGCCACGGGTGTCGCCTGCGACGGCTGCCCGCCCCTGCCGGACCTGCTGACCCGGTATGAGAAGGCAGGCGGGCGGTTCATGGTCTGCCCGGTCTGCTTCACCGCCAAGCACCTGGACAAGAGCACCCTGCTGCCCAACGCCGAGCTGGCCGGAAGCGTCCAGCTGTGGGAATGGATCGGCGACGAGGCAGCGACCACCTTCAGCTACTGACCATCTGCTCCGCGTGAGCAGCCGCGGGCGGTTGCGGAGTTGCCGTTCGCCCTGCAGGCCGGGCGCGGGTCCCATGATTCCGATGTGTGACGATCAGGAAACCACCGGGACCCGCGCACGCCCAGGATATGCCGGGCCATCGGCCGGGACAGGCGGTCGGCTGCCGCTGCTGCCCGGGCGGAACCGGCCCCAGCACCCGGGTACCGCGCTACCCGTCGGATAGGCGGAACGCCTCCTTTAGTTGCCCCGCGGGCTTGTCGTGCCCGTCATACCGTCACCCGGCTTATGGTAACTCTGAGTAGTCCATCCATCACTAACGAAAGCACAGTGCGCCCATGCATCACCCGCCCCGTCCTCGCCTGTCCTGTTCACCACGATGTGCAAGTTCAGTGGCAACCCCTGCCACCGGGGCAAGGGCCAGGCGCAGATGATCCCGGGCTGGCCGTATTCGGTGATCGCGGCGCTGGAGCCGGCGGGATGGGATCAGGTGTGCTCGGCGGCACGGTCGGCGGTGCTTTGGGCCTTCGCGGCCAGCAGCATCAGGCCGCCGCAGCCGACCACGATCCACCAGGGGATGGCGATGCCCCGCATCCAGGCGTGGTAGCCACGCTCGGTCTCCATGAGCACGAACATAAGGGGCCAGCCCACCACGATCGGCCCGCCGACGAAGAAGGCGAGGAACCGGCGCCAGCCGATCCGGCGGCCGACGCTGGCGACATTGTGCGCGAAGAAAGGCAGCGCCCGCAGGCCGGCCTGCACCATTCCGGCCAGGACCAGAAGCCAGGCCACCGAGAACTCGATCAGCAGTATCCGCAAGACGACACGCAACGCTGCCTCCCTGGGCTGAGGCGCTGGCGAGGTACGGCAGTGACCAGCAGGGTCCCGGCGCGTAGTCCCTCCAGTAGAACACCGGCCGCCGTGCCCGGGCAACGGGCCCCGGCCTGGCCCGCCACAATAGGACGATGCCCCGGCATTCCCCCCGGCACGACCGCGATGCGGGCGGTGCGCTCGACGTACTAGCTGCTAAGGCGGCCCTCCGCGAGGAGGTGTGGTCGGCCCTCACCGCCGCTCACGTGGCGCGCTTCCCCGGAGCGTCCGGGCGGATCCCGAACTTCACCGGCGCGGAGGCCGCCGCCGAGCGGCTGCGGGACCGGCCGGAATGGCGGCGGGCGAACGCCCTGAAGGCGAATCCCGACTCGGCGCAGCTGCCGGTACGGCAGCGGGCGCTCCAGGACGGCAAGATCGTGTACATGGCGGTCCCACGGCTGGCCGAGCCCGACCCGTTCTTCCTGCTCGATCCCGGCCGGCTGGCTGACCCGCCACGCAAGGCCGCCTCGATCAGCGGCGCGTCCCGGTCGGCGCGCCGGGTGCCGGTGACGGACCTGGCCGAGGTCGGCCTGGTGGTCAGCGGCTGCGTCGCGGTCGGCCTGGACGGGGCCCGCCTCGGCAAGGGCGGCGGCTTCGCTGATCTCGAATACGCGCTGGCCAGCGCGGCCGGGCTGATCGGCACGGAAACGGTCGTCGTCACGACCGTGCACGAGCTTCAGGTGCGCCCGGCCGGCGCGATCCCGGTCACCGGCCACGACATCCCGGTCGACCTGGTGGTCACCCCGGAACGGGTGATCGACTGCCGGCCCGGCCGTGGCCCGCGGCCCGACGCCGGCATCTGCTGGCCCGAGCTGACCGAGGAGAAGATCGCCGCGATCCCGCTGCTCTCGGCCCTCAGGCCGCCCGGCTGAGCCGCCATCTCAGGCCGCGCCGCTGAGCGGTACCGAGAGCCTGCTTGACCGCGTCTTCACGAGGACGGTGACGTCCGGGTGGCCCGCACACCGCCCATTCCGCCCCGGTCATGTCCGAGGGACAACGGCGGGCTCTGGTGCTGCGGGAGAGCCCGCCCGGGCAGCACCGGCACGTCACTGAACATCCCGATGCATCCCGCCAGCAGGCCAGTTCTCAAGCAGGCTCAGAGAACCCCTCAGGCGGGGCTGGCGACGGTGAAGACCGGGTGATCCGGCGAGATCCGCCGCAGCTCGGCCTCGGAGGATTTGGGACCGACGCCGCCGAAGAACACGCCCACCTCGGCCTTCCACCGGGTGAGGTAGGCGCGCAGGATCGCGGGCTTGTCGTCGTCGGAGACCTCGGTGGCGGTGAACGGCTCCGCCCGACGACCGAGCCGCAGCTCACCTTGGTGGGAGACGCGCAGGTTGCGGACCCACTGGGTCTGGCCGCGCGGCGAGACGAGATACCGCTGGCCGTCGATGACGAGCAGGTTGACCGGGGTGGTGCGCCACTCCCCGCTCTTACGGCCCCGGACGGCGAGGATCCGGGAGCCCAGAACGGGGACCCCCATCGAGGTAAGGCCGGCGATGGCCTTGTTGAACACGTTCCGGGTGAACCAGCCCGGCTCCTGGTAGTGGGGGGTCGGTGTGGTCATGGCGGTCTCCCTGGGCTGCTCCGCTCCCGTCCGGCCATCCGGCTGAGAGCACTGCTCTGCATTAAGAGCAGTTAACACCCCCTTGGCGCACGCAGTCAAGAGCACTGCTCACAAATATGACTGGCATTCACGCCTCGGCGGGCGGTGGCCAGGGCGAGCGGGCCGGAGGAACGGAAGGGCCCGCCGGTCAGAAGACCGGGATGATGCCGGGCCAGCGGCCGGGGGCAGGCGGGCCGCAGGAATGGGAGGCGCCGGCGGTCAGGTGACCGGGATGATGCGGGCCTGCGTGAGGCGGCCCGAGGTGACGGTGAGCAGGCCGATCGTGCCCTGCGGCTGGCGCCTGCGGTCGGTCGGCGATCCGGGGTTGAAGATGCGTATCCCCTCGCCGGACCGATCGAGCGGGATATGGGAGTGGCCGAACACGACCAGCCCGGCACCGGGGAACCTCCGGCGCAGGCGCGCGATACGGCCGGGCGCCGGGCCGCTGTCGTGGATCATCGCCACGCTGAGCCCGTCGAGGTCCACCTCCAGGGTCTCCGGTGCGCCCCACGCGGCCACGTCCTGGCCATCGTTGTTGCCCAGCACGACGCGGACGGGCGCAAAGGCGGACAGTTCGTCGAGGACCCCCGTGGTGCATACGTCGCCGGCGTGCAGGATGAGGTCGGCGCCGCGCAGGTGCGCGGCCACCGCCGGAGGGCACGATCGCCAGCGGCGGGGCGCGTGCGTGTCCGACAGCGCGACGATGTTCATCCGGCCATCATCCCGTGCGGCCGACCGGGGCGGCCGCGGGGCCAATCAGGCCAGCCGGCACCCCATGCAGCCGGTCGGCACGGCCGCGGGGCCAGCCTGCCCGGTGAGCCAGCCGACGCTGAGCCGGGCAGGCGGTGAGCCGGGGGCCTAGCGAGCCGGGGGCCTAGCGAGCCGGGGCTTAGTGAGCCGGGGCTTAGTGAGCCGGGGGTCAGACGCGGCGTGCGCTGCGCTCGTGGATGGCCGGCATCACCGAGGTAAGCGCGCCGCTCGCCTGATGGTGCGCTCGTCGCTCCTGTTCCGTGGCCTCGGCCCCGGCCATCGCGGTCGCGAGGCGGGCGGCGGACGACCGGCGACGGCGGGCCCGCTTTCTCGCCTTGAGGCTACGGTCGGCGGCTACAACTGCGATGACGAGCAGGACAACGACAAGAATGATGAGCGCAACCATTAGCTTCTTTTGTGGAGAGTGAGGTTCCCGGGACTCTTCAATGCTACGTGCCGGACCTGCGTAACGGCCGCCACGGC
This sequence comes from uncultured Actinomycetes bacterium, assembly GCA_963775825.1. GTDB lineage: Bacteria > Actinomycetota > Actinomycetes > Streptosporangiales > Streptosporangiaceae > Bog-532. Next base: position 236,284 of record CAVZKY010000043.1, read on the forward strand.
GCGGCGATCCGCGTCACAGCCGGGCCCGCAGCCACGACGGCCCGGCCACCTGGGCGCCGGCGGCCACGGACCGGCGGCGCAGTTCCCGGTCGGAGGTGACCACGATGCGGTGCCCCGGCCGGGACCGGGCCAGCCGGACGATCTCGTCGTCGCCGGAGCCGGGGGCGGACACCACCTGGACGGTCCCAAGGTCACGGGCCCGGTCCCCGGCCGTCCCCGGCCGTGCGGGCGGTGATCCGGGCGGCGGCGGCCTTGGCCGCGCCTTCCAGCACCAGGACCACCGCCACGGTCTGCGGGCCGTCCTGAGTGGCCTGCCGGGTGCCAGCCTGCCCGGCATCAGCCTGCCCGGTATCAGCCTGCCCTGAGCCTCGGCTTGCTCAGAGCCTGCCTGCCCGGTTCCGGTCTGTTCTGGGCCGGCCGAAGCAACGCCGTCCTCACCCGTAGCCAGCTGGGCCGCCGGGATACCCGCCGCCCCGCGCTCGGCCAGCCCGGCCAGTTCGTCGTACAGCCGGACCGCAGCCCCGGCCCGGTCCCGCCACCACCCGTCGGGGCGGGAGCCGACCACATTGGCGCCATCGACGATGAGGGTGAGGTCGGGCTCCGGGACACCGGCGCGATCGCCTGCGGTCATGGCCCTCCTGTCCGGTGTGCTGGCCTGCTGGACCGACGGTAACTCCGGGGTGCTGGGCCTGCTGGACCGACGATAACGCGGTGCGGCGGGATGGGGGGACCCGGGGATTCCCGGGCCGCGAGGTCCGGACGGTGAACGGGCCAGCCACGTACTCGTTGTCGTTCGTCCCCGGCACGGCCGGGTTCGGCCCGCTGGCTCGGCTGGACGTGGTGGGGTGGAGGCGGCGGACGCGGCCGCGGCGGAGCTGGCGTGACCAGCTCCCGGCGGCGGCGGTGCCGTCCGCAAGTCAAGGTGACCGCAATTATCCGGTCGCTTCATCGCCGGCGCTGGCCAGGAGGGCCAGGATCTCGCCGATGGTGCGTTCCCGGTTGTCGGTCTCGGGCAGCGGCAGGTGGGCCTGGATCTGGTAGCGGTTGCGGCGGCCGTCCTTTTGCTTGACGACGTACCCGGCCTGGGTGAGATCGCTGACGATGCCGTAAGCGGTGCGCTCGGTGACGCCCACTCTGGCGGCGATGTCACGCAGCCGTACGCCCGGGTCGTGGGCGATGCACAGCAGCACCCGAGCGTGGTTGGTCAGGAAGCTCCAGTCCGCCACACCCGTAAACTATCATAGATCATTTCCAGAAATCCATTGCTAGTTTTTGGCTGCGGGCTTAGCGTGAAGACAACCTGATGAGGCCGGCGATCCGCCCGGCCGGCGCCCATCGTGTGCCGGTGCACGGATGTACCGTCCGCAGACACTAACGAGGAGAAAGCATGGACCAGAACTACCCCGTACAGGTGCGAGCGCGCCTGGATGAGCCGTTGAGCCGCTGGCTGTGGCTGGTCAAGTGGCTGCTGGCGATCCCGCACTACATCGTGCTCTTTTTCTTGTGGATCGCGTTCGCCGTCGTTACCGTCATCGCGTTCTTCGCGATCTTGTTCACCGGGCGCTACCCCCGCGCGCTGTTCGGCTTCAATCTGGGGGTGCTGCGCTGGTCCTGGCGGGTCGGCTACTACACCTACAGCGCCCTGGGGACCGACCGCTACCCGCCGTTCAGCCTGGACGAGGAGCCGGACTACCCCGCGACGCTGGACATCGCCTATCCGGAGCGGCTCTCCCGCGGCCTGGTCCTGGTCAAGTGGTGGCTGCTGGCGATCCCGCAGTACCTCATCGTCGCAGTGTTCACCGGCGGCGCCGCCTACACGGCGACCGGGGCCTCGGGGAAAACGTGGCAGGTCGATGCCCTCTCCGGCGGCCTGATCGGGCTGCTCGTGTGCTTCGCGGCCATCACGCTGCTGTTCGCAGGCCGCTACCCGCGCGGGCTTTACAACTTCGTCATCGGCATGAACCGCTGGGTACTGCGGGTCATCGCCTACGCCGCCTTGATGACCGATGCCTACCCGCCGTTCCGGCTGGACCAGGGCGGGGCCGGCGTGCCCGCCCCCGCACCCGATGACCTTGCACCAGCATCGGCCGCTTCGGCCCCCACTCCGGCCGTACCGATCAGCTGAGGGGCCCCGGCGCCCACACCAAATCGCCGTCGGGCCCGATGCATGGTCCTCCGCTGCCGGTAGGGGATCCAGGATCAAAGGCCCGTCGTGGTGTGCTCGCACCGCGGCGGGCCGCTCTGTCAGGGCATGGGTGGGCGGGCCTGGTGGCACATGAATGGCACAATGGGGGTTGCGCTGGCTTTGGCCGGCTTGCGGCGGCTTGGCTCCCAAACCACCGTTGACCTGCGTAGATTGCGCTGGCTTTCGCTAGCCTGCGCGTGCTTGGAGGTTCGCGAACGGATGGCAGATGCGATGCTGGGCGGGCAGATCACCAAACTGCGGCAGCGGCGGACCGCGCCGTTCATCCTGGAGCTGGACCTCACGCAGGGCATCTCGGAGGGGCCACCGGCCGATCCAGTGGCGGCGCTGCTCGCCCGGCACAAGGCCCGGCTCGCCGATGTGCTCGACGGGCTGCGGCGGGCGCGGCAGGACGACCGGGTGAAGGCCGTTGTGGCCAAGGTCGGCGGCCAGCACATCGGCCTCGCCACGGTGCAGGAGTTGTGGGAGGCGATCAGCCAGTTCCGCGCCACGGGCAAGCCGACGTACGCGTGGGCCGAATCATTCGGCGAGTTCTCGCGCGGCAACCTGCCGTACTACCTGGCCACCGCGTTCGACCAGATCTACCTGCAGCCGTCCGGCAGCCTCGGCCTCACCGGCATCGTGGTCGAGCAACTGTTCGTGCGCTCGGCGCTGGACAAGATCGGCGTGAACTTCGAGGCGGCCCAGCGGCAGGAATACAAGACCGCGGCGCACCCGCTGACCGAGCGCGGCTTCACCGGGCCCGCCCGGGAGGAGTACGAGCATCTGGCCCGGTCCGTGGCCGACCAGCTGACCAGCGCGATCGCCGAACGGCGGGGGAAGACCCCGGCCGACGCCCGGGCCCTGCTCGACCGCGGCCCGTTCCTGCCTGGCCAGGCCCTGGACGAGGGGCTCGTCGACGCGGTGGGGTACCGCGACGAGGTCTACGCCGCCGTCCGTAAGCAGGCCGGTCCGGGCGCGGTCCTGCAGTCCATCGGGCGCTACCAGCGGACACACGCCCTGGCGCAGCGGGCCCGCAAGCTGCCGAGCCCCCGGGAACGCTACGTCGCCGTCATCTACGCCACCGGGCCGATCCGGCAGGGCCGGAGCAGCCGGGGCCCGCTGTCCGGATCGTCCATCGGCTCCGACACGCTCACGGCCGCCCTGCGCGCCGCGGCCGCCGACGAGCGGGCGCAAGCCATCCTGCTCCGGGTGAACAGCCCCGGCGGCTCGTCCACCGCGTCCGATTCCATCTGGCGGGAGGTCGTCCGGGCCCGCGCCGGGGGCAAGCCGGTGGTGGTGTCCATGGGCGACGTCGCGGCGTCCGGCGGGTACTACATCGCCCTGGCCGCGGACGAGATCATCGCTCAGCCGGGCACGATCACCGGCTCGATCGGCGTGCTCACGGGCAAGCCTGTCGTCACCGACCTGCTCGCCCGGGCCGGCATCACGACCGACACGGTGGCCGAGGGCGCGCACGGCAGCATGTTCGCCCCCACCCACCCGTTCAGCGAGGACGAGTGGGCCATCGTCAACAGCTGGCTGGACCACGTCTACGCCGACTTCACCAGCAAGGTGGCGGAGGGCCGCGGCATGTCGGCGGAGGAGGTCCAGGAGGTGGCCCGGGGCCGGGTCTGGACCGGCGCTGACGCCGTGCGCAACGGCCTGGCCGACCGGCTCGGCGGGATGGCAGTGGCGGCCGAAGCGGCCCGCCGCCGCGGCGGCCTGCCCGCGGACGCCCCACTGCGCCTCTTCCCGCGGGCCACCCCGCTGGATCAGTTGCGGCTGCGCGAATCGAGCGACGACCGCGCCGCGCAGGCGGCGGCCGCCTGTCCGGGCTGCTGCCGGCGCTCGCGGCCGGGCTGGTGCCGGGCCTGGAGGCGTGGGGCCCGGCCTGGCGGCTGGCCGCGCACGCCGGCCTGCCGCCGTACGGGCCGCTGATGATGCCGGGCTACTGGAGAATCGATTGACCGAACGGACCCCGGCACTTGCCCCGGCGGAAAGTGCCGGGGCGGGCGCCGCGACCGCCGCTCCGCCCGATTTCGCCGGCGCGCTGTCCGCGTACGCGGCCGGCGTCACGCTGGTCACGATCGCCGACGGACGTGATGACATCGGCACGACGGTGAGCGCGTTCTGCCCCGTGTCCCTGGAGCCGCCGCTGGTGCTCGTCTCGCTGCTCGCGACGTCCTACCCGGCCGAGTTGCTCGGCACCGGCCGGGATGACGAGGCCGGCCCGGATAACGGCGGGAGCCCGGCTGACGGCGGAGGCCCGGCTGACGGCGGGAGCCCGGCTGACGGCGGGGGCCCGGGCGGGGCGGCTGCGGGCCGGTTCGCCGTGTGCCTGCTGGCCGCGGGCCAGCGCATGCTGGCCGGCCGTTTCGCGGCCGCCGGACGGCCGAACGCCAGGCGGATGCTGGCCGAGGTCCCGCATCGCCGCGGCGCGGTGTCCGGCGCGCTGATCCCGGACGGCGGGCTGGCCGCGCTGGAATGCGAGGTCAGCCGGCGCATCCCGGCCGGGGACCACCTGGTGCTCATCGCCCGGGTGCTCGCGGTGCCCTACCAGGCCCCGTCCGGCGATCCCCTGATCAGGTACCGGGGCCGCTATCCCGCCCTCGGCTGACCGGCCCGCACCGGATGAGCCTCGCTGATCGGCGTGACGGTGCATGACACAACGATGTCGAACTCACCGTTGACCTGGCCGTCACCACGAAAGCAAGTCAGAACTGGAGCAGCTCACGGACCTCGACGTAGCCGTAGGTAGGCAGCTTGTTCGCCCACTCGAGTGCGGCGTCCAGGTCCGGGAGGTCCATGATGTAGAACGCCTGGATCTGCCGCTCACCTTCGGCGAACGGCCGACGTTGCACCCCGTCGTTGACGGCGTGGCCAGCGATGGCGGTCTGCACCAGACGGGCGTTCGTCAACGCCGGCGTGAGCGCGCCGTTGAGCACGAACGCGCCCGCAGTCTTAACGTGCTCATCGAAGTCGGCCCAGGCCTGAAAGTCGCTCTCGTCACCGCTCGCGGCATCCGCGTCGGCCCACATCAGCATCAGGTAGCGCATGCCCGCATCGTAGGTGAGGGGTATGACATAAGCCGGGGCCGGTTCAGCAGATAAGTACAGCAGCTCTACCGTCCAGCATCGACCTCATATGACCGACAACGGCTAGTGGCACCCGCTCAGCGCTGGCCCGTACTATGACGCCATGAGCGCCCAGCCCGCTGAGTATTACGAGGACCCGCTGGACCCGCAGCGGATCCGTCGGGAACTGCCCGACCGGGAATGCGCGAACTTCCTCGCCGCCTACCGGGCCGCCCTGGACGGTGCGCGAGATCCTGCCGGGTGGGGACATCTGCGGCGCATCCTGCGGCTCTGGAGCGGAATGGTGATCGCCACGAACCGGCCAGGCTTCTACGAGGCGCAGGAGGCAGCGCTGACCGGGACCGGCGGCGGGATGCTCCTGGACGACTACTTCCGGCTGCGTCACACCCAGGCGTGAGCTACCGGCCGCACCCCGGCGGGGCGGGGCCCTCCCAGTGCGCGGCCGGGACGGGGCCTGGCTACACGAAATGCGCTTCGGCGTGATCGAGGTTCGCGTCCACCAGACGGTCGCAGGTCGGGCAGTACCAGCGGGCCTCGATCGGGGTGCCGCACGCGGGGTGCCGGGGGGCGTGCGCCGCGTCGGTATGCCCGGCTCCCCACTGCGCCAGCAGGCGCAGCGCCCCAGCGAGATCCCTGCCCTCGGCCGTCAGCTCGTAGGCGGCCCGCGGCGGCCGCTCGGAATAAGGCCGGGCCACCAGCAGGGCTTCTCTTTCGAGCCGCTTGAGGCGCTCGGACAGGATGTTCGGCGCGATGCCGGGGACCTGGCCGAGCAGATCGTTGAACCGGCGCGGCCCTGGGAGCAGCGCCTCCACCACGAGCAGGGTCCACCGGTCACCCACCCTGGCCAGCGCTTCCGCCAGCGGTGACGGGACGTTTTCCGGGGAGGTCATGCCGTAAGCGTAACCGTTGGGCTTGACGCTTAGGTGGTCAGTAGTAAGTTACTAGTTACTAGTTACTGCGGGCCCCTGAGAGGGGTGGGAACAATGGCGATCCTCGACGAAATCCAGGCCAACATCGTTCAGCTGGCCGAGAGCGCCGGCGCCTCGGTGGTGGGCATCGGGCAGCGGTGGGGTGTCGGCTCCGGCATCGTCCTGGCGCAAGGACGGGTCCTGACCAACGCGCACAACGTGCGTGGCGACAAGGTGACGGTCACCTTCGCCGACGGCCGCACCGCCGAGGGGCGCGTGGCCGGGCTCGACGTCGACGCGGACGTCGCCGTCCTCGAGACCGACACCGGCGATGCTGCGGCGCTGGCCTGGGCTCCCGGCACGTCCGCCGGAATCGGGATGCCGGTCTTCGCCCTGGCCAACCCGGGCGGCCGCGGGCCGCGGGTGACCTTCGGGTTCGTCTCCGGCGTCGACCGGACGTTCCGCGGCCCGCGCGGTGTCCGCATCACCGGGAGCCTCGAGCACACCGCACCGCTTCTGCCCGGCTCCTCAGGCGGCCCGGTCCTGAATGCTGGCGGCGAGCTGGTCGGGATCAACACCAACCGTCTCGGCGAGGGGTTCTATCTGGCCATATCCGCCGATGAGACGCTGCGCGGCCGGGCCGATGCGCTGGCCCGCGGGGAGACCGCTACGCCGCCGAAGCTCGGCGTCGCGCTCACTCCCCGGCACGTGGCCCGCCGGCTTCGCCGCGCGGTCGGACTGCCCGACATTGACGGCCTGCTCATCCGTGAGGTTATGGAGGACAGTCCCGCCGCACGCGCGAACCTCGCGCCGGGCGACCTGATCATCGCGGCCGGAGACCACCCGGTCCGCAGCATGGACGACCTCTTCGACGCACTGCGGGCGGCCCGTGGCGGCACCCTGCAACTGACCGTCGTCCGCGGCACCGACGAGCGGACCATTCAGGTCGTGCTCGGCGGGGACAGCCAGTCCGCTGAGTAAGCCGAAAAGTCCCGGGTCACGGCGCGTCGCACCGAAAACGTTCCGTCGCGCCGACGATCAGGTGATCCGAGGGCCGGGCTCCAGTCCACGCTGTTCCATCCGATGCCCGGCAGGGCGGGTCGGTCGATCAGGGGACCAGTTCAAGCCTGTCCGGAGGTCGCCTTCCTGCGCGGGCTAGACCGGGCTAGACCCAATGCCGGGGAGTTAAGAGCTTGCAGATGATTAACACGCTGTCTTGATCTCTGGAGGCACGGTGATTTCCTCGGCGGTCGCGAGACTGTAGAGGTCGTCCAGGCTGGTGAGCCGGTGCGGGCCGGGCTGGATGGTGTGCCCGGCCTGGTCCAGGAGCTGGCGGATGTCGCGGATGCGCTTGTTGATTGTCTCGGGCCGGACGCTGAACAGGACGGCGATGGCGACCTGCGGGAGGGCGAGGCGCTGGTGGAGGGTGGTGGCCAGGAGCCGGTCGGCCAGGGTGAGGACGGGGCGGCGGCCGGTGCCGGGGGCCGCCAGCCGCGGGCGGTGGCCGCGGCGCTTGTCCAGGCTCGTCTCCCGTTGCTGGTCATGCAGGCTTATCAGCGCGGCGATCAGGGCGTCCCACTCCTGGGCCGGCAGGCCGGTCAGGGCCGGGTGGCAGAGCCAGGCCAGATCGGGGCTGGGCCGGTCGAATGGATCGGGGGCCCCAGCGTCCTGGTCGTATGCCTCGGGGCGGAGGGTGTAGTTCCAGTCGCCGTGCCAGTCGTGGCGGGTCAGCGGCAGGGCGTCCATCTGCCGGTCGCTGACCTTGACTCCGGTGTCGTAGGTGCTGGTGTCGAGTTCGGCGCACACCCGCAGCCCGGTCCGCGTCGTGGTCGCGGCGATGGTCTGCACGATGACTTCGTGGCTGGTCAGCGGCCGTCCCCGCCAGTTCATCGTGATGTGGGAGAACAGCCGGTGCTCCACCTTGTTCCACTTCGACGTCCCTGGCGGGAAGTGGCAGCAGGTGATCTCCAGCCCGGTCTCCGCCGCCAGCGCGGCCAGTTCGGTCTTCCATGCGCGGGTGCGGTAGCCGTTGGAGCCGCCCGCATCCGCGGTGATCAGCAGCCGCCGGGCCCGCGGGTAGTCGCTTCGCCCGGCCGACTTCCACCAGCGGCGGATCGACTCGACGGCGAACGCGGCGGTGTCATGGTCGGTGCCGACGGACACCCAGCCGGCGTTGGCGGCCAGGTCATAGACCCCGTACGGCACGGCCTTGCCCACGCTGTCCCCGGGGAAGTCGTGCGTGCGGGCCGCCACCGGCTCACCCTTAGGCCGCCATTCCCGGCCCGCGTTCTTGAACTCGCCGACCAGCTCTTTCTTCTTGGTGTCCACGCTGACCACCGGATCCGCAGCGCCCTGATGGTCTTTGACCTGCTCGCTGATGTACCGGAACTGCGCATCACGGTCCGGGTGCCGCTGGCCCTCGATGGTCTTGGCGTTGCCCTGCAGGCTGAACCCCTCGGCCCGCAGCAGGTCACCTACGGTGTCGGCGCCGACCCGGTGACCCTGACCGGTCAGCTCGGCCGCCAGGTTGCGGGTCGACATCGTTGTCCACCGCAGCGGCGACATCGGATCACCCCGCTCGTCCGGCTCAACCAGGGCCAGCAGCGCCGGGCGCAGCCCCGGATCCAGCTCGGCGGCCCGCTTGCGCCCGCCGCCCGGCCGACGCGCCCGGCCCAGCGGGTCCGTCCCGGCCTCCAGCTCATCGACCCCGAGGGACACGGTGGCCTCGCGGACCCCGGCCGCCTGGGCCACCAGCCGGATCCCGCCGTGCCCCAGCGCCCGGGCCTCGGCCCCCATCAGCAGCCGCCGCTGCCGCTCATCCAGATGCGGGAAGATCACCTGAAACTTCGCCGCCAGCACCTGCCGGGTTTCATCCATAGCGCCCAATACCACACCAATACGCCCGAACCTGGGAAGCTACGGGTTATTTTTCTGCAAGCTCTTAACTCCCCGGCATTGGGGCTAGACCGGCGTCTTCTCCTGGTCGCGGGCGGCGGTGCGGCGGGGGGCGCGAACGTGCAACCCGGTCAGCCAGCGTCCTGTTCGGGTCACGGTGTCGGGAGCCTGACTAGTGAGGGTCAGGTTTCGCTCCTCCCGGCCGATGGCGACAGCTAGCACGCCGATGATTCCTGCGAGTGCGCCGGCGGCGAACAGGCAGACTGCCGCCAAGGCGATCAGTGCGGCCATGACGCCGTCCGCGGGACAGCTGACTGCCGATGTAGGGGTGTGAACATGGCCGCCTCCTGACTGCTCAGAGGGGAGCGGGGAAGCTCCCGATATGCGTGCTGACCATGCCAGCTTCCGGTGTGCGGGCGGTGTGCTGGCGGTGTTGGCGCAGGTCACGGCTTGCAGGGGTCAGCGCAGCCGCGGTGAGACGCGAGCTGGCTATGGCCGCCCAGGGGCAGCCGAATTACGATGCCTGTCATGGGCGGGGATCGTGCGGATGTCGGCCTGGCGGTGGCCTTGCTGGGCCCAGTGGAGATCGGGCCCGCGGGCGGGGTGCTGACGCCAGTAGCGCAGCCGCGACTGCGGGTGCTGCTGGGGCTGCTGGGGGTCGCCGGGGGCCGGGTGGTGACCGCTGAGGCACTGGTCGGCGGGCTGTGGGAAGAGGAGTGGTCGCCGGGGCGGGAGCGGAATCTGCACACGCTGGTGTACCAGCTACGGCGGCGGCTGGCCGCGCTGGAACCGGACCACGGCGGCGCGCGCCTGGTCCGGGCCGGGCCCGGGTACCGGCTGACGGTGGGCCCGGGGGAGCTGGATGTGGCGGTGTTCCGGGACCTGGCCGGGCGGGGCCGGGCGGCGGCGCGGGCCGCGGACGCGGCGGTGGCGCGGGAGCTGTTCGGGCAGGCGCTGGGGTTGTGGCGGGGGGCGGCGCTGGCCGACGCGGCGCCGTTGTGCCCGCGGCTGGCCGGGGAGGCGGGCCGGCTGGAGGAGGCGCGGCTGGCCGTGGTCGAGGAGCGGATCGGCTGTGACCTGGCGCTGGGCCGGCACGGCGAGGTGGCCGGGGAGCTGGCCGGGCTAGTGAGCGAGTTCCCGCTGCGAGAACGGCTGGCGGAGCTGCTGATGACCGCGTTGTACCGGTGCGGGCGCCGCGGCGAGGCGCTCGCGGCGTTCGAGGCGGCGCGGCGGGTGCTGGCCGGGGAGCTGGGCCTGGATCCGGGGCCGGAGCTGGCCGGGCTGCAGGCGAAGGTGCTGGCCGATGACCCGGCGCTGGCCGCCCCGGCGGCGGTGCCGGGCGGCGCCGTGCCGGGCGGCGCGGCGGCGGGGGTGGTGCCGCAGCAGCTGCCGGCCGGGGCGGGGTTTTTCGCCGGCCGGGAGGCGGAGCTGAAGGAACTGGACGCCCTGCTGGGCCAGGCCGGCGGCGAGGGCGGGGCGGTGGTGATCTCGGCGGTGGCGGGGATGGCCGGGGTGGGCAAGACGGCTTTAGCGGTGCACTGGGCGCGGAAGGTGGCGGGCCGGTTCCCGGACGGGCAGCTGTATGTGAACCTGCGCGGCTACGACGCCGAGGGCGCGGCGGTCACCGCGGAGGAGGTAACGGGCTGGTTCCTGGTGGGCATGGGGGTGCCCGCCTGGCAGATCCCGGCCGATGCACAGGCGCGGGCCGGGTTGTACCGCAGCGTGCTGGCCGGGCGGCGGGTGCTTATCGTGCTGGACAACGCGCGGGATGCGGCGCAGGTGCGGCCGCTGCTGCCCGGCGGTGGGGGGTGCCTGGTGGTGGTGACCAGCCGGGCCGCGCTGGCCGGGCTGGCCGCCGCGGAGGGGGCCCATCCGCTCCGGCTGGGCCCGCTGGGCGCCGAGGAGGGGGTGCGGCTGCTGGCGGCCCGGCTGGGCCCGGAGCGGGTGGCCGCCGAACCCGAAGCGGTAACCAACCTGGTCGCCTGGTGCGGGCATCTGCCGCTGGCGCTGGCGGTGATGGCGGCCCGGGCCGCAGCCGATCCCGGGCTGCCGCTGGGGGTGCTGGCCGGGCGGCTGGCCGGGACGGCCGAGGCCGCGGCCGCGGGCGGCAGCACGGGCCCGGGGCGGCTGGATGTGCTGGAGACCGGGGACCCCGCCACCAGCTTGAGCCAGCTGCTGTCCTGGTCGTACCGCCAGCTCAGCGCGCCGGCGGCGCAGATGTTCGCGCTGCTGGGGGTGCACTGCGGGCCGGACATCACGGTGCCGGCCGCGGCCAGCCTGGCCGGGGTACCCCGCGCGGACGCGGGGCGGGCGCTGGCCGAGCTGGCCGATGCCAGCCTGGCCGCCGAGCACCGGCCCGGCCGGTACGTGCTGCACGACCTGGTCCGCGGCTACGCCGCCGGGGTAGCCCGGCAGGCCCTGGGCGAGACCGGGATCCGGGCCGCGGTCGAGCGCAGCCTGGACCACCAACTGCACACCGGGGTCATCTCGTGCGACCTCCCGTGGCCCTTCGCGGTCGCACCGCCGGCGCCGGGTGTGCTGCCCGAGTGGCTGACCAGTGAGGCGGAGCTGCAGGAGTGGGCCCGGGCCAACCACCAGGTCCAGCTCCAGGCCATCGCCCAGGCCGCCGCGGCGGGCTTCACCACCCGCGCCTGGCAGATCTTCTTCGGCCAGTCCTGGTCCCTGGGTAGCCAGTGGTACTGGGCCGATTTCCTGGCCGTCGGCCAGGTCGTGCTGGCCGCCGCCGAGGCGGCGGGCGACCAGATCGCGCTGGGCTGGGCCCACGCGATCATCGGCAGGTACGGCACGTTCACCGGTGCTCACGACGAGGACCGGGCCTACCTGGCCCTGGCCGTGGACCACTTCCGCCGGGCTGGTGACCTGGTCGGCCAGGCCTGGGCGCACCTGTTCGCCTGCGCGGCCTACACCATGAGGGGCGAGTGGGCCGAGGGGGTCACCCAGTCCGAGCGGGCCCTGGCGCTGTTCCAGCAGACCGGGGACCAGGCCGGGCATGGATGGGCCCTGGCTACCCTCGGGTTCTGCCACGCTCACCTGAGGAACGACGATCTGGCCCGCGGGTACGCCCGGCAGGCCTTGGAGGTGACCCCCGAGGCCGCGGACCCCACCACTTTGGCCGTTGCGTGGGGGGCGCTGGGCTTCGTGGACTCCGGGCTCGGTGAGCCACGCCAGGCGATCGGCTGTTACCGGCAGGCCCTGGCCTTCGCGCGCGTGCGAAAGTTCCCGCTGACCCGCGCGATCCTGGTCGGCCTCCTGGCCGAGTTCGGCGACGCCTGCGCGGCCGCCGGTGACCTGCCGGCCGCCGTCGAGGCCTGGCAGCAGGCCCTGCAGATCCTCGGCGAACTGGGGTGGCCGGACATGCTAGGAGTCGGCGCCAGGCTCGAGCAGGCCGGGCTGCCCAGCCCGCCGGGCTGATCGTCCGGTTCCCGCCCCGGCGGTTCCCGGCTGGCGCCGCGGGCTGACGACCGCCACGCCGGTGCTACGCAGCCGGCCGCGTGGTGCGCGATCGCCGGCCTGCCCGGCGGCTGCCGCGCCGGCCCTGCAGTGCGCGGTGGGTGCCCGCGACGTGCTCATCGCGGCCGGATTCAGCCGCCATGCGGGGCACGGCGAGCCCATGACCTGCCGCGACATTGCCAGCACACCGTCAGCACATCGGGGGTTGCCATGGTGAGTCCGCCGGCCAGAGCCGAGATAGGCCCCGGCCCTAAGAGAAAGGAAACGACAATGACCACCAAACAGCGGACCAGCAAGGCCGCGATGCTCCCGGCCGCCGCTACCGCCGCGGCAGGCACGCCCCGACGCAGGATTATTCTCCTCGCCAGCCTGGTGCTCGTTCTCCTCGCCGGCGTGGTGGTCGCGGTCACCGCCGCCCTGAGCCCGTCAGCGGCGCCGACGGCACACGGCACCAGCCGGCCGCTAACCGGCACGGGCACCGGCACCACCACGCTCAATCTCGGCACGGGGGCGGCGACCGCCGACTTTACCGGTCACCTCTCCCCCCTGGGAGCCGAAACCGGCCACGATGACCTGACGTTCACCCCCACGAGTGCCAGCACGTTCAGCTACACGGGCACCAGGACCTTCGTGGCGGCGAACGGTGGCAAGCTGTTCTCGGCCATCACCGGGTCGGGCACGTTCACCCGCAGCACCGCCCACAGCACGGAAACTGACACGATCACCGGCGGCACGGGCCGCTTCGCCGGAGCCAGCGGAACGTATAAGGACACGATCAGCTCCGTCGTCGTCTCGGCCACCGCGACCAGCCAGACAAGCCGCTTCACCGCTGTCGCCGAAGGAACGATCAGCCACTAGGCCAGATCGACCCGGGAGGGCCTTTCGCCAGCCATTGCTGACCGCAAAGCCGCTGCTGAAACTGAACCCGCCCCGTCACGCCCGGACCAGGTCGTTCACCTGCCGCCGCCGGTGAGGCGGCGGCGGGCAGGCGGCCCTATGTGGCTGCCGCGAGGCCCGCCCGGGCTGGCAGCGCAAGAATGAGATGGTGCCGTTGACGTGCTCCCCGCCGTGAACGGCGGGGGATTCCTTCAGCGCGGCTCACGCCGCGCTCCGGTGGGTCCAACCAGCAGCGGGCCCTTGAACGTCACCACGTCCTAGCCGTCTTTCTCGGGCATCCGCCGACCCCGCCCTCCCGACCGACTGGGCAACGGACGCACCCCTCACCCGCGGTCGCAGGCCGGGGGGCCTGCAGGTTCGATTCCGGCTGCAGGACTGGCCCAACGCTTTCTGGAACGGCCGGAGCTAAACTTACGGCGTCAGTGCGCGCGTCCCGGAGGTCCAGCCATGACGACGACTGCACCCGCGACCGTTCCCGCCCACGGCGCCGAGGAGATCCGGGACGCCGGTCACGTCGATGTCCTCATCGTCGGCGCCGGGGTCTCCGGTATCGGCGCCGCGCACCACCTGCGGGACCAGTTCCCCGGCCGGACCTTCGTCATCCTGGACGCCCAGGACAACCGCGGCGGAACCTGGTGGACCCACCGGTACCCGGGGGTGCGCTCCGACAGCGACCTGTTCACCTACGGCTACCGCTTCAAGCCGTGGCGCGGTGCGCCGATCGCGGCTGGCGAGGAGATCCTCGCCTACCTCGACGAGGTTATTGACGAGGACGACCTCGGCCAGTACATCCGCTATCGGCACCGGGTCACCGCGGCCAACTGGTCCACCGAGGACCGCCGGTGGACCGTCGAGGTCACCCGGGACGATACCGGGCAGCCGCTGCGGTTCACCACCGGCTTCTTGTGGATGTGCCAGGGCTACTACAACCACGCCGAGCCCTACCGGCCCCAGTGGGAAGGCCTGGACCGCTTCCAGGGCGTGGTCGTGCACCCCCAGCGGTGGCCCGAGGACCTCGACCTGGCGGGCAAGCGTGTCGTCGTGATCGGCTCCGGCGCCACGGCCGCGACACTGATCCCGGCGATAGCCGGGAAGGCGGAGCACGTGACGATGCTGCAGCGCTCTCCGTCTTATTACTTCGCTCCGCCCACGACCAGCGAGCTCGCCGTGACGCTGCGCGCCCTGGACATCCCCGCGGAGTGGACGCACGAGATCCTGCGCCGTCAGTACATCTCGCAATTCCACTGGCTGGCCCGGACGTCGTTCGAAGCGCCGCACGAGCTGCACACGTTCCTCATCGAGTCCATGCGCCCGCTGCTGCCGGAAGGCTTCGACGTCGAGAAGCACTTCACCCCCCGCTACCGCCCGTGGCAGCAGCGCATCGCCATGGTCCCGGACGGCGACCTGTTCGAGGCCCTGCGCGAGGGGAAGGCCTCGATCGTCACCGACACCATTGAGGCGTTCACCGAGCATGGGATAAAGGTCAGCTCCGGTGCGGAGATCCCTGCCAACATCGTCGTCACCGCCACCGGCTTCAACCTGTCGGCCCTCGGTGACGTCGCGTTCACCGTCGACGGCGAACCCGTCGACTTCACCGAACGCGTCACCTGGCGGGGCATCATGATCAGCGGCCTGCCGAACATGGCTTACACCTTCGGCTACTTCCGGCACAGCTGGACCCTGCGCGTGGACCTGGTCAGCGACCTCGTAGGCCGCCTGCTGGCCCACATGCAGGGCAAAGGCGCCACGATGGTGGTCCCCACCCTGCGGCCCCAGGACGCGGACATGCCGCTGCGGGCGTGGTCCGATCCGGAGAACTTCAACGCCGGCTACGTCATGCGCTCGCAGCACATCCTGTTCAAACAGGGCGACCGCGAGCCGTGGACCCACATGCTGGAGCACGAGCAGGAGCGCGACATCCTGCCCCAGGCCGACCTCGACGACGGGACGCTCGTCTACCGCTGAGTCCAGCAGGGTTTCTCCGCTTCGGCGCCCGTTCGATCGGGATTCGCGGGCCGCGCTACCCCAGCTCGTCGCGGCGGCGGGTCAGGTAGGCGATCTCGGCGGCGTTGCCCGCCAGCTCGATGGCTTTGTCGTACGCCGCGCGCGACTGCTGGCTGCGGCCCAGCCGGCGCAGCAGGTCGGCGCGGGTCGCGTGATAGGCGTGATAGCCGGCCAGCTTGTGCTCGAGACGGTCGACGGCCGCCAGCGCCACCTCCGGGCCGTCAAGCTCGGCGACCGCGATGGCCCGGTTGAGGGCGATGATCGGCGAGGGGTCGAGCTGGACGAGCTGGTCGTAGAGGGCGACGACCTGCGGCCAGTCGGTGGCGCGCAGGTCGCGGGCGGAGGTGTGCACGGCGTTGATCGCTGCGAGGATCTGGTAGCGACCCGGAGCCACCCGGGCGGCCAGGCGCTCGCGCACCAGCCGGTGACCCTCGGCGATCAGCGCCGCGTCCCAGGTCCCACGGTCCTGCTCGGCGAGGGTGACCAGTTCGCCGCCCGCCGAAACCCGGGCGGTGCGGCGGGCCTCGGTGAGGAGCATCAGCGCCAGCAGCCCGGCCACCTCACCGTCCTTCGGCATGAGGGCCCGGATCAGGCGAGTGAGCCGGATCGCCTCGGCGGTCAGGTCGTGACGTACGGGATCGGTGCCCGGGCCGGTCGCCAGGTAGCCCTCGTTGAAGACGAGAAAGAGGACGGCGAGTACGCCGGAGACGCGTGCCGGGAGATCCTCCGCGGACGGCACCCGGTAAGGGATGCGAGCCGCCTTGATCTTGGCCTTCGCGCGGGTGATCCGCTGCCCGATGGTGGTCTCGGGCACCAGGAAGGCGCGGGCGATCTCGGGCACGGTCAGGCCGGCGACCATGCGCAGCGTCAGCGCCACGCGGGTCTCCATCGCCAGCGCCGGGTGAGAGCAGGTGAAGATCAGCCGGAGCCGCTCGTCGTCGATGGCGCCGGCAGGCCCGGGCGGGTCGTTGCCGTACACCAGCTGAGCGTCCTTCTGCTTGTCGCCGCGCCTGGTCTCGCGCCGGATCCGGTCGATGGCCTTGCGGTTGGCGGTGGTGGTCAGCCAGGCGCCGGGGCTGGGGGGTACGCCGTCGGCCGGCCACCGCTGGACGGCGGTCGCGAACGCCTCGCCCGCCGCCTCCTCGGCGATGTCGAGGTCACCGAAACGCCTGGTCAGGGACGCGACCACCCGGGCCCACTCCTCGTGGTGAGCCCGGGTGACCGCCTCCCGGGCGCCGGCCATGCTCACAGGAACGGCCGCACCTCGATCTTCCGGTTGCAGGCCTTCGACCCCTCGGCGGCGAGCTTGAGCGCTACGTCGAGGTCGGACGCCTCCATGATCCAGAAGCCGGCGAGATACTCCTTCGACTCCACGAAGGGCCCGTCGGTGAACATCGCCTCCTCGCCTCGGTTGTCGATGACGGTGGCCGAGCTGGGCGCCGCGAGGCCACCGGCGAAGACCCAGTGGCCCTCCGCCTGGAGCCGGTCGTTGAACTCGTCGATGGCCGCATCCTCGTCCGGGGTGGCGAGGCCGGCCGTGTCGTCGATCACGGAAACCAGGTACTGCATCTCGGATCATCTCCTGTGGTTCGGGCCGCCCCTCGCGGGCGGCCGCTCACCCTTGCTACGAACACCTCTGCCCCGATCCGACACCGCCCTGGATTTCTTTCGAGGACTTTCTGGTACGCCAGTTACAAGCGATCGCCGCCGGGCTCCGGAACAACGCGGTTGTCATGGTGCCGTTCGACCCGGATGAGGCGTGGGCGCGAAGGCGGGTCATCCCGTCAGTTCCGCCGGAACCTGCGCCGCGGCTAGGTGGACCCCGCCAGCCAGGTCGGCCACGGGCTTTCCCTATTACGCCGCCTGGCTGCCGGTGATGAGGACGACCTGGCCGGGCCGGGGCTGCGATCGACGAGACCGCGCACCTGAAGGCCGGTGACTTCACGGCGTGCGTCGCGCCGCAGCACGCAGGCTGCACCGGGAAGGTGGAGAACTGCGTGACCTGGGTGTTCTCCGCGTACGTCACCAGCGCGGGCAGGCGTGGGCGGACTTCGACGTGTACATGCCGGAACGCTGGGCGCAGGACACGGCCCGGCGGCAGCAGGCCGGGATCCCGGAGGACCTGGAGTTCGCGACGAAACCGGACCTGGCGATCGCGCAGGTCACACGCCTGACCAAGGCAGGGCTGCCGGTGAGGTGGGCGGCGTTGAACGAGGTCTACGGGCGCAGCGGCAAGCTGCGGCGGGCCTGCCGGGACGCCGGCCTGGCCTATGTGGCGATCATTCCCTGCACCTGGAAGATCACAACCGGTGCCGGGACGATCATCGAAGCACAGGACGCCACACGGGATGCGGTCTTCGAACGGCGTTCCTGCGGGAACGGATCAAAGGCCCCCGCTACAGCGACTGGGCGCTGACCGCCACCGCGGACCCGCAGGAGTTCCTGCTGATCAGGAGGCTGATCTCCCGCCCGGGCCAGTACACCTTCTACCTGTGCCACGCCCCTGAAGGCCGGCGACGCTGACCTATTTCGTGACGATCGCCGGGCGCCGCTGGCCAGTGGAGGAAACGTTCAAAACGGGCAAGGACGTGCTCGGCTGGGACCAGTCGCAGACCCGGAGCTTCGACGGGATCTGCCGGCACACCGCCCTGGCCGCCCTCGCCCAGCTCCGGAACATCGCCATCCGCAACGCCCTGACCAGCGCCATCACCTTCCCGCCCGTCCCCTGCGAGAACAACACTGCAACCGCACCCGGCACCCGCGGCGACACGGCCGCGAGCGACGCTGACCTGGTAATCCCCCTCGGCGACGCGCCCGTCCCCGTCCGCGGCGGGCAGCCCTGCCCCCGCCAGATCAGGACCTGGGGACCACGACCCGGCCGGCGCCCGGTCTGTAGGGCCGCCGCACCTTGCCCAACGTATGGCCAGCATTCGCTTCTGGCCGATGCGTGAGCGTACGTCACCGGCTGGGGCGGAACTCGCTCATTTCGTATGACTTCGTAGATCAGTATGGAACCCAATTTAGCACTGAAGGACTATAGTAGAACCGTATCTCGGATATGCCGGTCAATGTTCGGCAGGAGATTCCCTCGCTGCCCTGCGGTACCGGTGCGCACGTGAGCTGGCTATCAGTCTTACGAGTCTCATGGTACGGTGCCGTGATTTGCAGGCAGAGGAGGCTTGTTGGGTGACTGTGCGAAAGCTTTACTTCATTCCAGGCGTATGTATATGAGTGAGTTGTAAGCTTTGTTTGAGTCCCGCTGCACCCGGGGGCTTTGTTGCCAATGGTCGCGGATTTAACCGGTTCCGCGCTGTCGAAAGTGTGGCTGTCCTCGTCCCAGCCATTCAATATGCAGACAAGGCGTATATCGTAGGATTGTGCGAACGACCAGGTAATGTAATTACCATTGCCGGGGCTATCGTCGATTCCGCCGCTTGGCCACCACTGCAGCCATGCGCTTCGCGGGTTACCGTCAACTGTCAGGTCCGGCGTGTGCAGAGTCTTGTAATCTGGGACGTCATCCATCGATTGGTACCAGGAATTTGCCAGAATCTGGTCGTCCGGTACTTGCAGTAGCCACCCAGGGGCAGTACAGCTCGGCGACTTTGCTGAATGCGCCATCTGCAAAACGCGGACCTCGGCAGAACGGCCCGTGGGTGTGATGGCGATTGTCACCGCCGCACCCGTAATTAAACCAGTAAGGATCCCGGAAATCCACGGTGATGATAGCCACTTCCTAAACCCGCTTTGGTGGCCCTCCGGCGGTGTGCAGCGCTCGTTTCCAGGTTCGGGTGCAGTCGGCTCGGGGCCATCGCCAGAAGACTGTGCCGCCATGAAAACCCCCCTCAACCGTGAACCCATGGCTGAACGAGCCAATCATCGCCGTTTGCGGTTGGCATGGCAAGATCCAGATGCCCGGCATACGGCTGGCGTTGGTGCTCGCTAATGTATGTGGCAGGCCTGAACGGTGATGTGAGCGGCCTTGCGTCGATCGAACATGTGTTCTACACTACTCGCATGGCTAGCCCCGGATGTCCCGCGCCATGCAGGTCATGAGAGTCCCGGACGCTCCGCGCGCATGCGCGAATAGCCTGCCGCCGCGGTAAGGCTATAGCCGGTTTGGGCGGGCCGCCGAACGCGCGGTCCGACTGTCGACCGCACGAAGGGACGTTCGGCGTTACCGGCGCTGGCCCGGCGCCGGCAGTCTCAAGTGACAAGCTGGCACGCAATAGCTAGATCCGGCGGCAACGATGCACGGAAAGAGCTAGGGCCATGATAGATGGCAAGAGAACTATAATAGGCACAGTGGCGGCTATCATTACCAGTCTGGTTATGGTGGCATGCAGTAGCATCCACTACGACGCGGCTGGCTCAGGATCCATGCAACGGACGACGGGCATTTCGCCGGATAGGCCGGCCGGGCGACTGGCAGGAATGATCGTCGGCATCGATCCAGGTCATAATGGCGCGAACGGTAGCCATTCTTCTTACATCGATAAGCTGATATGGAACGGCCGGGAGCGTGAAACCTGCGATACCACAGGCACGCAGACCGATGCAGGCTATACCGAGGCTCAGTTCAACTTCCAGGTCGCCATGTTCCTCCGCGCTGACCTGCTTCGTGATGGCGCGCAAGTGGCGATGACGAGAACCAGCAACAACGGCTTCGGGCCCTGCGTTACTCGCCGAGCACAAATTCTCAACGGCAGCCACGCCAATGTGGCCATTGATATCCATGCCGACGGCGGCCCGCCGTCAGGCCGGGGCTTCGCGGTCCTCGAGCCCGTCTCTGATGGGCCGAACAACGAGGTGATTGCCGCGTCGCAGGGTTTCGGCCGCGACGTACGATGGGCGTTCCTGCGTTACACCACGATACCGCCTAGCACCTACTACGGGGTCGACGGCATCATTGCTCGTAATGATCTCGCAGGCCTCAACCTCACAACTGTTCCAAAGGTCCTGATCGAGTGTGGCAATATGCGCAATGCCACCGATGCGGCCTCGTTGGTCTCCACCGCCTTCCAGCAGCGTATAGCGCATGCGCTTGAAGCAGCCATAATCCGATACCTGGGCAAGGGCTAGCCGAACTGGCAGGCTAGCGGCGGCTGCGCGGCCCGGACCACGCAGCGCTCCAGCGGTTTCCGCCAGTAGGCTGGACTGGAACTTCACCGGCCAGGTGACCCGCACAGTTGTACGGGAGCACGACCGGATTTATCAGCCGGATTTGTGCGCAGCGAGCTCAATTGGAGGCAATGACGGCCGCATAGCCGTCGCGTACGGCCTAGCCTCCGCGCAAGCGACTTCACAACTCAACCGGGTGAATCCGGCAAGCGGTCTTGATCCTGCTCGGCCTCGTCCACCGCGTCCGGGAAGAGAAGGCCGCAGACCTCCAGATAGAGCTGCTCCGGATACGGGAGGAAATTAACGCTGCGCAGCGCTTGCTCCTGCTCGGCGGACTCGACGATGAACTCGCCGTAGCCGAAGACGCGGCCCATGGCCGAGCGCTGGAAGCTCATGTCCGTTACCTTGGCCAGCGGCATCATCGCCACCTTGCGCACCACAAGCCCGTTGACCAGGATCATCCGCTTGTTTGTCACGGCGAAGTACGCGACCCGCCAGGCTGCCACCCGATACATTAAATACAGCAGGACGGGCAGGGGCGCTCCCCAGACGACCTCTGGGCGCACGGAGCGGCCGGTCAGTTTCCTGGCCGCCACCAGACCGCCGGAGACTAGGCCGGAGACCAGGATGAGCGGTCTGGCCAGCACCGCTGGATGCATGCGGACCGTAATGCACGAGCGTTCCTGCGGCAGCAGGTACCGGTTCACTGACGCTGGCACGCTCGCCGCTGGGCTTACCTGTCTCATTCATTCTCCCGCGGGCTCGTACGGTAAGTGACGTCCCGAATGGCGACAAGAACGGTTCCCCGGACAAGCCCGTCGTATGGGAAGACGTCCATGCCCCATCCAGACATCATGACATGTAGCCATCAGATCTCGGCGAGCGCGGCAATCCCCAGCATTTGGGGCCTACGGCGGTCGGGGTTCGAGGGTGGACTTACCGGCCAGACCTGCCGGCAGGATCCGCAACTGGGGGTGCCGGCACCGGCGTGACCCGCGGCTACCAGGACGACGGCTGCGAGGAGGGGGCAGGCGCGGCGCGGAGTGCGGCGATGGTGTGCCTGGTCCATAGCAGGCTGGCGCGGTAGACCGCCAGGCCGTGGTCCAGGGCCAGGCCCGGGTGGCGATCGTCGAGCTGGGCGGTGGCCCCCGCGTATCGCTCCAGCCCCGCGGTGAACGCCGCGAGCGCGTCCTTGAGGTTGCCGAGGAAGCTGAGCACCTCCTCGCGTGAAGACGCGTGTTCCATCATGACGAAGCGCATGAGGTGCAACCCCAGGTCACGCGCGACCGTAGACACTTCAACGGGCGTGCGCAGCCAGGTCGCGTGGGCCGCCCGGCCGGCCTGGGTCGGCTCGTACACGCGGCGGTGCCTGGCCGACTCGCCGGTCCCGTCCCGTGCCTCTACCAGGCCCTTCGCTTCCAGGCGGCGCAACGCCGGATAGAGCGAACCGGAACTGGGCTGGTAGACGCCCATTGGAGTGGCGGCGAATGTCCGCTTCAGGTCGTAGCCGGAGGCCGGCGACAGGCAGACCAGGCCGATCAGTATGTGCTCGAACGGGGTGAGCTGTGGTTCGGCCATGATCAGCAATCTACCTTGCCTCCATAGGTCGAACCGACCTATGCTGCTAGGGAAGATAGCTGGGGCGCGCACCATTTCACCTGGCTCGGGGCAGCAGCGCTGGCCACGGCCAGACGAGGACAGGGATCCGCAGGCCAGCACGAAAGGCACTTGTCGTGGACGCGAGCCGCGATGTCAAGCCAACCGCAGGAACCAAGCCGGAGATAGCCGGCGCTCCGCTCCATCGCGAAAATCGTCATCATCGACGTCGCCGCACCATTGATCGCGTACAGCCTGCTGCGCTCCGCCGGAATGAGCACGGTGACGGCTCTGGTGCTGAGCGGCGTGTTCCCCGCAGTGGGCGTGGCCATTGGCGTCATCCAGCACCGCCGTCTCGACGTCGTCGGCGCTCTGGTCCTAACCGGGATACTCGTCGGCACGGTGCTGGGCCTGATCACCCACAGCGCCAGGCTGGTGCTGATGGAGGGATCGGCGCCCACGGCCATATTCGGCGTGGCCTGCCTGGGCTCGCTGTGGACGCAGCGCCCGCTGATGTACGGCTTCGCCGTGGAGTTCATCGGCCCGGACACCGCTAAAGGCCGCGAGATGATCAGCCTCTGGCAATATGAGGGCTTCCGGCACATCTTCCGGATCATCACCGCCGTATGGGGCGTCGGTTTCCTGCTCGAAGCCGCGCTGCGGGTCGCCATCGTCTATAACACCTCGACCAGCACAGCCCTGTCCCTTTCCAAGGTCATGCCGTATATCTGGGCGGGCATCTTCATCGCCTGGACGGTCGCCTACGGCAGATACCAGGAGAAAAAGGGCGAACCGATGATGGCCGCCGCCGCTGCCGTCGAGGGACCGGGAACGAGCGACCCCGATCCTCAGCCAGCCGACGTCACGAGGACCGCCGACCAGGCATGATACGGAAAATGCCCGGAGTCAGCCTGCGCTCAGGTCGCGCTCGTACCAGGTCCCTGGCTTGCCGCTGAGCTCGGCCGGGCCGATCGGCACGAAGCGGTTCTTGGCCAGCACCTTCTGGGAGGCGCCAAGAGAAGCGACAGGCACTGGCCTTTAGCCGCTGCCGCCTTGCCTGCCCTCCTGGTCTCGGACTGCGCAGACCCGGCCAGCCATGCCCCGGCTCAGTGCCGGCAAGCACCCAGCGGCCCGGAGCTTTGGACTGCCGCCTGTCCTGGCGGCTGTTCATTGCTTTCGCGCAGTTCCGGCGGCGCGGGTAGTCCGGAGAGGGTCGTTGTTGGGTCGTTGGGTCGTTGGGTCGTTGGGTCCTTGGGTCCTTGGGCCGTTGGGCCATTGGGCCATTGGGCCATTGCCCCGGGGGACCGAGGGCCCGGGAACGGCTGCCGTATGTCGCTGGCGTGGCTGCTGCCCGTCCCGCGATGCTGCCCGCGAGGAGTGCGACGAGATGAGCATCAGTTACTACGACGCGCTGTCACCGGTCCGTGAGCCCGGGGCCGGCCTGCCCGGCGTGGTGGCCGGTATCCGGCTTCCCTACCGGGTGCTCGTGTCGATCAGCGTGCCCGCGGGCCGGATCGTCCTCGCATTCGTCTCCGATAACGCCCGGCTCAGCCGCATGTTCGCGGCCAACTGGGCTCCGGCCGGGACCGGTCAGCAGCCCGACGCCACGCTGTGCGCGCTGGCCCGGCCGGGCTCGCGGTTACGGGCTTGATGGCCGCTGGGACCAGGCGCGATGGTGGTCGCGGGAGCACAAGATGATGCTGGTCTTCGGATTTGGCTCCTACCGGCTGGCCAAGGTGTGCGTCCGGGGCATCTGCTCGGCCGTGAGCGGGGACGACGTGTTGTTCATGCATGGCTGTACCTTGAGCGTCGGCTCGGGGCCTGACCGGCGGGGTGTGGTGATCACGGGGAGTTCGGGTGCGGGCAAGACCACGCTGGTGGCGGGGCTGCTGCGGCATCGTGAGTATCCGGTCGCGGTACTGAACGACGACTGGGGTGCGGTTTCGCTGCCTCGCGGGGATTCGGTCAGCACGGGGGAAACGATGCTGCACATGAAGACCGGGAGCGTGCTGGCCCTGCGTCCGGCCTTTTTCACCAGCGCGCCGGCGGGCTCCTACGCGCGCGATCTGTCCGAGCGGGACCGGGCCGCCCGGATGCTGGTGTCGCCGGAAAGTGTCTATGGGCCGGCCTGGAGCACCACGGCGACGGTGGTGGAGCAGGTGGCCGTGGTGGTGCGGGAGCCTGCGGACTGGCTGCCGCCCGGCGGCAAAGGCGAGGCGGCCAGGGCGCTGGAGAGCGACGGTGACGCGACCCTGATCCACCATCACGAGGCGTTCTTCAACGGATCCCTGATCCTGACGGCGGAACAGGATAGGTTGCGCGAGGAACGGCGCTACCGGCAGCTCCTTGATCGCACAACGGTGTCGTGGATAAATAACTGCGGTACACCCGAAGCCCTGGTGGACAACTTCATCTCCGCACTCATGAAATCAGGTAGATACAGTACTCCGCCGGCTTGACAGCTCGCGTGCGCTGTCCGCTTGATGCGTTACACGTCGGCTCAGGTTGATGCTCGACGCTCTTGCTCATGATCAGGCAGCTGGGTATATACCTGAGAACCAGGCGGCCCGGGTTTCCGCTTCTCCCGAGGTGGCGGCATCCATGGCGCTACAGTCCCCCGATCTCCTTCTTTCAGCGCGAAGAATTTGCCGTTGACCTCGAAGTCAACTGGGAGGTAGACGACTCGACGAAGGTTGTCCAGGAGGATTTCGATGATGAAGCCTGGATTTCCCCACTCCTCTTTCCATCGCAGGTTGTTCAGGTAGAAACCGGGCAGGCGGCGGACCGAATTCGGGTGAATTGAATACCCCGGGCCGCCTTCCCATTCGATTGCGGTAATCCCGATTGTGTCGACGATGTCAAGCACGGCCCAGTCATCAAGGAACCGGCGGTCAGATTCGGCCGTAAAAGCCATTGCGTTGAGTCGGACGATTACCCTTGGCTCCGTTGCGGGATAGTAACTGTCGTTCCATATCGCGATCCTCCCAGCGAGTTGCTTGGACTGCCTCGCCTGAAAGGCGCCGTTTTCGGACTTATCAGCCTGAAATACTGGGTTATTCGGTTTTGACCACTCGCATGCGAGTTGAAGCCGCAATTCAGGCATGCCAGCTGTCACCATGAATGCGAGCAGCGTGACAAGCGCAGCGGCGACGCCCAGCAGAAGCGTGGCGCCCACGAGCACGTCCCCGGCGGCGGCCAGGCGGTCTGCGCTGTTCTCTTTGGAGGTCAGGGCCAGAGCGGTGAGGATCGCACTGACTGGCACTATGATAACGATGGCAGCTCCGCCAATTCGGAGCAAGAAGCGACGTCGGGACACGGCATTGTTATGCCAGGGCTTAAGCAAGCGCCTAAGCCAGCGCTTAAGGATAGTTGGTTGCTGTTCGCCGCCGGGGTGCGGATACTCGGGGGGCTTTAGCACGGTCGGTAGTCGCTCAGGGGGCAGTTGCGCGTCAGCCATGAACACACGCTACCCCCGAGACCGTCCCCGGAACGTTACCCTCGGTTCGGCACCATAGAAAGGACATCGCCTGATCCGACTTAGCTCTACAGATCGGTGGGTAGGCGCGCAGTTATTAAAGAGACCCCTGCATTGCCGGCACTCCGGCAGCCCTCGGTCGGTTCCATATGCGTTGAACAGACACTGGTCGCCTGGCTCGGGCACCTCAAGGCCGCCGCCGAATCCAACGGCTGACTGCGGTCAACTAAAGGGCAATCAGGAATGCCGACTCAGCGACGCTGGACATCCGGTATGCGGTCAGGAGATCGCGGCCGTCACCAGCTCGGCCACTTTCTTCTCCACCATGGGGCTCCACTTCTTCAGCGCATACGACACCGGCCACACATCGCCGTCGTCAAGGTTCGCCGCGTCCTGGAAGCCCAGTGTCGAGTAGCGGTAGTTGAACTTGCCCGCGTTCTGGAAGAAGACGACGACCTTGCCGTCCGCGTTCGCGTAAGCGGGCATCCCGTACCAGGTCTTCGGGGACAACTCGGGGGCGGTCGCGGTTACTGTCAGATGCACGCGCTCGGCTAGCGCACGATCCTCCGGTGCCATCTCCGCGATGCTGTCGAGGACCGCCTGCAGGCCGTCGGCCTTCTTGGCACCCTTCTTGCCCTCGGCGCGCAACTCGGCGGCGCGCTTCTTCATCGCGGCACGTTCCTCGGCGCTGAAACCATCGGATTCGGTCTTGGCATTCTTCGCGGGCATTCCCGGACTTCCCTTCTTGACGCTCATCGGCTCGGTATCTTTCGGCCTTCCACCGAAGGCTAGGCCCGACCACAGCGCGGCGCTTCTCGATTCCTGATGGATCGGGGCCCAGCCTGGACGCTCGATCCGCAGCGCCGACATGATCATACTCAGGGTATGATTCGAGTATGAGTGACAGGAAATCGCGCCTCACCATCACGGTGGATCCCGACCTCAGCACCTACGCTGAACGTCTCGTCGAGTCCGGTCACGCCGCGTCCGTGTCCGCGGCCTTCAACGAGGCGATGGCCGAGAAGGTTTACCGCGATCGCCGCCGCCGGGGCCTGTGGAAGGCCAAAGGTGACCAGGCAGATCCGGGCCGCGTCGCTCGCATGATGACGCACGTCGACCGCCAGCTTGCCGGTGAGTGAGGCCACTGGCCCGCCATTCGTGCTCGATACGAGCGTCGTCACGGCTGTTGCGCGCGGAGACCCCGACATCATCGGCCTGATCCAGGGATATGACGCCCGCGGCCAGCTGCTAGTCGTCCCGGCCCTGGCCATCGCGGGAGCGGCACTGGAGGTACGCGGCGAGGAAGCAGATGATCTCCTCGGCGGCCTTGAGCTCCTGGATAATCTCACCATTGCCCCAGTGCGCGGCACCGAGCAAGCCGCCAGGCTGGCCGACATTATCGCGAGAACAGGTTTTGATCCGTGGGACGCTCATGCCGCCGCGATCGCGGACGTGGCAATCTACCCGATCCTCACTCTGGACGCCGCTATATGGCGGCAACCCTTCGCAGATCTTGGTGAGCTTCTGCACATCGTCGAAATTTCCGACCCAGGTGAGCGCGAGCCCGAAGAATAGTGCTGGGACACGCCGCCGGCGGGCTCGCGCTGTTCGGCGGCTCGATCCTCGCCGCCGCCATAGCTGTCACGCTCGCGGGCATGAGCGGGACGCGGCACCTGCGCAAACTGCTGTCCGGGGGCAGCTTCGGCGTCGTGCAACTGGACGGCAGCCAGTACACCGGCGTCGCAGAGCCAGTCGCAGAGCCAACGGGCAGCGACTTCACCGGCGTCGTGCGGCTGGACCGCAGCCAGTACACCGAAGTTCGCTGATCTGCCAGCGCGACCCACACAACGTCGTCGTAGGCCGCACCCGGGCCGTCCCGCAACAGTCCGGCCTTCGGCAGGAGACGATCGGCAGCGGGCATGGCCCGGGAGCCGCCACCGCGGAGGACCGATCAGCGCTGGACTGTGTAGTGCAGGTGCAGCACGCGGTCGCCCTGGACCACCTGGTCGGGATCGTCGAGGAGGACGGTGCCGGCGTGGCTGCCGAAGAAGCGCACCCCTTCACCCAGAACCACCGGGGCGACGTCCATCGCGATCTCGTCGACCAGTCCTGCCGAGAACGCCTGCCCGCCGAGGTCGCCGGCGGTCACGCAGACGAGACCGTCGCCGGCGAGCCTTGTGGCGAGCGCGATGCCCGCCTCGACCGACCCGGCGGTGTGGAAGGGCGCGTCCGGGTGGTCGGCGAGCCAGGCCTCCGGCAATGGCCGGTGGGTGACAACGACCAGCTCGTCTCCGGCGGCCGGGTCGCCGTCCCAGCCGTTCGTGGTGTCAAACAGGTGGCGGCCGATCACCGTCACCTTGACGGCGTCCCAGAAGGGCTGGACGTAATCCGCGGACCCCTGCGAGACGTGGAACGTCCAGCCGCTCGCCCTGGCGGACACCTCGGTATCTCCGTTGCCGTACCAGTCGAACAACGGCCCGACCGTATCATCGGGATAGGCGATGTAGCCGTCCACCGACACGACCGCCTGCATGACAACCCTGGCCATCTCCGCTCCTCAGCCGAACGTCGGAACGATTACATGCACCGGTTGACGAGGATATCCAGCTTGCTCGCCGGCTCGATGATCCGGGCCAGCACCAGCTGACCGAACACCTCGTCGCCGCCGCTGGCCTCGTCAAAGCCCAGGACCCGGTAGGCATGCTCCAGGGCATCGGCCAGGCCGAGCAGTCCTGGATAGCGGAGTAGAACTGCCATAGGAAGTTCCACATCAGGCCGTTCACCGCGAGGTGCTCGGGAATGATACGCGGGCTCAACGCAAAGCCCGCCGTCTATCCAGCCGAGCAGGTGATGACGCAAGACGGCACCCTATCCAGCTAACCCGGCACACTTGGAGCGAGATGGTCCTCGACGAAGGAGCCGGCCATGTGGCGCGCTGCGCTAGATCCTGCCATGGATGAGGTCATAGGGGTCCTAGGTGAGTGTGAGCATCTGCTGCTCCATTTCCACGGGCCGGTCTGCGACATGCCTGCGGGGTCCGGTAGTGATGTCACCAGCCAGCTGCGCGGATTGCTGGCCAGCCACGGCGTCGCGCCGCCGCACCCGGCCGATGCCGCCATCAGCCCCTACGACATCCTGCGCTTCATCCTGACCGCCTGCCCTCAGCTGGCCGGCCCGGCTGAGGCTGAGGTCGCCGCGTACGAGGTCCGGGCCGCCGCGGTGGCCCGGCCTGCCGTGGGCATCCGGACCCTGCTGCACGGCCCGGCGCAGGTCACCATCATCGGCAACGCATGCCCGGCCGCGATAAGCAGCTACCTCGCGCGCCTTTACCCGCGCGAGCGCGACCGGGTGCGGCTGGTCATCGCGCGGCTTGGCGCCGACCCGGCCATCCTGGAGCCCACCCCCATCCCGGTCCTGCAGGCCGCTCAGCTCCTGGGGGTGCCGGCCTCGGCGTGCGCCGTGGTGGCCAGCACCCCGGCTGACATCCGCAGCGCCCGCCTGGCCGGCGCCCGCACCATCGGCTACGCCCGCGACCCCGCCACCCGCCAGCGCCTGACCGACGCCGGCGCTGAAGCGGCCACTGATGGCATTACCGAGCTCGCGGGCCGCGCCTATCTGGCTGCTGCAATCCGACGGCGAGCCGCCCGGCAGCAAGCGACCGCCAGGCGGTGAGGCAGGCCCACCGGAGCACGACACCGCTGGACGCTCGCAAGGACAGCATCGGCGGCCGCGCCCCCGGGGAAAGCGCCCCAACCCGCTGGCGAACCAGCCTTCGCAAGGTCGAGCCGCTTCGGAGCGGGCGGAGTCAGGCCAGGGTGGCCCAGAACTCGCGCAGAACGGTCGCCGCTCGGGCAGGGTCCTGGAGCATCCACCAGTGGCCGAACCCGTCGAGGGCGACCGTCTTGGCATCGGCCCGCGCGGCGGCCTTGGTCGCCGAGGCTGCGCTCAGGAAGGGATCCTCGCTGGGGATGATCACCAATCCGGGGACCGGGATGGCCGCGAAACCCGGGCCCCACTGCCTTCCGACATCCACGGCCGAACGGTAGAGGTCGAGGATGCAATCAGCCATGGTGCGGTTGATGTGCGATGCCAGGTCGAGGGCCGGCTCCTCGGGCACCCCGAACATCTGGACTGCCCGGCTAGGACGACGCTGCCCGGCGGTCTGCTCAGCGCCGGCCGGGCAGCGGGTGGCCGGGCGCCGGGGCTACCGGTGGGAGTGGCGTGGCCGGAACTTGATCCAGGCCAGGATGGCGATGGCCACCAGCAGCCACGGGAAGAACAGGACGTGCACGGCGAAGCTGAGGACTGTCAGGGCCACGATGGCGATAAGGGCAAGGGCGATGATTACGGACATGGTGATCGGTCTCCGTTACGTCAAGAGGTTTGCGGGTCAGGGTTTAGCGGATGCGGTCCCGGCGGCAGGCGATCCACGCCGCGGCGGCCGGCTGGTCTTGGCCGTCTGCGGGGATCAGCAGCCAGGCGGCAACATAAAGAGCCACACCAGCGCCGGTGAGGAGAGCCAGCGCCGCGATGATGACGCGGACTAGCGTGACGTCCGCGTTCAGGTATCGGGCTATGCCGCCGGCCACGCCGGCCAGCATCTTGTCATCGCCTGACCGGCGCAGCTGGCGGGCTTCGGTCTGGCTGTTAACGGCGGCGGACCCGGCATCTGCGGTGTTCGTGTTCATGCTTCAAGACTGCGGCCCGGCAGTGGCCTGCGTCGATCGGGATCAGCCCGGTTTGCACCCTGGTGTGCATCCCCAGGGCATCAGGGTCATCCCTGGGATACTCCCGGGGCAGGCTGCCCACTCACGATCAGCGCGCCGGGCAGTCACCGGATGATTCTGATGGAGAGCGGCGTTGACAGAGAGAACACGACATATCGTGTTGACCTGGCAGGCGTGGGCCCTGACGAGCTCGGGGCTTTGAGAGGTGAGCGTGATGACCGGTTGGTACGCGGAACGGACACCGGGCAGGTCGGCCAAGGCCGTGATCGCCGTGACGCTGCTGGCGCTGCTGCTGGTGGCGGCCGTGCCGGTGGCCCTGCTGGCCGCAGTGGTCATGATGATGCTGGGACACGTCGTCGGCGGGCTCGCGCTGTTCGGCGGCTCGATCCTCGCCGCCGCCGTAGCTGTCGCGCTCGCGGGCATGAGCGGGATGCGGCACCTGCGCAAACTGCTCTCCGGGGGCGGCTTCCGTGTCGTACAACTGGACGGCAGCCAGTACACCGGCGTCGCAGAGCCAGTCGCAGAGCCAACGGGCAGCGACTTCACCGACGTCGTGCGGCTGGACCGCAGCCAGTACACCGAAGTTCGCTGACCTGCCAGCGCGACCCACACAACGTCCGGTCATACAGCCGCCGAGAGGCCGGCGCCGAAGGCGTGCATCGCACGCGATCAGTCATCGCCTTGACATTGACCTTACGTCAGGCTTGCAAGATGGACGTATGCAGAATCTTGCACAGCTACCCACCCCAGGGGAGAGTGCCCCTCAACTGGCGATCGACGCAGTGGGGTTGGCCAAGTCCTTCGGTGGCCAGCACGCACTCACCGGTCTCGACCTGGCCGCCCCCGAGGGTTCCGTCACGGCCCTCATCGGCCCCAACGGGTCAGGGAAGACGACGACGATTCGCATCCTCTCGACGCTTCTTGCTCCGGACGCTGGCCGGGCGACCGTGTTCGGTCACGATGTCGTGGCAGAGCCCGAGGCCGTCAGGGCAGCGATCGGTGTCACCGGCCAATTCTCTGCCGTGGACAAGTTCCTGACCGGCAGAGAGAACCTTGCCTTAATGGCTGGGCTGCACCACCTGCGGCGGGCTGTTGCGCCGGAGCGGACGGCAAGAAACCTGGAGCGCTTCGAGTTGACCGAGGCAGCGGACCGGCCTGTGATCTCCTACTCGGGAGGTATGCGCCGTCGTCTCGATCTTGCGATGACCCTCATGGGCGAGCCCCGGATCATCTTCCTGGACGAGCCAACGACTGGCCTCGATCCACGTGGGCGACGGGTTCTCTGGCGGATCGTCCGAGACCTGGTCGCCGACGGGGTGACCGTCCTCCTGACGACGCAGTACCTGGAAGAAGCGGATCGCCTGGCAGACCATGTGGTCCTCATCGACCGTGGTGCCTTGGTAGCAGAAGGCACGCCGTCCGAGCTGAAGAGGCGGGCGCCGGGCGGACGCATCCGGCTCCATTTCGCCGGGGATGATGCGTTCGCTGCTGCGGCTGTGGAGTTCGGCGGCGCAGAACGGAGTGACGACGACTTGTCGCTCGAATTGGCGAGCGACGGAAGCGTGGCTGGCATCCGGCACGTGCTCGACCGGCTTGAGCGTCATGGGATCACCGTGGAGAGCCTTTCGGCCCAGCCCCCGGACCTCAACGACGTCTTCTTCGCCTTGACTGGTAGCGGCCCTGAGCCGTCTCGTGCCAACTCGATGGGGGAAGGACAATGACGGCCCCCTCCCTGGCACTCGCTGACACGACCACAATGCTGCGTCGAGACGTACGTCACGCAGTGCGCTTCCCGATGGTGACGATCAGCGGACTACTCGTGCCGGTGCTCTTTCTCCTTCTCTTCGATGGTGTCTTCGGTCACACGCTTCGCGCCGGACTCGGCAGCGCCGTTAGCGGCGGCTACATCAACTACGTGCTTCCCGGCATCCTCGTGATGGCCGCTGCCTCGGTCGCTGAATCGACGGCGCTCGGCGTGAACGCCGACATGAGTGAGGGGATCATCGCCCGTTTCCGGACGATGGCCATCTGGCGTCCTTCGGTCCTTGCCGGGCCGGTGACCGGAAGCGTCGTCCGTACGCTCATTACGGGTGCAGCTGTTTGCCTCTTCGCACTCGTCCTAGGGTTCTCACCCAACGCCACCGCACTCGGCTGGCTCGCCGCCATCGGGCTGTTCGCCCTTCTTGGAATGGCACTCTCGTGGCTGACGGTGGCCTTTGGGCTGCTCGCCAAGACGCCAGCAGGGGCAAACAGTCTCTCGCTCATTCTCCTCGTCCTTCCCTTTGTCAGCAGCGCCTTTGTTCCCACTGCCGCGATGCCCGCAGGAGTACGGGCGTTTGCCGAGTATCAGCCGTTCACCTCGATCATTGACACCTTTCGCAGCCTGCTTACCCGAACCCCGATGGGCAATCACGGCATTGTGGCCGTGGCCTGGTGTGTCGGCATCGCGGTGGTTGGATTCCTGTGGGCGGTGAAGTTGTACAACCGAGATTCACCGGTAGCGTCCTGATGGCGAAGCTCCTGACGATCGGCCAGCTGGCCAGCCACTGCGGCGTCACCGTGCGGGCGGTCCGTCATTACCACCGGGCCGGTCTGCTCGCAGAGCCCGCGCGGGACAACTCCGGTTACCGCCGCTATGGTGCACAGGCGGTCGTCGATCTCGTGCGGATCAAGGTCCTTGCCGATGCAGGTGTCCCGCTCGCTCAGGTCAGCCACTTCCTCAATGCTGACCCGGATGAGTTCGGCGCTGCGGTTGCTGGGATCGACGAGGCGCTTCAGCAGCAAATTGGCCAGCTTGAGCATCGGCGCCGGCAGCTCGCCGGCCTCCTCGCCGGTGACCAGCTCGTACTGCCATCCGAGGTCGCAGAGATGCTCAGCGCCCTGCGGGAGATGGGCGTAAGCGAGCAGGGCGTGCAGATCGAACGAGACGGATGGATTCTTCTCGCCGCACTCTCTCCCGAGGTGGTTCGAGAGTGGACGAGGCAAAAGCGAGCCGCGCTGGCAGACCCTGAGTTCCGGCGCATCTACCTGGCCTATGACGAAGCGCGAGACTGGGACCCGACCGACCCACGACTGAAACCACTGGCTGAGCGGACGGTCGAATGGATGGCGACCCGCCACGATGCGGTCGTCGGTGCTCGTTCCAGCACGCTCCCGAGCGAGCCGAACGTCGTCCTCGTCGCACAGCTCATGGACGCCGAGTCCGCCTATACCTCGCCCGCCTTGGACCGGCTGGCGGAGCTTTGCAGGTCACAGCTCAATTCGTCGGCACGGCCTCGACGTCATCACGGGAGTTCATAGGACATGACCGAACAACTAGACCTTGCGAACATCACGGATCAGATATCCCAGCTCCGGTCGGAGTCAACGGCAAGCTCGTCGAACGACCCGAGGACGAGGCCGCCTGGGAGGCCCCGCCGGAAGCAGCCAGGTATTGACAATTAATCGCCAGGTCGATCGCCCTGGCGGTGCGCGGGGCGAGGGGGATGTGACGACCTTGCCGCCCTTTCGGGTGATGACCAGGGTCCGGTGTCCGCGTTCGAGGCCCAGGTGCTCGATGTCTGCGCCGGTGGCCTCTGATACCCGCAGCCCGTTCAGCCCGAACAGGGAGATCAGCGCGTGCTCGGCGGGTGGTCCGAGCCCGGCGGCGACCAGGAGGCCGCCGAGTTCGTTGCGGTCCAGCGCGGTGGCGTGCGACTCGTAGTCCAGCCGGGGACGACGGACGTGCGCCGCGGGCGAGTGGTCCAGGAGTTCTTCCTCGACGGCGTACCTGTAGAACCCGGCGATGGTGCATGGCCAGGTGGGTGTGGGGCTGCGGGTCTTTGTGAGATTGAAGTCGTGTTGCGTCGTGGCGGTACCGGATCGACCCGCTCCCCGGCGGCAGCAGGGGTCCCCTCAGACCCCACGCCGACCCGGTAACACCTCCGGGTGACGGATCGCCGCGCCGCGACATTCCACCCGGCAGGCACCTTCGGGTGATGCCTCACGGCGGCCGGAATTCGTACCGTTCCCAGAAGAGCCGAACTACCCATCTGCTAATGGAGGATGCCATGTACGACCCGCCTGCCTATCTATGGGCGATCACCACCGCCGCGACCGCCGCGATCGCGGCTGCGACCTGCGTCGTGCTGTACGGCGGCGCGGTGCGCGCCGGCCTGGGCCGAAGGCGCGCGGCGCTGCTGGCCGGGGGCGCGGCCGTCGTGCTCGGCGGCTGGCTGGCCGCCACCGCGGTGATCGCGGGTCACGGCTGGTACCACACGCGGCTCGGCCACGGGGTGCCGTGGCTGCCGATCGCGGTGGCCGGATTCTTCGGCACTCTGCTGGCCCTGCGCCGGATCCCGGTGGTGGCGCGCGCCCTGGCGGCACCGGGCATGGCGAGCCGCCTGGAGTACCCGCACTTGTTCCGGGTGGAAGGGGTGGCCTTCCTGCTCATCATGGCCCTCGGTCACCTGCCTGCGCTGTTCGCCCTGCCCGCCGGCCTGGGCGACATCGCCGCCGGCATCGCCGCGCCGCTGGTCGCGTACAGGCTCGCGCGGGGCACCGGCCGCCGCACCGCCCTGTGGCACAACGCGTTCGGCATGACCGATCTGGTGGTGGCCCTGACCCTCGGCGCCCTCACCGGATACCAGCTGGTCCACGTCACGCCGTCCGCCGCACCGATCTTCGAGCTCCCGCTCGCGGTGATCGTGACAGCCGGCGTGCCGCTGCTGTTCGTCCTGCACATCACGTCCGTGTCCGCGCTGGCCAGAGCCCCGCGGACGCCGCTGCCGGCCACCGGCCCGCTCCTTGCCGGCGCGACGCCGCGTACTGCCGTGGCGCAAACCCCGGCAGCCGGTGCCCGGTGAAGCACTCAGCGCAGAGGAGAAGACAGTGCAGCTCTTCGCGCGAAGGGCATCAACTGGGCAACCGCCACCAGCCCAGTCTGCACACCGTTGGCGGTCGCCAGCCCGATAGCGAAGTTCACAGGATGAAGACATGAGAACAACGACAAAGCACGACAAGAACGAGGCGGGCCCGGTCAAGTTGGCCGCAGCCCGCGCCGAGTTCGACGCCGAAGTGACATACCTGAACACGGCCACGTTCGGCCTGCCGCCGCGGCGCAGCTGGCTAGCACTTCAGCACGCGCTGGCGGGCTGGCGGGCGGGCACCGCCGACCCCGTCGCCTATGACGCTCCCTTGGCTGCGGCCCGGTCCTCCTACGCCCGGCTTGTGGGCGTGGACCCCTCCGCCGTGGCCGTCGGGAGTCAGGTGTCGGTCTTTGCCGGGCTCATCGCCGCCAACCTGCCCGACGGCAGCGAGGTGCTGACCGCCACCGGTGACTTCACGAGCATTCTCTTTCCGTTCCTCGCGCAGTCCGGCCGGGGGGTCCACGTGCGGGAGGTACCGCTCGAACAGATCGCGGATGCTGTGACCCCGCACACCACGCTGGTGTCGGTCTCCGCAGTGCAGTCCGCTAACGGCCAGGTCATCGATCTCGACGCCCTGCACGCCGCCACCAAAGCCACCGGGACCAGGGTGCTGCTGGACACCACCCAGGCCGTCGGATGGCTGCCGGTAGACGCGGCTCGCTTCGCCTACACCGCCTGCGGCGGCTACAAGTGGCTGCTCTCACCCCGGGGCACGGCCTACTTCACCATCCGCCCTGAGCTGATGGACGAACTGGTACCGCACACGGCAGGCTGGTACGCAGGTGAGAGTCCCTGGTCCAGCATCTACGGCCAACCGCTCCGGCTCGCGGCCGACGCCCGCCGCTTCGACGTCTCCCCGGCCTGGCACGCCTGGGTCGCGGCCGCTCCGGCCGTGGGGTTGCTCGCTGACCTGGGGGCGCAGTCCCTGTACCGGCATGCCATGGGCCTGGCCAACCGGTTCCGCATCGGGATCGGCCTGGAGCCAGGAAACTCCGCGATCGTATCCCTGGCCGTCGACGAGGCCACCCCAGACGCCATGAGCGCTGTGCCCATCGTTGCGTCCGTCCGCGCCGGACGCCTCCGGCTGTCCTTCCACGTCTCCACCAGTGAGCACGAAGTCGACACCGCCATCGACATCCTGCACCGGCACGTCATCACCAGCCAGCCAGCACCGACGTGACCCCAAGACCTTCTCCGCGCCACCTTGGCTCACGCGCAGCCAAACCTTCCGGGCCGATCACCACCCGCGCGGCAGGCCTCCCTGGCTGCCGCCTTGGCAGGGTGAACCGCCCGGGGCGCCGGACCGTTCTGGCGCCTGGACAGCCCAGCGTGACCGCGTCCGCTATGAAGCGACGCAGCTCGCTGATCGTGAACCGCGCCGTGGACCGGCTGGCCCGCGCCATAAGATTCGCGGCCATTGACTCCGGGGCCGCCTGGCCAACGGACGCCAGTGAGCTGGCCAGGCTGGCGGAGCTGGCCAGCACGGGAAGGCTGCGAACGGTGATCGCTCAGACCTTCCCGCTGGCCCAGGGGCGGCAGGCCTTCGAAAGCGGCGCGGGGGCCCGCCGTCCCGGCAAGACGGTCCTGGTCGCTCGCTGATCTGCCAACCGGATCGCCCCGGCGCGATCGCGCTCTGCGCGTTCACCGCGGCCGGGAATGACCGGCTCACCGCGGCCGGGCAGTGGATCAGGCGCGCCAGCCAGCAAGCCCAGCGGTGAGGTGGTCCGGAGAGCGGAGCAGGCGCCTGAGGATCTTCCCCGATGGCGACTTGGGGATCTCGGGCAGGCACTCGATGAGCCGGATGCGCTTGTACGGCGCTACCTGCCCGGCGACGAAGGCGAGGACCGCCTTGCCGTCGAAGTCGTCGCCCGCCGGGACCACGAACGCCTTCGGCACCTCTCCGGCCTCTTCGTCGGGGACGCCGATCACCGCGCAGTCGGCGACCTGCGGGTGGGTCATCAGGATCGCCTCCAGCTCGGCCGGAGCGACCTGCAGGCCCTTGTACTTGATCAGCTCTTTGACCCGGTCGGCGATGGTAAGCCAGCCGTCCTCATCGGCGATGCCGAGGTCCCCGGTGTGCAGCCAGCCCTCCCGGTCGATCGCCGCCGCGGTCGCCTCCGGGTTGTTGAGGTAGCCCCGCATCACCTGTGGGCCGCGCACCCATACTTCGCCGCGTTCCCCGGGCCCGGCGTCGGCGCCGGTTTGCGGGTCGGCCAGGCGGCATTCAGTGCCCGGGACCGGCGGGCCGGCCGAGCCGCGCTTGCCGGCGCGGCCGAACGGGGGGGCCATATGAGTGATCAGGCTGGCCTCGGTCAGGCCGTAGACCTGGCTGACCGCACACCCCATCCGCTGGGCCAGTTCCTCTTCCAGCTCCGCGCCCAGCGGCGCGGCGCCGCACAAGATGTGCCGCAGGGCGCTGAGGTTCCGGTCGGCTATCGCCGGATAGCGGGCGAGCGCCCGCGCCATCGGGGGCACCGTATGGCCGCGCGTCACCGCGTAGCGTTCCAGCAGATCGAGGAACTGCCCGGGCTCGAAGCGGGGCATGGTGACGATCGTCGCGCCTGCGCGCAGCCCGGTGTTCATGATCCCGGCCAGCCCGGCCTGGTGGAAGAACGGCAGCGCGGCGAGCACTACGTCGTCGGGAGACAGGGCGAACAGGGCCTGGCACTGGACCATGTTGGCGACCAGGTTGCGGTGGCTGAGCATCACTCCCTTGCTCAGCCCGGTCGTGCCGCTCGAATACGGGATCGCGGCGATGTCGTTGGCCGGGTCGAACGCCACCTCCGGAGCCGCGCCGGGGTCGCCGAACAGCTCGGAGAAGGAGGGAACGTCGGCGGCCTCGCCGAGCACGAACACCTCGCAGCCACCGGCCTGCGCGGCGGCCTGCCGGGCGACAGCGAGGAACGGCGGCGCCGTCAGCAGTAGTTCCGCCCGCGAATCGGCGAGCTGGCGGCCGAGCTCGCGCGCCGTGTAGCCGGGGTTGGCCGTCGTGCAGCGGCCGCCGGCCGCCACCGTGCCATGGAAGGCGACCGCGTACTCGGGAACGTTCGGCATGAAGATCGCGAACGTATCGCCCTTGGCGAACCCGCGCGCGGTAAGACCGGCAGCGAGGCTGCGCACTGACCGTTCAAGATCGGCGTAGCTCAGCGCCCGGCCAGAAGGACCGTCGATCAGCGCCGATTTGCCGCCGAGCTCCTTCGCGCGGGCAAGCGTGAAGCTCGCAAGATCAATAGCTGGGATATCGGCCACGAGCGGGCCGCCGGAATAGATCACAGTCATCCCTCCTTTCCCGCCGACTCAACATGCGGGCCTGTCCCCCGCCTGGGCTCGGGCAGGCTATTCGTGCGGTACGTGGCTCTTGCGGTCACCGTGACTCCCCTGGGTTGAGTCCGCCACTGACCGGCATTGATCGGCGCCCCTCCGGCGGGCTGGGTCGGAGCGTTGGGGAACTTCCGCCCTCAGGTGGCGCGTCGTCATGTCGGCGGGGTGCCGGCTGCTTGTTTCAGGAGCCGGGCAGCTTCGGCGGGGCCGGGCATATCCCGGATCTCGCTGGCTAGCCGTCTGGCGGCGTCCGTGAAGGCCGGGTCATCGAGCAAGCGGCTGAGGGCGCAGGCGACGTCGTTGGGGCGGAGGGTGGCTGGGTCGACGAGCGGACCGCGGGGGTCGGTCGCCGGGGCGTTGGCGCAATTCAGGCCGGCGCCGGCCTCCGCGCAGCGGCGGGCATTGATGGGGTGATCGGCGGCAAATGGCAGGCACACCGCGGGCAGACCATGGGCGAATGCACCGATCAGGGTGTTGAAGCCGGCGTGGCAGACGACCGCGGCGCACCGGGGCAGGACATGCGACTGGGGCACGTAGCGCTCCACGCGGACGTTCGCCGGCGGTGCGCCCAGCTCATCGGGGTCGGTGCCGCCCGTGGTCACGAGCGCGTCGACGTCCAGTCCGGCGAGCGCCGCGAGTACGACCCGCCACAGCGGCGAGGACTGGTTGAAGACGTTTCCCAGGCTCACGTACACCAGCGGGCGGCTGCGGCCCAAGGCGTCGAGCCACGCCAGCGTGTCCGGCTGCGGAAGGCCGTCGAACGACGAGGGGCGGGCGGGCTGGGCTAGCGGCTGGTCGTGCTCCCATGGGCACCGTAACGACGGCGGGACGATGTCGAGATAGGCGGTACCGAGCAGGTCGTCGCGGTCGCGGGGCGGGTCCACGCCGGCCAGCTCGGCCAGTCGGCCGGCCACCTGGGCGACGCCGTCCTCGGTCCGCGGCGGCAACCGGTGGATGATGCCCTGGGTGACCAGCGGGACGCCCAGCTTGCGGGCGACGACCCAGCCGGTGAACTCGGAGTATTCCCTGACGATCAGGTCGGCTCGCCAGTCGCGGGCCAGCCCGAGCACGCGGTCGATGGAGGATCGGTCGGGGACCTGGGGAAACCCGAGGAACAGCTGCTGGCCGACCGTACGGTCGTAAACACGGTCCCCGGGGCCGATCATCCAGTCCGGTTCGAAGGCCCGGACGTCGATGCCGTGCCGGGCGAGGACGGGAGCGAAGCTGGCCGAGGTGGCTACCATCGCCGAATGACCGTCTCGGCTCAGCTTCCGGGCGAGCGGGATCAGCTGGGTGGCGTGGCTGAACGCAGGCTGGCAGGTCATCAGAACTCGCACGGGTTCTCCTCGCCACAGTATAAACTAACTCTACTGAGTAGAGTATGACTATACGAAAGGCTGTCAAGCCTGATGGCAGACGAAGGGACCAGCGCACCGCCGACCTACCGCCAGCGCCAGTCGGCCGAGACCCGAGCGCGGATCGCGCAGGCCGCCCGCCAGGTCTTCGCTGCCCGCGGCTACGGCGCTGCCAACATCACCGACGTCGCCCAGGCAGCGGGGGTGGCGGTGCCCACGGTGTACAAGCTGTACGGCAACAAGCGGGGCCTCCTGGCCGCCATCGCTGACGCGTGGGGGCGAGAGATCGGTGGCCGCATCCTCGACGTGCCGCACGATCCCGCAGTGGCGATCGCATGGTGGTCCGGGATGGCCCGCAGGCAATGGGAAGCAGGGCTCGACATCGGCCTGATCTACGCCAACGCGGTCACCTCCGAACCTGATGCTCGCGCCGATCTCGAGCCCCGCCTCGCCCTGCGCGAACGGGCCATCCGCCTCGTCAGCGAGGCTGTCCGGCCAAGACTCAAGGACGGGATCACGCAGGACGACGCCGTTGCCATCCTCTCGGCGCTGACGATCCCCGAGGTCTACCGCGACCTGGTTCGCGACCGAGGCTGGACGCCCGACCGCTATCAACAGTGGGTCGGGCGCACCCTCACCGAGCAGCTGCTCACCAGCCCGAGACAGGTCAAGCCGAACGTCACCCCGTGATGGCGTCCGGGGACGCATCAGCGGTGGTTCCAGAAGTCGCGTTCCTCCACGACCAGCCCGCCGGCGGTATTCCGGCCGGGTCTCAGTTCGCCCACGGGGGCACGATCCGGCTGCCGTCGGCCATGACCGCGTCAAGACCGGGCGTCGTTGTCACCCAGGCTGTGGCAGCGGCCGTCCCACCGTCCAGGCGCAACTCGCTGTCGGCTGGCACGAGGACGACATCACCCGCAGCGTGGTGACGTTTCCATTCCATGGCGCTGGCAGGCGGCCCCCGGCAATGCGGGACCGGGCGGCCAGCCTTTTCGTCAGGACAGGATGAGCGCGGCGCATAGGGCCGCGACGGCCACGGTCTGCAGCGCCGCCCGGGCGTTGATGACGTGGTCCCATTGCCGCTGGCAGGGCCCGTGCGTCACCCGGGATGCGCCGGTCGTGGGCGGCGGCGGTGAGCTGGCGGTTGATGGGGGCGCTGACGCTGCGGTAAATGAGCAGCCAGACGGCCATGGCGAGCACTGCCGCGCCGCCGGCGACGGCGGCGCCGGGGTGCCCGGCCAGGGCCGCCACGGCAGTGCCCAAGACCATGGCGGTTAGCCCTATGGCACCAGGTACGGGCAGGCGCCGGTCAGCGTAGTCGTGCATGTAGCCGGTTGCACCGGTCAGGGTGCGGTCATCCACGTGGGCGAGGGCTGGCCGGAGCACGATCGCCGCGAAGATGTCGGTGCCGTAGATGACGGCGGTGGCTACCAGGGCCGCGGCGATGAGCAGCTGGGCGAGGACGGTCATGATGTGGCCTGCGGAGCAGCCAGGTCGAATGCGGGGATGACGCCGAGCTGCTGGAACACCTCGAGCAGGTTGAGTTCGTCCCAGTGTTCGGCGAACTCGCCGCCCTGAACCCGCCAGATGTCGATCGACCGCATCTCGATCGGCCGGCTGGTAGCGGGAATCCCGTAGAACGGCCCGCGGTGGGTGGCCCGGTAGGTGAAGCGCCCGGCCACCCGGTCACCGGCCTGGATGAGGTCGTCCATGGTGGCGGTGAGGTCGGGGAAGGCGGTGAAGAAGGCGGCCCAGAAGGCGCGGTTGGCTTCGCGGCCATCCTCGACGAAGGGATTGTGGTTGATGTAGCCGGCGGCCACGAAGCTCTCTACGGCGTCGGGGTCGTGCTGGTTGAGCATGGCCAGGTAGCGCTCAGCGAGCTGCTGGTGGTCTGTGGTCATGGGGGGCTCCTTCCGTCCCTAGCGACGCTAGCACTGCTAGCAACGACATGTCTAGCGGCGCTAGACCACCTAGTGATGCTATAGTGACCGCCATGACCGCCGCCGAGCGCCGTCAGCGCGACCGGGCCCACCGGCGCCAGGCCATCATCACGGCCGCCCGCCAGCTGGCCGAAGCCGAGGGCTGGGACGCCGTCACCACCCGCCGGCTGGCCGACCGGATCGAATACAGCCAGCCCGTCCTCTACAGCCACTTCCCCGGCATAGCGGGCATTATCGACGCGGTCGCCGTCGAGGGATTCACCGAACTGCGCCTCATCCTGCGGAACGCGCGGGAGGCCGCCGGGTCCCCCGAAGCCGCGCTACGAGAACTCGCCGGGGCCTACGTCGGCTTCGCCCTGGAGCATCCGGCCCTCTACGACGCCATGTTCACCCTCAGCACCGAGCTGCCCTTCGGCCAGCCCGAGACGCCCCGCGAGCTGCAAGCCGCCTTCGCCGAACTAGCGGAAGCTGTCACGCCACTGGCCGGCGAGCGTGACCCTGACACCCTGACCGAGGTGGCCTGGAGCGCTCTGCACGGCATCGCCACCCTCACCCGTGCCCGCCGGCTCCGCCCCGACCACCACCAAGCCCGCCTGACAATGCTGGTCGATCAACTCGCTCGCGTGCCCGGTCTGGAGCGCTTCTCGCGATGACCGGCTTCGCTTGAGTTCCGACGTGGCGTGATCGGGGCTGGCGCGGTTACGTTGGGTTTCCGCTCTCTGTCGGTGTCGGAACCCAACGCCATCGCTTTTTAGGTGCTAGTTAGTAACGATCAAGGTCACATCCCGCCTGTGCGGCAGCCCGCGTTGGTTCCTTAAGACGTTGTCCCGCCCATCGCCGCGGCCGACGCGACTGCCGGCGCCTCGTGAGCCATGGCGGCCCGCTTGGCCGCATCGCCTGAGATCCAGCCGAGCAGGAACGGAAGCAGGATGGTCGGGAACACCAGCGGCACGAGCAGCATTTGGAGCCAGTCCCACAGGGTATTCCCGGGATAGCCGGTCCACTTCCATCGCAGGGCATAACCGCCGATCACGGTCACGATCCATCCCGCTACGAGGGCGATGACCATTCCCCTCTCGTACGGGCGCAGCAAGCGGCCCTGGTACCGGCCTCCCCGGCCGGCCAGCGCCGCCGTAATAGCCAGTGCCGCCGGCAGCACGAGCAGTTCGATCCAGTTCCACAGCGTCTGGTCGCTGAAGCCGGTCCAGCTGACCGGAACCAGGTAACCGGCGAGGACGAACCCGGTGAAGGCCACGATGAATGCGCCGTAGATGATCCGCCTGCTCTTGCCGATGTATTCGCGGTCCTGGATCCACAACGGGATAGTGCCGAGGATGACCGGCAGCAGCAGCAGGTTGAGCCAATCCCACACTTGGCCGTTTGCCTCGAAACCGGTCCACTTCCATGGCCCGGCGTAGCCTCCGACGAGCGCGGCGAGCCCGGCCGCGACCAGGACGTACGAGGCGTCTCTGCGCACGGTCGCGTTGTCCGCGAACTTGTGGAGCCTGCCGGTCGGCTCCGTGGCCTCGGCGGCGTGCTCTTTGACCGCGTCCGCGGACGGCGCCCAGGACAGGTTGGCCGCGGTGAGCTTGTCCGCTAGCGCGCTGCGCATCAGCGCCTCCGCCTGGCCCACGATGTCGGCGTCGGTGATGGCGCCGGCCGTGGCGCTGGGATGGTCAGCATCCGCCATTCTGCCCAGCTCGACGAGCGCACTCAGGCCCAGGAACTCATCCGGCGCGATGGTAAGCGTTAAGACAGCCATGTGGC
Organism: uncultured Actinomycetes bacterium; assembly: GCA_963775825.1. Classification (GTDB taxonomy): domain Bacteria; phylum Actinomycetota; class Actinomycetes; order Streptosporangiales; family Streptosporangiaceae; genus Bog-532. Next base: position 279,948 of record CAVZKY010000043.1, read on the forward strand.
AGTCCTCCCCGCCTCCCGCCGACTGTCAGCCCGCCTGCTCTGGCTGGCCGGGCTGCGAAGCGAGCGGAAAGGCGTTATGCGGCAATCCCGGCAGGATCTGGCCGGAATTTGCCTGACAGGTTTCCTGCGGCAATACTGCCGATAATGCTGAGAATGTCAAGTTTGCCGCGTTAAGGGAATGTGCTGATCTCATGCTGTACCTGACCCAGCCGACCATCCGATGCGCCGCGTCCGTAACAGCCGTCACAGGCCGGGCATAAAGTCGGCCGACCGGATCAGGGGATCTTCGTGCTGTCGGCCGGCCTCAGCAGTCCGCTTATTGCCCAATGGACGGTCAGCCGAGCCGTATTTTTATACAGCGCCGCGCTAGAGGTGAACGTCCTCAACGGCCGCTCCGGGCGCGATGGTGTGCTTCCCCAGTCACCTTGGGCGGGCTGACGGTCTATTGTCCCGGTCGCGGCGGGAGACCCGGTCACGAGCGGCGGCCCGCACGGCTACGGCCGGCCGATTACGCCCGGACCGGCGCGCGCGGCGCCGCTTGACCTCCTCCTCGGCCAGCAGATCATCGGCGTCGGACTCGATGAACAGCTTCACGAACATCGGATGCATGATGCCCCTCCCCCGGGGCTGACGGCGGTGCCCGCTGCGTACCGCGCCCTTACTGAGCGGAGGGCAGCGCATGACTGTTGATACATTCCGCGCCCGTTGTTATGCCGTAGATGGTGTGCGTGAGATGTCAGTCGTGGAGCTCCCTGGTAAGCCAGATGATCAGATCAAGCCCCAGGACGGAGCCCAGCACGTCCAGCGTCAGCTGGACGTGCTGGGACCAGCGTCACCTATGCGAGGTCGTCGGCGGATACCGTGAACAATCGGGCAGGCCAGTCGCCCGGTAAACTTGAACTAATTAATAATTACTTCAGTTACGGACTCGAGGGTGACTTTACAAAGAGCCCAATGAGGCCCGAGAGCGTGGTAGTGAAAATCGTTGTTAGGATATCAGGCGGCGCAGCCTTATTTACCAAAGCATAGACGATGATGGCTATAGCACTCCCGAGGACGACGCCACCCAGGACAGAGACCAGGATCATCCAGAGGATGTTCGTCGTCCTGGGGGTTGGAGGTCCAACAGCGCCAGACGATGCGGTCGCAGCTCCGTTGACCGCAGCTGATTTAACAGCCTCCGACTCGCCGGCCGTTGCTGTTAAAGCGGCCGTCACCATGTCCTGGACATGCTGTGCATTTGGACCAGGGGGCATCCGGACTCCCATCGCGGTCGGTTCACTGACATCATGCACGGATAATGCTGCCAGCAAAGATCTTCACACACAACCCTGCCACCGAATACGTCGTTTCCGGCGCCGGTTGGCCGAGTGGAGTATCAGACCAGCCGAAGCTGCGATTCGATTACGCGCAGGCCGATACGCCGGCGCGCTTGCCAGATTAGCCCGAAAGACAACGGCACGCCCACGAGCAGCCCGAGCCGGCCTCTACGACCTGATGCCGGGTATGGTGAGGTCATCGGATTTATAATGGCCTGCAGAGAATGCCCATTTCCGCAGCGACCAGGGTGCCGTTAGTGCATTTTCCGCGCGCTCACCTGCCGCGATGATGACCCAGTCTGTACACGGGGGCTGTCGCTTGTCATGGTGCGCGATCGGTGATCCGCAGGAAGTAACCGGCAGGATCGAGGATCCGGAAGTCTGTCAGGCCCCATGGCCGGTCCCGGAGATCCTCGTCCAATGGCCACCCTGCTGCTACGACCCGGTCGCGCTCAGCCGCAACGTCGTCTACCTCAAGTACCAGTTCCACGCCAACGGGCGGCCGCCGTTCCGCGGGGGCCGCAGGAAGTGGCCGCTCTGCGGGGGCCGCAGGAAGTGGCCATTCTGCGGGGGCCGCAGGAAGTGGCCGCTCCGCGGGGGCCGCAGGAAGTGACTGCTGAGCCGCCCCGATATGGACCGCACCACGCGTCAGTGCGACGTACGCGTGCTGATCGCCGCGCTGATCTTTCGTAACGGTGAAGCCCAGAACCCGGGTGTAAAAATCAACGATGACATCGAGATCCTGCGGAAAGATCTCAAACCGCAGCGTCATGGCCATCTCAGGATGGTCGCACATCCATCCCCGCGCTGGCCAAGCCCCTGGCCCGACCGTCCGGCGCCTGACGGCCTCGCCGGTCCCGCTGGGTCAGTCCACGTGAAAACGACGCGCTCGTGTCGCCCAGCCGAACGCACGGTGTATCAGAACGAAAGCGGCTGCCTCCGACCAGGTGGAGATCTGCGACGATGACAGCGCCGCTGCACCTGACGTAGCGGGGCATCCGGGAGAACGCATGACTGAGACGAATGAAGCCGCCCACGCGGCGCGCGCCAAGGACGAGTTCTTTTCCGCCGGAATGCACATGTTCCACATCACGGGCTTCCCGCAGTCGCCCGGTGTGCTGACAAGAAAAGCAGAAGCGCCGCCACACGCCCGGCTGGACGTCTGGCGTACCGACCCGGCCAGCAGCCAGCACATCAGCGGCCCGGACGCCGGGGGCGTCGCGTTCAGCACCCAGGGCTTCTCCCTCATCAACAGCGGCAACCGGACCCTGCACGCCCCGAAGAGATCATGGAAGATAACCCTGGAGCACGGCACCGACCACATCGCCGGGATGACGTGCGTCAACCTCAAGTCGATGTACAACGATCCGGCGCAGATGCGGGAGGCGCTGGCCTGGCGTCTCTTCCGGCAGGCAGGCGTGCCCGCGGCGCAGCACACCTACGCGAAGCTCGCGTTCGACGCGACCTACTACGGCCTGTTTTCCGTTATCGAGCAAGTGGACAAGAGGTTCCTGAAGGATCACTTCGGCGACAACGACCGCGGCAACCTGTACAAGGCGTACTGCGGGGACGTCGGATGCGCCACCCTGGAGCACCGCACCGGTCCCGACGGCGATGACAGCGGCCGGCAGTACTACCGGCGCGCCGACGACGACCGCACCTACCGGCTCAAGACCAACGAGGACGACCGCGACGCCAGCACCTACGATGACCTGGCCCAGTTCATCAGGACGATCAACGGCACGAGGCTCGGCGGCGGGGCGGGGCGCTTCGACACCGATGCGTTCCGCGAGTCGGTCGACGGCATCATGAACGCCCCTGCCTTCCTCAGATGGGCCGCCGTCAACGTGCTGCTCGGCAGCTGGGACAACTACTACGCAACCCCGTCCAACTACTACCTCTACAACTCCGGGCGGCTGGGCGCCGAAAACGACTTCATGGGCTCGCCCTATTTCACGTTCATCCCGTGGGACTACGACAACTGCCTGGGAATCGACTACTTCGGCACGAAATGGCAGTACACCGACATCCTCGACTGGCCCAGCAACACCAGGCACTACTGGCGGGAGCACGCGACGTCACGCATACCGCTGGTGCAGAACCTGCTGCGCAACCGCGACTACCGTCAGTATTACCTCGATTTCCTTGAGTTCCTGCTCGATACTCAGTTCAACCCGGCGGCGTTCAGCGAGCAGATCGCGGCCGACTCCAGCGACGGCCTGTGGGGCCGCGTCTGCCAGGCTGCCTACCTGGAGTCAGCCACGCCGTACGGCCAGCCGTTCACCGGCCGCCAGTTCACCAACGACGAGGTCTACCTCAGCGGCTGCAAGCAGAACGAGCTCAGGCTCGGCCAGGAAAAGGCCGACGGCATCGTCCATTACGTCCGGATGCGGCGCGACAGCGCACGCCAGCGGCTGGAGCAGCTGCGGAAGGAGACGCCGCGCGGCACCGACCGGGGGAGCTTCCCGGCCATGATGGAACCGCTGCCGAAGATGTGACCGGACCAAGCCAGGAGGCACGGCCGTGGCCGACACGCATACAGCGCTGCAGCAGCTCGAGCTGGTGCGGGAAGCGAAGGTCTTCGACATCCTCGAGGGCTCGCTCGATCCGAGGCTGGAAGCCAGCGGCGTGCTCGCCAAGGACGGGCTGTTCTACGTCATCTTCGACAACCTGCCGCACATCGCCTGCATCGGGCCCGACCTGGCCCGGGCAGCGGCCAGGGACAATCACATGATCATGCAGGAGAGGGGCCACCGCCGCGGCTTCGAGGACATCGCGTGCGACCCGTGGTCTGGCCGCTTCTACATGCTCATCGAATCGCTGCGCCGCGGCCGCGCGACGTTCATGGCCGCGGTGCAGGAGTACGACGCCGACTTCCGCTATACCGGCAGCGCCTGGCTCGACTTCCCGCTTGACCGGCCGAACAAGGGCCTGGAGGGCCTGACGTGCGTGCAACGCGAGGGGCAGACGTACCTGCTCGGGCTGTGTGAGGGCAACAGGTGCAAGGGCGGCGCGGAGGGCCGTGTTCCCGGGGGCGGGCGGATTCACGTGTTCCAGCGCAGCCGCCGCAACTGGGATCGGGTGGCCAAGATCCGGCTGCCGGAAACCGTGCTGTTCCAGGACTACAGCGGCCTCGCCGTGTCCGGCGACCGGATCGCGGTCGTATCTCAGACATCCTCGGCGCTGTGGCTCGGCCAGCTGGCGCCGGACGGCTGGCAGGTCACCGACCCGGGCACCACCTACGCGCTCCCCACCGACGCGGACGGCAACGTCGTCTACGGGACGGCCGAGGGAGTGTCCTGGATAGCACCGGACCGGGTCGTCATGGTCTCCGACAAGGCCAAGCCGGAGCAGGACCCCAGGTGCCAGGCCAAGGACCAGTCAATCCACATCTTCCGTATTCCCGTCCCGGCAGGCCCCTGAGCCGGAAGACCGGCCGGCCGCTACCTGCTCCCGGCGAGACCCGGCCGCTACCTGCTCCCGTCGAGGCACTGAGATATGAGCAGCGCATTTTCACTCAGCACCGAGAGCCAGTAGTTCATCCGCTCGGCGTTGGTGACGTCCCGCCAGCGGCCAAACAGCCGCGCGGCGTCCGCGAGCGGCAGCCGGCCTTCCACCTGGTGGATCTCAAGCGTGAAGGACACGGCCTCCGGGCGGCACGCCCCGGTAGCTGCCGACACGATGGCCGCCAGGCCGGCTGGCCCGTACATCATGCTCAGTGACCGCCGCCCCTGATAGCTGAACGGGACCGGCAGCCGCGTCAGGAAGGTGAAATGGTCCGGGAGGCCCGGGATGAGCGGATGCCCGTCGTGCAGGTGGAAATGCACGTGCTTGCCCACCGAGCCGACCGAGCGGATGACGTCGAGCACGTCCTGCACAGCGCCTCCCACCGCCTCCTGGACATCCGCGGCCAGATCAGGAAGCCGGCCATCCTCCGGGCTGAGGCTCCGCAGGCTCAGGCCAGGATGGCTGCGCCCGAACCTGGCCGATGCCTGCCGATTGCCGAGGTGGCCGACGTCAATGCAGCAACTGACCCGTTCAGCGTCGCGGAGCCGCTCCGCCACCTCGACGAACCAGCCGGGCTCAAGGCCCGCGGCGTACTCGAGGAAAACGAGGGGGCCATCCGGCCGCTCGCTCAGCCGCGCGTCGAGCTCGCGCAGCCCGCTGAGCAGGCGGTCTGTCTGCTCCCCCATCTCATGTTTGTCATGGACGACAAGACCGGCGATGCGGCCGGCAAATCGGTCGGCGAACTCCCCAACCACGGCGCGGCTGGGCTTGTTCAGCACATTCACGCCGCGGTTCAGGTGGACCACAGGCAAATACGGGTGCGGGGGCACGAACCTCAGCAGATGCTCAAGCTCCGCTGGCGTGTCGGCATAGACCTCGGCGGCCACGCCCATCTGGGCGAAACGGAGCCCCGCCAGCTCGAGCAGCGCATCGTCCCCCGCGACCCGGCGCTGGAACAGGGCACGAACCGGCCAGAGCACCTCCCGGTCCCCCGCACCCGGCTCACCAGGACCCCGACCAGATGGGCGGGCACGATCCATGATCTTCACCCCACAGTGCCGTAGCTGCTCCTATCCTCCACCATTCGTTCGTCTGCCCGGCCTGGCTCGCATGCCACCTGTCAGCCGCAAAGCGGGCTCGGGCCAGGGTTCTCAGCTGTCCCACAAAACCCCACAGGACCGTCAAAGTTCCCCACAAGAATCCCGCGGATAAAACGGCTCTCTGCGGCACACGGTGGCACGGCTGCTAAGTGGCCCGGCGGGCGTGGCCCGGATAGTTTGTCGGCGTTGTCCGCGCTTGATGGACAAGCCGCGTGTCGTCGGGATGCGGCATGCCTGCAGCGTGCGATGATGCATAAGAGGAGGTGGCCGCCGTGAGCGACCCGAGGTTTGACGTGGGGCTGCTCGACATATCGGACGCGGCGCGGTTCCTGGGCATCGGCCGTGGCAGGTTCCACCGCTGGGCTTACGGTTATGCCCTCGGTGCTCCGCTACTTGATGTTGTGCCTGCGGCACCAGGGCGGGCGCAGGTGACTTTTATCGCGATGGCTGAGGCGCATGTGCTGGAGGCGCTGAGCACGGCCGGCGTGCGCCCGGCCCGGGTCCGGCCGGCGCTGAACAGGCTCGCGGCCGAGTTCGGTCGCGACTACGTGCTGGCCTCCCGTAACCTCGCGACAGACGGTATCGACGTCCTGTGGGACTTCTCCCGCACCAGCGAGGGAGAAGGCCTGATGGAGGGGCACACCGGCCAGATGGTAATGCGCGAGATCGTCGAGGACTACCTCACTTACGTGACATGGGCCGACGACGGTTACCCGAGCATGCTGCAGCTGAGGAACTGCCAGCCGTCGAAGGTCGTCATGGACCCCTACCGTGCCTTCGGGCAGCCGATCTTCGCCGGGAGCCGTGCCCGGGTGCGCGATATAGCGGGCATGCTGAAGGCTGGCGAGGACCCTCAGGTGGTGGCCTATGAGCACGGAGTCAGCATCGAGGAAGTCCGGACCGCCGCCCGCGTCCTCCTTGGCCACGCCGCCTGAGTTCTACGCCGACGAGAACACCGTCACCCGGTCAGTGCGTAACCTGCTTACCGGGCTCGGCTACATCCTCCACACCCCCGCCGAGCTTTACGGCAGCCGGGAAGCTGCCTTGGGGGCCCCGGGATGAGGACTGGCTTGCCAAGGTGGCCGCCACCGGTGGACCGTCCTCGGCCGCGACCTGAAAATCTACGAGCGGCCGTCGGAGCTCGCGGCCTACCGGGCATCCAGGCTCCAGGTCTTCCTACTCCCCGGCGAAGCACGAGCAGCCGAGCTCGTGGAACTCGTGGAGGTGAACCTGGCACAGATCTGCGCCATCGCATCGACACGGCAGCCAGGAACATGGCGTCTTACCCGCAAAGGGCCGCAGCCCCTCGAGATCACCAAGAAGACCCGGAAGACCGGGCAGTGAATAGCTAGGCAGCCCGCGCCTGACCGGTGAGCTCTGGCGTGATCACGGGCAGCGCGCTGCAGGCGTTCCGCGCGCGTTCGTCGTTCGCGGGAATCATCATCCTTGCGGGTACGGCTCGGCAGCCGGGTCGATGATAAGCCGGAGGCAGTCGCGGAACAGGTCGTCCACGGTGCGTCCCGGCTGGAAGTACTCGGTGATCGAAGCGATCAGCGCGGGGTGCCGCTCGGCGAAGGAGGCGAGGTCCAACCCATCGGGCGAGTCCTGTTCCGGGCGGGCAGACTGCTCTTCGAGGACGTGCCCTATGGTGAAAGCGCGCAGCGCTGTTGCGCGAGCCTAGGCCGTCAGCTCGTCCAGGAACTTCCCGGCCACCGCGATGTAGGCGTCGACGTCGGCCGAGCTGGCCGCATAGGACACCGACGGGCCGGCCGCCGCGATGGCATCCCAGATGCCATGGTTGGGGGCGTCCTGCTGGCGAACGCCACCGACTCCCGCTTCTTGATCTCCCTGGCGCGCGCCACCATGGCCGGATCGGCGACCGGGCCAGACCCCGCACCGGAGGCAACGCCGGAGGCCCTGCCGCTCGCATCCGACCCGGAAGTCACCCGACGGTGCTACCCGGAAGCGGGCGCAGCTAAGCCTGCCAAGCTGGCCGGGTAGCTGGCGCCAGTGCCACGCACGTCAGGGCGGGGACGGGTCTGGAACACTAACCCGAAGTCACGTCTTCGGCATCACGCCGAACCTCCAATCGACGAACTCACTCATAACGTGCGACATCTTGTCGCACCGCCCGCTTCTGCCGAATAGCGAAAGTTGCGCGGCCGTATAGTTATGCGCGCTTGAAGCGCGTTACACGCCGCACGGGCCTTCCTGGTTCTGAGGTTCGGGTGGGCCTCGTCGGGGAGATCCCCCGGAAGTGGGCGTGGCAGCTCATGGCGGACCGGGCCGCTGTCGGTCACTCGGCGAGGTTGACCGCGGACGGGGCGGGGCGCCCGCGCCTGGCGCGCAGCCAGGAGCCGAGCGTGACCAGGCCGAGGCCGGCGGCGAAGATGAGCAGGTTGACGAGGCCGTAGGACCAGTCCACCGCGGCCGGGTTCTTGACGAAAGCCGAATAGTCACCGCCATTCCATTCCTTGAGCAGCGTAGTGCTCTGGAAGGTGAACACGAACGAGTGCAGGGCCACGTAGGCCAGGTAGGCCGCCATCCGGTTGCGGATGAGGTAGCCGATGGGGAGCGGGGCGAGCAGCATGATGATCAGTTCCACGGTGGTGCCTTTCTGCGTGCGGGGTAGCGGGTCTTCTGTTGCCGCCCGCGTGGCCTGCCCGGGCGGCCCGGCACATCGCGTCCAGCGCTGGATTGCCGCCTCTGCCAGCGGCTATCAGCTGCCGGTGGCCGGCATCAGCGGGGTGAGCGCCTTAGCGGCCAGGGCAATGGACTCCGGCCTGGTGCCGCCCGCCAGTTCCACGACAAGGTGATCGATGCCGGCGTCGAGGAAGGGCCGGATCATCCCGGCGATCTCGGCGGGTTCGCCGACGAACGCCCCCGCCTCGGCCGCCGGCTCGCGCAGCGCGAACGCCGGGGCCCACCGATCCCATGCCGCCCGGGCCTGCTCGCGTGTTTCAGCCACCGCCATCGTGGCCTTGTAGGTCACGGTGATCTGCGCGGGGTCACGGCCGACGGTCACGCAGTGCTGGCGCAGGACGTCGAGCTTGTGCGGGATGCGGGCGAGGCTGTCTCCGGATGGGAGCGACAGATTGATCATGTCGGCGTGTTTGGCCGCGATCCGGAGCAGGCGCTGCTCGCCGCTGCCGGCCACGAGCACCGGGATGCCGCCGGGCCGCAGTGGCCGGGGCCAGTTCGGCGGGGCGCCGCCGGCGGGCCTGGCACCGATCATGGGCCGGATGACCTCCAGCGCGTGGTCGAGCATCTCCATCCGGGCGCGAACCGGCGGGAAGGCGTAGCCGTAGGACTCGGCTTCGGCCTGGGTGCGCGGGTGCCCGGCGCCGATCCCGAGGATGGCGCGGCCGCCGGACAGCACGTCCAGCGTGGTGATCATCTTGGCCAGCAGCGCCGGATTCCGGTACACCACCGAGGCGGCGAGCAGGCCCAGGTCAAGCCGCTGGGTGCAGGCCGCGACGGCGGCCAGGACCAGATGCGATTCCGGCACCGGGCCCGCCGGGCCCGCCGGGCCCGCGGGGCCGGGGTTGTGGAGGTGGTCGGTGAGCCACAGCGTGCTGAACACGCCCGAGCTCTCCGCCGCCGCGGCGGCGTCTTGCGTATACGCGGCGATCGAGCCGCCCGCGTCCGGCTCTGGGTAACTGGTCAGGTGCAATCCGAAGGTTGTCATGGTCCCAGGCTGCGCCCGGCACGCGGCGGTCACCATGCCAGTTTCCTGGGGTGTTATCCCGACCCCCGGTTCCGTAGCGTGGGATTATGCCGCCCGAACTCCTCCAGCGCCGGGCCGACGCGCTCATCGAGCGCTGCTACGCCGGCCTGGACGCCGCCACGCTCCGCCGCGAGGTCGCCGCCCGCCTGAAGGCGGTAGCCGGGGTCGATGCCGCTTTCATCGCCACCGTGGACCCGGCGACGCTGCTGTTCACCTCGGCGATCAGCGAGGAACCGCTTATCGAGGCGGCGCCTGCCTTCCTGGCCAACGAGCTCGGCGGGCGTGACGTCAACCGGTTCACCGACCTGGCCGCCGCATCGCACCCGCTCCGGACGCTTGATCAGGCCACCCGCGGCGACCGGGACAGCAGTGCCCGGCATGCGGCCATCATGCGGCCGCTCGGCCTCGGCGACGAACTGCGGGTAGCGCTGCGGACCCGGCAGGCGTGCTGGGGAGTGATGTGCCTGCACCGGCAGGCCGGGGCCACCGGATTCTCCCCGCGCGACCGCGACATCGTCACCAGGATCGCCCCGCACGTGGCCGAGGGCCTCCGCCGGGCCGTGCTGGCCGGGCAAGCCCAGGATCCCCACCCGGCGCTGGGGCACGGGGTGGTCATCCTCGACGCATCCGGCTCGGTCACCTCCCTGAACGACGCCGCCGAGCGCTGGCTGGCGCAGATCCCCGAAAGCGACTGGCCAAGCTCATGCCAGCTGCCGCTGCCCCTGCTCGCCGCGGCCGGCCACGCCGGGGAGCACCCGCCGCCCGCCGTGCGGCTGCGCACCGTCCGCGGGGACTGGCTGTCCGTCCACGCCTCACCGCTGCACGGCGGCGGCCAGCAGTCCACCGTCCTGATCCTCGAGGAGCCCGGGCCCGGCGAACTGACGTCCCTTATCCTGGCCAGCCACGGCGTGACCGGCGCCCAGGCCCGGGTGGTCGCGCTAGTACTGCGGGGATACTCCACCAAGCAGATCGCCGGCCAGCTGGCCATCAGCCAGTACACCATCCAGGAGCACCTGCGAGCGGTCTTCGACAAACTCGGCGTCCGCAGCCGCCAGGAACTAGCCGCCGCCCTCATGCGGCCCAGCCGCTAAACCAGAGCCCGCCGGGATACCCCTGCCGCGCCTGCTGCTGATGCCTGAGCCCAACTGCGCACTGACGGACTGATCACCGACAGCCAGATCAGGGCGGCCTGCACGGTGGCGGCGCTGCTCCTTCTGTATCACACCGGGCCCGGGTAGCGGGACAATGGCTGCCATGGCCCAGCCAGCGACGGCCGTCAGGCTCGCCGAACTCGTCGCCGCCCTCTCACTCGGCATTGACCTGGGCTTCGGCCAGCCGATGGAGCATGTCCTGCGTCAGTGCCTGATCGCGATGCGGCTGGCAGGGCGGATGGGCCTGGACGACGACGCCCTGTCTGCTGTTTATTACACGTCCCTGCTGGTCAACGTCGGCTGCCATACCGATGCGCATGAGCAGGCGAAGTGGTTCGGCGACGACATCGAGCTGAAATCGCACAAGTACGACTACGACCAGAAAAGCCTGGTGGCCGCGGCAGCATCATTTCGGCGCCTCGGCCAGGGTCATCCGCCGATGCACAGGTTCCGGATCGGGCTAGAGTTCGCGCTGTCAGGCTTCCGCGATCTAGACGGGATGATCGCGCAGCACGCGAACATAGCCTGCTCGCTCGCAGCTGAGCTCGGCCTGCCAGCTGAGGTACAGAACGCGATCGCAGCATCGTATGAGCGCTGGGATGGCCGCGGCTGGCCCGGCGAGCTGCGCGGCGACTCGGTACCGCTAGCGTCGCGGCTCGCACAGCTGGCCGAGTACATGGAGGTGGCACATCGCGTCGGGGGCGAGGACGCCGCGGTGGCGATGGCCCGCAAGCGCCGCGGGACGCAGTTCGACCCCGATCTCGCGAACCTGATCTGCACCGACACAGTCGAGATCCTTGGCGGCCTCGGCACCGCCCGGACGTGGGACGCGGTGATCGGCGCTGAGCCCGCGCTGAGCATGACACTGTCCGGCGGGCAACTCGATGCGGCGCTGCTCGGAGTCGCGAACTTCGTGGACCTGAAGTCGCCGTACATGCTCGGCCACGCCAGCGCGGTGGCCAAGCTCGCCAGCATTGCCGGCGCCACGCTCGGCCTGGACGACGGCGAGGTAGAACTGCTGCGCCGGGCCGCGCTGGTCAGTGGCCTGGGCAGGCTGGGCATCTCGAATTCGATCTGGGATAAGTCCGGGCCGCTCGGCGCCGGCGAGCGGGAACGGGTGCGCCTGCAGCCGTACCTGACCGAACGGATGCTGCAGCAGTCCGGCTGCCTAGCGTCACTCGGCTCGGCCGCGGTGCTACTGCGTGAGCGGCTCGATGGCTCGGGATATCCGCGCGGCCTCGCCGGGAACGCCATCTCGGTACCCGGCCGGATCCTCGGTGCCGCTGACGCATACCAGGCCATGCGCGAGCCTCGGCCGTATCGCAGCGCGCTGTCCGGGGGCGATGCTGCCGCCGAGCTTCGCGCCGAGGCCACAGCAGGCCGGCTAGCCAGCGACGAGGTTGAGGCGGTGCTCTCGGCCGCAGGTCACCCAACCTTGCGCCGGCGAGATCGTCCGGCGAATCTCACCCATCGCGAGGTCGACGTCCTGCGCCTGGTCGCGCGGGGCCTGTCCAGCAGGCAGATCGCCGACCGCCTGGTCATATCGCCGAAGACGGCGCGCAATCACATCGAGCACATCTACGCCAAGATCGGCGCGTCCAGCAGGGCTTCCGCGAGCCTGTTCGCAATGCGGAACGGCCTGCTGCCCGACTTCGACTAACTGGCCGCCGAAGATGGGGCAACTGCCTCATGCGCTAGGCACCGGCCCGAAGTTACCGTCGCCGGTACAAGCTCGAACCGGCAGCTAACAATAGGAGCACACCATGCCTGCGTTCTCGAAGGACACCGCACCGAACGTTCAGGATTCCGGCCCTGCGGTCGACCGCGGCGGAGAGCTGGAGGGCTACACGGCCAACTTCGTCACGATCCGACAGGCGCATTCGCTGGCGGCCATGCTCAAGGGCCTTCCCGGCGACAGCTGCCAGTGCCCACACTGGGGCTACCTGCTAGCCGGGACGATTACGGTCAGCTACGCCGATCACGAGGAGACATACCGGGCGGGAGATGCCTTCTACATGCCGCCAGGTCACGTACCTGCCGCCGAAACCGGCACGGAGTTCCTCCAGTTCAGTCCCACCGATCAGCTGGCCGCGACACTTGCCGGGATAAAGGCCAACGCCGCAGCCATGCAGGCTGACCGGCAGGCTCGGTTGGGCAGGCGGGAGTGCTGGATGACCGCCTCGTCGCGGCCATCACCGTTGCGGGTCGGCTTGGCGCCGGGGCGCGGGACGGGACACACTCGCGGTATGGCCGATGTGCTGTGCCCGGTGGTGGTGGGGCGAGAGGCGGAGGTTGGCGTGCTGCGGGCGGCGCTGGGCGCTGCCGCTGATGGCGCGGGCGGCTTGGTGTTCGTGACTGGCGAGGCGGGCATCGGCAAGTCCCGGCTTGTTCGCGAGGTGGCCAGCGAGGCCAGGGCGCGGGACGTGGGGGTGGTTGCCGGCCGGGCGGTCCCCGGCGGCGCCAGTGCCCCGTATCGGCCGTTGACTGAGGCGCTGCTCCAGGCGCTGCGTGATCGTAGTGTCGCGGATGACAGGGACCTTGCGCCGTGGCTGCCTGCGCTCGGGGCGATAGTGCCGGCCCGGCCTGGGCGGCGGGGGCCATGGACAACGCCGGCGGTGCGGGGCGAGGCTGCGTTTGCTGCGGCGGCTGGCCCGGCCCGGCGCGCTGGTCGTGGTGCTCGAGGATCTGCATTGGGCCGATCCGGACACCCTTGCGGTCATCGAGTATCTCGGCGACAACATCTGGTGCGAGCCGCTGCTGTGCGTGGCGACGTGCCGGAGCGAGCAGCCATCTGCTGCGCTGGACCTGATGCGCCGCGTGCACGGGCGCCGCAGTGCGACTCACGTGTCGCTTGGCCGGCTGGACGAGGAGCATGTCGCCGTCATGGTGCGGGCATGCATGCCCGGGGCGGGCGCCGGCGTCGTCGCCCGTGTGCAGCACGCGGCCGAGGGGGTGCCCTTCCTTGTTGAGGAGGTGCTGGCGTCACCCGGGGTGCCCAGCTCGTTCGCGGACATGGTCCGGGTCCGCCTGGCCGGCCTGGGCGAGGATGAGCGGCGGGTGCTGCAGCTGGCTGCCGTGTTTGGCCGCCTTCGACTGGCGGCTGCTGCCTGCGGCGACGGGGCTGGCCGCCAGCGTGGTAACTGTCGCTCTGGAACGCGGCGTCGGCTGTCAGCTGCTCACGGTCGGGGGTGAGGAGTTCCGTTTCCGCCACGCGCTGACACGGGATGCCGTGGTGGGACAGCTGCTGCCACCCACACGGGCCGTGCTCGCCGGCGGCGCGCTCGCGGCCGTCGAGGCGGCTCACCCGGATCTGCGCGGCTCATGGCGCGATGTGGCCGCGGACCTGGCCGCCCAGTGCGGTGACCGCGACCGGGCTGGTGTCCTGCTGACCTCCTCTGGCAGCGCGTCACTCCAGCGAGGGGGCTCGCAACCGCTGTCGACACGCTCCGGCGTGCCGTAGGGCTGCTCGACGATAGTGACCGGCGCGCCCCCGCCGAGGCGAGACTGGTCGAGGCGCTGGCGCTGGCGGGACGGGTCGATGAAGCAATGGCAGTCGGTGATCGCCTTATCGCCCAGCTCGGTCAGGGCGGCGCCGCGGCGGCCGCGCGCGCGCCGAGGTCCACCTTCAGCTCGCTCACGCCGCTGCGGCGGCGACGAGGTGGCCAGCGGCCAGCGTGCATCTCGACGCTGCCAAGGGGTTGCTGGCGGCAGACCCCGAGCCGGCACTCGCTGCCCGCGCGGCGGTCCTTGAGGCCGAGGTGGCGTTCGCCGGCAACGACGTCGATGCTGCTCGCCGCCTGGCCGAGAACGTGCTGACCTCGGGCGATGCAGGCCCGGAGGTCTGCTGTCACGCGCTTGAGCTGGTGGGGCGAAGCCAGCGCACCAATGATCTCGACGCGGCGCGGCAAACGTTCGAGCGGGCGTTGGCTACCGCGGATGCCGCTCATCTTCAGATCTGGCGGCTGCGTGCGCTGCATGAGCTGGGCACGATCGAGATGTTCGATCACGCCGGTACCGGGCGCCTGTTCGAGGCGAGCCGGACCGCGGACGACCTTGGTGCCCTGAGCACTGCCGCTGTTCTGGACCTGCAGCTGCTGCTGCCTTCATCTTCCGGTTCGCGCTCGATGCCGCCGAGGCACGCCCGGGCTGCCCTGGCCATCAGCGAAAGGCTGGGCATGGGTCAGATCCGGGCGATCGCGCTGGTGTTCCTCGGCGAGATCTTCGGGCTCCGGCAGCAACCCGCGGAGATGGAGCGGTTTCTTGCGCTCGCCGCCTCGGCAGCCCCCGGCGACCCGGAGATCGAGGGCAGCGCCTGGGGCGGCGGCCGGGCCATGATGGCACTACTCGGTGGTGACAGGGCCGGTGCCATCGACGCCCTCGGCCGGGGCGTTGCCCTGCTGAACACGTTGCCGCAGCAGGGGCCCGCGCACTACCGGGGCCTGTGGCCCTTGCTGCTGGCCAGCGCCGGCGACGAGCGGGCGGAGGCCACCCTCGACGAGGCACGCCGTTTCGGGGTCACCGTGAACCGGGTCAACCGCGGCCTGCTCGGCTACGCCGGCGCCATTGTGGCCGGGCGGCGAGGCGCTAGCCAGTCCATCCGGCAATCCCGCTGCGGCAAAGATGGCGATGCCTCTCCCGCCATCGCCGGGCGCTATATGAGCAGCACATTGATCCCGGTGGCCTGAGAACGAGAGCCTGGCGCCGGAGGAGACGCCCGCCCATGCCGCGGAGCGCCCTATGGGTTTGGCCGGGTTACCGCTTCGGGCGTGCCGGGTGGGACGGGGGAAGGGCGATCACCGGGCAAGGAAAGGCCGGCACCTGACCGGGCCACTGACCGGGCCGGGAAGAGGGCGTGAGGTCTGTACCACCCCAACCACCCGAACGGGGCTCCTGCCTGCCTTCTGTGCGCCAACAAGGCGAGACGCGGACCGGCCTGAGTGCGCGTGGTACCCCCGGCGCGCGACTCGCGCAAACTGTAATTACCCTGGTCAGCCACCAAATGGCGGCTGCCGTAATAGGCTACGTAGCCGTTCTGTGAACGGCCGAACAAGAGCCATTCTCGCCCCCCGCGCTGGCGACGACTCTGGCCATTCTCGCCGCCGTGGCGACGACCTCGTGACGGTCTTGCGGCTGCCGAACCTGAGAGAGCGGACTCGGGGTGCCTGCGCTTGACCGTCGGGACAGTTCACCGTTACTGTGCACATTGCGGAGGCCACGCCACTATCTGCTGGGCGGTAAGCAACTCTCTTGGGCGCACGTGAAGCGGGGCAGAGATGAATGCACTCACGCGGTCATATACGAACGCTCGCACCGGGGCTAACACGGCGGAGACCGTTCTCACACCGGCGCTGGTTGGCAGCAATCTGCTCGTCAAGCACTTCAGCCTCGATGTGAACGACGATCCCCGTATTGAGGCGCAGCCTTTGTTTGCTTCCGGCGTCCAGATCGGCGGTCAGGCACCTCGCGATATTGTCTACGTCTGCACAATGGCGAACAACGTGTGGGCCTTCGATGCCGACACCGGTCAAGCGGTCTGGCCTAAGCCCGCAAATCTGGGAACACCGATTTCACCGACCCCGGCTGACCACATTGACCTCCATAACATTAACGTTCATTGGGGCATCCTCAGCACGCCAGTGATCGATCTCGCAACCAGCACGATGTACATCGTCTGCTGGACAAGCCAGAACGGAAGTGTCGCCAAGGCGCAATTTCAGGTCCACGCACTGGACATCACCACGGGACAGCCGCGTCAGCAGCCAATAACGATCGCGGCGGACGCCGCGGCACAAGGCGCTCCCGGCGTGCTCTTCGCGCCCTCGCGCAACAAACAGCGAGCCGCACTTCTGCTCACGACAACGCCCGCCGCGGGCGGCGCGGGCGGCGCGGCAAACAAGACCCTCTTCGCCGCTTTTGCGACGACGCATGAGAACCCGGATGACCCGGGGACGCACGGCTGGATCATCGCCTTCGACGTGGACGCATTCCGGCAGACCGCCGCGTGGTGTACCACGCCGCACGGGAACGGTTGCGGGATCTGGCAAGGCGGTGGCGGTATCGCCGCGGACGATGCGGGCGACCTGTACGTCATGACCGGCAACTACGGGGTCGAGGTGGCACCGCCGGCCGGGGACCTGCCGCAGAGCATCGTCAAGCTGCACTACACGCCGCCGGCCGCCGCCAACGCGGCGGAAGCCTCGGCGCCGTCGCCTGGTTCACGCCCTTTCACGACTCCGACCGCAACCCCAACGGCGACGATGACTTCCAGGACTACGACCTCGGATCGGCGGGGCCGCTCGTTATCCCCGGCCTGGGCCTGGTCGCCGGCGCCGGCAAGGACGGCGTGCTCTACGTGCTCGGCCAGGACACGGCCGGGTTCGGCCAGGGCAGCAACTTTGCCGTGCTCAAGGAGCCGCCGATTTTCTATACCTACTTCCCCGGCTTCGGCATCGACGCGTCGTTGGTGCACAACCTGGACCACCTGTACGACGGGAAGACACATCACCTGCATGGCGGCTCAGTGTTCTGGCAGAGCCCGACGCATGGCCCGATGCTGTTTTGCTGGGGGGAGAACGAGCACCTGCGAGCGTGGACAGTGGACCCGTCGGGTAAAGTGACCTTTTTCGCCAAGAGCGCCGAAACCGCGTCGGCGGGTGCGGGCGGCAGAGGCGGAATGCCCGGGGGTATGCTGGCCCTCTCTTCAAACGACGGCCAGCCAAACACCGGGATCATCTGGGCGCTCGCGCCTATCTCAGGCGATGCAAACAGTTTCGTCGTACCGGGGATCTTGCGCGCCTACGACGCGGAAAAGCTCGATCCGGTGCCCAATGCGGACGGGTCGCCACGGCTGAAGCTGCTCTGGGACAGCACCCACATCCCCGGTAACACCTTCGATCATTGCAAGTTCTGCCCGCCTGTTATCGCCAATGGAAAGGTGTTCGCGCCCACCTACGACGGCAGAATCGACGTCTACGGCCCCGTCAGCGTGGCAGCTGGCCCGATCCCCACCAACGCCAATCCGCTGCATGTGGTGGCAAGCCTGCAAAAGAAGCCATGATGCCCTTTCCCCTCGCCCCGGTCCTGGCGCTGGGCCTCGATGGCTTCAACGTCTGTGCCGGCCCATCTCAATGGTATAAAGAGGCTGCCTGAAAATCGGCGGCGGCCACGCCGTACACCCAAACCGCAAGGTCACGGAATGTTACGCCTGGCGACCGAATGTTGCACGAGTGCAGCACCTTACCTACCAGAGGGCGCTCGGCCGGGCCCGGTCCGTGCCGCCGAGCGATCTGCTGGGGCCTAGCGCCGCAGACGGCTACCCACGCGGAGCCGCCCAGTCCGTACTACCGGCCGTGGAGTCCGAAGTAACTGGGCGGCCGGGCTGCAGCCGCGCGGCCCGGCTGCCGCGAACGCACGGCTGCGGCGCGAGAGACTGGGCCCGGGACCACGATTCTGCGGAGGCACTGACTGATGACGGAACAGGCGCACCCAGAGTGGGACGCCAGCTACACGGCCGACGCGCCGGCCCCGTGGGACATCGGCAGGCCGCAGCCGGCTTTTGTCCGGCTCGCCGACGAGGGCCGCCTGACCGGGCGCCTTCTCGACGCTGGCTGCGGCACCGGCGAGAACGCGCTGCTCGCAGCCAGTCGTGGCGCCGACGTCACCGGCATCGACGTCGCGCCGGCCGCGATCGCGCGGGCGCGGGCGAAAGCGTCCGAGCGCGGGCTGACCGCGCGGTTCGAAGTCGCAGACGCACTCGGCCTCGGCCGTCTCGGCCGCAGTCTCGACACCGTGATCGACAGCGGGGTCTTCCACGTATTCGGCGACGACGACCGGGCCCGGTACGTCGCCAGCCTCGCGGCTGTGCTGAGACCAGCCGGCGCTTGCTACCTCATGTGCTTCAGCGATCGGCAGCCAGGGACCTGGGGCCCGCGCCGCATCCGCGCGGACGAGTTGCGCGCGGCGTTCAGCGACGGCTGGGCCGTCGAGTCGATCACCGCCGACGCCTTCGATATCAACCCGATGGATGGCACGACGCAGGCCCAGGCCTGGCTAGCCGCGATCAGGCGTAACTGACCACACCACTGAGTACCCCACAGCCGGACGGATCCTGATCTCCCTGAGTACCGGATCCGGGAATGATCGTGGTGCCCCCAACGCGAGCGCCGTGCAGGGCCTGGCGCGCCTGACACACAGTTGCCGGGGCTGCCCAGGACCGGGGCCGTAGCTTAGCCTGATCCCATGTCAGCATCTGATGCCGAGCCGGGATCGCCGTCAGCCGGGCCATGGCCGGGGAAGGCGTTCCAGGGCAGCGAGATCACCGTGTACTTCGACGCGCAGCGATGCCGGCATTTCGCCGAGTGCCTGCGCGGGCTTCCCGAGGTATTCAATGGCAAGCAGCGGCCCTGGATCGCCCCGGGCGCCACGAGCGCGGCGCTGGTCGCCGAGGTCATCGGCCGCTGCCCGTCCGGGGCCCTGCACTACCAGGCACCTGGTATTGCCGGTGAGCAGCCCGATGTCCCGGCCACTGTCCGCGCCGTCGAGGGCGGTCCTTTCCTCCTCCGCGGTGATCTGCGGATACAGGCAGCCGGCGGCTGGGTGACCGATACCCGGGCGGCGCTGTGCCGGTGCACTCGCAGCGCCCGCCAGCCCTTCTGCGATGCTGCGTGCGACGCCCCCGAACCGCCGGGCCCGCCCGATCGCCCGGAAGAACAAAGACCGTGATCCGGCAGGACCGATGCGCACAAGTAACCGCCGATCTTAACGGCTGCGGCATCGTGGCTGAGCGGAGCGGCGAGCGCCCAGATCGGGATGTTCTGCGCTCGTAGTTGCTTGCCGCTAAGTTTCCCGGAGAGCGTCGGCGGCGCCGTGCGGCTCCCCGGTGACCGGTCCGGCAGTTGGCGGTACCCCGGCTCCGCGCAGCCCCGGCTTCGCGGCGGGCCCGGGCCGGGGCTCATTCGCACAGCCCGGATAGGGCGCGTCTGAGGACGTCCTGTCCGGTCTTGGCCAGTGGCGGGCTCCGTTCCGCTTACCGGCAGAGCGTGACCGGGCGGCGCTGGGTCGCCGGGACCGGCGCATTCCGGCGGCCGGATGATCATCGGGCGGGGTCAGGGACAGCCCGGGGACCTGGCGGGGGCTTTGCGCCGCCACGGTTATCCACATGTCCACAGCCCCGCTCGTCCACATATACACAGGGGGCTGAGCAGCGTATTTACCCAAATTATCCACATACCTATCCACAGGGCGTTACCCTTGGCAGGCCAAAGGGCTACAGGTGAGCATGAGTCAAGGGAGAAAGCCGTGATACCGCGTTACACCCTCCCCCCAGGTGGGCGGGAGATGACCGTCACGCGCATCGCCTGCTAGCCAAGGCGGTCCCGGCCAGGTGTTCGCAGCACCCAGCCGGGACCTTGTGTCGGACCAACCTTAGGAGCAACCCCGACATGTTCAGTATGGCAGTTACCGCACTGGCGAAGTCGCTGATCGTGGCGACGGTTTCACTGCACCCAGCGGCGGCGCCCCCGGCCCCGGCGCACTATATCGCCCGGCCGGGCGACACCTTGTCCAGCATCGCCCGCCACGAGTACGGCAGCGCGGCCGACTGGCCCGCCCTGTGGTGGATCAACCGGCACGCGGTGCCCAACCCCGACGTCATCGCGGCCGGCCAGCGGCTAGCGCTGAGCACCTGGCACCCGCGCCAGGCATGGCTGGACCGGGCCGCCCGGGCCGCCATCCCCATACCGGCGCCGGCCCGCCGGCGAGCGCGCCCACCATGGCGGTGGCCGCAACCACGGGGCCAGCGCCAGCGCCGGCCGCGGCGACCTCACCCGCGGGCACCTCCAGCGTGGCGCCGGGCGGCTTCCAGGCGTGCGTGATCGCCCGCGAGTCCGGCGGAAACGCCCAGGCCGTCAACCCGGCCTCCGGTGCGGGCGGCCTCTACCAGTTCCTGCCCAGCACCTGGCAGAGCCTGGGGTACTCCGGGCTGCCGGAAGACGCGCCCGTCAGCGTGCAGAACGCGGCATTCCAGCAGGCATACGCCCAGTCGGGCACCGGCCCATGGGCACCCTCCGACGGGTGCTAACCGCAGCAGTGCGGGCAGTCCCGGCCGGGCCGGCATGTCCCGCTGTCAGCGGCGCGCGCTCACCGCCGGCGTGCAGGCCGCCTGGGAGCTCGGCTCCGGACCACGGTCCGCCCTGGTCAGCTGGCTGGCCTTCACCATTACCTTTGCCGGCTGCGCGGGCTCACCTGCAGCATCCGGGCTGGCAAGGGACCGGGCCGCAACATCAGCATCGGCGGCGAGCATCTGCATCACTACATGTGGGGAATCGGCGTGCCGTCCGGCGTCGGCGTGGTCGCCGTCCGCGGCGAGGAACGGCACCGCCGTCACCCCGCGGCCGCGGTCAGCTACGGCAGCGGCCTAGCGCTCATCGTGGATAAGTTCGCCCTGCTGCTCGACCTGAGGCACGTCTACTGGGCCAGGCAGGGCCGGATCTTGGTCGATATCGGCGTCGGCGGTATCGCCCTAACCGGGTCCTACTTCGCGGCGCTGCCGGTACTCCGCAGGAGGCGATGAACTCGCTGGATCTCGCTCCTTACCCTGCCCGGCTGCGGGCTGGCCGGGAAATGCCCCGTGACCGTGCTCGAAATATCCGATCATGTGCGCGAAAATAGCCGGGTGGCCCGGCGTCCGGGCAGCAACCGTGAGTTTCCGCGCGACCCGGGCGGTGTAAGGCCTGACGGCGGCATCGCCGTGACCGACGACACGAGGAGGCAGCGATGCCAGGTGAGATCGTGCATATCGAGATCCCGGCGGACGACACGAAGCGGAGTCAGGAGTTCTGGGGCTCTTTGTTCGGGTGGCAGTTCCAGGCGAACCCCGGCCCGTTCGAGTACCTCACGACGCAGATTGGCGGGGAGCAGGGCGCGGCGATCACGAACATGGAGCCGGGCAAGCGCGGTACGCGGCCATACTTCGCGGTCGACGACATCAAGGCAGGCGCCGCGCGTGTGACGGAGCTCGGCGGGGAGGCAGCCGAGCCGATGCCGGTTCCGGCCATGGGCTGGTTCTCGGCCTGCAAGGACCCGCACGGGAACGAGTTCGGGCTCTGGCAGACCGACGCATCGGCCCCAGCCCCGACGCAGTAGACCGGTGCAGCACAAAGGTCAGGCCTGCGCGGACGTCACGTTCTGTAGCGCACCTGCCTGCCGGTTGACGATCCGTATCCGCCTGCGCGAACCTCGGCTCGATGTCGATCATGACGCTAGCCATCCGGATCTGGATGATATCTGCGGGAAGGCCAAGGACATTGCGACGTGTAGATCCCTGATCTGCGTCTGCTAGCCCACGTGCATCTCCGCTAGTCGAACTCGGTTGGCAGCGCAGGATCACGATGGTGTGCCAGTGCCCGTTCGAGCTGGCGGTGATTAACGCGGCCGAGGGACAGTGGCGGCAGCGCATGGACGTTAAACCAGCCGACTTCCAGAGTCTCCAGCGCCGCTGGCGGCTGCACGGTGCCCTCGCGGCGGCAGAGGAAAAACAGCTTGTAGACGTGGACCGGGAGGGGCGGCGGATTGTGCTGGAGCTCACGGTCCCAGCAGGCGATCAACTTCACCGCTGAGCTGTGATGCCCGGTTTCCTCGAGAATCTCCCGGGTGACCGCGGCCGAGGGCGCGTCCCCGGGATCGGCCCAGCCACCCGGCAGCGACCACCGGCCGTCGGCCTTCTCGCGCATCAGCAGCACGCGTTCCTGATCGTCGAAGATCGCGCCACGTACGTCGACCTTCGGCGTGGCGTAGCCGGTGTCACGGCCGAACTCGGCAGCGAACTCGTCAGCCGGCCGGCCGCTGAGCACCGAGAGCAACTCGGCCGCCAGCCGGCTCACCTGCTGATACCGGTCCAGGTCATAGTCGCCAGCGGCGTACGTCAGCCCGTCCTGCGCAAGCGCAGCAAGCCTGATCCCGATCCGGCGCACCGCATCCGCAGCTGTCGTGGTCACCCAGGCATTATCGCTTGCGCCTGCATCGCGGCAACGGCACCCAGCGCTGTGCGTCATCACCGGCGGGCCAGCGCAGCCGGCAAATCGCGCGGTCAGGGCGCTGGCTGCGACACGAGGCTGCGGAGAGCCCGTCAGCCGCCGCCTATCTCAGGTACCGCTGCGCGAAGGGATCATGCCATCGTCACATTTGACCGAATCCATCACGCTGAGTGACGGCCAAGGTTAAGGCGAACGCGCGCGGAGCCGCCGTCGATCTGTGTGGCCGCGGTATCCGCGGCGCTTATCAGATGCGGCGCGCAGATCCGGTCGATCTGGTGTCGGGGGATGGCTCGTTGACGCGACCGCGACGCGCGCTCATGCCTGATGAGCGAGCGTTACACGGAGGGCGCCGTTAGGTTCCGCCGCGTGACGCCAGCGCTGCCCTTTCGCTAGTTTCATTAGCTCCAATTAGTGCCATGCCTGATATGTGACCTGACTTTTGTCGCCGACCGGGGGTTCGCTGAGGCGCAGGTTTGTGAGCTGTGGGTTTGCGAGTGGAGACCCGCGGATCTGCGCACTAACCGGTGTCCGTAGTCTCGTCTTGACGCACTCGCGCTCATCGAATGACCAGAAGGTGAGCACTAGCTTGAGAAGAGTCCGGTAGCCGCTTCGTTGGGAGAGGGCCGGGTCTGTCCGGTCGGCGAGATACTGGTGGCTTAGTCCGCTCCACAGCTCCGCCGCCAGCCATGCCGCTATTGGCATCTACCGCCCGTAAGGACCGGATGAGGCTGACGGTGATCACGGTGTTCTCCGGAGCTCCGTATTCCTCAGCATCGACGACACCTGACGCCTGACGAACCGCGGTTGCGCGCAGCGCATGTGACCGTACGTCCCGTTCGATCGCCCCGAACTCCGCGTCGTCCCAGTCACGGACCTGCTCCTCTCCGACTTTCAGTCGGACGCTGATCCTCGCAGTGGCTGCACGGCCAGAGGCGACGGTCAGCAGCGCGTGCCAGACGCCTCCGTACGGGTCACCGTTCTGGGGCAAGGCGGTACGCAGCGCGGGCCGCAGGGCGTTGAGCACGTCGAGCAGCACGCCCGGTCGGTCCTGGGATCTCACGCGGACCCGCAGCAGTGGATCGGGCCCGATCTTGCCGAGCTGTGCGGTGGTCTGCCATTCGTCGACCGCGACGGTCACACCCGCGCCAGGCAGCTTTTTGGCGAGCATGTCCGCGACGCGAAGATTGTCGTGAGAGACGGTCTGATGGCACAGCATCAGCAGCACCGTCGTTCCGTGCAGCAGCGCGTGCGAGATTGCTGCGAGCCGGAGGCCCGGCGCCCAGTCCGCGATCGCGTCGAGAATCGCGTGCTCCAGCCCTGCGTGGGCGCCGGCGCAGATGGCGAGCACCCGCCACGACCCGCCGGAGTGATCCGTCATAGAAACCACGTCCAGTTCGTTGGCAAGCACCAGCCGCCCGCTGCCCGCAACCGGGGGCGAGCCGCCGACCGGGAGTTCGTGCAGCGAACCTTGCGAGCTGGTACGCACCAGCACCCGCAACGCGGAGCTGTCAGAGGCCAGACGGGAGCGGAGCTCGCGTAGGAAAGGGCCGAGCAGCCTGATCTCCTCATCCAGTAGCCCAAAGCGGAACCGGGACCATGCGCATTGACGTGATGGTCCCTCAGCTGCTGGGGGTGGGGCGGGAAGCTGCGTGTCATGCAGGAACAGCCCGGCAGTGGCCGCGCAGTGCAACGTGGCGAGCAGCGCGTGTTCCCGAAGTGCCGTGAACGCCAGCGGCACTCCCACCCAGACGTCGACTGGGGCGCGGCTTTCGTCGGTGGCCGGCAACCGGTGCGGGTCGATCGGGATCGGAACGCCGCCCGGCGGAGGCCAGTCTCGTGGCGGCTCGCGGAACACCAGGAATGTGAGTGCCGCCTGTGCGGTGCCCGACCGGAGCAGTGCGAGCAGGTTCGGCGGCCACTGGGCAAGCGCCGGCTCGGTGACCGCGGCCTCGGCCTCCTCCGCCTCCTCGATCACCGCCCGGTTGGGGGAGAGTCGTGCTGGCTCTGCAGACTCGAAGGATTTAAGTTCCGTCCGCCTCGCCCGCAATCGCGCGGTGAACGCCGCTGCCCGGCCAAGTTGCCCCCGGCTGTGGATGGCCGTTCCGAGCAGCCGGTGCAAGGACGGCTCCAGCGGTTGTTCGGTGGGCCGGTCGGGGTGCTCCCAGATGACGTAGGCGTGTGCTTCGCGGCCGGTGACAAGCGCGCTGCCCGTGGTGGACCGCCACCACTCGGCATGCAGCACGCCTGCTCGCGCATATCCCAGACCCTCCTCGGTGCGTAATAGGCGCACCGGACGGGCGTTGGCGCCCGCCCCTGGCGCGATGGGTCCCCATGTCAGCGTGATCACGAACCAGGTCTGCAAGACGAACAAGACCACGGTCGCGACGATCGGCGTCCAGCCGGTCACCGTGAATGCGAACAGGATGGCCAAGACGATAGTGGGCAGCAGCGACGCCACGATCAAGGCTGTGCCCGCGAAGGACAAGCATCCGCGCAGCGTCGACCGGTCAGGTACCTCAATCCGGCCGAACTGGATGACCGAGAACAAGGTGAGCGCGCTCGCCAATGCCTCTGCGCTCGGCGACGTCGATATCTCACGTGCCGCCAGCCGGTGCACCACGAAGAAGGTGAGCACCACCAGCATGAGCAGCGCGCTCATCAGCCCGGAAAACCGGGCGACCGAGCCGAACCTCGCGTCCGGCACGTGCACGGGGACGTTGATCCGCGCGCTCGTGGGGGTCACGCGCTGGCTGACGTTTTCTGTGTGCACCACGCGGCTGTCGAGCCGCCGGGGACCGGGTGAGCCCGTTACAGTGCGCCGCAGTAGCGGGCTGGTGATCCAGTCGCCTGGGTTGAGAGCGGCGCCGGGGCGAGCCCACCCATCCCATATCGAACACAGTCGGTCGATGTTGCCTTTCTCTTGCTCAGCGCCGACTCCGGTGGTGATAGCGACAAGTGCCTCTCGCAGCGCCGCTAGCCGGTATCTGGCTACATCCGTAGCCTCGTCGAGCTCCTCGCCGGCCACGGCGAGCAGGTCATCAGGGCTGCCGGAGCGCACCCTGGTCGGCACCACAGAATGCCAGCGCAGGGCCTCGGCCAGCGCGTCCACCTTCACCAGCGCGAGGTCCGCGAGCGCCCGCCGGACCGCGTGGTCAAGGGGTTGCTGGACTCGGAGCTGCCCGACCAGCTCGTCGAGCTGCGACACCGCCGGGAGCGGCCCGGACCGAATCCACAGGCCCCGTCCCGGCAGGACAGTGCGCTCCGCGTCTATGGTGACCTCGTCGGGGAGCTGGATCTGGACCTGGCGGTCGGCATCTGCCAACGGAAGCAGCAGGTCAAGCCGGAGCTGCGCTCGTGGCTGCAGCAACGCCAGAAGGCGCAGCGGCCCCAGCCGGCGCA
Source organism: uncultured Actinomycetes bacterium (assembly GCA_963775825.1). Lineage (GTDB taxonomy): Bacteria > Actinomycetota > Actinomycetes > Streptosporangiales > Streptosporangiaceae > Bog-532. The sequence goes on from CAVZKY010000043.1 coordinate 306,183, forward strand.
GCCAGCGAGGGTAGCTGTGTGTCAAGGACAGCCGCCTAGGCGGCGCGGTGACGTTTAGTGCTATGGGAGAGTGGGGCCGGTCCACGCCGATCACTACAACGACCGCGCCGGTCAACGCGTCGATGATCTGCGTGATCCGGTCCGCCGCGATGCCCGCCAGCGGGGACGGCGGGGACTGCGCGGACTGCGGGTCGGGGATCCACGGCAGCAACAGGTCGTTCAGCCGCCGCGTCGCCGTCGCGAACCGCCCGTTCTGGGGTCCGGTCGTGGCTGGTGAGTCACCGGTATCCTCGCTCAGCAGCCGGAACAAGGCCGCGGCCAGTAGCAGCCGTTGATCACGCCCCGCCGCGGGCCGCTGTACCGAGGCGCCGGGTGTGTCGGAGACCGGCAACCGGGCGAACGCGAAATTCACGATGATCTCGGCAAGCGCGGCTGCGACCTGATGCCGGACATCGGCCTGCGGAACCGGTGACAGATCGGTGCCATGCGCGTCGGTGACGGTGAGCGTGCCATCTTCCTGGTGACCTGTGTCCGGATTGCCTCGCGTGAGCGTGAGGACCGGCAGCCACATCAGCCCGGTCTGCTCGCGGAACGCCTCATGCGTGATCCGGTCCAGGTCGAGGTCGAACCGGATCGTGGTCTCCACCGCATCAGACCGGCTCACGTCGAGTATCTCGGTCGTGGTGCCGATCCACTCGTCATTGGCGAGCAGGTATAGCAGCTCACGACCGCGCCGTGAGTCGGTGCTGTAATGCGAGTCCTGCCAGTAGAACTCTTCGAGCGTGACCCGCGGGATGATCGTGAGCAGCCGGGTGGCTATCGAGTTCACGGCCGGGCGACCTCTTCGCTGCGGACTCACCAGTAACCGCATCGGGCATAAGGTAGTCGATTCTCGTGCGGCAAGGGAAACATTCGGCCGGTTCGCCGGCCAGCTGGGCGCCTTGATCCCGGGCGTGATGGCCCGGCGGGGCTGCCGTGATGACGGTGAGGTTCAGTGTCCGATGCCGTGCCGGGCTGGCCTGGTGGCGAACGGCGATAGCGCACAGCCGGCACCGGTCGCCTTCGCGCTTGGCTACAAGCCGCGGTCGTCGCGCTGTTATGCGTGGCGGCTCAGGGCGCCGGGGTGCGGCGCTGGTCCCGGACGATGGCGACCGCCTCCCGCTGGGTGAGGCCGGAGCCGGCGGAGAACGCCTGATCGAACCGGCTGCCGCCTAGCCTGTGGCGGACCCGGGCCACCAGCTCGCCCTCTACCCGCCGCAGGTTCGGCCACGCTGGTAGGCCGACCCGCTGGCGCAGGCCCTCAGCTGCGCCTTCCAGCAGCGCCGCCCGGTCCGGGTCGCCGTCCGCGAAGGCCAGCTGGGCGTACCCGGCCAGGCAGAGGGTCACAAACGGGATGCTGCGGGCCGCCATGCTCAGGTCCAGCGCCTCATCCAGCAGCGGCCGGGCCTCATCGAGCCTGCCCCGCAGGACAGCCAGGATGCCCAGCTGCACCCGGGGGCCCGCGGCGAGCCAGTCACCGCCGATTCGGTCAGCCAGGTCACGCGCCTCACGCAGGTGCGGCAGCGCATCGTCGTAGCGGCTCAGCGCCATCTCCAGGGAGCCGGTGGTGAACGCGGCCATCCCCATGAAGACGGGCTCATCCTGGCCTCGGAGCTCCTCCAGCGAGATCGCCGCCTCCCGCAGAGCCCCGTCAAAGTCACCGGCGATCGGCAAGGTCCATGCCATCGCCAGCTGGGCCACCGCGTGCAGGAAGGGGTCGGAGATCCCGGCCAGCAGCGGCGCCAGGCGCTGGCGGGCCGCCAGCGTCGCCGCGTCGTCCGCGACGTCGTCGGCGAGCACCGTCGCCGCCCAGGCCAGCTCGGCCCGGGCTTGCGGGTCCAGCGTGCCGGCCGGGGGAAGCAGCTGCTTCACCCAGGACCAGGCCTCGCGCTCATGGTCCTCCTGCGTCCAGAACAGCCACAGGGCCCGGAACAGGTGCGGCAGTGGCCCAGGGTCGCTGGCCAGGTACCAGCGCACCGCGGCGGCCAGGTTGCCCGTCTCGGCCTGCAGCCGCTCCAGCCACTGGCTCTCGCCGGGGCTGCGCAGCGGCCGGTCCGCCTGCTCGGCTAGCGCCCGGTAGTACCCGGCGTGCCGCCGCCCCACCTGGTCGGCGTCGGGCCGGGCCGCGAGCCGCTCGGCCACGAACTCCCGGACGGTCTCCAGCATCCGCGACCGGGACCCGAGCCCGGTACTGTCGAGGTAGACCAGGCTGTGCCGGGCCAGCGCCTCCGACAGCTCCAGCGCCCGGCCCTCATCCAGGCCCGCCACCTGGGCCACGGCCTGGATGGTCCAGCCGTCGGCGAACACCGCCGCGATCTCCAGCAGCGACCGCTCGGGATCATCCAGCAGGCCTACGCTCCATTGCACCGTGGCCCGCAGGGTGCGCTGCCGCCCAGGAAGGTCCACCGCGCCGGTGCCGAGCGCATCCAGCGAGGCCACCAGCCGGTCCAGCAGCGCGGGCGGGTCCAGCAGCCGGGTGCGGGCGGCGGCCAGCTCAATGGCCAGCGGCAGCCCCTCCAGCCGCCGGCAGATCTCGGCCACCGCCGCCGCGTTGCCCTCGGTCAGCGCAAACCCGGGCCGCACCGCGCGGGCCCGGTCCACGAACAGCGCCACCGCCGGCGAGGCCGCCACCTCCGCGACCGAGGCAGCACCCGAACCGGCGGGCAGCGGCAGCGGCGGCACCGGGTACTCCCGCTCGGCCCGCAATCCTAGCGCCGTGCGGCTGGTGGCCAAGATCGCCAGCTGCGGGCAGCGGGCCAGCAGCTCGCCCAGGCCGGGAGCGGCCTGGACCACCTGCTCCAGGTTGTCCAGGATCAGCAGCCAGGCGCCGTCGCCAAACGTTTCGGCCAGCACCTGCAACGGGGAGTCCGTCCGTGCCAGGTCGGCGCCCGCCGCCCGGCCGATGGCGGGCAGGACCAGCCCGGGATCGGTGACGGCCTCCAGCGGCACCAGCACGGTGCCCGCGCCGAACCGGTCCCGCAGCCGGCCGCCCACCGCCACCGCCAGCCGGGTCTTGCCGACTCCGCCCGGCCCGGTCAGCGTCACCAGCCGCACCCCGGGCCGCCCGAGCAGCCTGGCCACCTCGCCGATGGTCCGCTCCCGGCCGATCAGCGACGTCGTGCTCGCCGGCAGCCGGCCAGGGCCGCGCGGCCCGCCCGGCGGTAGCGGCTGTGCGGGTGCGGCCCGAGCCGCCCCACTGGCAGTGAACCGCTCGCTCAGCAGCACCGCCAGGTCATCGCGGACCAGCCAGGCCCAGCTCGGCGGGAGTACGGAAATGACGGTAGGAAGCCGAGGCCTCATCCTCGATGCGGGCCAGCAGATCGGCCAGCCCGGACTCGCGGTCCGGCGCCGGCGCCTTGACGTACAGCAGCCGCGGCAGCCCGGCCGACAGCTCGAACTCCTCCTCCAGGCCCGAGACATGCGCGCCCGGGGCGGGCTGCCCGTACCGCTGCCAGTACAGCCCGATGAACACATCGCTTTGCGCCAGGTACCGCTGGTACACCTCCCGCGGCGGGTACGGCCGCGCCCCCAGCTCGAACATCACCGGGGTCAGCCGCAACGCCGAGATCGCGCGCGCGACAGCTCGCCGCTCCTCGGCCAGCTCACCCAGCGTAGAACTCACGAACACCCGCACACGGCGGTCCGGAGTCCGGATGACCGCCTCATCCGGCCGACCCGCGCTAGCCGCTCGCCCCTGATCAGGGCCCACCACGCAAGTCTGCAACCAGCCACCCCGGCCAGCAACCCCAACAGGCATCCAACCCCTCAGCCAGCACCGGCGGTCCCAGCCGGCCAAGTGCTCAACGCGCCGCCACCCGGCCACGGTCACCGACTGCCACCTCAAAGGCCACTCCAACCGCCTATCCGCGATACCAGAGCAGGTCGCCGGACCCGGTCGATGCCATACATAACGCCGTGACCTGGGCGCATTCCTCATCAGACCCCCAAGCTCAGGCTGCGCGCCGAGTCGGCAGGGAGGATTGCAATCAATCGGCCACGGGTTGTTGGTCACATTCTGTTCTCGCCACCGCGGCCTCAATCGCTGGCCAAGAACGAGCGCGAAGTGTTCTCGCAACTGATCAGCCGTGAACGGCAAGTCGGCGTCATCGCGACCGCGGCCGGGACGGCCGCGGCCCAGGCCAGCAGGCCGCAGGTGAGGGCGGCCAACCTCTGGTAGAGCCCGCACGCGTAGCCGATCTGTGAATTACAGAGGCTGTTCGCGGTGATCGAGCACCTGGTAGTGCGCGGACCGTCGGTTGAAGTCCGTGAACACCGCCTGTGCCGGGAACGGCGCATGTTCCCTTCTGTGTCGCCGGCGCCGAGATCGCATGCTTCGTGCGACGACACCTCATCCCTGCGGCGTGATGCTCGCTGGACAAGCCCGGTTGGAGGGAGGATCGGTGAAGGCCTGCCACGAAGCCATCAACGACGGTGAGGGTCTGGTGCATCAATGGCGGGTGACCCAGCTCACGCGTCTGGGGATCCCCGGGCCGCTGGCGCAGGCCGAGGCCGATCACGCCGGCTGGCATCAGATCGCCCGACTGGTCCAGCGCGGGCGAGCGGATATTACCGCGCGGCCGACTTCTACCTGCGTGACGACCCCGCCCGCGACCCCGAAGTCGCGCTGCTGAGCCAGCGAGTGCGCGGAACCTTCGCGACCGCCGCCGCGCTGCTGGACCACCCCGCCGAGCAGGTGGCGATCCCGTTCGAGGGGACGTTGCTTCCGGGGTACCTGTTCCGCCCGGACAACTCTGGCGAACCCCGCCCGACGCTGATCTACCACGGCGGATACGACTCGGTTCTGGAGGAGGCCTACTTCGCCGCCGCGGCTGGCGCGGTGCACCGCGGCTACAACTGCCTGACCTTCGACGGGCCCGGACAGGGCGCGGTGCTGCGCGACCAGCACCTGACCTTCCGCGCGGACTGACACAGTTGTCAGCGCGGCCGCCGACTACGCCATCAAGCGCCCCGAGGTGGACAGCGAACGCCTGGCCCTGAGACTCAGCTTCGGCGGATTCCTCGCGGGCGCGCATGGAGCGCGTTCGAGCTGACCTGGCGTGGTGCCGTCATCTTGCCGACGTGGCATCTTCGATGCTGTCCGGACTGGGCTGGCAGCAACCTGACCGCCCAGGGTGAGGAGACGGCAATGAAGTTCCTGTTCGAGAACGAGCGTTTTCGCTTGAGGCGCTGGCCGCCGATGGTACGCGAACACGGCGGCGCTGACCTGGCGAGGTCTGGTGACCGCGAACGGCATGATGGGACGATGGCGCTGATAGCCCAGCAGCGTGGAAGGCACTGCGCCGAGCGGCTGTACGCGTGGCACGAGCGTCGCTGGGAGATCGCCTGCCCACGGCTCAGTGCCGGGATGCCTGCTGCGGGCGAGCGGATATTACCGCGGCGAGCCGACTTCTACGTGCGCGACGACCCTGCCTGCGACCGCCGAGAGTCGCGCTGCTGAGCCGAGCGAGTGCGCGGAACCTTCGCGACCGCCGCCGCGCTGCTGGACCACCCCGCCGAGCAGGTGGCGATCCCGTTCGAGGGGACATTGCTTCCGGGGTACCTGTTCCGCCCGGACAACTCTGGCGAACCCCGCCCGACGCTGATCTACCACGGCGGATACGACTCGGTTCTGGAGGAGGCCTACTTCGCCGCCGCGGCTGGCGCGGTGCACCGCGGCTACAACTGCCTGACCTTCGACGGGCCCGGACAGGGCGCGGTGCTGCGCGACCAGCACCTGACCTTCCGCGCGGACTGGGACACAGTCGTCAGCGCGGCCGCCGACTACGCCATCAAGCGCCCCGAGGTGGACAGCGAACGCCTGGCCCTGATGGGGACCAGCTTCGGCGGATTCCTCGCCGCCCGCGCGGCCGGCGCCGGCCGGTGGCGGGTTGAAGATGGTCTGGAAAGCCGGTCATGTGCCCGTCAGCCTGACCGGGCGTCCTGCTTGTCGCTGACGATGTTCTCGTCGATCGGGCTCTCCTGGCCTTCGTCGGGGATGATGGCCCACGCGGCCAGGTAGGCCAGGACGCCTAGGCCGCTGGTGAGGACGGAGACGACGGCCCAGATCACCCGGACCAGGGTCACGTCGACGCCAAAGTAGCCGGCGAGTCCCGCGCACACCCCGGCTAGCATCCGGCCGTCCCGGCTGCGCACCAGGACCTTGTTTCCGTTCGCGTCTGTCATGTGGACCATCTCCTGCGGTGGCCCCGGGGTAGCTGGCCGCCGTCGGCGGCTGATCCCCGGTGCCTGGCCCCAGCCTAGAGCTGAACTATGAAACTAGCAATAAATTTCCGGAATTAGTGGTATTCTATCTGCATGGTGAGCTGGAGTTTCCTGACCAGCCACCCCCGGGTGCTGCTGTGCATCGCCCGCGAACCGGCGTGCGGCTGCGCGACATCGCGGCCAGCCTGGGCATCACCGAACGCAGCGCCCACGGCATCGTCAGCGATCTCGCCGGCGCCGGCTACCTCGTCAGGCGGAAAGACGGCCGGCGTAACCCGCTACCAGATCCAGGCCCACCTGCCGCTGCCCGGGGCCGGCCCCGGGGAACCCGCCATCGGCGAAGTCCTGGCCCTGCTCGCCGGCACACCACCCGGCCGGGTGCCGGACGGCCCGGACCAGTGACGGGCCCCCGCCATACCTTCACGGTCGCCGGGGGTAGCGAGCCCTCCCTCCTGTTGCCCCCGGGGAAGGCCTTCAGGCGAGGCCCGGGGCATGGCTGAGGAAGCTCCACTCCGGCACAAGAAATAAGTGTCGCCTTATTCTAGAAATCTATTGCTAGATCCTTGGAACTAACTAGCGCAGTATGGGACATAGACATCGAGACCCGGCCGTCGCCGGCCGCCGGGCCGCTCGAGGGCCAGCGAGAGGACCCGGTCATGAGTGAGGATCGAATGCACGTCGTGTTCGGGACCGGCCAGGTCGGCAGCGCCCTGGCCGCGCACCTGGCCGGGCTGGGTGTCGCCGTCCGGGCGGTGTCCAGGCACCGGCCGCCCGCTCTGGCCGGCGTGGACTGGCGGGCCGCCGATGCCGCTGACCCCGAAGCGGCCGCCGACGCGGCCAAGGGCGCGGCGGTCATCTACCAGTGCCTGAACGCCCCGTATACCCAGTGGCCGGAACGGTTCCCGCCGCTGCAGCGGGGCGTGCTGGCCGCCGCCGAACGCACCGGCGCGCTGCTGGTGAGCCTGGAGAACCTGTACGGCTACGGCCCGACCGGGGGCAGGCCGATGACCGAGGACCTGCCGCTGGCCGCCACCACCGTCAAGGGCCGGGCCCGGGCGGCGATGACCGCCGAGCTGCTGGCCGCCGCCGCGGCGGGCCGGGTCCGCATCGCCATCGGCCGGGCCTCGGACTTCTTCGGCCCCGGCGTCGCCCAGGGCTCCACGCTGGGCGAGCGGGTCTTCGGCAACGCCCTGGCCGGCCGCCGCGCCGACTTCATCGGCAACCCCGCCCTGCCCCACACCTACAGCTACGTCCCCGACATCGCCACCGGCCTGGCCACCCTGGGCACCGACGCCCGCGCGGCCGGCCAGGTGTGGCACCTGCCCGGCCCGCCGACCGTCACCACCCGGGCACTGCTGGACCTGGTGGCCGGCCAGGTCGGGCATCCCGTCGCCGTCCGGTCGGTACCCAAGCTGGCCCTGCGCGCCCTGGGGCTGGTCAACCCGACGATACGGGAACTGGCCGAGATGTCCTACCAGTTCGACCAGCCCTTCGTCCTGGACACCAGCAAGTACGAGTCGGTGTTCGGGGCGGCCGGCACCCCGCTGGCCGCCGCCATCGCCGCGACCGTGGCCTGGTACCGGACCCGGACCAGCACGCCATGACCACTAAATCGGAGGCGGGAAACGCCACGACAACTCCATTGATCACCTGCTGGGCACCGCGGCGGCCGGCTTCCACGACCTCGCGAGCCTGCGGCCCGCCCGCCTGCCCGGCCCGGCTCAGCACCAAGGCCCGATGATCATGCCCCCGGCTGACAGCCCCGCGACCGGCTTCCGGCCCTTCTTCAACCCCGCCACCGGCGAGTGGATCACCTACACCGCCACCGCCGAAGACAACCACGGGCAGCTGGTCCGCTTCAGCTGGCGTAGCGTGCCCGGCGGCGTGCTCACCGAGCACGTCCACCCCCACCAGGAAGAACGCTTCACCATCCTGGCCGGCCAAGCCCGCTTCACCCTGGCCGGTGAGGAGCTCGTGGCCGGAGCGGGCGAAACGGTCGTCGTGCCCGCCGGCGTCCCGCATTCTGAGGGAAACCCCGGACCAGCCGAGATCGAGGGCATCGTCGAGCTGCGCCCGGCGCTGCGCACCAAGGAGTGGCACGAGGCCCTCGCCGGCCTGGTCGCCGACGGCAAGACCACGCCCAGAGGGGCGCCGCGCAACCCGCTCCAGCTCGGCGCCACCTTCTGGTACTTCCGGCACGAAAGCCGGATCACCTCACCGCCCGTCTGGGCGCAGAACCTCATGCTCCCGCCGCTGTGGGCGCTGGCCAAGGCCTTCCGCGTCCGCCCCTACTATGACCGCTGGGACAGCCGGACCCGGGCAACTGGCTGAAGCCACCCAGAGTTAGCTTCCACATGATCGGCGGCGGTGACCCCAGTGACGCCCCACGCCCCTGCTGACGCGGTGACGATCAAACAGGCCAAGCGGCGACCGCAGGCCCTAACGATCTTAGGATGTTCCGCGTGAGGTAGGGGGTGCTGGCCAGGAATCCGTCGAGGAGGCTGGGCCGGTACTGCATCCGCTTGAGCCGTGTCCTGACCAGCGCGGTGAGCTGGGCGATGTTGCGTTTGGCCAGGTTGGCCAGCGATCGTTTGAGGTGTGACCAGACCAGTTCCACCGGGTTCAGCTCGTGGGCGTACGGCGGCAGCTGGACGACGGTCAGCCAGGCCCGGGCCGCGATCAGTTCGGTCATGGCGGCACTGACGTGGGTGTTCAGGTTGTCCCAGATGACCACCAGCGGGCCGCCGAGCTGCTGGTGGGCGGCGTCCAGGAGCCGGGCATAATCGGTCTCGGTGAAGCCTTTGCGCCGGTCCTTGCCGCCGGGGCGGCTGCGGTGGACCCGGTAGATCAGCCGGGGCCGGCATCCCGGGCTTGACGGCGATCAGCGCCGCCAGGGACACGCGCGTGTTGTGCCCGCCGGTCACCGTCACCACCGGAGTGCTGGCCGCGCCGGCCCCAGGTACGGCCCTTCGGCGGCCTTAACCCCTGGCCTGATTCGTCCTCGAAGATCAGCCAGGCGCCCAGGTCCGCCGCTGTTTTTTACCACCGGCCACGTCTCCTCCCGCCACGCGGTGATCCGCGCCTCGTCCCGCTCGGCGGCCTGGCGGGCGGGGACCTGCACGCTCCAGCCGATCCGGTGCAGCAGCAGGTCCGCCCCGGCCAGCGTGTAGTCCACCTTGAACCGGCCGCGGATCACTTCGGTGATCCGCGCCAGCGTCCAGCACTGATCCTCATCCCAGCCCGATGCGGCCGGGCCGGCGTCCAGCACCGTCTCCAGCTCACGCACCTGGAACGAGGTGAACTTGCACTTCGCCCCGCCCGCGCCCCGCGACGCCAGCGCCGCCCGGCCGCCAGCAGCCAGCGCCCGCCGCCACCGGTTCACCGACATCCGCGACACCCGGAAATGCCGGGCCACCTCCCGGTCGCTGGCCCCGGACTGCGATTAACCGCGCGGCCTCCAGCCGCACCTGCTCACGACGGGCCCGCTCACCGGCGTCCAGCCCGCCACCATCGGGATACCTCATGCCACTGAGATACCGCAGGAGATGTGGCGTCAGCCGAACCCGTAACCCCCGCCATTAAAGATCGTTAACGCGCCAGATCAGGCTGATCTGTGCCCGGCGCGGCGCTAACGCCTGACAGCGAAAAGGCGCAAATATCCGGCGATAAGGTCGCTGGCTTAGCGGAAGGGCAGTTACGTATGGTGACATCTGCTGGTCGCGACCGTCGCGCGAGATCCGCCGTTCTGGATGGAAGAGCCGATGAGGCTTCCTGATTGGCCGGGCGCACCGATGGATCATTCTGGGCCTGCTTTGCATTGCAGGGCATGCTGGCGATGTCGGCCCGCTGCAGTCCGCGCGGGCCTGCGTTCGGCGGTCATGGGTCGGCTAGTCAGGCTGCGCATCGGCCAGTTCATGGACGGCCGGAGATCCCGGGCTTGCCGGAGCGCGGGTCAGGCCCATCACCCGTTGGGGGTGAGGTAGCGGCGGCCGCTCATGGGGTGGGATGACACTGGTTGGTTTGTCGGTGCCTGGCGGGGACAGGCACGCCCGAAACGTCCTCAGGCGAGTGGAGGCTGGTATGCCTGGCTCAGCTACCCGCGCCAATGCGCTCGATCATGTGGTGGTGGTGCTGTTTGAGAACCGGTCCCTGGACAACGTGCTGGGCTGCCTCTACGGGCCGGGAGATGGCAAGGCCTTCGAGGGCGTCATCGGGAAGGAGCTGAGCAACCCGATCCCCGGATGGGCGGAGCACGGCGCCGGCCGCAAGGTGGTGCCCTACGGCGTTACTACCGACATGGATTCCCCTAACCCGGACTCGGGTGAGGAGTGGTATCACACCAACACGCAGCTGTTCGGCGCGATCGATGACCACAACCGGTTCAAGATCGGCGAGGGCGTGACCGCGCCGTGGAACGCGCCGCAGCCAGGTGCGGTTCCGGCCATGGATGGGTTCGTCGCCGACTACATCAGCACGTTCACCGGCGAAGTCGGGCGGCAGCCGACCTATGAGGAGTACGCCCAGATCATGACCGGGTACACCCCGCAGCAGCTGCCGGTGCTGAGCGGCATCGCGCGTGAGTTCGGGGTGTTTGACCACTGGTTTTCCGAGGTGCCGTCGCAGACGTTCATGAACCGGTCGTTCTGGACGGCGGCGACGTCGTCGGGGCTGGTCGTGAACAGCCCGGTGAGAAAGTGGTTCACCGACAACGACGCGGAGACGATCTTCGAGCGGCTGGAGCAGCACGGCAGGACCTGGAAGGTCTACGTGATGGAGCCGATGTGCCTGTCGTTCACCGGCATCATCCACTATCCCCGGCTGAAGGACCGGCTGGCGACGCATTTCGTGCGGTTTTCGGAGTTCGAGAAGGACGCCGCGGCCGGGACCCTGCCCGATTTCTCGCTGATCGAGCCGGACATGATCGCGGGTCACGGCGACTACCACCCGGCGTTCGGCCGGTCATTTTTCGGCGGCAACGTCGATATCGGGCTGGACCCGTCGTCGGCAATGCTGGGCGGCGAGGCGTTCCTGGAGCGGGTCTTCAACGCCTACCGGTCCGCCACCACAGAGCCGGGCACCAACGTCTGGAACACCACCTTGCTGATCGGGTGGGACGAGCCAGGCGGAACCTACGACCACGTGCCCCCCGGACCGGTCCCGCCGCCCGATCCGGCCGCACCGGCGGGTGAGTTCGGCTTCACGTTCGACCGTTCCGGCTACCGCGTCCCCGCCATTGTCGTGTCGCCATGGGTCGAGCCGGGCTCGGTGTACAACGAGGAGTACCGGCACACCTCGCTGATCGCGACGCTGCGCAAGGCCTGGGACCTCGGCGCGCCGTTCACCCAGCGCGACGCCTCGGCGCGCACCTTCGACCACGTGTTCACCCGCGGCACACCGCGCGACCCGCAGACCTGGGCCACCGCCACGGCCCAGCCCCTGCCTGCATGGGCGATTGACTACCAGACCATGGGCCAGGCCCTCGGCTACCTGGGCAAGGACGTCGCACCCGGCATCATCGAGCACGCCAGGCAGATGGGGGTCAAACTCCCCCCGCAACTCGACGACCTCTCCGTCGGACTCACGCCCCAGCTCATCGTCGAAGTCATCAGGGACGTCGCCTTCCACTACTTCCCCCAACTAGCGCCCGGTGGCGCAGGCGATAGCCACTGAGCCAACATCGCACCGGTGTGTTCTCCCTCCAGCTCTTGCCTCGTCGCCGCATCATGGAGTGCGATGCGCGAAGCCGGCCCGCCTCGAATGAATGATCTGTACTCATCAAGAGCAGAGAACTAAAGACCCAGCCGTAGCAAATATTCGGCAGGGAGAGTGTGGATAGTTGCTTCTGGCGCGGCTTCCCCGAGGTGTGACTCGGTGGAGGGCTAGGGTCAGGGGCACTGGGTCCCGGCCTGACCTCCGATTCGGCTGACGCCGCTTCGTGCTGTCCTGCGAGACGATCTGTCGGCCGGGCCCAGGTTCTGGCACCCACCGGCGCTGCCGGTCTGATCTGCCCGTCCTGTGGAAGAGGCCGGGGTTTCACAGGTCCGACGGCCAGCGGGTGCGTGCCACCCCTTCAACCTGAGAAGAGGGATGGCATTGACCATTCTAGAGACACCCGCCATCACCGGCGGCGTGGACACCCACGCGGACGTGCACGTCGCCGCTGCGCTCGATCCCATCGGGGGGCTGCTGGGCGTCCGGGAGTTCCCGGTCAGCCCGGCCGGCTACGCCGGCCTGCTCGGCTGGCTGGGCGGGTTCGGGACTGTCTGCCTGGTCGGGATCGAAGGGACCGGCAGTTACGGCGCGGGCCTGTCCCGGCATGTGACAGCCGCTGGTGTCCGGGTCGTCGAGGCCGGCCCGCTCCGACCGCCAGGACCGCCGTCGGCAGGGCAAGTCCGACCCGCTGGACGCCGTCAGCGCTGCCCGCGCCGCCCAGTCCGGCCGGGCCCGCGGCGCGCCGAAGGGCCGGGACGGCACCGTTGAGGCGATCCGTGCCCTGATGGTCGCCAAGCGCAGCGCCGTAGGAGAGCGCACGCGGACGATCAACCAGGCCAGGGCGCTGGTCCTGACCGGGCCTGATGGCCTGCGGGCGCGGTTCGCCAAGCACACCGCGGCTGCCCTGGTGGCCGGGACGGCGTCGCTGCGGCCGCGGCCAGGCGACGTGGTCGGCTACGCCACCCGCGTCGCGCTGCGGGAGCTGGGACGGCGCGCGGAGTTCCTCGACGCCCAGCTCGAGCGCCTCGACGAGCTCATCGTCCCCCTCGTCACCGCGCACGCCCCCGGCCTGCTCGCGCTCTACGGGATCGGCCCCAACACCGCGGCGCTGCTGCTCATCGCGGCGGGAGACCATCCCGAACGGCTGGGCAATGAGGCTGCCTGGGCACACCTGTGCGCCGCCGCCCCCATCCCCGCATCGTCAGGGAAAGTAACCCGCTACCGGCTCAACCCCGGCGGCGACCGCCAGGCCAACCATGCCCTGTGGCGGATCGTGTTCACCCGCATGGGCTCGGACCCGGCCACCCGCGCCTATGTCGAACGCCGCACGAAAGAAGGAAAGTCCAAGGCCGAGATCATCCGCTGCCTGAAGCGTTACGTCGCCCGCGAGGTATATCCGCACCTGCGCGCAGTCGGCTGACGCCAAATACCCGGGGACGGCCTGACCCAATATTCGGCTGCCGCGAACCTGCTGGCCTTTGAACGATTCGTCGGCCGTCCCCGGCCCTATTCTCTCTGACCTGCTGGGCGTGACCTAATAAGAGCTTGCGCCCCGCTCGGGCGCCCATCCCTGTCTTGTCCGCCACCCAGCAATAACCCGGTCAGAACACCGTCCCGCACCCCAGAATTGCGGCCACCGAAACGTCATCCGACCCCTTGACAAACATAAGAGCATCGATCCGGCGCTGGAGCAGGACACCTGCTGGGTAACGTTCCGTGGTTGGCGCCGGTTCTACTTCACGATCCGCATCCCGCCTCGATATGCGTGCGGCCACCTCTTTGGCGCGTCCAGCCGGCGGCGCTCAGATTCAGGCAATCCGTCCGGGAAGCCTCCGGGGCCGGTAGCTACTGGCGGGAGCGCCGTGCGTGGCGGGCGACGCCGAAGATGTCGCCTTGCCTCCGCTTTGATCCGGTCTCGTGCAGCGCGGCGAGAACCCCAATCGCGGTGTGCGGGGGCTGCGGCGCTCAGCGCTGCTCGACCACCATCAGCGAGTGGCCGGTGGGATCCCGCAACCAGAACATCGGCGGCACCGGGTCGCCCATCCGCGACACCTCCGCGTCAACATCCAGCCCGCGGGACTGCAAAGCGGCGTGAGTGGCATCGATGTCGCCGGTGGTCAGCGTGATCCCGGTCTCCACCGGCCTGACCTCGGTCCCGGGCCGCGGCGGTGCCAGCGCGATCCCCGCCGTCCCCTCCGGGGGGTAGACCTCCACCCAGCGGTAGCCACCGCCAAACGGCGTGTCGGTGCGCTTTTCGAAGCCGATCGACTCGTAGAACTCGATCGCCTTGTCCTGGTCGGGCGTCGGAACACACACCAGGCTGATCTGGCGGATCCCGGTCGTTGCTGTGCTAGTCATCCTGCACCTCCGCAGTTGTGGTTGCTGCACCTACGACCGATTCGAGCGGGGAAACTCATCGGCCCGTCCCGGTGCCGCGTCACACGCGGTCACAGGCGACACAGTTCGCTAAAGCGCCGTAGCCGCCGATCTGCACGGACGGTGACTCCGCGGCGATCACCAGTCGAGGTGCACCGATCGGGTTGTTCTGCTCGAATGAGTTTCCGCGAGGGTAGCCCAAACGACATAGCTCCACCGGCTCCATGGCTGGGCGGGCTGCCACCTGGCCGGCCTCATCGACGACCACAGCAGGCTCCTGACCGGGCACCAGGCCGTCCGCCGCCCGGCCGCGGTTCGGTTCGCCGCCGTGCTGCGCGAGGCGATCAGGCGGCACGGCGTCCCGTCGGCCTTGTAAACCGACAACAGCGGGTGCTTCACGGACTCGTCGCTGCAAAGGACGTGCGCGGTGCTGGGCATCAAGCTGATGCACAGCCGGCCGGTCAGCCAGTCGGCCGGGGCAAGATCGAAAAAGTATTCCAGACCATCCAGCAGCAGTTCCTGGTCGAGGTCACCGGCGGCTGGGGCTGCTGGTCTCCCAGCTGAA
>CAVZKY010000044.1:0-96449 GCA_963775825.1 uncultured Actinomycetes bacterium
GCGACGGATCGCGTAGAAAGAGAACCGTGGATACGATAGTCACTCGGACGAGGGGGTCCTTCTCGAACACGAGGGCGAACTGGCGGTTCAGTGCGAGATTTCCTTTCTCGATCCTCTCGTCGCCGAGCAGCAGGCCGAGTCGTTTGGCGACGGCCCGGCCCAGACATCGCAACCCAGAGGCGAAAAGTGGCCGTCGCCGATGAACCGTTGAAGAGTGGGTTGGGCGAGGTCGGCTTCCCTTCGCGCTGGCGTATTGTGGAAAGCCGCAGCAGCTCGGTGGCAAAGTCCTCGAACGGATCCAGGTAGGTCTGGCCCGTGGATTCCAGGATCTTCGAGACCATGCCCGGACAAAATCCAGCCTCGAGCTGGCCCTCGAGCTGGTTGACCCAGGGAGCGGGAACCGTCAGGCAGATGAGCCCCCTCGTCCGACAGAACTGGGTAATCTGTCCCAGCCAGTACTTGCCCTCTTCCCATCGACCTTTCCTTCGAGAACCTCGAAGAGATCGCCAAAGTCATTGGCGAAGAGACTGAGCACGACGAACCGGGGACGGAACCAGTCCGCGTATTCTCGGAGCATGTAGTATTCCTCTCGGGGGAGTAGCCGAGTGGCCGGTATTGAGGACCTCGACGCGGGCTTTCAGGTTCCGGGAGAGTTGACGCTTCAGGCATTCGCTGGGCGTCTGGTCGTCACCCACGAACAGTCCCTGCATGTAGGAATCACCCAGGACGATGCCCCGCAGGGTCGCGTCGGTGTCAGGCTCGGGACCGCGCAGGCCCCACGAATTTGTCGTCTGCACCGGGTGTGATCGCGCCGGTGCCAGGGATTATGCGGCTTTTCTGGGCTTTTTCTTCCTGAACCCTCCTGGGTCCCCATCTCAGGAAGATTCTTCGCTTGCAAATATGCTTGATACACTTGAGGCCAGATGCCGCTCAAATGGACCACCCGCAGGTCCACGATCCATTGACCCCCTTCCAGGCTCCAGGTCATTCCTGACTGTTTCAGCCGTTGCGTGAAACCGTCTTGCATGCCGCTTCGTCACCCCGCTGCCGATCGGCAGATGGTTGCGACGGTACTCACAATAATCCAGAAAGCGAATCCGTTTTCGCAAGTAGTCGTAGGCTTTGTGGTATTGCTTCCGCTTTTCACCCACCACCATCCGCCGCCGCCGGATCGCTGCTGCCGAATGTAAGACGCGGTAAATCCCCCGCGGCTTCTGTTTCAGCCAGCGGCACATCTTCCGCGCCCAGCCGTAGCGCGCTTGGCGTCGGAAAACAATGCCTCCGACAGTTTGTAAATGTATTCACACGCATGATAATAGTCGATCACCCATTCCCACTTCAGCCGCTGATCGGGGCGTCGTGGATGTCGCATCCGCTTGAGAACCCGGCGGAAGTACTGGGTCTGATGGTTTCCCCGTCCGTGATGTAGGCCAACCGCGGCAATGGCCCGTTCCATTGGCGCGACCGTCCTCGATCAAGGCTGTCAACTGGCGCGATAACGTCTCTTGCCCTGGCTCGGGCATCCGGCCCAGGTACACCGTCCCCAATCGCCGTCCCTTCCGATCGTGGACCGAGACGGTCGCCGTCGCTCCTTCCCGATAACACGCCTCGCCAGGGATCGGCAGCATCAGGCCGTCACGACCCACGGCCAGCACCGGCTTGCGGCCGCCTCGTGAGGCGTACGCCTGCTCCAGCCACTTCAGGACTGAGCCACCGAGGCGTCGTGGCGGTGGGACTCCATCCCCTCCGACAGGCCAGCGATGACTTTGCGCAAGGTCCGACTGACCAACTCACGCCGTGATTACATTTCAGATACTCCAAGACGCTATTCTGGCTGGACGTGACCGCCGCTGGCCGACGCCTCGGTCAAAGCCGGTGTGGCCAAACCGACCTCTAGCCCCAAGCGGATCTCCAAGGGAAAGATCGACGGTTCGACACCGTGGAGCGGTTGATAGAGATAGCGCCAGAGGGTGATAGTGCCAAAGAGGGTGGCAACTTCCGCTGGGGGTTTTGGAACGGCGGCGGTACCAGACTCCCTGGAAATACATCTGATTGGGCATGTCCCGACGGTCGCGCGGCTCGATGTGGTTGAACGTCCATGCGACGATGATCCGCCCCAGTTCTCGAA
This sequence comes from uncultured Actinomycetes bacterium, assembly GCA_963775825.1. Lineage (GTDB taxonomy): Bacteria > Actinomycetota > Actinomycetes > Streptosporangiales > Streptosporangiaceae > Bog-532. The sequence goes on from CAVZKY010000044.1 coordinate 2,129, forward strand.
GCTGGGCGTGCAACTGAGTCTCGAACTGGTGGCAGACTTGGGGAGTCAACTCGGCCCTGCGGAAGCCGACGATCAGGCGGCCGATCTCGGTGAGCACCGGGATCAAGCGAACGGTCAATGGCAGCAAGGAGGTCGCAAAATGCGTTGCCGAGAGGAGTCGGAAGCAAGTAGCATGATCCATCGAGGCGCCCTTTCCGGAAGAGTGACCGGTTCAGTCCCTTCAGTCACTTCACAAGAAAGACGCCTCTCTTTCAATAGCCCCGAGCTGATCCAGGGAGGGACTCAAGCCACTCCCCGGGTGAAAACGGCCCGGATTTCGTGGAAATCCTTGGCACTGGCGCGATCGCACCCTCTGCACCGAGGTCGAGACTAACTGGGCTCCCTAACCTCAACGATCCGATCAAGCTCGGGCCCGAGGGGCACGGGAAAATAAGCCAGGATCCTCCCTTGGCTTGAGGTTCGAACCCAGATGGACCGCATACTGGCCGGAAGCGATAGGATCGTCCCGTGTCGTCGGGCTCAAAGATGGTGGAGGGCAGTAAAGATACGATCGAAATACCCGAGCGACACACATGGTCGGGGTCGAGACGAAATAGTCCAGCAGCCTCGCATGGGCGGATTGTACTCGGCGTAGGTCGATCGCAGCTTCCCGCGGGTTTGTTCGATGTCGTGCAGCCGCCTACGCCGCCAGACGGCGTCGATCTCATCGCGACCGGGGGGGATGCCGATTCCCTGAAGTACGCTCCAGCCGGTGTTGCCAGCCAGCCAGCCTGGTATCGTGCCGACGACGAAGCCAGGGATACGACGACTACGAGCGATGTACCGAGCAGGATCGCGGCCTTGAACCGTCTTGCCAGCCGCTGGGATCGATCAGGAAGCCGAAGCAACATTGGGCTGGCCTGGCATGGCGGGTCTCGCCAGACAGCCAGCTCGGCAGCCTGAGAAAGTCGTTGCAGCGCGATACGGTACGCCGGTGGATGGATTTCCGGGTCATGCGGCATCCCAGGTCGCGAGGGTTGTCCGGGCGAGTTTTCTGAGCAGGAGCACCAGGCGCCGGCCCACCGCCGCGGCCCACAATTCCGAGCCGATTGCCGAGAAGTGGCCATCGGCGGCGACGCCGTTGAACAGCGGGTTTGTCGGGGGACGGTTGCCTGCGGCGGTTCCTCGAGCACGGGCCGAGGGCTCGTTGACGAAGCCCTCGATCGGGTCGAGATACTCGATGCCGGAAGATTCCAGGATGTTCGAGACCTGTCCGGGGTAATCCCCGGCGAACCGCCGGGCGTTGCAGACACGGGCCCGGCGGGTGGGGGCCCGGCAGCGGGTGAATACTCCGGCCGGGCCGATGACGTGCTGGCGGACATGGCGGCTCCCTCGGGTTACGTGCTTGGTCCCATGGTCGCCGACGGGTCTGACATTCCGGTTGTCACCTGGACGGGGCCGGCGATCGCGGCTACCACGTCGCGGGACAGCGGCCGGGGGTGGACCAGCAGCGCCCGGGCCACCGCACGGATGACCAGCCGCAACGGGGTCAGCAGCTGCTCGCTGTACCGCCACGCGGCACGCTCGGCGGCCCGCCTGTCCGGGCCGAACCGGGCCGCGCTGGCCCGGCGGAAGCGGCGGGCGTCGCCGCCGTCGTTCTTCCAGCCCGCGAGCCAGGCGCGAAGCTCGTCGTCGGAGCCGGGCAGGGTCCAGTCGCGGAGAAGTTCGGCGATCTGGCCGGCCGCGTCGATGACGAAGGCGAGCTCCCCCGCGCCGCGAATCCCGTGCACCCGGCCCGCGCTGTCGCGCGCGTGGTAAATGCTGGCCGAGCTGAAATCAGTGCCGACGGCCAGCGCGGCGACCGCGTGACCCGCCTCGTGCCAGGCCGTCACGACGGCGGCGGTGCGGGCGGGCACCAAGCTGACCGCGTACCCGCCGTCGTAACGCTGCCGGATCCACCTGCCGTGCACGATCGACTCGTCGTCATACCGGGCCAGCCGGGCCAGCTCGGCCCGGATCGAGGCCGCGTCGCGCTGCTGCGACGGCTTCACGGCTCCCGGCGTTCGGCACGCTCGGGGAACAGGCTCCCAGCCGAGGAAACTGACATACCGCGGCGGCGCTGGGCACGATAGGTGGCATGAAGGACTGGGTGGCGTGGCACGAACCCTATGATGATCCGTCCTCGGTGCTCAGCGCACGCCTGCGACTGGTCCAGGCGCGGCTGGCCGACGCCCTCGACCACGCTCCGGCCGGGCCAGTCCGGCTGCTGAGCCTCTGCGCGGGGCAGGGGCGCGACGTGATCGGCGTCCTGCCCACGCATCCCCGCCGGGACGACATGTCCGCGGTCCTGATCGAGGCCGACCCGGAGAACGCGGAGACGGCCCGCCGGAACGCCGCCGCGGCCGGGCTGGCGCAGGTGGAAGTGCGGCAGGCGGACGCAAGCCGGCCCAGCGGCTACACCGACGTACCCCCAGCCGACGTGCTGCTGCTGTGCGGGATCTTCGGGAACGTCAGCGACGCCGACATCCAGCGGACGGTCGCCGCGGCACCAGCCCTCTGTGCCCCCGGTGCCACCGTCATCTGGACCCGGCACCGTCGCCCGCCGGACCTCACTCCCCAGGTGCGAGCCTGGTTCCGCGAGGCCGGCTTTGCGGAAGTCACGTTCAGCTCACCAGAAAATGCGCCGAAGACAGCGGTTGGCGCAGGACGGCTGCGTCGCGCGGCAGCCAGCGGCGGAGACAGCGGCGGTACGCCGGGCGGCCTGGACGGCCCGGAAAGCGCGGCCACCTGGCCCGGCGAGCCACTGTTCACTTTCCGATCAAGGACGTGAGAGATGGGCGAAACGCGGCACGACCCCAGCGACCTGATCACTCGCTTGGTGCCGATCCTGGTCGTTCCCGATCTGGATGCCGAACGGGCCTTCTACGAGGCGCTGGGCCTGCGCGTGACGTACGAGGGACCGGAATACCCGGACTTCATCGGACTGGGTAACGAGGCCGTGGAGTTCGGCCTGGAACGGCCCAGATCGCCAAGTGACACGCCGCCGGCGGACGGCGGGCCAGCCCGGGAAACGGGCGGCGGGCCAGCCCGGGAAACGGACGGCGGGCCAGCCCGGGAAACGGACGGCGGGCCAGCCCGGGAAACGGACGGCGGGCCAGCCCGGGAACGCGTGCTGACCTGGCAGCTCGGGGTGAGCAACGTCGACGAAGCCGTGGCCCGGTGCGAGGCGGCGGGGCTGGCGTTCACGATTGAAGTCCACGAGCCCCGGCCGGACTGGCGCTACCGGACGCTGAAACTCCGCTCCCCCAGCGGCTTCGACGTGGTGCTGGAAGGGCCGTCCGAGCCGGAGTAGCCCAAGCCCGGGTAACCGATGGGCGCGCCGCCGCAGTCCCAGGTCAGGCCGCAGCCGCCTGCAGGAGCGCGGCGGCCAGGGCGGCGGGCCGGGAAAGCATGGGCCAGTGGCCGGTGGGCAGGCTGATGTAGCTGACCGGTAGCTCGGTCAGCTCCGCGAAGTAGGGGTGGCCCTGTTTAGCCAGCCGGGCTACGTCTGCGGGTCGGTGGCTGCTGGTGATCATCGTGACGGGGACGTCGCGGCGGCGGGTGCCGGTGAGCCGCAGGCGGTCGCGGGCTGGGCCGGCCGGATGCGGGACGGCTTGGCGGCGGAAGTCCGCGCGCCGCTGGCGGCCGAGGCCGGCCAGGCTGGTGCCGGCTGCCTTGAGCTCGGCCCAGGCGGGCAACGGGATCTCGGCGACGTCCGGGCCGAGCTGTGGGCTAATCGCGGTCCCGTCGGGCAGCGGGCCGCTGTCCACGTAAACGGCGCGGCGGACCTGGTCGGGGAGCCGGTCGGTGACCGCGTATATAACCGAGCCCGCACCGCTGTGCCCGACCAGGATCGCGCCGGGCCCGCACTGTGCGACGAGCGCGGCGACGGCCGCAACGTGATCGGCGAGGGTGACACCGGCCCGCGGCGCGGCCCGCTCCGCCAGCCCGGGCAGGGTGACCGCCTCGACGTCATGGCCCGCCGCGCGAAGCCGGCCGGCAACCTTGGCCCAGACCCAGGCGCCCAGCCAGAAGCCGGGGACCAGGATGAACATGGGCTTGGGCGGGTCATCCGCGTCGGCGAGCTTCATGCCCCAAGCGTAAGCGGGCCCTGCGACAGTGCCCTGGATCCAAGGGATCGCTCCGGGATCGGGCGGACGTGGTACGAGGCGCCCGGATTGGACGTCGCGGTGGCGTGCCTGCCGATGCTAATTTCGTCACTGTGGCAACTGCCATTCATCATGCCGTGCTGATCGCCCGCGACCTCGACGCCAGCCTGCGCTTCTACCGGGACGGGCTCGGCCTCGACGTGCTGCAGGACCGGCAGGTCGAGGGTGCCTGGCCGGGTCTGTTCGACGCCCCCAGCCGCAGCCTGCGAGCGGTCTTCCTCGGCGACCCGCGGGTTCCGGACGACCACGCCGGGGTGCTGGAACTCAACGTGTTCGACGGTGACGTCCCGGCGGGGCCGCCGCCCTCGGCACCGGTGACCGGGTTCTTTCTGCTGTCGTTCTTCGTCGATCTCGAGGGCACGCTGAGTCGTCTCGCTGCGCTTGGCCTCGGCGGCCCGCCCCGGCGGGTCGATCAGCCCGGGCCAGGCGGGCCGATCAGCATCGCTGTCGTGCGCGACCCGGACGGGCTGCGTGTCCTGCTCACCCCCGGTTCGATCACCCGGAGCCCCTGACGAGCCGGCTGCATGCCTCCTTCCGCAGCCCGGAGAACGCCGCCCGTCGGCGCGTTGCGGCCGACGATGAGACTGGGACGTCTGAAGGCGGGACTCAGCCGAATGGTGGAGGGAGCCGGCCGGACGGCGCAGCGGGAGGTTCAGCCGGTGAGGGCCGGGATCTCGCCGCCTGGCCGATGTGGGGCGGGGGCCCGGATTGCGAGGCTGAAAGCACCTCGCCGGGAAGGGCGGCGCCGGCCAAAGGGGTCAATATATGAACACCCAGAGTCTCGTCCGGGAAGAGCTGGATCGTCCGCAGACCCGGACCGCGTTCGAGACCGCGTTCCGCAGCGTGCGGCTACTCATCGGCGGCTATGTCGCCATCAGCGTCGCCACCCTGGTCGCCATCGTGCTCATGCGCAACCACCACGCGGAGGTGACGTCCGCGGTATGGATCCGCGGCACCATCGTGATCGCCAGTGCCCTGCTGATGACCCTGTTCGCCAAGCGGGCCGCCCGCGGCGCCAGCCGGATGTACCTGCGGCTCCGGCTGGTCTCCGCGATCATGGTGGTGGCCATCGTGGCGATCATCGCGGTCCCCGGCGCCTTCCCGGTGTGGATGAAGATCGAGCAGGGCGCCTGCGGGATCCTGCTGATCGGCGTCGTCGCCATCGTCAACAGCAAGCCCGTTCGGTCGCTGTTCGCAGGCCGGTGACCCGGCCCGCGGGGGCCTATCCCTGATCGGCGCGGGTTATCCGCACGTGAGTCTTAGCGTCGGGCTGGATCGCAGGCAGCTGAGCCGCGCTGGGTCTGCTGTGACGCTCGAGGTCCCCCGGCCGGGGCGCCGGTGCCTTCGGGGAGCACTTTCAGTCAATAGCCCTGAGGATGCACCCGGTAAGCCGGAGGTCAGGCCGGGGGCGGGGCGGAAGCGGGAGCCGTTGACCTTCTCGGCGATACCGCTGCGGTCCAGGTAGGGGGTGATCCCGCCCAGATGGAAGGGCCATCCCGCGCCCATGACCATGCTGCGCGTACAGGCCCGTGGGACCGGCCTTGCCGAACGGGGTACGGAGGCCGTCCACGAAGACCACGTCGCGTGCGGTACGGGGCACTTCTGCCTCCCTCGCGTGAAGAGCTCTCGGCCATATGTTACTCGCTGGTAATAGCGTGCGCCACTGTGGTGCGTCCTTGACACACGTGTTCAGACCAAAGAACCTCGTAGCTGATTCCACCAGGTGCGACTTTTTCCTCCGGAAGCAAACACCCAGGAGGCGCAGATGAGGACGTGGCTACGGCAGCACCGGGCCAGACTGAGCGCGGCCGTCATCACGGGTGCCCTGACCGCGACGGCTGGCCTGGCCACGGCGGGCGGCACCGCCGGCGCGGCGACCATCCTCGCGGCGGGCGGCACCGCCGGCGCGGCGACCATCCTCGCGGCGGCCGGCACCGCCGGCGCGGCGACCATCCTCGCGGCGGGCGGCCCGCCTGCCACCCAGGCGGTGCTGCACCCGGTGGCCAGCCCGGCCCAGGCCGCCGCGCGCGGGTTCTGGACGGCCGCACGGATGGCGAGTGCGACGCCGACCGGCCAAGGCCGCCCAGCCGCCCGGCCGGCCAGCCCGAAGCAGGCCAGCCCGAAGCAGGCCAGCCCGAAGCAGGCCAGCCCGAAGCAGGCCAGCCCAGCGCAGGCCAGCCCGGAAGGCGCCGCCAGCCCGGAAGGCGCCGCCAGCCCGGAAGGCGCCGCCAGCACACCCGCGCCGCCACCGGGGATCCCGAATCCCACGTCCTTCAACGGAGTGCCCACCATCGGCGCACTGTTCTTCACGACCGGGACGCAGGCGCACTTCTGCACGGCCAGCGTGGTCGACAGCGCCACGTCCAACCTGGTCCTCACCGCAGCGCACTGCGTGTACGGCAACGGCGGTTACGCCACCAACATCGCTTACGTGCCCAAGTGGCATCAGGGCGTGAGCCCGTACGGGATGTGGACGGTGCGGAGCATCACGGTCGCGGCGGGCTGGCAGCAGTCTCAGAACCCGGATCTCGACTTCGCCTTCCTCGCGGTCTCGCCACCGCCCCGCTCCCGGCGGCCGATACAGTCCGTCACCGGTGGCCTCCGGCTCGGCGTCAGCACCGGGTACGCCCATCCGGTCACCGTCATCGGCTACAACGACACCGACAACCAGCCCATCGAGTGCGCCACCAACAGCTTCGAGTTCGAGCCCGCTCAGCTGGAGTTCTCCTGCAACAGCTACTGGGACGGGACCAGCGGCGGCCCGTGGATCCTGCTTCTCAACCCGGTGACCGGCAGCGGGACCGTGATCGGCGACATCGGCGGTTACGAGCAGGGTGGCGACTACCCATGGGCCTCCTACAGCCCGTACTACGCTTCGCCGATCCTGCGGCTGTTCCTCCAGGCCCAGCGCCAGCGGCTCTGAGCGGGCCCGTTCGAGCCCCGATCGGGGCCGATCGGGGCCCGAACGGCCCCGATCGGGAGACCGCAGGCCGGCCACTGATCGCCCACCGTGTACCGTCACAGACTGTGACTGCGGCGAGAAGGATGGCCGGCCCGGGGGCCAGGGCTCGCATCAGGCTCGTCGCGGTGGCGGCGGCCCTGGTCATGACGGCCCTGGTCACGGCGGCCCTGGTCACGGCGGCCCTGGTCACGGGAGGCGCCTCCGGGCCGCCGGGGCGGCCGCACGGGCCCTTCGGGGCGCTGGCGTTCTGGGACCGGGCGCGGCTGCTCGCGGCCCTGCCGCTGGGCAGCGGGCGCGTCCAGCGGGGCCAGTCGCACCCGGCCGGCTCAGCGGCCGCGCTGCGCGTCGGCGCGCTGTTCGAGCACAACGCGAGCGGCAACCACTTCTGCACCGCCAGCGTCGTCGTCAGCCCGGGCAAAGACCTGCTGATCACGGCCGCGCACTGCATCAACGGCGGCCAGGGCAGCAGCGGTTACTCCAGCAACATCGTCTTTATCCCCGGGTACCGGGACGGGCAGGAACCGTACGGGGTGTGGACCGTCGCCCGGCTGCTCGTCGCGCCGCAGTGGGCGAAGTTCTCCGACCCCGACTACGACGTCGGCTTCGTGGTCCTGCTCCCGCACGACGGGCAGAACATCCAGGACGTGCTCGGGGCCAACAAGCTCGCGCTCGACCGGGGGTACCAGTACCTGGTGCACGTCACCGGCTACCCGGACAGCACCAACGCTCCCATCACGTGCGTGAACACGACATCCCGGCAGAGCGCGACCCAGCTGCGCTTCGACTGCCCCGGCTACACCGGGGGCACCAGCGGCAGCCCGTGGGTGACGCACTTCAGCACCCGGTCGCGGACCGGCACCATCGTGGGCGTGATCGGCGGTTACCAGCAAGGCGGCGACACCCCTTCGGTCTCCTACAGCGTCCGGCTCAGGGCGGCGGTCCACGATCTGTACGAGCAGGCCGTCTCGGGCAAGACCGCCGCTGGCCAGCCCTTACGCGGGATCTGGCGCTGGACATTTGGCGAGCGCCAGCCCAGGCTTTTAACTGCGAGCTTTTGATCAGCGAGCGCAGGCCGACGCGATGAAGCGAGGAGAACGCATGAAGACCAGGGCAGCCGTACTGCACGACGCGCACAAGCCCTTCGAAATCATGGAACTCGACCTGGACGCCCCCAAAGATGGCGAGGTCCTGATCAGGAACGTCGCCGCCGGGCTGTGCCACTCCGACCTGCACCTGATCGACGGCAACCTGGTCCCGCGGTTCCCGATCGTCGGCGGCCACGAGGGGGCCGGCATCATCGAGGAGGTCGGCCCCGGCGTCACCAAGGTCAAGCCGGGTGACCACGTAGTGTGCAGCTTCATCCCAAACTGCGGTACCTGCCGCTACTGCTCGAGCGGGCGGCAGAACCTGTGCGACATGGGTGAGACCATCCTGGAGGGGGTCATGCCCGACGGCACGACCCGGTTCCACTCCGGCAGCACCGACATCGGCGGGATGTGCATCCTCGGCACGTTCTCCGAGCGGGCCACGATCTCGCAGCATTCGCTGGTCAAGGTGGATGACTGGCTGCCGCTGGAGACCGCGGTCCTGGTGGGCTGCGGCGTGCCGACCGGCTGGGCCACCGCCAACTACGCGGGCGGGGTGCGGGCCGGCGACACCACGGTGATCTACGGCATCGGCGGCATCGGGATCAACGCGGTGCAGGGCGCCGCGGCGGCCGGGGCCAAGTACGTTGTGGTCGTGGACCCGCTGGCGTTCAAGCGGGAAACCGCGCTGAAGCTCGGGGCGACCCATGCGTTCGCCAGCGCGGATGAAGCCGCGGCCAAGGTGAACGAGCTGACCTGGGGCCAGATGGCCGATCAGGCGCTGGTCACGGTGGGCACGGTGGAAGAGGAAGTTGTCACCAGCGCGTTCAACGTGATCGGCAAGGGCGGCACCGTGGTTATCACCGGGCTGGCCAACCCGGAGAAGCTGACCGTGCACGTCTCGGGCGGCGTGATGACGCTGTTCGAGAAGACGATCAAGGGAACGCTGTTCGGCTCGGCGAACCCGCAGTACAACATCGTCAAGCTGCTGCGGCTGTACGACGCGGGCCAGCTCAAGCTGGACGAGCTCGTCACCACCCGGTACACCCTGGATCAGGTCAACGAGGGGTACCAGGACCTGCGGGACGGCAAGAACATCCGCGGCGTCATCGTCTACGACACGAACTGATGTGCTGGTCAGCTGGTCACGGCCGTCGCCAGGTCGGCGGCCGTGGCCAGCGCGGCCAGGTGGTCATCGACGGTGAGCAGGCCGGCGCCCATGGTGTTGACGGACACGTGCGTCGCGCCGGCAGCCTGCCACTGCCGGAGCCGCTCGGCCAGTTCGCCGGGGTCGCCGCGCCAGCTCACCCGGCCCTCCAGGCCGATGCGGGCCGGGTCCCGGCCCGCAGCCCGCGCCGCCTCGTCGACCTGGCGCCGGGCGTCGTCGAGGCGGGGCCCGGGTGGCAGCTGCGGGAACCAGCCGTCGGCCAGGCGGCCCGCCCGCAGGTAGGCGCGGGCAGACTGGGCGCCGACCCACACCGGGATCGGGCGCTGCACCGGCAGCGGCGCCAGTCCCGCCCCGGGGATCTGGTCGAAGGTGCCGTGAAACGTCACGGACGGCTCGGTCCACAGCCGCCGCAGCAGGCCGATCTGCTCGTCCATGCGGCGGCCGCGGGTGTGGAAGTCCTGGCCGAGCGCCTCGTATTCGACCTCGTTCCAGCCGATGCCGACGCCCAGCCGGAAGTTACCGTTCGTGAGCAGGTCCACCTCGGCGGCCTGCTTGCCGGCCAGCGCGGTCTGCCGCTGCGGCAGGATGATGATGCCGGTGACCAGCTCCAGGGACGTCAGCGCGGCCAGGTAGCCGAACAGGACGAACGGCTCGTGGAACGTGGTGTGCACGTCGTACGGGCCATCCCAGCCCGGGTGGGCCGCCGGGTCGGCGCCCACCACGTGGTCGTACACCAGCACGTGGCTGAACCCGAGCTCCTGCACGCCGAGGGCGTAGGCGCGGACGGCGCCGGCGTCGCCTCCCAGCTCGGTCTGCGGGAACACGACCCCGATCCGCATGGCACCCTCCGGACGTCAGCGCGGGACGAGGAGCGCCCCACGGCGCCAAATTACCGCAGCCGGTTCAGGTCGATCGCGTCCGCCATGGCGGAGTAGCCGGCGTCGTTTGGGTGCAGCCCGTCACCGCTGTCGTAGGCGGGGTTGAGGTAGTTCGGGTCGATCGGGTCGCCCAGCACGCGGGCGAAGTCGAAGACGCCGTCGAACGCGCCGCTGGTGCGGATCCACCGGTTGACCGCCTGCCACTTGGCCTGTCCCCCGACCGACCAGAACCACGAGCTCTCGAACGGGGTCAGCGTGCAGCCGAAGATCTTGATGCCGTGCGCGTGCGCCTCGGCGATCATCGTCTTGTACCCGCCGATGATCTGGGCCGCGCTGACGTCGGAGCCCGGCGCCTCGCAGCCGACGTCGGGGTCCCCGCTGTAGCCGATGTCGTTGATGCCCTCGAGCACCAGCACGCCGCGCACGCCGGGCTGGTCGAGGACGTCGCGGCTGAAGCGCTGCACGGCACTCTGCCCGAAGCAGGCGGAGTTGTTCAGGACCCGGTTGCCGCCGATGCCCTCGTCGATGACGGCGGGGGCCTCATCGCCGTACGCCGCGTCCAGCCGGCGGGCCAGGAAGTTCGGCCAGCGGTCGTTGAGCCCGCCGGTCGAGCCGACCCCGTCGGTGATCGAATCACCCAACGCCACCACTACACCGGCCCGCTTGTCGGCGCCCAGCACGTCCACGCCGTCCAGGAAGTACCAGGAGGTGGTCCGGGTCGGGTAGCCGGAGTCGGTGATGTCCATGACGCGGTTGCCAGGTGCAATGTAGTTGTCCTGCTGGCCGAACGTGTGGTACGTGACAGGCCCGGTGCGGCCCGGCACGTAGACGGACACCGCGATGTCCTCCAGCGGCGCGACGGGCATCGGCACGGGGTCGCTCACGACCTCCTGGCCCGGGGCCACCATGACGGAGGAGCTGCCGTTGAACGTCACCGGATCGGCCGGACCGGTGAGGTTGCCCTGGCTGGCGACCTCACCCACGCTGGCCCGGCCGATATCCAGCGGCTTGGTGCCGAACAGGTTGCTGAGCCGGATCCGGATCTCACTGCCGCCGTCGCTGGTGAACACGATGTTGCGGACGGTTTCGTCATTGAAGCCGGTGTAGGCCTTGTTGATGACCTCGCGGGTGGGTTTGACCGGCGCCGCCGCCCAGCTCTCCATCCATCCCGAGCTGGTCGCGGACTCAGCCGACTGCTTCGGCGTCAGGGCCACCGCGGCCCCGGCGGCCAGCGCCGCGGCGGCGACGAAGAATCCCGCGCGCCGCAGGGCACCGCGAAGCGCAAACATTCAGTTCGATCCTCCTGGCCGGACGGCTGGCCCGGGGCAACCTGGCGGGTATGGGCGCAGCTGAGGAACGCGGCGACCATGCCCGCGGTTCCCGGAGAGAGTACCTGAGCGGGGGGTGAGCAGAACGGCCCCGGCAGCCAGCTCGGGGGAACCGCGGTGGTGGATCGCCGCCCGGTCGCCCTGGGCGGCGAAGGCGAGTGCGGTGGCGCGGCCGATGCCCCGCGAGGCGCCGCTGACCAGGATGGCTCGTCCGTTCACCGGCACCACCTTAGAGGCTGCAAGACCGCGCCGGGCGGCGGATGCCCCGGTGACCCGTGTGTCGCTGGGTTTTGCTGGGTTGTCGCTGGGTCGAGGACGCACTGGGAGGGGTCCGGCGGACCCGGAGCGAAGCGGTCAGGACGCGGCGGCCGCCGGAGTGATCCGCTTGATGATGGTGCCCGTGTCGGCGCTGGGCGGCAGCGTGCCGAACGCGCCGCCCCAGTCCCCGCCGAGCCGGGACGCGGCGAACGCGTCGGCCACGGCCGGATCGCCGTACCGGGCCAGCAGTGACCCCTGCAGCACCAGCGCGATGAGCTCGGCGCGACGGCGGGCCCGGACCTCGGCCTGGCCCGGGTCGGCCAGCTCGGCTTTCAGCCGGGCGATGGCCGCGTCCAGCCGCGGGTCCGCACCCGCCGCCTCGCCGACCTCGGCGAAGAAGGCTTCGGCCGATTCGGGCTGGCGCTCCAGAGCGCGCAGCGTGTCCAGCGCGGCGACGTTGCCGGAACCCTCCCAGATGGACTGCAGGGGCGCCTCGCGGTACAGCCGGGGCAGCCCGGACTCCTCGACGTAGCCGTTACCGCCGAGGCATTCCAGCGCCTCCGCGGCGTGCGCCGGGGCCCGCTTGCAGACCCAGTACTTGGTGGCGGCCAGGGCCAGCCGCCGGAACGCGGCTTCCTGCGCGTCACCGGCCGCGACCCGGTCGGTCGCCCCGGCCAGCCGGAAGGTGACCATGGCGGCCGCCTCGGACTCTACGGCCAGGTCGGCGAGCACGCTGGCCATCAGCGGCTGGTCGGCCAGGCGGGCCCCGAACGCGCTGCGGTGCGCCGCGTGGTGGGCGGCCTGCACGGCTCCCGCGCGCATCCCGGTGGCCGCGGCGAGCACGCAGTCCAGCCGGGTCATGTTGACCATCTCGATGATCGTCCGGACGCCCCGGCCCTCCTCCCCGACCAGCCAGGCGGCCGCCCCGTCGTACTCGACCTCGGCGGACGCGTTGGACCGGTTGCCGAGCTTGTCCTTGAGCCGCTGCAGGTGCATGCCGTTGCGGGTGCCGTCCGGCAGCACCCGCGGCAGCAGGAAGCAGGACAGACCGCCGGGGGCCTGCGCAAGGACCAGGAACACGTCGCTCATCGGCGCCGAGGTGAACCACTTGTGCCCGGTCAGCCGGTAGCTGCCCGGCCCGTCCCCCGGCACGGGGACCGCGCGCGTGGTGTTGGCGCGGACGTCGGAGCCGCCCTGCTTCTCGGTCATCGACATGCCGGCGATCAGGCCCCGCTTGCCTTCCGGCGGGCCCAGGACCGGGTCGTAGGCGGTGGACGCCAGCAGCGGCTCGAACCGCTGGGCCAGTTCGGGGGCGTGCCGCAGGGCCGGGACGATCGCGTACGTCATCGAGACCGGGCAGGTGTGACCCGCGTCCGTGCGGCCCCACAGGTAGAGCTTCGCGGCCCGCGCGACGTGAGCACCCGGGCGGCCCGTCCGCCACGGCGCGGCGTGCAGGCCGCTGCCGATGGCCACGTACATCAGCTCGTGCCAGGCCGGGTGGAACTCGACCTCATCGATGCGCTGCCCGTACCGGTCGTGCGTGTGCAGTACCGGCGGGTGCTCGTTGGCCAGCCGGCCCCAGTCCTGCGCCTGCTGGGTACCGGCGCGGCGGCCGATCGAGCGGACGTCCGGCTCGGCCCAGCCGGCGCCCTCCCGGCGGAGCGCGTCGAGCATGGCCGGGTCGTCGGCCACGTCGTAGCCGATCAGCGGCGGGACCTGGTTGAAGACCTCGTGGGTCGGCGGCATCGTCGCCTCCATCGTGGTTGGCCTGGAGGGTCGCGGGCGTCAGTGGCGGGCTGGCTCCCAGCCTCCATCATTCCCCGACGTTACCGGTGAGTAAAGTTCCGGGCGGCGGTCGGCCAGCAGGTCGTTGCGCTCGTTGAGGCGCTTGTCCCGCGCGCGGGGCAGATCGCAGTCGGCGACCAGAACGGCGGGGGTGTCGGCCAGAACCGGGCCGGCCAGCGGGTAGCCGTCCGGGCCGATGATGACCGAGCCGCTGATCCAGTCCACGCCCCGCTCGGTGCCGCACCGGTCCGCGACCACGACGAACACGCCGTTCACCGACGCGTCGGCCTGGGCCTTCACCACCTCGGCAGGCCGCTCCCCCGGCGGGCACGGCGCGGCGGGCCAGTTGACCGGGGCGGCGATGAGGTCGGCGCCCGCCAGGGCCGGCAGCCGGGCCCACTCGGGGAACTCCAGGTCGTAGCAGATGACCAGGGCCACCCGGCCGAACGGGAGGCCAACCACCGGCGGGGCGGCCGTGCCCGGGGTGAAGACCAGGCCCTCCCGGTCCCACAGGTGCGCCTTGCGGTAGATCGCCCGGGTCCCGGTGGCGTCGACCAGCGCCGCACTGTTCCAGAGCCGCCCGTCGCCGCCCAGCTCGCAGAACCCGCCGACGATCACGATGCCGTGAGTGGCGGCCAGTTCCCGCCACTGACGCAGCGTCGGGCTGTCGTCCGCGGCGGTGGCGAGCCCGCGCGCCTCCTGCGCACTGGCGAACACGTAGCCGGAGTCGCACAGCTCGGGCAGCACGACCAGCTCCGCGCCGGCCGCCGCGGCGTCGGTCACGGCGGCGGCAGCGGTCCGCCGGTTGCCGTCGGCGTCGCCGATGACCGGCGCGAGCTGGGCCGCGGCGATCACGGTCATGCCAGGCCCGCCTGCCCGGGGCCCGCGCTGCCGGCCTGCAGCGCGAACAGGCCGAGCAGCTCGTAGGCCATGTTGGCGGCGGCCAGCGAGGTCAGCTCGGCGTGGTCGTAGGCCGGGGCGACCTCCACGATGTCGGCGCCCACCAGCCGCAGCCCGTCCAGGCCGCGCAGGATGAGCTGAAGCTCCCGGGTGGTCAGCCCGCCCGGCTCGGGGGTCCCGGTGCCCGGGGCATGCGCCGGGTCAAGCACGTCGATGTCGATGCTGACGTAGACCGGGCGCTGGCCGACCCGTTCGCGGACCCGGTCGATGGCGTCGTCCACCCCGCGGCGGGCGACGTCGGTGGTCGACACCGTCGCGAAGCCGAGCTTCCGGTCGTCGGTCAGGTCGGCACCCGCGTACAGGCTGCCCCGGATGCCGACGTGCGCGGAGCAGTCCAGGGCGAGCACGCCCTCCTCGACCGCGCGCCGGAACGGTGTGCCGTGGGTGTAGGGCGCGCCGAAGTAGGTGTCCCAGGTGTCGAGGTGCGCGTCGAAGTGCACCAGCGCCACCGGGCCGTGCCGGGCTGCGGTCGCCCGCAGCAGCGGCAGCGCGATCGTGTGGTCCCCGCCGATCGCGATCAGGTGGTCCGCGGCCGCCAGCAGACCACGCGCCCCGGCCTCCACCTCGCTGATGGCCTGCCGCAGGTCGAAAGGGTTCGCGGCCAGGTCGCCGGCGTCGGCGACCTGCTGCCCGGCCCAGGGCCCGACGTCCAGCCCGGGATGGTAGGGGCGGAGCAGCTTCGAGCCGGCCCGCACCGAGGCCGGCCCGAAGCGGGCGCCCGGCCGGTACGACACGCCCGAGTCGAACGGGATGCCCGCGATGGCCACCGCAGCGGAGCCGACGTCGGTCAGCCGCGGCAGCCGGGCGAACGTATCGGGGCCTGCGTAACGCGGGACAACCAGCGCACTCGGCGGCCCCACAGGTTCCGCGGACCCACCGGAGTCACCGGAGTCACCGGGGACGCCGGCGACTCTGGGGACTCCGAAATCTCCGGGGACTCCGGGGACTCCGCTCACGGCCTAGCTGCGCTCGATGATGCCACGGATGAACATGGCCTGCCCGGCGTGCTGCAGCCCGTCGGAGATCACGCTGACGAGCCGCACAGCCAGGGTGACCGGCGGGGTCCACGACGGGTCGACGACCCGGGACAGGTCCTCGTCGCGGAGGTGCCCCACGTAGCGGACGGCCTGCTCGTAGGCGCCGTCGAAGTAGCCGGTCAGGATCTCGGGGGACTTCACCTGGACCGCGGCCACGTCGTCGCCGCCGAACCCGTAGCCGGTGGCCTCCGGGGGGAACGGCAGGGCGAACTGGTCAACCCAGCCGCCGGCGATCCAGACCTGCTGCTTCGCGGCCACCTCGGAAATGTGGTCGTCGGTGACGCGGCTCAGGTGCCAGACCAGCCATGCGATCGAGTTGGCCGACCCGCCCACCCGGAAGGCCAGTTCCTCGGCAGTCAGGTTGTCCACGGCCTGGTGGACCACATCGTGAATCCGGCCAAACGCATCAGTCAGCAGCTCAGCGGTCGTCGTCATCAGATGCCCTTCTTCGCTTACGCCAGTCTTCGGCAGGGGTCGCACAGTCTTCTGTCCGTCATTCTGTTCCAGGATCTTTACCGTACTAGCTAGGGTGCCCAGGTGTGAGGCATGATCAGCTGGCGACGAATCCGGACCGGATCCGGTGGAATGCGCGCTACCGGCAGGACCCACCGTCACCGCGGCCGCATCCGCTGGCCCGCCGGGCGCTGGCCCTGGAACTGCCGGACGGTCCCGTCGCCGACCTGGCCTGCGGCCCGTCCGGCAGCGCACTGCTGGCCGCGCGCGGCGGCCGCCGGGTCACGGCGGTGGACGTCTCCGAGGTCGCCCTGGACCTGCTGGCCCGCGCCGCGCGGCAGGACGGCGTGGCGGACCTGATCACGCTGGTGCACGCGGACCTGGCCGGGTGGCGGCCGGAACCGGGGCAGTACGCCCTGGTGCTGTGCACCGCCTTCTGGGACCGTGCCGTGTTCGGCCCCGTCACCGCGGGAGTCATGAGCGGCGGGGTGCTCGGCTGGCAGGCGTACACGGCGCAGGCCCGGACGCGCAGGCCGTCGTTGCGGCCGGAATGGTGCCTGGCGCCGGGCGAGCCCGCGTCGCTGCTGCCGCCGGGTTTCACCGCCATGGAGCTGCCGGACGAGACCGAACCGCCGGACGAGATGGCTGCGGGGTGCCCGGACCGGCGGAGCATGCTGGCGCGGCGTAGGTAGTGGCCGGACGCGGGCAGGAGTCCCGGCTGGTCCCGTTAAGAATTATCGTTCTGGTCGGCCGATGGCGACGTCGACGCCTGGCGAGAAGTGGACCAGGGGGGCGCCCTGCGGCTGAGGCAGGCCGGCGCTGGCCAGCAGCCGGTCGTCCAGCACCTCGGCCCGGGCCCGGTGCAGCGGCCAGCGCTGGTGGCAGGCGCGGGCGGACACGGCCCGGCCGCGGGTGACGCTGAACAGCATCCAGCGGGCGGTCAGGAAATGTTCGAGCTCGCTGACGTCGCCGGGAGCGATCCGCCCCCCGACCGCGATCCGGACCCGGCTGGTGGCCGGGCGCGGGCCGGGCCAGCGGCGCTCGGAAAGGTAGCCGACGCGGGAGCCGCGCACGCCGAGCCGCATCGATGACCAGAAGTAAGGCAGCCGGTAGGGCGTGGCCCGCGCGGCGGCGACCGCGCCGAGCCGGCCCGCGTCCAGGGAGAAGAACCAGATGCCGGACCGTCCTGCTCCGTCCCGGACGTAGGTGCGGACGTTCGTCTCACAGAAGTTCGACGCCCAGGGCACCCGGCGTTCCCCGGGCGTGGCCACCCGCATGAAGAACGGCACCAGCGCGACCCACGCGGCACCGTCGTAGGTCTCGACGTCGAGCCCCTTCGGCAGCAGGCGCTGCACGTCGGCGGGCTCGAACGGCCAGTGCAGGAACGTCAGCCGCTCCCAGCGTTGCCGCATGATGGGCCGCTCGATGGTGAACGGGCAGGTGCCCGGGGTGTCCTGCGTCTGTATGGTCACCCTTCCAGTCTGCGCGGTCAGAAGTCCAGCGGATGCAGCGGGATCACTTCCGTCGTGATGAGTCCGGCCGCGGCGAGCGGGAGCGCGCTGGTAATGCGCTCGACCGCGACCTGATCGGGAAGGTCGAGGATCAGGACGGCACCCGCGCCACCGGGACTCCACGCGCTGGTGAGGATGCCGTCCCCATGCAGCTTCCGCAGCACGGCGCGTTCACTGGCGACCAGGCGGGCGAAGGCCTCGGTGTCACCGTCTGCCGCTCTCCGGCAGATGACCAGGTAATTCACGGTTGCTCCTCAGCCGGGGGTGCCGGATTCGGTCCAGCGCCGGAACACCTCGACCTGGGCGCTGGGCCAGGGGCCGTCACAGGGCATCGTGCCGTCGCCGAGACGGCCGAGGATGTCGGCCGCGTGCGCCTGCACGTCGTTGCAGGACCACAGATCAAAGGCGAATTGCATGGACTGCCGGTCCTTGGCCCGGAACATCGGCCTGATGTGCGCGGCGAAGCTGACCGGCTCGCCCGGCCCAGGGAGCGTGACCGGCTCGGGCTCGGCGTCCGTGCCCGCTGTCGCCGGTGCAGTGCTGGGCGGGCCGGCCGGGGTCCAGTCCCATACGGGCAGTTTTTCGTCGCCCTGAGCACCTCCGGCGCTGTTCCCCCGAACGCCTCCGGCGCCGTTCCCCCGAACGGCTCCGGCGCCGCGGGCGAGGGCGGCCGGCGCGTCCCACGCGAGAAACGCGGCCAGGGCGGCGCGGAACTCGGGGTCGGCGGGCAGCCCGGCTTCGCCGGCCGCCTGGCTGGCCAGCGTGATCCACCGGGCGAGTTGTTCGCTGGTGGACTCCGGCGCCGCAGGCGGCCGCGCGGCGGCCGCACCCGCCCCTGCGACCTCACCGCCGCCCGGGGCCCCGGCGGCTCCGGGGGCGCCGTCCGCCAAGCCCGGGGCGGGCGGGGCGCCGAACGCCGCCCCGATCCGCACCGCCTCGCGCTGCGGGTAACCGGGCGGAATGTCCGCGAACAGCGGCGCCAGCAACGCGTCGGCGGGCACGTGCTTCTCGTACAGCAGCCGGGTCATCCGGGTCAGCGCGGGCAGGCCGCCGGCCCACTCGAACAGGCTCGGCTCGCGGCCGTCCGCGCGGGCCGGATCGGTGAAACCGATGTACCAGTGCATTCCGCTGCAGAACGGCTTGTTCTGGGAGTGGCCGCACCGGCAAAGCGCATAGTGCTCGCGGGAAGAACCCTGGGCCCGGGCCACGTCTGCGCCGGCGTCCCCGATGAGGGTGATATTCCCGGTGATCCGGTACGGCCCGTCCTGGGTAATCTCGATGGTCGGCTCGCGGCGCTTGTGCCAGTCGACCAGGTCACGCTCCTCGAGCTGGCTGGGCGCGGCGGCCGCTCTTGCTTCGGCGGTCTCGGCGGGCCCGGCGGCCTCGGCGGGCCCGACCGCCTCGGCGGGCCCGGCGAAGGCGAGGCTCAGGGCTCCGGACGGGCAGTCGCGCACGGCCCGGACGATCTCGTCCATCCGGCCGCCGCTCGGCGCGACGAACGGCTCCTGGCTGGCCCGGAAGACCGTATTCAGCCGGTCGGTGCACAGCCCCGAGTGCTGGCAGATACCTCGATTGTCGAAGATCGTGACCTGCTCGCCCTGATAGGTGTCGCGCCGGTCCGGGACGCGGTTCGGGTCCTTGGCGTCGGTGAATCCGCTGGCGTGCGAGCCGTCGCAGAAGGGCTTGCGCGCTGAGCCGCCGCAGCGGCACAGGGCTACCTGCGGCGGTACCGGGAGCGGCTGGCCAAGGTGGGTAACGATATTCGGCACGTTGGTGACCAGGTACGGACCGTTGTGCGCGGTCTCGATGCTCGCGGGCAGGCCAGCCTGGAGGGCGCGCAGTTCGGGCCCGCGGCCCGCGGCCGGGGCGGCCGCGCAGGCAACGCCTTGGAGCGCGGCGACGGCCTCGGTGAGTTCGGGCGGCGCACCTCCGGAGTCGTGCAGCCGGACGCGCAGGTTCGTCGCGGCCAGCGTCGCCTGCCAGAGCAGGTCGTCAACGGAGGCGCCCTCGAGGGGGGTCCGGCTGGGGAGGAGGCGAGCAGCGGGGGCGCTTGCGGTGACGGGGGCGGCACGGCGGAGGACGTCGGCCAGCGGCCGTAGCACGCTGTCGACCAGGCGGGGCGCCGCCCCGGCCAGTGCCGCCGCCGGCGATGCCGAGCGGAGCAGCCGCGCGACAATCTCCTGCACACGGTCGAAGACGTCGGCTACACCGCGGTCCGCTTCACTGTGCAAGCGCGCGGCACGTCTCGTGCGGTCATAATCGCTTACGCGGGCCAGGAGCGCCGCAGCCTCGGCCGGGCCGGCCGAGGGGGCGGTCGGCGGGACGGGAGCGCGGGTCGGACGTGGGCAGATGCGCGGCCAGCCCCCGCGCGATGCCGGCCAGGGCGTCGCCGACCGGCCGCAGCGGCGCGGAAAGGTCCCGGGCCTGGCCCTCGCTGGGCTGGCCCTCGCTGGGCTGGCCCGCGCTGGGCTGGCCCTCGCTGGGCTGGCCCTCGCTGGGCTGGCCCTGCGCTGGGCTGGCCCTGCGCTGGGCTGGCCCTGCGCTGGGCTGGCCCTCGCTGGGCTGGCCCTCGCTGGGCTGGCCCTCGCTGGGCTGGCCCTCGCTGGGCTGGTCGGTCACGATCTGCTGGCAGAATCGGCGGCCACGTCGAGGCGCTCGGTCAGTAGCGCCCACGCTGCCTGCCGGTGCGGCAGCAGGTAGTCGCTCTCGTAAAACAGCTCGAAGCTCGGGCCGGCATTCACGCCCGGGTAGTCAGGGCCTGCCGGGAGCGTGGTGATCAGATTGCCGAGCGGCTTGATGACCCGGAGCATCAGGCCCACGGTCGCGTCCGCCAACGCCTTGAGCTGGGTGTCCGTTTCGTCGGTATGGGCGAAGAACCGTTCCAGGATCTGCAGCAGGATCTCGTAAGCGACGTTGAACAGGTCCATGACCCTCGCCGTCTGACCGGGTCGTTGACCAGGGGGACCTCGACGTCGCGGTCGCACGGCCGGACGTTGACGGGGAGCACGGGGCGGGCCGGCATCAGGCCACGGTTGGCCTCGCGCGCCTGCTCGAACTCATCGAGGATCGCCACGAACTGGCCAAAGTGGGCGTTCTCCCAGTGCCCGCGCGGTCCCTCACCTTGCTCGAGGATCTCGTCGATGGCCCGCTGCGCCGAGGCCAGGTCCGTAACCGGGACCAGTTCGGGCCAGCCGAAGTGCTCCTGGGTGGCCTGGGCCCGCGGTGGCCCGACGAACAGCCATCGTTCGCCGTACTTGTCGCACAGGCGCCGAAAGCCCGCCTCGATCGAGCGGTACATGTGCCCGACCGTCGCAAAGTCCTGCCCGCGCGGCACGATGTCGCTGGCCAGCATGTGGGGCGCGGCGCGGCCGAAGGCGGCGAGCCCGTCCGCGTCGTGCAGGTCCATGCCTTCGGGACGCTCGAGGAACATGAAGTGGCGCAGAGCCTGTTCGCCGAACGGCAGCAGGGCGAGGTGCACGCCTGCGGGATAGTGACTGGCCGGATGAGGGAAGTTCGGCCGGGACAGGTGCGGTGCGGCCCCGACCGCGGACAGCAGGTTCTCCACCAGCGCCAGGTGCAGCATCTCCTGAGTGGCGACGTGCGCGACGACCTTCCGCCAGCGCTGGGCCGCCGCCAGCTCGGCCGCGGTGAGGCCCTCATCCTCGTTCTGCTTGATGGTGAAGGCCGCGAACAGGTACTGGCACATGATGCCGTGCTCCAGCTCCGCGGCCTCGCACAGCATGTAGATCAGGGCCTCGCGGTGCTCGATCACGAACGGCGCCTCCGGCGGGGCCAGGCCGCCCCGGGTGGCGATTACCTGGGCCAGCCGTCCCCGCTCAGTGGCCGGCGGTGTGTCGTTTCCGGTCATTTCGTTTCCCGCCTGTTTGGGTTTCGCCGGGGTAACATCCGGCTAGCTGGGGCCGCCTGCGGGCGGCCGGTTCTGTCGCGTTATGCCCGGCAGGTTCCGGCGGTACGGGCGAATTCGCGTGCGGCTTAATTCCTAGGCCGGTCACCTGAAGCCTGGTTACGATGTGCGGGCCATGAACGTCGAATTGCGGCATCTCCGGTATTTCGTCGCCGTGGCGGAGGAAGCGAGCTTCAGCTCCGCTACGCGCCGCGTCCACGTGACGCAGCAGGTGCTCAGCACGCAGATCCGGCAACTGGAACATTCGGTCGGGGCACAGCTGCTGGAGCGGACCAGCCGGGGTGTGCGGCTGACGGCCGCCGGGGAAGCCTTCCTCGACTCGGCCCGTGACATACTGTGCGCGCTCGACCGCGGGGTCAGCGCGGCCCGGAACGCGGCCCGCGTCGCGGCAGGCCGGCTTTCGGTCGGGCTGAGCCTGGCCGCCAGCGGGGAGATCCGGACCACGCTGCTGGCGGCGTTCCAGAGTGCCTGCCCGCACGTCGACATTGACCTGCGATCCTTCGACCTGACACAGCCGGCCGCCGGACTGCTGGACCACAGCACCGACGTGGCCCTGGTCCGGCCGCCGGTTGCCGCACCGGGCCTCACGCTCGAACTGCTGGACGAGGAGCCGCGAGTATTCGTCCTGCCGTCGGATCATCGTCTGGCCGGCCGCCCCAGCTGACCCTGGCCGACGTGGCCGGGCTGCCGTGGATCGCCGCTTCGGCGGCGGTGGACGGCTGCGCTCCGATGAGCTGGCACGACGCCTGGCTGCTGATCCCGCGGCCCGACAGTGACCAGCCCGTCATCGGGGGCGTGGCCCGTACGATCGAGGAAATGCGGGAGCTGATCGCCGCGGAACGGGGCATCGGGCTCTGCCCGGCGTCAGCCGAGCAGTTCAACCCGCGGCCCGGGCTCACGTTCGTCGCCAGCAAGGACACGCCGCCCGCGCAGATTTGTGTCGCGTGGCGGACCGGTGACCAGCGGCCGGAGGTCCAGTCGTTCGTGGCGGTCGCTCGCGCGGTCGCCCGGCCAAGCCGAGTGGAATGAGCGGGCGGGCGCCGGGGGTACGGGGCAGAGGGCCTGCCGAGGGCAGCGGAAGTGGCTGTCTGGGGCGCCGAACGACAAGATGGTCACCGCGTCACCCCTCTTCTCGCGGCCTTGCCGTCCAGGCCTGCTGCGTCCCATCCTGGGCGGCAACCGCCGCGGGGGCCAACACTTAACGCGGATACCGCTACAGTCGGCACCTGTCGTACCCAACTCCGGCATAGTTGACCGTTGCGGGGCCGAGTTGCGGGGCCGAGTTGCGGGGCAGAAGCGTACAAGACCAGCGAAACGGAGGGGCCGTGAAGGCGGGACGGACGCGGATTCTGCTGGTGTCGGGGAGTACGCGCGGCGGCTCGGCCAACACGGCGGCGCTGCGGACGATGCGGGCGGTCGCGGGCCGGCCGGTGACCGCCGTGCTGTACGAGGGGCTCAGCACGCTGCCCGCGTTCAACCCCGACGACGACCGCGAGCCGCTGCCCCCGGCCCCGGCGGAACTGCGGCGGGAGATCGCCGCGGCGGACGCCGTGGTGTTCTGCACCCCCGAGTACGCGGGCAGCCTGCCCGGCAGCTTCAAGAACCTGCTGGACTGGACCGTAGGCGGGGGCGAGATGTACGGCAAGCCGACCGCGTGGATCAACGTGGCCGCGCCCGGCCGCGGGGCCGGCGCGGAGGAGTCGCTGGCCAGCGTGCTCGGCTACATCGGGGCGGCCGTCATCGAGAAGGCCTGCCGCCGGATCACGCTGTCCGGGCTGGCGGTGGGCCCGGACGGGCTGGTCAACGACCCCAGCTTCCGGACCGAGGCCGTGCGGGTGCTGGATGACATCGTGAGCGCGGTCAGCTAACCGTCGCGGCCTCGGTTCGCGGCGGCAGCGTCGGCGAACGCTCGCAGCGAGGGGAACTCCGCGTCCGGGATGACACCCACGTCGGGCGCCGGGGTCGCGCCCCAGCCCGGCCGGTCGTGGCGGCGGTTGATCCACGCGGTGGCCAGGCCCGCCTGCCGGGCCGGGACGTGGTCGTGGAACAGGCTCTGGGCCACGTGCAGCAACCGGGCCGGGGGGATCCCGAGCCGTCCGGCCTCGGCGAGCAGCGCGGCGAAGTTCCGCGGGGACGGCTTGTAGGAGCCGATGTCCTGGGCCGTGAGGACGCTGGTGAACCGCACCCCGAGCCAGCGGTTGCTGGCCGCGAACGACTCGTTGTCCACGTTGGAGAGGATGATGAGCCGGTACCGTCCGGCGAGCGCGGCGAGCGCGCCGCGGGAGTCCGGGAATGGGGGCCAGTCCGGCACGGAGCCGGCCAGCCGCCGCGCGTCCCGGTCGGTGACCCGCGCGCCAAGCTCGCGGCCGAGGTCGCGCAGGCTCCGGGCCAGGATGAGCGGGTAGGGGTCGGCGGGGTGCTCGGCTTCGGCCCGGGCTTCGTGCCCGGAGTAGGCGGTCAGCAGGGCCTCATCGCCGGCGTCCAGGCCCCGGGACCGGGCCCAGGGACCGAGTACGGCTGCGATCCCGGTCTCCCAGTCGATCAGGGTCCCGTAGCAGTCGAAGCTCAGGGCGTCGAAGTCAGCCAGGTCCACACTCGGCCTCAGGGCTGAACGGCAGGTGGCTCGTCACGGTCGGACGCGGGGTGCTCCACCAGGGCCAGGATCCGGCTGGCCATGAAGCGCGCGGTCCGGACCGGCGTCCCGCTGCGCGTCACCTCGCTCACCTCGACCACGCCCCGCCGGTTGGCGATGTCCACCCGGCGGCCGGCCTTGGTCGCGATCACCTCGTAGGTCCGGGCCTCCTCGCCCGCGTCGATCACGATCTCAACCCGGTCACCCTTCACGCTGCCGCCTCCCGCGAGCCCGCAGAAGCGGACTTTCCTTCGATTTTTACCCGGCCGCCGCTGACCGAAAACGGGCGTCCGCCGCGAAGACGGAGGCCCGCCGCGAAGACGGAGGCCCGGACGGCGGGCGCGCGGAAGGTCACGGTCTGATATCGGTTGGGCCGGAAAAACCGGTGAGCAGCAGGCGGGGGCTGGTCCGGGCGGGCGGTGCAGGGACAGCACCCCGGCCGGGGCTGGTGCTGAACGGGCTCCGAGAGCATCATTCAGGCAACGTTATTTCTGTCTTGGGGGGAAATTTCGGATGGGCAGCCAATTTTACGCGCCGTTTTCCTCGACCTGTTTCGTCGTGCTCGGCTTGTGGCTGGTGGTGATACAGCAGCGTTATAAAGAGTGGAAAGGCGACCCGCACATGATCCAGCGCGCCTTCGGCATCGGACTGTTTTTCTCACTCCCCGGGATCATGACCCTCATTGCCTTGGTCAATCCGGCCGAGCCGAAACTGTGGGAAACGTCGTACACGCTGGTGGCAGTAGGCGGGGCCGTAGTCATGGCCGTGCTGTACACGGCTGCCGGCGACCGGCTGGCGGCAACCGCCTACCTGGCCGCGCTCGCGCTCTACGTGGCCATCGGCGTGATCGCGGTCATCGGGTTCACCCGGCACAACGCCCACTCGGAGAACCAGGTGGCTCAGGTGCTGCTGTGCGTGATGCTGTTCCTGGGGGTGAACGTGGCGTGGCTGCTGCTGTTCGGGCCCGTGCACAGGAAAGCCACGGCGCGGGAGGGCGCCCGCGGCCCGGCGGCAGGCTCCACGGCCGCGACCGCCGACTAACCGCGGCCGCCGGCGGACCGGCGACCGCGGGTTTCTCAGCCCAAAGTTCCGGCCAGGGTAGGCCTTAGGTGGCCTAACGCCAGAGCTGGGAGCGCGTTCAGCGCGGCATCGATCCGGTCCTGCAGAAGCTCGAAGTCGTCCATTTCACCGGACAGGTAACGCTGATAGGCGGACATGTCGAAGTGGCCGTGACCGCACAGCGCGGTGAGGATGACCTTCTCCTCGCCGGTCTCGGCGCACCGTCGGGCCTCCTCGATGACCGAAGCGAGCGCGTGCGTCGGCTCGGGCGCGGGCACGATCCCCTCCGACCGCGCGAAGGTCACCCCCGCGGCGAAGCACTCCCGCTGCGGCTTGGCGACCGCCTCGAACAGTCCCAGCTGATAGATGTGCGACAGCAACGGCGACATGCCGTGGTAACGGAGGCCGCCGGCGTGGATCGGGTCGGGCAGGAAGTCGTGGCCGAGGGTGTGCATCTTCAGCAGCGGCGTGAACCCGGCGGTGTCACCGAAGTCGTAGGCGTAGCGGCCGCGGGTGAACGAGGGGCAGGCGGCCGGTTCGACCGCCCGGATGACGGGGTCGATCCGGCCGGCCAGCTTTTCGCGGAGGAATGGGAAGACCAGGCCGGCGAAGTTCGAGCCGCCGCCGGTGCACCCGACGATCAGGTCGGGCCCGGCTTCGCCGGCCGCCTGGAACTGCTTGATGGCTTCCTCGCCGATGACCGTCTGGTGCAGCAGCACGTGGTTGAGCACGCTGCCGAGCGCGTACCGGGTGTCCGGGCGGCCGCCTGCGATCTCCACGGCCTCGCTGATCGCAATGCCGAGGCTGCCCGGTGAATCCGGGTCGTCGGCCAGCACTTTGGCGCCGGCGGCCGTCTCCTTCGAGGGACTGGGATGCACCGTGGCGCCCCAGGTCTGCATGAGGGTACGGCGGTACGGCTTCTGGTCGTAGGAGGCCCGCACCATCCAGATCTCGCAGTCCAGGCCGAACTGGGCCGAGGCGAAGGCCAGCGCACTCCCCCACTGCCCGGCGCCGGTCTCGGTCGTGAGCCGCCGGGTGCCCTCGGCCGCGTTGTAATAGGCCTGCGGGACGGCGGTGTTCGGCTTGTGGGAGCCGGCCGGGGACACGCCCTCGTACTTGTAGTAGATGCGGGCGGGCGTGTTCAGCGCCTTTTCCAGCCGCCAGGCGCGGTAGAGCGGCGTCGGCCGCCACAGCCGGTAGACGTCCATGACCTCGTCGGGGATGGTGACGCGGGAGTCGGCCGTCACTTCCTGGGCGATGAGCGCCATGGGGAACAGCGGAGCCAGGTCCTCGGGACCGACCGGCTGAAGAGTGCCCGGGTGCAGCGGAGGCGGCGGCGGGGAAGGCAGATCCGGGACGATGTTGTACCACTGCTGGGGAATCTCCGACTCGTCGAGAAGGATCTTGGTCCGGCCGGTCATTGGGCCCTCCGGGTGACGTAGGCGCAAACGGTCTTCACCTGATAACGGTGTCACCTGACATAGGACCAGAGCACGGACACCCTCGGCAAGCTCTAAGTAGCCCGGGCCGAGAGCAACCGCAACGTTGTCGTTGGTCTTGACTACGGTAGGGGGATGGCGTGGGACACGGAAGGCACCCGCCGGCGGCTCAAGGAAGCGGCGACAGCGGAATTCGCGGAGCACGGGCCGGATGGCACCACCATGGCCCGGATCGCCGAGCGGGCGGGCCTCAACAAGGAACGGCTCTACAAGTACTTCGGCGACAAGCAGACCCTGTTCCAGACGGTGCTGCGAGACGAACTGGACAAGCTCGCCGCCGGCGTGGACCCCCCGGCCGGGGGTTACGAGAACTTCGGCGAGCTCGCCGGGCGCACGTTCGACTACCACGCGGCTCATCCCGAGCTGGTCCGGCTGCTGCAATGGGAGGGCCTGGCCGGCGGTCCCCCGGCCGACGAGATCAACCGCACCGCGCACTACCGGAAGAAGGTGGAGGCGGTCGCGGCCGCGCAGCGGGCCGGTGCGCTCGACGACGAACTCGACCCCGCGCACCTGGTGTTCATGATGATCGCGCTGGCCGCGTGGTGGATCTCCGTGCCGCAGCTGGCGCAGATGCTCACCGGGGCCCACGATCGCGACGCGGACGAGCACGCCCGGCGCCGCGCCTTCGTTGTGCGGGCCGCAGAACGGCTCGCCCTGCCCCGCCGCCAGCCGTAAGCGGCTCGCGGCCCCGCTAGAAGACGCGGGTACCGGGCGGGACCTCGGCGTCGGGCGCGAGCGGGCCTGATGAGCAAGCGATACGCGGGTACTGTCGGTCGGGTGAGCGATGCAGGCACGTTCGTGCGCGACACCCGGTACCTGAACGCCCGGATCACCGCCGACGGGCGGGACGGGTGGCCGGTCGAGCCCGGGCGCTACCGGCTGGCGGTGGCGCGGGCCTGCCCGTGGGCGAACCGGGCGATCATCGTGCGGCGGCTGCTGGGCCTGGAATCCGTAATTTCGATGGCGCTGGCCGGTCCGGTGCACGACGAGCGGAGCTGGACCTTCGACCTGGATCCCGGGGGACGGGATCCGGTGCTCGGCATCGAGCGGCTGGCGGATGCCTACGAGAAGGCCGTCCCGGGCTATGACCGGGGGGTCACGGTGCCGGCCATCGTGGACATCCCCACCGGGGCGGTGGTGACGAACGACTACCCGCGGATCACGCTGGACCTGGAGACCCAGTGGACGACTTACCAGCGGCCCGGCGCGCCCGACCTGTACCCGGAAAGGCACCGGGCGGAGATCGACGAGATCGGGGCGCTCGTCTACAAGGACGTCAACAACGGCGTCTACCAGGCCGGCTTCGCGTCCGCACAGCGCGCGTACGCGGCGGCCTACAAGCGGCTGTTCACGCGGCTGGACTGGCTGAGCGAGCGGCTGGCGGAAGGGCGCTACCTGGTGGGCGACACGATCACCGAAGCGGACATCCGGCTGTTCACCACGCTGGCCCGGTTCGATCCCGTCTACCACGGCCACTTCAAGTGCAACCGGGCCAAGCTGAGCGAGATGCCGGTGCTGTGGGCCTACGCACGGGACCTGTTCCAGACACCTGGATTCGGGGACACCATCGACTTCGTCCAGATCAAGGAGCACTACTACCGGGTGCACCGGACGATCAACCCGACGGGGATCGTCCCGGCGGGGCCGGACCTGTCCAACTGGCTGACCCCGCACGGGCGCGAGGCACTGGGCGGCAGGCCGTTCGGCGATGGGACGCCGCCTCCGCCGCCACCGCCCGGCGAGGCCGTGCCGCCCGGGCACGGGGCACGGTTAACCGAGGCTACGGACCGAGCTGAGGCGGACGCTGAGGTACCTAGATCCGGATCCGGGCGGCCTGGCGCCGCTGCGGGTCGAGCGACATGATGGCCAGGATCGGACCGTCACGGCGCGGCCTGAAACGGGAGAACCTGGTGATGGCGGTGCCGATGAGGGTTGCCTCCACGATGTGGTCGCGGCGGCCGACAGTTACCGGGCAGTCCCGCTCGCGCACCCGCATCTCCATCGTAGCGACCACCACGCCCTCGGCACCGAGCCGCCTGACGTCACTTTCCAGCTGGCGCCGGGCGTCGTGCCGCGACTGGTTCACCAGCTCGGTCCAGCCGGCGACCTCGGCGTTGCCCGAGCCCCAGCGCGCCTGGCGGGCGGTCGTCCGGTCATCGTGCCGGGATCCGATCGAGATGCCGAGCACGAGCCCGGCCGGCACCCAGCCCGCCCTGATCAGCTTGGCGAAATCCTGCCCGGACACCTCAGCGGTGAAGGGCACCCGTGGCCCGTGCGCGGCACCCGGCACCCGGACCGCGGTGCCGATGACCGTGAACTGCGGCCCGCCGACGGGGAACGACCCCCGGGACAGCCGGACGCCTACCACCCCGTGTCCGCCAAGCTCGGCGCACTCGGTCATCATCCGGCCAACGGCCGTGTGCCGCGCCTGATCCATGGTCGCCACGAGCGGGCCGAACGACCCCGAGCCGCCCTGCCCGGACACCTGGGTCGCCGGCCCGGACGGCAACCCGGCGCCGGACGATCCCCACCCCCCGGGGCAGCGGTACTCGCTGGTGGACCCGGCGCTGTATACGGCCGCGCCGAACACCTGGCCGACGGGTTCGAAGCCCACGCTGCGGATGGCGGCGAACTCCGCTACGGTCAGCGCGGACCCCCACGTGCCGCTTGATCGGACCTCCGCTATCCGGGCCTCGGCCACGGCGGGCAGTTCTTCGCGCACGCCCTCAGCCTAGGTCGCCACTCTTTAGTTTACTCCTCCGGGTTTACTCCTCCGGGTTTACTCCTCCGGGTTTACTCCTCCGGGTTTACTCCTCCGGCGGTTACTCCGCCGGCTGGGCGATGTCGCCGATGGTGATGCCGTGCTTGCCGATGTCGTACTGGCGGGTGGCCGACTCGTGGCGGCTCGCCCGGGTCTTGATGACGGACATCGCCCGTTTGAGTGAGCCATGGTCTTTGTAGTAGTTGAGTGCTATCACGTTGTCGGACAGGTGAGAGACGGCGAATTCCGACAAGGTGCGCGCGCCGAACAGTTCCGGCGTTTCGTAGGTCATGAACAAGCTGACGCCCTGCATGGAGAACCGCTGCGCCAGTGAATACATGAACTCGCGGAACCGTGCCTCGTCCGCGCCTGCCGTCCGCAGGTCCATCAGGCTGTCCAGCAGTATTCTGCGGGCTCCGGTACGTTCCACCGTGCGCAGCAGGTCATACACCCATTCATCGATGTAGATGTCGACCGGTGAGCGGTACATCACCTCGATAGCCGGGTCGTCAGCCGGCCAGCCGAGGCCGCGGAACATCCGCTGCAGCTGGGTGGGGTTCTCCTGGAGGGTGGCGATCACCCCAGGTTCGCCCCGGCGGGCCCCCGCGAAGATGAAGTGCAGCCCCATGACCGTCTTTCCCGATCCGGTCGGGCCCGCGACCAGCGTGACGGCGCCGGGCCAGAAGCCGTCGGCCAGCATGGTGTCCAAGGCGTCGAGACCGCTGGAAATCCGCCCGCTGCCCAGCGGATACTCGCCTGCGGCGGGAATGTCGGCCAGCCTGGGGAACAGGTGCAGGCCCTCGCGGCTCAGCCGATAGGCGTGCCGGCCGGACCGGAAGCCACCGCCGCGCAGCTTCCTGACCTGAAGGAACCGCATCTCGCGCTCGCCGCTGCGTACGGTGGCCAGGTCCACGATCGCATCAGCGACGGCGAACTCCGGCAGGAGCGCGATCTCCGCTGCGTCGTATTCGCCGATCCACAGGGCGGCGGCGGGAAATGCGGTCAGCAGCCCGGCGAGCTGATGCAGGAACCGCCTGAATTCGGCGTCGTCTCCGGCGAAGGTGCGCAAGGCCTTGAAGCTGTCGATCACGACGAGCCCCGGGCGGCGCTGCTTGAGCGTCGCCGTGACCTGCTCGACGACCCCGGCCAGGCCGTCCGTGCTGACCGTCTTGCCCAGGTCCTCGTAGAACACCGAGGTGCCGATCGCGGAGGTCTCGAAGAAATCCAGCGTCTGCCCGAACCGGACGATCTTTTCCAGCGGCTCGGACAGCGTGGAGAAATACACCGTGGGGCGGTCCGGATGGCCGGCGTGAAATGCGTACTGCTGCGCGACGATCGTTTTACCGGTCCCGGGCAGGCCCATGATGAGGCTGATGGCGTTGGCGGGCAGCCCGCCGCCGAGGACGGCATCCAGTTCCTCATTCCCGCTGCGCAGAGTGTCGCTCATGGGATGGCCGTCTACCCGGCGAGGAACGCGCTGCGGCGCAGCAGGTCCTTGACCGTTGAGACCAGCTGCAACGGATCGAGGGGCTTGAGCAGGAACGCGTCAGCGCCGGCGTCCATCGCCGCGTCTTGCGCTTCCACCACCGACACGGCGATGACCGCCACGCCGCTGCGCTGCTTGAAAGAACGGCACAACTCCAGGCCGACGCCGCCCGAGATGAGGAACTCAACGATCGCCACCGCGGGAGAAGCCGCGGCGAAGGCTTGCCTGGCCGCGCTTTCGGTGAGCGTCACCTCGACATCAAATCCCTCCGTCTTCAGGAAGTACTCCTGGAATTCCGCCGCGTACGGGTCGGACTCGGCCAGCAGGATGAGGAGCTGGGGCGCCGGCTCGGGCCGGGCGGCGGCCAGGGACGTCCCGGCCTCGGACCGCTCGGCCAGCAGACGATGCGCGTCGGCCGCGCTGGCGCCGTCGCTCATCTGGGCCCTGACGAACTTCAGCTGCTCAACCTGCTGCCGGGAGTACAGCCGCTGGCCGCCGGGGCTGCGGTCCGGTACCACCTGCCCGTACCGGTCCTCCCACGTGCGCAGCGTCGCCACAGGAACATCCAGCATCCGCGCCACCGCGCTGATGCTGTAGATCCGGCGTTCCTGGTCCAATTGCCTACCCGGTCACTACCTGAGGAGCCTGCCGGACGCAGCAGCAGGAAGCCGGGACGCCGTGAGAAGACCTTTACGCATATCCTCTTCACAACCTGGCCAGTCAGGGGTACGGTGTGGCCAATGTAGCAGGCTTGAAGGACAACTGACGAGAGGTTGAGGGGATGATCGATGGAAGCCGGCCTGCTCCCTGCTCAGCCATGAGCACAGGCGCGCTCACCATCCGGCGGCTCGCGGGCCGCCAGGGGCTGCTCCTCGACGGCGAGGCCGACCTTAACAGCTGCGGCGCCCTCCGCGGCGCGCTCCGCGCGCTGATGCCTGCTGGAAACGGCGAGATCCACTTCGAACTGGCCGGACTGACGTTCATCGACGTGTCCTGCACCCGCGAGCTCGTCAGGCTCGCCCAGTTCGCCCATCCCGCGCGCGTCATACTGCACAACCCTCCCTGGTCGCTGCAGCGGATCACCACGCTGGCCTGGCCGCACGCCAGCATCGAAGTGGCCAGCGCCGACGACTGAACCGTCTGTCCAGCGCCGGCCAGCGCCGGCGGGCAGTCGTGCATGAGCCCGGAGCCTGGCGAGGGTCCTCGCCAGCCGCGCTGGGTCTGCTGTGACGCTGGAGGTGCCCCCGGCCGGGGCGCCGGTACCTATGGGGAGCATCTTCAGTGAATAGCCCTGAGATTGCACCCGGTAAGCCCGTCTGCGGTTTCGCTCTTGTGGAATGTGACTTTATGTTAGAGTCCCGCTACTTAACGTTGACAGCAGGGAAGGAGCAGGGTATGGGTGCGCACACGAGGCCGGAGTGCCCGGTGGATGCCCCCGGGGGCAGTGCCGAGATGCCCTCCACTTTGCTGGATTCCCGACTCCTCGGCTATCGGGCAGCGGTTGACGATCTGGTCAAGGAGGCGGCCAGGCACCCGGGATCATCCGGTTTGCCCGCCGCCGAGGCACTTGTCGCCAGGCGCCTGGACGGGCCGGAGTTCGCTCCCGTGCTCACGCGCCTTGATGGCGGCGTGGATGTCGCCGCAGCCCGCCTGATCCGCGAGATCCGCAACTACCGGCCCAGCGTGCGCAGCTCCGCGAGCGACTTGCCTGCACTCGTCCGTATTTTCCTGCTCTCCCAGATCGATTCTGCCTGGTGGAGGGGAACGGCTCCGTTCGTCTCCCACGCCGATGTGCTGTGCTCAGCTGAACTGGTAGACCTCCGGCCGCTCAGGTCGGCGAAGATGCTGCAGTTCCAGTACCGCGCTCAGCCCGCCGGGCTGCCCGGCCGCGTCCGTGACTGGGCGCAGCGCCAGGCGCTCCCGGCAGCCCGTCCTCGTACGGCCGGGTTGCGCTTCACGCGCTCGCGGCCCGCGGTTGTGGCCGTCGTGAACCAGATCGCCAGCGAACTCGCCGCCGCACTGCCGCAAACACCTCGACTCTGGGTAACCAGCATGGTACGTAGCGTGCAGCACCAGCTTCGCCTCCGCTCGCTCGGTTACGCCGCCGTGCTGCCGAGTTCGCACTGTGTTGGTTACGCATGCGATCTGGAAATGCACTGGTTTCGCCGGTTTGACCAGGACAACCTGCTAGCCCGGCTGCTGTTTGAACATCAAGCGGCGGGCCAGCTCAATGTCATCGACGAGGGCCAGGCGTGGCATTTGTGCGTCAACCCGCTTGCGTGCGGCGAATTGCGGGCCGCTTACGACGCCCAGCTGCGCGCCCGATAATACCGACCGGGAAAGGCTTTTCGATATGTGCGGTATCGCCCTCATCATCGGACCGAACCCCAGCTCAATGGTTTTCGACTCGATGCTGGACGCGATCGCGCCGCGCGGGGAAGTGCGGGAGACGCTAACTGATGACCGGCACCGGCTCGGCACCCAGCGGCTGAAAATAGTCGATCGCGAGCGGGCCATCCAGCCGTGGAGCTCGCCTAACGGCCGCTGGGCGGTTTGCTACAACGGGGAGATCTACAACTTTCGCTCGCTGCGGTCAGAGCTTGCCGCCCTGGGCCACGTACTGCGGAGTGACAGCGACACGGAAGTGATCCTGGAGGCGTTCCTCGAGTGGGGGGAACGTGCGGTGCACCGGCTGCGAGGCGAGTTCGCATTCGCCGTCGTCGACAAAGCTGGCGACCGGGTCTACCTGGCTCGTGACCCGCTCGGGGTGAAACCGCTCTACTGGTCCCGCCATGACGGTCACCTGTACGCGGCATCGGAACTGAAGGCGCTCGTCCCCGCGGGAGGGCAAGTCGGTGAAATCCCTCCGGGCCACCACGGATGGGCGGACCCCGAACGGGATCCAGCCGTCACCGCATACGTCGACCTGCTGAGCATGGGCGACGGGGACGAGCCGGTCACCGACGTCGGCGAGGCCGCGCGGCAGGTGCGGGCCGCGCTGGAGGACAGCATCCGGGTTCGTCTCGACACTGATCTCACCGTCGGCGTTATTCTCTCCGGCGGCCTCGACAGCACACTGACGCTCCTGCACGTACGGGAGATGCATCCGGACTGCGTGGCGTTCACGATCGGGACTCCCGGCAGCGACGACATCTCGTACGCCCGCCGCGTGACGCGCGACCTCGGGGTCGACCACGAGGTCATCGAACTGGCTCCCGGCGACATCCGCCTGCCGGACATCCGGGAGGCCATCCGGGTGTCTGAGCTTACCGAGTACGGCGATGTCATCAACGCCGTCATTTCCCGGCTGCTCTTCGCCCGGGTGCACCGCTGCGGCGTCAAGGTGGTCCTTTGCGGGGACGGCTCTGATGAACTGTTCGGTGGATATGAGATGTACCGGCAGCCCGATCCTGCTGCGCGACAGCGCCTGTTCCAGCACAAGCTGCACAACCTCGGGCGGACCGAGCTGCAGCGGGTCGACCGCACCAGCATGGGACAGGGCGTGGAAACGCGTGTGCCGTTCCTCGATCTGGCCCTGGTCCGGCTGGCTATGCGCCTGCCCATCGAGCTGAAGCTTCGGGACGGCCAGGACAAATGGATCTTGCGCCACGCATTCACCGGCGCCTTGCCCAGCTACGTCCGCCAGCGCCCGAAAAATCCCTTGTCACATTCGTCCGGCCTGCACGAGCGGGTCCGGTTGTATCGGTCTCAGTTCGCTCGCATCTATCGCTCCTTCGAGTACGACCGGCTCGGCCCGATGCGGCGGGACTTTTCGATTGTGCTTGAGGAACACGGCCTTGACCTCGAGCGGGCGCTACACGATGTCGACGTGCAGCCGGACTACTCGGTCGCCGACCATGCCCGTGACCTGGCGGGAGCCCTCCGCTGGAACGCTGCTGGCGTGCTGCGGCGGCGGAGCGGTCATCCCGGCGGACGGCACAGATCGGCCAATAATAACGAGCACTCCTCGAGCGTCAAGGGCTGACACTACGATTCTCGCCGAACCACCGCACATCCGACGCAACGCGCTGAACTGCGCAAATGCCGCTAGTCCGCACCTACGGCCGCCCTCAGCTCACGGAACGCCTCGGTGATGTGAGGCAGGGTCCATGAAGCATTGAGGCCGCTGGGGTTGGGCACGATCCACAGCCGGCTGGCGCCGATCGTCTCGGCTTGCGGGCCGACGCGGGCGTCTTTGCGCCCGAACGAATCCCGGTATGCGGTGACCCCAGCGATGGCGATGTACCGGGGCTGCTAGCCGGGCGGCCAGCTCGGTGAGCCGGGCCCCGCCGGCCTGGAGCTCGGCGCGGGACAGTTCCGAGGCCTGCGCGGTGGCCCGGGCGACCAGGTTCGTGATGCCCAGCCCGTAGCCGGCCAGCAGATCCTGCTCACCGGGAGCCAGCAGCCGGGGGGTGAAGCCTGAAGCGTGCAGCGCGGGCCAGAAGCGGTTGCCGGGCCGGGCGAAGTGATGGCCGGTCGCGGCGGAGTACAGGCCCGGGTTGATGCCGCAGAACAGCACGTGGAACGGCTGGCCCGGCGCGGGCAGCACGTCCGGCACCGTGCGGCCGCGGGCCGCCGCCAGGTCAAGGCCGCGGTACGTCTGATTGCGGGCAGGCGGCACCGGATCACGGTACCGCCGCGCACGTCCGGATCGCCGCAGGCGCGCCCCAGGGCGCGGCGCAGCCACGAAAAGATCCCAAAACGGCAACGCGCGTTACAGCTACGGCCTGGGTGGAATCATTAGCCGGACCATTCTTCCCCATGCAGCTGACACAGATAGGCCGACAGAGTCCCATGCGCATCGGATCGCTGCTTCTTGTTATCTGGCTCGTCATCGGCGCCATCGCCGCCGGCCAGCGCGGTTACTACAACGGGACCATCGGCAGCTGCACCAAGGCGAGCACCATCGTGGTGACGATCCTGGCTGGCCCGCTCAACTACGTCGGCGTGAACCCCAAGATCGAGTGCAAGGTGCCGCAGCCCAGCCGTAGGACCGCCGGGCCGTGCAGGGCCGGTGCCGAGCACGCCGGACGCGTCGGGCAGCATGGGAGGGTGACGCAGCTCGCCGGCGGGACGACGCACCAGGGCTCGCTCGGCATTCTGGTTGATCTGGTCACCGACGGCGGCGTGGTGCTGCTCAGCGGCGCCGGGCTGTCCACGGAGTCGGGGATTCCCGATTACCGCGGCCCGACCGGGCTCGCCCGGCGCGCCGAGCCGATGACCTACCAGGCCTTCACGGGCAGCGCGGCGGCGCGGCAGCGGTACTGGGCGCGCAGCCACGCCGGATGGCGGCACATCGCGCGGGCCGCGCCCAACGCCGGGCACCGCGCGGTCGCCGAGCTCGAGCAGCGCGGGCTGGTGGCCGGGATCATCACGCAGAACGTGGACGGCCTGCACCAGGCGGCCGGGGCGCGGCAGGTGATCGAACTGCACGGCAGCCTGGACCGGGTGATCTGCCTCGGCTGCGGCGAGCGCACGGCACGCCAGGAACTGGACGAGCGGCTGCGCGCCGCCAACCCCGGCTGGGCGGCGGAGGTCGCCGCCATCAACCCGGATGGCGACGCGGTGCTGGCCGACGCGGCCACCGAGCGGTTCCGCGTGGTGGACTGCCGGCATTGCGGCGGCGTGCTCAAGCCGGATGTGGTGTTCTTCGGCGAGAACGTGCCCCGCACCCGG
Source organism: uncultured Actinomycetes bacterium (assembly GCA_963775825.1). Lineage (GTDB taxonomy): Bacteria > Actinomycetota > Actinomycetes > Streptosporangiales > Streptosporangiaceae > Bog-532. The sequence continues at coordinate 38,779 of CAVZKY010000044.1, forward strand.
GTCGACGACTGCTACGCGCTGGTCGAGCGGGCCGGGGCGCTGGCCGTGCTCGGTTCCTCGCTGACCGTGATGTCGGGCTACCGCTTCGTCCGGCGGGCAGCCAGGCTGAGCATCCCGGTGGTGATCATCAACCAGGGGCCGACCCGGGGCGACGCGCAGGCCATCGCCACCGTCGACGCGCCGCTGGGGCCCACCCTCACCGCGCTGGTGCAGCGGATCGGCGCGGTTGCGGCAGAACGTGCGCGAGGTCCGGGCCTGATCCGGGCGGTCCGCCGCTGGGTAACGGCCTGATCACATGCCTGTACTGGGGAGTTGTACGCGAGCGGGAACGGTCCGTTACGCTGCCTGACATGGCGTCATCGGACCACCAACCGGCTTTCGATGCCCGAACCCCCCTTCGCGTCCCGGTGGGCCTTCTCGCTGGCGTGGCCATCTGCTGCCTGCTGGCCGTCATCGCCCTCGCCATCGCCATTCACGGTGGCCCGGCGCCGACCGCGGCCGGCCTGGCTCTCGCCATCCTGCCGGTGCCGCTGGTGCTGGCCGGCGTGCTGTACCTGGACCGGCTGGAGCCCGAGCCGCCGATGCTGCTGGCCGCCACGTTCGGCGCGGGCGCCGCGCTGGCCGCGCTGATCGGGTTCATCGGGCACGCCTTCGGCAACGAGCTGATCACCACGCCCGAACTGGGCCCGGGAGCGGGCCAGCTGGCCGCCGCGTCGCTGGGCTCAGCCTTCGTCGGGGCGCTGATCGCCGAGACCCTCAAGGGCGGCATCCTGGTCGGCTTGCTGCGGTACCAGCGCTCCGAACTCGACGGGGTGAGCGACGGCGTGGTCTACGCGGCCATGGTCGGCCTCGGCTTCGCGCTCGTATCGAACCTGTTCGCCTACGTGCAGGCCGAACGCAGCGGCCTGGACGCGCTGGTGTCGGCCTTTTTCCAGCGCGGGCTGCTGACCCCACTGTGGGACCCGCTCTTCTCCGCGATGATCGGCCTGGGCGTCGCCTACGCGGCGATGCAGCCGTGGCGTCGCGGCCGCTGGGCCATCCTGGCCGGCTGGGTGCTCGCGGTCCTGCTGCACACACTGTGGGACGACTCGGTCCACCGGGGAGCTGGCTGGGAGACCTGGGTCTACCTGATCATGATCCTGGCCCTGGCGGTGCTGCTCGTCGCGATGGTGCGGGACCGGCGCCGCATCGTCGGCCTGATCAAGAACTGCCTCACACCGTTCGAGGACCCGGCCGTCATTACCGGGGACGACGTGACCATGCTGGCCGACCTGCGGATGAGGCGGCTCGCGCGGCAGTGGGCGCGGCTGCACTGCGGCCTGCGCGGCGCCCGGACGATGGCCAGCTACCAGCTCACCGCGACCGAGCTCGCGCTGGCGTGCGACCGGGCCCGGTGCGGGCAGCTGGACCAGGCGGCGTTCGACGCCCGGCGGGACAGCTCGCTGCAGGCGATGGGCCAGGCGGCCGCCGCCCTGCGTGGCCGGCGGCCGCCGGCGCCGTCCTGGGCCCCGGACGGCACCTCGGCCATGGCGCCGCCGCGGTCGCTGGACGCGGCCTGGCCGCGGAAGCGGCCGCTGTCCCGGCACTCCCGTGGCGACGGTGGGCCCACCGAGGATGATGACGACTAGCCGTCTTGTCGGTGCCTCCCGGTAGAGTCCGGTGGTATGGCACAAAGCGGTGATGGCATCGCCCTGGCCGACCAGCCGGGAGCGCTGGAGGACTACCGCCGGGAACTCACCGGCTACTGCTACCGGATGCTCGGCTCGGGCTTCGAGGCCGACGACGCCGTGCAGGAGACAATGCTGCGGGCCTGGCGGTCGTCGGCCCAGTTCGAGGGCCGCTCGTCGGTCCGGTCCTGGCTGTACCGGATCGCGACCAACGTCTGCCTCGACATGCTGCGCGGGCGCCAGCGCCGGGCCCGGCCAATGGAGGTCGGCCCGTCGAGCCCGCCGGACGAGTCGTTCCTGGGCGACATGCTGCCGGAGCACATGTGGGTCTCCCCCATCGCGGATGACCGCATCCTGCCGGTCGACGCCGACCCGGCGGAGGTCGTCGAGGCCCGGGACACCATCCGGCTGGCGTTCGTCACCGCGCTGCAGCACCTGCCGCCCCGGCAGCGCGCGGCGCTGGTGCTGTGCGAGGTGCTGCGCTTCCAGGCCACCGAGGTGGCGGGGCTGCTCGGCACGAGCGTGCCCGCGGTGAACAGCGCGCTGCAGCGGGCCCGCGCCACGCTCGCCGCGGTCCCCGCCGACGAGCGGCCGGCCGATGTGCCCGCCGGCCAGGCCGACCTGCTCAACCGGTACGTCGACGCCTTTGAGCGGTACGACATGTCGGCGCTGGTGGGGCTGCTGCACGAGGACGCGGTGCAGAACATGCCGCCGTTCGCCATGTGGATTCAGGGGGCACAGAACATCGCCACCTGGATGGTGCAGCCCGGTCCCAGCGCCTGCCGCGGCTCGCAGCTGATCCCGGTCCTGGCCAACGGCTGCCCGGCGTTCGGCCAGTACAAACCGGATCCCGCAGGCGGGCACGCGCCGTGGGCGCTGCAGGTGCTGGAGATCTCCGGGGGCAGGATCGCGCGGATAACGACGTTCCTCGACACCGCCGCGCTGTTCCCGTCGTTCGGCCTGCCCGCTCATCTGCCGTAACGGGCGCACGGAACGCCGCTTTCGACGGTCTGTTATCGGCAAAGATACTTCTAAGCCGGGCAGACATCGGAGAGGACCAACATGCGGGACGGCGGACTATCAGCGGAGCGGCTCAAGCGGCTGCACGACGTGATGACCGGATACGTCGAACGGGGCGAGGTGCCAGGCCTCGTGACGCTCGTGGCGCGCCGGGGCGAGGGTCACGTCGACGCGATCGGGGCGATGGCCGCGGGCTCGGGGGAGCCGATGCGCCGCGACACGATCTTCCGCATTTCCTCGATGACCAAGCCCATCACCGCCGCGGCGGCCATGATCCTCATCGAGGAGTGCGCCCTCCGGCTGGACGAGCCGGTGCACCGGCTGCTGCCCGAGCTGGCCAACCGGCAGGTGCTGAAGCGGCCCGATGCCGACCTCGACGACACGGTGCCCGCGCACCGGCCGATCACCGTCCGGGACCTGCTCACCTTCACCATGGGTCTCGGCATCGTGGCGGCCGCGCCCGGTACCGTGCCGATCGCCGACGCCCTGGCCGAGCTGGAACTGGGCCAGGGCATGCCGAGCCCGCAGACGCCGCCCGCACCGGACGAATGGATCCGGCGCCTCGGCACGCTGCCGCTGATGTACCAGCCGGGCGAGCGCTGGATGTACAACACCGGCTCCGATGTGCTGGGCGTGCTCATCGAACGTGCCTCGGGGCAGCCGTTCGAGACGTTCCTGAAGGAGCGGATCTTCGACCCGCTCGGCATGAAGGACACTGGCTTCGACGTCATCTGGGACCGCACCGGCCGGCTCGCGACGTCGTACGTGATCGATCCGGACAGCGGCGCGGCCGCCATCTACGACGAGCCGGCCGACGGGCAGTGGAGCCGGCTGCCGTCGTTCCCGTCCGGGGGCGGCGGCCTGGTCTCCACCGTCGATGACTTCCTGGCCTTTGCCGACATGCTGCGCGGTAAGGGCGTCAGCCGCGGCGAGCGGATCCTCTCCCGGCCGTCGGTGGAGTTCATGACGAGCGACCAGCTGACCCCGGAGCAGAAGGCCGCCTCCGGTCTGGTGCCCGGCTTCTTCCGTGTGCACGGCTGGGGTTTCGGCGTGGCGGTCGTCACCGAGCGCACCGAAGTCGCAAAGTCGGTCGGCACGTACGGCTGGGACGGTGGGATGGGCACCTCCTGGTACAACGACCCCGCCGAGGACCTCACCATGATCCTGCTGACCCAGCAGGCCTGGACCTCGCCCATCCCGCCGCGGCTGTTCCAGGACTTCTGGACCGCCACCTACCAGGCCATCGCCGACTTACAGTGCTGGCCCGGGGGGGCGACCCCCCGGAGCCCCCCGCTGCGCTCCGCGCCCCGCGGTGGTACTTCGCCGAGACACCGGCCGCTCACCCGAGCCTTCGGCCCGGGATCGTTAGGCCGGTCACGAGCGCCTCGCCGTAGGTCCCGCTGCGGTGCTCGCCGATAGCACCGGCCGCTCACCCGGACCTTCGGCCCGGGGTCGCTGGGCCGGTAACGAGCGCCTGCCCGTAACCTGCTATGGCATAACGGCGGGCGAAGCGAGGTTGCATGAGATGTGCTGGTAACCGCAGGCAAGCGCGGGGCCTCGCCCTGACCGCCGCCCGCAGCGGCTGATGACAGCGGCTGTTGCCACGTACTCCGCTTCCCCGCCGTGCGGCGCCTGTAGGACAGCGCCCGGCGGGCCGCACTAACCGGGATGACAATTAGCGATGAGCCCTGACAACGGCACGAAGTCCGTCAAGCGCTGGCGGGACATGCTCGCCAGCGAACGGGACGCGGCCGCGCTGTACTCGCGGCTGGCTGACGCGCAGACCGGCGAACGCCAGGAGATCTTCCGTGAGCTGGCCTCGATCGAGCTGAAGCACGCCGCGCACTGGGAAGACAAGCTGCGCGAAGCGGGCGCGGACGTGCCGGCCGCCGGCGGCCCGAGCCTGCGCACCCGGCTGATCGGCACGGCGGCGCGCAGGCTGTCGATCGAGACCGTGCTGCCGATGATCGAGCGAGCCGAGAAGGCCAACGCCGGCACGTACGACAACGATCCCGACGCCGCTCCCGGGATGGCCGCGGACGAGCGCAGCCATGCCCGGACCCTGGCGCACCTGATCGACGGGGGCCGCCCGGACCCGCAGGCGCAGATCCGGCGGCGTGAATCGTGGCACCGCAGCGACCGGTCCGGCGCGCTCCGGGCCGGCGTGTTCGGGGTGAGCGACGGCCTGGTGTCCAACACCGCCCTGGTGATGGGCTTCGCCGGATCCGGCACCTCACGTACCGTGACGCTGCTGGCCGGGATCGCCGGCCTGCTGGCCGGGTCGTTCTCGATGGCGGCCGGTGAGTACATCTCCATGTCAAGCCAGCGGGAGATGTACGAGCGGGAGATCTCGCTCGAGCAGGCCGAACTGGAGGAGAAGCCGGAGGAGGAGCACGCCGAGCTGGTCCTGATCTACCGGGCCAAGGGCCTGAGCAAGCCCGAGGCAGAGCAGCTCGCCGACCGGATCATGGCCGACCGCTCGGTCGCGCTGGACACCCTAGCCCGGGAGGAACTGGGTCTTGACCCGGACGAGCTCGGGTCACCGTGGGGGTCCGCATTCTCCAGCCTGTTCGCGTTCGCCATCGGCGCGTTCGTCGTGATCATCCCCTACCTGGCCGGCAGCGGCACGGCGGCGCTGCTGACCGCGATCGTCCTCGCCGTCGCCGCGCTGTTCGGGGTGGGCGCGAGCATCGGCGCGCTGAACGGCCGGGGCGTGCTCCGCTCGGGTCTGCGCCAGGTCATCGCCGGGGTGATCGCCGGGGCGGTCACATTCGGCGTCGGCCGCCTGATCGGCGCGCACGTGTCCTGACGCGGCTCGGTCGGGTCCTCAGGCCGCTCCTGACTAGGGCCGCGGGATATTGCGTACGTTGAGCCGCGCGATGTTGGCCACCTCGCCGACCCCGCCGTCGAGGACCATCTTGCCCAGCGACAGCGCGAAGCCCTTCGCGTCCTCGGGAGGGATATGGAGGGCACCTCGGTCGCGTCGGGGGTGGTGACGACGTCGAGCAGGGCAGGTCCGTCGTGAGCAAAGACGGCCCTGGACCAGGACCTCGAGCAGATCGTCGGCTACGTGCCTGGGCATGTTGTCCCCTTTGAAGAACGTCTCGGCGGCAGGGTCCTTGCACTGGGTCCATCAGTGGCCTCGGGCGATCCAGTCCTGGAGGTCCGGGGCCTCGGTGCCGATCGTGGTGTCGGGACCGTGGCCGGGGTGCACCACCGTGTCCCCCGGGAGCGGCAGCAGTTTTTCGCGGATCGACGCGATGATCGTGCCGAAGTCACTGAACGAACGGCCGGTGGCCCCGGGGCCGCCCGCGAACAGGGTGTCCCCGGTGAACACCGCGCCCAGTCCGGCGTCGTACAGGCAGCACGATCCGGGGGTGTGCCCGGGGGTGTGCAGCACCCGCAGCCTGGTGCCGCCGACGATGATGTCCTGGCCGTCGGCCAGCTCCCCGCCAGGGTCGGTGTACGGGTGGGTGAGCCGCCAGACCGGCAGGTCGGCGGGATGCAGCAGCACCGGGGCACCGGTCGCCGCAGCGAGGGCGGGCGCGGCCCGCACGTGGTCATCGTGGCCGTGGGTGGCGATGATGGCGCGGACCTGGCGGGACCCGATCACGTCGAGGATCGTGGGCACGTCGTGCGGCACGTCCAGCACCACGCATTCGGCACCGTCGCCGACGACCCACACATTGTTTTCCACGTCGAAGGTCTGGCCGTCGAGGGAGAACGTGCCCCGCGTAACAGCATGATCGACGCTGGCCCTCACTCGGCCAGCCTAAGGGGCCCAGGCCAGACTAATATAGGGGGAGCCGCACCGGATTCGCACCGAGAGCGAGGGCATTGGACACGACGCGGGGCACGCCAGGACCGGAGGAATCGGGCATCGTTGACTACGGCCAGGTCGGCCCGACGGTGGTTCGCTTGCTCCTCGGCGCGCGGCTGCGCCGGCTCCGCCAGGCCGCGGGGGTCACCCGGGACAGCGCCGGGGACGCGATCCGGGCGTCTGGGTCCAAGATCAGCCGGCTCGAGCTGGGCCGGACCGGCTTCAAGCAACGCGACGTGTCTGACCTGCTCAGCTTCTACGGGGTCGGTGACAGCGCCGAACGGGAGGACCTGCTCGCCCTGGCCCGGCAGGCCAACGCGGCGGGCTGGTGGCACTCCTACAGCGACGTGCTGCCCGCGTGGTTCGAGCCCTACCTCGGCCTTGAGCAGGCGGCGAGCATCATCCGCAGCTACGACGTGCAGTTCATCCCCGGGCTGCTGCAGACCCCGGACTACGCCCGGGCGGTGGCCCGGCTGATGGACCGCGTCCCAGAATCCGCAGTCGAGCAGACGGTCGCGCTGCGGATGCGCCTGGCAGCAGCTGCTGCACCGCGAGCACCCGCCGCACCTGTGGGCGGTCATCGACGAGACCGCCCTGCGCCGCCCCATCGGCGGCCGGGGCGTGATGCTCGCCCAGGTCGATCACCTGATCAGGATGTCGCGCCGGCCCCACATCACCATCCAGGTCATGCCGTTCAGCGCGGGCGGCCACACCGGCACGGGTGCGCAGATGATCCAGCTGCGCTTTCCTGAGGGGCTGCTGCCCGACCTGGTTTACCAGGAGCAGCTCGAGAGCGCGATCTACCTCAACAAGCCCGCCGACACCGTGCGCTACTGGAATATCTTGAACAGTGTGGTCACCGAGGCGCTCCCCCCGGAGCAGAGCGCGGAGATGCTCCGCAAACTGTCTGATCTGATTTGACCTCTCAATGAGGCGCCGGGATGCGGTTGTGTTCGGGGCGCCATCAATGAGGCGCCGGGATGCGGTCGTGTTCGGGGCGCCATCAATGAGGCGCCCGGATGTGGTCGTGATCGGCGGCGGGCACAACGGCCTGGTCGCCGCCGCGTACCTGGCCCGCAGCGGGCTTGACACCCTGGTGTGCGAGCGCCGGGACGTGCCCGGCGGTGCCGCGGTCAGCGAGCACCCGTTCGGGCCGGACTACACGGTCACCTCGCTGTCGTACGTGGTGTCCCTGCTGCCGCCGGATCTCGTTCGCGACCTGCGGCTGCGGCAGCACGGGTACTACGTCTACCCGCAGGGGCCCTACTTCGCGCCGCGTGCCGACGGGCGCGCCCTGCGGTTGCCCGCGGACCCGGTGGCGCGGCACGCCGAGATCGCGCGGTTCTCCCGCGCCGACGCGGACGCCTACGGGGCCTACGAGGCGCACCTGGCGCAGCTGGGCCGGCTGCTCGGCCCGCTGCTGCACCAGATCCCGCCGCGCCTCGGCTCGCGGCGGCCCGCCGACCTGTGGCGGCAGGCCCGGCTGCTGGCCCAACTGCGGGGAGCTGGCGTGCGGGAGTCGGTGGATCTGACCCGACTGCTCACCGGCAGCATCGCCGACCTGCTCGACCGTTACTTCGAAAGCGACGCGGTACGGGGCGCGCTGTCGGTCTCGGGTGTCATCGGCACCTGGGCCGGACCGCGGTCGGCGGGAACGGCCTACGTCATGCTGCACCACCACATCGGGGAGGCCGACGGGCAGGCGGGTGCGTGGGGCTTCCCGCGCGGCGGCATGGGCGGGGTCACCGGGGCGCTCGCCGCCGCGGCCCGGTCGTTCGGCGCGGAGATCCGCACTGGCGCCGAGGTTGCCCGTATCCGGACCCGCGCCGGACGGGTCACCGGGGTGACCCTGGCCAGCGGGGAGGAGATCGACGCTGACGTCGTCATCACGACGGCGCATCCGGCGATCTCTTTCCTGCGCCTGCTGGACGCGGCCGAGCTGCCGCCCGGGTTCGTGGCGGACATCCGTGGCTGGCAGACCCGCAGCGGCACCGTGAAGATCAACCTCGCTCTCGACCGGCTGCCGGTGTTCACCAGCCATCCTGAGCCGGACCCGCACGTCTACGGCGGCACCATCGTGCTGGCCGAGAGCCTCGACGACGTGGAGACCGCCTTCCAGCAGGCGGTCTCCGGCCAGCCGTCCGCGCGGCCGTTCGCCGACATCTGCATCCCGAGCGTGTTCGACGACTCGCTGGCGCCGCCCGGTCAGCACGTCATGTCGCTGTTCACCCAGTGGGTGCCGCACGGCTACGCGGACGCGCCGCATGAGGCCGAACTGGCCGCGTACGCGGACCGCGTGCTGGGCCGGGTGGAAGCGGTCGCGCCCGGCTTCGCCAGCTCCGTACTGCACCGCCAAGTGATCGGGCCGCACCAGATGCAGGAGGAGTACGGCCTGGTGGGCGGGAACATCTTCCACGGCGAGCTGTCGCTCGGCCAGATGTTCCACGCCCGGCCCGCTGCGGGCTACGCGGACCTGCGCACCCCGGTCCGGGGCCTCTACCAGGCCGGCTCGGCCACCCACGGCGGCGGCGGGGTCACCGGCATTCCGGGCCGCAACGTCGTGCGCCAGGTCCTCGCCGACCAGCGGACCCAGCGGTGGGCAGACCGCTGGCGCGCAGTCCGGCCGCCCCGCAGCCCGGCCGCCCCGACGCCCCCTGCCGGGACTACGGGGGAGCATTGAAAGCGCTCCCTGGAAGCGGGCGCGCGGGGCGGGCCAGGCGGGTTATTTGCTGTCGGCCTCGATCAGGCGCTCGATGAGGTCGTCGACGGTGCCCGTCTTGGGCAGGTCCCGCGCGGCGAGCTGATCGCTCAGCTCGGCCTTGGTCAGGCCCTCGTAGCGCTCGCGGGCCTTGTCGTCCTCGACCAGGCGCTCGGTGAGCTCGTCGACGGTGCCCGTCTTGGGCAGGTCCCGGGCGGCGAGCTCGTCGCTCAGCTCGGCCTTGAACCAGCCGTCGTAGCGCTCGCGGGCCTGGTCATGGGCCTGCCTGGCCTGCTCCCGCTCGGCCTTGCGGGCCTGACGGGCGCGCTCCTGCTCGGCCTGCTCGGCCTTTTCCGCCTGCTCGCGGACGGCCTGCTCGGCCTGGGCGGCCTGCTCGTGGACGGCCTGCTCGTGGACGGCCTGCTCGGCCTGGGCGGCCTGCTCGTGCACGGCGTGGCCGACCGATGCGGGCATCTCGCGCACGATGTCAGCGGCCGACTCGGCCTGGTTGCGGGCCACGCCGGTCAGCGTGCCCGCTGCCTCGGCCCACTTGACGGTGAGAAAGCGGTTGACGTCCACCACCCGCTGCAGGAGATCGAAGTAGCGTTCGACGGCCGGGATCAGGTCGAGCTGCGGCAGCCGTGGAACAAGGCCGGTCAGGCCTTGTGCGCCCTGCGTCCACAGGTCAGCGGTCTTGTCCACCGCGTTGCGGGCCTGGCTCGCCGCATCGCTGTAGTGCCTGGTCATGCTCGTCATGAGCGTTCCTTCTCGGTAATCGGGATGAAACTCGCCCCGGCCTATTACGGCGTCCCGGGCCTTGTCAGCGACCGCCACAACCGGCCCGATGGACTTAAGGACGCCGGGTGAAGGCGGGGTACCCGGATGGGGTCGGGTGGGCGCAGTTTTTTTGGCCTGCTCTAGCCTTTCGCCCAGCTCCTCGGCTTCGGTGCTGGTCAGTGCCGACCGTAGGCCGGGCCATACCCGGGCCTCCTCGAACGCGATGTGCTCGCGCCCGGCCGTGATGAACCGGCCCAGCAACTTCTCAAACTCGGGGTCATCGGCACCGGTCCTGCCCAGCCGGTCCAGGATCTGCTTGGCCTGCTGCTCCTGGCCCGTCGCCTCGTCAGCGAGCCGCCCGCCGTCGGGCAGCCGGTCGCGCACGGCCGGCCAGAAGTACATCTCCTCGACCGCCTCGTGCCTGGATTCCTCGATGACCAGCGTTTCCGCCATCTTCTTGCGCAGGGCCAGCTGATCCGGGCTGGCGCCATTAGCGGCCGTCGGGCCCTTCTCGAATTCCGACAGCATCTGCTTGACTTCTTCATGGTCCCGGCTCAGTACCTCGAACACGGTCGGCATAGATCTCTTACTCCTAAACGTCACTGACTTCTGAGCTGCTACCTGGCAGCGCACCTCCCAGCCAGAGCCGGCCGGCACGAGGGTCGGCCGGTCCTCCGCTGGTGGTGGGAGTACGCCGAGCACGCCACCTCGGTTCCATCCCCGGAACTGGTATCGCAAGGTGACGGTCATCTCACCGAACGCGCCGCCGATGAGTTCCTAGCCGCCCCTCAGCAGCCCGCCTGAACGCCGTCAGGGTTGCTGTGGGCAGAACGTGGCGAGTACGCACGCTGCGTGGCCCGCCAACGTCCTACTCCCCGCGATCCTGGCCGCTATGCCGCCCCGGCAAGATATCTCCAGGGAAACTTGGTCGGTACGGTTCCGCTGCACCGTTCATGGCGGGACTTCGGGGAGCGAATTCGGTCGTATCCACTGAAAATGCTCCCCGTGACCGGGGCGGTGGCGCAGGGCGCTAAGTTGCCGGTCACGCATCGCGGAGGTGCACAAGCATGCCGCCGAGCAGGAGCGCCGCGGCGGCCCAGGCGGCGAGGACGCCGAGGCCGGCCCAGGGGCTTATGGGCAGGCTGCGCAGGCCGGTGGTGGCCTGGATGGCGAGCCCGGCGATCATCGGCGCGATCTGCTGGATGTGCCGGGCCAGGTGCGAGTTGCCGAGCACGACAGTGACGATCGGGAAGGCGTAGAGCAGGCCGAGGACGGTCCCGATGGCCAGCGCGGAATCGCGTACAGCGGCCGCGACGCCCAGGCTGAGCAGGGCAATCAGGGCGAAGTAGAGAACCGACCCGGCGGCGGCGCGCAGTACCGGCCCGTCGCCCAGCGACAGCGGCGGGTAGCCGTGCGCCGGGGTGAAACCGCGGCTGGGCAGGATGAGCCGCCCGGCGAGCCAGGCGCCGAGGACGGCGATGGCTCCCGCCGCCAGCACCAGGCTGGTGATGGTGCCGGCCTTGGCGGCCAGGACGGTGGTCCGGCGCGGCATGGCGGTGAAGGTGGCCCGGATCATGCCGCTGCTGTACTCGCCGCTCATCGCCGCCACGGCGAGGATGACGACCACCGCCTGACTGAGGTACATCCCGGTCAGGCTGATCCGCGCGGCATCGAGGTCACAGCTCGCGGAGGGGCAGCTCGCGGCGGCGTCCGCCCCGGCGCCGAGGGCCACGGTCAGGGTGATGACGGCCAACAGCAGCCAGATCGTGCCTGGCAGGGTGAGCCGCTTCGTCCACTCGGCGCGCAGCGCTTCCCGCAGGCCCGTCCAGGCTTCCCGCATGCTCGTCCAGCCCGCGGGCAGCGCGTCAGCCAAGCTGGTGTGGCTCATGCGTCTCTCCTCCGGAGCAGGATGACGGCCAGGCCGAGGGCCACCGCGGCATAGCCGCACAGCACGGCGAAGCCGGCCAGGGCGCCAGCGGGAAGTAGCCGTTCGCCGGCGTGTACGGGGCGCTCACCTGCGGATACCGCGGGATGGTCTGCTGGATGGCGAAGGCGGCGGCCGGAGTGACCCGCAGCAGCCAGTCCGCGGCGCCGACGGGCAGCACCGGCAGCGCGGTGGCGAAGAAATACGGCAGCACGACCGCCACGATGACGGCGGTGACCGCTCCGGCGCCGTGCCGCAGGATCGTGCCCAGGGCGAGGGCGAGCATGGCGGCGACCGCGAACAGAGCCGCGGTCCCGGCCACCACGCGCACCTCGGTGAACGCCGTGACCGGCAGGATGAAGTTGCCGTTGAAGCGCAGCAGCCGTTCACCGAGCAAGAGCGCGGCGGTGCCGCCGGCCAGGCCGGCGATGAAGGTGACCGAGCCGATCACGACGGCTTTAGCGGCCAGCACGCGGCCCCGCGCGGGGGTCGCGGTGAAGGTAACCCGGATCAGGCCGCGCCGGTACTCCGTGGTGATGAACATCGTCGCCACAACGATCACCGCGATCAGCCCGCCGAACGCGCCCAGCAGCGTCTGTTCGATGACAATGCCTGTCCCGTCGCCGGCCGGTACGTCCGGCGCGATGTCACCGGACCCGGTCACGGTGATGGTCCCGCCGGACTGGTGAAACCCGGTGCCCGGTGACACGCCTCCGACCGGGTCGCCAGCCCAGCTGCCGCCGGGCCGCTGGCCGCTGACGCTGAGCTGTTCGAAGCGGGCGGCGGCCAGGGCGGCGCCACCGTGCGCGCTTGATCCGCTGGCGGACTGGGCGGTGATCTGGCTAGAGCCCGGGGCGGCGGCGAACATCCCCGCCTGCACGGTCGCCGGCAGCCCGGCCAGGTGAGCGGTGCCCACCGTGGTCCAGTGCGTGCCATCGGCGGACTCGTAGCCGGTGAGCGTGTCACCGGAGCGGGTCAGCCGCAGCCAGCGCGGGGACGCCGCAGACGCCGGGCGGCCGGCCCGGCGATGTCGCCGGTGTAGTCATACTGCATCCGTACTCCATGGCCGGCGGTGACCATCATCGCCGCGTAGGCCGATCCGGGCCTCGTGCTCGCCTGGATGATGATCCCGGCCTTGGACCACGGCGCCAATCCGGCCGGGCCCTGACCGGCGGTCAGTGACGTTATCCGGGCGGTGAGGTGGCCGTCGCCAGCCAGCGGCCGGTGCACGAAATAGAAGCTGTCGGTCACGGCCTCGCCGCCCGGGCCCACCGGAGCGGAACAGCCCGCACCTACGGTGACCGGGCCATTCGCAGTGACCTGGCCGCCGCACGAACTGTGGTCGAGCAGGGCGATCCCGGCGGTCACCAGCCCGGCGAGGACCACGCCGATGACCCAGCCGCGGACGGTGCGGAACTTGATCCACTCCGCCCGCAGCAGCAGCCCGAACCCGGCCGGCACGGCCGGCCCGGCCAGCCCGGTCTCCCGGCCCGGCCGGAATGACGTCACCATGGAAGTAGTCATTTCGCGGCCTCCCTGGCCGGTTCGGCACGGTACTCGACCGCGTCCCGGGTCAGCTCCAGATAGGCCTCCTCCAGCGTCGCGTGGTGCGCCGAGACCTCCGAGAACGGCACCGCGGCCGCACTGAGCAGCGCAACGATCCGCTCCCCCGGCAATCCGGAGACGGCCAGGGTGTCCCGGCCGGTGGCGGCGACAGCGGCCCCCGCGCAGGTGAGCACTGTCATCGCCGCCGGCCGGGCGGTGGTCCGCAGCACCACCTGGCCAGCGGAGACGGCTGCGATCAGATCGGCCACGGCGGTGTCGGCGATCACCCTGCCCCGGCCGACGACCACCAGGTGATCGGCGGTGTCCTGCAGCTCACTCATCAGGTGGCTGGAGACCAGGACCGCGCGGCCCTGGGCGGCCAGCGCCCGCAGGAAACCGCGCATCCACACGATCCCCTCCGGATCCATGCCGTTGAACGGCTCGTCCAGGATCAGCACCGGCGGGTCACCAAGCAGAGCGGCGGCGATTCCCAGCCGCTGCCGCATGCCGAGGGAGAAGCTGCCTGCCTTCCGCCTGGCCACCCCTTCCAGGCCGGCCTCCCCGATCACCTCATCGGCCCGCGTGGGGTCCAGACCCTGGGAGCGGGCCAGCCACAGCAGGTGGTTGCGGGCGCTGCGGCTGGGTTGCAGCGCGGCGGCGTCCAGCAGCGACCCGACCCGGGTCAGCGGATGCCGCAAGCTGCGGTAGGACCGCCCGCCGATCAGCGCCGAGCCCGCGTCGGGGGCGTCCAGGCCCACGATCACCCGCATCGTGGTGGACTTGCCCGCACCGTTGGGGCCGACGAAACCGGTGACCTGGCCCGGCTGAACGGTGAACGACATGCCGTCCAGCGCCAGCGTCGGCCCGAACCGCTTTCGCAGCCCGCTGACCTCGATGGTTGCCTCGCTCATCTGGGCCGCCTTCTCCGTTGGTGGATGCATCGCTTCGAAGCTGGTTCTACGCCCGGGCCGGTGTCAGCCCGGTATCGGCCGCTGAAACCGGGCTGATACCCGCGACCTGGCATCGTCGGGCCCAGGCCACGTAGCCTCGCCTTGAGCTGGGTGGCACGCTCGGCGCACAGAAGGATCACGGACCGATCATGAGAGTGCTGGTCGCGGAGGACGTTGAAGACCTGGCCACGGCGATCGCGGCCGGGCTGCGTCGGGAGGGCATGGCGGTCGACGTTGTCCTGGACGGGACTACGGCGCTCGATCACCTGGCCGTCACCTGCTACGACGTGGTGGTGCTGGACCGGGACCTGCCCGGAACCCACGGCGATGAGGTCTGCCGACAGCTAGCGGCCGAGCGGTCGGAGAGCCGGGTGCTGATGCTCACCGCCGCCAGCACGGTCAGGGACCGGGTGGACGGGCTCGGGCTCGGCGCCGACGACTACCTGCCCAAGCCTTTCGACTTCGCCGAGCTCGTCGCGCGCATCCGCGCCCTGGGCCGTCGCCCCGCGACCTCGCTGCCGCCCGTGCTCGAATGCGGTGACGTGACGCTCGATCCCAGCCGTCGGGTCGCATTCCGCGCCGGACGGCGCCTTGAACTCAGCCCAAAGGAATTCGCGCTGCTGGAGTGCCTGCTCGCCTCGGCCGGCCGGGTGGTCTCCGCCGAGCAACTGCTGGAGCGGGTCTGGGACGAGGCGGCCGACCCCTTCACCACGGCGGTCAAGCAGACCATGCGCAGGCTCCGGGCCAAACTCGGTGACCCGCCGGTCATCCGCACCGTCCGCGAGGGCGGCTACCAGATAGGAGGGCTGTGATGCACCTTCCACGCACCGCCGCTTCAGTGCTGCAACTGCCCCGGCGGACCCTGCGGACGCAGCTTGCCCTGCTCTACGCCGCGCTGTTCTGCATTTCAACCGTCGCCCTGGCCGCCGTCGCGGAAATCTTCAAGCCGAACTTTCTCGTGCACACCGGCAGCCAGGCCGCCCCGGGCACCCCCGGCAGCCCGGGCCATCCGGTGCCCTGCTGCCAGTCTGGCCCGTCGTTCACCGGCACCATTGCCCACGATGCAAGCCAGAATGTGGCGGGCGTGGCCATGGTCGTGGTCCTGGCCGTCCTCGCTCTCGGGGTCGGCTGGCTGATCGCCGGGCGGGTCCTGCGGCCGCTGCGCACGATCACCGCCACCGCCCGGGATATCTCCGCCAGGAACCTGCACCAGCGCCTCGCCCTCGACGGCCCGGACGACGAGTTCCGGCAGCTCGGAGAGACGCTCGATGGCCTGTTCGGGCGGCTGGAGGCATCGTTCCAGGCGCAGCGGCACTTCGTAGCCAACGCGTCGCATGAACTGCGGACCCCGCTCACCGCCGAGCGGACCGTGCTCCAGGTCGCGCTGGCCGATCCGGACGCCACCGCACAGACGCTGCGGTCAGCCTGCGAGACGGCCCTGAAGTGGGGTGATCAGCAGGAACGCCTCATCGAGTCGCTGCTCACCCTGGCCAGCAGCGAGCGCGGAGTCGAACAGTGGGAACCCTTCGATCTCGCCGACATCGGCGGGAACGTGATCCTGGACCGCCACCAGGAGGCCCAGCGGCGGGGCATCCACGTCGACGCGGCCCTCAGCGCGGCTCCGGCTACCGGTGACCCGGCCCTGGCCGAAAGCCTGATGACCAATCTGGTCAGCAACGCCATCCGGCACAACCTGGACGGAGGCCGGGTCGAGGTCGCCACGGGCATCACCGACGGGCGGGCGATCGTAACCGTCAGCAACTCCGGGCCACTGGTCGCGCCCGACGAGGTCGACCGCCTCTTTCAGCCCTTTCAGCGGCTCGGCAGCCAGCGAGCCCGGCCGGCCAGCGGGCACGGGCTCGGCCTGACCATCGTCCGGGCCATCGTCAGCGTGCACGGCGCTACCCTCACCCCGAGGGCCCGTCCCGAAGGCGGCCTCGAGATCACGGTGAGCTTTCCGTGACCTCCGCGCGGGGGCCGGTCAGCAGGTAACGCACTTGAGACAGGAGCGGCATGAACGGAGCGCAGG
Source organism: uncultured Actinomycetes bacterium (assembly GCA_963775825.1). Taxonomy (GTDB): domain Bacteria; phylum Actinomycetota; class Actinomycetes; order Streptosporangiales; family Streptosporangiaceae; genus Bog-532. The sequence continues at coordinate 55,209 of CAVZKY010000044.1, forward strand.
CGCTGATCCGGACGCTGGTGGGCGCCGGGGTGGAGGTGTGCTTCAGCAACCCGGGCACCTCGGAGATGCATTTCGTCGCGGCACTGGACGCGGTGCCGGACATGCGCGGGGTGCTGTGCCTGTTCGAGGGGACGGCGACCGGCGCGGCGGACGGCTACGGGCGGATGACCGGACGGCCCGCCGCGGTGCTGCTGCACCTGGGGCCGGGGCTGGGGAACGGGCTGGCCAACCTGCACAACACGCGGCGGGCGGGCTCGCCGCTGGTGCTCGTGGTGGGCGACCACGCGACCTGGCACAAGCGGTTCGACGCGCCGCTGGAATCCGACATCGACGCGCTGGCTGGGTCGGTCTCCGGGTGGACGCGGCGCTCGCTGCGCAGTACGGACGTGGCCGCGGACGCGGCTGAGGCGGTGGCGGCGGCCTCGGCGGGACAGATCGCCACGCTGATCCTGCCCGCGGACGTGTCCTGGACCGACGGCGCGCAGCCCGCCCCGGCGATCCGGGCCAGGCCGCCGTCGCCGGTGCCCGGCGAGGTGCTCGGCGACGTGGCCAAGGCGCTGCGCGGCGGCGAGCCGGCCCTGATCCTGCTGGGTGGGACCGCAGTGCGGCGGACGGGGCTGGAGGCCGCCAGCCGGATCGCCGCTGCCACCGGGGCGCGGCTGCTGGCCGAGACGTTCCCGGCCCGGCTGGAACGCGGCGCCGGGATCCCGGCCGTCGCCCGGCTGGCCTACCTGGCCGAGATGGCCGTCCCGCAGCTGGCCGGGACCCGGCACCTGATCCTGGCCGGCGCCAGGGCCCCGGTATCCTTCTTCGCCTACCCGGGCCGGCCCAGCTCGCTGGTGCCGGACGACTGCCAGGTGCACGTGCTTGCGGCAGGCGGCGATGACGCGCCCGGCGCCCTGACCGCCCTCGCCGACCTGGTTGCGGCGGACGCCGCACCCACCGGGGCGCCGGCGCAGCGGCCGGCCATCCCGGACGGGCCCCTCACCGCGGAGAGCGCGTCGGCGGTCATCGGCGCGCTGCTGCCGGAGAGGGCGATCGTCAGCGACGAGTCGAACACTTCCGGTATCGGGCTGGGCCCCGCCACGGGCGGGGCGCCGCCGCACGACTGGCTCACCCTCACCGGCGGGGCCATCGGGCAGGGCCTGCCGCTGGCCGCCGGGGCCGCCATCGCCTGCCCGGACCGGCCGGTCATCGCGCTGGAGTCCGATGGCAGCGCCATGTACACCATCTCCGCGCTGTGGACGCACGCCCGGGAAGGGCTCGACGTCACCACCGTCATCTTCAGCAACCAGGCGTACGCCATCCTGGCCATGGAACTGGACCGGGTGGGAGCGGCCGGTACGGCCGGGGACGCCGCGCGGAGCCTACTGGAGCTGTCCCGACCCACGCTGGACTTCACCGCCCTGGCCGCCGGGATGGGCGTGCCCGCGACCCGGGCCCGGACTGCCGCCGAATTCGCCGCCCAGTTCGAGCAGGCCCTGGCCGAGCCGGGCCCGCACCTGATCGAGGCCAATGTGCCCTGAGCGGCCATCCCGGGCGCCGGGCCGGGCCGGGGCAGGATGGAACGCATGGATGTGGAGTGGTTCCTGGGGGCGGCGAGCGAACTGCTCGCGGTGCCGTCGACAGCGGGCCGGCCCGCAGAGCTGGAACGGGCGCTCGGCTTCGTACTCGACTTCGTCGGGACCGACGGTTTCACCGTCGAGCGTTTCGTCTCCGGCGGCAAACCGAGCGCGCTGGTATACCGCAGTGAGCAGGCTAAAGGGGCCGAACGGCCCCAGTTCCGGATCATCTTGAACGCCCACCTGGATGTCGTGCCCGCGCCGCCGGGCCAGTTCAAGCCGCGCCGGGACGGGACGCGGCTGTACGCGCGGGGCGCCCAGGACATGAAGATCTCTGCGCTGGCCGAGGCGCTGGCGTTCCGGGAACTGGCCGCCTCCGTGCCGTACCCGCTCGCCCTCCAGCTTGTCACCGACGAGGAGACCGGCGGGCGGGACGGGACCCGGCACCAGATCACCGGCGGCGTGCGCGGCGAGTTCGTGATCATCGGCGAGACCAGCGGCCTGCGGATCGTCACCGAGACGAAGGGCATGCTGGGCGTCACCCTGGAGGCCACCGGACGCGGGGCGCACAGCGCCTACCCGTGGCTCGGCGACAACGCCCTGGTCGCGCTGAACCAGAGCGTGAGCAACATCCTGGCCCGGTACCCTTCCCCTGACCGAAGAGGAGTGGCGGACGACGGTCAACCTGGCCCGGGTGCACACCCCCAACCAGGCCCGCAACCAGATCCCGGCCGAAGCGAACGCCTGGCTGGACATCCGGTTCCCGCCCGAGGACACCGACCTGGCCGGGCGCAGCGCCGGGGAGATCGCTACCTACCTCCAGACGTTCTGCGCGCCGGGGGTGACGGCCGTGGTCGGCCACGTGGACGCGCCGCAGTACGCCGACGGCGGCCGCCCGGAGATCGCGCAGCTGGCCGAGGCGACGCGGGCCCAGGGTTACCGGCCGGACTTCCTGCGCAAGCACGGCACCGGCGACGGGCGCTTCTACGGGGCAGCCGGGATCACGGCGGTGGCGTTCGGCGTCGGCGGGCACGGCCAGCATGGGGCCGACGAGTACGCGGAGATCCCGACGATCGCGCCGTACTACCAGGCGCTCAGCCAATTTCTCCGGGATCCCGGGCCCGCACCGACGATAAGCGGGTCATGACGAGCTACGCGACCCAGAGCTGGGCCAGACAGGTTAGCCGCCCTAAGGAATTTCCGCGGCCTGCCTAGGTGTTGTGATGGGGTTAGGCCCGATGGCCAACTAAGGTCACCGGGACGCCACGAACAAGGACGCTGGCCGGGCCGGAAGGAGGAGCGGATGACGCCGACGGGCACGCTGATGGGCGCCATGCCCGCGACTCCGGATCCGGACGCCGTATACGGCGCCTTCGCGGCCTGGGCCAAGGACCAGGGGCTGAGCCTCTACTCCGCACCAGGAAGAGGCGCTGATCGAGATCGTGTCGGGGTCGAACGTGATCCTGTCCACCCCGACCGGATCGGGCAAGAGCCTGGTCGCGGCGGGCGCGCATTTCGCGGCCCTGGCGGCCGGGCAGCGCACCTTCTACACCGCCCCGATCAAGGCGCTGGTCTCGGAGAAGTTCTTCGCGCTGTGCGACACCTTCGGGCCGGCCAATGTCGGCATGATGACCGGCGACGCCAGCGTCAACCCGTCGGCCCCGATCATCTGCTGCACCGCGGAGATCCTGGCCAACATCGCGCTGCGGCACGGGGCGGACGCGGACGTCGGCCAGGTCGTGATGGACGAGTTCCACTTCTACGCCGACCCGGACCGTGGCTGGGCCTGGCAGGTGCCGCTGATCGAGCTGCCGCGGGCCCAGTTCCTGCTGATGTCGGCGACGCTGGGCGATGTCAGCTTCTTCGAGAAGGACCTGACCCGCCGCACCGGCCGCACGACCGCCGTGGTCCGCTCCGACGCCCGGCCCGTCCCGCTGAACTTCCGCTACGTGCTGACCCCGCTGCACGAGACGCTCCGGGAACTGCTGGAGACCCACGAGGCCCCGGTCTACGTGGTGCACTTCACCCAGGCCGCCGCGCTGGAGCAGGCCCAGGCGCTGATGAGCGTCAACGTCTGCAGCCGTGCGGAGAAGGACGCCATCGCCGAGACGATCGGCCACTTCCGGTTCACGGCCGGCTTCGGCAAGACGCTGTCCCGGCTGGTGCGGCACGGCATCGGGGTGCACCACGCGGGCATGCTGCCCAAGTACCGGCGGCTGGTCGAGACGCTGGCCCAGGCCGGGCAGCTCAAGGTCATCTGCGGCACCGACACGCTGGGGGTGGGGATCAACGTGCCCATCCGCACGGTGCTGTTCACCGCGCTGTCCAAGTACGACGGGACCAGGACCCGGCTGCTGCAGGCGCGGGAGTTTCACCAGATCGCCGGGCGCGCCGGGCGGGCCGGATACGACACGGTGGGGACCGTCGTCGTCCAGGCGCCCGAGCACGTCGTCGAGAACGAGCAGGCGCTGAAGAAGGCGGGCGACGACCCGAAGAAGCGGCGCAAGGTGGTCCGCAAGAAGCCGCCCGAGGGCTTCGTGTCCTGGGGCCAGCCCACCTTCGAACGGCTGGTCGCGGCTGAGCCGGAGCCACTGAAGTCCCGGTTCGCGGTCAGCCACGCGATGCTGCTGAACGTGATGAGCCGGCCGGGCGACGCGTTCACTGCCATGCGGCACCTGCTGACCGACAGCCACGAGGACCGCGCGGCGCAGCGGGCGCACATCCACCGGGCGATCCAGATCTACCGGGCGCTGCTGGCCGGCGGGGTCGTCGAACGGCTGGACGAGCCGGACGAGCTGGGCCGCCGGGTGCGGCTCACCGTGGACCTGCAGTTCGACTTCGCGCTCAACCAGCCGCTGTCGCCGTTCGCGCTGGCAGCGCTGGAGTTGCTGGACCGCGAGTCGCCGTCCTACCCGCTGGACGTTCTCTCGGTCATCGAGTCCACCCTGGACAACCCGCGGCAGGTGCTGTCCGCTCAGCAGTTCCGCGCCCGCGGCGAGGCCGTCGCGCAGATGAAGGCCGACGGCATCGACTACGACACCCGCATGGACCTGCTGGACTCGGTGACGTACCCGAAGCCGCTGGAGGAGCTGCTGGCGGCCGCGTTCGACATCTACCGGCGCGGTCACCCGTGGGTCGCCGATCACGAGCTGGCTCCCAAGTCGGTGGTCCGCGACATGTTCGAGCGGTCGATGACGTTCACCGAGTACATCGGGTTCTACGGGCTGTCCCGTTCGGAGGGTCTGGTGCTGCGGTACCTGGCCGACGCGTACAAGGCGCTGCGGCAGACCGTGCCGGAGGACGGCAAGACCGAGGAGCTCATCGACCTGATCGAGTGGCTCGGCGAACTGGTCCGCCAGGTCGACTCGAGCCTCATCGACGAGTGGGAACGGCTGCGCAATCCAGACGCTGGGGACGGCGAGACCGCGGCGGAAATGGCCGCGCGGCCCCCGTCGGTGACCGCGAACATCCGGGCGTTCCGGGTCCTGGTCCGTAACGCCCTGTTCCGCCGGGTGACGCTGGCCGCGCTCGGCCGGTACACCGAGCTCGGCGAGCTGGACGCGGAGGCGGGCTGGGACGCCGACGCGTGGGGCGATGTGCTGGATGACTACTTCGCCGAGCACGACGAGATCGGCACCGGCCCGGACGCTCGCGGGCCCGGGCTGCTCATCATCGACGAGGGCCGCGAGCGCTGGACCGTCCGGCAGATTTTCGCCGATCCGGCCGGGGATCACGACTGGGGCATCAGCGCGGAGATCGACCTGGCGGCCTCGGACGATGCGGGAGCGGCCGTCGTGCGGGTCACCGACGTCGGCCAGCTCGGCGCGGCCCGCTGACCGTCCGGGCCATCCGCCCCCCATGCCGTATTCGCCGGCGAGGCACCCGAAACCTTGCATACCCTCTCTGGGTGGGCAGTCTCAGCGGGCAACGGGTTCGGTTTTGCCGGTTCGCCGGTCTGGCGGGGGCCGCGATTCTGCTCGGTGCGCTGGCCAGCGCCTGCAGTTCGGGGCCCGTGCCGCAGACGACGGCGTCGGCCTACCTCGCCGCCTGGAGCAAGCAGGACTGGGCCGGGATGCGCCAGCTGGCCGACAGCCCGCCCGCCGACTTCGTAGCGGTCAACTCCACGGCGTTCACGGACCTGCAGGTCGCCCGGGCCAGCTTCACCGCAGGCACGATCAAGACGACCGGCTCCACCGCTCAGGAGCCGGTGACCGAACGGCTGACGCTCAGGGGCCTCGGCGCCGTCACCCTCCGGCCTACCCTGCACCTGGTCCAGCGCTCGGGGCACTGGCTGGTGGCCTGGACCCCGGCGACGATCGCGCCGTCGCTCAGGGCCGGCGACCGGCTCGCGCTGAGCACGACGTGGCCGGCCCGCGCGGCGATCACCGGGGCCGGCGGCGCGCCGCTGACCAGCCAGGCGCAGCAGGTGACCGTCGGGGTCGAGGGCAGCCGGATCAAGAACGCCGGCTCGCTCACCTCGGCGCTGGTCGCCGCGGGAGCGACCACGCAGCAGGCCGCCGCCGCGATCACCGCCGCGAAGGCGCACCCGACGTTGTTCGAGCCGGTCTTCACCGTCTCCCAGGCGCGGTACGACCAGCTCAAACCGACGATCTACCCGCTCCCCGGCACCGTGTTCGAGGCGTCCGCGGCGGCCCAGGCCATCACACCGGGGCTCACCGGCGGGCTGGTCGGCACGCTCGGGCCGATCACCGCGCAGGAGCTGAGCTCGCTCGGCGCCGCCTACAACGTGCAGAGCGTCGTCGGCCAGACCGGGCTGGAAGCGGCCAACGAGCGCCAGCTGGCCGGCACGCCGACCACGACCGTCTCCGTGGTCACGGCCAAGGGCGCCCAGGTGGCCACGCTCGCGACCCTGCCCGGGCACGTCGGCACCGCGGTCGCGACCACGATCGACCCAGCCGTGCAGCGCGCCGCGGAGTCCGCCCTGTCCGGTGAGAAGAAGAACGCCGCGCTCATCGCCGTCAACGCGCAGACCGGCGCGATCCTGGCCGCGGCCAACGCCAACTCCGGCGACTTCGACCAGGCCGTGGACGGCGCCTATCCCCCTGGTTCGACGTTCAAGGTGATCACCTCGACCGCGCTCATCGACAAGGGCCTGTCCCCGTCCTCGGCGGCCAGCTGCCCCGGCACGGCCACCGTTGACGGCGAGGTGTTCCACAACGCCGAGGGCGAGGGCCAGGTCAGCAACCTGTTGCACGCCTTCGCCGAGTCGTGCAACACCGCCTTCATCGGGCTCGCCACCAAGGACCTCACGCCTTCGGACTTCCCCGCCACGGCGGCAATGTACCGGCTGGGCCAGGGGCCGCAGATGGGCCTGGCCGCGTACGCCGGGTCGGTGCCCACACCGTCGGACGAGACCGACCTGGCCGCCACCTCCATCGGTCAGGGGCGGGTGCTGGTCTCGCCGCTGAACATGGCCATTGTCGCCGCCGCGGCCGACACCGGCACCGTGCACGCCCCGCGCCTGGTCACCGGGGCGCCAGACGATACCGCGGCGACCAAGCAACTGCCGGCCAACGTCGTCACCGACCTGCACCAGATGATGGCGCAGGTCGTGGCGACCGGCACCGCGGCGGGCCAGGGCCTACCTGCCGGGACCTCCGCCAAGACGGGAACCGCCGAGTACGGGACCACCAACCCGCTCAAGATCGACGCCTGGCTGATCGGCTTCCGGGGCAACCTCGCGTTCGCGGTCCTGGTCGTCAACGCCCCCGGGGACGGCGGCCCCACGGACGGGCCGATCGCGGCGAAGTTCCTCGACGCCGTGGGGTCCCAGGCCGGCTAGCCGCTGAGCGGCCGGCCCGCTCAGGCGCCCCCGGGCTCCCGGCCGGCCCAGGCGCCCCCGGACACCCGGCCCGCTCAGGCACCCCCGGGTTTCCGGCCCGCTCAGGCACCCCCGGGTTTCCGGCCCGCTCAGGCACCCCCGGGTTTCCGGCCCGCTCAGGCGCAGCGCTCCGCTAACGCGGGCCTGCACTACGGCGCTCGCTCTTGCCGGCACCGGCCACGACAGCCACAAGGAGTGGCATGACCCGCGGATACATCATCTGGCGCAATAACCACGCCTACAGGAGCAGCTCCGCCGAGCGACGAGCGGGCAAACCGAGCCTTATATACCACCAGTTCGCCGCGTGATTGTCCAGGACTGGGCCCGCCCGGCGCTCAGCGGGAAAGGCTCAAACTAAGACATTCAGCCCGCTACAGGACGACCGACCTGCGCCGATGCGGAACAGCGCTAATATTCACTTTCCCGCGGCTGTTCGCTTCGTTACAGGAGCGAACACAAAAGAATTGTTGAAGAAGTATTGTTCTGTTGCCGAGCACCTCTTATTTTAGGACAATTGCTGTCGTCTCGCGCCCCTGGCCATTTGACTGTTGGAGAAAAGATGACGGATCAGTCCGCCGCCGTTGAAGAGATACGGCCTACCGACGGCCCCCACCTGGAGGCCGATGCCATCGGGGTGACCGAAGACACGATCATCGGCATGGCGGCATCCGCGCCGGCCGCTTCGGTCGGGCTGACCCTCGCGGCGCTCGCCGCCGCGACCGCGTACGGCAGTGGCCCGATAATCATCCTCACGGCGATCCCAATGCTGATCATCGCCAATGCGTACCGCAAGCTCAACATGTGGAAGGCGAACGCCGGCGCGTCGTTTGAATGGGTGGGCCGGGCCATCAACCCGTACCTTGGATTCCTGACCGGCTGGCTGATGATAGCCGCTTACGTGCTTGGCACGCTCAGCGGCGTCGAGGTGCTCGCCCCATCCGTTCTCTCGGTATTCGGCTCCAGTTCCACCGCCACCTGGGGGAACATCGGAATCGACACCGCTCTCGGCCTGATCATGCTGATCATTGCCGTCATCGGCATCAAGATCACTGCACGCAGCCAGGTCGGAATGGCGCTGGTTGAGTACACGATCCTGATCGCTTTCGCCATTGCGGGCCTGGTCTTCGTGCTCAGCCATCACCACGGCACCGTCCCGATGACTTCCGGCTGGGCCAGCCCGACCGGCATCGGCGGGCACGGCAGCGCCACGGCCGGCTTCCTCATCGCGGTGTTCATGTTCACCGGCTGGGACGGCGCCATCTACGTCAACGAGGAAACCCAGCGCCGGCGCATCAACCCGGGCAAGGCCGTGCTCATCGCCGTCGCGCTGCTCGCCGTGGTCTATTTCGTGGCCACGGTCGGCCTGCAGGGCGCGGTGTCGGCGAAGGCGCTGCAGGCCAACGCCGCGGACGCGCCGGTCTACATCGCGCAGGTGATCGGCGGCAGCGGCTGGGCCAAGGTGATGGCCCTGTCCATCACGCTGTCAGCCATCGCCAGCACCGGCGCCGGCATCGTGGTCACGGCGCGGATCGTGATGGACATGGCGAACCGCCGGGTCCTGCCGCCCTCCCTTGGCCTGATCAACCGCCGGTTCTCCACGCCCGCCGTGGCCAGCATCGTCGTCGGCCTGCTGGTCGTCATCCTGACCTGGGTCTACCTGCTGGCGACCTCGGTCCAGAACGCATTCGACGACGTGGTCGCCATCACCGGCCTGCTGTTCTCACTGTTCTACATCCTCACCGCGCTGGCTACCATCGCCTACTACCGGCGGCGCATCATGGCCAGGCCGGTGGACAGCATCATGCTGGGCATCCTGCCGCTCGCGGCCTCCGTCTTCCTGGCCTGGATCATCATCAAGTCGCTGATGAACGCCCCCGGCTCGCAGCGCTGGTCGATGCTCGGCATCGTGCTGGCCGGAGTGGTCCTGATGTTCGTGGCGCGGTTCGTGCTGAAGTCCTCGTTCTTCCAGATCCGGCGGGAAGAGGCATCCGCGAGCGAGGCCTAGCGGTCAGCGTTGCGGGCGGCTGGGCGCCCGGCACTGGCTGGGCGCCCGGCACGGACGACGGCCGGCACGGACTGGGCGCCCGGCACTGGCTGGGCGCCCGGCACGGACGACGGCCGGCACGGACTGGGCGCCCGGCACGGACGACGGCCGGCACGGACTGGGCGCCCGGCACGGACTGGGCGTCCGACACGGACTGGGCGCCCGGCACGGAGGACGGCCGCTTCCACAAGAAGCCAGGTGACGAGCCCGCCCCTCCGCTGGAGCAGGACGAGCCGATATCACCAGCTCCGCCGAGGCTGCCGCCACGCAACGACCCTGACTCAGCCGAAACAGCTACTGGGCCACCCGCATGCCGGGGCCGATTGTTACTCGCCGGCACGGTGTGCCCTGTTTGCTGGTCCCGGCCGTATTAGTGGGGTCACCGCGAAACATCAGCCAGCTCAGGTCTCGAAGTGGCCGCCCGCCGCGGCGCTCCAGGGCGTCCGACCCCTGCCTCTCCAGACTGGCTGGTACTGAGAGCCACGGTCATGGGCAGCAGCCCGCGGACTACCAGGCAGCTCGTAGCGGCCGGGTAGAGGATGCCCCATCCGAGCCCTCGTCCACGAGGCGGCGGGACAATGCACATGTCGGTGATCAGTGGGCATCGGCCACTCAGGCCTTGGGCTCTTCCGTGGCCACTGGACCGCTCTGCAGGCTGATCTGGCCGAGGCGGCCCATGGCCGGCATATCATCGCGGCCGACAGCGGCCACGCCATCCCTCAGGATCAGCCAGTCCTGGTCGCTCGGGCGATTCTCGACGTGATCGAACAGCTCCGCCCGGCCGGTGAGATGCGACTGGCCGGCGACCCGTGACCGGCGGCGACTCGTGACCAGCGCGACTCGTGACCAGGGCGACCCGTGACCAGGGCGACCCGTGACCAGGGCGACCCGTGACCAGGGCGACCCGTGACCAGGGCGACCCGTGACCCAGCGCGACTCGTGACCCAGCGACTCGTGACCGTCCAGCGACCCGTGACCAGGCAGCGACCCGTGACCGGCGGCGAAGTGTGACCGGTCGGCGATTCCGGGCCGCGGATTTTCTTTTTCCTTTTTCCGAGGCGGGTCCTGGGCCCATCGTTTTGTCGGACCTGCTCGATAGGATCGAACTAGAAATCGAATCGCAGGCCTGGGGTACCCGGGCCGCTCGCAGGCCTGGGGTACCCGGGCCGCTCGCAGGCCTGGGGTACCCGGGCCGCTCGCAGGCCTGGGGTGCCCGGGCCGCCGTCGACTGGCCCGGGTGTCCGGGCCGCCCCGTCAGCCGCCCCGGGGAGGTGATCCCGTCCGTGTGCACCGTTAGTGAGCCGGCCGCGCCGTCGAGCACGGTGCAGGCGCTGGCCATGCTGCATGCCTCGCTGGGGTACCTCACCTCCTGCGATGCCGCCAGCTTGGGCACGTCCATGCAGGCGGAGGCGCTGATCGGGCTGGAACAAGCCGAAGCGCAGCACACCGCCGCCCAGGCCAAGATGCTGGCCGCGTTCAGCGCCCAGCAGGGGCATCAGGCTGATGGGCAGTACGGTCCCGCTTCCTGGCTGCGGGCCTTCACCCGGGTCACCAACGGCGCCGCCATCGGGGCGGTGAAGTGGGCCAAGCGGCTGGCCGCCCATCCCGCCATCGCCGACGCCCTCGCTACCGCGCAACTGTCGGCCTCCTGGGCCAGGACCTTGTGTGAATGGACCGATCAGCTGCCGCAGGACCGCCGCGGCGACGCCGATGCGATCCTGCTCGCCGCGGCGCTGGGCGGCGCGGAGCTGGCCGATCTGGCCGCGCTGGCGGAGCAGATGATCGAGCGGTCACGCACCACCCCCGATCGTGACAAGGACACGTTCAACGACCGGGCGGTGTGGCTGGAGACCACGATCGGCGGGGCCGGTCGGCTGACCGGGGACCTGACCGGCCCCGCGGCCGCCGCCGTGTCGGTGGTGCTGGAGGCGTTGTCGGTCAAGGGCGGGGCGGAAGATACCCGCAGCCTGGTGCAGCGCCAGCACGATGCGCTGCAGGAAGCCTTCCAGCGGCTGATCGACTCCGGGATGCTGCCCGGCGACGGCAGCCAGCCGGTGCAGGTGAGCGTGCACGTGGACCTGGCCGAGCTGCGCGGCCTGCCGGGCGCCTCGGAACTGGAGCGCGGCTGGACCGCCGCCCGCGCCGCCGCCGGTGTCGCTGGATCGGTCTATCTGACCGGGCCGGAGGCGGACGCGGCCGCCTGTGATGCGGCGCTGACCCCGGTCGTGACCGGGCACATCGACTGGACCGTCCTGGATCAGCTCACGGACGTGTTCCTGCAGGCCGCCGGGCACCGCAACGGCCCCTACAGCGGCGCCGACGGGGCCGTGCCCGAGCTGACCGGCCAGACCCGGGAACGGCTCCAGGACACGCTGCTGCAGTGGAGCATCGACCTATTGTCCGGGCCCGGCGGATTCCCCGCGTACCTGCGCACCCACCTGCTGCCCGCCCGGTTCACCAGCTTGTCCCAGCCCCTCGACCTCGGCCGCACCACCCGGGTGGTCCCGCCCCACCTGCGCAAAGCGGTGATCCAGCGGGACAAGAAATGCCGGTTCCCGGGCTGCCAGCAGCCTCCCTCGGTTTGCCAGGTCCACCACCTGATCCCCTGGGCTCAGGGCGGCGCGACCGCCCTGGGCAACCTGGCAATTTTTCTGCAGGTTCCACCACATAATTGTCATTCACCGCTGGGGCTGGGCCATCACCTGCCATCCCGACGGTACCACCACCGCCACCAGCCCCGACGGACGAATCCTCCACTCTCACGGACCACCCGGACAGGCCGCCTGACGGGGCGGCGGTGAGCCCATGCGGGACTGCTCTTCGACGGCCGCGTTCGCGGCCTTGCGCCTGACCTTGGGGGCCGCCTGATCTCGGGGGCCGCCTGATCTCGGGGGCCGTGATCTCGGGGGCCGCTGATCTCGGGGGCCGCCTGACTCGGGGGCCGCCTGACGCGTCCCGCACTGGCTTCTCAGAACCGTAGGTAACCAGCGCGGGCCGGGGCTACTGCTCAGGGGTTTCCGCCGCTGGTGCTTTGGCCAGGCCGCTGAACAGGTCGGCGTAGTCATAGGCGGCCTCCGGGTTCTCGCGCACTGCCGCGTCGATCATCTTGGCGTCCTCGCCGATCAGGATCCGCCAGGTCCCGGATCGCACTCCCTCCAGAATGGCGGCCGCCGCCTCGGCCGCGCTGACCGGTGCCTTGTCCCGGAAGTCGGCGTTCATCTGGATAAGCAGCTGGCGCAGGTCATCGGCGGACGCGCGCTCGGGCAGCAATCCGGCCCGGCTCAGCTCCGCCCGCACGTCCGGCGGCATTAGATCCTGCACCTGGGCGTCGCTCATGAACTCCGGCGCCGGCAGGCCTCGGGCACGCAAGGAGTTCACGACGATGTCCGTGCCCACGTGACCCGGCATCACGACGGCCGCATGGACATGCGGCGCATTGGAACGCAGGTCCTCGATGAGCGCCTCGGTGAAGCCCCGCACGGCGAATTTGGCCGCACTGTAGGCGGTCTGCGGCATCCCCGGGCCCAGCGACGCCCAGAAGCCGTTAACGCTGCTGGTGTTGACCAGGACGCCGTCGGCGCTCGCCTTGAGCAGGGGCAGGAACGCGCGGGAACAGTAATACACCCCCCACCAGTCGATGGCGAACGTGCGTTCCCACACTTCGCGCGAGCCGGCGACGAAGCTTTCGCCGCCGCCGATGCCCGCATTGTTGAAGACCAGATCGACGTGGTCGCTGGTGTGCTGTTCGAGCAGCTCATCGCGGAACCGCAGAACCTGCGCCTCTTCAGCCACGTCGCAGAAATGGCTGGTGACCCGGATGTCGGCCGGGGCGTCCGCCCGCGCCAAGGCGGCCGTCTCCGTGACGCTGTCCACGTTCAGGTCGCACATCGCGACGGAGCATCCTTGCGCTGCCAGCTGGCGGGCAAGCTCGCGGCCCATGCCCGACCCGCCGCCGGTCACCACCGCGAGCTTGCCCGTGAATGAGTCCACCGCCTGGCACCTCCCAACGGTCGCGCATCGGCGGCGAGGACGGCGCGACCGGCGCTGCCGATGCCCGTGCCGCCACTGGCCATTACCGTTACCTGCTGTGCGGCTTCTCGTCAACGATCCAGGGCGCCTGCACCTCGACGATCCGCCGGGCCGAGTAGTTCATCTCCTGAATGGTCAGCCGGATCCGGTGCCACACACTCCGGAACCGTCCACCGCCGGCGTCGGCCGTCGGCTCTGTCGTCCTGGTCTGAATCTCCTGGTGGATGAGCTGTCCTGACATCGCCGTGTCCTATCTGCTGGAACTGGCCGGTTTCCGCGGCCCTCAGCCATAGGGTCGCCCGGGCGGCCAGGTCCGCGGCAGGGGTCGGCTCACCCCTTCTGCCGCACCGCCCTGGCCGGGGTGGAATCACCCACACCGCTGCCTGGCCAGCGGCCGCCCAGCCCGACCACTAGGACCACCGCCGCCACCGCCGCCACCGCCGCCCCCCGCGTTATCCCAGGTAGCGGGCTGCCAAACGTGGGATCCAGACCGCCGCTGGCCGCGAAGGCCGGGCGGGTCATACCGATGGAGACGGCCGCCACCAGGCTGAACGTCAGCGCCGCTAAAGTCGTCATTCGCATCACGCCATACCTGCGCGCCAGACCGTGCGGGGAATGTGCGGGCGGGCCCGCACACTCAGTCCGGGTCAGCGGCTGGGCGGGCCCGGCGGGCAGGCGATCAGCTGCCCGGCTCGGAGCGGCTGGTGACACGGGGATGGCCGCGCCAGGCGGGCAGGGTCGCCATGTAGCTGAGGGTCTGGCGCTCAAGGTCGTCGCGGGAGGCGGCCGGATTTCGGCGCGCCTGCCAGGCGACCATCCGGGAAAATCGCTCGTCGAACGACTGGAGCTGGCCGGACTCATCGGTGCAGTGGCTGCAGTAGCGTCCGGTCTCGATCGGCATGCCGCAGCTTTCACACGCTTCGGTCGTCATTTCTTCTCCTTGGTGGCCGGTTTCCCGGGCGGAACATGGCTGATCAGGGCGTCGAGGCCGGCGATGAGGGCGTCGGCCTGGGCGGAGGGCAGCCGGGCCAGGGCGGCGGCGAGCAGCCCGGCATCAAGCACAGCCCGATCGCGGCGAAGCGCTTCCTGGCCCGCCGGGGTCAGCCAGACCAAGGTGCGGCGCCGGTCGGCCGGGTCGCTCTCGCGCTCCAGCAGACCGTCCTGCACCAGGTGACCGACGATCTCGCTGACCACGGATTGGGCCCGGTTCAGGTGCAGAGCCGCCTCGCCGATGGTCAGCGGGCCGGCCAGGGCGAGATGCTCCAGGACCGCCCGGGACGCGGCGGCCAGCTGACCGCGGGGGCGATCGCGGCGGTGAAACGTGAGGTAGGTGGCACGGAACAGGTCGGCGAACCGCTCCCCCAGCTCCTGGTTCCGCTCCCCAGGCTCGTCGGTCACGCGACCAGGCTCGCGCCTGGCGTATTCATCGTCAATCCCGATACATGGGCGGGCGGAAAACCAGCACCAGGACGCGGACGGCGAGGATCGCGGCCACCACCAGCAGGAAGTACCCGAAGAAGGCGTACAGCGTCACGGTCCTGGTCACGCTGGGCCCGCCGCGCAGGCCGATCAGCATCACGGCGATGATGCCGGCCGCGGCGGACAGGAAGGCCAGCAGGACCTGGTGCAGCAGGCTGGTGATGTAACGGCGGTCGGAAGCGTCCGCGAACCGCCTGACGTTGACGCTCAGCCGGCCGGTCTCCAGCGCGCCGGTGATCCGGTCCAGTCGGCGGGGCAGGCGGCGCAGCATGGGCATCAGCGAGGCCAGTTCGTCCAGCGCTGTCCGGCGGAGCGTGTCCGGGCTGAATTGCCCGGCGAGCCGGCCCGTGGCGAATCGGCGCGCCTCGGCCACGATGTCGAACCCCGGGGCCAACTGGGTCAGCGTGCCCTCCATCGTGGCCAGGGCCCGGAACACCGCCGCGATCTCGGGCGGTACGGCCAGGCCATGGTCGGCCACGATGCGGAACAGGTCGGTGAACATCCGCACGTCCGGGGTGATCCCGGCGGCCACGTGCCGGGCGGCGAACCGGCCCAGCGCCCGCTCCAGACGCAGCTCGTCCAGCTCCTCGGGCCGCTCGATGATGTCCAGCAGGGCATCGGCCAGGGCCGCCGGATCGCCCCGGTCGAGGGCCAGCAGCAGGCGCTGCAGCGCGGCGCGCAAGCCCGCGTCGATGCGGCCGACCGACCCGAAATCGAGCAGGCCGAGGGTCCCGTCGGTGAGCAGCAGCACGTTGCCCGGGTGCGGATCGGCGTGGAAGGTGCCGTCCAGCAGTACCTGGGTGAGCAGGGTATCCAGCAGGCTGCGGGCCAGCGCGGCCCGCTCCGCAACAGGCAGCGACGCGGTGGCCAGCGGGCGCCCGTCGAGGTACTCCATGACGAGGACCTTCTCGCCGCACAGCGGCAGGTGCGGGACCGGAATCCGGACGCTCCCATCGCGGTCGCGCGCGGCGGTGGCCACGGCGGTCATGTTCCTGGCCTCGATCCGCAGGTCGAGCTCCTCGCGCAGCGCGTCGGCAAACCCGCGGGACAGCTCGACCGTGCCCACGCCGCGGCCCCAGCTGGTGCTGCGCTGCACCCGGAGCGCGAGCCGGGCGACGATGTCCAGGTCCCGGTCCACCACCCCGCGCACGTCCGGCCGGCAGACCTTGACCACGACCCTGGCCCCGGAGGTGAGCGTCGCGGCGTGGACCTGGGCGATCGACGCCGCCGCGATCGGCTCGCGGTCGAAGCTGGCGAAGACCTCGTCCACGCCCGCACCCAGGCCGGCCTCCAGGACGGCAGCGACCTGCGGCCAGGGCACCTGCGGGGCATCGTCCTGCAGGTGGCTGAGCTCGCTGACGAACTCGGGCGGCAGCAGGTCGCGGCGGGTGGACAGCACCTGGCCCAGCTTGACGAACGTGACCCCGCCGTCCTCCAGGGCCAGCCGAAGCGAGCGGGCCAGCCGGGCCCGTCCCTCGGGCGTGGCCAGCTCCGAGCGGCGGCCACCGCGCGCGTAGGGCAGCAGCCCGCGGCGCACCAGGATCCGGGTGATCTGCGAGTAGCGTCGGGTGCGGCCCAGCTGACGGCGGGCGGCGCGCAGCACGTAGAACGGCCCGGGCAGCGACCCGCTCGGCACGAGGGCTTCCGCTACGACGAGAAAGACCATCCCGACCAGCAGGGCGATGACCACGCCGAGGAGGACGAACAGCAGGCCGGCCAGGGTCGTCCGCGACCTGCTGACCGAGGAACCGCCGAGGGCCAGGATGATGGGCGAGGCGCTGAAGAAGGCGATCAGGCCGGCCAGCAGCGTGCGCAGCGGCGACAGGGGCAGGCCGAGCAGCCGCCGCACCCCGAACGCGAACAAGAGGACCGTCAGGGCGGTCGCCAGCGCGACCAGGGGAAAATTAAGAAGGTTCATGATCGGGTGGCAGCGGGAACGGACGCCGGGTTGCTGCGGACGGGCGGCGGCGCTCACATCTGCAGGACGGCGGCGCCGTGGACGCGTTCGCTGGCCAGGTCGGTGAGGGCCTGGTCGGCGTGGCTGAACGGATACGGGGTGGTCGTCACCTTGATCTTCAGACGCTCGGCCAGGGTGAGGAACTCCTGGGCGTCGCCGCGGGTGTTGGAGGTGACACTGCGCAGGTTCCGCTCCTGGAACAGATGCTTCTCGTAGTTCAGGGCCGGGATGTCGGTCAGGTAGATCCCCGCGACGGCCAGCGTGCCGTTGCGGTCCAGCGCGGCCAGCGCGGCCGGCACGATGTCACCGACCGGGGCGAACAGGATGGCCGAGTCCAGCGGCACCGGCGAGGGGTCGAAGGAGTCCTGGACCGACGCCGCGCCCAGCTCGCGGGCCAGGTCGCGGGCGGCCGGGGCGCGGGTGAAGACGTGCACCTGGGCGCCCTGGGCCAGCGCGACCTGCGCGGCCAGGTGCGCCGAGCCGCCGAAGCCCCAGATGCCGAGCGTGCCACCGGGGGGCACCTCGGCCCGCACCAGGGCCCGGTAGCCGATGATGCCCGCGCAAAGCAGCGGGGCGAGCTCGGTATCGCTGAACCCGCCCGGGAGCGGGTGCGCGAACGCGTCCGCCACGGTGAGGTACTCGGCGTAGCCGCCGGGGATGTCCCAGCCGGTGTAGCTGGACCCGGGGCAGAGGTTCTCCTGGCCGCGCCGGCAGAAACGGCACGACCCGTCGGTGCCGGCCAGCCAGGCCGCCCCAACCCGGTCTCCGACCGCGAACCGGGTGGTGCCCGGGCCGGTCGCGGTCACCTGGCCCACCACCTCGTGCCCGGGGGTCACCCGCGGGTGGTGCGGCGGCAGGTCACCTTCGGCCAGGTGCAGGTCGGTACGGCAGACGCCGCAGGCGATGACCTTGACCAGGAGCTGGCCCGGACCGGGCTCGGGCACCGGGCGGTCATCGGTCAGTTCCAGTGGCCCGGAGGACATCGGCCCGGGCTTGGCCACTACCCATGCGCGCATGCGCCTACGTTACGGCCCCCGGCTGCCGCCCGGTCAGCCGGCGGCGCCACACTGATCGGGAAGCCCCGCAGCAGACAAGGAGCAGGCAGCGTATGAATCGCGAGGAGCGGCGGCAGTTCGTCCGGGATCACCGGACCTGTGTCTTCGGCTACACCCGCCAGGAGCACGGGCCGGCCATGACCGTCGTGTACTACGTCATGGACGGCGACGACATGCTCGTCTCGACCATGGCCGACCGGGCCAAGGCCAAGGCCGTGCAGCGGGACCCGCGGGTCAGCATCTGCGTACTGAACGAGCAGTGGCCGCTGTCCTACCTGCAGGTCTACGGGCGGGCGAAGCTGGAAGACGACCCGGCCCAGGGCGCCGACCTGCTGCGCAAGGTGATCGAGCTGATGGCCGGCGAGCCGATGCCGGAGGAGAAGTTCCCGGCGATCGAGAAGATGGCCCGGGAGGAGAAGCGGGTCGTGCTGCGGGTGACGCCGTACGCGACGTTCGAGACCCCGCCGCGGCACGTCCACCAGCCCGACGACGTGGACACGCTGACCCACTTCACCAGCTCCAGCCTGGACTGGTGAGAGGCAGGCCTCGGTAGTTGGCTCAGTAGTGCAGGTGGGACTGCCAGTCGGCGGGCACGCGGTCCTCGGGACCGGGAGTGCTCTGGTCGCGCGGGTGGTGGTCCGGCGGCGCCAGCTCCGGGCCCCGCTCGTACAGCTGCTCGTCCGGGTAGCTCCAGAACCAGGCCTCGCCCGGCTCGTAGCTCTGGATGACCGGGTGACCGGCCTCCTTCGAGTGCGCGCTGGCGTGCTGGGACGGGGAGGAGTCGCAGCAGCCGACGTGGCCGCACTGCGCGCACCGGCGCAGGTGGAACCACCAGCCGCCCACCGCGTCGCATTCCACGCAGCCGGGGCCGCTCGGCGGGACGGACGGGTCGACCCCTGGTACCTCGGTCATGCCGGCTCCTGTCTGTCGGGGTCCGGGGCGGCCAAGGGCAGCCAGACCCGGAAGCGCGTGTCGCCGGGCTCGGACACGAGGTTGATCTCCCCGTGGTGCTTCTTGACCACGATCCGCCAGGAGATGTCGAGCCCGAGTCCGGTGCCCTCCCCCACCGGCTTGGTGGTGAAGAACGGTTCGAAGATACGCGCCTGGATGTCCTTCGGGACACCCGGGCCGGTGTCGCCGAACTCGACCAGCAGCTTGTCCCGGTCCATCGCGGTCCGTACCGTCAGCGTGCCGTGACCGCCCATGGCCGAGACCGCGTTGTCGATCACGTTCGTCCAGACCTGGTTCAGCTCGGCCGCGTACGCCGGGATCTTGGGCAGGGTCCGGTCGTAGTCCTTGACGACCCTGATCCCCTGGCCGAGCTTGCCCGCGAGCATCAGCAGCGTGCTGTCCAGCAGGTCGTGCACGTCGATCTCCTGGTACGGAGCCCGGTCCAGCTGCGAGTACTGCTTGGCCGCGCCGACCAGGTGCATGATCCGGCCGGTGGAGTCCTGGATCTCGTTCATCAGCAGCTCGGTCTCGACCGTGTAGGTCAGCCACCGGATCGCGCCCTCCAGGTCATCGGTCTCGACGAGACCCGCCACCTGGTCGAGCCACTCGGTGTCCAGGCCCGCCTGCACCAGGACCGGAGCCAGGTTCCAGCTGCCCTGGATGCCGTAGCCGTCGAGCCAGTCACTGACCGTGTCCTCGGCGTCGGAGGCCTCCATGGGCCCGAGCGCCGGCGCCTTGGCGACCCGCTCCACGGCCCGCTCTTGCAGGTCGATCAGGTGCTCCAGGGTCTCCTGATGGTAGGGCTGCCTGGTCAGGGTGCTGAGCTTGTGCCGCATCCCGGCCACCCGCTCCCGCAGCGCCGAGGTCGCGCTGACCGCGGCGGCGGCCGGGTTGTTCAGCTCGTGGGTCAGGCCGGCCGACAGCGAGCCCAGGGCCAGCAGCCGCTCCCGCTGGCTGACCGCCTGGTTGGCGGCCTTGTTGCCGAAGAACGCCCCTTCCAGCAGGTGGACCGCGAGCGGGAACCAGTCGTTCATCAGCTGGGCGAAGCAGGCCGCGTCCAGCACGAAGAAACGGGACGGCACCGTCACCCGCAAGCTGCTGTTGTAGTTCTTCGAGGCGCGCTCACCCAGATAGGCCTGGAACGCGCCGGCGTAGACGCCCGGATCGGACGTACGGCTCACCTCGATGTCGTCGCTGCCCACCCGGCGCAGCAGCACCAGGGTGCCTTCGAGCAGGACATAGAAACAGGTGGCCGGGTCGCCCTCGGTGTAGACGGGACCGGGCTCGAACGTCTCGACCCGGCCTTCCCGGCACAGCCAGGCCAGCTGGTCCGGGGTCAGCTTCTCGAACAGGAACAGCGAGCGCAGCTCATCCGGCTGGCACGGCTCGAACGGCTGATCGGCCATTACAGTCTCTCCAGGTAACGGTGGACGAGCATGACGGCCATGGCGCCTTCGCCGACGGCGGAGGCGACCCGTTTGGCGGACTCGGCATGGACGTCACCGGCGACGAACACGCCGGGGACGCTGGTCTCCAGATGGTAGGGCGGCCGGTCCAGCGGCCAGTCCGTGGGCTGCTCGCCGCCTTCGGCCAGGTCCGGGCAGGCCAGCACGAAACCGTGCTGGTCCCTCAGCAGCACGCCATCCAGCCAGCCGGTCAGCGGCGCGGCGCCGATGAAGACGAACAGCCACTGGGCCTCAACGTCCTCTTCGGTGCCGGTGTTCGCGTCCCGCAGCGTCAGGCCCTCCAGGTGGCCGTCGCCGCGGGCGCCGACCACCTCGGTGCAGGTGCGGACCTTGATGTTCGGCACGTTCTCGACCTGCTCGATGAGGTAGTGCGACATCGACTTGATCAGCGACGGCCCGCGGACCAGGATCGTCACCGAGCGGGCGCCGCGGGCCAGGTAGACCGCGGCCTGCCCGGCGGAGTTGGCGCCCCCCACGATGTAGACGTCGCTGCCGCTGCAGGCGGACGCCTCGGTCAGCGCGGAGCCGTAGTAGACACCGCACCCGGTCAGCGGCTCCAGGCCCGGCGCCTGCAGCTGCCGGTACTCCACCCCGGTGGAAAGGATCACGCTGTGCGCGTCCAGCCCCGACCCGTCGGAGAACCGGACGGTACGGGCCGAGCCGTTGATCTCCAGCCCGGTCACCTCGCGGGTCGTGAGCACCTCCGCGCCGAACTTGGCCGCCTGCAGCCGGGCCCGGGTGGTGAGCTGCGCCCCGGAGACCCCGTCCGGGAAGCCGAGGTAATTCTCGATCCGTGAGCTCTGGCCGGCCTGCCCGCCGGTCGCGGTCCGCTCCAGCAGCACCGTCCGCAGCCCCTCGGACGCGCCGTACACGGCCGCGCCGAGGCCGGCCGGGCCGCCCCCGATGACGATGAGGTCGTAGAAATCCGCCGACGGCGTGGTGGCCAGGCCGACGTGGGCGGCCAGCTCCGCGTCCGACGGGGCCACCAGAACCTCGTGGTCCAGCGTGATGATCACGGGCAGCGTGAGCCCGTCCTCGTTGGCCGCCTCCAGCATCCGCTTGCCCTCGGGCTCGTCGGCGGCGAACCAGCGGTAAGGCACCTGGTTGCGGGCCAGGAACTCGCGTACGTCCGAGGAACGGGCCGACCAGCGGTGCCCGATGACCTTGGTCTCGGGGACCACGTGGTGATCCGAGGCGCGCCACGCCTCCAGCAGCGCGTCGACCACCGGGTACAGCTTCTCCTCCGGCGGGTCCCAGGGCTTGAGCAGGTAGTGGTCGAGATCGACGATGTTGATCGCGTCGATGGCGGCACTGGTGTCGGCGTAGGCGGTGAGCAGCACGCGCCGGGCCCCGGGGTACACGTCCATCGCGCGTTCCAGGAACTCGACGCCGTTCATCTGCGGCATCCGGTAGTCGGCCAGGATGACCGCGACCTGGTCGCCGCGCAGCTTCAGCTCGTGCAGTGCGTCCAGCGCCGACTGCCCGGACTCCGCCCGGACGATCCGGTACTGGGCGCCGTACCGGCGCCGCAGGTCGCGGGAGACGGCCCGCGAAACGTCCGGGTCATCGTCAACCGTCAGGATCGCGACCCGGGCCGGGTCGGCGGGGGCGGGCGAAGGCATAAGCGCTCCGTGTGGTCGTGGGCGTGCGGCGGCCACCATCGGCCATACGCAGTCATTTTAAGTTCCCGACGCCCGGAATGTCCGCTGCGGTTGTCCGCTCGCCGCGTAAACCGTCAGGGATGCCGGTAAACCCGTCAGGGATGCAATGGCCAGGCGGGCCAGGTCGGCGCGGCCGCGGCCCGGCCGGCGGTCTACTTCTCCGGCGGATTCTCCGGCGGATTCTCCGGCTGCCTCTTCGGCGGATCGTCGGGCGGCGTCTCCTCGAGAGACGGGGTGACTGAGAGCGCCAGGCCCAGCTCGTCCAGGATGCCGCCGCCTTTGAGGCCGAGCAGCTGCCAGGCGCGAGCGATGCCGACGCCGAACATGACGTAGACGAACGTCGCGGCGCGGTCGTTGTAGCCGACCGCGGAGTCGTGAATGAGGCCGCTAGCCAGCTGGACGGCGTAGATACAGATGATGATGCCGATGAAGAGGGGCCAGCGGTTACTGAGGTGGCCCAGATGACGGGACCGCCACAGCCGGAGCGCGAGACCGATCGTACTGCTGAGGCCGAGCGCGCCGAAGATGACCAGGGCGTAGTCCACGCCGCTGCCCGGCTGCAGCGCGACCAGCGAGACGAACAACGCGTCAACCAGCGCGGTGAACGCGCTCGCGGCGATGGACTGATGCTCGATCGACCGGTTGTCCCGCAGCCGCTCCGGTGAGAGCGACAGGGCGACGAACAGCAGGCCGATGAGGGCACCCGCCACGGTCGCCGAGCCCTCGAAGAAATCCGCGTATGTGGTCACGGCAGTAGCCTGCCGGGTGACCGCGACGTGACGCCACCCGGCCGACTGTAGAGCCGGAAGGCCGGCGCAATAACGGCGCGTCACCCAGGGCCGCGAGGCGGCTGGTGTGGCTGTACTGGGACCAGGAGCCCGGGTACAGCAGGCCCGGCCGGAAACCGGCGTGCTCCAGGGTGAGGAGATCGTGGCAGGCGGTCACGCCGGAGCCGCAATAGCAGACGACCCTGGCGTCCTCCGTCACGCCGGCGCCGGCCAGCCGCTCCCGTAGCTCCGGCACGGGCAGGAACCTGCCGTCCGCGGCGAGGTTCCCGCGGCAGGGCAGGCTCCGGGCGCCGGGGATGTGCCCGGGGCGCGGATCGACCGGCTCGGTGTCACCGCGGTACCGGGCCCGGTCGCGGGCGTCCAGGACGACGTGAGCCGGGTCGGCCGCGTCTTCGATGCCGGCCAGCCGGCCGTCCGGCCAGGGACGCGGCGTGAACCGGGCCGGCGGGCGCGGCAGGGCGGCCTGGTCGGCCCGGTCGGCCTGCGCGGTGGTCTTCTCTGGCGGGCCGTCGTAGGCCTGGAAGCCGCCGTCGAGCAGGGCCGCGGGATGCCCCGTCACCCGCAGCATCCAGACCAGCCGGGCCGCGACCGTGCCCCCGGCGTCGTCGTAAGCCACGACCGTGCTGTCGTCGGCGATCCCGAGCTGGGCCATGCCATCGGCGAAGACGGCCGGGTCGGGCAGCGGGTGCCGGCCCGCCTGCGGGCTGGCCGGGGCCGCGAGCCAGCGGTCGAGATCCACGAACACCGCGCCCGGCAGGTGCCCGGCACCGTAGGCGTTGCGGCCCGAGCGGCCGTCCAGGTACCAGCGGACGTCGGCGAGCAGCACGTCGCCGCGGTGCTCCCGCCACCAGGAAAGGCTGACCACGGGCCTGATCACGCCGTCACGTTACCAGGACGGATGGCTCCGGGCGCAGGACCAAGGCCCCTGCCGTGGCGTGGTCCCGGTGAGGCTCAGTGAAGGCGGAAGGAGGAGCCATGAAGCAGCGAGTTCCCGGGAGGACCTGGTATTCAGCATCGAAGCATCGTCGTCCCCGGCTGCTCATCGAGGACGATCATCCCGCCCTGGAGATCTCCGACTTCGCCGCGTTCCGGGACGCGGGCTTTGACGTCGCGTTCTGCTCCGGACCCGGCGGGGCCCCGGAATCCTGCCCGCTGCTGGGCGGGGCCGACTGTGACGTCCTGGCCGGTGCCGACGTCGTGCTGCACGGGCTCGAGGGAGGCTTGGTGGCCAACATCCGGTGGTGGCATCCGGAACTGCCGGTGATCGTCAAAGGGGGCACGACGGCTGCCGGATGCAGCGCGGTCCCGGCCTGCTGCTCGGTCAAGGGCCAGGTGGACGCCGTGCGCCGGGCCCTCTGAGCTAGAGCCCGACGGCGATCTCGCCGCCCAGCCGGTACCCGTCGGCCAGCCGCAGGTCGTCACCGCTCCAGAAGCGCCCCGCGTCGTACCAGCCCGTACGGCGCCGGCCGGACAGCAGCCCCATGGCCTGGTAGGTCGCGGCGAGCACTTCCGCGCAGTAGGCCGTCTCCAGGCTGGCTTCCTGGCGGCGGCCGAGCGGGGGCACCCGGCCCAGCAGCCAGCGGGACGCGAGCCCGGTGGTGCTCGGGAACGGCGTGCCGTCCAGCCGCGCGATGGTACGGAGCACGGCATCTTCCATCTCCGGGCCGGCCGGCGGTTCGAGCTGGCGCAGCCAGGCCCGCTCGCCGTACTTGGCCGACCAGATGGTCACCGCGGCTCGCAGGTCATGCAGCTGGACGCCGCGCTGCCGGTTGCCGGACCACATATCGGGCAGCGACCGGCCCAGCTCGGCGTGCCACATCAGCGGCGGGAGGTCCTCCAGGACCACCGACATGCCGACGTGGTTGACCGGGCTGTTGGTCGCGAGGTGGATGGCGCGGTCGGCGGGCGTACGCCCGCGGAACAGCCATACGTCGCCGGTCCGGGTCAGCCCGGCCGCGTCCTCCAGGGTGATGGGCGGCACGGTCGTAGCCTAGGCAGGTGCAGCGAGGACGTGTTTGGAAAATCCTGGGGCTGGCGGGTTTCGTCGGAGTGGCCGCCACCGGGGCGGTGATCGCCCGTTCCGAACGGCGCCGCCGGGCCTACACGCCGGAGGAGATCAGGGACCGGCTGCACGCGCGGCTGGCTGACGCCGAGGCGCGCGGTGGCGCACCTGCGCGCTGAGCCGGCGTCAAACGCGCGCGGGGCGGTAGGAGGCGAGGGTCGCGAAAACGACAGTGCTGCTCAGGTAATGGCCGCTGGCGTAGTCAAAAGCGCCGCCGCACGTTATCAGGTGCAGGGCCGCGTACCCGGTTGGGCCGTAAATGGCTTTCGATGGGAAATTGGATTTCCGGTACTCCCGCACGCCGGTGACCCGGAAAACGGCGGTAATACCGTCGGCCAGCGTCACGTCGATTTGCTCGCCAGGCCGCAGCGCCCCGAGCCGGAAGAAGATGGCGGGCCCCTCATAGCTGTCGACGTGGCCTTCGATCACCGACGTGCCCCGCGCGCCGGGGGTCGCCGAGTACTTGTACCAGGCTGCCTCGTCGGCGCTGCTGGCCAGGGAGGGCACCGCCATCGTGCCGTCGGGATTGAGCCCCAGATCCAGCAGGTCCGAGCTCACCCCGATGGCCGGGATGGAGACGGATACCGGCGGCGACGGGTCCAGCGCCGGCCCGCGACCGCCGATCGTGCCCGCGGCCGACGCCGACGGCTGCGGCGCGTGGACCTGGGACGCGAGGGCGACGCCGACCGTGACCAAGCCGGCCAGGATGCACAGCACGCCGCCGAACCCGGCCACGCGGGCCCGCAACGGCCGCGGCGGCGGGGGCGGGCTGGCCGACGGCGCCGATATGACAACACGGAACCCGTATATGCGCCGCCACTCAGGTTCCGGCAATGGCCTCTCTCCATCTTCCGCATACTGTTGCCCTCACGTAGCCTAATATTCCAGTGAAAAACAAGCCATTCGCTGCGCCGAGCCCTTATGGTGCGCCCGATCGGGAGGTTCCATAGGGTGGGCAAAGCCATGGCATGGGCACGGCCCGGCGCGAAGGTGACCGCCATGGGCTGCGGGGCCCTCAGCATCCTCGCCACCACCGCGGCCTGCACCACGCCCAGCGGGACGACGGCCTCCGGGACCGGGTCGCCCACCGGCAGTTTCGTCACCGCCAAATTTCCCACCACCCCGACAGCCAGTGCCTCGGCGTCCCCCGCGACGGTGCCGGTGCAGCCCACCCCGTTCGTGAGCGTGACCCCGACCGTGACCGCCAGCCCGGTGCCCAGCGGCGCGCCGTCCACCGGCGGCGGCGGCACCGCCGGCGTCCAGGACATGCTGCTCTTCGGGGTCGGTGGCGCGGCCCTGCTGGCTGGCGCCGGGAGCCTCGTCTACCGCCGGAGGGTGATGCGTGACCGCTGAGCAAGCGTGCGACAGGTGAGGGGATGAGCGAGCTCAAAGCCGAGGTGGAGCCGGCCGAGGTCGGCCTGGACGCGGAGCGGCTGGAACGGATCGGCCGGCATTTCCGCGGCTACGTCGACGACGGCAAGCTGGCCGGCTGGCTGGTCACGGTGAGCAGGCACGGCCGCCGGGCCTACGTGGCCAGCCACGGCTCCCGTGACCTGGAGACCGGCCGCCCGGTGGAGACGGACACGCTGTGGCGGATCTACTCGATGACCAAGCCCATCACCTCGGTGGCGGCGATGATGCTGTGGGAGGAGGGCGCCTTCGAGCTCACCGACCCGGTCAGCGCCTTCATCCCGTCCTTCGCCGAGACCCGGGTCGTCACCGGCGGATCGGACCTGAAGCCGGTCACGGTCCCGGCCACTGAGCCGGTCCGGATCTGGCATCTCCTCACGCACACCTCGGGTCTCACCTACGGGTTCCACCGGGCGCACCCGGTGGACGCCATGTACCGGGCCGCGGGCTTCGAGTGGGACGCGCCGCCTGGCATGGACCTGGCGGCCGCCTGTGACGTGTGGGCCGGCCTGCCGCTGCTGTTCCAGCCCGGGGCGGAGTGGAACTACTCGGTGTCCACCGACGTGCTCGGCCGGGTGGTCGAGGTGGCGTCGGGGCAGCGGCTGGACGAATTCTTCGCGACCAGGATCTTCGGCCCGCTGGGCATGACCGACACCGAGTTCTGGACCCACGACGACGACCGGCTGGCCACGCTGTACACCAGCGGGCCGAACGGCCGCCCGGTCAAGCTGGACGCCCTCGGCGCGCTGGCCCGCAAGCCCCGCACCCTGCTCAGCGGGGGCGGCGGCCTGGTCTCCACGGCGGCTGACTATGACCGCTTCACCCAGATGCTGCTGAACCGGAAGGGCAGCCCGGCCGGGGAGCTGGAAGAAACCCGGCTACTGGGTCCGCGGACGGTCGGCTACATGACCCGCAACCACCTGCCGGGCCACCTGGACCTGCAGTCGTTCGGCCGGCCGCTGTACGCCGAGACCCCGTTCGCCGGCGTCGGGTTCGGACTCGGCTTCGCGGTCACGATCGACCCGGTACCCGGCAAGGTCATCTGCTCCGAAGGCGAGCTGACCTGGGGTGGCGCCGCGAGCACGGTGTTCTGGATCGATCCGGCCGAGGGACTGACCGCGTCGTTCTTCACCCAGCTGCTGCCGTCCAGCGCCTTCCCGATCCGCTCCCAGCTGCGGCAGCTCGTCTACCAGGCCGTGGTCGACTAGAAGTCGGGGTGGCCTAGAGCTCGCCGCGCTGGCGCAGGAGGTCGCGGAACTCTTCCAGCGCCTCGTCCAGGTCGGTACCGAGCTCGGCCAGGACGATCATCTCGGTCCCGGTCCAGTAGGCGCCCGCGTACTCCCCCGCGTATTCACCGCCGTCTTCCGGCGCGACCAGCAGGAAGCTGTGCGCGATCTTGATGTGGTCGTGCACGTCTTCCCAGCTGGTACCGGGCGGGACCAGGCCCACCGAGGGCGGCTCGCTGTCGTCGTAGCTAAGGCCATCGAGCACGGGCCACCTCCTGCTGGGACGCTGGTGGCGCCACCATAGATGAGATACGCCGGGCCGCGGCGTCTCATTTGTGACCGGCGGCGGCAAGAGGAGACGATCATGACCGAGCAGGCGGCCAGGGCCCTGGACACGCAGTTCACGGCCACCCTGGAGAGGAGCCCGGCCAAGGGCGGTCACACCTACGTGGTGTGGCCGCAGTCGGCGGATTTCTTCGGCACCCGGGGCCTGGTCAAGGTGCGCGGCACCATCGACGGGCACCCCTTCCGTAGCTCGTTCATGGCGCTGGGGGACGGCCAGGCACAAGCTGCCGGTCGCCAGCGAGATCCGCGCGGCGATCGGGAAGAACGCCGGCGACCGCGTCACCGTGGTCCTGGAAGAGCGGATCAGGTAGCCCGGGCGTCCCAGGCGGCCTGCACCGCGGGGTAGATCTTCTCGTGGTCGTCCGGCAGCAGGGCCTTGATCCGGCGGGTCCGCGCGTCGGCCAGGACCTCCACCGCACCGGCCTCGATCGCGTCGAAGACCTGCCGGGCCACATCTACGGGACTGGTCTTGGGTGCGTCCCCGGCCAGCTCCCGGGCCATCTCGGTGTCGATAAAGCCGGCGTGCACGCCGACCACCTGGGTGCCCTGGCGGGCCAGCTCGATCCGGACCCCGTTGGTCAGGGACCATTCGGCGGCCTTGGACGCGCCGTAGCTGCCGTTGGCCGGGTTGGTGAAGAAGCTCACCACCGACAGCATGTTGACGATCGCGCCGCCGCCATTCGCCGCCAGGATGGGGGCGAACGCCCGGCACATGGCCAGCGTGCCCAGGTAGTTGGTCTCGATCTCGGCCCGGGCCCCGTCCATACTGGGCGCGCCGATCAGCGGGCTGAGCATCATCAGGCCCGCGTTGTTGACCAGCAACGTGACGTCCGCGCACCGGCGGGCGGCCGCGGCCACCTGGTCCGGATCGGTGACGTCGAGCGGCACCGGGACGCCGGGCCCGGTGACCTGGGACGGGTCCCGGGCCCCGGCGTAGATGGTGGCCGCGCCGCGCTCGGCCAGCTCCTCGACGTAGGCCCGGCCGAGGCCGCGGCTGGCCCCG
This sequence comes from uncultured Actinomycetes bacterium, assembly GCA_963775825.1. Taxonomy (GTDB): domain Bacteria; phylum Actinomycetota; class Actinomycetes; order Streptosporangiales; family Streptosporangiaceae; genus Bog-532. Next base: position 84,089 of record CAVZKY010000044.1, read on the forward strand.
GTGACCAGCGCCACTGAATCCGCTATCCGCATCCCCCTATCTTGGCGGGATACGGGCCCGCTGCGTGCGCAGGAGCGGTGATCAGCCGTGCAGCGAGGCCAGGACGCGCGGGCGGGCGAGCGAGGCGGGTGCCGTGCGCAGGGCGGAATCGAGCACGGCCGGGGATGGTTCAGCCAGATTATTGGCCAGGCTGGCGGCGGCCGGTTACAGGTTGCGCGGGCCGGGGCCGGCGCCGCCGAGGACGTCGTCCGGGTTGGCGAGCCGGCAGGTCGTCAGGGACAGGCAGCCGCAGCCAATGCAGCCGGTCAGCCGGTCCCGTAGCCGCTGCAGCCGGTCGATCCGGTCGTCCAGGTCCTGGCGCCACGCCGCGGACAGCCGCGCCCAGTCGCGGCGGGAGGGCGTCCGGCCGGCCGGCAGCGTGGCCAGCGCGTCCCTGATCTGGGCCAGCGGGATGCCGACCCGCTGCGAGGCGCGGATAAAGGCGATCCGGCGGAGCATCGCACGCGGGTACCGGCGCTGGTTGCCCGCCGTCCGGCGGGCCGAGATCAGGCCCTGGGCCTCATAGAAGTGCAGCGCGGACACGGCCACGCCGCTGCGCGCCGACAACTGGCCGACGGTGAGCTCCGGGGGTGGGCGCTGCGGTCCGGTCATCGTCCTTGACCTCAATAAGCGTTGAGGTTCTAGCGTAACGGCTCAGATCCAGGCCGGGCTGCGCTAATCCGGGCGGGGCCTGCGTTAATCCTGGCCTGGGTGCCGGCTCCGGCTGAGGGCCTGGCCAACCTTCTCGCCGGCGGTCCGGCCGCACGGCCGCCCGAAGGGCGGGTTACCGATCGGTAGCGTTCCGGCGAGCGACGGCGGCGCTCAGGCCTGGCCGCCGGACAGGTGGCGGGTGAGCTCGGCCTGGAACTGCTCGGGCTGATCCAGGTGCGGACCGTGACCGGCGTCCTCGATGACCACTTCGCGGTAGTGACCGCCCGCGGCGGCGTAGCCGTCGAGCACAGCCCGGGTCTGCGCCACCATGGGCTGCGGCGGCCAGTTCTGCTCCCCCGGCCAGCCGGGCACGGCGCCGATCGAGCCCAGGAAGGCCAGATCGTACAGCGAGGTGTCGGAGACGATGACGTCGTCCGCGCCGCGCAGCCACAGGATCGGCGGCTTGGGCGCCACCCCGGACAGGTCGTCGATCCGCAGGTGGGTGGGCGCCATGGTGTTGAGCACGCCGCGGTCGCCGGGCGCGATGCCCGGCCAGGCCGGGGTGGTGCGCGCGGTGCCCGGGTAGTGGTCGTCGCCCAGCCTGGTGGAAAGCATGGACTCCACCAGGATGTCCAGGTGCTCGGGTACGTGTGGCGGCTTGACGTAGTGAGCCAGCAGCACCTGGCGCGGCGACAGCGCACTGGCGTCGGTGCGGTCACCGGCCGCCAGCCGGGCGACGAAGTCCTGGTTGGCGGTGCCGCCGCCGGAACCCGCGCCGGCCGGGTCGCACAGGGTGCCGTCCAGGCCGCGGGTCCCGCCGAAACCGAACGGGGACACCGGGTCGACCAGCGTCAGCGACGCGGCCCGATGGCTGCCGGGCCGGTCGGCCAGGTACTGCAGGACCACCCCGCCCCCCATGCTCCAGCCGACCAGGTGCACGGTGTCCAGGCCGAGCGCGGCGATGACGGCGGCCAGATCGTCGGAGTAGTCGCGCAGCCCGCGGGTGGCATCCACCGGCTCCGGGTCCGTGCCGCCGAATCCGCGCAGGTCAATAGCCAGCGGCCGGTAGGCCTCCGGCAGGGCCAGCATGGCCGCCTGCCAGAACAGCGAGGACGACACGTTCCCGTGCACGAACAGCACCGCGGGCCCGGTCCGGTCTGGCCCGGACAGCACGGTGGTGGTCAGCCGGTCGGTGGGCACCTGGGCCGCGGCGATGCCGGGCAGCAACGTTTCCATGGCCAGGTCATGGTAGCGGGTGCGGCGGGCGGGCGGGCAGGTCAGCGGGGCGGCAGCCAGGGCGGGCAGGTCAGCCGGGCGGCAGGCTGGTGATCAGCGCGTGCACCTGGGCGGGCAGTGACCCGGCGGCGGTCAGCCGGTTGTCGATGACGGCGTGCGGCGCGGCGGGCGGGACGTCCAGCCGCGCGCTGGCCGTGAACGCGGCGAACTGCGCCAGCTTGGCCGTGTCCCGGGGGGAACCGCGCGCGGTGAGCCGCTGGTGCAGGGTGGCTGCGTCCGACCGGACCCAGACCAGGTGCACCGGCGGGCCGCCGAGGTCACTTACCCAGGACCGCCAGCGGGCCGCGTCGTGGATCTGCCGGGTGAACGGCCCGGACAGCAGGACCGGACAGCCGCGGGCCCGGATCTCGCGGGCCGTGGCCGTCATGCCCGCGTACTCGTACACCTTGATGTGCTCGTCGTACCAGGGGCCCTCGCGCTCGCCCGGCGGGCGGCCGCCGGCGGCCAGCGTCGCGGCCACGAAGGGTCCGTACATGGTGTCCTTGTCGAGCAGCGCAGGCACCGGGTCCAGGGCGGCCAGCAGCAGGTCAGCCACCGTGGTCTTGCCGGCTCCCGGCGGCCCGGCCACCACCCACACCGGCGCGCAAACGCACATGAACAGTGAGGATAGAATGGTTCGCGCAGCGGCTCTGCGACGGCGTGGCCCACCCGTCGCGCCCGTCCCGGCTGCTGGTGAACCAGGAGCTACAAGCGCAGGATGCGGGTGGCGTTGCCGCGCAGCACCGCGTCCAGGGCGCCCGGCCTGATACCGAGGCCGTCCAGCTCGGCCAGGCAGCGCTCGGGCGCGATGAACGGGTAGTCGCTGCCCCAGACGAACTGATCCGACAGGCGGCCGTTGAGCTCCCTGATCACCTCGGGCGGGATCCGCCGCGGCGACCAGCCGGAGATGTCGATGAACACGTTGGTCTTGTGCAGGGCCATGGCGATCAGGTCCATGTGCCACGGCCAGCCGAAGTGCGCGGCCACCACGGTCAGGCCGGGATGGGCCGCGGCCACCGGGTCGAGCTTGAGCGGGTGGGCGTAGTCGAGCCGGATGCCCTGGCCGCCGGGCCGCCGCGCGCCGATCCCGCTCGTCCCGGTGTGGAACAGGGCCAGCAGGCCATGCTCCTCGCACGCGGCGAACACCGGCCAGTACTGCCGGTCGTCGGGGGCGAACGCCTGCAGGGACGGGTGGAACTTCACCCCGCGCAGCCCGAGAGCCGCGATGTTCGCGACCTCGGTCACGGCGGCCGCGCCCTTGTGCGGATCGACCGACCCGAGCCCGGTGAACACGTCCGGGTACTCGCGGCAGGCCGCCGCGACGGTCTCGTTCGGCACCCGGGGCCGCCCGGTCGCGGTCTCGGCGTCCCAGGCCAGCAGGACCGCCAGCAGGCCAAGCTCCCGGTACTGCTCGGCCAGCTGGCCAAGCGACCTGCGCTGTACCGGGGAGCGGAAGTACGCTTCGGCCGCCTCGACGTAGCCGGCCATGCTGCCGTCCAGCCAGTCCGGCGTGGGCAGGTGCACGTGAAAGTCAATCGCCCGGGGTGACACGGGCCCATCGTAGGGGGCCTGTCGCGTTCTGGGATAGGCAGGCGGCCCGGGCGGAGGGACAATGACGCCGCCGGGCGACGGCGCCCGGGGTAGGGAGGGCAATTCGTGAGCACAGATGTTGACGGCGCGGGAATCAACAAGGTCCTGCGGGACGCGGTGGACTCGGGCGCGGTCCCGCACGTGGCGGCGATCGCCGCCGACCGGGACGGGGTCATCTACCGGGGCGCGGCGGGACCGCGCGCGGCGGGCGAGGACGCACCCGTGAGCACGGACACGCTATCCTGCGCCCGGAGACCGTGGACGACGCGTTCCGCAACCAGATCGGCGAGCTGGACTTCCCGGCTGAGCTCCCGAGCTGCGACCCGGCCTCGACCGACACGCTGGCCCTGGGCCCCGGGTACAAGTGGGGCTACGGGCTGCTGCTCAACACCCAGGACATACCGGGGATGCGCCGGGCCTGGAGCGGGGCCTGGGCGGGACTGTGCAATACGCACTTCTGGGTGGACCGCACGGCGGGGGTGTGCGCCTCGATCTACAGCAACTCCCTGCCGTTCGTCACGCCGGAGGCACTCGCCCTGTACCAGGACTTCGAGCGGGCGCTGTACGCCGCCCTGTGACGGCCGCGCTGGCCTGGCGGGCCCGCCGGGCGAGGAGCTCGCGCTCGGGCCCGTTCCGGGTCAGGGCGGCGGCCCGCTCGAACTCGGCCTGCGCCTCGGCGGCCCGCCCCAGCTTCGTCAGCAGGTCACCGCGCACGCTGGCCAGCAGGTGATAGCCGCGCAGCGCGGGCTCTCCGGCGAGCTGGTCCACCAGGTCCAGGCCGGCCTGGGGACCGAGCACCATCGACAGCGCGACGGCGCGGTTCAGCTCGACCACCGGTGACGGCTGCACCGTGGCCAGCACGCCGTACAGCCGGGTGATCCGGGCCCAGTCGGTGTCTTCCGGCCGGAACGCCCGGGCGTGGCAGGCGGCGATCGCGGCCTGCAGCGCGTACGGCCCGTCCTGGCCGCCGAGCTGTTCCGCGCGCGCCAGCGCGGCCAGGCCCCGGCTGATCAGCAGCCGGTCCCACCGCGTGCGGTCCTGATCCAGCAGCAGCACCGGCTCGCCGGGCGGCCCGGTACGGGCCGGGATCCGGGAGGCCTGGATTTCCATCAGGGCCACCAGCCCGTGCACCTCGGGCTCGGCCGGGGCGAGCTGAGCCAGCAGGCGGCCCAGCCGCAGTGCTTCGGCGCAGAGGTCCGGCCGCATCCAGTCGTCGCCGGCGGTGGCCGAGTAGCCCTCGTTGAAGATGAGGTACATGACCTCCAGGACGGAGGCCAGCCGGGCGGGCCGCTGCTCGCGGCCCGGCGTCTCGAACGGCACGCGGGCCTGGCCGAGGGTCTTCTTGGCCCGGACGATGCGCTGCGCGACCGTCGGCTCCGGGACCAGGTAGGCGCGGGCGATCTCGGCCGTGCTCAGCCCGCCGAGCAGGCGGAGGGTGAGCGCCACCCGGGCCGGGACGGCCAGCACCGGGTGGCACGCGGTGAAGATCAGCCGCAGCATGTCGTCGTCGATGCCGCCGGCCGCGTCGCCGTCCGGGTCGCCGCCGGTCAGGTCGCCGCCGGGGCCAGGGCCGTCCCCGTCCAGGGCCCGGCCGATCTGGTCGTACTTGCGCTCCAGGTCGCGGTTGCGGCGGAACAGGTCGATGGCGCGCCGCTTGGCCACCGTCGTCAGCCAGGCGCCGGGGCGGTCCGGGACGCCGCGCGCCGGCCACTGCTCCAGCGCCGCGACCACGGCGTCCTGGGCCAGCTCCTCGGCCAGGCCGACGTCGCCGGTGTAGTGGGCCAGCGTGGCGACCAGGCGGGCCCACTCCAGCCGGACCACCGCGTCGATCGCGGCGTGTGCCTGCGAACCTGTCACGCCACGATGACACCACCCGCCCCCGGGCCGGGGCAAGACGCCCGGCCCGGGGGGCGGGCAAGCGCTCTACATGTAGACCGGCCGGACCATGCTCTCGCCGTCCCCGACGATGGCCAGGAAGCGCTTGGTCCACTCGACGGCCTCAGCCTGGTCCCGGCACTCCATCAGGGCCCAGCCGCCGACCAGCTCCTTGGTCTCGGCGAACGGGCCATCCAGGACGGTGAACTCGCCGCCGTGGTACTGCACCTTGACCGCCTGATCCAGCGGGGCCACGCCGCCGGTGGCCAGCAGGATCCCGGCCTTGGTGGCTTCCTCGACGAAGGCGCCCATCTTGGCCATCTCGTCCGGGGACGGCGGCGTCATCGGTGCGGAGGGGTCTCCCATGGTGTATCCGAGGAATCGCATCGCACTACTCCTTTGTCTTTTCCGTCTGGTGTCTTGTCCGTCTGGCGGGTGGCCCGTCCGGACCGGCGGAACTTCCGCTGCCTTGCCCACACGTCGAACGCGACCGCGGTAAATCGACACGGGAAGAAAAATTTTCCCCCGCCGCCCGGGTGGCCCAGGGAACATCGCCGGGACTGCTAGCGTTGCGAGCAAATGGCGGCGTAGAAGCCGCCCTACTCGCGGGCGCACGGCCCGCGTGGTCGCTTGTGCGAGAGTCCGCTGGTCGGCGAGTCATAATTCGCCACTGTCGTCGACATCTGAGACATGACGCGGCCCCCGTACCAGCGATGGAGTTCATGCATGCCTGACAATGCACGGCGCACGCCTGCGCGCACCCGCCAGGAAGGCCGCCGGAGCGGCCAGCCCCCGCGCCGCGGTGGTGACGGCGGTTGGCGCGACGGCGCCCGGCACACCGGGGGTAGCCCCCAGGGCGCCTGGCGCCAGGACGGCGGCCGCCGAGGCGGCCCCGCCGTGCAGCGCCCCCGCCGGCCGGCCCGCCCGCCGCAGGCCGACCCCTACGCCGGGCTCGACCGGGCCCTGTCCGACGCCGCCGCCCAGCCCGCCCCCGCGGCGGCCTCCTTCGGCGCGATCGGCCTGCCGGAGCGGCTGATCAGCGCGCTTGCGGCGCGCGACATTCACGAGCCGTTCGCGATCCAGTCGCGGGCCCTGCCGGACGCGCTGGCCGGACGCGACGTGCTCGGCCGGGCCCAGACGGGCTCGGGCAAGACCCTCGCGTTCGGCCTGCCGATGCTCACCCGGCTGCGCCGGCCCGGCCCAGCGTGTCGCGTCCAAGGCGCCACGCGGACTGGTCCTGGTGCCGACCCGGGAGCTGGCCCAGCAGGTGGCCGACGTGCTCACGCCGCTCGGCCGCAGCGTCGGCGTGAGCGTCATGACCGTGTACGGCGGGGTGGCGTACTCCCGGCAGATCGGCCGGCTCCGGGACGGTGTGGACATCGTCGTCGCCACGCCCGGGCGGCTGATCGACCTGCTCGACCGGGGTGCCTGCACGCTGGCCGACGTCGAGATCACGGTCATCGACGAAGCCGACCACATGGCCGACCTCGGCTTCCTGCCCGCGGTCATCCGCATCCTGGACGAGACGCCGGCCGGGGGCCAGCGGATGCTGTTCTCCGCCACGCTGGACAAGCGGGTCGGCCAGCTGGTGACCCGCTACCTCAGCGACCCGGCGCTGCACGCGGTGGCGCCGCAGGACGAGACGGACAGCGTGGCCGAGCACAGCGTGCTGGTCCTGGACGGCCGCGACAAGCTGGCGGTGGCGGCGGAGATCGCCAGCCGCCCGGCCCGGACGCTGATCTTCGTCCGGACCAAGCACGGCGCGGACCGGCTCGCCCGGCAGCTGACCAAGGCCGGGGTGCCCGCCGAGGCCATCCACGGCAACCGGAACCAGAGCCAGCGGCAGCGGGCCCTGGACGCATTCGCGGCCGGCCACCCGCGGGTGCTGGTCGCCACCGACGTCGCGGCGCGCGGCATCCACGTGGACGACGTGGAACTGGTCGTGCACTTCGACCCGCCGAACGACCACAAGGACTACCTGCACCGGTCCGGCCGGACGGCTCGCGCCGGGGCGTCCGGGCTGGTCGTCACCCTGGCCGAGGAAGGCCAGGTGCGGGAGCTGATCCGGATGCACGACGCGGCCGGCGTAGACGCGCCGCGGCATCACGTCGGCGTGGGCCACCACCTGGTCCGGGAGATCGCCACGACCGGTACGCCGGTACCGGCCGCCCCGCCGAAGGCCCCGGCAGGCTCGCCGGCGGCCGGGGCCCGCGGCGGCGCGAAGCGGCGGCGGCCGCGGCCGGCCGGCGACCGGACCGGGCCGCCGGCGACCGGTCCCGTGCGCCCGGCCGCGGCGGCCAGCCCCGCGAGGCGTACCGCGGCGCGCGTGCCACGGGGGCACACGGCAGCCAGCCGCGGAACGGGTAACCAGACGCGAAGGCGTTCCAACGGCGGCCCGCACCGGGTTAAGCCCTGGTGCGGGCCTCTTCTATGGTGAGCTCCGCGGCGGGGTCGGCGTCGAGACGTTCCGCGGGGATCGGTACTCCGCTGCGGACGGAGTACCCATAGGTGCCGCTGTCCAGCCGCTGCAGCGCCCGGTCGATGGCGGCGATCCGGTCCCGGAAGCGGGTCGTGACCGCGTCGGCCATGTCCTCGGCGGTGAGCGTCTGAGCGGAATCGGCCGCGTCGTTAGTCTCGGCCCCGGCCTCGTCGTCCTGCCATGTCGCCGCCTCGGCCGCGGCCTCATGGAGCGTCTGCTCCACCTCGGCGCGTTCGGTCGTCAGCCGGGCCCGGGCCTGATCCTCGTCCATCTGTCTCCCTCGTGCTGGCCGGCGTCCGGACAGCAGACAACGCACGCAGCCTGCCTGGTCCCCGCGACCCCGCGCAGGCCGCGAGGCCGGCCAGCGCCGGCGCGCGGACGGCGGTAGCCGATGTGTATTGGACTAGGACATATATCACACCGCCCCTGGTCGCGGGAGGACGGAAGGACGCCCGTAACCCCGGGGTAAGCACCGGCCAGTCAGGCGGCGAGTGGGTCAGGCCTGGCTGAGCGCCTTGCGGATCAGGCTGGCCAGCCCGGTGGGCCAGACGGTCTCGCTGGTGGCGTCCAGCTCCGCCAGCGTCCACCAGCGCCAGGCGGCGATCCCGTCGGTCGCATGCATCGCGCCGACGCCATGGATCTCGCGGCCGGGCACGCTGGTCCGCGCCAGGTACAGCCGTTCCCGCTGCTGGACCAGCAGGCCCGCGTACTCCATCGACCACGTCCGGCGGAGCACCTCGGCGCCCAGCGGGATGTCACTCCAGCCGGTCTCCTCGGCCAGCTCGCGGAGCGCGGCGGCGGGGAAGTTCTCACCCTCGTTCAGGCCGCCGCCCGGGGTCGTCCAGTGGCTGCCGTTGGGCGGCCCGTCGTCGTAGCGCATCAGCAGGACCCGGTCGTCCGGGTCGAGCAGCACGACGCGGGCGGCGAGGCGCACCGGGAGATCGTTCATGGTCCCTTCATTGTGCCGTTTTGAGACCTGAGGGGCACAGCCACGGTGCGAGCATCGGCACCATGGCCGGGACCGACACGTCATCAGCACAGGCGGGGCAGACACTGACGGTGGCGCTGGATCTGCCGTCGGCGCAGCTGCTCGCGGACCAGATCGCGACCATCCAGGACCTTCAGTTCGTGATGGAGTGCTGCAAGCGGCTGCTCAGCGAGCTGGTCGCCCCCGAGGACGAGCGGGACCCGGTGGTGCCGCAGGCGCTGTGGTCGGCCGCGCTGACCGCCTACGACCGCTGCTTCGCCGTGGGCAAGCGGTTCGGGCTCACCGCCGACGACGTGCGCAGCCTGCCGCTCGAGGGCCAGGTGATGAAGTTCCACAACTGGATCGTCGAGGAGCGCAACCGGCTGGCCCGGCACCCGGCCGACCCGTTCGACGTGGCGAAGGTCGGCACCGTGCTGTCGGCGCCCGGCCTGTCCGGCGGCCGGGCCGAGCGGCAGCTCGAAGGGATCACCGTGCTGTCGGCGAGCCACATCCTGGTCGACGGGGCCGGGGTGCGGCAGCTGGGCGCGCTGGCGTCTGAGCTGGCCAAGCAGACCGCCGGGAAGGCCCAGGAGCAGGAACGCGCCGTCCTGGGCGACGCGCGCAGGCTCGGCCTGGACACGCTGTACACGCTGCCGCCGCTGCCGGTCGGTGCGCATGACGACCCCGCCGTCGCCGCTGAGGGCGACGAGGACGGCGCCGGCGAGGCGGGCCCGAAATAGCGGGCGGGCACGAAAAAGGCGGATGGCACCGCCATCCGCCTCATCGGTCGTTGGTCTAATTGACCGGCTGATTCACCGGCCCGGCCCGGCCTTGGAGGCCGGCCCGGGACCGGCGCACCAGTGGTCAAAGCAGGGTCGGCACATCTTGGTCAGCTGATCGATGGCTGTGTAGACGCCGCACCTGAAGCAGTAGCTGTCATACATACAAACTCCGAGTCTTCTTCGCTGCTGTGTTCAGCACGCCAGATATTCCGCATATTCCGCACCCTTTGCTGTTACGTCAGCCGAGCGTGAAGGGATCGCGGGTGGCGCCGCTGAGCTCGACCCAGACGCTCTTGTTCTCGGTGTAGGCGCTGACCGCGTCGACGCCGTTCTCCCGGCCCAGCCCGGACGCCTTGTAGCCACCGAACGGGACGCTCGGCGCGACCACCCGGTAGGCGTTGATCCAGACCGTGCCGGCCTTGATCCGGGCCGCGACCCGGTGCGCGCGCCGCACGTCCGCGGTCCATACCGAGCCGGCCAGGCCGTACGGCGTGTCGTTGGCCAGCTTGACCGCCTCGTCCTCGGCGGTGAAGGCGTAGGCCGACAGCACGGGGCCGAAGATCTCCTCCCGCACGACGGTGGACGTGGGTCCGACCCCGGTGAGCACCGTGGGCTTGACGAAGTAGCCGCCCAGGCTGTCGTCCGCCGCGCCGCCGTAGGCGACCTGGGCGCCCTCGTCCACCGCGGTACGCAGGTAGCCGAGCACCTTCTGGTACTGGGGCGCGTTAGCGACCGGGCCCATCTCGGTCGCCGGGTCGTTCGGGTCGCCGAGCTTGATCCGCGCCGCCCGCTCGGCGACCAGCCGGATGAGTTCGTCGTGTACGTCGGCGTGCACGATCAGCCGCGAGCCGGCCATGCAGGTCTGCCCGGTGGCCGCGAACACGCCGGCCACGATCCCGTTAGCCGCGGCGGCCAGGTCGGCGTCGGGGAAGACGATCTGCGGTGACTTGCCGCCCAGCTCCAGGGTGACTGGATTCAGGTTCTCCGCCGCGGCGTGCGCGACCGCGCGGCCGGTGGCCGTCGACCCGGTGAAGGCCACCTTGTCCACCTCGGGGTGCCCGGCCAGCGCCGCGCCGACCTCCCGGGACTGCCCGGTGACGACGTTGACCACCCCGGGCGGGAAACCGGCCTCGGTGATCAGCTCGGCGAAGCCCAGCGTGGAAGCGGGCGCGTGCTCGGACGGCTTGATCACGAGGGTGCACCCGGCGGCCAGGGCCGGCGCCACCTTCCAGGTCATCAGCAGCAGCGGCGAATTCCACGGCGTGATCGCGGCCACGACGCCCACCGGCTCGCGCCGGGTGTAGACGAGGTAGTTCGGGTTGGGGGTGGGGATCTGGCGGCCTTCGAGCTTGTCGGCCAGCCCGGCGTAGTAGTGGTACCAGCCGGCGAGCCCCTTGAGCTGGCCGATCATCTCCCGGTACAGCTTGCCCGAGTCCTGCACCTCCAGCCGGGCGAGCCGCTCGGCGTTCACCGAGACCAGGTCGCCGAGCAGGTGGATCAGCCGGGACCGGTCGAACCCGGTCAGCTGGCCCCACTCCCCCTCCAGGGCGTCCCGGGCGGCCTGCACGGCGGCATCCACGTCCTCCGGGCCCGCGTCCGGGATCACCGCCCAGGGCCGGCCGGTGTAGGGGTTCTCGGATTCGAAGGTCCCGCCGGAACTCGCGTCGGCGGCCTTGCCGCCGATCAGCATGCGAAACTGTTCCAGTTGCTCGCTCACGGCTCACCCTCCAGGCCTGTTCTGTTCCGACACAGCTATTCAGCGCGCGCTGACGTGCAGCGTCAACCCGCTTGCGCCGCGGCGGGCCGGCCGTATGGACGCCGGGCGGGTCACCGGCGTAAACAGGACACGGTCAACGGGCGGACGGGAGACGGCATGCGGATCACAGTGATCGGGACGGGGCACATCGGCGACACGCTGGGTACCAAGTGGCGGGCCGCGGGACACGACGTGGTGTTCGGCACCCGCCGGGATGCTGGGGAGGGACCGGGGGGTGCACCGGTGGCCGCCATCGGCGACGCGGTGCGGGACGCTGAGGTCGTGGTGCTGGCCATCCCCGGGGGCGCGGTCGCCGGAATGGCCAAGGAGTACGCAACCGCCCTGGCGGGCAAGACCGTCGTCGACGCTACGAACAATATGGGCGGCGCGGCACCTGACAGCCGGGCCGCGATCGCGAGAGCCGTGCCCGACGTCCGGTACGTCCGCGCGTTCAACACGCTGGGCTGGGAGAATTTCGCCGATCCAGTGCCCGGCACCGCCCTGTTCTTCGCCGCCGAACCCAGCGCCCGGCAGGTAACCGAGGAACTGATCCAGGCGGTGGGACTGGAACCGGCCTACGTCGGCGGCCCGGACGCCACCGGGACGGTGGACGCCCTGCTCCCGCTGTGGTTCGAGCTGGTGAAGCTGAACGGCGGCAACCGCAAGGTGGCCCTGGGCATCGTGCGCTAGATCCACGCGGCAACGCAAAACGGCGGGAACCACGGGGCGACGTGATTCCCGCCGTCTTACGTACGGCTGGTTTTCAGCTAGTGGTGCCGGCCCAGGTAGGCGAGCTCGGGAACGAAGGCGGCCGCGTTGACGGTGCCGACGCCGGAGGCCAGGTCGTAACCGCGCAGCGCGCTGAATCCCGTCACGGTGTAGGTGTGGCCGTTCTGGGCGAACGACACGGTGTTGTTGCCCCTGGTGATATCGGCGATGCCCGGCGC
>CAVZKY010000045.1:0-240675 GCA_963775825.1 uncultured Actinomycetes bacterium
TGCCGTACCAACCGGCTTTAGGGCGGCAGTGTTACCAATACGAGATGACCAGAACAAGATCAATTCGAGGCTGTGTTCGCCTGGCAGGGGATCGGCCCGTAACGGGATGAGGGTCTGCTCGGCGATGGGCGGCGTGCCCGCGTGGTCTTCCCATCCGCGAGGGCAGCCCCTGGTGCCGCCGGCCCGGTACCCCGGCCGTCAGATCGGCTGGCAGCCACGCCAGCTACGTCAGGTCATGGCCGGCGTCGGAGAACACCGGGATGCCCGGGCCGCCGTCGCGCCAGTGCCGTGGCTGGCTACGCGGTTTCCATCCGGCCCTCTAGATGCGGGCGGTAACCGTGGCCGCTGGCCGCTTCGCCGGGAGCGCGTGCGGCCGGAAGGGCGCTGGCTTCCGGATTCGGCGAAATCGCGGAGTTTCTCCCCCACCCCTTCGAGCACTCCCTTGGTTACGCGCTTGGCGCCGCTCTCCTTCGCCCCGCTGACCAGGCCCGGCAGTCCTTCCTTCGTCGAGGAGAGGTCCAGCCGGTTGACCGCCTCGGCGAAACGCAGGTAGGTGTCCACGCTCGCCACAACGATGCGCGCGTCGATCGTCAGCAGCTCGATGCCGACCAGCGACACGCGTATGTACGCGTCGATGACCAGCCCTTTGTCGAGAATCGTGTCGACGACATCGGCCAGGCCCGATGACGACGAGCCACCGCTCCCGCCTCCGGGTTGCACGGCACGGACCACGGATTCCCTCCCCGGCTGCATGACCTTCGGCCTCACGGCGTGGAGCACGCCCCGCCCGCGGGACGCTGGCTACCCGGCCCATACGTGGCCAAACACGCCCGGGAAGAAATCCCCGTCCCGGCCACGCCGGGTATGAGGCCAGGTGAAGGGACGGCCTCGTTGCGAGCCGAGCCAATATCTGGAGAAATGATGATTGCGCGTTTTCAAGTGCTGGCCCTGTCCGACCGGATCGTGGACCGGACCCGGTCCCGGCTGACATCCCGGCGATCCGGACCCTGTTCGGCCTCAAGGCGCGGCCGCACCGCACGTGCAAAGGCGGCCCGCCAGCGCAGCAGATCGTGATCGAGAAGCCACGGTATGGTCTCAGCTGGTTCCGGATCAGCTTCGGGCGGCTGCAGCTGAAGGCCTACACCAAGGGCGAGCACGTGCTGCGCTTCGAGGCCACCTGCCACAACACCAAAGAACTCCGCTGCCGCCGCAGCCTGGAAAACTTCGCCGAGATCATCACCTGGTTGGCCGGCATGGCTGACCGGTTCGCCGCCACGCTGGACTGCGCCGACGTCGGCTTCCTGCCCGACGGCGTGCTGGATGAGCTCCCGCTGCCCGCCCGGACCGGGATCACCAGGATCGCCGGCATCGACCTGAACAAGCCGCGGATCCGTGCCGCCCTCTCAGCCGCGCTGGCCCTGGCCCCGGCACCCGGCGGGTTCACCGTCGCCGAGCACGCCGCCAGGGTCCGCCAGATCACCGGCCACCACGGCTACACCACCCGGCAGGCCGCCTACGATCTGCGCAAGCTCCGCGGCAAGCACCTCGTGGACAAACCGGGCAGGACCCGCCGCTACCACGTGCCCCCCGCCAGCGCACGCACCATCAGCGCCCTGCTCACCCTCCGCGATCACGTCATCGCACCGATCCTCGCCGGGGTCCGCAGCCCCCGCATGGGCCGCAAGCCCAAAATCTGGACCCCCGTCGACCGCGACTACGAGAACCTCCGCATCGGCATGCAGACCCTGTTCCGGCGCGTCGGCATCGAAACCCTCCCAGCCGCCGCATAGACAACATTTTGTCGATCAGAGACTCCAAGCTCCTACGTTCCGTCCGGGACTTCGCCCGGAAGGAATGGCCCCTTCGGGGCAGTTCGCCTGACGGTAAGCGATGAAAGTGACACGTTCAGTGCATGGCTGATGACTTCGCGGCGCGGTATGCGGGGCTGCTGACCGGCTCGTATGACTGCGTGGACCGGATCGTGCTGAACGCCTACTATCCGCTGGGCAGCAGCTCGGGCGGGTTCCGGACCTGGTGGCGGCGCATGATCGGGGGCAGTGACGCGGAGGCGGATGCGGTGCTGGATAACGCTCACCTGATGCGCCTGGCGGGGCGGTTCGCGCGGCGGGTCCGGGCCTGGGCCGCCGATAACGCCGTCCCGGTGATCGACTGCACGGCGGGGGAACGCAAGCACCTGATCGCGGAGGAGTATCTGCGCACGCATTCGGTGGGGCCGGGAGTGTTCATGGTCCTGGTCGCCAGGGCCCCGGCGATGGTGTGGGATGTGCGCCGGTCCGCGGACGGCACGGTGATCGGCAACCTGGCCAGGAAGCGCACGTACGTGAATCACTACAGCTTCCACATCATGGACTCCCAGTGGGGGCACCTGACGATCAAGATGGCCGGGCATGCGCCGTTCGCCGCCCAGGTCATCCTGAACGGCCATGAGTATGTGGCAGTGACCGCGCAGGCGGCCGGGATCGCCTTCACCAAGGAGGGCAACTGCTTTACTGAGACCACGGATCCGGCCGGCCTGGCCCAGATCGCAGACACCTTGTCGCAGGATGCGGCTGCAGGGCGCCTGGGCCAGGTCATCAACCGGTGGATCTACACCGCGTGCCTGATCTTCGGCCTGGACCTGGCCGATCAGCAGCGGACCTGCTTCACCTACGCCTACTCGGTCTACCAGGCCGAATACTCCCGTAACCTGCTGTTTGCCTACGGCGGTCACATGGACCGGGTGTTCAACGCCATGCTGGACCGGACCCGGTCCCGCCTGGACATCCCGGCCTTGCGGACCTTGTTCGGGGCCCGCCGCCGTCCCGGCAAGTACGGCACGCACCCCTCGCCCCGGGTCGGGGTCGTGCTCGAGACACCTGCGTGGGACCTGACGGTGTTCAAAGTCCACTTCGGGCTGCTGACACTCAAGGGCTACACCAAAGGCGCGCGCGTCCTCCGGTTCGAAGCGATCACCCACAACACCAGGCAGCTGGGCTGTGGCCGGGCACTGGAGCACTTCCCCCAGATCGCCGCCCGGCTGGCCGGCATGTGCCAGCGGTTCTGCACCGCGCTGGACTGCGTCGATATCGGCTTCCTCCCCGACGGCACGCTGGATCAGCTGCCGCTGCCCGCGCAATTGGGCGCCAGCCGGGTCGGCGGCATCGACGTGAACAAGCCCCGGATCCGCGCCGCCCTGGCCGCCGTGCTCGCCCTCGCCGCATCTCCCGACGGGTTCACCGTGGCCGACATGACCGCCAAAGTCCACGCCATCACCGGGCAGGCCCACGCCACCTACAACACCCGCCAGGCCGCCTACGACCTGCGCAAACTCCGCGGCAAGCAGCTCGTCGGCAAACCCGCACGCACCCGCCGCTACTATCTGCCCGGCCCGGCCGCCCGGACCATATCGGCCCTGCTCACCCTCCGGGACCACGTCATCGCCCCGATCCTGGCCAGCGTCCAGATCCGCCGGCACGACCACGTCCCCACCAGGCTGACCCCCATCGACCAGGACTACGAACACCTCCGAACCGACATGGCCACCCTGTTCAGCCACCTGGGCATCCAGCCCGGCCCAGCCGCAGCATAGCCCTCCGCAAACCCAAACTTTTGGAGATCATGTGGAGTGTTCCCGCTTTTTTGGACACCAGATTAGGCTGCCAATTGGCTGAGTTGCCTATATCCTAGTTCGTATTCCTCGGGTGTCAAGTACCCGAGGGTTGAATGCCTCCGGATCCGATTATAATAGTTCCCGATCCAGTCAGACGTCTCCTTTTCCAGATTCGCGAGCGTCGGCCACGGGCGGGTGTGGATCAGCTCTTTCTTGTACGTCGCGAAAACGATTCCGATACGGCATTATCGTAGCAGATTCCTGTCCTTCCCAAAGACCGCCTGATATTGCTCTCCGTGCAGTACTCATCGAACACAGAGAGTATACTGGCAGCCGCGGTCAGAATGAAATATCACCCCGGCCGGCGGCTTCCGGGCGGCAATGGCCATATCGAGTGCGGCGGTGATCAGGCTGGTCCGCATATGCGCGGCGACAGCCCAGCCGACAACTTTACGTGAGTAAAGGTCGATGACGGTCGCGAGATAGGCCCATCCGTCCCATGTCTTTATGTAGGTGACGTCGCCGCACCAGCGGGTGTCAGGAAGCGCGGCCGTGAAGTCGCGGCCGATCAGGTCCGGGGCGGGGACCGGCCGGTCCCCGCCGATGGTGGTCCGCTTCCACGCCCTCGGGTGGCGCCCGCGCAGGCCAGCGGCCTGCATCAGCCGGTGGACACGCTTGTGGGATACCAGGTGGCCCAGGGCGGCCAGGCCCGCGCGCATCCGGCGCACCCCAGGATTGCCCCGCGCCTCGTTGTACACCTTCTTCATGACGGCGATGAGAACGGAGTCGTCTCCGGACCGCTTCGATGGCTCCGCGCCCCGCCAGGCATAATAACCGGAACGGGAAACTCCCAGCCAGGCGCACATGAATGACACCGGGTAGGTGCCCGAATCAGCCCAGCCCGCGATAGCAGCGAATCTCACTGACTGCCTTTCGCGAACCAGGTCGCCACTTTTTTTGCGAACTCCACCTGCATCCGCAGCTCGGCGATCGTGGACTTGTCATCCCTGGACTCAGCCCGCAGCCGGGCCAGCTCCGCGCGCTCGGACTCACCCAGCGGCGCATCCGGATTCTTCCCGGACGGACTCCGCGGCAGCTCGTGCCACTTTCACCCACTTGCCAAGAGTCATCTCGTGGACGCCGATGTTACGGGCGACCTCAGCAACCGGACGGCCGCCGTCAATGACGAAAGCTACCGACTGCTCCTTGTACTCCGGCGTAAATGCGCGGCGTGTCGAACCCATTTCTCGCTCTCCCGACGAATCGGGCAGCTAAACCGGGTGTCCACCGAAGCGGGTACGGTCCAATGGAACCAAGCAGCTAGCTGGTCCGCGCGTGGTCCGCAGACATCCAAGCGTCCGATTTTCACGAGGCTTTGCCGGTCCATGCGAGTCCGTGACAAGCCGCCAGCCAGGCCCATAGGCCGATCAGCTGGAGCGATGTGCATCACGCTCGCTTTCGGCGAGCTGGTCGTGGTTGCGGCCAGGATCTCTAGCGGTTGTGTCTCGGCTAGAGTTCCTGGCCGCATGTGTGCTTACTGGGCTCACGCTTGCTAGCTAGATCGCTCCTAGATTCGGCTGGGCGCGATCAGTCTGCGGGCGGTGGCGTCAGCTCGTACCCCGCCCGCAGGAAACCCTCGATCGCGATCGCCACCTCTTCCTTATCCATGATCAAGGCAACGCGGCCCTCGTCCTCCTCCTTGAGTTCAACCATTGGCCTTTTTCTCCTTTTCTTGCACTTCGACCGCGGCGCGGCCCGTGAACTGCTAGGCGCGTTCGGAGTCATCATGGATCCTTCAGATGACGGACAGCGGATCGCCGGTCGCAGAACCGCGCTTATCGAACCGCGCTTATAGCGCTTATAGGGGCCCGGGCATCCGGATACCCCGCTGCACGAGTGTTAATCACGAACTCGCCGCTGTCCTCGTCGAGGGAGCAGTTCGATCAGGGCGGCCCACCCGACCTGCCTGGTCCTGGGGGTGGTGTCGATGGCACACGTCCACATCAATGGGGTGAACCTCTTCTACGAGATAAGTCAATGGGGTGAACCTCTTCTACGAGATGACTGGTGAGGGGCATCCGCTCGCCCTTGTGCACGGGGGTTTCGGACCACCCGTTCGCCTGGCAGCCAGTGGTCCAGGGACTAGCCGAATCCGCCCAGGTCGTGACCTTCCACCGGCGCGGCCACGGCCAGAGCGAACAACGCGCAAATCGATGCGATCGAGGCCGAGGCCGCCCGGCGCGGCGTCAGCCTCACCATTCTCCGCGACTTCGTGCACGTAATCGAATATTGAGCGGTTGGTGCCAGGCCACTCCCCGCGGGCTGCTGGCCGGTGTCCGTGCGGTGCGTCACTTCTGTTCGTAGTACTGCAGCGCGTTGCCCAGCCCGAAGAACGTCGGTGCCCAGGTACCCACGAATATCCCCCAGCGGTCTGCGCGGTCCAGGTCCACCTTCTCCTTGTTCTTCGACATGAACCACGCCGCCACCGACAGGCCGATCGAGGCGAAGGCTGCCATGTAAGCCAGGAACGCCGTTACCAGGCCGAGCCAGCCACCGACCTTGATGACCGTCACGTTGGGCGGCGCGGCCAGGTTCCCGGCGGTCAGCACCAGGACGTCGCGAACAGGACGGCGAAGACGGCCGTTAGCACCTTGGTGGTGCCGAAGCTGGCGAGCAGCATGTAGGCGGTGAAGATCGTCCAGGCGAGGCTCCCTCGACGAGGACGGCGGCGAGTTCGTGATTAACACTGGTGCGGCGGGGTAGCCGGATGCCAGGGCCCGATAAGCGCGATAAGCGTGGTTCTGCGACCGGCGATCCGCTGTCCCTCATCCGAAGAGATCCATGATGACTTCGAACGGGCCTAGAGGTTCACGGGCCGCGCCGCGGTCGAAGCGTAAGAAAAGGAGAAGAAGGCCAATGGTTGAACTCAAGGACGAGGACGAGGGCCGCGTTGCCTTGATCATGGATAAGCAGGAGGTGGCGATCGCGATCGAGGGTTTCCTGGGGGCGGGGTACGAGCTGACGCCACCGCCCGGAGACTGATCGCGCCCAGCCGAACCGAACTCGGAGTGATCTAGCTAGCCGCGTGAGCCCAGTCAGACACATGTGGCCAGGAACCAGCGGAGACACAACCGCTAGAGATCCTGGCCGCAACCACGACGAGGCGGCGCACGGCAGGATGCGCGGCCCGGCTGGACAAGATGGCGCGGAAGAGAACCAGTGGCTATGCGACGGCCACTCCCAGGGACTCCCGACAATTCTTGCGTGGACTTTCTGAAAGCGCACGGTATCGCCATACCGTCAGGACAGCTTTTCGTAATCGAAATCAGGAGCAAAGACGACGCACGTTACGCCTCGCAGTTCGCCACAACTACAATATACACCCGTCCCCAGCAGATGGAGATGATGATCCGCGTGTTTACCACGTTCCGGCTGCACCCGGATACGATCCCGCGCGGTAGCACGCAAGCGGCCATTCGTTCCCCGTGCACGTCTCACCGTCCCCCCCCCGCCCCCCCCCCATTGGACCGTACCCGCTTCGGTGGACACCCGGTTTAGCTGCCCGATTCGTCGGGAGAGCGAGAAATGGGTTCGACACGCCGCGCATTTACGCCGGAGTACAAGGAGCAGTCGGTAGCTTTCGTCATTGACGGCGGCCGTCCGGTTGCTGAGGTCGCCCGTAACATCGGCGTCCACGAGATGACTCTTGGCAAGTGGGTGAAAGTGGCACGAGCTGCCGCGGAGTCCGGGAAGAATCCGGATGCGCCGCTGGGTGAGTCCGAGCGCGCGGAGCTGGCCCGGCTGCGGGCTGAGTCCAGGGATGACAAGTCCACGATCGCCGAGCTGCGGATGCAGGTGGAGTTCGCAAAAAAAGTGGCGACCTGGTTCGCGAAAGGCAGTCAGTGAGATTCGCTGCTATCGCGGGCTGGGCTGATTCGGGCACCTACCCGGTGTCATTCATGTGCGCCTGGCTGGGAGTTTCCCGTTCCGGTTATTATGCCTGGCGGGGCGCGGAGCCATCGAAGCGGTCCGGAGACGACTCCGTTCTCATCGCCGTCATGAAGAAGGTGTACAACGAGGCGCGGGGCAATCCTGGGGTGCGCCGGATGCGCGCGGGCCTGGCCGCCCTGGGCCACCTGGTATCCCACAAGCGTGTCCACCGGCTGATGCAGGCCGCTGGCCTGCGCGGGCGCCACCCGAGGGCGTGGAAGCGGACCACCATCGGCGGGGACCGGCCGGTCCCCGCCCCGGACCTGATCGGCCGCGACTTCACGGCCGCGCTTCCTGACACCCGCTGGTGCGGCGACGTCACCTACATAAAGACATGGGACGGATGGGCCTATCTCGCGACCGTCATCGACCTTTACTCACGTAAAGTTGTCGGCTGGGCTGTCGCCGCGCATATGCGGACCAGCCTGATCACCGCCGCACTCGATATGGCCATTGCCGCCCGGAAGCCGCCGGCCGGGGTGATATTTCATTCTGACCGCGGCTGCCAGTATACTCCTCTGTGTTCGATGAGTACTGCACGGAGAGCAATATCAGGCGGTCTTTGGGAAGGACAGGAATCTGCTACGATAATGCCGTATCGGAATCGTTTTTCGCGACGTACAAGAAAGAGCTGATCCACACCCGCCCGTGGCCGACGCTCGCGAATCTGGAAAAGGAGACGTCTGACTGGATCGGGAACTATTATAATCCGATCCGGAGGCATTCAACCCTCGGGTACTTGACACCCGAGGAATACGAACTAGGATATAGGCAACTCAGCCAATTGGCAGCCTAATCTGGTGTCCAAAAAAGCGGTGAACACTCCACTCTCACTTCACTGCGCTTCGGTTAGAGCGCTTCGCTTAGGGCCCTGGCCCGCGGCTCCGCCTTGATCGCCGCCCTCTGTCTTGAGTGACCCGGCGAGATCGCCGACGCCACCTGGGTCGCCACCGCCGAGCTCAACGCCCGCGCCCGGCCCTGGATCTGGGGACGACCCCAGCCCAAGCCACGCTTCTACCGCCGCCGCTTTATATACACCCTTGAAGGAACGCAGCACTTCTGTAGCTGAGGGAGCTTGTACGGGCTAAGGTCCCGCAGGACGTAAGTCACTCCGGTAGGCCACCCCAGCCACACCCGAGCAGTATGAACCCCCAGCTGAGCTGGGGGTTCATATGCCGCAAACCACTGTCTTCGGCTGAAGCCTGAGACCGCCTGCTAGCGTTCCGGCTCGCCGGATTCCCCAATGGCCTACGTCTGGGTGTCTCACGAAGTCGCTGGGAACCGGTGTCACGCAGGCCAGGCCCATGGGCCGATCAGCTGGAGCGATGTGCAGCACGCTCGCTTTCGGCGGGCTGGTCGAGGTGGTCGGCTTCCGCGGGGTCGTACCTGACCAGCCTGCGCTTGTCGGGCTGGTCGAGGTGGTCGGCTTCCGCGGGGTCGTACTTGACCAGCCTGCGCTTGTCGGGCTGGTCGGGATGCGGGGAAATGTCACGATCGGCAAGGAGCCATCCGGGGCTCGAGGTCTGCCTGGCATTGGCGGGATAACACCGGGCGTGGAAATACTGGCGCGGTGAACCCGCAGCCTGTCCGCCTTAGCTAGTGTCGCGTGGCGTTAGGCCTCTCCGAGAATTTTTTCGGAGATGTCGGGCGTGTCGGCCGCGGGGCGGCGAGGAGGGCGTAGTTCCACTCGCCGTGGAAGTCGTGGCGCCTGATCGAGCGTTGTCCCAGCGCCTTCATGTCCTTGTCCGAGATCTTGATGCCCTTCTCGTAGGTGCCGGTGTCCAGCGCTGCCTGGACGGTCAGCCCGGTCTTGGTGGTGGTCGCGGAGATCGTCTCGACGATGACTTCGTGGCTGGTCAGCGGCCTGCCGCGCCAGTTCATGGAGATCTGGGCGAAGAGCCGGTGCTCGATCCGGTTCCATTTCGACGTTGCTCCTGCCGAAAACTCATCCATGCTGGTGGGAGCCGATGCATGGGTGAGGCCGATGTTGTGCGCGATGGCGGCCGGTGGGGCGCTCGTGCGACAGGGGAACGCTGTGGCATGGTGATCGACCGTGCTGCTGCGACTGGCCTATCTCGGTGTGACGAACGTGTTCGCGCTGCTGCGGCTGCTGCCGATGAGCAGCCGGGACAAAGACGCGGAGATCCTCGTGCTGCGCCACCAGCTCTCGGTCTTGCAGCGGCAGCTCGGTCCGGACAGGGGGCGGTTCACCCCGAGTGATCGGGCGTTGCTGGCGGCGCTACTGCACCGGCTCCCGAGGGAGGTGCTCAAGAGACTGCACTTGGTGGTGCGCCCGGATACCGTGCTCCGCTGGCACCGCGATCTGGTCGCACGCCGGCACGCCGAGCGGTCCCGGCCCCGGCGCCCGGGTCGGCCGCGCACCGTGCGCTCGATTCGCGTCCTGGTGTTGCGGCTCGTCCGCGAAAATCCCGGCTGGGGGTATCGCCGGGTGCACGGCGAGCTGCTGGTGCTCGGGGTAAAGGTCGCCGCTTCCACCGTCTGGGAGATCCTGCATGACGCCGGGATCGATCCGGCGCCCGAGCGCAGTTCCACCACGTGGGCCGATTTCCTGCGCTCACAGGCCGAGGCCCTGCTGGCCTGTGACTTCTTCGAGACGGTCACCCTGTCCGGGGTGCGGCTGCACGTGCTCGCGGTGATCGAGTACGCCAGCCGGAGAATCAGGATTCTGGGCGCCACCGCCCACCCGACGGCGTCCTGGGTGGCGCAGGCCGCCAGGAACCTTGTGATGGACCTGGAGGATGCCGACTGCCGGGCACGGTTCCTGATCAGAGACCGGGACGGGAAGTTCCCCGGCCTGTTCGACGCCATCCTCGCTGACGCGGGCATCGACGTTGTACTCAGCGGGGTCCGGATGCCGAGGATGAACTCGATCATGGAGCGGTGGGTGCAGACCTGCCAGCGCGAGCTATTGAACCGCACGTTGATCTGGAACCAGTCCCACCTTCTGCACGCCCTACGGGAGTTCGAGCAGTTCTACAACGGGCACCGGCCGCATCAGGGCATCGCGAACGCCCGCCCGCTCCAGCCACTGCCCGTGCCACTCATGGTTCCTGACCAAATCGCCAGCCTTAATATACGACGACGCGACCGACTCGGTGGAGTGCTTCATGAGTACCAACATGCCGCATGAGCTGCGCGGATGAGATTTTCGGCAAGGGCAACCGTCTACCTGGGCTAAGCAGGGCCGGATCTCGATCGATATCGGCGTCGGCGGCATCGCCCTAAGACCGGGTCCTACTTCGCGGCACTGCCGGTACTGCGCAGGCTGCAAACGGATAAAGAGGCGGGCGCCCGGGTCGGTACCCGCTGCCGGGACGCCGCCTGCACCTCAGCCTGGCGCCGGAGCCCGAAGCCGGCGAGCGCGCGCCACCACCGTCTTCCGGCGAGGACGGCGCCCCAGAGCGCTGCCTGTGGCACGGGTGACATACAACCTGCGTTACACACGGGAGCCTGCTCGTTCCGCATGGTGGCTGCCGTACCCGCCTGAGCGGGCTGGCGATCGGCGAAGGCGGACCGCTGACTTGTCCCGAAGGAACGTCGTGCGTCCCGCGGTGCATGGGAGCGCCGATTGACCTGTGTCAATGCCTGCTGGAGCCGGGCAGGGACAACACGCCGGATTGGCCGGCCGCGTCCAGCGCTCTGAAGAGCTGGCAAGTCACGTCGCAGGGCTGATCGCGGACTGCGCGGCGTGACTCACGGCGGCGCGACTGAAGTGTCGATGCCGTAGGGCCCGCCAAAGCCGTACGACAACCATGCTCGCGGCCTGCCCGGGTGGTGCTACTCGCCGTTGGTCAGGCGCCCGCCGGTCCCGCCGGCGGCCGCCTTGCTCTCAAATCGCCGCGGGCGGCGCATCGGGCACGGTCTCGGGCTTGGCCACGCCCTCGAACGTGAACTGCGCTTGCGGCCCGGTGCCCTGCACATCGACCGTGACGATCTGGCCAGCCCTCAGCTCGCCGAACAGGATCTTCTCGGACAGGTTGTCCTCGATCTCCCGCTGGATCGTGCGGCGGAGCGGCCTCGCACCGAGCACCGGGTCGTAGCCCCGCTCGGACAGCAGCGTCCTGGCCGCAGGCAGCAGCTCCAGGCCCATGTCCCGGTCCTTGAGCCGCTCATCCACCTTGGCGACCATCAGGTCCACGATGCTGAGAATCTCCTCCCGGCTGAGCTGGTGGAACACGATCGTGTCATCGACGCGGTTCAGGAACTCCGGCCTGAAGTGCTGCCTCAGCTGCTGCTGCACCGTGGTCTTCATCCGGTCATACGAGCCGCGCGACTCGCCTGCAGTACCGAAGCCGACCGAGACGCCCTTCGAGATGTCCCGGGTGCCCAGGTTGGTGGTCATGATGATCACGGTGTTCTTGAAGTCGACCACCCTGCCCTGCGCATCGGTGAGCCGCCCGTCCTCGAGGATCTGCAGCAGCGAGTTGAAGATGTCCGGGTGAGCCTTCTCGATCTCGTCGAACAGGACCACCGAGAACGGCTTGCGGCGCACCTTCTCGGTCAGCTGCCCGCCTTCCTCGTACCCGACGTACCCGGGCGGAGAACCGAACAGCCGCGAGACCGTGTGCTTCTCCATGTACTCGCTCATGTCCAGCTGGATCAGCGCGTCCTCATCGCCGAACAGGAACTCCGCCAGCGTCCTGGACAGCTCGGTCTTACCGACCCCGGATGGGCCGGCGAAGATGAACGAGCCGCCGGGCCGCTTCGGGTCCTTCAGCCCGGCCCGGGTCCGCCGGATGGCCTGCGACAGCGCCCTGATGGCGTCGTTCTGGCCGATGACCCGCCGGTGCAGCTCATCTTCCATTCGCAGCAGCCGCTGCGACTCCTCCTCGGTGAGCTTGACCACCGGAATGCCGGTGGCGGTCGCCAGGACCTCTGCGATCAGCTCCGCGGTCACCTCCGCGGCGGCGTCCAGGCCACCGGCCTCCCGCTCGCTCTGCCGGGTCGCCTTCTTGGCCAGCAGCTGCTTCTCGTTGTCGCGCAGCGCCGCGGCCTTCTCAAAGTCCTGGGAGCCGATGGCCGACTTCTTCTCCCGGCGCACCTGGGCGATCTTCTCGTCGTACTCGCGCAGGCCCGGCGGCGCGGTCATCCGGCGGATCCGCATCCGCGACCCGGCCTCATCGATCAGGTCGATCGCCTTGTCCGGCAGGAACCGGTCGCTGACGTAGCGGTCCGCCAGCCGCGCGGCGGCGGCCAGCGCGTCATCGGTGATCGACACCCGGTGGTGCGCCTCATAGCGGTCGCGCAGGCCCCTGAGGATCTCGACGGTGTGCGCGATCGTCGGCTCGGCCACCTGGACCGGCTGGAACCGCCGCTCCAGCGCCGCGTCCTTCTCCAGGTGCTTACGGTACTCATCCAGCGTGGTCGCGCCGATCGTCTGCAGCTCACCGCGGGCCAGCATCGGCTTGAGTATCGACGCGGCGTCGATGGCGCCCTCGGCCGCGCCGGCGCCGACCAGCGTATGCAGCTCGTCGATGAACAAGATGATGTCCCCGCGCGTCCTGATCTCCTTGAGGACCTTCTTCAGCCGTTCCTCGAAGTCACCGCGGTACCTGGAGCCGGCCACCAGCGCGCTCAGGTCGAGGGTGTACAGCTGCTTGCCCGTCAGGGTTTCCGGCACCTCGCCCTTGACGATCTTCTGCGCCAGGCCCTCCACGACAGCCGTCTTGCCGACGCCGGGCTCGCCCACCAGCACGGGATTGTTCTTGGTGCGCCGGCAGAGCACCTGCATGACCCGCTCGATTTCCTTCTCCCGGCCGATCACGGGATCGAGCTTGCCCTCGCGCGCGCCCGCGGTCAGGTTCCGGCCGAACTGGTCGAGCACAATCGAGGTGGACGGCGCCGTCTCGGACGGCGCGCCCGCGGCGGCCGGCTCCTTGCCCTGGGAGCCCGCCAGCAGCTGGATCACCTGCTGGCGGACCCTGGTGGGGTCAGCGCCCAGCTTGACCAGCACCTGGGCGGCGACGCCGTCGTCCTCACGGATCAGGCCCAGCAGGATGTGCTCGGTGCCGATGTAGTTGTGACCGAGCTGCAGCGCCTCCCGCAGCGACAGCTCCAGCACCTTCTTGGCGCGCGGAGTGAAGGGGATGTGGCCGGAGGGTGCCTGCTGGCCCTGGCCGATTATCTCCTCGACCTGCCGGCGCACGGCCTCCTGGCTGATCCCCAGCGACTCCAGGGCCTTGGCGGCCACGCCCTCGCCCTCGCGAATCAGGCCGAGCAGGATGTGCTCGGTCCCGATGTAGTCGTGGTTGAGCATCCTGGCTTCTTCCTGAGCCAGGACCACAACCCGCCGCGCTCGGTCGGTGAACCTCTCGAACATCTCGTCGCCCCCTCACCGAGCGGCCGGCGAGGCAACTAAAAATCTTGCTCGTCCCTTCGCATGCTAGCCCGCGCGCCAGGCGACGTTGCGACGCAAAATGTCGCACAAGTAAAACGTTCCCCGTCGGCAGCGGGGTCCACCCCGTCCAGCCTGGGGCAACGGGGCAAGTGTGCACAGCTACGCCCGGAGCGAACGCACGCCGGGCCGACGAACGCGCGGACCAGCGAAGGTGGATGACGGCGAGCGCACCATGGGACGGCCTTCCCGAGCAGTGATGACGTCCGCCCAGACGTCAATCCGCTCGCTCATAAGCTCCCCGCAGTCACTAACCCGAGCAGATCACCCGGCTCTGGATCGGCTAGATCGATGCAACTGGCTGCGATACCACTGACCGGCGCACGCGGACCAGCAAGCCCGGGGCCACCCTTGTCCGCGGCTGACCCTGGTGATGCCTGGCCGCCAGCGGTCAACGATCGCTAGGCCGAGGGCGGTCCCGGCATCACGCCAAGCTGCTGCAGCATCCCTGCGATGTCCTCCACGTGCCAGACCTCCGCGAAGCGATCACCTTCCACGCGCAGCAGGTCGAAGCCGCTAACTGTGACGGGCCGGCCGGTAGGCGGCATCCCGTTAAACGAGCCCGTGTTCGTGCCTCGCATCACCCACCGGCCCACGAGCCGGTCGCCCTCGGCCACCATGTCCTCGATCGTGAAGGCCAAGTCGGAGAAGGCAGCGTGCAGGCCCGCGATGAACTGCTTCATCCCGGCCGTGTCCGGCGACACCCCGGGCAGCCCGGAATGGTCGACAAAGTCTCGGCGTGTTCATGTCGTCAAGGACGTCGACGTTGCCCTTGCTCCATGCCTCGTCGATCCAGCGGCGGTAGAGTTCTTTACTTGCAGTCACTGACGGCCATCCCTGGGTAATTCGCGCGATGTCGTGCTCTCGTCGCGATCGCTGCGAGTATTCGCGGCGCGGTCGCCACTGTCAAGGCCTCGCTCACGCGCCAGCCGACAGCGGCCCAATGATCCTGCCCTTCAGGCAATCAGGGTGGGTTCGATCGTCTAGGACCGCGAGGTGGCCGAGGTCTGCAACAAGACCTCCGGGCCCCGTTCGTGCAATCCGTGCTCGGCCGAAGCCGCCTATGCGCCCAGATCTACCATTCCGGTATGCCATGGACGACCAACAAGTCGCTCACCATAAGCACGCATAACGGCGGGTACACGTGCGGACGCGCCAAGACTCAGGTTGCTCTCCGTGACAGACTTCCCGTCAGCCTCTGTCCTCGGCTGGCAGCGTTCACGGCTGCCGACTACATGGGCATGGCCGAGGTCTCGCGCCGTGCCCATGGTGCTCGACCCTGTCCGCGGCATGAGCGGGCAATGGGCTGAGGCAGGTCGTCGATGCTCACTGATGAGCGCCGTCCCGGAGGATATGTGTACCTACCGCGGTCATAAACCCTGAGACTGCCGTCCGGGCGCCTTTGTAGGCGAGCTGGAACTCGTCGTCTGATTCGTCCTACGCCCGCCAAACGTCATCGATGCTGTCCCCCATGGCCTGGCGATGCGCCTCGAAATCGCTGCTCCACGGAAGCGTCCGGAAACGACCGAGCGCCTTCTGGCGGTCGACCACGTAGGTGGCCGTTTCCACATGGCTCCTGTCTATTCCCGCCCGTCGACGATCGTTCAACGTGGCCGCCTCCTGGAGATAGGAGGTGGCCAGGTCGCTGGCTGCCTCTTGCAGACGAATGAGCCACACCCGCTTGTCTTCGGCTCTCTTGACAAAGAACTGTCCCGCCAGAACCAGGCCTCCGCCGATGATCGAGCTGACGATCGACAGCACCGCGTTCGTGACCACGCCAATCCCCTATCCGAGCCGTGGCGGGTTGTCGCCACTCATGCTGGCCGGAAGCAGATCGATTGCCAAGGGAGCGAACGAAGCCGATCCTGGCTCCCGCCAAGCCCGACCGCCAGAGCCCGCGATCCCCTGGCTCGCTCAGCGGCATGAGGGGGCGTCCCGCACCCGTTCACGGCCGACTTGCGTTCATGGCTTGGGCCGAGGCTCCTGCTGCGCGCGATCGGGATAGATTTTCTGGACCGAACAGCCTGCGACTTGCTGACCCGTGATTGTTCCTCCCCATCTTCTGCCGAGTTGCCTTGACGACCGGCCCGGGGCGGTGCACCGTCGAGGGGATGGCCCACTTGGGCACACCCTGGAACTTCGGAGGACATAATGCGGCTAAGTTTCGTAGGTATCACCCCAAACACCCCGGACAGCGAATGCCCGGCCGTGTACGTGGATGAAGACACGGGCGACCTCTGGTTCCAGGGCGTGACGATCACCGACCCGGAGACATTGGCCGAGGTGGCGGGGCATAGCCCGATTGGCACACGGGAGTCGGTAGTCAAGCTGCCGCCGGTGATGGCGCAGATCATTATGGAGGCGGTCAATGGCACCTATGAGCGCGGCAGGCGCGGACCGGGCGTGCACCCCCGGCAGTCCGGATCAGCCAGCCCGATCGTTTGAGGAGCTGCTACGCGGCTGCAAGTACTGCGCGCTCCATCTGGAGATGCGGGATGCCTACACCCCAGACGACCCATGGTTTGCGGCCTGGACGCGCGGCGACCGCATGGAGTTTCAGCGCCGGTTGCGGCGGCCCTGGCTGGAGTTGGTTCGCGAGGTCACCGGGCAGGGTGTCGCGGTACGGCGGGCCCGGGTGGTTTCCGAGCCGGTGAGCGACTACATCGCCTTTGAGCACGCCACCGCTGACTCGAATGTGGCTGCGGGCGAGCAGGTGCGGTGGCTGCCACGGCGGGCGGCGAATGGTCTGCTGCTCCCGGCCAACGATTGCTGGGTCTTCGATGGCCAGTTGGTGCGCTTTGCGTTCTTCGCCGGGGACGGGCAGTTCCTCGGTACCGAACTGTGCGAGGACGGATCGATAGCTGAACAGTGCACCGTGGCCTTCAAGAGGGTATGGGAGCGGGCGGTGCCGCACAAGGACTATCAGCTGCGTTAATGTGGCCGCTTCATGCAGCCGTCATCGTCTAGTGCCCAGCAGGCTCGGCAGATCCTTGCCGACCGGCTGCGCGAGCTGCGCCTGGACGCGGGGCTCACGGCGAGGGATCTGGCCGTTCGTGCGGGGTGGGAGCGCACCAAGGTTTCTAAGATCGAGCACGCTGCCCGGCCACCTTCCAGCGCGGACATTCGCCGTTGGTGCCAGGTCTGTGCAGCAGAGGACCAGGCCCCGGACCTGATTGCCTCACTACGTGCCGCCGAGGGGATGTGGATCGAGTGGCGGCGCATGGAACGCTCGGGACTCAAACGCGCCCAAGAGGCCCGGCTACCGCTGTACGAGCACACCCGCCAATTTCGGGCTTATGCCTGCTGGGTGATACCTGGGCTCATCCAGACCGAGGCGTACACCCGGGCGGTACTGCGGGCCGTGCAGCAGCGACGTGGCCTGGTGGACGACGTGGAAGCTGCCGTCGCCGCCAGGGTTGTCCGGCAGCGAGTCCTGCGGCGTGACGGGCGCTCGGCCGCGTTCCTGGTTGAGGAATCGGTCCTGCACAACGGGTTCGGCGGCCGGGCAGTGATGAGCGAGCAGCTCGCGCACCTGGCGGAGGTCACCACCTGGCCGTCTGTCTCGCTCGGGGTGATCCCATCTTTTCCTGACCGAGGGGAAGCAAGGCCGGTCGAAGACTTTTGGATCTTCGATAGTGGGCAAGTCACTGTGGAACTGGTCTCGGGGCATCTGACCATCACGCAGCCGCGTGAGATCGCGATGTACGCGCAGACGTTCGCCCGCCTGGCGGAGATCGCCCGCTACGGCTCGCGCGCCCGCGAGCTTCTGGCCTCGGCCATGGGTACGTATTAATTCGCCTGCCACACTTGGGCACACTCCTGGCCCGGGCAAGCTGACGCTTCTACCGTCGCTTGCGTGACCTGACGAACACAGCGCGAAGGCCCGGCACACCGCCAAGTCCACCGGGCCCTCGCTGCCTCCCCATAGCAGACAGAGAGGTGGCACCAATATGCCCTCCGCACCGGCCGCACCCCCTCACGAGCCGGTAACTCGCAAGCGCAAGCCCTGTCTTGTCGTTGCCCTAGGCGCTGTCGTGGCCGTGCTCGCCGCAGGATGCGGCAGCTCGGCCGCTTCTTCGACGAGCGGCGCTAGACCAGAGAAGCCCAGCCCGACGGTCGGAGTGGTTCCGGCTATCTCTGCGGCCGGGCTGTATATCGCGTTGCAACGCGGCTATTTCAGCCAAGCTGGTTTGCACGTGAAGGTCGTGCCCATCGCCAGCGGTGTCAACGCGCTGCCCAACCTGCTTAATGGCTCGGTGGATGTAGACGAAGGGCAGTGGGCGGCCGACCTGATCGCTGAGGCGCGCGGGGCCGCCCGTCTGCACGCCCTCGCGGCGGCCAGCTCCGGTGGCCCTGGTGTCCAGGCGGTGGTGGTGCCGGCGCACTCACCCGTCACCACGATCCAGCAGCTGCGGGGCAAGACCATTGCGGTTAACGCCCTGGGCGGCCTGGCCGTCCTGCTAACGAGCAACGTCCTGACCAGCCACGGCGTGCCCGCCTCATCTGTCCACTTTGTGGTGATCCCGTTCCCGGCGATGGGCCCGGCCCTGGCCGCGCACCGGGTGGACGCGGCCTTCATCGCCGAGCCGTCGCTGTCGGCGGCGGAAATCGGTTACGGCGTGACGCCGGTATTTGACGTGGATCAAGGGGCAGCCCAGGACTTTCCCATCTCCGGCTACGTCGTCACCACGGCCTGGATGGCCAAGTACCCGAAGACCGCGGCCGCCTTTGACCGGGCTCTCGAACGCGGCCAGCAGGTCGCGGCCACCAGCCGGGCGGCCGTCGAGCATGCGCTCATTCCGGCGCTGTACATTTCGAAGACCACTGCTGCCGTAATGGCGTTGGGCACCTTCCCGCTGACCATTAGCACCACACAGCTTCAGCGGGTGGCCGTCCTCATGCAAGAAAACGGTCTCCTGGCCTCATCGGCCAAACCGGCCGCGCTGGTGAAAGGACTGGTGGCCGGATGAGCCCGCAGGCTCCCCTGATCGACCCAGCCGCGATCAAAGAGGAGGTGGCCGGTGGCTTCACCGCGGCTGCGGACGGCTATGACACCACTGGCACCGAGTTCTTCCAGACCATGGGCGAGCGTCTCGTGGCCCACGCTGGGGTTCGTCCCGGTGCCGTCGTCCTCGATGCCGGCTGCGGCAAGGGGGCGGTCACTATGCCTGCCGCCCGGGCGGCCGGGCCGGATGGGCACGTCACCGGCCTGGATCTGACGCTGCCCATGCTGGAACACGCGAAGCTCATCGCAGTTCAGACCGGGCTCACGAACATCACCTTCGAACCGGGCGATGCAGAGGAGCCCCCATTTGCGGCCGGAAGCTTTGATGTGATCCTCGCCGGTAACGTCATGCAGTTTCTGCCGCGCCCTGCCACCGCGCTACGGCGCTGGCGGACGCTGCTCGCACCGGGCGGCGCGCTCGCGGTGAGCTGGGGACTGGCCGAAGACCCACGCTGGACGAGCGTCATCCGCGCTTTCGACGTCCAGATGCCGGACGGGATGCCCGGCTTTAAAGCGACCATGCGCCACCCGCCGTTTGCGACGGTGGAGTCACTGGAGCAACTGCTGGCGCACTGCTGGTATGCCGAGGTAGCGACCGTTATGCATGAGGTCACCATGACCTACACCGGCACCGAGCAATGGTGGGCGGCGTGCCAGTCGCAGGCCCCGTGGGCGGTCTGCTGGCGGCATATCCCAGATAAGCGGCTCACAGACGCCAAGCAAGAAGCCTTTGCGCTGCTGGAGGGCTTGTGCGCACCGGACGCCCAGCTCACGCGGACGCTTGCGTTTGCCTGCACGCGCGGGATGCGCCGGGATGTCCCAGAGGTGCGGCCGTGAACCCGCTTCCCGTCCGCGAGCCACTGGACCTCCTCCAGCTGGAGTTCCCGCAGTACCGGATCAGCATGCAGACCATCTGGGACAAGCTGTTCTACATCGCGGAAGCACATCAACCGGAGGTCCAGCCGCGCTTCGCCCAAGCCGAAACAGCCGAACGGCTGCGGGCCAAGCTGCAAGTCCTGCTCAGGCCGTTCACCACGGCGGAGCCGAGCATCGCCCGGGTATGGGACTTCCTCTTGGGCGGCAAGGACAACTTCGCAGCCGACCGTGACCAGGCGGCCAAACTGCTATCGGTCTATCCGCGAGCCGCCGAGTTGGCCCGGGAGAGCCGCCAGTTCCAGGCCCGCGCCCTGACCTACGTGGCCTCCCGGGGTATCCGGCAGTTCGTTGATCTAGGCTGTGGCCTGCCGACCGCCCCGAATACCCACGAGACCGCCCAGGCAGTCCAATCGGACGCGGCGGTGATCTACGTGGACAACGACGAACAGGTCCTCACCCACGCGCAGAACATTCTGGCCAAGGCTGAAGGCGTCCACACCATCGCCGGTGACCTCAGCTACCCCGAGGAAATTCTCTACGACTGGCGCATCCGGCAGCACCTCGACTTCTACCTGCCGATCTGCCTGGTCCTCGCTATGACCTTGCACTTCTTCGACGCAGAAACCGCCCGCACGCTGGTAGGCCACTACGTCGCTGGCTTGCCGTATGGCAGCTACTTCATCGTGTCGGTCGGACAACTGGAGGGCGAAATCGGCACCGAGTTCTCCCGGGAGTACAGTGCGGGCCGCATCTTCCACCATGACCAGCAGAAGGTGGCGAGTTTCTTGTGCGGCCTGGAGGTGGTTCAGCCGGGCCTCACCGAAGGACGAGCGTGGCGAGCTCCGGCCCTTATCCGGGATAATGGACGGCGCGGGCATATCTGGGCGGCCGTCGGCCGGAAGGCGGGAGGACTAGCGTAATGCTACCGCCTCAGACGCTTGATGATCTGGCCTACCACTGGGGCGACGCCTACCTTCTGAGCTACGCCCGGGATCGGTGGGCGGCACTGCGACGCGACCGGCTGTACTTCATAACGGCCGACACCCTCTATGAGCTGGAAGCGGCCATCCAGGCCGACTACGGCTCTAATCCCGTTCCGCGTGACTTTGATCCACCCGGCGCGACCGACTACCTGGACGAGCCGGACGACGCGGATGGATGGGAGCTAGTCCTGGCCGACACAGATGCAGCGGTTGAGCAATACAGCAACAAGGCTCTCGACCCTGAGACGCGCCCCGGCGAAGCCGCGGGCGTCATCGAAGCCGCCGAAGCGATCCTGCGCCAGCCCGCCGCAGATCCGCTCCCGCTGGAGGAGTTGCGTGCTTCGTTCCCGGCCTGGGATATCCATTTCTCCGTCCAGCTGCACGCCTGGATCGCCCGCAGACACCGCACAACCATCTGCGAAAACTCCGCCGTCCTCCTGCGCACCGCCCTAACCCTGATAGAACGCCAGCAGCACACGGCCGGCCCGGCCGGGACTGGCCCCCGGGGCCCCCTCCCCGCTGATCCGCCCGCCGGCCTGGACGCCTGGGGGCGCCGCAATCTCACTCGCCTGGCCGGGCTGGAAACCGGCTGACTCACGGCAGCGGACGGGGACACGCTGCTGCACGGCGACATCAACGCCAGCAACCTGCTCATCAGCCAGGACCAGAAGGTCAGGCTAATCGACTGGGCGCAGTCGGCCCGCGGAGCCGCCTGGATCGACGTCGCCGACCTGGTCCAGCATCTCATCCTCGCCGGGCACACCCCTGCCCAGGCTAAGCCGAAGTTACGGCCAGTTCGGTAGGCGGTTGCGGTTCTGACCTGGTCTTTTACGGGGGTATCCGGGTTGTGTTCTGACTACTTCAAGGTGAGCGGGATCGGGGCGCCTATGAGGTCGAATGCTTGCCGCTGGGCACTGGTCGGCTCGGCCAGCATGGGCACTGCGGCCTTGGTTCCGGCGAAACGGACCTGGTTGCGGGTCAGGGTGGCCAGGTGGTCGATCAGGCCGCGGAAGCTGTAGTAGGGGCGGCCGGCCTGGTCATGCTGGCACGACGCCTTGGCCTGAGCGCGGGCGGAGCGCCGGGCGGGGGCGACGGGGTTTTCCTGGCGGGGCGGGTTCTCGTCGGTGAAGGTCAGCGGTGCCCAGGTGCGGCGCAGGTGCCAGGTGAGGTAGCAGGCGAGCATGCAGATCAGCACGTGCGCTTTGACGCGTTCTTCCAGCCGGTGGAACACCGGGCGCAGGCCCAGGTCATCGGATTTGATCTGCCGGAAGTCCCGCTCCACGTATTTGAGGTTCTTGTAGGCGGCCACCACGCCGGGCGCGTTCAGGTCGCTGGCCGGGACGGGGGTGCGCAGCACGTAGAACCCGTCCAGGGCGGCTTCGGCGTCGATCTGGTCCTGCCGTCGCTCCATGGTGAGGCTGCCGCCGGTGATGGTGACGGTGAAGTGCTTGGCGGTCTTGTACTTGCTGATCACCTTGCCCACCTCGACCCCGATCGGCCCGGCGCCGGTGAGCCTGCCTGCCCGGACGCGGGCGATGATCGGGGCCAGGAGTTTCTCGGTGGCGGCCAGCAGGTCTTCCCGCTTGCGGGCGCGGTCGGCGGCCAGCACCGGGTTACGGCAGGCGATCAGCCGCTCGCCGGGGAAGTCTTCGGAGGTGATCTCGGCCAGGTCCTGCTGGTCAAACAGGGACAGCTGGAGCGGGCCGTCGTCGGCCATCAGCTTCTTGATGGCCGGGGCGCGCAGCGCGGTGATCCACCCGTAGGCATCCGGGCGCTTCGTCCCGTCCGCTAGCTGGTTCAGTGCCTCGATGCGGGCGCTGGTGATCATGCCCCGGTCCCCGACCATGACCATCTTGGCCAGCCCGAACTTGTCCCGCACCACGTGGACGATCTCGGTGAACGCGCCGGGGTCGCCGGTGTTGCCGGGAAAGACCCGGACCGCAACCGGGCGGCCCGCCGGGTCGGTGAGCAGCCCGTACTCGATCTGCGGGTTGCCCTTCTTGCCGTCCCGGGAGTAGCCGCGGGCCGCCAGCGGGCAGTGCGCGCCTTCCAGCCACGAGCTGGACAGGTCGAACAAGGCCATCCGCGACGGGCTGGCCTGCGGGGCCAGGTGGCGGGCCGCCAGGCCCGCCTCGATCGCGTCCTGGCGGTGCACCAGCCAGTCCATCGCCGCGTAGATGTCATCGGTGGACGCCCCGGCCATCCCGAGGTCGCCGCCGAGGGTAGTGTCGGCCCACCAGGTCAGGGTGGACAGCTTCGAGCCCGGCCGCACCACCCGGGAGATGATCAGGGCCAGGGCCAGGTCCCGCTGCCGGCCTGCGGGGCCCAGCAGCGCCGGCAGGCCCAGCCGGGCGGCCATGGCGTGCACGGCGGCGACGTGGCCGTGCGGCAGCGAGCCGGTGATGGTGACCGCCTCGGCTGCGGGCACCAGGTGCTGGCCTTTGAGCCCGGCGTCGATCAGGTCGATGACATGGTCCGGCAGCGCGGACAGGTTGGCGACAGTCTCGTTCCTGACCTTGCCACCGTCGCGGTAGGTGCGCCGCAGGTAGGCCGAGGAGTAGTCCCTGGCCTGGCCCCGCTTGTCCATATACCCGGCCTTCGCGACTCTGACTACGTGTACCTTCCCGGAATTCCGCGCCATAGCCGGATAGTAGCGGCATTCCTGCGCTGAACCGACGGCAGACACGCCAAAATTCTGACTACATCTCAATGATAAATTCCGCTGAAAACGCAGGTCAGGACGCAACCCCTACAGAGAGCTACAGCAACTTCGGGCTAAGCAGGCCCTGGCCGCTGTCTTCACCTGGACCCCTGTACCGCTTCAGAACTCGGTGCAGGGTCATGAGCTACGGCTTGGCCGAGCTGGCGGGCTGGGGCAAGATTGCGGTTCCTGTCTGTCCACCGCCGAGGGTAAAGATGATCCGGCCTCTTGGTCCATTGTGAAGCAGTGTCCGAGCGAGGGACTTTGCCGCCGCAGAACGCTACCAGGCGCCGATCCCCTGGAAGCTCAGGGGCACCCCGGTCTTTAGCTGGGTTCCCGGGCCGGAGGTGTTTCGGTTCGTATCATCGGCGGTCTGAAGCAGTTGCGGGGCTGGGCGGCTGCCACTGAGGGCGGAAATAGGGCCCCTCGTCGTCCTGGGCAGGTTCCAGCCCGGTCATGCCGAGGTTCCGCTGACAGGATTCTTTGGCCAGGCCGACTACTCCGTCCGCCGGTGACCAGCTACTCGGATGGTGCTGGTCGAACCGCGTTGCGGACAGGTTCCGTTCGGTGAGAACGATGGGCAGGACTGGCTCGATAGCCGAGTCCTCGGGCAAGGTGCGGGGCGGGCGCTGCGCGAAGTCCCGGAGCGCGCTCGTTTCATCCTCGCGCAGCTCGCGCATCACGGCCGCCAGGACCAAGCACTCGACCCCCTGCTCCCGGATATGCTGCTGGATCCTCTTAAGGTTGCTGAGGTCGTTGATGTCAATTGAGTCCTGCCAGCTCTTGACCTCGCCGATGATAAGGGCGGGCAGTCCGCGGTAGTCCAGAACTGCCGCTATGTCGACCTCACACGCCAGCCCCGGGCCTCTGACCGCCCATCCAAGAACATGAGGGATCATCGATGCTCTGTAATAGCTGCGGGAGCACAGCACCTGCAGAGCCGCCATCACCGGCAGGGCCTCGCTGAGACGCTCGTGCCCCACATGTCCGGCAATCTGGTACAGCCAGTCGTTCCGGCCGTTTGCCTTCATTCCCAGCGCCAGCCCGAGCGGGAACTCGCGGAGGCACATTTCACATTTCATTTGTGTCGCGAGGTCCTCTGGCCGGAACGCGATGCTGCTGGTGCAGTACGGGCAGTCAACGGGCAGCGCCGGGCGCAGTATCGCCTGCCGGAGCAGGAACTGGAAGACGGCTGCCGGATAGCCGCCGGCGTCGCCCGCCAGCGGTTCAGGCCAGGAACCCTGCCATTTTTTTATGCTCTGGACGATGGCGCCTGACGGCCGGCCTCGTTCGCTGCGTGCGACTTCGAGGAGTGCGGCGCGAGCGCCCGGCTGGTTGGCGACGGTGCTTCCCGGCCCGCCGAGTCGTTCTATGAAACGCGTCACGAACACCCCGCCCGGGGTCTGGCGCGCGCTCCAGCCTGGCTCTTCGATCAGCTTGCCGAGAATCGTGCTCGACGGGACAGCGGAATCGGCACTTCGCGGGCACCGGAGGAAACCGACAAGGCACGCCCATCCGCCACTGGCCGGACAAAGCTCAGCATGACGCCGTCGTGCTCGCGCAGTACCGGAGCATACGAGCGCTTGTTGGGAACGGAAAACGTCCAGTCAGGCCTGACACCCGAGGTAGCTGAGATCTCCACCTGAACCGCGATGATGTCGCCGCGGGGAACACCGTTGATCTGCGCTCCGCCGCCAATTCCCGGGACCGGTATCCGGGCGACCCGGCCGTCAGCTTCAAGCGGCTGAGCGAAGGTGTGCGCGTAACTCGTGGTGAAAGGGTGATCGCCTTGCCAGCCACGTGCCCACTCTTGCCCGAGGTCCGGGGAGACGGGGACGGGAGTTACGTCGTGGCCGGTCAGCAACTCTGCCAGCATCCCGGGGAGTTCGCCCGGTCCCGTCGCCTGCCAGATGTAGATTCGCGGGCCGGCGGGTGTACCGTCGCCGGTCATCCACCGGCTCAGTTCTCCCTCCTCCAGCAGCTGCTGCAGCCATGATTCACTGCCGGGAGAACCCGTTGCTCATGGCCGACGGGAAACGGGAAGGCGCGGGCACCGCATGCGCGGGCGTTCCACAGCGCCGTAAGGCTCGCCGGGTCCGACGGGTCAACGACTACGAACGCGGTGCCAGGGGACATGCCTCTGTAGTCAATTGCCCCGCTCGTTGCGGTAATCGGCGTTATCCAGGAGGCAGTGTCAGCCGGCACGTCGGCGCCGTCGTCAATGCGGGCCTGCGTGGCCCGCGCGGCGAACTGCTTTTCCAGGCTGACGCCCTGAGCGCTGGTCCCGTAGGCGCCGAACCAGACGCGGAACAGGTCATCGAGCGGATCATCTGCCCCCAGTCCGGGAGCACCCAGGGATCCCGGGGAAGTTCATCAAGCAGGCACTCCGGCCCGAGCAGCCGGTTGTTCATGTAATCCTGGGCAGGCGCTAGCGGCCCCCACCCGTCACGCCCCTGCCATTGATAGCCATCGAGCGCTGCCGCCTCCTCAGAAGCCCCGGCCCGGTCAAGCGCAAGCAGGACATCGACTCCCAGCCTCCGGGACACTCGCTCGATCCGATCGAGATCACCTGGACGGAAAAACGGCTGGTACTGACCTCCCCACAGCAAGGTTGCCTGTTCCACTGCCAAGCGGAGCATCTCCGAAGACGGCTCGAAAACCAAGCCGATTCGCACCGGGCGCGCCATAGCCCGCCCCGTCACCCGCCCGTCCACGCCTGATCACCCCCGGTCATTACCGTCTGACCTGACCATAGCGGCGCCCGGGCGATGCAGCCCGCACTGACGGTGGCGAGGGCCGGTGCGCAGGACCGACTGCGGACGTTGACGCGGCAGGCGAAACGGCCTGGCTTTGGGAGGTCCTGAGCGTCGTCAACCGCGGCATCGACCTCCGGTAGGCCTCCGATGTACCTCGCATGGACCTGCGCCCGGAGTCATGCTGCTCTGGGCTCATGGGCGCCCGCAGCCAACGGACCTCGCGTATACGTGGCGGGCGATCCAGGCGTAACAGCGTCCGGCGCACACAGGCTATGGCGCCTGCCCAGCCGACGCCGCCTCCAGGTCCGAGCCGTCATGCCCGCGAACCCCACCCGCCCGAGGTGTAGCCGACTTGATCAGCCCCGCGATTCGGAAGGCTGGGCACCGGTCGCCCTCGGCCGCCTGAACTGCGAGCCCTCTAGCTGCGCCTTCCCAGCCATGTCACGCTTTGTATAACCATCGGTAGGGTCTCGCCGGGCGCCTCGGCCGCCCCGAACGACTAGGTCCGGACTGACGAGCAAACGTGGAGCAAACATAGCCCGGAAACGGCCTGCACGAGGGCCCCCGGAATGGGTATAATCCCAGGTCAGAATGGGTGCGCCGCCAGGGACTTGAACCCCGAACCCGCAGATTAAGAGTCTGCTGCTCTGCCAATTGAGCTAGCGGCGCGCGAACCTCAGGAATACTAGCAAGGCCTCGACCCGCTTCGCGAATCGCCTGCCCGTAGCAGGCGTGAGCCAGGCAAATCTCACCCTCAGTGTTCTGCTGCTCGCTCGACGGTTATGGTGGAGGCCTGCCGCCCGACTGTGTCGCTCGGCCCTGCTCGACCCGGCTCGGCCCGACCCGGCTCGGCCCCTGCTCGACCCGGCTCGGCCCGGTTCTGCGGTTTCCCGGCCGACGTCTGGCTTGTCCTTCGATGCCATGCACGCCCGTAGCGATGAAACGATCAGGGTTAAATATTTTCGAACACAATGTAGGCATCATTGGCAAGGCTTGGGTCAAAACACGCCGCTAGAGCATTGCGTAATGCGCGAATTCGCGCTGAGATGAGACGGAGAGCGTGGTGCGCCGGCGGACGGCGTGCCTTGCCGATAAGGAGCGCCATGCTGCCGAGCCCCCGCAGGCCTACCCGGCGCCGCGCCCAGCGGTCCGCCGGCCCGGCGCAGCCTGCGGGACCCGGGCGGTCCGCCCGGGGCAAAAGGCTCATCCGGCTAGCCGCTCTCACCGCGGCGCTGGCCCTGCCCGCCGCTGGTCTCGCGGCCGCCTCCGCCCCGCCCGCTGGTACGGCTCCATCCGGGAGCGTTGTGGGGCACCTCGGCGCGGGCGCCGCCATCACCAGCGCGGCGGCCTTCCGGGCGGCCGCCGGTGCCACGGCGCCCATCCCGGCCGTCGCCGGGGCGCCGGTCATCCGGCTGGCCTCCCCGGACCCGCTCAGCACCGCGCAGTGCCTTTCCGCGGTCAAGCTCCGCTGCTACAGCCCGGTCCAGTACCGCGTCGCCTACGATCTGGGCCCGCTCTACACCGCGGGCATCACCGGCGAGGACCGGACGATCGTCATCGTCGATTCGTTCGGGTCCCCGACCATCCGTCATGACCTGCAGGTCTTCGACAAGCAGTGGGGCTTCCCGAACCCGATGCTCGACGTCCTCAGCTACGGGAAGCTGCCGAAGTTCAGCCCCGGCGACGCCACGATGGATGGCTGGGCCGAAGAGACCACGCTGGACGTCGAGTACGCCCACGCCATCGCGCCTGGCGCGAAGATCCTGCTCGTCGAGACGCCGACCGCTGAGACCGAAGGCGTCGCCGGTTTCCCGGACATGATGAAGGCGGAGCAGTGGGTGATCGACCACAACCTCGGCGACGTGATCAGCCAGAGCTTCGGGGCGACCGAGAATACGTTCCCCGGATTCAGCGGGTCCAGTTACAGCAGCCTGCTCGGCCTGCGTTACGCCTTCGCCGACGCCGCCCGCCAGCACGTCACCGTCCTTGCTTCGTCCGGGGACAGCGGCGCCACCAACGACGAGGCCGACGGCGCCACCCTGTATCCGTACCGCGCCGTCTCCTGGCCATCGTCGGATCCGCTCGTCACCTCGGTTGGCGGCACGCAGCTGCTGCTCGCCCAGGACGGTAACCGGATCCAGCCCGACCGGGTGTGGAACGACACGTACGGAGCGAGCGGCGGGGGAGTGTCCAGCATCTTCACCCGCCCGTCGTACCAGGACGGCGTGACCACCGTAGTCGGGGACAGCCGCGGCACCCCGGACATCTCGATGTCGGCGGCGGTCACCGGCGGCTGCTGGGTCTACGAGAGCTTCGGGCCGGGCGGAGCCAGCTGGGAGATCCTCGGTGGTACCAGCGAGGCGACACCGATCTTCGCCGGGATCGTGGCCCTGGCTGACCAGGTGGCCGGCCATCGTCTCGGCAACATCAACCCGGCGCTCTACACGCTCGGCGGCCTCAGCCAGGTGAGCAGCGACGCGTTCCGCACCGGGATCGTTGGCGTGACCAGTGGCAGCAACTCTTACGGCCGGGTGGCCGGCTATAACGCCGCACCGGGCTACAACCTGGCCAGCGGCTGGGGAACCGTCGACGCCGCCCGCTTCGTCCCCGCGCTGTCCCACGTCAGCGGCTAGCCGCTGACGCCTGGCCACTCCCAGCGAACGCCGACGTGGTCCAGCGGCGACGCCCAGGTAGCTGTGGCTAACAGCGGCCAGCTGATGCCTGGCAGCCCGATGCCCGGCAGGCCGATGCCCGGCAGGCCGATGCCGGGCAGGCCGAATCCTTGTCCCGGTTACCGAGCGGCGGGCCCCGCCCCGCCCCATCCGGTAGCCCGGGAGGTAGGCCCCGTTGACCGGTCAGGCCTGAGCACCGGCCGCGCATCAGGCATGCTGGTAAACATGTCCGCACCGCTGCCACCACCCCGGTATCCCGACGAGACGGGCGAGCCGTACCGCATCTGTCACGTGTGCCTGGGCAACATCTGCCGCTCACCCATGGCCGAGGTCGTGCTGACCGCCGAGCTCGCCGCGGCCGGCCTGGGAGATTCGGTCACCGTCGACAGTGCCGGGACGGGGGACTGGCACATCGGGCACCAGATGGACGCCCACGCACGGTCCGCGCTGGCCCGCCGCGGGTACAACGGCTCGGCTCACCGGGCCCGGCAGGTCGAGCCGTCCTGGCTGACGCGCCGGGACCTGATCCTGGCCATGGACGAGCAGAACCTCGCCGACCTGCGCCAGATGGCCGCGCTGACCGGCGTCGGCGGCGACCGCATCCGGCTGTTCGGGGAGGCCGGTGGCCTGCCGTCCAGCGACCGGGACGGCCTGGACATCCCGGATCCCTACGGCGGCGACGCCGGCGACTTCGGCGCGGTCCTGGATCTCATCGAGACCGCGGCGCGGCACATCACCGCCCAGCTGACCGAGCTGCTGCCCGGCCGCGCCACGGCGTGACGACCGTGGAGCTCCGGGAGCGGATCGCCGCCGTCGCCGGTACCGGTGTCCGGGACCTGCGCCGGGCCGGCGCCCAGCACGGGTGGCAGCACATCCGGGTCACGCTGGCCGACGGCCGCAAGGCGTTCGCCAAGGTCTCCAGGGCCGACACCGGCCCGGCGCTGGAAGCGGAAGCGCGCGGCCTGCGCTGGCTGGCTGACGCCGTGGCGGTGCCGGTGCCGACCGTCCTCGGCCAGGACAGCCACGTCCTGGTCCTGTCCTGGATCCCGCCCGCGTCCGCTGACCCGGGTGCGGCCGCCATGTTCGGCCGCGAGCTGGCCCGGCTGCACGCGGCGGGCGCAGTCGGCTACGGCGCCCCCTGGCCCGGGTTCATCGCCAGCCTGCCGCTGGACAACACGCCCTGGCCGGCGTCGCGCGGCTGGGCCGAATGGTACGCCGAGCGCCGGATCGTGCCCTACCTGCGCCGCGCGGCGGACGTCGGCACGCTGGGCCAGGACGATGTCCGGCTGGTCGAGATGGTGACCCGGCGGATCAGCGCGCTCGCCGGCCCCGCCGAGCCGCCCAGCCGCATCCACGGCGACTGCTGGTCGGGCAACGTGATGTGGTCGCAGGGCCGGGGCTGGCTCATCGACCCGGCCGCCCACGGCGGCCACCGGGAGACCGACCTGGCCATGCTGGCCCTGTTCGGTGCCCCCCATCTGGAGCACATCATCCGCGCTTATACCGAGACAGCTCCCCTCGCGGACGGCTGGCGGGCACGGCTCCCGCTGCACCAGCTGCATCCGCTGCTCGTGCACGTCTGCCTGTTCGGCACCGGCTACCGGGACTCCGCGCTAGCCGCGGCACGCGCCGCGCTGGCGGCCTGACCGTTGCCATTCTTTTTCATTCGTAACGAGCCTGATCCGCGGGCCATCCGAACGCCCCTGCGAAACGGCCGGGCGCGCGTTCCGTCGGACTGGCTCGCGGCCTACCTGCCGAACGAGATCGTTTCGTGGCCCGGCCAGACCGTGCTGGGGCTCCTCGTCCGCCTCCGGTTCATCGGTCTCGTCCGCCTGTCCGGCGTCCGGCGCGAGCGGCAGGGTGACGCGGAACGTCGCCCCCTGGCCGGGAGCCGATTCGACGGTGGCGGTCCCGCCGTGCGCGGTGACCAGCGCGCTGACGATAGCCAGGCCGAGGCCGCTGCCGCCGCCGCTTTTGCGGTTCCGGGCCTCGTCAGCGCGGTAGAACCGCTCGAAGACCCGCCGCGTCTGCTCGGCGGTGAGCCCGGGCCCCTGGTCGGCGATGTCCAGCACCGCGGCCGGGACCGACGGTGCCGGGCCGCCGGGGTAGCGGGGCGTCCCGGGCAGCTGGCCCGAGCTGAGTCGGACGTCCACCGGTGTCCCGTCCGGGGTGTGGGTGAGCGCGTTGGTCATCAGGTTGCCGATGACCTGCCGCAGCCGGGCCTCGTCGCCGACCACGAGGAACGCCTTCCCCGGTTCGACGGTCAGCTTGACCGGCCGGTCCTGGGCGATCATCCGGGTGTCCTGCACGGCGTCCGCGGCCAGCACCAGCAGGTCCACCGGCCTGCGCTCGATCGGCCGCTGCTGGTCGAGGCGGGCCAGCAGCAGCAGGTCCTGCACCAGGACGCCCATCCGGGCCGCCTCGCCCTCGACCCGCTGCATGATCCGGTCCAGGTCTTCCGAGGCCAGGCTGCCGCGGTTGCCCTCCTCCCCGGAGGCCACGCCGCCGCGCTGCCGGTAGTACTCGGCGAACCCCCGGATCGCGGTCAGCGGCGTGCGCAGCTCGTGGCTC
The DNA here is from genome assembly GCA_963775825.1 of uncultured Actinomycetes bacterium. GTDB lineage: Bacteria > Actinomycetota > Actinomycetes > Streptosporangiales > Streptosporangiaceae > Bog-532. The sequence continues at coordinate 31,580 of CAVZKY010000045.1, forward strand.
GCGTCCGCGATGAAGCGGCGCATCCGCTCCTCGGACTGGACCGCGGCCTCCTCCGACTCCTCCCGGGCGTGGAAAGCCGTTTCGATCTGGGCCAGCATGGTGTTGATGGACCGGCCCAGCCGCCCGACCTCGGTGCGCGGATCCCGGTCCGGTACCCGGCGGTCGAGGTGCCCGGCGGCGATGTCCTCGGCGGTCTCCTCGATGTCATCCAGCGGCCGCAGGTTGGTCCGCACCACGGCCACGCTGACCACAGCCAGGCCTAGCATGATGACGAGGCTGACGATTACGTCGAGTTCGGTCAGATACCTGATGGAGCTGGCGAGACTATCGAGACTCTGGCCCACGACCAGGATTGCCTGCGTTGTCTGGCCGGTGTTCGGATCGAGAATTGTTTCGCTCTGGACGATCACCCGCCAACTGCCCCCGCCGCTGGCCGCGGGAACAGTCACCGGCTCATTGCTGTGCGCAATCAGCCACGATGGGCTGGTGGATATGCGGGGCGGAGCGGTCGTGAGTTGCTGCAGGTTGCCGAAGTTATATGGCTGCCCGTTTGTATTGAGCAGTTCGACGACGTAACCGTTCGGCTCAAACTCCAGCCCGCGCTGAGCGCTGAGCCCACCGCCGTTCACGTTCAGGGCACTGTTGGCTCTAGCCTGCAGGCTTTGCAGCTGAACGTCCGCCTGGTTCAGGAGGTATCCCTGGAACACGGCAATGCTGGTGAAGCTGATGACCGCGAGGGCCAGCGCCACCAGGGCGAGCAGCGCGGCGATCAGCTTGACGCGCAGCGGGGTACGTTGCGACAGCCGCGTCATCGCATTCAGCGGGTGCCGGAACACGCTTTCCGTGCCTGCCCCCGATCCGGCCCGAGCCATATCAGTCAGGTTCCTACGAGGACGGCAGCCTGAGCACGTAGCCAACCCCGCGCAGGGTGTGGATCAGTCGCGGCTCAACGGTGTCGATCTTGCGGCGCAGCACGGACACGTAGGATTCCACGATGCCGGTGTCACCCCGGAAATCGTAGTCCCACACGTGGTCCAGGATCTGCATCTTGGACAGCACCCGATTGGCGTTGCTCATGAAGTACCGGAGCAGCTTGAACTCGGTGGGCGAAAGCTGGACCTGCCGTCCGGCCCGCCACACCTCGTGGCTTTCCTCGTCCAGTTCCAGGTCCGCGAACGTGAGGCGGGGGGTGGGCTCGCCGCTGTCGCCGCTGGTGCGCCGCAGCACGGCCCGGATCCGGGCGATGACTTCCTCCAGGCTGAATGGCTTGGTGACATAGTCGTCACCGCCGAGTGTCAGCCCCCGGATCTTGTCCTCGGTCGCGTCGCGCGCGGTGAGGAACACCACGGGCACGCGGGCGCCACCGCTCCGGAGCCGCCGGACGACATCGAAGCCGTCCATGTCCGGGAGCATGATATCGAGCACGATGAGATCGGGGCGATGCCGCTGCGCGGCCTGCACGGCCTCAGTGCCCGCCGCCGCGGTGACCACCTCGAAACCGGCATAGCGCAGGCTGGCGGAAAGCAGCTCAAGGATGTTCGGCTCGTCCTCGACCACCAGCAGCCGGGTATCCGTGTGCTGCCCTTCATCGCTGGTCAACATCTCCATGCTCCATATTGTCACTCATCAGGCTGAGGAAAACCTGAATGCGGCCTGGAGCCTACCTGGCCGCGCTCGCTCTCAGCCGGCATATCGCTGCTAGCCTGCCTTGCCCTGGCTACGGTGAGGCGGACCGCACGCTGTCGCGCCTGGCGCAACAGGAGGCAACCAGCGGTGAAAAGCGGCCGGGGGCGCCGAGCACGGGGAGCGTAGTCGGTCAGTGCCTACGCACCCCCGGTAAACCGGCTGGCTCGGGGCGGCTGGGCCGCGGTGGGTCTGCTGTGACGCCGGCGGGGGGCCGGTGCCTGCCGGGGGCGTATGGCGGCTGAGAATGCACCCGGTAAGCGGGGCTGGCTCGGGGCGGCTGGGCCGCGGTGGGTCTGCTGTGACGCCGGCGGGGGGCCGGTGCCTGCCGGGAGCGTATGGCGGCTGAGAATGCACCCGGTAAGCCGGGCTGGCTCGGGGCGGCTGAGCCGCGCTGGGTCTGCTGTGACGCTGGGGTACCCGGCGGGGCGCGGTGCTGCCGGGACCGCATAGCGAGATACCGAAGCCGGGCTGCCCGGGCGGCGGCGCCGCGTGGGTCAGCTGTGACGCTGGAGGTACCCCGGCCGTGGCACCGGCGCCTACGGGGACCGCATAGCGCTGAGAATGCACCCGGTAAGCGGGGCTGGCTCGGGGCGGCTGAGCCGCGCTGGGTCTGCTGTGACGCTGGAGGTACCCCGGCCGTGGCACCGGCGCCTACGGGGAGCGAACTCAGTGAATACGACTGAGGATGCTCCCCATAAGCCGGGTTACCGGGCGGGCGCCGGGTTACGGAGGGGCAGAATGACTCAGCAGCCACAGCGGCACCAGGGGCACCAGGGGCACCAGGGGCACCTGCTTACGGGGTCAGGCCACAGCGCGCGGGGGCGGCGGCCACAGCGCGCGGGGGGCGGCGGTGAGCGGCCCGGGGTCGGGCCCCCGGGCTAGCACGGGCTAGCACTGGGCTAGCACGGGCTCGCACTGTCGGCGCAGTACGCAGCGGGGGATTCCGAGGGGTCGTCCCCCAGGCTGAACACACAGCCCGGGGGCCAACACCGACTAACACAGCCCAGGGGCCAACACCGACTAACACAGCCCAGGGGCCAACACCGACTAACACAGCCCAGGGGCAACAGACTAACACAGCGGGGACGACAGCACTAGCCGACGCTCTGCCGGCCGTCTCGCCAGTGCGTGATGGCCGCGTCCCGGGAGGCGACGTGCAGCTTGGCGTAGATCCGGTTCACGTGATTCTTCACGGTCTTCTCAGCCAGGAAAAGCCGGGAGGCAATCTCGCCGTTCGTGTGACCGCTCGCAATAAGGGACATGATCTCAGTCTCGCGGGCAGAGAGACCGAGCTTTGGAGCGTCGTCAGGCGAACCGCCAGTGCTCATCAGACCTCCGGCCGACAGTGCCCTGCTGGGACGGAATATTACCAAAGCTCCTGAAAAAAGCGGGCCAACGCCATGGAGAGCCTGACAGCGGCCCGCATCATTTCAATAAGTGGGAAGCAACAAAACACGTGAACTATGGGTGATGCGGGCGATTCGCCCGGCCCGCGGTGGGGCGCGGGTGGGCTCGCGCCGCCGTGACCGGCAGACGGCCCGGCGGCCCGCGGTGGGCTCTCGCCGCCGTGACCGGCAAACGGCCCGGCTGCCGCGGTGGGCTCGCGCCGCCGTGACCGGCAGTCGGCCCGGCCGCGCGCGGTAGGCTCTCACCCGGCCCGCGGTGGCCGGCCGCCCGCGGTGGGCTCGCGCCGTGACCGGCAGAGGGCGCGGTTGCGCCGCTCCCGCCGTCCGGGCTGCTCGCTGGCGGCGGGCGCCCCATCCGGAAGCGATCGAGCTCACAGGGGTAACACCCGGAACCGGGGGCAGCAGGTATTTCATGACCGACGTCCATCAGGTCGCGATTCCGCATGCGCTGCGCGAGTACGCATTCGTCGCTGACGGTGAGCGCGGCGCGCTGATCGGGCCGCAGGGCCATTACGCCTGGATGTGCTTTCCGTCGTGGGACTCACCGGCCGTGTTCACCAGCCTGCTCGGCGGGCGCGGCGACTTTCAGATCGCCCCGGCCGACGACCGGCACGTGTGGGGCGGGTACTACGAGCCGCGCAGCCTGATCTGGCGGAGCCGCTGGATTACCGGCCACACCGTCGTTGAATGCCGCCAGGCGCTGGCGCGGCCCGCTACCCCCGACCGGGCCGTGATGCTTTGCCGCATCGAGTCCAAGAGGGGCCAGGCGCGGGTCCGTGCCACCTTGGACCTGCGGGCCAATTTCGGCCGCCGGGCCATGACGCAGGTCTCGCGCAACGACGGCGTCTGGTCGATGCGCAGCGGGGATGTGCACGCGCGCTGGGCGGGGGCTGCGGGAGCCCGGCACCGCAACGGCGAGGCGCTCGTCTTCGAGATCGACGTGGACCCGGGAGAGTTCCACGACCTGGTTCTCGAGCTGAGGACGGGCCGCGGCGGGCTGCGGGCTGGGCTGGGGTCGGGCTCGCCGGGCACGGGCTCGCTCGACGCCGCCCGGCTGTGGGAGGCGACCGAGAGTGACTGGCATACATCCGTGCCGCCGTGTGACGATACCGTCGCCCCCCGCGACGCCCAGCTCGCCTACGCCGTGTTGCCGGCCTGACCAGCAGCGCTGGCGGGATGGTCGCCGCCGCCACCACGTCGCTGCCGGAGCGCAGCGAGGCGGGCCGGAACTACGACTACCGCTATGCCTGGATCCGGGACCAGTGCTTCGCGGGGCAGGCTGTGGCCGCGCACGGCGCACGCCCGGAGCTCATGGACGCCGCGGTCGGCTTCGTGGCCGAGCGCATCCTGACCGATGGTGACCGGCTCAAGCCGGCCTACACGGTGGTCGGCGGCCCGGTCCCGCAGCAACGGCGGCTGCCGCTGCCCGGCTATCCGGGTGCCGATGTGGTGGTCGGCAACCATGTCACGGACCAGTTCCAGCTGGATGCCTACGGAGAGGCACTCCAACTGTTCGCGGCCGCGGCCCGGCTGGACCGGCTGCCGGTCGAGGCGGCCCGCGCGGCCCGGGTGGCCGTGGACGCCATCATCAAGCACGACGGCAAGCCCGAGGCCGGGATCTGGGAGACCGAGAACCGGGTCTGGACCCACTCCCGGCTCACCTGCGTGGCCGGCCTGCGCAACGCGGCGGCCCTGCTCGCGGCCCCGCCCGAGATGGGGGAGTGGCTCGCGCTGGCCGACTCGATCCTGGCCGAGACCACCAGGTCCAGCCTGAGCCCGGCCGGTTACTGGCGGCGCGCCGCCGACGACGACCGGATCGACGCGTCGTTGCTGATCCCGCCGATCCGGGGCGCGCTCGGCGCCGACGACCCGCGGACGGTCGCCACCCTCGCCGCGGTGAACGACCGGCTCGTCGACGATGGGTTCGTCTACCGGTACCGGATCGACGAGTCCCCGCTCGGCTCCAGCGAGGGCGCGTTCATGCTGTGCGGATTCTTCCTGGCCTTGGCCGGCCACCAGCAGGGCCTGCAGACCGAGGCGCTGCGCTGCTTCGAGCGGACCCGGTCCGGCTGCGGGACGAGCGGCCTGTTCACCGAGGAGTACGACGTGGCCCAGCGGCAACTGCGGGCCAACATCCCGCAGGCGTTCGTGCACGCGGCGCTGCTGGAGACCGCGGCCCGGCTGATGCCCTCGCTGCAGGGCGGTGACGTCCTGGACCGGTCACCCGGCTGGGAGTGATCCGCCCGGCTGGCCGGCGGCCGTCCCGGGGGCCCTTGCGATGGCGGCCGGCATCCCGTACAGGTAGGCCGGCCCGGCGTCCGACGGGTCGGCGGACTCCAGCCGCCCGGCCCACCAGCGGCGGTACCCGGCCCGCTCCAGGGCCCGCCAGGACCCAACGTTGGCCTGCTGCGGGACGGCGACCACCGCGTCGGCCTGCGGGTAGCGCTCGAAGGTGAGCGGGCTGAACGCCGAGATGGCGGCCGTTCCGTAGCCCCGGCCGCACAGCTCCGGCTCGCCGATCAGGTAGTCGATCCCGGCCGCGCACCCGCTGGCGGCACCAGTGGCGCGGACGGCGTGATCCCAGTCCGGATCGTCGGCGACGAGGTAACGCTGGACCAGCCCGGCCGCCCGGCCCGCCGCCTCGATGATGAAGACCTCGGTCGGATCGGTGCCGTCGATGCACGGCAGGTAGCTGGCCTGCACCGAGGCCAGGTCACTCGGCTCGCGCCACCAGGGGGCCACGTGCGGCTCCGCGAGCCATCGGCTCAGCCGCGGCAGGTCGTCCCGGCTGAGCGGCCGCAACCGCGGCGGTATCAGCATCACGCTCGCATTATGGCCCCTGGCACAAACTGGCGATGACGGCCTGATTCCAGGGGTGGCCGCCGGCGCGATCGCCGGATTTGTCGGGCCCGAGGTGCGCCGGTCAGGATCTGGTCTCCGGCTCGACCAGCAGCCGGGCATACGCAGCGACCGAGCGCTGATACTGGGGCAGGTGCGGGGCCAGCGCGGCGAGGGCCACCGATACCGCCTCCCGTTCGCGCCCGCAGTCGACGAGCGCCAGGGCCAGGAAGGCCAGCACGGCGTCGTCGAGGTCATCGGACCCGGCATCGATTTCCGCCCCGAGCAACGCGGCGCTTTCATCCGGCCGCCCGATGTTCCGCAGCGAGCTGGCCAGCTGGATGACTGCCTGGCGGTGGCGCGCGCCCTCCAGTCCGTGCTCAAGCGCCTGCCGGTAGAGCGGCACGGCCATGTCCTCGTGTCCGGTGGAGTCCAGCGAAGACGCCCGCTCGAAGAAGCCGATGCCCCCGCTGCCAGGCGGCAGTTCAGCAGCCAGCTTCTCGATCAGGGCGAGGAAGTCGGCCTCACTTAGCTCATCAAATGCCGCCCAGGCCGCCGAAAATCGGTCTTCCCAGTCTGTTTCGTTCACCGGCCAACCGTACATAACACGAACAAATGAGTGCCCTGTGATGATCGGCGTCAGGGCCACCCAAATGGCATGTGGCCCGGAGGGGGCTGATGGACGAAACGACCCTTGAAGCCTATTTCGGGCGCCTCGCTGTGCCGCGACTGCATACGGCTGACGCGGTGAACCTGCACGTGCTACACCGCGCTCACCAGATGAGGGTGCCCTTTGAGAACCTGAGCATCCACCTATCCGAACCGGTCCTGCTGGCCGAAGACGTCCTGGTGGACAAGATCGTGACCCGGCGGCGCGGCGGTTTTTGCTACGAGCTCAACGGGGCCTTCGCCATCCTGCTGGAGGCCATGGGTGCCGAGGTCCGCCGCGTGGCCGCGCGGGTATATGGGGGCGACGGCCACGCTGGCCCCCCGCTGGACCACATGGCACTGGTGGTGCGCGCGTCCGACGCGAGTGGTCCCTGGCTCATCGACGTGGGATTCGGCAGCCACAGCATCTACCCGCTGCTATTCGACAGCCGGCATGAGCAGAATGACCCGGCCGGCCGGTTCCTGCTCGTGAACAGCGGAGACGGCGATGTCGATGTGCTCAAGGACGGAAGCCGCAGTACCGGATCGAGCCGAAGGAACGGTCTCTCGCCGACTTCATCCCCACCTGCTGGTGGCAGACGACCTCTCCGGACTCTCACTTCACCCAGGACATCATCTGCTCACGGTTGACCAAGGACGGCCGGATCTCCATCGCCGGCCGCACCCTGATCATCACCGAGAACGGTTCCCGCGCCGAGCAGCAACTGACCGGCGACGACGCCCTGCTGGCGGCCTACCGCGAGCACTTCGGCATCATCCTGGATACGGTTCCTCAGGTCAAAAGGGCTCCGAGCGGGGCAGGCCCGGCCGCGGTCCCCCCTGGATCCCCGCCCGCGGCCCCGTCTTCAGCGGCCCCGGATTCGCGGCCCCGGCCTCGGCCCCGTCTTCTGCGGCCCCGTCTCAGCGGCCCCGTCTTCAGCGGCCTCGTCTTCAGCGGCCCCGCTTCAGCGGCCCCGTCTTCAGCGCCCCCGTCTCCAGTGGCCCCGTCTTCAGTGGCCCCGTCTTCAGCGGCCCCGTCTTCAGCGGCCCCGTCTTCAGCGGCCCCGTCTTCAGCGGCCCCGCCCGCGGCCCCGGTACGCCCCGTGCTTTCCGCGCCGCCCGGTGCCGGGGTCGGCCCCAGCCCACTCTCCGGCCCGAGCCCCGTGGTCAGCCCGGGCGCCTGCGAGTCAGGGTTCCCAGACGGCGTGGTCGTGCGCGAAACAGACGCGGGCCGGGTCGAACTGCTCTAGCCGGTCGATCCAGACCGGAGTCGGCGGGACCGGTGCGTCCTTCCCGGCATGCCCATCCCGCCGGGCCCGCCAGCCGAGGGCGTCGGCGGAGTAGCCGCTAGCCGTGTCGTGCGTCTGGCCCGCGACCACGACCGTCCCGTCGCGGCGGCGGACGATCACGGACTGGTGCCCCACCGTGTGCCCCGGGGTCGGAATCACGTGCACCCCGGCCAGGATCTCCGCTTCTCCGTCCAGCACCTCGTAACGTAGGCCGTCCGCGTCGACCAGTTCCGGCAGGGTGTAGTCCGGAACCGTCGCGGCCGTCTCCAACTCCGTGCGCTGGGTGAAGATGGGCCGTCTGGTCAGCGCGGGGTTGCCGCTGCAATGGTCGAAGTGCAGGTGACAGTTGACCACGAGCCCGACTTCCCCGGGGGCCACGCCGACCCCCGCGAGCGCGTCCGACAGGTCCCGCCGCCGTGGCCGGTACCAGGCGTCGATCTCGGGATGGGCGCCCATGCCAGTGTCGACCAGGACCAGGCCGTCCGAATGGTCGATGAGATAGCCGAGGCACGGATCCGCTCTCGGCTGGCCGGTCCCGGTCTCCTCTGCGGGCCGCACGAAATACCCGAAGTTCACCCGCCGTACCGTCATTTCCCTCACGGCAGCAGTCTGCCCCACGCCCCAGCTTCTCCCTGCGCCTGTCCCGCCCGCTCCCTAGCTTCTCCCTGCGCCTGTCCCATCTACGCGCCAGCCTCTCCGGCCCGCGCCTGTCCCATCTACGCGCCAGCCTCTCCGGCCCGCGCCTGTCCCATCTACGCGCCAGCCTCTCCGGCCCGCGCCTTCCCATTACGCGCCAGCTTCTCCCGCCCGCGCCTGTCCCATCTCGCGCCAGCCTCTCCCACCCGCGCCCCTCTCGCCGTGAGCCTATTTTTTAAGTCTGGCCTTATCAGTTTGCTAAGCCTGCTCTTATCAGCTTAGTCTTCAGGTATGTCCGAAGACCTCGATGTCAACGACGTCGCAGCGGCGCTCCGGGAGAGCATCGGCCTGCTGCTGCGGCGGCTCCGCCAGCCGCCTGCCGAAGGTGAGCTCACGCTGCCGGAGTCGGCGGCGCTGACCCGGCTGTACCGCGGCGGCCCGGCCACCTCGAGCGCGCTCGCCAAGCTGGAGCAGATCAGCCCGCAGTCGATGGGAGCGACCCTCGCCGCACTGGAAGCGCGTGGCCTGGTCGAACGGCACCCCGACCCGGACGACGGGCGGCGGGTGGTCCTGTCGATCACGGGCGCTGGGCGGCGACTCGTGCACAACAAGCGCAACGCGCGGACCGAACGGCTGGCGAAGGCGCTCGCCGCGGGTTTCTCACCTGCGGAGATCGGGCAACTGATGGCGGCCGCGCCACTGCTCGAACGGCTGGCGCAGAGCATCTAATGCGGACGCCCGGCCAGAACCAGGAGCGCACCTTTGACATCCTCCCCCGCCTGAAGGCCGGGGATTCCAGCTACTACGCCGATTGGAGCAGCAGTTGAGGTTCGCGGTTCACCGGCCGGGCTGCCCCGTCGCCTCCTCGCGCATGAAGTGGGCTGGGGAGGCGGTGGGGTGCCCCGCCGCGATGTTGATGGCCGCGTTCATGTCCGCGTGGCAGGCGAAACCGCAGGCAGTGCACCGAACACGGCTTGGCTCTGACGCGAGTCCCGGTCCACCTGCCCGCATGCCGAGCACCGTTGGCTCGTGAACGCGGGGCTGATCTTCTCCACCCGGCTGGGCGCCTTGTCCTGCAGTCGGCGCACAAGCAGGCCCCACCCCGACCCCAGGATGCCCCCGTTCAGCCCGGCTTTCTGCCGGACGTTCCGGCCGTGATCACCCGGCGTGCCTTTCGCGGACCGGGTCATGTTTCAGATCTGCAGGTCCTCAACCCGGATCACGTTGAACCACCGGGCAATGTCCGTGCTGATCTTCTCGGCCCAGTCCCTGCGCCGGTCCGTCTCGCGGGCCCGCAGCCGGGCGATCGCGTGCTTCGCCCGGCCGCGGCGGTTCGAGCCCCGCGTCGCGCGGGAGCAGCCGATACCGGGACATACGAACACACTATCGAATACCACCGACAATTCCGGGGAGGTGAAGCGGCGTTTCCTCCCCGGCCCGAAGACCGGAGGATCGACGCCGCGACCCTGATGACCAATCCGTCCAGCGCGACGGCGAAAAGCGATCGCTACAAATACGTGGCACTGGCCAACACGACCGCGGCCATGTTCATGGCCACCCTGGACGGGTCCATCGTCATCATCGCCCTGCCGGCCATCTTCCGCGGCATCCACCTCGACCCGCTCGCGCCGGGCAGCATCAGCTACCTGCTGTGGATGATCATGGGATACCGGCTCGTCCAAGCCGTGCTGGTCGTGAACGTCGGCCGCCTCGGTGACATGTTCGGCCGGGTCCGGATCTACAACGCCGGCTTCGTCGTGTTCACAGCCGCCTCGATCCTGCTGTCGTTCGACCCGTTCGACGGCGGCCGGGGGGCGATGTGGCTGATCGGCTGGCGGGTTCTGCAGGCCGTCGGCGGGTCGATGCTGATGGCGAACTCGGCCGCGATCCTGACCGACGCCTTCCCGGCCGACCAGCGCGGTTTCGCGCTGGGCACCAACCAGATCGCCGACCTGGCCGGCATGTTCGTCGGGCTGGTCGCGGGCGGCCTGCTCGCGGCCATCGACTGGCGCGCGGTGTTCTGGGTGAACGTGCCGGTCGGCATCTACGGCACGGTGTGGGCCTACCTCCGGCTCCGGGACAACGGGGAGCGGCACCGCGCCCGGATCGACTGGTGGGGCAACATCACCTTCGCTGTCGGCCTGAGTGCCGTCCTCGTCGCCGTCACCTACGGCATTCAGCCCTACGGCGGCCACACCATGGGCTGGACCAGCCCCTGGGTGCTCGCCGGGCTGATCGGCGGCGTGGCCCTGCTGGTGGTGTTCGGCGTGGTCGAGACCAGGATCGCCGAGCCGATGTTCCAGCTCAGCCTGTTCCGCATCAGGGCCTTCACGGCGGCAACCTCGCGGGCCTGGCCGTCTCCATCGCCCGCGGCGGCCTGCAGTTCATGCTGATCATCTGGCTGCAGGGCATCTGGCTCCCGTTGCACGGCTACGGCTACAGCGACACGCCCCTGTGGGCAGGCATCTTTCTGCTGCCGCTCACCGCAGGTTTCCTGGTCTCTGGCCCGGTCTCCGGGTACCTGTCCGACAAGTTCGGCTCCCGCGGTATCGCCACCGCGGGGATGGTCGTCTTCGGGGGCAGCTTCATCGGCCTGATGCTGCTGCCCGTGGACTTCCCGTACTGGGCCTTCGCGCTGCTCATCGCGGCGAACGGGATCGGCAGCGGCATGTTCGCCTCGCCCAACTCCTCCTCCATCATGGGCAGTGTGCCGGCCAGGCAGCGCGGCGCGGCGTCCGGCATGCGCTCGACGTTCCAGAACTCGGGCACGGCCCTGTCGGTCGGCGTGTTCTTCTCGCTCATGATCGCCGGGCTGGCCAGCACCCTGCCGAAGACGCTGACCAGCGGCCTGCAGGGCCAAGGCGTCGCGCACAGCCTGGCCCAGCAGATCGGCTCGCTGCCCCCGGTCTCGTCGCTGTTCGCCGCGGTCCTGGGGGTCAACCCGGTAGAGCATCTGCTGGCGTCGGCCCATGCGCTGTCGTCGCTGCCGGCCGAGCATCAGCGGGTCCTCACCGGCCGCGAATTCTTCCCCGACCTCATCTCGGCACCGTTCCACCACGGCCTGACGGTGGTCTTCGCGGTGGCCGCTGGCCTGTCGGTGCTGGCCGCGTTCGCGTCCCTGCTTCGCGGTGGCCGCTACGTCCCGCCCGCGAGCGCCGGCGCGCCGTTGGCCCCGGCCCTGGCCGGGCCCGCATCCGCTCCCGCCTCCGGTCCCGTCTCCGGTCCCACTCCCGCCTCCGTCCCCGCCTCCGCTCCCGCTCTGCCGCAGCCCGCTCCGCACTCCAGCCTCCGGTCCCGCTCCCGGTCCCGCCTCCACTCCCGCTCCCGCTGATGAAGGCAAGCCGATGGCCGCACTGCACATGCCCCCGGCCGACGCAGGCTCCGAGGTCATGCCGAGATCAGGCCGGCTAAGAGATCAGGCAACCCGAGCGTGGTCGACCGCGCTGGCCGCTGGCTGGGAAGGCAGCCGCGAGTGCCCGGGCGATCAGATGCGCACGGGCGGCGTAACCGGCTGAGGTGTAGTGGATCCCGTCGGCGATGAACCAGCTGCTCTGCGCATCCGCAGCCCAGTTGTAGACCCGCATGTCCGGGTATCGCGTGCAGGCCTGGAGCAGAGCGCTGTTCCAAGCCTGCATCTGGCTTTCCGCGTATGGCCCGCTGGTCAGCAGCGACCCGACGTTCACCCACATGACCGGCTGGTTGCCGATCACCGCCATCATCCGATGGATTCGGGCCGCCTGGCTGACCGCCGAGCCCACGTAGACGTCGGCGGTGTCGTTGGTGCCGAGGGCAAGCACCCAGCAGCCCCGGTAGCCAGCTGCCACGAGTTGCTGCGCGACGGCGTACGCGTTCGGCTGCTGGTCGATGGTCTCGACGATCGACCGGCCGCCTGAAATTTCGGTGATCAGCCTGATCGCGCCGACCTGCGCGTACTGTGCCGCGATGCGCTGCCGCGGGTTGGGGAGGTAATTGGGTGAGATGAGGCCATCGGAGGTGGAGTCTCCGATGTGCACGACGCTCCGGCATGACGAGCGGGTCGGCCCGCTGGTGGCCGCGGCTGCGACCCGCCGGTGCGACGTAGCCCGTGTGCCACGACCGGGTGCGGCGAACTGCTGGCCGCGGCCGTTTTCACCGGCACGGCTCCGGTCAGGCCCGCACCGGCGAGAACGCACACCACCCCGGCGCCCGCGGCCGGAATCCACACCCGCCGTCCCGCCGCCCGCAGGTCCCACCGCGCGGCGCGGGCCCGGACCAGGCACCGGCCGATGGCTCCCCGGCGAACGGGTTCCTCGATGTACCGCCACGACAGTTCCGCTACGCCGATGCTGCCCGCTACCTGCAAGGCACCGCGGGCCAGCGTATCCCGGCCGCTGGCGGGCGTGGTCAGCACGATGATGGGGTAGTGCCACAGGTAGATGCCATAATGAGCGGACTCCGAGCCAACGTAGCGGTCCCCAGCCCAGGACCCGGCCGATTCTGCTCGCCGGAGACGCTGCCGTGCCCACCACCAGGGCCGTGGCCACCGAAAGCAGGACCATTCCACCCCGGTAGAGAAACGCCGAGTACTCATTGGTGAAGCAGATCAGACCCACGATGACCGCGAGGCCGGTGACCCCCGCGCCATCCAGAATCCGGCGCGCCCCGCACGTGATGCCGCCACGGAGGTGGCGGCTCGGCCATAGGAAGGCCAGCGCGGCCCCGATCAGCAGCGCGAAGGCCCGGGTATCGCTGCCGTCGTAAATCCGGGTTGGATCGTAGCCGGGCCGGTAGAGCATGGCCATCTCGATCGCGGGAAGAGTCCAGCAGCATGGTCGCCGCCGCGAGCCTGCTGCGGGTGCCGGGCCGGCCGCGGGCCCAGCGCAGCCCCAGCCACAGCAACCAGGGCCAGACCAGGTAGAACTGCTCCTCTACTGCCAGCGACCACAGATGGCCGAGCGGTGACGGCGGCCCGAACTGGGCGAAATAGGAGCTGTGCTGGGCAATCAGCCGCCAGTTGGTGACATAGCCCAGGGCGGACACGACGACTCCGCGCAGCGCGGAAAGCTGCGGCCTGTCCAGCAGCGTCACCCAGGCCGCGACGACCGCCAGCAGCACGGCCAGCGCGGGCAGTAGCCGCCGGGCCCGGCGGCGCCAGAAGTCTGCCAGCTGGAGCGTCCCCGTTGCCTCGTGCTGGCCCAGGAGAAGGTCGGTGATGAGGTAGCCGCTGAGGGTGAAGAACACGCCTACCCCCAGCATTCCGCCCGGAGCCCAGCCCAGGTGCAGGTGATACGCGATGACGGCCAGCACGGCAAGGGCCCGCAGCCCATCAAGTCCGGGCATATATCGTTGACTGCTCTGAATTGGCTCGGGCACTATTCCCCCCCCCACCGCTGCCCCCGCCCGCACGGCCGCTCGCCGACGGGCCAGCACCCCGGACGCGTGAACGTAGCCGGTGCTCCGCGTCCCGCCGCGCTGACCAGCGGAAGTAAGACCGTGATACGCCTGGACCGTTTCGCGACGCTAATGCGCAAAATTCCCGCTGTCACGCAGGCGCGCGGCGTGTCCGCCTATTGCGTGTCCAGATTTTGGGCTCGCTGACGTGCCCGAACCAGGCATTCAGTGCCCGGGGCCCGGCACGCACTCACCGGGACCCGGTTCCGTACCTACCGGATGCCGGCCATCGGCTGACCATTTCTCCGGGTTGCCGCGGGGCTATTTTCATTTAATGGCGTGCCGCTAATCGCGGCCGTGGCGGAGGCCGTTCCGGTCGCGGGCTTGCCGCCGGGGCTGATGTCCGCGGCTAAAGCCCTTTGGCCGTCTTGGCCGTCTTGGCCGTCTTGGCCGGTCTCGCGGCCGTTTCGGCGGTTTCGGCGGTTTCGGCGGTCTTGGCCGTCTCGGCCGTCTCGGCCGTCTCGGCGGTCTAGGCGGTTTAGCCGGTCTAGGCCGTCTCAGCCGTCTCAGCCGTCTTGGCCGGACGGGCCGGGAATCTCCGGTGATGCGCCGGTCCCGGCGGCCGTCTCCGCCGGGGTAATCCCGAGATCGGTGGGACTGAGCGGCGCTGACCCGGTGCAGCCCCACCGCGATAAGGGGATAGACCAGGACCGACAGCACGCCCGCGCCGACCAGGGCGGCGGTGGTGGCGGGCAGCATGACCCCATCGTGCTCACCGATCTCGGCCAGCGCGATCAGCAGGGGCAGGGAGGTCGCCGTGATGAACACCATCTCTAGCCGCTGCCGGGTCGCGAGGGCGCGCCGGTAGATCACCAGCGAGGGCACGCCGCGGACGATCAGCAGCAGCAGGAAGAGAACGACAAGGCGCAGCGGATCCTGGCCGATCGCCTTCAGATCGAGGGTCATTCCCGAGGAGATGAAAAAAATTGGAATGAATACGCCATAGCCAACGGCGTCGAATTTATTCTCAAGGCCGCTGGTGTCTACGTTGAGTCGGCGGGTCCAGCTCAGCGGCTGCAGTCCGGCGAGCATGGCGCCGAGTACCACATCCAGGCCGAACTGGCTGGCGGCCGCGAGCAGAAGGAACAGCAACACCACGGCCCAGCGCAGTGTGATCTGCCCGGTCGCGTCCTGGCCTTCCCGGATGATCCGCTGGACGGCGCTGCTCCGGGCAGGCCAGGGTACGGCGGACAAGGCGAGCGCGAGTACCCCAACCGCTGCCACCGAGGCCAAGGCCACGAAATGGCCCCGTTGGGTCAGGAACACCGCGATGACCACGATGGGGAATAGCTCCCCGACGGCGCCGGCCGCGTACACGTACTCACCGAACCGGCCGCCGAGCATGTCGTTGTCGCGCAGGATGGGCAGCAGGGTGCCCAGTGCCGTGGTGGTGAGAGCCAGCCCGACCGGCACATAGTCCCTGATGTAACCCGCTGCGGCCAGCCCCGCGGTTACCCCTACGGCGAGGGTGGCCGAGATCAGCCAGCCGGTGATGGCCAGCTCGCCCGGTCGTCGCCGGAACAGCCGGGATCCAGCTCATAACCGGCCAGCAGGAACAAGAAGCCCAGCCCGATGTTCGCGAGCGGCTGGATGTTGGACGTCTCAGCCACGCCGAGTACATGCGGGCCGATCAGCACGCCGCCGAGGAGGAAAATCACCACCTGCGGAATGCGCGGCCCCGGCAGCGCGGCGACCACCAGCGGCGCCAGCGCGGCCACCAGCGCCACGGCAACCAGGTCTTCCAGCCCGCGATTCAGGTCCATGATGGCCACTCAGCCGACGGGGCAATGGTCATCCGGGACCCCCCAGGCCAGTAATGACAGCGCGACTCTCAAGCTAGCCGCCCTGGCTGTTCAGCGAACAGGGGTGATCGATTTTCGCGTACGCCGCCGACCGGCCGGCCTCCCACGAACCGATCCAGGCCGCCGCGGGGGCTTGACGGGACGTCGGCGAGCGGGGACGCTTCCCCCGTGGGGGCGGGGATCAAGGACACATTCGCGCGGCGGTTGCGACGGGCACTCCTGCTGCTCATCGCGCTCCTGGCGGCGGCCAGCATCGCCGCGGGGTGCGCGCAGGCCAGCAACATCAAAGACAGGCTGTCGCCGTCCGGAGGCGCCCGCACGTCCCCGGACAGCAACGCCAGCGTCGCTCCGGGCCAGCCCGACCGCCGCTCCCACCACCATTGCCCCCACCACCGTCCAGCCATCGGTCCCCGCCACCACCCCCGCTACGACCCCGCCGACTGTGACCGCGACGCCGACCAGTGCCGCGCCGACGCCCACGGTCAGCGGCTCGCCGTCGCCCGCATCAGGTGCCGGGACCCTGCTCTGGCTGTGGGCACTTCTCGGCGTGGTCGTCATCATCGGATTGGTCGTCTTGATCAGCCAGGCCGCCCGCCGCCGGGCCGCGGAAACCGGACCTGGCGGGCGATGGAGGTGGATGCCTTCGCGAGGGGACCAGCCCTGCATGATGCGGTCTACGCCGCCAGCCTGCCGGGCCAATCCAGCCTGCCGGGCCATTACGGTGCCGGGAATGCGGCCGCCCGCTGGGCCGATATCCAGCGCCGCGCGGATGATCTGACCCAGACGCTGTACGCGCTGCGCGAGGCAGCCCCTACCGAGGATGAGCGTGCCCGCGTCGACGACGTGCTCGCTTCCCTCCAGGCCCTGCGGTCCGCGACGCAGACCGGTGGCATGTCGCCTGGCGGCCAATACTCCAGCAATCTCCAGACTCGCCTGCAGTACTTCCAGGCCGCTCTCCAGGCGCTGCGGGGACCCGAATAAGGCGGCCGGCGAACGCTCTGGCCGAGCGCCCCAGTTGCCTTGCGCCGGCCCTCTGGTGGCGGTCAGAGGGCCGCTTTCGGGGGCGGTGCGGGCTCGGCTGGCGCCGCTGGCGCGCTGCCTTCCAGCCTGCAGGTTCGGCACGATCGGCTCCAGCCAGCCGGGCATCCACCAGGCATGCTCACCCAGCAGCGTCATCACCGAGGGGACCAGGATCATCCGGACCAGCGAGGCGTCGATCAGCACCGCGAAGGCCATGCCGATCGCGAGCATCTTCACCGTCGGATCAATGTTGATCACAAAGCTGGCGAAGACCACCACCATGATGGCCGCCGCCGTGGTGATGACCCGGGCCGTGCTCCCCGATCCCGATGGCCACGCTGCGCCGCGGGTCATGGGTGGCCACCCAGGCCTCGTGCACCCGGGACAGCAGGAATACCTCGTAATCCATGGACAGGCCGAAGACGATCGCGAACACCAGCATCGGCACGTACGCGGGGATCGGCAGCGTCGTGTGCAGGCCGATCAGGCTGGCGCCCCAGCCCCACTGGAAGATCGCGACGATCACCCCGTAGGCCGCGCCGATGGACAGCAGGTTGAGGATGGCTGCCTTGGCGGCGATCACCACCGACCGGAACGCGGCCGTCAGCAGGAGAAACGCGATGGCCACCACGACGATGATCAGCCACACGATCCGGCCGGAGATCCGCTCGCTGAAGTCGACGGTCGCTGCGGTCGTGCCGGTGACGTAGCTCGTCACGTGCGACTGGGCAGGACGTCATCGCGTACTGGCACCAGGTCTTCGGTTTGCTTGGCCTGCGGCCGGGTGCCCGGGATCACGCTGAACACCGCCGTGGTCCCGGCCGAGTTCACCTGCGCGGGCGTCACCGAAGCGACGTTGGCGGTCGCGGACACATTTTTCTGCATCGTGCTCAGCAGGGACTGATTATCCGAGCTGGACTGGTTGGGCAGCTTAACACCACCGCCAGCGGCCCGTTGACGCCGACCCCGAATCCCTGCGACAGCAGGTCATAGGCCTGGCGGTTGCTCTCCGAGGTCGGATTCGTGCCGTTGTCCGGCTGGCCCAGCGTGATCGAGAAGAGCGGGATCGCCAGCACGACGAGCACCGCTACGCTGCCCACCGCCCACGGCCACGGCCGCTCACTGACCTTCCGCCCCCACCGGGCGAACGCACTGTCCTCGTGCTGCTCCCGGGTGACCGTGGCAGTCTGCTCCGCCTGCTTGCGCGCGGTCAGGCCCGCCCGCCTGGCTCGCACCCGGGCCGTCGGCGCCCGGACATTCTCTCCCGCCACCCCCATGAACGCGGGTACCAGGGTGAGCGCAGCCAGCATGGTGACGGCGACCACGATCGCGGCGGCCAGGCCCAGGGCGCCGACGAAGGCCACCCCGGAGACGTAGAGGCCGAGGATGGATACGACCACGGTGCGCCGGCCACGACGATCGCCGCGCCCGAGGTTCCTTCGGCGTGCCTGGCGGAATCAACCACGTCCATCCCGGCGTCCAGTTGCTCGCGGTGGCGGGCCACCAGGAACAGGCCGTAGTCGACTGCGACGCCGAGGCCGAGCAGGGTGGCGATGGTCGGCGCGGTGGTCGGGAAGGTGATGGCCGAGGCGAGGACTCCGAGCAGTGACAGGCCGGCCAGCACGCTGAAGATCGCGGTAACGAGCGGGATGGCGGCCGCGACCAGCGAGCCGAACATGAACAGCAGCAGCAGCAGCGCACAGGTCAGCCCGATCACCTCGGACTTGAGATCATGATCGGTTTGGCCGATTTGCCCGGCACCGCCGCCGTACGCGACCTGCAGGCCCGCGTTCGGCCGGCGCCACCGCGTTGTTCAGTTTGTCCAGGTATGCGCTGTCCAGCGAGCTGGGGTTTACGTTCCACGCGACGCTGGTGTAGGCGATCGTGCCGTCTTTGGACACGGTGCCGGAGTTCGGCGAGGCGAAGGGGCTCGTCGCCCTGATCACATCCGGCAGCTTGGCGACGTTGCTGCTGGCCTGGTTCACGGCCGCTTGCTGCGCCGAGACCGTCCCGTTCGTGGCGTGGAACACGATCTGGCCGGCGTACCCGCCCTGCTGGGGGAACGTGCTGTTGAGGACGTCCAGGCCGGTAGCTGAGCCGGAGCCGGAGACCGTGTAGTCGTTGACGTACTCGCCGCCGAAGGCCTGGCGCGCGCCGAGGACGCCGCCCAGGATGATCAGCCAGCCGAGGATGACGATCCACGACCTCCGCGCGGCAAAGGCACCCAGCCGCTCCAGCGCCCTATTCATCTGCCCCGCCGGCATTCAGGTGCCCCGGCGGGGGAGGTTGCCCGCCCACCCGTCACCCGCACCGCCCCCTGCGGCCGTGAACCATATGCCGGAGATTTTACCGGTACCGCCCCGGAATACCAGGGAGATCAGTCCGCGAGCTACTTCCGTTGCCAGGCAAGGCCAGGGGGAGACTGATTACCGGCGGGGAAGCGTGATTTACCAGCAAAATTCACTCCAGGTATCTGGATAATGGCTGAGGGTGAGATATCCGGATGCGCTAAACCGGAATCACCCGGCGAAGGCCGGGCAGCCCGGGTGATGCGGCATCTTGCCGCCTTGGCGGGAATCACCAGGTCACGGCGTGTCACAGTGCCAATGACTCATCTTGAGCAACGATGCCGCTAAGGTGGCGGCAAGATCATGATCGACCAGTACGGCACAGTTTGATGGGCGCCGGCGGGTTTATCTGGGCCTTGATACAAGTAATTTGCGCTTGCGAAACAAGAGGGCCAGGATCTGTTTTCAGGAAGCGCTTGGTCCGGGACAAATGCGGGGGCATATAACCGTGCGTTGGCCAAGGCGAGGAATAGAAGTCGATTCGCCCAGAATCGATCGTTATGAGCCGGGGCTCAGTCGCCGCGAGATACTGGCGGGCGGGGTTGGCGTCGGCGCCCTCCTCGCGCTGCCGGACCTGCGCCTGAGCGGCCGTTCTGGCGCCCGGCCTGTCCCGCCTGCCAAGCCCGCCTCCCGGTTCGTGTTCGTGTACGGAACGCCTGCCCCGGGGGCAGCGCCAAGCGGATCCCTCGCTGCCGCGACGGACCCGGTGTCGCGGACAGCGTCCTCGCCGGGGGCGGTCCCGGTCGCTTCCGGGCTGGCGGCCGCCCCGTCTCGTCGCCGGACCAGGCCCGGGTGGCCCTGGCCACCGTGGATACGGTGCCCGACGGGGCCAAAGTGACCCTGACCCTGCTCGACTCCACCTCCGCTGCCATCGCCCGGCAGGGGTCGGTGACCGTAGCTGGCGTGCCGAATGATGCGAACATCCTGGTGACGCCGGTATTCGCCGCTGGCTCTGCGATCATGCCCGTCGTCCTGGCCATTACCGTGCCCGTCGCCCGCCGCCTGGTGTCCAAGCGGGACGCCCTTTCCGGCGGCGTGACCGCCCGGTGGGCGACCACCTGGCGGTCACATCATGCGCTCGCTTATTTCGATCAGGACAGCGGCGCCTTCACGGGACCGTTCCATCTGTCCGACGAACCGGCTCTGGCGCTGTCCACCGCAGTCGCCACTGGCTCGGATCTCCTGCTCTGGACAACGCGGGAGCCGCAGCCAAGCGACCGGGCCGAGATCCGGGCCCAGGCGCCACTGTCCCGGCTGAGCGCCTTCCCGCTGGGCTCGGCGACGGCGAGGTTCTCGGTCCAGGCCCCCGCGCCGTGGCCAGGTGGGGAACCTGTGCTGGCCCTGCCCAGCGGTGACGTGGCCCGCCTGGTCAGGGGCCGCGACGTCCAGGTCTGCGCCACCGAGACCGGAGCGGTGACCGAGCTGAGCATCGCGGCGTTCGGGCGCAGGCGCGCCAAGCCGAGCGCCGTCACCATGCAGGCCCGCGCGGACGGCACGGTGTTCATGGCCAAGCCGGGGGACGGCATCGCCGTGATCGCGGAATCCAGCGCGCTCATTTGGCGTCAACGCCCATATCGAGTTCCCGGCTCCTGCGTCGCCGCTCGGCGCACCCTGGAACAAGGCCGTGCTCTCAGCCGAAGGGGAGACCCTCTACGTCCTTGGCCCGGTAGCCACCGGTGGCTTGTCCGCCTACGAGGTGGCTTCCGGCAGGCTTACCGCGGCCTACAGCGAGGGCCGCCACTACGCGGGGCTCTACCAGATGCCCAGCGGGACCCTGCTCGCGGTGCGGCCGGAGAGCCCGCGGCTTGCGTTCTTCTCTCCTTCCCTGATCCCCCTCGGAACCGCGGACACCAGCCTTTACGTGTCCGCTGTTTTCTGACGGACCGAAAGCACGCAGGTACGTAACCCCACGGAAAAGCCCGGCATGACGGGATACGACACGGCAGGGCGGATACAAGACACCTACGCGTCGGCGCACGCTGAATTCGGCAGGGCGCCGAAATTCTGGATTCGCTACTTCACCCCATCGCCAGCCGCCGACCTGTTCAATGACGATGCTGTCAGGGAAAGCCAGGGAGCCTGGGACAGCGGGGGCCCGCACATCGGCTGCATTTCCGCTCCCGCGCAGTCCCGGCTCAGTGGCTCCGCGGCAGAAGGCCACGCCGACGCGCAGGCTTTCGCGGCGGCTATGCTCTCCGCCTACCACTCGGTCGGCCCGCTCAATCTGCCGGTCAACAACCGGCTCTACTGCTGGCTTGACCAGGAGTATTCGACCTCTCTGAGCTCAAGTTACTGGAACGCCTGGGCACGCTATATAGCGGACTACAACTTTGCCGGTCTCGGCACCTATCCGCTGTACCCCGGCCTGTACTGCAACCCGTATGCGCCCTATCCCAACTGCTCGACCATTGCCAAGGCGCATGGTGTCGAGGTCCCCAGCGCCATCTGGTCGAACGAGGGTGAGCCGTGCGGCAGCCTTTCCCGGCCGCCCCGCTGGGACCCGGAGGAATGCCCGACGGTGCGGACGAAGGTCTGGCAGTTCGGTGAGCAGACCGCGTGCGGCTACTCGGCGAATGTCGACCTTGATCTGGGCGCCCCTGGATTCGATACGGCTGACTACTGCTTCCGCCTCATCTCCTACCCCTAGAACCAGGCTGGGTGATCAGCATTAGTCAGGTCACAGCGTCCGTCATCGCTGGCTGTGCCGTCAGCTGCGGCGCGACCCTCGCCGTGGCCGGGGCAGGCAAGCTGTATCGCGCCGCGCGCGGCCTCGATGACGGCACGGCCATCAGGCGGGCGCTGCGGATGCCGCGGCACCGGTGGAGACACCTCACCTGGGCCGCCGGGGGCGTGGAGTGCGCGGCAGGCGTGCTCGTCTGCAGCGGAGCATATCCAGCGGTGGCCGGGGCCAGCATGGCCGCGCTCGGGGCTGTGTTCTGCGCTCTGCTTGGATACGTGCTCGTCAAGCGGGTTCCGGGCGGCTGCGGCTGTATCCGGTGGGGCGCAACAGGAGATACGGCGGCGGACTCGGCCACCTGGCGTTCGGTGGCCCGTGGCGCCCTGCTGTTCGCCGCGGGCGCCGCGCGGCGGCCCTGGTCGGGGCCGATGCCGCGGCGGCGTCCCAGCGGGGCTGGTTCCTCGCCGGCCTCGTCGCCGGCGGGATTGTCCTGGTTGGGCTGAGCGTGCGGATGCCCGTCCGCACTCCCTTCTGCCGGCGGCCGCTGTTGCGCCGGACGCAGGCCATGCTCGGCGCGCTGGCCGGGTACGAGACGTTCGCCGCGATGGCTGCCTCGGCCGGCCCATTCAGCCCCGTGGTCCGGCACCGGCGGACCGGATGCTCCGACGAGTTCTGGTTCACGCCGGCCGATGGCCAGGCCAGCCAGGCCAGCCAGGCCGTAATATTCCGGGTTAACCATTCGGTTCACAGCCCGCTACCTGCTGTGCACATTTCGCTATGGGACGGCCGGGCGCCCGCGGTGTCCTGGCCGGACCGGACCGTCACCATGTCGGGCCGCCTGGCCGGGATGGCGCAGCCTGCTGATCCCGGGCGCACGGGCCCACCGCGAGCCCCGGCCGGTGAGCCCTCGGGCAATGGAGGGAGACGCCATGAGGTTCCAGCAGCCGGCGATAGCGAGTGTTTGCCGCATTAGCCCGGAACAACGAAGAGGTCACCGGTAAGCGGTGAGTTGATGGAAGAGCCCATGGCCAACAACGCTGATCCGGCGGCATCGGCGGCTAGCGTGTCGATGCCGTCGCGGCAGGCCACCCCCGCTCGCTTCCGTAACGAACCGGATGTTGCTGGCTCTTGGCTTGCTCGCGGCCTCGGCGGTGATCGTGTACCTGGGCCGCGGCGGTTACCGGGACGCTGCCCATCCGGGACAGCCGCTGTCGCTTCTGGCCTCCGTGTACTACGCGACCATAACGCTGTCCACTACCGGCTTCGGCGACATCGTTCCCGTCACGGACACCGCGCGGCTGGTGAACGTGGTGCTGATAACCCCGATCCGGGTAATTTTCTTGATCGTGCTCGTGGGCACCACTCTGGAGGTGCTTACTCAGCGGACTCGAACCAACTGGCTGATTACCCGATGGAGGTCGAAGGTGAAGGGTCACGCGATCGTCATCGGATACGGGACCAAGGGCCGCAGCGTCGCCAGGACGCTGAGCGAATCCGGGGTGCCGAACGAGTCCATCGTGATCGTGGACACCGCCGCTGAAGCGGTCGCTGAGGCCAATGCGGCCGGGCTGGTCGCGGTCGGAGGTGACGGAACCCGGCGGGCTGTACTCAGCCACGCGGAGATCGGCCGCGCCAGCCAGGTCATTATCGCCGTGAACCGGGACGATACTGCCGTCCTGATCGCCCTGACGGCCCGCCAGCTGAACTCGGCCGCGATGATCGTCGCTGCGGTCCGGGAGGAGGAGAACCAGCTGCTGCTGCGCGAGAGCGGCGCCAACCATGTCGTGGTGTCCTCCGACACGGCCGGGCGGATGCTCGCGATCTCCACCATCCGGCCGGCCGCGGGCCGGGTAATCGCCGATCTGCTGGACCACGGTCGTGGCCTGGATCTGATGGAGCGGCCCGTGGCCGAGGCTGAGGTGGGCGCCCCGGCAGGCGACGCGGCCGGGGTGGTCATTGCGGTAGTGCGGGGGAATGAGGTGCTGGCGCCGGACGCCCCGGCGGCTGCACAGCTTGCCGGCGGCGACCGGCTGATCCTGGTCAGCGCCCGCGGACGGCCCGCGGAAAGCTCACCGTAAGACATCGCCCGATCGCGGTCAGGCCTGCAGCCGCACGGCGAGGGCGTACCAGGGCCCGGTTGAGCTGGCGGCCGACCGCGGAGACGAAAAGCGGAGACGAAAAGCCAGGATAATGGCCGAGAATGCTTGCAATCGGGCAATCGCGGTGAAAGCGTCGAAATTCAGGGGTAACACTGCCCGGGACCGGACAGCTGACTTTCGCGCTGGGGATGTGTTTGCGCGCTGGGGGGAAGAAAATGCGCAGTACAGCGATGCTTTACGGAATGGTCGCTGCCGCCGCGGTCGCTGGTGCGGCGATCTCTGGATGCAGCTCCAGCTCGTCGTCGAGCCCGCCGAAGCCCGCCGCCTCGGCCACCCCAGTGCGCTCGGCCATCGTTACGCCAACGCATTCCCATACGGCGCTGCCGACGCACACTCCCACGGCTCCGCCGAGCGCGTATCCATACGGTAACGCCACCGCCGACGCACCCTCCCACCCCTCCGCCGTCGTAGCGGGCCGCCCGGTACTCGCTGCCGAGATCGTTCCCGGCATATTGTGTGATCATGTCGGTAACCGGGTCCGATACTTCTGACGCCCTCGAATTCCCGGTCCATAGCCGGGGCTGGTGTCAGGAGGATTCATGGGACCAGCAGTTCGCACCGTGATCAGTCCAAGTCGTTATGTCCAAGGCAAGGGCGCGATCACGAGCTCGGGGCGTACGTGAAGCAGATCGGGTCGACACCGCTGATGGTGGCCGACGACCTGGTGTGGGGTTTCGTCGCGCATGATGTCGGGGCCGTCTCTGGCGGCAGCCGGGCTGCCGCTGCACCGCGAGAATTTCAACGGCAACCCGAGCGCTCGCGAGGTAGACCGGCTCGCCGGCGTCATCAAGCAGACGGGCGCCGACATCGCCGTCGCGCTAGGTGGCGGCAGCACGATCAACGCGGTCAAGGCGGCTGGGTACCTGGCCGGGATCCGCTGGGCCAACTGCCCGACCGTGGCGTCCGCTGACGCGCCATGCAGCGCGCTGTCCGTCATCTACACCGAGGAAGGAGAGTTCGAGGAGTACCGGTTCTTCCCCCGCAATCCCGAGCTGGTCCTGGTCGACTCGCAACTGGTAGCCAACGCTCCGGCCGCGTTCCTCATCGCCGGGGTCGGCGATGCCCTGGCGACCTGGCTGGAGGCCCGCGCGACCGCACGGTCGAACTCGAAGACCATGGCAGGCGGGCTGCCCACCGTCACCGGCACGGCGCTGGCCCAGCTGAGCTGGGACGTGCTGTGGGAGAGCGCGCTCCGGCCATCGACGCGGTTATGGACAATCAGGTGACGCCGGCAGTGGAGAAGGTGATCGAAGCCAATACGCTGCTGTCCGGCCTTGGCTTCGAGTCCGGCGGCCTCGCGGCCGCGCACGCCATCCACAACGGGCTGACCGCGGTGCCCATGACCCACGGGCTGATGCACGGACAGAAAGTCAACATCGGCTCGGTGACGCAGCTCGTCCTCGAGGGCGCCCCGACGAGCGACATCCGTGACTTCATCGAGTTCACGACCCGCGTGGGCCTGCCCAACACCCTGACCGAGGTCGGGCTGCGCGCTGACGACGCCGACTCGATGAAGAAGGTGGCCGATGCGGCTACGGTCGAGGGAGAGACGATCCACTCGATGCCCTTCGACGTACAGAGCGAAGACGTGGCGAGCGCGCTGGTGTCAATCGAGCGATTCGCGGTCCAGGTCCGCGAGGACGCTAAGCTCCCGGCACCGGTGCCCTATACGCCGCATCACTAGCCCCGGCTACCCCGTGCGGACGCCGATCAGGCAGGAAGGCCCGGCCGTCATCCCGGCCGAGCCTTTGACCTGCGCTTTCGATGGGGTGGATGATGGGATTCGAACCCACGACCCCCAGGACCACAACCTGGTGCTCTAACCAGCTGAGCTACACCCACCATCGCCGCCGCACCCCGTTCGGCATGCTGAACTTACCAGCCGCCGGGGACTCAGGCGAAAGCCGCGCGTTCCCGGGACGGGCTCACGCGGCTACAAGATTATAGCGGTACCTGGCCGCCGGAGTCGACTCCGCTAGGCGGGCGGGTTTTCCGGCGGCTCGCCGCCGAGCCGGGCGGCGATCTGCCGCGCGGTGGCCGTGTCGGGGCCCGGCTCGGGCACGAAGACGGCCTCGCGGTAGTAGCGCAGCTCCTGGACGCTCTCTTTGATGTCGGCGAGCGCGCGGTGGCCGCCCCGCTTGGCCGGGCTGGCGAAGTAGGCCCGCGGGTACCAGCGGCGGGCCAGCTCCTTGATGCTGGAGACGTCGACCATCCGGTAGTGCAGGTAGGCGTCGAGCTGCGGCATGTCGCGGGCGATGAACGAGCGGTCGGTCGCGATGGAGTTGCCGCACAGCGGCACCCGGCGCGGTTCGCTGACGTGCTGCTGAATGTAGCTCAGCACGATGTCCTGCGCTTCGTCGAGCGTGATGCCCTGGCCGAGCCCGGTCAGCAGCCCCGACTTCGTATGCATCTCCCGGACGACGTCGCTCATCTGGTCCACCGCTTCGGGCGGAGGCTTGATGATCACGTCAACACCGTCGTCGAGAATGTTCAGCTCGCCGTCTGTCACCAGGCAGGCAATCTCGATCAGAGCATCGCGGGCGAGATCGAGTCCCGTCATCTCACAGTCAATCCATACCAACCGATCGTTCATCGTCCCAGGTTAGGCCCTTATCTGCGCTGTGTCGGCCCGGCTTGCCATCAATCGGGCAGGTTTCATCAGCTCGCGGGGCCCGCGCAGCGGGTGGCCGGGAAACCAGTGACGTGTGCAGGAATGATGATGTCTGAGCGCAGCGCCTGGTCGGGTTCCGGCGGGCCGAACGTGACCGACGCGGGCAGCACCCCCGCCCATACGGTGAGGTCCATGTCCCCCGGCTCATCGGCGGGGCCGCCCGCCCGCACCTTGACCGACGCCTCGGTCAGCGGCAGCGAGAGGACCGAAGTGGCCGCCATTTCCTTGGCCGTCGGCTGCCGGGCCGCCGCCCACTGGCCGGGCACCAGGTGCTCGACGATCGCGCGCAGCGCCGCCATCCGCTCGTCCTGGTCGCGGACGACCACGGCCGTGCCGAGGATCATCGCGCTGCGGTAGTTGACCGAGTGGCTGAATACCGACCGGGCCAGCACCAGGCCGTCCAGGTGCGTGACCGTCACGCACACCTCCGTGCCGTCGGCGGCCTGGAAGCCGGCGTTGGCCGAGGAGCCGTGCAGGTACAGCACGTCACCGTCTCGCGCGTAGGTGGTCGGCAGCACCCGCGGCGCGCCGTCCACCACCACGCCCAGATGGCAGATCAGGCCGGCGTCGAGGACGGCGTACAGGTCGTCCCGGCCGCTCTTGCCGCGCTCACGGTGCCGGCGCAGCGTCGTCCGGGAGGTGGCCGAAAGAGGAGGGCAGGATGGTGCTCTCGGTACTCATGCCCCAATGTGGCCCGATCCGCCCGGCGCGTGTCAAACCGGTTTGCCGGCGTTCAGTACGGCGCGTCGGCCAGCGAGGCGACCGCGGCGCCGGTTTCTATCTTCCGGCCGAGCTTGGACTCCAGTGCGGTCCGGTGGTTCCGGTTCACCATGCCGGGCCTTGTCTTGCGGCGGCGGGCCAGGCCCTGGCGGAACGTGGGCCCGGACATGCCGAGCAAGTTGATGTCGATGTGGCCCGGCCCGGCCGCATCCCAGTCGGGGATCTGTGACGCGCCGAAGTGGCCGCCGAGCGCCCACAGCGCCTGGCGGCGCTCCGTGGTGCGGGCCTGGGCGACGGGCGCCGGCCGCCCGGCCGGCCACCGCCACGGTACGGCCCAGGCCTGCAGCCAGTCCAGAATGCGCTCGGCCCCGTGCATCGGCCGGTCGGTGAACGGTTCCCGCGCCGATGCCACCACCGCGATCTGGACGCAGAGCCGCCCCTGCCGGTTGGCCGCGGCAGGCTGCTGCGCCGCCCCCTTGCTCCCGCAGTCCAGGCTCTCCGGGGCGCCGAGCAGGCAGGCCGCCCGGACAGCCGGGATGAGCTGTGTAATCCCACCGGACAGCGGGTTCCAGACCAGGTGCGGCGGCCGCCCCTCCTGATCGAGCCGCTGCGCGGCGGAGTGAGCCGAGATCAGTCGTGGATCGGCGCCCAGTGCCTGCCAGACCACGCGTGGCGCGCCGCCTCGCAGCGACCCGCCGTCCGCCTGGGCCCGAATGCACCGCGCGCCCGGTATCCATGCGTCAACCACAGCCCCACTCCCCAAACGGTCTAGACCTCCTATCCCATTTGCTTACGTCATAAGGGCCGAATAGTCCATAGGGGACAGATCGGTAATATCGGTTTTGACCAGCAGAACTCGGGGTATAAATCTCATTCTGAAACGTCCGGGTCGACACACCCTGCGCAGCACTCCACACTGTTCAGGTGCAACATTTCACTTTCGTGCCAGACGACGGGGATTCGCGCCTCGCGGACTACCTGCGGCTGACCGATGTGGAACTGCGCAAGAGCCTGGAGGCCGAGCAGGGTCTCTTCATGGCCGAGGGGGAAAAGGTCATTCGCCGGGCGGCCGCGGCCGGTTACGCTGTCCGCTCGCTGCTCGCGACCGAGCGGAAGGCCGCCGCGCTGGCCGACCTGGCGGACCTGGCCGCCGCGTGCGGCGCCCCGGCCTACGTCGTTCCCGAGCCGGTGGCCGAACGGCTGACCGGCTATCACGTGCACCGCGGGGCGCTAGCCGCTATGAGCCGGCGCCCACTGCCGGCCGTGGCCGGGGTGCTGGGCCGGGCCGGGACCCCGGTCCTGGCCGACATGGCCGGGCACGCCAATGTGGGCGGCGCTGTCGCAGCGCACCGGGCCGGCGAGCCGGATCCTGGTGCTCGAGGACATCATCGATCATGGCAACGTCGGCGGGATCTTTCGCTGCGCCGCGGCCCTCGGCGTGGATGCCGTCATCTTGTCGCCCCGGTGCGCGGATCCGCTCTACCGGCGCGCCATCAAGGTCTCCATGGGGGCCGTATTCGCGATCCCCTACGCGCGGATGACCGATTGGTACGGGGGCCTGGCCGAGCTACGCGCGGCGGGATTCCGGCTCCTTGCTCTTACTCCCGATCAATCGGCCGCCCGGCTCAACAAAGTCCCGCTCGGCGAGCGAGTCGGTCTCATGCTGGGCACCGAGGGCGATGGACTGTCATCCCGGTGGCTCCACGAGGCTGACGCGCCTGTGTGCATTCCCATGCACCCCGGCGCGCTGGCCGCCGGGGTCGATTCGCTCAACGTGGTGGCCGCCGCGGCGATTGCCTGCCACTCCCTGATGCGCTGAACGGGCGGCGCGATGCCCTAGTAGACGATCTCCTGCCGCTTGAAGTACGTGTCGAGTCGCGGCGCCAGAGCATGATCACCGCACCCAGCCCGACCAGCCAGATCACGATGCCGAACACCGCCGATATGGCGCTGGCCGACCGGGCGAATACGCCGAGCAGGTCCAGCGTGTTGAGGCCGAAGAGTACGGTCCCGGTGATCCTCGCCCAGTTGCGGCCCTTGGCGTTCATCCGGGCCATCCACACCCACAGGCCGACCCCGATGATGCCGGCGATGACGACTACCACGATCTCGACGGTCACCAGGTTGTTGATGTGCTGGCTGGTGTAGTTCGGGTATTTGTTCTTCAGCGAGTGCTTGAAGCTGCTGATTGTGGCCAGCCCCAGGATGAAGCTGATCGCGCTGATGACGGCGCCCGCGTACATGAGCCGCACCGCGGTTTGCACCGAAGTTGGCGGAGCCGACGGCGGCGCGGGCTCCGGCATCTGGTTCCCGCCTGCAGCAGACGGGTAATTCTCATACATTTACGCTCCCTCGCATATGTGCGTGGGCACAGCGTGCCGGCGGGGGCCGCACGGCAGTCGCCCCGTTAATACGCCTGCAGCCTAGTAGCCCAATGCGCCGGTCGCCAGAAGCGGCCGAAGGCGGCGGGGAAACGATATCCACCGGATATTTCGCCGTGCCCGCGGCGTGGCGCTGCACTGCTGCAAACGATTGGTGCCGCAGGGTATGGCCAGAGGTCGTGCAATTGTGGGCGTGACCGGTATCATGCCGTGTACACCTTGCAGCCGCAAGGGACGATGCACGTGCATGGTCGGTCTAGCTGCAGTTGAGGTGGGTGGTGAGCAGATGTCGGCATGGGGGGTCAGCCGACGGTGCCTGGCCCGGAAACGCACGGCCGCCGACGGCGGAACCCGGGCCCGAATGGCGCCATGCCGGGGGTCGCGGAGGTGATACCCAGTCATCCGGGCAGCGGCCCGACTGTCTTGCGGATACTTCTGGGATCGCAGCTACGGAAATTGCGTGAAGCGCGCGGTATATCGCGCGACGACGCCGGTTACCGGATCCGCGCTTCGGGTTCGAAGATCAGCCGTCTCGAGCTCGGCCGGGTCAGCTTCAAGGAGCGGGATGTCGTTGACCTGCTCGAGCTGTACGGCGTGGCCGGCGAGACCGAGCGCGCCCAGCTGATCTCGCTCGCCCGCGAGGCGAACTCACCTGCGTGGTGGCAGAAGTACTCCAACGTCGTCCCGGACTGGTTCCAGATCTACGTCGGGCTGGAAGAGGCGGCCGAGCTGATCCGGGTGTACGAGGTGCAGTTCGTCCCGGGCCTGCTGCAGACCGAAGAGTACGCGCGCGCCGTGGTCCGGCAGGGCCAGCCGGCCGCGCCCGCCGGCGAGGTGGACCGCCGGGTCGCCCTGCGCACTCGCCGCCAGCAGTTGCTCAGCCGGCTCAGCCCGCCGCGGCTGTGGGCCGTCGTCGACGAGGGCGCGCTGCGGCGGCCGATGGGTGGCCGGGAAGTGATGCGGGGCCAGGTCGAGCGGCTGATGGCCGCGACCAAGGAGCCGAACATCACCCTGCAGGTGCTGCCGTTCACCTTCGGCGGCCACGCCGCCGAGGGCGGTGCGTTCACGATCATGCGCTTCCCGGAGGCCGACATGGCCAACATCGTCTACATCGAGCAGCTCACCGGCGCGCTGTATCTCGATAAGCGGGAAGACGTGGAAAGGTACAGCGAGGTCATGGAGCGTCTCAGCGTCAAGGCCACCGCGCCGGACCGCACGCAGGACATCCTGGCCGCGATCCTCAAGGAACTGTGAGTTGACGACGTCCCCGGGCGCGGCCGACTCCGGCCAGCCGTACAACGGTATTCCCGCGCGGGAGCTCGACGGCCTGCGCTGGCAGCCGACCATGCCGGACGGGACCGGCGTAGACCTGGCCCGGCTGGCCGGCGGCGGAATCGCGGTCCGGAACGCCAGCGATCCGGACGGCCCGGCCCTCATCTGCACCAGGGCCGAGATCGAGGCGCTCATCGGCGGCGCGGCCGACGGGGACTTCGACGGCCTGCTGGCTTAGGACGGCCACTCAGCTTCCGGCGCTAGAGTGCCATCGATGAGTTACGGTCAGACCGCCGAGCCCCCGGCCACCGAGCCGCCGGAGCCTCCGGCCCCGGGGACACCCGCGGGGACCTCCGCCGGGACCGACGCCTGGTCGGCGCCCAGCAGGAAGCTGATCGGCTGGGAGATATTCTCGGTCTTCGCCGTCTCCCTGGGCGCCAGCGGGCTGTACGCGCTGATCCAGCTCATCGGCTCGCTGACCGCGAGCAAGTCGCTCGGCAAGCAGCAGGCGGTGCTGAACGGGTCGCTCGCCCCGGGCCGCCCCGTGCTCGACCTCATTCTCCAGCTCACCAGCATTGCGATCGACTTTGCCCCGGTGGTGCTCGTCTTTTATCTGTTTGCCAGGGAAGGGGAGACGCCCTCGGTCATCGGCTTTGACCTGCGTCGCCCGGGCCAGGACCTGCTCCGCGGCGCGGCGCTGGCCGCGCTCATCGGCGGCAGCGGCCTGGCCCTCTACCTGACCGCCTACCACCTTGGCTTCAGCCTGAACGTGGTGGCGGAAAGCCTGCCGAACGTCTGGTGGCGCATCCCCGTGCTGATCCTCTCGGCCGCCCATGACGGGATCCTGGAGGAGACCGTGGTCCTCGGCTACCTCCTCCGCCGGCTCGAGCAGCTTGGCTGGCGGCCGTCCCGGGCCATCGCGCTGAGTGCCGTACTGCGCGGTTCTTATCACCTCTACCAGGGCTTCGGCGGCTTCATCGGCAATGCGGTGATGGGCGTGATCTTCGGGCTGTGCTACCGGCGCTGGGGCCGGGTCATGCCGATGGTGATCGCGCACACCCTGATCGACATGGGCGCGTTCATCGGTTACGCGGAACTGCACGGTCACGTCTCCTGGCTGCCCTGATCCGCCGGCTGCCCTGATCCGCGGCTGCCCTGATCCGCCGGCTGCCGTGGATGGCTGGCTGTTTCCAGGTTTCTGGATGCTGCCGCTTTCCGGCTGCCCTGGCCGCCCGGCTCGCCTAGTCTTCGCCCATGACTGCGAGGCCGCCGGAGAGGTCCCGCCCGACCGCGAGGACCGGGCCGACCGCGAGGACCGGCCCGTGACCGAGCTCGCGCGGCTGTGGGATCACGTGACCGCGACCGCGCCCGTCCTCGCCACCTGGCTCGTCCTACTCACCGCGGCATGCGCCCTGGTCATCGTGCTCAGCCAGCGCGCCTGGCAGGTGTCCAGGAACGTGGTCACCCTCGCGCACGAGGGCGGCCACGCCGCCGTGTCCCTCGCTACCGGGCGCCGGCTCGACGGCATCCGGCTGCACTCCGACACCTCGGGAGTAACGTCCTCGCGTGGTAGGTCCCGCGGCCCGGGCCTCATTCTGACCACCGCGGCGGGATACGTGACCCCATCGCTGCTCGGTCTGGGGGCGGCCGGGCTGCTGGCCGCCCGGCACGCGACGTTCCTGCTCTGGCTGGTGCTGGTGCTGCTCGCGGTCGCGTTCGTCGCGATCCGGAACGCCTACGGGGTGCTGGCGGTTCTGGCCACCGCGGCGGTCGTGTTCGGAGTCAGCCATTTCGGCTCGGCCGAGGCGCAGGAGCTGTTCGCCTACCTGTTTTCCTGGTTCCTGCTGTTTGGCGGCGTCCGCCCGGTCTTCGAGCTGCAGAGCAGGCGGCGGCGCGGCGGGACGCTGGCGTCCGATGCCGACCAGCTGACCCTGCTGACCGGCGTGCCGGGCGGGGCCTGGGTCTTTCTGTTTGCCGTGGTGTCCCTGATGGCCCTGATCCTGGGAAGTTACTTGCTCCTGCCCGGTCTTTCCCACTCGCTGCACGCCGCTCAGGGGCATCTGTAGCCACAGGCTGGGCGCCGGCTGACCAATTCCGTACCGGGCGCAAGCCCCGCCGTTCAGTTCAGGGCGGGAGGATGTCAACAGGGGTGGCTGATCCCCGTTATTCTGCCGGCATGCCGGAGACCCCCGCCGAGCCCGGAAACCCTTCCGGCGCGGCCCCCGCGTCCGGTGGCGCGGCTGTCGGCGGCCAGCCCGGAGGCGCGGCTGTCGGGGGGCCGCCCGGTGGTGGGTCCGTCGCGACCGGCGGCGCGTCAGCCGCGGGCCTGCAGCGCGCCATGACCGCGGGGACGCTGACGTCGGCCGGGATCACCGCCTTCTACCTGGAACGGATCCACCGGCTGAACCCCGCGCTGCACGCGGTCATCACCGTCAACCCGGACGCCACGGCGGAGGCCCGGGCCAGCGACGCCGTGCGCGCCGAAGGCGGCCCGCGCAGCCCGCTGGAGGGCATCCCGATCCTGGTCAAGGACAACATCCAGACCACCGGGATGCCGGCCACCGCCGGCTCGCCCGCACTGCTGCACGCGCGGGGCGGCGACGCGTTCCTGGTGCGCCGGCTGCGGGATGCCGGCGCCGTGATCATCGGCAAGGCCAACATGTCGGAGTGGGCGAACTTCCGGTCCACGCACAGCACCAGCGGCTGGTCCACGCTGGGCGGCCAGGCCGCCAACCCGTTCGCGCTGGAACGGAACCCGTCCGGCTCCAGTTCCGGGTCCGCGGCCGGGATCGCGGCCGGCCTGGCCCCCCTCGCGGTGGCCACCGAGACCGACGGGTCGATCGTCTGTCCCGCCAGCGCGTGCGGCGTGGTCGGCATCAAGCCCACGCTCGGCCTGATCAGCCGCTCGGGGATTGTGCCGATCTCACCGGACCAGGACACCGCGGGCCCGATGGCCCGGTCGGTGGCTGACGCGGCGGCACTGCTGTCCGTCCTGGCCGCTGCCGACCGCGAGGATCCCGCCGGCCAGGACAATCGCCCGTCAGCCGGGCGAAGCCCCGGTGCGGCCGACTACGCCAGTTGCTGCGATCCCGGGGCGCTGGGCGGGGCCCGGATCGGGATCTGGCGGGACGGATCGGCCGCCGCGGCCGCGACGACGGCCGCCGTGCTGGACAGCGCGGTGACGCGGCTCCGCGAGCGGGGCGCGACTGTGATCGATCCAGTGGAGCTCCCGGGCGTGAACCAGATGGAACTCCCAGAGTTCGCTGCGCTGCTGCACGAGTTCAAGCACAGCATCGGCGCCTACCTGGCTGGGCTGCCGGGCGACCACCCCCGGTCCCTCGCCGAGCTCATCAGCTTCAACCAGCGCAACGCGGAGCTCGTCCTGCCGCGCTTCGGCCAGGAGCTGTTGGAGCAGGCCGAAGCGACCCGCGGCGACCTCACCGACCCCGGTTACCGTGAACTGCGCGCTGACGCCGCCCGGCTCGCCCGCGTCGCGGTCGAGACGCCGCTGGTCACCCACCGGCTGGACGCGGTGGTCGCGCTGACCGCGAACCCGGCCTGGCTGACCGACTACGTGCTCGGCGACCATAGCGTCTTCCACACGGCCGCACCCGCCGCCGTCGGCGGGTACCCGTCCGTGTCACTGCCGTTCGGCTATGTGTGGGGCCTGCCGGTCGGTATCTCGTTCATGGGGCCGCGCTGGAGCGAGTCCCGGCTGATCGCCCTGGCCTACGCCTTCGAGCAGGCCGCAGCCACGCCGTCGGCCGCCCCGGCGCCGCCGCACGTCAGCACCGGCACGCCGCCGCACCTGGCCGAGACCCTAGCGACCTGACCCCCGGCTGGCCGCCCGGCGGACCTTGGCTCCCGACTCCCAGCGGGCGGCCGGCGCCTGGCCGCCAGCCGTGCCGGGGCGCCTGCCGCGGGCCGGATGTCCCCTGGCAACGCAAGATAGCCTGTGCGTATGGATTCCTGGCGGCGCCCGAGCCTTCCCCAGCTGCCCGGACGCGGATCCGAGCCGATGCTCCGGGACACGGCGACCGGTGAGATACGGCCGGCGGCCGGCGGCGCAGGACCGGATCCCGCCACGATCTACGCCTGCGGGATCACCCCCTACGACTCGACCCATATCGGGCACGCGGCGACGTTCACCGCCTGGGACCTGCTCGTCCGGGCCTGCCTGGACGCGGGCCGGCCGGTGACCTACATCCAGAACGTGACCGACGTGGACGACCCGCTGCTGGAGCGGGCCGCGCGGGACGGCGAGGACTGGCGCGACCTGGCCGCGCGGGAGATTCAGCTGTTCCGCGGCGACATGGAGGCCCTCCGGCTGATCCCGCCGGCCCAGCTGGTCGGGGCGGTCGAAGCGATCCCGGTCATCGAGCGGTTCGCTGAGCGGCTGGCCGACCGGGGCGCGCTGTATGAGCTGGACGGTGATATCTACTTCGCGCGGAGCGCCGATCCGGACTTCGGTGCGCTGGCGGGCCCGGGCACGGTGCCTGACCTGGCGCTGCCGCAGATGCTGGAGCTGTCCGCGGAACGCGGCGGCGATCCGGACCGCCCGGGCAAGAAGGACCCGCTCGACGTCGTCGTCTGGCGGGCAGAACGGCCCGGCGAGCCGGCCTGGGACTCGCGGTTCGGCCGCGGTCGGCCCGGCTGGCACGTGGAGTGCGCGGCGATCGCCACCGACCACCTGGGCCCCGCCTTCGACGTGCAGGCCGGCGGTTACGACCTGGTGTTCCCGCACCACGAGATGAGCGCCTCGCACACCCGGGTGGCGTTCGCCGGCTATCCCGGGCACGTGTTCGCGCGCTCGTACGCGCACGCCGGCATGGTCGGGCTCAACGGCGAGAAGATGTCCAAGTCGCTGGGCAACCTGGTGTTCGTCTCCCGGCTGGTGGGGGACGGTGAGGACCCGATGGCGGTCCGGCTGGCCCTGCTCGCGCACCACTACCGCGAAGACTGGGAATGGACAGCCCGCGGCCTGGCCGAGGCCCGTGAGCGGCTGGCCCGCTGGCGTTCGGCTGCCGCGGCCGCCCGGGACGGCCTGGCGCCGGACGGCGGCGCGGCGGCCACCCTGGCCGGGATCCGTGCCCGGCTGGCCGATGACCTGGACGCGCCGGGCGCGCTGGCCGCGGTGGACCGGTGGACGGCGGCTATTTCTGCCGAACAGGTCCGCGCCGGGAGCCCGCCCACCGGCCGCGCCGGGAGCCCGCCCACCGGCCGCGCCGGGAGCCCGCCCACCGGCCGCGCCGCACCCGCCGACGCGGCCGACGGCACCCTGGTCCGGGACGCGGTCGATGCGCTGCTGGGCGTGGCCCTGTAGTCGGCCTGGCGGCCCGGGATATCGCATCGATCGCGTGCCGGTAGCCGGCCCTCGGTTCCACGCTGACCGCGTAACCGCTGCTGCCCGAGGGGCAGGCGAGCAAATCAGCCAGCTCGCGGTGGCTCCGCCGGGCGCTGGGTGTGATATCTATTGCGATATCGGATGTGGGCTGCCTACCAGGAGCTGATCGTGAGCGGAGAACTGAAGTCGTCGCCGGGTGAGCCCGAGGACGCTGTGACCCTTCTCGTCCAGGCCGTCAACCGGCTTCCGGCCGGGGACCGGGATCAGGTGTTCGCCTGGCTGCTCCGTGCCGGGGGGCGGCCCTACCGGCTGCCGGGCGCGACTGGCTTGCTGGAGCCGCGGACCGCCACCGCGGGTATCTGGCGGATCTTCCAGGAGGCGAAGTCGGCGTCCGCTCAGCAGCCCGGAGCGCCCCAGCAGATGGTCCCGGTCCGGTTTCCGGCCGACCAGCACGCCAAGCTCCGCGAGTGGTGCGCCGAGCACGGGTTCTCGATGGCGACCGTGATCCGCGGGCTCGTGGCGAAATTCCTCGACGACCAGCTTCCGCAGCACAACTGACTTCCTGCCGTCAAGGCCCCTCTCCCGCCCGTGTACGCTCCTTCCCCTTTCCACAGCCCGCTCAGCGCCCCCGCCCCCCGCGCCCCCGCCCCCGCAACCCTGGCCCCATGACCAGAAACCTCCCCGCGGGACGCAACCTCCCGCATCCGGGCCACCCCAGCACTCCCCAGAACCCGCCTATCCCGCCTATCCCGCCCACACCGCCGCGCACCGTCAGCGTCGGCTCCCCGGCCGGGGTCCTCGCCGTCGTCCCGCACCTGCTCGGCTTCATCCCGGCCAGGAGCCTGATCGTGCTCGGCGCCGGGCCGCCGCAGGGCCGCGTTCACGTCACGCTCCGCTTTGACCTTCCCGACCCTCCGGCCGCCGCCGCCGCGAGCACCATCGCCCAGCACGCGATCGCCGTCCTCACCAGCCAGCGGCAGGCCATGGCGGTCGTCATCGGTTACGGCCCAGGCCATCTGGTTACCCCGGTCATCGACCTCATCCGGGCGGAGGCGAAGCAGGCCGGCCTGGAACTGCGGGACGCGCTGCGCGTCGAGGACGGCCGCTACTGGTCCTACCTGTGCCGCGAGCCCTCCTGCTGCCCGCCCGAGGGAGTTCGCCTCGACCCGGCCCATCCGGCTGCCGCGGCCATGGCCGCGGCCGGCCTGCCGGTACTGCCGGACCGGGCTTCCCTGGCCGCCACGATCGCTCCGCTCGGCGGGATCACCCGCGAGTCCATGCGGCAGGCGACCAGCCGCGCCACCAGCCACGCCCAGGACCTGCTCAACCTCGCGGCCCGCTCGGGCCGCCCGCGCGAGCGCGCCCGCCTCGTCCGGCTGGAGGGGCTCAGCGCAGTGGCCGATGCCCTCCGCGTCTACCGGGGCGGCGGCAAGTTCGCCACCGACAACCAGGTCGCGTGGCTGTCGCTGGCCCTGGCCCAGCTGGCTGTCCGGGACGACGCCTGGGCCCGGATGGATCCCGATTTCCGCGACGCCCACACCCGGCTCTGGACCGACGTCGTGCGCCGGGCCGAGCCCGCCTACCTGCCCGCTCCCGCGGCGCTGCTGGCCTTCACCGCGTGGCAGGGCGGCAACGGCGCGCTGGCCAACGTGGCCCTGGACCGCGCCCTGGACGCCGACCCGGGTTATTCGATGGCGCTGCTGCTGCGGGACACCATCGACGCCGGCGTCCCGCCGTCCCTGGCCCGGCTGCCTATGACCCCGGAGG
The DNA here is from genome assembly GCA_963775825.1 of uncultured Actinomycetes bacterium. Lineage (GTDB taxonomy): Bacteria > Actinomycetota > Actinomycetes > Streptosporangiales > Streptosporangiaceae > Bog-532. The sequence goes on from CAVZKY010000045.1 coordinate 69,674, forward strand.
AGGTCGCCGCCAGCTACGCCGCCGACGATCAAGCACCCGGTCCGGAGGCCGCCGAGCCCCCGGAATGACGGCCTGGCCGAGCACTGTCCTGGACGGACGGGCCCGTCAAGATAAACTGCGTGAGCTGTTTGTCCGGTGTAGCGGCCTGCGACCTGGGATGCACTAGGTCGCAGGGCCGCACAGTGGTACCTAAGGAAGGAGGGCGCATGACGGAAACCGCCCGCCAGGATGGGCCGCCCGGCGCCATGGCGGAGCACCGGGCCGCGGTCGCGCGGCTCCGTCAGGCCTACGCGGCGACGCCGCCGGATGCGCCGGTCCGCCTGGCCAAGCGCACCTCCAACCTGTTCCGGTTCCGGGACCCAGCGAGCGGCCGGCCCGGCGAACGCCGGCCCGGGCTCGACGTGTCCGCCTTCGGCCAGGTGCTGAGCGTCGATCCCGTCGCGCGTGTAGCCGTCGTCGGCGGCATGACCACCTACGAGGACCTGTGCGACGCGACCCTGCCGCACGGCCTGATGCCGTTGGTCGTCCCGCAGCTCAAGACGATCACCCTTGGCGGCGCGGTGTCCGGGCTCGGCATCGAGTCCACCTCGCTCCGCAACGGCATGCCGCACGAATCGGTCCTGGAGATGGAGATTCTGACCGGCGATGGCCGGGTGGTCACGGCGGCTCCGGGCCACGAGCACAGCGACCTGTTCGCTGGCTTCCCCAACTCGTACGGGACTTTGGGCTACGCCCTGTCCCTCACCATCGAGCTGGAGCCGGTCCGGCCGTTCGTGCACCTGCGCCACTTCCCGTTCCGCGACCCGGGCGCCTGCATGGCCGCCATCGCGCAGATCGCCGCCGAGGGCGCCTACCAGGGTCACCGTGCGGACTTCGTCGACGGCGTGGCATTCAGTCCCGATGAGCTCTACCTGACCGTCGGGGCCTTCAGCGACATGGCGCCCTGGCGCAGTGACTACACCGGCCGGGACATCTACTACACCTCCATCCGCGGGCCGCACGAGGACTTCCTGGCCATCCGTGATTACCTGTGGCGGTGGGACACCGACTGGTTCTGGTGCTCCCGGCCGTTCGGGATGCAGAAGCCGCTGATCCGGGCCCTGTGGCCGCGGCGTTACCGGCGCTCCGACGTGTACCGCAAGCTGGTCGCGCTGGATCGCCGCCTCGGCTTGACCGGCGCGCTGAATCAGGGCCGGCAGCGCCCGGCCCGCGAGGCGGTGATCCAGGACGTGGAGATCCCCATCGGCCACGCCGCGGATTTCCTCACCTTCTTCGCGGACCAGGTTGGGATGAGCCCGGTCTGGATGTGCCCGCTGCGGCTGCGCGGCGCGCGCGAGTGGCCGCTGTATCCGCTGAAGCCCGGCGAGGTGTACGTCAACTTCGGCTTCTGGGGCACCGTGCCGCTGCCCCCGGGCCGTCCGGACGGCTACCACAACCGGTTGATCGAAAAGGAGGTCAGCGCGTTCGGCGGCCATAAATCGCTGTATTCGACCTCCTACTACACCGAGGACGACTTCAGCCGGCTCTACAACGGTGTGGCCCACGAAAAGCTGAAGCGCGAATACGACAGTGCCGGCCGTCTGCCGGGCCTGTACGACAAGTGCGTCCGCGGGCGCTGACCCGCCTGCCCGCCTTATTCGCCCTGGCCCGGCCCACGGTTATCGAGGAAAGCGAGACAAGAATGGCCCTGGCGCAAGTTTTCGAGACTTTCCTGGGACCCGACGCCCCGATCCAGTTCGTTGCGCACGACGGGAGCCGCGCGGGCGCGGAGGGATCACCCGTCCGCATCACGGTCCGGTCGCCCGTCGCCGTGTCCTACCTGGCCCAGGCGCCTGGGGCGCTCGGGCTCGCCCGGGCGTACGTGTCCGGCCACCTCGACGTGGACGGGGACATGTACACCGCGCTGGCCCGGATGGCCAAGGCCCAGACCGTGGACATCGACCTGGCCGCGCGTCTCCGGCTGCTCCGGGAGCTGGGCGGCCCGCGCACCCTGCTCCCGCGGCTTGCTCCGCCGCCGCAGGAGGTCATCCCCGGCCGCCAGTGGCTGACCGGACGGCGGCACTCCAAAGGCCGCGACGCGACCGCGATCTCGCACCACTATGACGTGTCCAACCGCTTCTACGAGTGGGTGCTCGGCCCGTCGATGGCCTACACCTGCGCCTGTTACCCGACTCCGGAGTCCTCCTTGGAAGAGGCCCAGGAGTACAAGTTCGAACCTGGTCGCACGCAAGCTCGGGCTGCGCAGCGGGATGCGGCTGCTCGACGTCGGCTGCGGCTGGGGCGGCATGGTCATACACGCGGCCCGGGAATACGGCGTCCGCGCGCTCGGGGTCACGCTGTCCCAACAGCAGGCCGCCTGGGCCCAGGAGGCGATCGAGAAAGCCGGGCTGTCCGGCCTGGCCGAGGTCCGCCACCTCGACTACCGGGATGTTCACGAGACCGGCTTCAACGCGGTCAGCTCGATCGGGCTCACCGAGCACATCGGCAGGCGGCAGCTTCCGGGTTACTTCGCGTTCCTGCTCGGCAAGCTCCGGCCGGAGGGCCGCCTGCTGAATCACTGCATCACCCACCCGGACAACACCCAGCCCGCCGCCCGTAAGGGCGGGTTCATCAACCGCTACGTCTTCCCCGACGGCGAGCTGGAGGGTCCCGGCTACCTGATCTCGCTGATGACCGACACCGGGTTCGAGGTCCGGCACGAGGAAAACCTGCGCGAGCACTACGCGATGACGCTCGCCGCCTGGGGCGAGAACCTGGACGCGCGCTGGAAGGAAGCCGTCGCCGAAGTCGGGCCGGGTACCGCCCGGGTGTGGCGCCTCTACATGGCCGGTTCGCGGCTCGGTTTCGACCGGAACCAGATCCAGCTGCACCAGGTGCTGGGGACCAAGCTGACCGCCGAGGGCGTGTCCGGCATGCCGCTGCGGCCCAACTGGGAGACGCGGCCCTCCGCCTGGGACCAGAGCTCAGCAAGGGCGCCCGCCCGGCCCGGCCCGGCGGACGGCAGCAGCGGAGACGGCACGGCCCCGCCCGCGCACGACTCGGCTATGGCCTGAGCCGCAGGCCTGGAGCTACGCGGAGATCCCCGCGGGCTCCAGGTCTGGCGCGGACAATCCCGCGTCCCTGTCCGCGTCCCCGTCCGCGTCCTGCCAGATGTCCACCGGCTCCGCGTCGCCGGGACTCTGCAGGACAGTGCCCGGCAGGGCGCCCGCCGCGAACAGGGCGGCGAGGGACCTGGCCTCGTCTTCGCCCCGCACCGCCGACGGCCCGCCGATCGGGCAGGCACTGACCTGAGGGCCGGCACTCAGGACCGGCCTGCCACTGGCGGACGCCGCCGCCACGAGGGTGGCGTCCCCGGCGCTGACCATGATCAGGTCTGCGCCGTCGCTGGCCAGCCGCAGTGCTTCGGCAAAGTGCACCGGAGAGGTGAGCTGCGCACACAGCAGGGCCGCGAGGTCGTCCTGCGGCGTCAGCTCGCGCGCCGTAATCGTAGACACCAGCCGCCGCCGGGGCGGCCCGAGCCGGACCCGGGCCAGCACGCTGCGCCACGCGGCAGTGCCCGGTGCCATCGCCGGGGTGTGCAGCGCGTGCGCTGCTTCCACCATGCTGACGCTGAGGCCGGCCGGAGCCTGCCGGGCCAGCTTCCGCAGGGCCGCCGCCGGGCCGGCCAGCACGTGCGATCGCGGGCCTTCGTACGCCGCGATGACCAAGCCGCACGCCTCACTCAGGGCCTGCGCCGCCGCCTCGTCCGCGGTCAACCTCGCCATGGCCCCGCGCCGGGCCGCCAGGCCCCGGCGTACCTCGCCCTGCCGGGCGGCCAGCCGCGCGGCTTCCGCCGCGGACAGGCTGCCTGCCCATACCAGGCCGGCCAGCTCGCCCAGACCGTGGCCTACCGCGGCATCGGCCTGAACGCCGAGTCCGTCCAGCCACTGCAGCACGCTCAGCGACCGGGCCAGGGTGGCGGCCTCGGCCCTCGGCGTGGCGATGCCGCTATCGGCCGCCCAGCCGGGGAATACCAGCACGACCCGGCCGCCCGCGCCGCAGGAGACGTGTACCCCGGCCTCGCTGACCAGCGCGCCGCACCGCACTACGTTCACGAGGCCGGCGGCGCGCCGGGCCCGTTCGGCCAGTTGATCCGGGCTCACCGCGGTCAGGGCCACCCGGATCTCCCGGGCCCCGGGGTCAGCCCGGCGAGCTCCGGCGGGCCCGTCCCCGGGCATGTCAGGATGCTCGCCGCCCGCAGGCCACGACGCGCCACCCCCGGACGCCCTCAGCCGGCCGTCGACCGTAGCCCGCGGGGTGGGCAGCACCGCTTCGCGCCCCAGCTGGCAGGCCAGATTGTGCCGCTCGCGGCCGGGCATTCGCGGTGCGATGGCGGCGATCCGTTCCAGCATGGTCACGAGCGCCTGCCGGTCCCGGCTGCGGAGCGCGAAGACGTCCGTGTCTGCGGCTGGACGCCCTGATCCAGCGGTAACCCCAGTGCCCATTGTTCCCCGGAAGCAGTATGTGCGCCTCAGGCCCTGACCGCACGTACCTGACGGTAAGCACAGTCATTCCCGTGCCTGCAGTCCCGTGCCTGCCCGGGCCCACGGGCGCTCGTGCCCATAAGGCCCGGGGGCCACAGGTCCTCAAGCTTGCTGACGCGCTGGCCAACAAAGTGCCGGATACCCGTTACGTCCCGGCCGCGGCCGGTGCCGGTTCACCGGCCGTCCTCACTGTATTGAGCGTGAATTATTTCGGTCAAGGGCCATTAAGAGATTCACCGATTCCCGCGTCAATTTTAATTCTGCGTGGCAATGTCGCCTATGAATACCGCGTGGTGGCTTTTCCTGACATGCCGCCAGTGCGGGGCAACGGCCAGGCTTGCACCCAGGTCCGCGGGCTCCCCAGGTGCCCATACGCGCCCCGGCCGGCGGAGTAGCCCAGGTCCGCGGCGAGCAGACTCGCCCTTGGGGCTTGCGGCCAGCAGGCGTTGCCGCGCGGTTATAGCGCCCGGGTGGCATGGCCGGAAAGCGTATCCCGGCCTAATTCGTCCGATAAAAATGCGCCTCGCTGTTCCTTTACCGGAGCGTCAGTAACCAGAAGAATAGGCCGGCCAATGGCCCTTTCCGGGGAAGAGTGTTTTTTGCGGTCATCGCGCGGCCGTGCGATCCGCGGCGCGGGCCCATGGCGGCCCGGCGTCCGTCTCTGCCGCGGCCGCCGGCCCGGGCCCCGGCCCCCTCCCGCGGTGGTCCTGAACATGCGCTATCCTCAGCGCATGCGTGGCGTCCGGCTGCTTCTTATCTAGCCACGTCGACTGGAGCTCTGTCGGCGTGGCTGCCCCTCGTGCGCGAGGGGCCTTTTCATTGCCGGGGCCGTCCATTACGGGGCCAGGTTCACAATGGCACGCACGCGGCCGGACCGAAGAGTGTGAGGAAACGATGACAGGGGCGGAGAGCGCCGAGGCGGCGCAGCGCTACGACCCACGCGCGATTCAGCCAAAGTGGCAGCGCCGGTGGGCGGAACTGGATCCGTTCCGGGCGAGCGATGATCCAGCGGACCCCCGCGAGCGCGCCTACCTGCTGGACATGTTCCCGTACCCGTCGGGCGACCTGCACATGGGGCACGCCGAGGCGTACGCCATCGGCGACGCCATCGCGCGGTACTGGTTCCAGCTGGGCCGCAATGTGCTGCACCCGATCGGCTGGGACGCCTTCGGCCTGCCCGCCGAGAACGCGGCTATCCGCAACAACGCCCATCCGGCCGACTGGACGTACGCGAACATCGAGACGCAGGCTGAATCGTTCCGCCGGTACGCCGTCTCCTTCGACTGGTCGCGCCGGCTGCAGACCTGCGACCCGGAGTATTACCACTGGAACCAGTGGCTGTTCCTGCGCTTCTACGAGCGCGAGCTGGCCTACCGCAAGGACGGCTACGTCAACTGGTGCCCGAAGGACCAGACCGTCCTGGCCAACGAGCAGGTCATCAACGGCCGCTGCGAGCGGTGCGGCACGGAGGTCGTCCGGCGGACGCTGACCCAGTGGTACTTCAAGATCACCTCCTACGCCGACCAGCTGCTGGCCGACGCCACGGCCCTGGAGGGGAACTGGCCGGAGCGCGTGCTGCTGATGCAGCGCAACTGGATCGGCCGGTCCGAGGGCGCCGAGGTGCACTTCGCGGTCGAGGGCCGCGACGAGCCGGTGACGGTGTTCACTACCCGCCCGGACACCCTGTACGGGGCGACGTTCTTCGTCGTGGCGGCCGACTCACCGCTGGCCGAGGAGCTGTGTGAGCCCAGTCGGCTGGAAGAGCTGCGCAACTATGTGGCCGAGGTCCGCAAGCTGACCGACATCGAGCGGCAGGCTACCGGCCGCGAGAAGACCGGCGTCTTCCTTGGCGTGCATGCGGTCAATCCCGTCAATGACGAGCTGATCCCGGTCTGGGCCGCCGACTATGTGCTGCCCGACTACGGGACCGGGGCGATCATGGCGGTTCCCGCGCACGACCAGCGCGACCTGGACTTCGCCCGGGCGCATGGGCTGCCCGTGCGTGTCGTGGTGGCCACCGACCAGACGGATCCGGCCGTCTCCGGCGTGGCGACGGCCGGCGACGGCACGCTGGTCAATTCCGGCCCGCTGAACGGGCTGGGCAAGGCCGAGGCGATCGCGGGGATCACGGCGATCCTGGAGCAGAAGGGCCTGGGCCACGCCGCGGTCAATTACCGGCTGCGTGACTGGCTCGTCTCCCGGCAGCGGTTCTGGGGGACGCCGATCCCGATCATCCACTGCCCGGCGTGCGGCGAGGTGCCGGTCCCGGAGGAGGACCTGCCGGTCGTCCTGCCGGACCTGCGCGGGCAGGATCTCGTCCCCAGGGGCGTGTCACCCCTGGCCGCGGCGACCGACTGGGTGAACGTGACCTGCCCCAAGTGCGGCGGGCCGGCCAAGCGTGACACCGACACCATGGACACGTTCGTCGACTCGTCCTGGTACTTCCTGCGGTACTGCTCGCCTCGGTACGCCGATGGCCCGTTCGACCCGGAAGACGTGCGCCGCTGGGCGCCGGTCGACCTGTACGTGGGCGGTGTCGAGCACGCCATCCTGCACCTGCTGTACAGCCGGTTCTTCGTCAAGGTCCTGCACGACATGGGCCTGGTCGACTTCACCGAGCCGTTCACCCGGCTGCTGAACCAGGGCCAGGTGATCAACGGCGGCAAGGCGATGTCCAAGTCGCTGGGCAACGGCGTCGACCTGGGACAGCAGCTGGCCGCACACGGGGTGGACGCGATCCGGCTCACCATGGTCTTCGCCAGCCCGCCGGAGGACGACATCGACTGGGCCGACGTGCGCCCGGAGGCGATGGTGAAGTTCCTCGGCCGGGCGTGGCGGCTCGCGTCCGATGTCGCCGCGGCGGGTTCCGCTGTGCCCGGCGCAGGGAGGGGCGACGTCACTCTGCGCCGTGTTGCCCACCACACCATTGACGACGTGACCCGGCTGGTCGAGGTCCACCGGCTCAACGTGGCCGTGGCCAGGCTGATGGAGCTGGTCACCGCCGCCCGCCGGGCTATCGATTCCGGTCCGGGCGCGGGCGACCCGGCGGTCCGTGAGGCGGCCGAGGTGCTGGCGGTGCTGCTGTCCCTGTTCGCGCCGTACACGGCCGAGGAGTGCTGGGAACTGCTCGGCCACGACCCGTCGGTGGCCACGGCCGGGCTGGCCGGTCGCCGATCCTGCCCTGCTGGTCACCGAGTCCGTCACCAGTGTGGTCCAGGTCAACGGCAAGGTCCGGGACCGGCTCGAGGTGCCCCCGGACATCAGCGAGGCCGATCTGCGCGAGATGGCCCTGGCCGCGGTCGGGGCGGTCCGTGCCCTGAAGGGCCAGTCCATCCGGAAGGTCATTGTCCGCGCGCCCAAGCTGGTCAACGTGGTCACTGGCTGAAGCCTCCGGCATCATCCCGCGGGCTTCAGCATGCTGACGGCGGTTCCGGCAGATCAGCGCCGGACGCCAAGCCGGCCGCACCCCGCCGGGGTGCGGCCGCATCGCTCGGCGCATGCTGGCCATGACCGCCCGCAGCGGGGGGCGGCGGCTGACAATCAGCCCGGCGGGCAGGCGGTCTCTGACCGATCTAGACGCGTCTGAGGACGGCCACGACCTTGCCCAGGATGGTGGCTTCATCGCCCAGAATCGGGGCGTACAGGGGGTTGTGCGGGATCAGCCAGACGTGCCCGTCGCTCTTCTTGAAGGTCTTGACCGTCGCCTCGCCCTCCGCGCCCTGGCCTTCGACCATGGCCGCGACGATCTCACCGTTCTCGGCGTCCGATTGCGAGCGGACGACCACCCAGTCCCCGTCGGTAATGGCAGCGTTGATCATCGAGTCACCGCTGACCTGAAGCAGAAAGTGCTCACCCTGGCCGACCAGCTGCTTCGGCAGCGGGAAAACATCCTCCACCTGCTGCTCGGCCAGGATCGGGCCACCGGCGGCGATCCGGCCGACCAGCGGAACATACGCCGCTTCCTGCGACGGGATGTCGAAAGACCCCACCGGTGCCTCGGTGGTTTCCTCCTCATCCTGTTCGAACTCGGGGCGGACGGCAGGGTGGCCCGGGAGCCGGACCTCGACGGTCCGCGGACGGCCAGCGTCCCGGTGCAGGTACCCCTTGGCCTGCAGAGTCGAAAGCTGGTACGAAACACTCGACGTGCTCGTCAGCCCGACTGCCTCGCCGATCTCGCGCATCGACGGCGGATAACCGCGCTTCTGCACCGAGTCTCGAATGACTTGAAGCACCTTGCGCTGCCGCCAGGTCAGCACGTGGCCAGGCTCCGGCCTTTCCGGTGTCACCGTGACAACGGGCGGAACGGTGCCCTTCGGCTTACGTCCTGGTTTTCCCTTGGGCCGGGGAGTGTCGCCGACGGTGGCGGACATCCCCTCTGCGGTGTTATCCGTGCTGCCCTTGTCCATCAGTCGACCTTCCAATCCGGTTATTGCCTATCTGAAGCCGAGGGTAGTAGTTGCGCTGCTCGATCTCAAACATCTGTTCGACGTGTCGGCAAAATGTCAGACCCGGCCGGTACAAAGATGTCGTAGGTTCGTTCGATCGAACAGGTATACGATCGAGCAGAGTTATTCGAATGAACGTTTGAGGAGGTCGGCATGAGTGCTCTGCCGGTGGAGCAGCAGCCGTCGGGGGCGATCCCTGCGGATACAGACCGCGGACCACGGGGGCCACGGCCCCGCCTGGCCGGCCGCCCGGCCCGGCGCGGCGTACATCCGCTGTTTCCGAGCAAGAGGGCGGTCCTGCCGGATGGTGACTGCGTTTTTCCCGGCGGGGGAGAGCGTTTCTCCGGTGCGTCCCAGTCCTACGCCCGCCGGTCGTCCCGCCCGGCGCCTGCCGGGCGCAGCCCGGCCGGGTCCCTGATCTCGTCCAGCAGGTAACCGGTACGGCGCCTCCCGCCGGGGCCCGGAGCCGGGCGGATCGCCAGCGCAGCGCGGCCCGCCAGCCCGATGCCCGCCAGCGCAATGCCCGCCAGCGCAATGCCCGCCAGCGCAATGCCCGCCAGCGCAGTGCCCGCCAGGCTGGGGCGCCCGGTCCTGGTGGGGCGGCCGGTCTCGGCGCCCCGGGCGGCGGGGGCAGTCCCCTCCCGGCGGATCCGGCTCACCAGGCGAGGCCGGATCGTCGTGGCGGCGCTGGCCGTCGTGGCGGCCTGCGGGCTGTTCGTGGCGGCGGCCAGCGCGGCCCAGGCCAGCAGCCCGGCGGCGGCCCACGCGGCGACCGGATCGGGCCAGCGGATCATCGTCCAGCCGGGCAGCACGCTGTGGTCGATCGCCGAGAACGCGGACCCGCACGCCGACACGCGGACCGTCGTCCAGGAAATGCTGCAGGCCAATCGGCTCAAGACCGCCGACATCACAGCCGGGCAGCGCCTATGGGTGCCGTCAGGCTAGCAACCGGGCCAATCCGGCTAACCGGGCCAACCGGGCATGGGATCATGCCACGGTGCCGGTGCCGGTGCCGGTGCCGGGTGCGGATGCCGCGACACGCCGTACGGGGTTCGCTTTCCCTACGTTGTCGGCGCTTCAGGACACACCTGTCATGGGACTTGCGGGGATCTGCCGTGGTGGTCTACCGTAACCACAACATCTAGTAGTTACACCAATGTGTTTTGTCCAGAACTTGTGTCTCGGCGGGGACGCTTGACGGATGCCGGCGAGGAGGTTTGGTCGCGTGCACTGCCCCTTCTGCAGGCACCCGGACAGCCGGGTGATCGATAGCCGCACCGCCGATGACGGCGTAGCAATCCGCCGCCGCCGGGCATGTCCCGAGTGCGGAAAGCGTTTTACCACCCAGGAGACAGTGATCTTGATGGTGGCGAAGCGGAGCGGGGTGACGGAGCCCTTCGTCCGGGACAAAATCGTCCGCGGTGTGCGGCGCGCTTGCCAGGGCCGCCCGGTCGACGAGGACCAGCTCGCGATCCTGGCCCAGCGCGTTGAAGAAGCGATGCGGTCCAGGGGTTGTGCCGAGATCCCCTCGCACGAGGTCGGCCTGGCCATCCTCGGCCCGCTGCGTGACCTCGACGAGGTCGCGTATCTGCGCTTCGCCTCTGTTTACCGGGGATTCGAGTCTCTCGGGGACTTTGAGAAAGAGATCGAGGCGCTGCGCGAAGAGCGCGGGACACGTTCCAGGCGGCCAGCCAAGTACCGGGCACGTACCAGGCAGGTAACGAAAGAGCCGGCCCCGCAATCGTGGCCGGCGGCACCACCGCAGTTGATCGCTGCAAAGACCTAATAGGCATGAGCGGCCCGGGCGAGGTCGCAGAAGGGGGCTTTGGCATGACGGAGACGGTGAGCGGGACCGCTGCTTCCAAGGGCAAGAACGCACGCAAGGGGCTCAGGATCGGCCGGATCCACACCACGAAGGGCGTCCACCCCTACGACGAGGTGACCTGGGAGCGCCGCGACGTCCTCATGACGAACTGGCGCGATGGCACGGTCAACTTCGAGCAGCGCGGTGTCGAGTTCCCCGACTTCTGGTCCATCAACGCCGCCAACATCGTCACGACCAAGTACTTCCGCGGTGCGGTGGGTACCCCGCAGCGGGAGTGGAGCCTCAAGCAACTGGTTGACCGGGTGGTCGGCGTCTACGTGGAGACCGGCCGGAAGCACGGTTACTTTGCCTCGGACGCCGACGCCGAAGTGTTCGAGCACGAGCTCAAGTACGCCCTCGTCCATCAGGTCTTCAGCTTCAACTCGCCGGTCTGGTTCAACGTCGGCACAACGTCGCCGCAGCAGGTTTCCGCGTGCTTCATCCTGGCCGTGGACGACACCATGGATTCCATCCTGGAGTGGTACCGGGAAGAGGGCCTGATCTTCAAGGGTGGCTCCGGGGCCGGAGTCAACCTGTCCCGGCTGCGGTCCAGCAAGGAACTGCTCAGCTCCGGCGGCACCGCCAGCGGCCCGGTCTCCTTCATGCGCGGGGCCGATGCCTCGGCCGGCACCATCAAGTCCGGCGGCGCCACCCGGCGAGCGGCCAAGATGGTGGTCCTCGATGTCGACCACCCTGACGTCGAGGAATTCATCGAGACCAAGGCGCGCGAGGAAGAGAAGGTGCGTGTCCTGCGCGACGCCGGGTTCGACATGGACCTGGGCGGCAAGGACATCGTGAGCGTCCAGTACCAGAACGCCAACAACTCCATCCGCGTATCGGACGAGTTCATGCGGGCCGTAGAGGACGACCGCGACTTCGACCTGCTGGCCCGGCGTACCGGCGAGGTTGTGTCCCGGGTCGGGGCCAAGGGGCTGCTGCGCAAGATGGCCCAGGCGGCCTGGGACTGCGCCGACCCGGGCATCCAGTACGACGGCACCATCAACGACTGGCACACCTGCCCGGAGTCCGGCCGGATCACCGCGAGCAACCCCTGCTTCCCCGCCGATCAGCGGGTGGTGACCGACAAAGGTCTGGTCCGTATAGGAGATCTCGTCCGCCGTGCGGCCGATGAGGAGAGCTTCGCGGTCTACACCAACGACGTGACCGCAGGGGACGACCCGCAGGACCGCGTTACGGCGACAACGCCAACGCGGTACATGATCACCGGCCGGAACGAGATCGTGGAGCTACGGTTCTCCGACGGTTCGCGCCTGCGCTGTACGCCGAACCATCGCGTGTGGACGGCCAATCGCGGCTGGGTCCACGCGCGCGATCTCACCGCTGTCGACAAGATCGTCCGGTCGATCCGCCATGCGGCGCGCCCGATGGCCGACCCGTACATCCCGGCAGAGGCGCTGCTCGTAGCCGAGTACGAGCGTTCGCGGAAGCCGCTGGAGCTGCCGAGAAAGTGGGACACCGAGTTCGCCCACTACCTGGGGTGGATCGTCGGCGACGGATGCATCAACAGCGGAGACGACGCGGCCGTCACCGTGTACGGCTCCGCCGAGGACCAGGGCGTCGTCCTCCCGCGGCACCATACCCTGCTGACGAAGATCACCGGATTTGAGAGCAAGCCGAGCCGTCAGCCGAACGGGACGCTGCAGCTCCGGGCCACCCGGCATGCCTTTAGCGAATTCCTGCGCGCGCTCGGTGTCTCCGGCGAACGGTCAGCGCAGAAGGTCGTCCCCGAGGCGGTTTTCGAGGCGCCGGAAGACTCTGTTGTCGCGTTCCTGCGAGGCTTGTTCGACGCCGACGGCTGCGTCGTCAACCAGAATGCGAACGGCACGCGCTACGTGGGATTGGGCAGCCGGTCTGAGGAGCTGCTCATTGGTGTCCAGGAGCTGCTCGCCTCGCTGGGGATCGCGTCGCGTATCTACATGACCAGCGCAAAGAAGACAGCGTCGTTCCGTTACACCCGCAAGGACGGCACCGAGGTCAGCTATGGTTCCGACGGACCGTCCTATGACCTGCGCATCAGCGCCGGAGCCATCCGGGACTTCCACCGCCTCATTGGATTCATGCTGCCTGGCAAGCGGAACAAGCTGACGCAGGTCATGGAGTCAACGGGCTGCTACAACGTAGACCGCGCCGTGCGCCTCGTCCGGCGGGAGTCAGTGGGGTTCGAAACGACCTACAACCTCACCGAGCCGCGCAACCACTCCTACATCGTCGGCGGCACCGTGGTAGCTAATTGCTCGGAGTACGTGCACCTGGACAACTCGTCCTGCAACCTGGCCAGCGTCAACCTGCTGAAGTTCCTCCGCGCGGACGACACGTTCGACACCGGGCGGTTCCGCCAGATCACCGAGCTGATCATCACCGCGATGGACATCTCCATCTGCTTCGCGGACTTCCCGACCGAGAAGATCGCCGAGACGACGCGGGCCTACCGCCAGCTCGGTATCGGCTACGCCAACCTCGGCGCGCTGCTGATGGCGACGGGGCACGCCTACGACTCAGACGGTGGCCGGGCCATCGCGGCCGCGATCACGTCGCACATGACCGGCACGGCGTACAAGCGCTCGGCCGAGCTGGCCGGGGTAGTGGGCACGTACGACGGCTACGAGCGCAACGCGGCCGGGCACAAGCGGGTCATGCGCAAGCACGCCGACGCCAGCGACCGGATCCGGACGGTCGGGTCGATGGATCGTGAGATCCTCGCCGACGCCAACGCCACCTGGCAGGAGTGCCTCCGGATCGGCGAGGCGAACGGTTACCGCAACGCCCAGGCGAGCCTGCTCGCGCCAACGGGATGTCTAACCGGGGACACCCTGGTAACGACGGACCGGGGCTGATCACGCGCCTGTCCGAGCTCGGCGACGTCTGGGGGGACCGCTGGCAGGACCTGGGCATCGGGGTGTCCACCGATGAGGGACCCCGCGCAGGCGACGAAGTTCTTCGTCAATGGTGAGGAACCGACGCGCCTGATCATGACAGAGGGCGGCTACCGCATCCAGGGCACGCTGACTCACCGGGTCAAGGTCATGGAACCGGCGACCGGTGCGTGGGTGTGGAAGCGATTGGCGGACGTGTCGCCGGGGGACGTGGTGCCGCTCCAGATGGGCACCCTGGTCGGCGCAGCCACGGCATGTTCCGCTGCCAGTTCTGGATGAGGCTTACTACACCGGGGATCGCCACGTCACGCGTGCCTGACGTCAGTAACGCCTGAGCTTGCCGAACTGGTCGGCTATTTCATGGGGGACGGGAGCCTGCACGCAAAGGGCATCCGGCTGTGCGTCGCGGACACAGATCTAGATGTGGCGGAGCGGCTCGTGGTCCTGGCGAAGGAGCTTTTCGGCCTATCTCGCCAGTCGGTGACGTCTCGGGAAGGCTACGAGGAGGTGACGCTTTCCGTCGGTCCGGCTCGCCCGCTGGTGGCAGGCGGCCGGATTCGCGAAGGAACTCCCGGCAGGTGGCCACACCGGGAAGGGCTGGATTCCCCGGATTCCGTCGGCGGTCCTGGAGGCGAACGATCCGGCTGTGTACAGCGCGTTCCTGCGCGGCCTCTTCGAAGCCGACGGGACCGTCCTGGAGGGCGTGCCCAGCGTGTCAACGGCACATGAGTCGTTCGCGGCTGAGATCCGGACTTTGCTGCTCGCGATCGGTCTTGCCACGACGACGCCGGACAGACGGTGAGCGGCTGGGGCGGCCCGATCCGCCAGATCAGGCTGCGTAATGTCGATCATGCGCTGAATTTCAGCGAGATATGTCGGCTTCATCGGCGAGCGAAAGGCGCAGCTGCTGGCCGCCGCCTGGAACCGGACGCTTCGGCGAAGAAGGACTACGTCTTCCTGCCGGAGGAAGGACTGGGCGGAGCTGGTGCCGGAGGGCCATTCGCGCTCGGAACGCCGTGCAGCAGTCAGGGCGCAAGCACGGCGGGGTTCCGCGGATGCTGGCGCAGGCGGCTCTTCGAGGAGACCCTCGATCAGCGGCTCGGAGAGGCGCTGGGCTATCTGTTCGAGCGGGTGACGAGCAATGACGACGGTGGCGTCCAGCCGACCTACGACCTGTCGGTGCCGGACAATGTCACCTACGTCGCGAACGGCATGGTGAGCCACAACACCATCGGCCTGATGATGGACTGCGACACCACGGGCATCGAGCCGGACCTGGCGCTGGTCAAGTTCAAGAAGCTGGTCGGCGGCGGCTCGATGCAGATCGTCAACCAGACCGTGCCGCGGGCGCTGAAGAACCTCGGGTACCAGCCCGAGCAGGCCGAGGCGATCACCGAGTACATCGCCGAGCACGGGCACGTGGTGGACGCTCCCGGCCTCAAGCTCCCGCACTACGAGGTCTTCGACTGCGCGATGGGGGAGCGGGCCATCAGCCCCATGGGCCACGTCCGGATGATGGCCGCCGTCGCAGCCGCACCTCAGCGGCGCCATCAGCAAGACGGTCAACATGCCGGAGAGCGCGACCGTCGAGGACATCGAGAAGATCTACTTCGAGGGCTGGAAGCTCGGCCTCAAGGCGCTGGCGATCTACCGGGACAACTGCAAGGTCGGCCAGCCGCTCTCGGTCTCGAAGAGGCAGACCGAGGTCGTGGCGGACGAAGCCAGCACGCCTCCGGCCGAGGCCGTGCACCGCCCGGTCCGCCGGAAGCTGCCGCGCCAGCGGCCCGCCACGGTGACCAAGTTCTCCGTGGCCGGCGCCGAGGGCTACATGACCGTCTCGAACTACCCCGACGACGGCGTGGGCGAGGTCTTCCTCAAGCTCGGCAAGCAGGGCTCCACGCTGGCCGGGGTGATGGACGCCTTCTCGATCGCCATCTCGGTCGGCCTGCAGTACGGCATCCCGCTGGAGTCGTACGTCGCCAAGTTCACCAACATGCGCTTCGAGCCGGCCGGGCTGACCGACGATCCGGACGTCCGGATCGCCAGCTCGGTGATGGACTACATCTTCCGCCGCCTGGCGCTGGACCACCTGCCTTATGACCAGCGGGCGGACATGAGCATCCTCTCGGCGGCCGAGCGGAGCGCTCAGCTCGCGGGTGCGGACCCCGGCGCGCTGGCCGAGGAGGTGGACCCGGAGGTCCTGGCCCAGTCCGCCCCGGTCGAGTCCCCGCCCGCCGAACGCTCTGAGCCGACGGCCCAGGCGCCGCCCGGCCGTCCCGCGCCGCGGCTCGCCCGGGACACACAGCTCGATCGAGCTGCTGGAGTCCCACCAGGGCCGTACCGCGGACGCGCCGCTGTGCCTCACCTGCGGCACCAAGATGCGCCCCGCCGGGAGCTGCTACGTCTGCGAAGGCTGCGGCTCCACCAGCGGCTGCAGCTGAAAACGAGCAAAGTTGCGACAGATGCAACATCTGGGCCCACGCGAGTAATCAAATAACCGCAGGCCAAGAGTGGTGGCGAGGAATAATGCCTCGCCACCTTCTGCGGCCGGGTCAACGGACGTAGGTGACCGGTGAATACCGCACCCTTCGAAGAAGTGCACTGCCTCAGTAATCAGGCGTTACGACAGGAGGAGAGTTCCCAGCTCAGGAGGGGTGCGGCTAAGTGGCTGCGCTCCTCCTGAACGCTTACGGGGGGCTTGCTGGTTGCAGCTGATGCAACCTGCACGCTGGCGACGAGCATGCTAGAGCCATGTCCGCGGCAGAGGCCGGCCGAGCCGGACAAGCGTCTACGAACGCCTGGACAAGGCCCTGGCCGAGCTCAACCAGCGTTACGGAGGCCTTCCTTCGCCGAAGGAAGCCCAGGCGATCTGGGAGGACATCTGGCACCAGGAAGCTCACCACTCGACAGCCCTGGAGGGCAACACCCTGGTCTTGCGGCAGGTCCAGGCACTGCTTGACCAGGGCCGTGCGATCGGCGCTAGCCGCTCAGCGAATACAACGAGGTACGCGGATACGCCGACGCGGCTCAGTGGGTTTACGGGCAGGCACTGGAGCCAGGCGACTGGCACGACGGCAGGCTCCTCACAATCGCTGAGGTCCGCCAGGTCCACCACACGGCGATGACCCCGGTCTGGGATGTGTCCCCGCACCCGGACGCGACCGGTCGCGAAGGGCCGGGCAGCTTCCGCGAGCACAACATCCGCCCCTTCGGCGGCAGGATGACACCGCCATCGTGGCCACTGGTGCCAGCCCAGGTACAGCACTCGGTCGAAGCGCCTGCGTTGTTGGCGACAGGATTCACGCGGGAGAAGATCTTGGCCGCCCGCTCGTCGAGGAACTGGCCCGGCTGCATAACGAGTTCGAGCGCGTGCAACCCTTCCTCGACGGGAACGGCCGCGCCGGGCGGCTCGTCCTGAACCTCATCCTGGTCCGCGTCGGCTACCCGCCGGTCGTTGTCTTCAAGCGGCAGCGCAATGCCTACCTGGCGGCGATGCGGAGGGCCGACCGGGACGACTTCGGGGCGCTGGGCGAGCTGATCGCCCGGGCAATGTATGACAACCTCAACCGGTTCATCGTGCCCAACGTCGCCGGACCAGCCCGTCTGGTCCCTCTTGCGGCGCTCGTGGACGAGCATTTCACCCTTCCGGCGCTCCGTCAGGCGGCGCAACGCGGACGCCTTGATGCAGTCCAGGGCGCTGATGGCGTCTGGCGGAGTTCCCGCAAGGCCGTGGACGCCTACCGCGCCGCCAGGCACCAGCGCCGGAGGAATACCGCACCCTCCGAATAAGTGCCCTCCGCCCGTACTTGGCGCCGTCTTGAGATAAGTCGACCGGCACGGCCCGGTGGGCAGCCTGGCTGAGGCGGCACAGGCCCTCGGCGTGCCGCCCGCCGATGTGGTCAAGACCCGGAACCAGCGGCCCAGGCCGTCACTTACTCGTCGTACCGCGTCGGCGGGAACTGCCGCCGGTCGGGGTGGATCAGCAGCTCATCGTGGTCTTCCTCGCGCTTGATCTCGGCGCGCTCTTCTTCCCAGACCTCGGTGTCGCGGATGTCGGTGTCGAGCGGCGGGGTGTCGGTCGCCGGCGGCACCTCATCAGGGTCGAAGGGATCGACTCCCGCTTCCACCCGCTCTTCTTCTGCCTCGTGGGCCAGCCGGTCGTCGTCAAGCTTCTCCGGCATACCACCATGCTCGTGCCGGTCCCGGCGGAACTCCTCGTCGGGCTGGTCTGGACTCTGGAATGCCATGACGCCTCCCGTACCCCGGCCGATCGGGCCGCATACCTCGGCGGTTCCCCTTCGGCGTAACGATGCCACACAGGACGAAGGGCCCGCCGTTCAGGGTCATCGGACACATCCCCGGCGGGGCACACGATGCGAGGCTGAACATTCCTGGGGGACGGCGACTGAGCGAGGTAACGCCATGCCGAAGCCGTTTGCCGATGCGCGCAGCATTTATCACGTCATCGACCCGGCTCTGTGGGCGCCGTCGGTTTACAACAGCCAGCCATGGTCCTTCCGGATCACTGCGGACGACCGCATCGAACTGCGCGCTAACGTCAGCGACAGTGCGGGGGCGAGGCGCGGCCGATGGGATCTGCTCCTGCATTCCCCCGCCCCCGGGCCGTGGGCCCGTGAATACGCGATCGGCTGCGGCGCCGCCCTGATGAACCTGCGGCTGGCTATCCGGATGCTGGGCCACGATCCGGTCATCGCCCTGGTACCGGCCCCGGATAGCGATCCGGGGCTGCTCGCTTCGGTACAGATCGTCGCCGGGCGGAAACGCAAACCGAAAGAGCTGGAGAAGGAGCTCTATGAGGCTATTCGGCAGCGTCATACCGACCGCCGGCCCTTCAGTGATGCTCCCGTCCACCCGGGGGTCCTGGTGGAAATCGAACGCGCGGCAGCCCGTGAGGACGGCTGGCTGCGTGTGCTGCACGGACCGTACGCCCGGAGGTGGCTGAAGGCGTCCGCCAACGCCGACGCGGCCATCGCCGTGGCTGGGCGCGGTACGGCCCCGGCTGCCGGGGACGGCTGGGGCTTGGCGGGAGGGGATACCGCTGCCGACGCCGTGGTCATCGCCGCCGCCAATGACGCGGCGGCCTCAGGCCGTCTTTCCTATGACGCGCTGCTCCACCAGTTCCGGGACGAACTGACCCAGTGGACGGGGCACACCGAGGACGGCTGCGGTGTGCCGCTGACGACCTCGGGTCCCCGTTCTGCCAGGGCCAATGCCCCGGTCCGGGACTTCTCTCTCGGCGCGGCGGACTCCGGCCCGGCTGACTCAGGCAGCGGCTCCGGCGCGGATCGCTGGTCTGCTCGCGCTCGCGCTCGTCGCCTTGTCCAGCGCGAGCGTTTTGAACGTCACCCGCAGCTGATGATGCTGTTTACTGATCGCGACGATCCGGCTGACTGGCTCCGTGCGGGACAAGCGCTGCAGCGGGCCCTGCTCACGGCCACCAGCCTGGGCGTATCCGCGTCGTTCCTCACCCAGCCGTTGGAACTCGCCGACCTGGCCTTCCGGTATGACCCTCAGTACGGCCGGCTGCATCATGGCCCGCTGCCCCGCCACGATCACTGCCAGCAGGATTCCAGGAACGCTGTTGACCGGCGCGGCCACGTCCGCCGCCGCATCCTGGGGTCGACGCCGTGGCTGGAGGTTCCGCAGATGGCGATCCGGGTCGGCTACCCGAAGGTCGGCGCCGGCCAGCCGGACATCCGCACTCCACGCCAGGAGCCGGAGGTCATCGATGTGCGCTGTGCTCCGTCGCAGCGCGTCATCCGCCCGTCAGAGCCGGATCCGTCAGAGCCGGATCCGTCAGAGCCGGATCCGTCAGAGCCTCAATCGACAGAGCCCCAACCGCCAGAGGCCGGCCAGTGGGCCCGGCGCACTGATCATCGCCTCACCGCACATTAATCAACTTCTGTTTCTCGGGTATCGGCCCGGCATAATGGCGAGGTGCAACAGCCGGAGATCCGGGTCAGGCCCGTCGGTGCTGGTGACCGCCCGATGATCGCCTGGCTCATGGTGGAGTTCTGGGGATCGGAGCTGCAGGTCGTCCACCAGTCGGTCTACCGGCCCGCTGAGCTGCCCGGGCTGATTGCCGAGCGGGCCGGCCGGGTGGTCGGTCTGCTCACTTACCAGGTGTCCGACGAGATGCTCGAAGTCGTGACGCTCAACTCGATCGAGCGCCGGACCGGCGTGGGCACGATCCTGATGGAAGCGGTGGCGGCCGACGCCCGGCAGTTGCGCTGTCACGAGATCCGCTTGACCACGACCAACGACAATCTGGACGCGATCCGTTTCTACCAGCGCCGCGGCCTTCGGCTGGTGGCCCTGCGCCCGGGCGCCGTCGACCAGGCCCGGCTGGAGAAACCGGAAATTCCCCGGGTTGGCGACTACGGCATTCCGTTGCGCGACGAAATCGACCTGGCCCGCCGCGTATGAGCCGCGTTTGAACCATCGCGCGCCGCTAGCCGTGTAGACGTCAACAATAGCGATGGAGCCAGCGAAAAACTTTTCCCGCTTCCCCGCATGCGCGCACGATTTTTACGGACGGCTGGTGTAAGTGATACTTGACGTGCCCGCAGCGGCGGGGTCCATCATGGGGGAGCAGCTTCAGCCCCGCCCTACCGATCCTGGAAGTACCCAATATGAATCTCACCCCCCGTATCTGGCCGTGTGCTGACCTGAACGGCGGGTGATGCGCTATACAGGGGACTAGGTGCGAGGAAGCGAGATGCTGCCAAACGACAGAGCTCAGCCCGCGGCGCCAGCCGTTCCCGGTCGGCTCGCCCGCGTTCTTGGTGCTTTCCGGCGGGCTCCGCTTCCGCTGAAGATCGTCCTGATCGGCCTCGTCGTCATTCTCTGCATCCCAGAGATCGGCATCGTTCTTCTCGCGGCGATGGCCTACGCGGTCTACGCGGTGATCAAGGGCCGCCGCAGTCTGCTCGCCTCGCTGTCGGTCGCGGTCTGGGGCCTGGTCGCGGCCGGCCTCGCCGGTACCAGCAGCTCGTGGCTCTACCTGCTGCTCATCCTGCCCTTCGTCGTCGCCATGGCGGCGCACGCGGGTCCGCTGGCCCGCTGGCATGTGCCCTGCCGGACCGTGGCCTGGGCGCTGCTGTGGTCGATTCCGGTCGGCGTCGCGGCCCTGCGCGGCTGGCCCGCCGAGCCGTTCATCGGGATCGCCGCCGCGTGGCTGATCGCCTGCATCGTCCTCGTCTGGCGGCTCGCCAAAGGATCCCAGGAGGCCCACCTGTACGGGGCCGAAGCGGGCCGGGGGATGGGCGCGAACGGGCCGCCGGGATCCTCGATGAGGCCGCCGCCCGCCGGGTATGGCGTCCGCGCCCAGGCGGCCGCCGCCCCGCACGATCCGGCCGCCCGCGATCAGGCCGCCGTCGAGGCGCTGCCGGACATCTCGGTGGCTGAGGCGATGGCCGAGCTGGACCGGATGATCGGGCTGGCCCCGGTGAAGGAGCAGGTCCGGTCGATCGCCGCCTCCATCGAGGCCGCGCGCCGCCGGGCCATCGCCGGGGTCGTCACCGAAAAGCCCATGCGGCATTTCGTCTTCCTGGGGCCGCCCGGTACCGGGAAGACCACGGTGGCCCGGGTCGTAGCCAAAATCTTTTATGCCTTCGGCTTGCTGGATAAGCCGACCGTGATCGAAGCGCACCGCGCGGACCTGGTCGGGGAGTATCTCGGCGCCACCGCGATAAAGACCAACGAGCTGATCGACTCCGCGCTCGGCGGGGTGCTTTTCATTGACGAGGCTTACAGCCTGGTCAACGAGGGCGACGGGCAGAGCGACCGGTTCGGTATCGAGGCGGTTCAGGCCCTCCTTAAGCGGGCCGAGGATGACCGGGAAAACCTGATCATCATTCTGGCGGGCTACGAAAAGCAGATGGAGAATTTCCTGGGCACAAACCCGGGGCTGGCCTCCCGCTTCGCCACCCGGATCAAGTTCTCCAGCTATGCCCCCGCCGACCTGCTGGCCCTGGCCGAGGCGCTGCTGGATCGGCGCAGCGAGAACCTGGACGTGGATGCCCGGCCGGCGCTGTGGCGCATGCTGGAGGACGTCGGCCGCCGTCGGCTCACCGACGAGCTGGGCAACGGCCGGTTCATCCGGTCCCTGCTGGAGAAAGCCGGCCAGGCCCGTGACGTCCGGGTGATGACCGCTGGCGCCGAGCCCGGGCCGGAGGAACTGGTCACGATCGAGGCCGGCGACCTGCAGCGGGCCTTCGCCGAGCTGACGTCCCGGCTGCGCGGCTACACCGACACGCCGACCCTGGAGAGCGCGTTCGCCGAGCTGGACGAGCTGATCGGGCTGGAACCGGTCAAGCAGCAGGTCCGCGCGATCGCGGCCCAGTTGCAGGTGGCGAAGCTGCGCGGCCGCCAGGGCCTGACCAGCCAGCCGCCGACCCGGCATTTCGTGTTCACCGGGCCACCGGGCACCGGCAAGACCACGGTGGCGCGCATCCTCGGCCGCATCTTCGCCGCCCTCGGCCTGCTGGTACGCCCCGTGGTGATCGAGGCCCAGCGCGCCGATCTGGTCGGTGAGCACCTCGGCGCGACCGCGATCAAGACCAACAAGCTCGTGGACTCCGCGCTCGGCGGGGTGCTGTTCATCGACGAGGCGTATTCGCTGCACAACGAGGGCTACTCCGGCGGCGACGCGTTCGGGGCCGAAGCCGTCCAGACGCTGCTCAAGCGCGCCGAAGACGATCGCGACCGGCTTGTCATCGTGCTGGCCGGCTATCCGGCCGACACGGAGCGGTTCCTGCGCAGCAATCCCGGGCTGGCCTCCCGGTTCAGCACCCGGATCGAGTTCCCGAGCTACTCGCCCGCGGACCTGGCCGACATCATCGCCCTGCTCGCGGAGCAAGCCGGCGACTCATTCGACCGCGAAGCGCTCGTCGTCCTGGATGAAACCTTCAGCCACGCGGGCGGCACGGAGCGCCGCATCAACGAGCTCGGCAACGGCCGGTTCGCGCGTTCCCTGTTCGAGCGGGCCTGCGCCCACCGCGACGTCCGGGTCGTGCGCCTGGGCGACGCCGCGACCGCCGAAGACCTCACCACCGTGACCGCCGACGACCTGCGGGCCGCCTACCGCGAGCTGGCCGCCTCGCACGCCACGGGTTTCAGCCCCGCGCCCACCAGCGGGCCCGGCGACGGTGACCCGGCCGGAGCGATGCACGGACGGTCGGCGCTGGACGACGAAGCCGAGGCCTGGCTGCGGCCCCGCCCGGCCGCCGAGCGAGAGGCTGAGGCCGGCTAACCGCCGCGGCGGCCACGACCGTACCCGGGGCCCCCGCGCCCCTCTCGCCGCACCCGCCCTCGCCGCTGCGCGCCCTGGCGCCCTGGATGGCCTGGCCGTGGCCGCCCTACGCGAGCGGGGACTGGACCCGCCGGAAGCGCACCGTCTCGCCCGGCCGGAGCTGGACGGCACGCCCCATCCCGCGGTGGTCGCCGGATCGTCTCAGCCGTTCCTGCGGGCCTGGCTGGCCGGGTGCACCCGGTGGTCCCGGCTGGAGCCGGGGGGCCGTCTGGGCGCCGGTGAGCGCCGCCCAGGCCAGTGCGCGGAACCGCAGGGCGGTCCCGCCGAGGGTCAGTTCCAGGGCGGCAGCACCGACACGCCGACCCTGGCGAGCGCGTTCCCCGAGCTGGACGAGCTGGACGAGCTGGACGAGCTGATGGGGCTGGACCCGGTCAAGCAGCAGGTCCGCGCGATCGCGGCCCAGTTGCAGGTGGCGAAGCTGCGCGGCCGCCAGATCCGCCAGATCCGCCAGATCCGCCAGATCCGCTAGACCCGCCAGACCCGCCAGACCGGTCCGGCCGGCCGAAGCCGCCCCCGCCGGGAGTTTCGACCACGAAGACGTCCCCGGCCCCGGCCTGGACCGAGTCACAGCTGCTCATCGGTGTCACGGAACCGTCCGGGTGCGCCATCCAGTGCCGCCCGAGCGCGCCCGGCGAACCGCCGGCCATGCCGAACGCGGGGACGCGGCGATGCCCGCTGAGCGTCGTGACTGTCATCGGCTCGAGGAAGCGAAGCCGCCGCACGCCGCCGTTCCCGCCGCGCCAGCGCCCTTCCCCGCCGCTGCCGTGGCGGATCTCGTACGACTCCAGCCGCACCGGGTAACGCCATTCGAGGACTTCAGGATCGGTGAGCCGTGAGTTGGTCATCTTCGTTTGCACCACATCGGTCCCGGCGAACCCGTCGCCCGCGCCGGACCCGCTGGCCACCGTCTCGTAATACTGGTACCGCGCGTTGCCGAACGTCACGTTGTTCATCGTCCCCGATCCCTCGGCCATCGCGCCGAGCGCCGCGTACAGCGCCCCGGTGACCGCCTGCGAGGTCTCTACGTTGCCGGCCGCGACGGCGGCCGGGTACTCCGGCGACAGCATCGTGCCCGGCGGGATGATCACGTTTATCGGCTTCAGGCACCCGGAGTTCAGCGGGATCTCGTCGTCCACCAGCGTGCGGAACACGTATAGCACCGCCGCCATGGCGACCGAGGACGGCGCGTTGAAGTTGTCGCTGAGCTGGGCTGAAGTCCCCGTGAAGTCGACCTCCGCTGTCCTGGTCACGCGGTCGACGCGCACCGCAACCCGGATCACCGCGCCGTTGTCCATCTCGTAGGCGTACTCGCCGTCCCGGAGCGCCGTGATGACCCGCCGGACCGCCTCGGCCGCGTTGTCCTGGACGTGTCCCATGTAGGCAAGTACTACGTCGAGCCCGAAATGCCGGACCATGCGCTGCAGTTCCTGGATGCCCTTCTCGTTGGCGGCGACCTGGGCTCGCAGGTCGGCGATGTTGGTGACGGGATCGCGGGACGGGTAGCCGGCGCTGGTGAGGAGGCGGATCGTCGCCGCCTCCCGCAGCGTCCCGTGCTCGACCAGCAGCCAGTTGTCGATCAGCACGCCCTCTTCCTCGACGCGCCGGCTGAACGCGGGCATCGATCCGGGGGAAATGCCGCCGATTTCCGCGTGGTGCCCGCGTGAGGCGACGTAGAACCATATGGCAGGCGTCTTTCCCTCCGCCGCCCTCTCGCCTTCTTCGAACACGGGAGTGACAACGGTGACGTCCGGGAGATGCGTGCCGCCATGGTAGGGGTCGTTGAGCACGTAGACATCACCGGGCTTCATGTGTCCTTTATTGCGGTTTATTACCGTCCTGATGGACTCACCCATGGAGCCGAGGTGTACCGGGATGTGCGGCGCATTGGCGATCAGGCCGCCGTCGGCGTCGAAGATCGCGCAGGAGAAGTCCAGCCGCTCCTTGATGTTGACCGAATGGGCGGTGGACTGTAGCCGGACCCCCATCTGCTCGGCGACCGACATGAACAAGTTGTTGAAGATCTCCAACATGACCGGATCGGCCCCGGCAAGCGGGGATGGGGAGGCAGTAAGCGGGGATGGGGAGGCAGTGCGGGGGGCTGGGGAGGCGGGTGGGTGCGCCGTCACCCGGGACAGCAGCAGATCCGAGCGCTCCGTAACGACCGCGCGCCAGCCAGGCTCCACGATGGTCGTGGCCAGGTTCTCCGCGATGATCGCGGGCCCGTCGACCGCCTGCCCCGGCCGCAGCCCGGCCCGCCGGAACAGTCCCGCCTGCGCCCACGCGCCCGCGGTGAACATCCGGCCGCGGCTCTCCGCCCGCGCGCCCTTGCCGCCGCCGGTCCCCGCTCGGCCTGCCGGCTGCGCCCGGCTATCCGCTTGTTCCTCCGCCATTTTTCCCTGATGGGCGCTGGCATCACCTCCGCCCCCGCTCTCGTGCGTACCAATGACCTCAACGGAGACGGCTTCCGCCACGACGGTCTTGTCCGGCATGAGGAAGGAGAAGCGGCGCCGGTACGCCTGTTCGAAGGCGCTCATCATGCCGGCGAGGGGCCCGATGGGGACGGGGACGGGTGTGTCGGTGCCGTCATAGCGGAGGTGGGCGCGGCGCTCGGCGCGTATCCGGTCCGCCGGGACGCCCTCGGCGAGCAGTTCGGCGCGGGCTTCGGCCTCCAGCGGCGCAAGCGCGGCGGGCAGCCGGGCGAGTAGTTCCGCGGACAGCGGTGCCTCCACCGCCGTCTCGCGCATCGCGATGATGTCGGCGAGCCCGAGCCCGTATGCGGCGAGCACCCCGGCGAGGGGATGTATCAGCACCCTGGTCATGCCGAGGGCATCGGCCACGGCGCAGGCGTGCTGGCCGCCCGCGCCCCCGAAGGTGGACAGCACGTACCGGGTGATGTCGTACCCGCGCTGTACGGAGACCTTCTTGATGGCGTTGGCCATGTTCTGCACGGCGATCTCGAGGAACCCGGCGGCGACCTGCTCGGGGCCCCGCCGGTCGCCAGTCGCCTGCTCGATCTCCCGGCTCAGCGACGCGAATAGCGACCTGGTGATCTCGGTGTCGAGCGGCTGGTCGCCGGTCTCGCCGAACACCCGCGGGAAATGGCCGGCCTGGATGCGGCCGAGCAGCAGGTTGGCGTCGGTGACGGTAAGCGGGCCGCCACGCCGGTAGCATGCGGGCCCGGGGTGCGCCCCGGCCGAATCCGGCCCGACCCGGTATCTGCTGCCGTCGAAGTGCAGGATGGAGCCACCGCCGGCGGCCACGGTGTGGATGGACAGCATCGGTGCCCGCATCCGGACCCCGGCTACCTGTGTCTCGTACTGCCGCTCCAGCTCCCCCGCGTAGTGCGACACGTCGGTCGACGTGCCGCCCATGTCGAATCCGATCACCCGGCCGAAGCCGGCCGCGGCGGCGGTGCGTGCCATCCCCACGATGCCGCCGGCCGGCCCCGACAGGATCGAGTCCTTGCCGCGGAAGCTGGCCGCGTCGGTGAGGCCGCCGTTGGACTGCATGAACAGCAGCCGGATATCGCCCAGCTCATCAGCCACCTCGTGCACGTAGCGGCGCAGGATCGGTGACAGGTAGGCATCCACCACCGTAGTGTCGCCGCGCGACACCAGCTTCATCAGCGGGCTCGTCTCATACGACTCGCTGACCTGGGTGAACCCGATCTCCCTGGCGAGCTGGCCAATTCTCGCCTCGTGTTCTGGGTACCGGTAGCCGTGCATGCACAGCACCGCGACGGAGCGGAACCCGTCCGCGTGGGCGGCGGACAGGTCGCGCGCTACCGCGTCCTCGTCAAGGGGCACGAGGATCTCGCCGTGGGCGCTGACCCGCTCTCCAGCCTCGATCACCCGCTCGTACAGCAGTTCGGGCAGCACGATCTGCCGGTCGAAGATGCGTGGCCGGTTCTGGTAGGCAATCCGCAGCGCGTCACGGAAGCCCGCGGTGATAACCAGCACGCATCGCTCGCCCGTGCGCTCCAGCAAGGCGTTCGTCGCGACCGTAGTGCCCAGCCGGACCGCGCCGATCTGGTCCGCCGGGACCGGTTCGGACGGGCCGACGCCGACCAGCTCCCGTATCCCGGCCACGGCGGCGTCCCGGTACGCGCGCGGATTCTCCGACAGTAGCTTGTGCGCGGCAAGCGTCCCGTCGGGCCGCCGCGCCACGATATCGGTGAACGTGCCGCCCCGGTCAATCCAGAACTCCCACCGGCCGTCCACCCGGTTAGGGTATCTCGGCACCCCCCGCCGCCCAGCACACCGCCCTGCCGATCCGTCCAGATCAGCGTTGAGGTCGATCGCCGGCGGCCCGCGGTTCGGGCCCCGGGGCTCCTCAGCCCCCGGACTCCGGGGTGAGATCACGCAGCGTGGCGGCCAGGGCGACGCGGTCGTCGCCGGCCGCCTCGATGACCTCCATCAGCGTGTGCAGCACGTCGTGCCGGTCCTGGTCGGCGTCCAGCAGCCGCTGCGCGGCCTGCCACAGGCCGGGTGGGTCGCCGCGCCACAGCCGGTCGGCCAGGTCCAGATGCTGCTGCAGGTGGCGGTCATCGGGGCCGGCATCTTCGTGCGCGGCCTTGAGCAGGGCACGCCGGCCGTCCGGGTCCGCCGGGTCGAGGGTGGCCAGGTCGACGCCGCCGACCCGGCCGTGCAGCAGCGGGAACGCGAAGGCCCGCCGGGGGAGGGCTTCCAGGTCGCTGTCCGGCAGCAGCCGCGCGACCAGGGCCGAATCAAGGCCGAATTCCCCTGGGCCCCGGTACGCCCGGCTGAACGGGCCCATGGCGTTGACCACCGCGTCGAGGGTCTCGCTGACCGCCTTCTCACCAAGGCCGCGGCGCCGTCCCGCCCAGCGGATCCAGGCGAGCAGCACGTGCGGCATCGCCTCCTGCTCCTCCGGCGTGAGCATGACCTTGCGCGGCAGCCAGGTCAGCAGGAACGTCTCGGCCTTGACGGGGCTCATCCGCAGTGGCCGGCCAAAGTCCTGATCGCAGCCGTAATCGATGATCCGGTCGGCACAGTGGCTGGCCGCCCTGCGGTCCGAGAGGTCCTCGGCATCGTCGGAGGCGAGGAACTCAGCGGCGAGCATGGCCCGGCGGTCCTTGCGCCACGGCCGCCGCTTGCCGGTGCTGCCGCCCGGGCCCACCGGCCCGTTGAGGCTGCCGGCACCCGCCGATGGTGGCAGCGCGCGGATGCGGGCCCGGATGAACGCGTGGTAGGAGGCGAACGACTCACTGACCGGCGGGTTGTCGGCCGCATCGGTTTCCGCCAGGGCGGCCTCCAGCATGCGCCGCACGGCCGGGGCGTCCACCGGCTTGAAACCGCCCCGGTCGCCCTCGCCGGACGGCTTGCGGCACAACTCCAGCAGCTTGGTCACCTGAGAGGTGACCCAGCCGTCGCGGATCATCCCGTCGGCGTTGTAATCCACCACGGTGACCAGCGCGTGCGGCTCGGTTCCGCCGTAGCTGAAGACGCAGACCACCTCGTCGGTGTCGCCGTACGCGTCGCTGTTGATGTAGCACTCGGACCCGGTGACCGCGCCCAGATGCTGCGCCCAGTTGGGGCTGCGGACACCGCGTTCCATCAGTTCCAGCGCCGCCTGCTCGGCCCTGGACGCCTGCCGGGGCGTGCCCAGGCAGGCGATGCCGGACAGCAGCGCGAGCGCGGCCGGGCTGCTGCGCCGGGCGGCGTAGTCGACCAGCCCATCACCGACCAGCCGTTCCACATCAGCGCTCCGCGCGCTATCCCGGCGCTGCCCCCACCAGGTGCCCAGCAGCTCACTGACCATCAGCTCCGCGTCCAGCGGACTACGTACCGCGAGGAGCTCGCGCGCAGCGCGCAGCAGCTCATCGAACAGCGCGTTCGGGGGCGCGGCGGATGCCGCCGACCTATCCTGGCCGCTGCCTCCGCCGGGGGATGGACTGCGTCGTCGGCTCTGCGGACTCACTTTGATAGCCTCTCAGATCTGTACATGTGGACGCTACGCTACGGTGCAATGCCCGCTGTAGTTTCGGCCGGAATCGGCGTGTTGCGCTCGGGGCCAGAACGGGATGGGTGCGCGAAGCAGTCCCATCCCGTTGCGTGCTGTCCGTCAAACTCCTGTCGCGTGCTGTCCGTCAAACCGCCCAGGTCGACACCAGGTATGGTCACCTGGCCGCAGCGGCGCCGGGAATGTGGCACGCTTGTCTGAATAACTGCTGCGAAGAGCCATCAAGCCGACGGTCTTCGGGGGACGATAGAGCAAACGGCCGTCGCGCGGGTGCAGCCTTCGCTCGCCGTGACCGCGGCCGGTAGCGCTGACGCCATGCCGTTGGGACCTGTGAGTGATGAGGGAGCAGGAAGGAGCCGCCGATGGCAGGTCGGTGCATGAGACACCGGTGCCCCCGGTGAGCACTGACATGTCCGTGCCTCAGCCGCGGATGCCCGAGCTCGGCGCGGCGGACGCCGCGCTGCTCGACACATTGCTGCGCGAGGCGCCGATCGGTTTCGCTCTCTTCGGCCCCGACCTCTGCTTCCGCCGGGTCAACGACATGCTGGCCCGGCTGTACGGCCGCGACCCGGAAGATCATATCGGCCAAAAGCCGTCCCGCGTCTGGCCGTCCGAGTTCGCCGCCACGGCCGAGTCGGCGGCCCGTCAGGTCCTGGCGGAAGATCAGCCCGTCTTCGGCGCGCACCAGTACCGCACGCCTGGCGCGGCTGCCGCGCCCGCACCCGGCCCGGCCGGCGTGGCAGCTGCCGCGGTGCCGCAGGACGCCAACGGGGCCGCTGCGGGCACCCCGGGGGAGACCGCGCACTTGGCCCTGTCCTGGTTCCCGTCGCACGACGCCGACGGGCACATCACCGGCGTCGTGCTGATCGCGGTGGATGTGACCAGCCGCCAGCGTTCGGAGGACGCCATCCGGCGCAGCGAGGAGCGCTACCGCTCCCTGGTGCTGGGCGGCGCGCAGATTGTCTGGGTCGCGAACGCCGACGGCGAGATCACCGAGGATTGCCCCGAGTGGCGCTGGGTCACCGGGCAGCCCCTGCAGGAATTCCTGGGCAGCGGCTGGCTGGACGCGATCCATCCCGAGGACCGGGACCGGGTCGGGCGCGACTGGCAGACCTGTGTCAAGTCCGGGAAGACCTTCGACGACCGGTACCGGGTCCGGACCAGGGCCGGCTCCTACCGGCACTACGACGTCCGCGCCGTGCCGGTCGAACGGGACGGCAACGTCGTCGAGTGGGTGGGAGCCAGCACCGACGTCACCGGCCAGCGCGAAGCCGAGGAGATGCGCGGCCGGCTCACCGAGCAGCTCTCGGCGGCGGCGCTGCGCACCGCGCGGCTGCAGCAGGCCACCTCCATGCTGGCCGAGGCGCTGACCGTCGAGCAGGTGGTCGAGGTCATCACCGAGGTGGGGCGCACGGCGATCGGCGCGCAGCGGTCCGCGGTGGCGCTGCTGGACGGCGGTCGCCTGAAGGTGATCAACCCGGCCGGCATGCCGCCTGGGCAGTCCGCCGCGACCCGGGACATTCTGCTGGACAGCCCCGGGGTCATGACCCGGGCCATCGCCACCCGCCGGCCGGTGCTCGCCGAGGACACCAAGGCGCTCCGCGCGCTGCTGGAGGACGCCCCGATCGAGATCGTCGCCGGGGAGGACGAGCGGTCCTGGGTGGGGCTGCCGCTGCTGGCCGCCGGGGCCCCGCTGGGTGCCCTGCGGTTCTCCTTCGGCCGCCCGCGGAAGATCACCGAGGAGGAGCGCGTCTTCCTGGAGGCACTGGCCGGGCAGTGCGCGCTGGCCGTGGAGCGCGCCGCCATGTACGAGCGGGAGCACACGACGGCGGAGACGCTGCAGCGCAGCCTGCTGCCGGATCAGCTGCCGCTGGTCCCGGGCCTGGTCATGGAGGCGCGGTACCTGCCGGTCGCCCGGAACATGGAGATCGGCGGGGACTGGTACGACGCGTTCCGGCTGCCGGACGGGCGGCTGGCCATCGCGGTCGGCGACGTCATGGGCAAGGGGCTCACCGCCGCGGCGGGCATGGGGCGCGTCCGCAACGCGCTGCGCGCGCTCGCGCTGACCGATCCGCGGCCCGCGGCCGTGCTGACCGGCCTGGATCGGCTGTTCAGTGCCACCGAGCTGGAAGAGCAGGTCACCACCGTCGCGTACCTGGTCATCGACCCGCAGACCGGCGACGGGCTGATGGGCAACGCCGGCCACCTGCCGGTGCTCCGGCTCCGCCTGGACGGTGAGCCCTTCCTCGACGAGACCGAGGCCGGGACGCCGCTGGGCTGGCCGAGCCCGCGCCAGCAGCATCCGTTCCGGCTGCCGCCCGGCGGCACCGCGGTGCTGTACTCCGACGGCCTCGTCGAGAACCGCATCCGGGGCCTGGATGCGGGCCTGAACGAGCTGGTCGCCGTGGCGGCCCGGGCCCGCGGCGGAGTGGTCGGCCACCCGGAGCGGCTGCTCAGCTACCTGGTGGACGCGATGCTCGCCGGTCATGAGCAGGACGATGACGTGACCGTGCTCGTCCTGCATGTGCCCCCCCGCGACGTCCCGGAGCGCGATGCGCCCATCGGCACGCGGGACCGCACGCCCGGCGAAAAGGATGGGTCATGACCCCCCCGGGGAATACTCTGCGGCCGGTATGCGTCGCATCTGTGCGGTTGCCGGGATGTCGGTCTTCGTGCCTCGTCATGTACAAGTCATCCACGGCTGCCGCCTATGGTGGTGTGAGTAGGGAGGTAGGTGGGCTGCTTCCGCGCACTGCGCGTGGGCGCGTCCCGCGCAGGCTGATCCTGCTTCCCCGGTCCATGTATCCGGACCCTCGCGGGAGGACCTGATTCTCGCCATATGCACACAGGAAAGGCGCCGGTATCGGCCGCCAGTCCGGCATGTCGGCCGCGCTTCGCGGTCGTGCATGCTGCTATCCAGCGAAGGAAGGGGTGACCGTGGTGGTGCGCGCTGACTCCGCAGCGCGGAAGCGCTCCCAGCCGCCGGCGGAGCAGGACACGCTGGCTTCCGCGGACCGGCACGGATCGGGGCCGGTGGCGGTGAATGGCCGCGGCAACGTTGACGGCGCGAACGGCGCCGACCTTCCCGGTGAAGTCGCCGTCGTCGATCTGGACGACGCGGACGGTGTCTCCGAGGGCCTGGAAGAGGGCGATCTCGAGGACTTCGACGAGCTGTCCGTGGACGACGTGGAGTCGCTCGCGGTCGTGGAGCTCGACGAGGCCGAGGTAGAGGTAGAGGTAGCGGACGACACCGAGGAACCCGACCTGGCCGACGCCGATGAGGCTGACGGGACAGACGAGCCCGAGGACGCCGTCGCCAGCGGGCCCCCGGCCGGGGGAGCGGGTGCGGTCACCGTGGTGGCGGCCGCTGCCGCAGCCGTCCCGGGTGTGGCCAAGCCGGCCGCCGAGGGCAGCGAGGGTGACGACGAGACCTTCGTCTT
Source organism: uncultured Actinomycetes bacterium (assembly GCA_963775825.1). Classification (GTDB taxonomy): domain Bacteria; phylum Actinomycetota; class Actinomycetes; order Streptosporangiales; family Streptosporangiaceae; genus Bog-532. The sequence goes on from CAVZKY010000045.1 coordinate 102,156, forward strand.
CGGCGACGACGATGACGATCTCCCGGCCGCGCAGGTCGCGGTGGCCGGTGCCACCGCCGACCCGGTCAAGGACTACCTGAAGCAGATCGGCAAGGTGCCGCTGCTCAACGCCGAACAGGAAGTTGAGCTGGCCAAGCGGATCGAGGCGGGCTTGTTCGCCGAGGAGAAGCTGGCCGAGGATCTCCGGCTGAACCCGGACCAGCGCATCGATCTGGAATGGATCGCCGAGGACGGCCGCCGCGCCAAGAATCACCTGCTCGAGGCCAACCTGCGGCTGGTCGTCTCGCTGGCCAAGCGCTACACCGGCCGCGGCATGCTCTTCCTCGACCTGATCCAGGAGGGCAACCTCGGCCTCATCCGCGCCGTGGAGAAGTTCGACTACACCAAGGGCTACAAGTTCTCCACGTACGCGACCTGGTGGATCCGGCAGGCGATTACCCGGGCCATGGCCGACCAGGCCCGGACGATCCGTATCCCGGTGCACATGGTCGAGGTCATCAACAAGCTCGCCCGCGTGCAGCGGCAGATGCTCCAGGACCTGGGCCGTGAGCCTACCCCGGAGGAGCTCGCCGCCGAGCTGGACATGACGCCTGAGAAGGTCATCGAGGTCCAGAAGTACGGCCGTGAGCCGATCTCGCTGCACACACCGCTCGGTGAGGACGGCGACAGTGAGTTCGGTGACCTGATCGAGGACTCCGAGGCGATCCAGCCGGGTGAAGCGGTGAGCTTCACCCTGCTCCAGGAGCAGCTCCACTCGGTGCTCGACACCCTGTCCGAGCGTGAGGCGGGTGTGGTCTCCATGCGGTTCGGGCTCACCGACGGCCAGCCCAAGACCCTGGATGAGATCGGCAAGGTCTACGGGGTGACGCGGGAGCGCATCCGCCAGATCGAGTCGAAGACCATGTCCAAGCTGCGGCACCCGTCCCGGTCCCAGGTCCTGCGGGACTACCTGGACTGACTACCTGGACTGACTACCTGCCCCGACTGACCAGCCCGACTGACCAGCCCGACTGACCAGCACTGCCGCACTGCCGCACGCCAGCGTAACGGCCAGGGGCCGGGAAGAGCCTTCCGCTCTCCCGGCCCCTGGCCGTCGTTCGTTATGGCCGCGCGTAGCGTGCTCGGCCCGGCTGTTTCACCGGGATCGATCCGGGCGCACGGGCCCGCTGCCCTGGCTCACCTGAACGCGCCGGGCAGGCACGGGTGCTGACAACTCCGGCAGCAGCCCTTTAGGAGGGATCCGATAGCCGCTGTGTCTCATCCTGAATTTCGCTGGCCACCTTCGCGAGTGCCTCCTGGTACTCCCGACTGTGGTGCGCGCAAAACAGTAGCTCCAGGGAATTCGGGAGCATGACTCGGACGTACGCCTGGGCGCCGCAGCGGTCGCACACGTCCGCAGCCGTGAGCGGCTGGGTGGGGGCTAGAGCTCCGGTCAACGTCGCCTTCCTCGCCTCGTGCCTCCGGCTTCTGATATCCGGCTGGCTTCGTGATCTGCGCTGTACCTACAGCACAGCACAACACTTACCCGTACGTCAGCCTTCCCCTGCTGGCGTCGCGTACGCCGACAGCGAAAGATCCGGCCCGAAATCACACTGAAGTTAGCCGGTCGGACGGCATTCGGCCGTCGCCTGCCTCGGTTCCGGCGTGCCAGCCGACATCATCCGCCGAGGCGGACTACCCTGCGAAGGGGCGCCGCCACCCCATGCTGGCCCAGTGAAGGAGATCCACCGCTCGTGACCACCCTTGCCGCCGCTGACCTATCCGCGGCGACTGCTGACGCGGGCGGCTACACCGCCCGGCACCTTTCCGTCCTCGAAGGCTTGGACGCCGTCCGCAAGCGGCCTGGCATGTACATCGGCTCCACCGACGGCCGCGGGCTGCAGCACTGCCTGTGGGAGATCTTCGACAATTCGGTCGACGAGGCGCTGGCCGGTCACTGCTCGCGCATCGAGGTGGTCCTGCATGCTGACGGGTCGGCCGAGGTCCGCGACAACGGCCGCGGCATCCCCGTCGACGTCGAGCCGAAGACCAAGCTCACCGGGGTCGAACTGGTCATGACCCGGCTGCATGCGGGCGGTAAGTTCGGGAACGGCTCCTACACCGCTTCCGGCGGCCTGCACGGGGTCGGCGCCTCGGTGGTCAACGCCCTGGCCTCGCGGCTGGACATCGAGGTGGACCGGGACGGCCGCACCTGGGCGACCAGCTTCCGCCGCGGCGTCACCGGGGAGTTCACCGACAACGGCGAGCCCAGTCCCGGGGCGAGCTTCACCCGGCGCGGCGGCCTGCGCCAGGTCCGGCGGGTCGCGAAGAAGGTCACCGGCACCCGCACCCGGTTCTGGCCCGATCGCCAGGTCTTTGTGCGCGACGCCCGGTTCAGCTTCACCGCCATCACCGAGCGCGCCCGCCAGACGGCCTACCTCGTGCCGGGCCTGGCCATCCACGTCCGCGACCAGCGCCCCGCGCCCGCCGCTCCGGTGAGCGCCGGGGCGGCGGGCGCGGGCGGGCTGGCCGAACGTGCCCTGGACGGGGCGGATTCCGCGGCGGCGCCCGCAGCCGGGCCCCGCGAGGCGGAGTTCCGCTTCGACGGCGGCATCAGCGAGTTCTGCGAGCACCTGGCGTCCGGCGAGCCGGTCACCGACGTGCTGCGGCTGGTCGGAGCCGGGAAGTTCACCGAGACCGTGCCGGTCCTCGACGACCGGGGCCACATGACGCCCACCGAGGTGGAGCGTGAGCTTGAGGTGGACGTGGCCGTGCAGTGGACCAGCGGTTACGACACGGCCACCCGCTCCTTCGTCAACGTGATCGCCACGCCGCACGGCGGCACGCACGTGGCCGGCTTCGATCGTGCGCTGGTCCGCACCATGAACGAGCAGCTCCGTACGGCCCGCCTGCTGAAGAATGGCGAAGAGCCCGTCACCAAGGAAGACGTGCTCGAAGGCATGACCGCGATCGTCACCGTCCGGCTGCCGGAGCCGCAGTTCGAGGGCCAGACCAAGGAAGTTCTCGGTACCCCGCCCGCGTCCCGGATCGTGGCCCAGGTGGTCTCGGCCGGGCTGAAGACGTTTTTCGAAGCCCGCGGCCGGACCGGCAAGCAGCAGACACGCGCCCTGCTGGAGAAGGTCATCTCGGCTGCCAAGGCCCGGGTCGCTGCGCGCGAGCACCGCGAGAACCAGCGCCGCAAGTCCGCGCTGGCCAGTTCCTCGCTGCCGGCCAAGCTGGTCGACTGCCGCACCACCGATGACCGCAGCGAGCTGTTCATCGTCGAGGGCGACTCGGCCCTCGGCACGGCTAAGCTCGCGCGGAACTCCGAGTTCCAGGCGCTGCTGCCGATCCGCGGCAAGATCCTGAACGTGCAGAAGGCGTCGCTGGCCGACATGCTGAAGAACGCCGAGTGCGCCTCCATCATCCAGGTGATCGGGGCCGGCTCCGGCTCGGCCTTCAACCTGGACGCCGCGCGTTATCAGCGGGTTATCTTCATGGCCGACGCGGACGTGGACGGTGCGCACATCCGCTGCCTGCTGCTCACCCTGTTCCACCGCTACCTGCGGCCGCTGCTGGACGCGGGCCGGGTGTTCGCCGCGGTGCCGCCGCTGCACCGCGTCGAGCTGTCCAATCCCCGCAAGGGCCAGCAGAAGTACTCCTATACGTACTCCGACGCGGAACTGCGGCGCATGCTGCTGGACCTGGAGCGCCGCGGCCAGCGCTGGAAAGAGCCGATCCAGCGGTACAAGGGGCTGGGCGAGATGGACGCCGCCCAGCTGGCGGAGACCACCATGGACCCGCAGCATCGTACGCTGCGCCGGATCAGGATCGAGGATGCCGCGATCGCGGGCGACATCTTCAGCCTGCTGATGGGGTCCGAGGTCGCCCCGCGCCGTGACTTCATCGTCGGCGGCGCTGCCGAGCTCGACCCGTCCCGCATCGACGTCTGACCGTCCCGCCTATCCAGGCTCCATGTCTGACCCGTGCGGCCCATCCATGCTCCAATCGGGGCTGCAGGCCAGCCAGGCGGCAGTCCGCCCGGCTGGCCCGCATCGGGGTCGGCAACCGGTCCGTGCCGACGGTAGACGGCGCCTCAGCTACCCGTTCGGCTGGCCAGGTGACCCGTAGAACCCGCTGGTGCTCGGGTTCCGGTGTGCCTGGCTACCCATGTTCGGGCAGTTGTGCGTCGGACCTTCCCGTCGGCTTGGGCGACGGCGCCGTCGCCGGTGACTTGGACGGCGTGCTGGCCGTCGTAGCCGCCGACGTCGACGGCGTGCTGCCGTGCGTGGCCGCGATAGCCACCGTGGCCGCGCCTGCACCCAATCCTCCGGCCAGGACCGCGGTAACGGCGGCGCGGCGCAGCAGCACGCCCCTTTCGGACGGCATAACTGCCTCCCTTCCCCAGCGGGCCGCCATTCGGCCCGTTGTGAGATGAAGGATGGCAGCCGTCCTGAGCCTCACCCAATGCCGCGCTCTCACCGCCTTCTGAGCGCACCCCACCGGCACCCCGGGTACGGGGTGCATTCTCGGGTTATCGCTGAAGATGCTCCCGTCGGCATTGGCGCCCCGGCCGGGGCACCTAGCCGCGCCTCGGCTGGGGCACCTCCAGCGTCACAGGAACCCAACGCGGCTCCGCCTCGATTTCCTCCAGCCGGTCCAGCAGCTCCCAGACGGGAAACCGGCCACCACGTGACCGTCATTGCCCTCGGTTTTCTCGGCGGTGAACCGGGCACCGCCGTCCTCGGCGTGGCTGGACCACTGTGGATGATCCCCGGTGAACCGCTCCCGCCTGAGCAGCTGATCGAACGGCAACGACATGACCGCTTCCCTTACCCCGACCCGTAGGTGACCCGTTTGGACCGCGCCCGGATCGCGGATGGTGACTGGCGCAGCGGTCCATTGACCTCGGTCAAGCAGCTTCAGGAGGAGCATGACGTAGGCCGCGACACCGTTTTGCGTGCGATTGAGATACTGCGATCTGAGGGCATCGTCTTCACGGTTCCCCGCCGTGGCACCTACGTCAGCCCAAAGAAGTAAACCTTCCGCCGGTCAGCAGGTGCCCCTGGTGCTGCGGTGACTGCTGAGTCATTCGCCGGGCCGTACCCGGCGGCCCGGCGCCGGCCCCGCGCCTACCGGGAGCATTTTCAGGGATATCCGCTGACTACGCTCCCCATAGGCACCGGCGCCGCGGCCGGGGCACCTCCAGCGCCACAGCAGACCCAGCACGGCTCAGCCGCCCCGAGCCCAGCCCGGCGCCAGCACTCACATCCGGCCCACATCCGCGCCGTCTTCGCCGCCACCACGCCATACACCGGCAACCCATCACCGGTGGGTTCCCTCCGCATCCCTATACAGCAGAAAACCCGCGCTATCTTGCGACAGACCCGCGCCATCCTGCGGAAAACCCGCGCCTATCCTGCGAAAGCCCGCGCTATCTTGCGGAAAACCCGCGCCATCCTGCGAAAACCCGCGCCAATCATGCGGAAAAGCCGCGCCAGAGGCACTACCCACATCCTCCCTGCCGATCATGCACGAGGTTTTCCCATAGCGGAGGGATGGGGCGCGCGAGGGGAGCGAATGACCGCGCAGGCTGGGTGGGTGGCTTTCCTCTTACTCGGCTGTATATGCTCGTTCAACGAGGATAAACTGCCGAGTGGACAGCACACGGCGCAGGCGCTGCGCGCCGCTCGGCGGCCAGGACTGATGGCATGGCCAGGAAGCAGGCAAAGCCATGACCGTACTGCTCGCGATCGTTCTGGTGGCCGCCTTGGGCACCTGGATTCCGCTGGCCCAGCTCCTGCCCGGGACGCCACAGCGCACCCGGATCTTTTACGTGGCCGTCGGCAACGCCGTCTTCGCCGGGATAGCTCTGCTGGCCGGCGGCGCCGACCTGGTGTTCGGCTGGCGGGGCTTCTGGCTGCCGCTGGCCGGCGGCGTGGTGTGGACGGCGGGCAACTACTGCGTGTTCCAGGCGTCGAAGACGATCGGGCTCGCGCGAGCGGCCGGGACATGGACGCCGCTTAACATCATTGTCGCCTTCGCCTGGGGCGCTCTGCTGTTCGGTGAGCTTGACGGCTTCTCCCAAGCACGGTTCGCCATCCTGGGCGTCGCCTTCCTGGCCGTTGTGGCCGGGGTGCTGCTGATCGCCGGTTCCCGGGACGGCCCCTCCGGGCAGCCCAGTTCGTCATCCCCGCGGCCAGCTGCGGCCGCTGAATCCGGTCGGCGTCCCACCACGGCGCGGGCGGCCTGCTGTGGGCGGGCGGGGCAGGGGTCCTGTGGGGGAGTTACTTCGTGCCGGCGCAGTATGCCGCGGTTCCCGCCCAGGTGAGCGATTTCCCGCTCGCCCTGGGAATCCTGGGTGCTGCCCTCGCCTTGGCCCTCCCGGCTGGCGAGCCGGTCAAGCTGGGTGCACGCGCCACGAGCGCGCAGCTCGGCGCCGGTGTCCTGTTCGGCATTGGCAACCTCGCCCTGCTCGCCCTGGTGGCACGGGTGGGCACTGGCACGGGCTTCACCATCGCCCAGCTCAGCCTCCTCGTGAACGCCAGCGTAGGCGTCTGGATTTTCCACGTTCCAGAACCGGGCACGCGCCAGGCGCGGAAGGTGCTGGCCGGCATCGTGCTGGCCGGGATCGGCGGCTGCGTCATCGCCGCGAGACGATTGGCGCATAGTGTCCGATAAGCACCACGTTGGGTGACGTTTGGACCTGGTTTCCGGCCATCCTCCTCTAGGTACCACTATGCACGTTCTGTAGTGTTCGGATGACAGAGAGGGAAATGAGGCTTTCTGCCGGGGGAAGGCGAGATGATGAAGCTCAACAAGAAGTTCATCGCGGTCCCGGCCGTCGCATTCGCAGCCGGTCTCAGTCTCGCAGCATGCGGCTCTGTGAAGGCCCCCGTGGCTGCGCCGCCCGCGACCCACAGCGTGGCTGGAGCACGGACAGAGCCCGCACCGGCCAAGACAACTCCTGCCGCCGCACCAGCACCAACTCAAGTTGCTGCGCTGCCGACAGTCGCCACAAACAACGCGATAACTCCAGGTGCGCAGGCCGTACAGCCATCCGCGATTTATTTCTCGGCTGATGGCAATGGTGACCTGACAAGGATCACTTGGTCGTCGTGGACGGCGCACAGCGCCGAAGGCTCTGGGTCGATCAATGTGAACAACTGCCAGCCTGACTGTGCAGGCGGCACCACGGTGAACGTCCCCGTCTCGGTCGCCCTATCCGCTCCGACGAGCGGCAGCAGTCCCCACTTCACCGCGATCACGCTGACAGACAGCTCTGGCCACACAAACACCTACGCCGCCGGCGACGGCCTAATGAGAAACATATCGAACGCCACCGGTGGGAAGCGTGCTCAGGCGGGTGGGACCGCGGCCTCGGGGAAGAGCGCGGCGGCGCCGCCCACGGCGGCCAGCGGCTGGGCGAGCCCGGCCCCGGAGCCGTCCCGGCGGCCGAACGCCCCGGGCAGCTCCACTGGACCGCCGGCCTCGGTGGCACCAAGCGCGGGCCCAGGACCGGCCCAGGCCAGGATCAGCGTGTCCTCGCCCTTGAGGAACCGATGGCACCGTACGCCCCCGGTCGCCCGCCCCTTGGCCGGGAACTCGTCGTAGGGGCTGACCTTGACGCTGCCGGCCCCCGTCCCGGGCAGGGCCCCGGCGCCGCCGGCCACGGTTACCACGACCGGCTCACCGGCCCCGGCACCGCCAGCACCGCCAGTCCCGCCAGTCCCGCCAGTCCCGCCAGCACCGCCAGCACCGCCGGAGCCATTCAGGACGGCCCGCCCATCGGCACTGCCGTTCCCGGAAGAGCCGCCCGCGGGGTCGACCGCGCCGAACCAGATGACCGTCGCGCCGGCCGCCAGCCGGACGCCGGCCATTCCGCCGGCGAGGCGTCCCTGCGGCCGGACCACCGAGGCGGGGAAGCGCAGCAGCTGGGCGTCGCTGCTGACGAAGACCAGGTCCTGCGTTTCGTCGCGAAGCGATGCGGCGCCGACCACCCGGTCGCCCTCCTTGAGCGTGACGACCTCGAAATCGTCCCGTGCCTGGGGGTAGTCCGGCAGCACCCGCTTGACCACGCCGGACGCGGTGCCCAGTGCCAGCCCGGCCAGGAGCGTGTCCAGCGGCGCCAGCGCCACTACGGTCTCACCGGATTCCAGCGACACGAACTCCCCGACCGGGGTGCCCCCGGACAGGCCGGGGAACTGCGCGCTCGGCGGAAGGGCCGGGAATTCCAGCACGCTCAGCTTGATCATCCGCCCGGCGGAGGTCACCGCGCCGATCGTCCCGCGCACGGTGGTCGGAGCGCTGGATACGATCACGTCGTGTGCGGCCCTGCCCGCCGGGCCTCCTTCGCCGAGGACGCCGTCCGCGGCCGCGCCGGGAGCGGTCCGCGCGAGCAGCCCGGTCGACGACAGCAGTACCGTGCACGGGTCGTCCGCCACCTCCAGCGGCACCGCCGCGGTGAGCGCGGCGCCGTTGCCTTCCAGCAGGATGGTGCGCCGCGGCGTGCCGAACCGTTTGGCCACGTCCGCCAGCTCCCCGGAGACCACCTCGCGGAGCCTGTCGTCGGAGGACAGGATCTCGGTCAGCTCGGCGATCTCGCGCTGCAGCGTGTCCCGCTCCCGCTCCAGCTCCAGCCGGTCGTAGCGGGTGAGCCGCCGCAGCGGCGTGTCCAGGATGTACTGCGCCTGGATGTCGGACAGGTCGAACACCGCCATCAGCCGCTGCCTGGCGGCGGCGGCGTCGTCGCTGGACCGGATGACCCCGATGACCTCGTCGATGTCCAGCAGCGCGATCATCAGGCCGTCGACCAGATGCAGCCGATCCTCGCGCTTGCGCCGCCGGAACTCGCTGCGCCGCCGGACGACCTCGATGCGGTGCTCGACGTAGATGCTGAGCAGCTCCCGCAGGCCGAGCACGCGGGGCTGCCCGTCGACCAGCGCGACGTTGTTGATGCCGAATGTTTCTTCCATCGGCGTCAGCCGGTACAGCTCAGCCAGCACCGCCTCGGGGTGGAAGCCGCTGCGGATCTCGATGACGAGCTGCAGCCCGCGGTGCCGGTCGGTGAGGTCCTTGACGTCGGTGATCCCGGTGAGCTTCTTGGCCTGCACCAGGTCCTTGATGCGCGCGATGACCTTTTCCGGCCCCACCCCGTACGGCAGCTCGGTGACGACGATCCCGGTGCGCCGCGGCGTGATCTGCTCGATCCGGCAGCTGGCCCGGGTGCGGAAGACCCCGCGCCCGGTCTCGTACGCCTCCCTGATACCCTCCAGGCCGACGATCTTCCCGCCGGTGGGCAGGTCCGGCCCCGGCACGAAGCGCATCAGAGCGTCGAGACCGGCGTCGGGGTGCCGGATCAGGTGCCGTGCGGCGGCGATGACCTCACCGAGGTTGTGCGGCGCCATGTTGGTCGCCATCCCGACGGCGATCCCGGACGCACCGTTGACCAGCAGGTTGGGCAGCGCGGAAGGGAGAACGGAGGGCTCGGTCTCCTGCCCGTCGTAGTTCGGTACGAAGTCGACGGTGTCCTCGTCGATCGAGGCCACCATCTCCATCGCCGCCGCGGTCAGCCGGGCCTCGGTGTACCGCATGGCCGCCGCGGGGTCCTCGCCGCCCAGCGAGCCGAAGTTGCCGTGCGGGTCCACCAGCGGCAGCCGCATCACCCAGGGCTGACCCAGCCGCACCAGGGCGTCATAGATGGCGCTGTCGCCGTGCGGGTGCAGGCGGCCCATGACGTCCCCGACGACGCGGGCGCACTTGACGTGCCCGCGGTCGGGCCGCAGCCCCATCTCGTTCATCTGGTACAGAATCCGGCGCTGCACCGGCTTGAGCCCGTCCCGGGCGTCCGGCAGCGCGCGCTGGTAGATGACGGAGTAGGCGTACTCCAGGTAGCTGCCCCGCATCTCCTCGGCGACGTCGATATCGACGATGTTCTCTTCGAAATCGGGCGGCGGGGGCGGGGGTGCAGAACGTCGGGCCATGTCCGCCATTGTGCCGTCCGCGCAGACCGGAAATGCCCACTTCCCCCGGCGTTTCGCCCGGCGGCGATCCCGTCCGGGGCTGATCAGGTGGCGGAGAAGCCACCGTCGACGAACAGCGTCTGCCCGGTAACGTACGCGCTGGCCGGGCCGGCCAGGAAGACGGCGGCGCCCTTGAAGTCTGCGGGCTCGCCGTTGCGGCCGATCATCGTGCGCGCGGCCAGCGCCCGGACGCGTTCCGGGTCGCTGGTCACCGGCGCGGTCAGCGGCGTCACGACGAAGCCGGGGCAGATCGCGTTGCAGCACACGCCGCGGCACGCCCACGCCTCGGACTGGGACCGGGTCAGCGCCGCCAGCCCCGCCTTGGAGGCCCCGTAGCCGCCGCTCTGGCCGAACGCGCGCAGCGCTTGCTGCGAGGTCACGTTGATGATCCGGCCCCAGCCACGGGCCGCCATGCCCGTCCCGTACCGCTGGCCGAGCAAGAACGGTGCGGTGAGGTTGACCGCCATGGTCTGGTCCCACTGCGCCTGGGTCAGGTCCGGCAGTGGTGGCCGTAGGTTGATCCCGGCGCTGTTCAGGAGGATGTCTGGTTCCCCGAACGGGACTGCCGCAGCGTCCGCCGCCCGGTCGAGCTCACCCCGGTCGGCCAGGTTGGCGCTGACCCACGCAGCCTGGCATCCGTCCGCGCCGAGTTCGTCCACCGTCTCCTGCAGGCCTCTTCCCCCCGCGCGATCAGCACCACCCGGGCGCCCGCCCGGGCCAGCGCCCCGCCCATGGCCCGCCCGATCCCCGAGCTCCCCCCGGTAACCACCGCCACCCGCCCGTCGAGCGAAAACAGCTCCCGCAGATACTCACTCATGAGCGCCAACCGTAGTGAGATTAACCGGCCGGTGCGATCGACGAGCACCACCATCGGGGCGTCGCGGGGGGTTCCGGGGGGTCACCCCCGGGCCAGCACAGGTTCCGGGGGGTCACCCCCGGCCAGCACAGGTTGCGGGGGTCGCTTTCCGGGCCAGCACAGGTTCCGGGGGGTCACCCCCGGGCCAGCACAGGTTCCGGGGGTCGCTCCCCGGGCCAGCACAGCACAACCCCTTACAAAACGGGCCGGGCGCCAACCAGGCTCATCGCGTGGGCGGCGAGTCGGCAGCCGCTGGCCAGGGCTTCTACGGGCGGCTTCTTGTCCAGCCAGGCTCCGAGGAACCCGCCGCAGAAGGCGTCACCCGCGCCCGTTCCGTCCACGATGCGGTCAAGAGGCGGGGCGGGGACCCGGACCGGCGGCCGGCCGTTCGCGTAGAACAGCGCGCCGTCCGCACCCATCTTGACCACCACCTGCGGGTACCAGGCGGTCAGCACCCGGGCCATCTGCTCGGGGTCCTCCCGGCCGGTGAGCACGTTTCCCTCGGCCTGGTTCACGAACAGCAGGGTCGCGCCGTTGCTCAGCTCGAGGAACGGCTCGGCGCCGATCCGCTCCAGCGGTGCGGGGGAGGCCGCGTCGACGGATACCGTCATGCCGGCCCGTACGCTGTACTGGATGGCGGCCAGGGCAGCCGGCCGGGCTCCCTCACTGAGCAGCGGATACCCGGACACGTGCATGTGGTTTCCGGGGGCGAACAGGTCACGCGGCAGGTCGTCGGGGGACAGTGCCGCGTTGGCCCCCGGGTCGGAGAGCATGGTGTGCTCGCCCTTGTGCGTGATCATGACCACGCACGTGCCGGTCGGCCGCTCCGGATCCATGACCAGCCGGGCGTCGACACCGTATCCCATCAGTTCCATGTCGCGGTTCCGGCCCGCGATGTCCGCCCCGCGCCGTCCGACAAATGCGACATCGGTCCCGTCCACGGCCAGCCAGGCCGCAATGTTCGCGCCCGACCCACCGCCGTGCATGGACACCGTCGCGGCCGTGTCGCTGCCCCGGGCCAGAGGGTACAGGGCGTGGGCGACGGCGTCCGTCATAAGGTCCCCGACGACAACCACCCGCGTCATGACGTTCTCACCTCGTCCCGGAAGCACCCGGCCACTCCGCCTCCGATATTCCTGTCCATTGTGGGGCAGCGGGCAGGGACATAGTGCATCCCAGCGACCGCCTGACGGGCTTCTGCCCCGCTGGTGGTATACCCCAAACCCATCTGCTCTTAAAGGTACTTGCGGCCGCCCGTGACGTGCCAGCGCAGCCGACGCGGGGACGCCTGTATCGTTATCGCAGCGCACGTGGCGCCGGTCACCCGCAAGGCAGCGTCCCATCCCCGGTGGTCATCGCCTGACCAGCTACGACCAGCACGAACTCGTCGGATTCGGCGGCCAGGATCTGGTTCAGCCGCCCCAGTTCGTCCCGGAACATCCGGCCTGCCCGCGTCTCCGGTACCACGCTGAGGCCCGTTTCGTCACTCACGGCGACGATGTACGCGGTGGTTCGCCGCCATGCGGTCACCAGGTCCGCGATCCGCTTCCCGAGCTGGGTGGCCGACGCTGTGCCGCTGTCCCAGGCGCCGCACTCGTCCATCGTGGCCGTCAGCCAGGTGGTGATGCTGTCCACCAGCACGGCACCGTCCGCCTGCCGGAGGATCCCGGCCAGATCCGGGTTCTCGACCGTCCGCCACCACGCCGGGCGGCGGGCGCGGTGCGCTTCGATGCGCGCGGCCCATTCCGGGTCGGCGGGGCGGCGGTGGCCGGTCGCCACGTAGGTCACCTCGGGCTCGGCGGCGACCCGCATTTCCGCTTCGGCGGATTTGCCCGACCGGGTCCCGCCCAGGACGAGCGTCCGGCACGGAAGCTGCCGCAGTTCCGCCCCGGGCACGGCGGGCGCCGGGGTGATCAGCGTCTCCCCGTCCCGCAACAGCCTGGCCCGCCAGATCCGGCACCGCCGGCTCAGTTCCCGCTCGGACGTTACCCGGTGATCGGCGAACAGCGCGCCGGTCTGCGTCTCCTGGGTCACCGCGCCCTGGGCGCGCAGGCGGCCGAGTTGCTCCGGGTGGCCGGGCAGATCGAGCAGGGCGATGTCGTAGTGAGCGTCCGGCGGCGCCGTCGCCGCACCTCCGGTCCCGGCGCCCGCGAGCAGCCGCGCCCCGTCCGGCGCCGTCACGTCCCATCCACCGGGGAGCCGTCTCACCCGGTATCCGACGAGCTCCCGGTCCGAGCCGGCTTCCCATTCCGGCGGGAGCCCGCTGGGGCCGTCCGGCCCGGCGGGCTCATCGGGCCCGGCGGGCTCATCGGGCCCGGCGGGCTCATCGGGCCCGGCGGGCTCATCGGGCCCGGCGGGCTCATCGGGCCCGGCGGGCTCATCGGGCCCGGCGGGCTCATCGGGCCCGGCGGGCGCCAGCACGGTCAGCTGCGGGCCCGCCAGCTGGAGGAGCCCGTCGACCACCACGCGGCCCGGGGCGCGCCCGGAGCCGTTCGCCCCCGCCCGCAGGCAGGACGCACAGCGGCATCCGGGCTGCGGCCAGCCACGCGGGCCGCCGCTCCCATGGACCTGGACATACATCCGTCTCTCCTGGACGCGGGCAACGCTTGCCGAGTGGCAATATAGTCCGCTCGTGTTTGAATACAATTATCTGTTCATGCCTGGCGTGCCCAGCTGAGCTGCCTATTTTCCCGCATCTCCTGCTGGCCCGATATTTTCCCGCATCTCCTGCTCGCCCGATATGGCGGAGGCCACCGTGCTCATTGACGATCTTGCCCGGGATGCCGCCGATCTGCTGAGCGTCGGCAATTCGGGCCAGATGAGGTCGCTGAACCGGCTGGCGGAGCTGGCCGTGCGTGAGGTGGCCGGGTGCTGCGGGGCCACGGCGATGCTCTGGCGCGACCAGGAGATGACCGGTCTGACCTCGACCCATCCGGACCTCGCTGAGCTGGCTGAGTACCAGATCAGGACGGGTCACGGGCCGGCTGTCCAGGCCATGCGCGAAGGCCGGCCGGTGGGTATCCGGGACACCCTGCGCGACACCCGGTGGCCCGATTACATGAGTGAGGCGCTCTGCCGGGGCGTGCGATCCCTGGTGGCCCTGGTGCACGAATTCCCCCCGCAGACCGTCGTGCTCGTGGTGGTCAGCGTGCGGCCCAACGCCATCGACAGCGAGCAGATCCCGTTCGCCGAGACGCTGGCCGCGTTCGGCAGCGCGGTCCTGGCCAACGCATCGGCGTACGGTGACGCGCAGCGCGAGGCCGTCCAGCTGAGGAACGCGGTGGAGAGCCGGGCCGTGGTGGATCAGGCCAAGGGCATCCTCATGCATGCCCTCGGCTGCTCCGCGACCGACGCCCTGGAACGCATGCGCCGGGTGTCGCAGACCCAGCACGTGAAGGTCACCGACGTGGCCCGGCAGGTCGTTGAGGGTCACGGGGCTGTCCCGCGCAGTTAGCGTGCGCCGGTTGCGGCCCGCGATTTGCCCCGCCGGGCCGGCCCGCACCGGTCGCGATGGTAGATCCTGCAATTTTCGGGCACGACTTCCTGTAAGCAGCCCCGCTGCCCAGTGCGGAGCCGGCCGGAGCGGAAGGACTGAGTTGTCGTCATCAGCGCCGAAGACCCCGGATATCGCCGCGCGATTCGAGGACGAGGCCCTTCCTTACCTGGACCAGCTCTACCCGGTAGCCGTCCGGATGACTCGGGGGCGGGAGGATGCCGAAGACCTGGTCCAGGAGACCATGGCCAAGGCGTGGGCCGCCTTCCGCAGCTTTGACCAGGGCACGAACCTGCGGGCCTGGCTGTACCGAATCATGACCAACACGTTCATCAGCAGTTACCGGCGCCGGGACCGGATGCCACTGCTGCTCCACGACGGCGTGGTCGACCGCATGGCCGTCCCCGCCTGGCCCGCGGGCCCGCCGGGGACCGGGGCACGCTCCGCGGAGGCCGAAGCGCTGGACCGGATACCCAACGAGGCGGTCCGGCAGGCCCTGCGGGAGCTCCCCGACGACTTCCGTACGGTGGTCTACCTGGCCGATGTGGAGGGTTACACCTACCACGAGACCGCCGCGCTGATGGGCACGCCGATTGGCACCGTCATGTCCCGGCTGCACCGCGCCCGCCGCGCCCTGCGGACCAAGCTGTCCAGCGAGGCCGAGGCCGCCTGACCGGCCGCCCGATGACCTTCGCCCGGCCGACCTGCCGGGGCCGCTCCCCGGAGCCGAACCGCCACCAACCTAGCCGGCACCAACCTAGCCGGAACGTAGCCGGAACGTAGCCGGCCGGGTACCCACGGGGCGGGCACCCGGCCGGAGCTGAACTGACGAGACGAGCGGGCCCGCCTGCCTCAGGCAGGCCCGGTCCGTCAGGCTGCGGGCTGATCGATCTCCTCGATCTCCTCGATCTCCTCCGCGGCCACGACGTCGATGGCAGGTCGCCGCGCGTGCTCGTAGACCGCCACGGTCTCGCGGGCCACCCGTTCCCAGGAGTACCGGGCCTGAGCCCGGTCGGTGGCGGCGATGCCGAACCCTTCCAGCAGCATCGGGTTGGCCAGCAGGCGCCGGATCCGGCGGGCGAGCTGGGCGGGGTGCCCGGGCGGCACCAGCACGCCGGTCGTCCCGTCGACCACCGTGTCCAGGTGGCCGCCCAGCGCCGAGGCGACCACCGGCGTGCCGCAGGCCATGGCCTCCAGGCACGCCATGCCGAACGGCTCGTACCAGGACATGTCGACCATCAGGTCCGCCGAGCGGAGCAGGGCCGGCATGCCATCCTGGCTGACCTGGCCGGCGAACTTGACCCGGTCCGAGATGCCGAGGCTGCCGGCCAGCCGGGCCAGGTCACAGCACGTCCCGTCCTTGCGCAGCATCGGCCGCGCCGGGCCGCCGACGATCAGCAGCTCCGCGTCGGGAATGTCGGCCAGCGCGCGCACGGCCGTCTCCAGGCCGTCCCGGCGCAGGTGGGTGGCCACCGCGATCAGCCGCGGCCGCTCAGAGCGCGGCGCGATGGGGCCTTCGGCGCTGAACCGGAGGGGATCCACGCCGAACGGCACCACGCTGACCGTGGTCCGCGGCACGCCCAGGCCGGTGAGGTCGGACACCTCGTCGGTGCTGGTCGCGATCACCGCGTCCGCGCTGCGGGCCACGGCCCGCTCGAGCCGGCTCCGGGCACCCGTCTCGGTCTCGGGGCCGGCCCCGCCGGGCCGGGTCGCGCCGTCCTGCCCGATGCGGTGGCGGCGCTCGGCGGCGCGCAGCGAGTGGAAGGTCTGCACGACCGGGAAGCTCCGGTCACGGGTACCGGCCAGCGCGGCCAGGCCGCCGGTCCAGCCGATCGCGTGCACGACGTCGGGCTGGTCCCGGTGCCAGGCGTCGGCCAGGCCGAGCGCGAACGCCCGGACGTGGGGCAGCAGGGCCTCGTCGGCCAGCACTTCGGCCGGGCCGGCCGTGATGTACTCGACCCGCACTCCGCCGGGCAGCTTGTCCTCGTCAGGCAGGTCCGCCGCGTCCCTGCGGGCGTAGATGGTCACGTCATGGTTCTGGCTGGCCAGGGTCTCGGCCAGCACGGCTACGCGGGTCTCCTGGGTGGCCGGCTCGCTGCCCACGGGGTGGGCGAGGGCAGAGGCTTCCTCGGCGACTAGGGCGATCTTCATGGTAACGGCTCCTCGCGGCAATGACTCTGAGCTACGTCCGCCGTCACAGCGACTCGCACGGGACGTGCATAACCACGAGATGCAGGGGGAGAAGAAGCAATCGGGCGGTGCCGACGCCTGGCCCCTGCACTCGCACGGGGTGCGAGTGCGCCGGACAGCGCGTGCGTGCCTGCGTCGTAGGCACCGCTAGGGACAGCATATCCAATCTTGTCGCGCGGCAAACAACTGCCCCACCGCAAACCGCTAGAGGCGAAGGTCCCGGATCGGACATCCCAAGGTCAGCAGCCTGCAGCCGCTTAATCCGGGCACCAAAAAAATCCCGGCCGGAGTATCTGCCGAGCCGAGGGTACCCGCTCCCCGCGTTCGAGGCGTTACGGGCCGTCCGTAGCTCAGGCCAGCGGCATCATGGCCTACACCGAAGCCGGCTTCGACGAGGTGTACATCCAGCAGGCAGGCGGCTCCGCGGCGGGTTTCTTCGAGTTCTACGCTGGGCAGGTGCTGCCCAGGATGCGCGGCGGCTGACGCTCAGTCCGGAGCGGGACACCACCGCCAGCCGACACCAACGACAACGCAGGAGGCGTGATGGAGCGCGGAAGCACCAAGCACGGGCAACTGCATGACGAAGAACTGGCGCACGAGACCGAGGCCATGGTGCGCGGCATGCCGCAACCGGACCACACCGAGGAGTGGCGCGAGGCCGAGCCGCTCGACGACCCGCGGGAGCTGTTCGAGGGCACGGACGCGCTTTCCGACCAGGATGGGATTGAACTGCGCAGTGAGCTGGCGCGGCTGCTCAGCCGCGACGAGTTTCCCGTCGGCCGGGCGACCCTGCTGGCCGTCCTGGACGACAAGGACGCCACGCCGCCTCTCGTCGCCCTGGTCAGCAGTCGGCTGCCCGAGGGCCAGCGCTACCACAGCACCCCGGAGCTGCTGGAGGCCCTGGGCCTGGCCCATGTCGAGGAGGAGCCCGGCACCTGAGCGCCGGAAAGATTTTTAAAATTTAACGAGAGAGCTGGTACGGGTCCCGGTCCCCTGCGGGGCCCGGGCCTGCGCTCAGTTCGCCGGCCCGCGGCTCTGCCGCGGATAGTCCCTGGGGTCCGGCCGGGTGGAGGAGCCCGGTGGCTGCGCGGGCCACTGGCCCGGGCCCCACTGGCCCTGCTGGTCCGGCTGGTACTGGCCCGGCGGGTACGGCGCGTTGTACCCGGGCCCGCCGGCCGGGGGCAGCTGCCGCCGCCGCATGGAGCGGGCCCCGACCCCGTTGAGCAGCACGCCGATCGCGAACCCGATCACCAGGTCGACCGCCGCGGTGGCGATCTTCTGCGACCGCGGCGCGGACGTGCTGAACGGGAACAGCACCATGAGCAGCGTGACCAGGCCGACGATCCAGGAGAAGAACGACAGCGGGCGCGGTGTGGCGACGAGCAGCAGGTGCAGCAGCCCGGTCGCCAGCAGGGCCGCCGCGGCGGCCAGCAGCACCACGGTGGTGGTGTGCGCGTCGCCGTACGCCCCATCCCGGGACGGGGACAGCAGCGCGACGTTGAACAGCCACCGGCACACCACCACGCCCACCAGCGCGACGAGCGCTGCGACCACCGCGGTGGCCGCCCCGCCCGCCCACAGCTGGCGTGCGTCGACGACCGTACGGGTCCGGGGTGCGCCGTCGTCGGGCATGATCGGCCTTGTCATCTGGCACCTGCCTCGCTCGTGAGCCACGCGGCCTGATGTGCGTAACGCCCTCAAGGGCCACGCGCCACATGCCGGTCAATGGCTTCCCGGTCAAATGACCGGGCAGCACCTCAGTATGCTGCTTTGCCAGCGGGAAGGCCGGTCTTTACCGCCGTTTCCCAGGGCCCGGCTCAGCAATTGCCTATTTTGTTGTCTCGCGCTCATGGCGGTACCCGGTCTGGGTGCCGGCAAAACGATGCGGCTCTGCGGTGAGCGCCGCCCGGCGACATCAGGGAGGAAGCAGTGAGCAAGGTACGCGACGTCATGACGCCGGAGCCGATCGTGCTGCAGCGAAGCCAGTCTATTGCTGACGCGGCCCAGGCCATGCGGGATCACGCCGTGGGCTCGGTCCTCGTCGTGGACGGCGACAAACTGTGCGGCCTGGTCACCGACCGCGACATTGTGGTCCGCGCAGTGGCCGAGGCAGCGCCGCCCGACTCACCGGTGGGCGACGTGTGCAGCCCGGACCTGGTCGCGGTGGAAGCCGAAGACGACACCGCGGAGGCGGCCCGGGTGATGCAGGCCAACGCCGTGCGGCGGCTCCCGGTCATGGACGGGGGCCGGATCGTCGGTATGGTGTCGATCGGGGACTTGGCCGTTGAGCAGGGCGAGAACTCCGCGCTGGCCGACATCAGCGCGGCCCGCCCTAACCATTGAGTCATGCGTCATCGAGGCTGCCGCGGATCGCCGCCGGGGCAGCTTTCTGCGCTGTGCTTGCTGCGCTGTGCTTGCTGTACTGGGCTCGGCTTCGGCAGGCCGGATCGCTGGCCCGGCGGCCCGGCACCGGTCACACTGGCAGAAGGCCGTCGGCTCCGTGGCGGCCGTACCGGCGACGGCCCTGAGGGAAGGACGACGGGATGAAGGATGGCCCGGCGCGCGCCCGGCCATCCGCGCGCGGGCGCAGCGAGGCGACCAGGGGCAGCGCGGATACGCCGCGGCCGGATGAGGCCCAGCCGGGAAGTTTCGAACCGTCCGAGTCCGACCTGGCCGAGCTCACCGCCCGCCGCGACGCCTTGCAGCAAGCCGTCGGCCTGCCGGGAGCTCAGCTCAGGCCGATTCTCGACGCGGTTTTCGCGGAGCTGGACGGAGCCATCGGTGCGCTTACCCAGCGGCAGACGGCATCCGCCGCCCGCCGGGCCGAGGCCCGGGCCGAGCCAGCCCGGGCCGAGCGGGCGATGCTGCGCGCCGTCTTCGCCGAAGCGCCGGTGGCACTCTTCCTGCTAGAGCGGGACGGCACCGTCCGCCGGGTCAACAACCGGGCCAGCGACATCATCGGCTCCCGGCCCGCTTACGCCGCGGGCAAGCCGTTCACGCTGTTCGTGGACCTGCCGTCACGCGCCGCGGTGCAGACCTTCCTGGCCGCGGCGGTCCGGACCGGGCGTGCCCGGCAGACCGAGTGCGGCCTGCTCGGCACGGCCGGCGTCGTCGTCGTCCGGCTGACCGTCGAGCCGATTGGCCTGCCCGAAGATTCCGGCGTGCTGCTGGTCGCGGCGAGCTACGACACCGCGCCAGCGGCCACAACGGCCCCGCCAGCGGCCCCCCGCGCTCCCGCCGGCCAGCTGCCTGCTCCGCCTGCGGCCCGGCCCGGTCCCCCCCGCGGGGTGAAGCCGGCCCCGCCGCGTGCGGTAAGACCGGGGCCGCTTCAGGCCGGCGGGGCCCAGGAGCCCGCAGCCATCCAGGCCGTACAGACCATGGCGCGCCGGATGGATCTGCTGACCGCGGTGACCCGACTGCTGCTGGAGAACAGCACGTTCAGCGAGTCGCTGACCCTGCAGCGCTGCGCGCGGCTGCTGGCCCGGGAGTTCGCCTCATGGGTCATCGTCGACGTGCTCCGGGGCCGCCGCCTGCGCCGCCAGTTCGCGGTCGGGCCGTCCGGTGAGGAGAATGAATCGATCGCGCGGGCCGCCCGCGACGCCGATCCCGAACCGGAGTCGCTGCCGTGGCAGGTGCACGAGAGCGGTAAGTCGCTGCTGCAGGCCCGCTCCGAAGACACCGGAATGCTGGGCACCACCCCCGACGGTGTGCCGTTGCTGCTCAAGCTGGGCGCGACCTCCGTGCTGAGCGTGCCGATCGCGGATTCCGAACGCGGCTACGGCGTCATCACGCTGTGCCGGCGCGCGGGCGATGGGCCCTTCAAGATCGCGGACCTGGCCCTGGCCGAAGAGCTGGGGACCCAGCTGGCGGTGGCGCTCCGGGTGGACCGGCTGTTCCGGCGGCGATCGGAGGTGGCCGAGGCCCTGCAGGCCAGCCTGCTGCCCCGGGTGCTGCCCGACGTGCCCGGGATCGAGCTGGCCGCCGCCTACCTGGGCGCCACCGAGGGGTTGGACGTCGGCGGCGACTTCTACGACGTCTACCGCATTCCGGGCGGCTGGGGCCTGGCCATCGGGGACGTCACCGGCAGGGGCGAGGAAGCCGCTGCCCTCACCGCCGCCGCCCGGTACGCGATCCGGGTCATCGCGCACTGGGAACCGGACCCGGTCAAGGTGCTGACCCAGGCCAACGACGTTCTGCTCGCCGAGCAGTCCGGCGGCCGGTTCGTCACCGCCAAGGCCGCGCACATGGCCTGGCACGGCAGCACGCTGCACGTTTCGCTGGGGACGGCTGGTCACCCCGGCCCGGCCGTCATCCGGGCCGACGGCCGGGTCGAGTTGCTGGGCGGCGGGGGACTGCCGCTCGGCCTGTTCCCCGCCGCCCAGCCTGGCCTGGACGAGGTCGACTTGCGCCAGGGTGACCTGCTGTTCTTCTATACCGACGGGCTGACCGAGACCCGCAGCCCTGACCTGGAGTACTTCGAGGAGCGGCTGCCGGATGAGCTGGTCAAGCTGGCCGGCCGGTCCGCCGCCGAGCTCGTCGCCGGGGTGCAGGCCCGCGCGGAGGCGTTCTCGGCCGGGGAGATGCGCGACGACCTGACCGTGCTGGCGCTGCGGGTGACCGAGCCGGCCGGCGAGAGCTGAGCAGCCAACGAGCCGACCAGCCAACGAGCCGACCAGCCAAACGGGCCGACCAGCCAAACGGGCCGACCAGCCAAACGGGCCGGGCGCCAGGGATGACCCTGGTGCCCGGCCCGTGACGCGCTGAGCTGCGCCGTGCCTGTTCTGGGGTGGCCGGTAGTGGTGCCTGGCCTACGCGGGCGGCTCCTCGTAGACGTCCTCGATCACCTCGGTGTCGCCGGGCACCGACTGCCTCGGCTCTCGGGGGAGGTCGTCGTAGCGGTCCGCGCCATCGATGCTGGCCTTCTGGTTCGCCATCTCCTCCTCCGGGGTCCGGGCCGGCTCCTGCCAGCGGGCCACCTCTGGGTCCGGCTCCAGGCTCGGCCGGTCCGGGATGTCGGCCTGGGCGTTGGCCGTTCCCGGGTTCCGCAGCACGTAGGGCGGATACGACTTCTCCTCCACCCGGGTGGTCCCGCCGCGCCGGGTGCGGCGCACGACGACGCGCCGTCCGAGCCACTCGTAACCGCGCCGGGGGGTCACCAGGCCGATGATGCCGATGACCATGACCACGAAGCCCGCCACGTGCAGGTTGAAGACGGATGTATTTGCTGTTACGGCAAAGGTAAAAATAGCCCCGACGGCGATCCAGAACAGGCATATGCCGCTCTTCATGGGTTTCCCTTCCTGGATAATGCGCTGGCCGCACCCGCGCTTTCATGGTGGGCCGCCGCTAGGTGTACCCAAGTTGCCGGAAGAGTACCGAATAGCCGAGCAGACTTGCCGTGGTGGCGCGCGATCCTGTTCGCGCTGCCGCCATTTTGTTTCCGGAGCCGCGGGCGATAACGTCTCAGCCCATGTCAGCGAGGTCTTCGTCCCCGATTTCGTCCGCGCCCAGCAGCCGGTCCCGCAGGTAGCCGAGCGCCCGGGCCAGCAGCCGCGACACGTGCATCTGGGAGATGCCCAGCCGCTCGCCGATTTCGGCCTGGGTCAGGTTGCCGTAGAACCGCATCGTCAGAATGCGCTGCTCACGGATCGGCAGTTCTTTCCAGTGCGCGCTGACCGCTTCCATGTCGAGCGCATGCTCCACATTGTGGTCGTCTTCGCCGAGCAGGTCAGCCAGCTGAACGGGGTCGTCGTTATCGAAGACCGGCGCGTCCAGGGAATAGGTGTGGAACACCATGTCCGCGCGCCGTGCCTCCTGCAGGTCGTTCTCGGTGACCCCGAGGTGAGCGGCCAGTTCCGGGTCCGCCGGGACGCGGCCGAGCTTGTGCGTGAGTTCCTCGGTCGCCTTCCGCACCTCCAGGAGGAGTTCCTGCGCGGACCGGCGCACATGAACCTGCCACCTCTTGTCCCTGAAGTGCCGCTTGATCTCGCCGCTGACACAGGGCTGGGCGTAGGCGGACAGGCTGAAGCCGAAGTCGGGATTGAAGTTGTTGATGGCCTTGAGCAGGCCCACGTAGCCCACCTGCATGAGCTCTTCGACCGA
Source organism: uncultured Actinomycetes bacterium (assembly GCA_963775825.1). Classification (GTDB taxonomy): domain Bacteria; phylum Actinomycetota; class Actinomycetes; order Streptosporangiales; family Streptosporangiaceae; genus Bog-532. Next base: position 124,798 of record CAVZKY010000045.1, read on the forward strand.
TTCGGGGCTGCTCCGGTACTGCCGTGCGCAGGATCGCACCAGCTTCTCGTAGCGGCCGATCAGCGTCTCACAGGCACTTGCGCGCAGGTCGTCGTCACGCGGGAGCGTACGTACCAGCCGGAGCAAGTCGTGATCGTCGAGATGACTGAGTTCCTCGCGTTGCCCGGTCGGCGTCTGTGCGGCAAGAGCCATCGCCATAAGGTCTCCACATCCTGGGAAAGTGCTGGTCAGCCTAGCTAGGCCTGGTCGTGCCCGCTGAGGGAGGAATAAACATCCGCGCGCGCAGATTGGCCGGCGGAGCGTGGGACGTGCCCGCACCGCCGCCGGCGGAAGGCTGGCGCGCCCACCCCGGTGCCGCTGTCATACCCTGCCCTGCGGCCCCAAACGTGACCTCAACGTGACCCGGTGTCGCGGCGGTCTACATCCCTTGTCGTGGCGGCCTGTCCGGCTTTTCCGCACGATCGCGGAAAGCCGGCCACGGTCGGCGGTGCAGGCCACGCCGATCCCGGGGACCGGCCAGGTGAATACGGGCACGTGGCGGGTAGGGCGTGGGTATGGCCAACAACGAGGAACCGGATCCGGAAGAAATGGGCACGTGGGTGAACCAGCGGCAGGACGAACCGCTGCCGGCCAGCCACGACGACGATCGCGGCCAGTCCGCCGTCGTCCGCAACGAGCAGCACGCCGAGACGCACGCGGCGGGTCGGCCGGGCGGGCCGCCCGAGCAGTCGTCGCCCGGTATTCAGCCCGCCCAGCCGTCCGAGCACGCCCCCGGTGACACCGGCCCGGGCAAGGCCGTGCGGGACATGATGCCGGGCGGCCCCGACCCGCAGGGCGAGGTGCCGGATGCGCCAGCGGTGCAGGTGGCCACCGTCGAGGGGGTGCACGGCGGGTACGTTACGACCGAAGGCGTCGTGGGTGAGAGCCAGACCGACAAGGACGCCAGGGACGAGGAGAACGACGCGAGCCCGCCTGGCCCGGTGCGCCTGGTCAGCAATGCGGTGCCGGGCAAGCCCGACGGGGAAGTGGACACCCGGCCTTAACGGACCGCCGGGTTCCCAGCCTTAGGCTGGGCCAGTCACCCGGTTCCGGGCCGGGCGGGAAAGGCGGGCTGTGATGGCGGAGACGGGGCAGCGGCGCCGGGGCAGCCGGCGCGGAGAAGCGGGGCCAGCAGCCGGAATGGCTGGAGCCGGAGCTGGCCACCCTCACCAAGGACCGGTTCTCCGACCCCGGGTGGCTGTTCGAGCGCAAGCTGGACGGCGAGCGCTGCCTCGCGTTCCGCACCGGCTCACGCGTCCGGCTGATGACCCGCAATCAGAAGGAAGTCGCGCACAACTACCCGGAGATCGCCCGGGCGCTGCGCGATCAGGGTCACGATGACTTCATCGTGGACGGCGAGATCGTCGCCTTCCAGGGGGCCGAGACCAGCTTCGAGCTGCTGCAGTCGCGTATCCACGTCACCCGCCCCGACGCCGCGCTGCTGCGCCGGGTGCCCGTCTTCTATTACATCTTCGACGTCCTTTACGCCGGTGACCGGGACGTGCGGGAACTGCCGCTGCGCGAGCGGAAGGACGTACTCGCCGGCCTGCTTGATTTCCAGGACCCGCTGCGGTTCACCGAGCACCGGGACACCGATGGTGAGGCCTACTACGCCGAAGCCTGCCGCGACGGCTGGGAAGGCTTGATCGCCAAGCGCGCCGATGCGCCTTACCGGGCAGGCCGCAGCCGGGACTGGCTGAAGTTCAAGTGCGAAACGAACCAGGAGCTCGTCATCGGCGGCTTCACCGACCCGCAGCGATCGCGGATCGCCTTCGGGGCCCTGCTGCTCGGCTACTACGACTCGGCCGGGCCCTGGTCTACGCCGGCAAGGTGGGGACCGGGTTCGACACCAAGACGCTGCGCAGCCTGCACGATGAGCTCACCGCCATCGAGCAGGACAAGCCGCCCTTCGAGCTCGGGGACCTGCCCCGGTCGCGGGGTGCACTGGGTGAAGCCGGAGATGGTCGCCCAGATCGGTTTCTCGGAGTGGACCAGGGACGGGCAGCTACGGCACCCCCGGTTCCAGGGCCTGCGACGCGATAAGGCGGCCACCGAGGTCGTCCGGGAGGTACCGACGTGAGCGGCATCGACGTGCGGTCTGGGCAGGTGCGCGTCTCCGGGGTCACCGTCAAGCTGAGCAACGCCGGCAAGGTGCTGTTCCCCGACGACGGCATCACCAAGGGCGAGCTCATCGAGTACTACGGCAGCGTCGCCGACTACATGCTGCCCTACCTGCGGGATCACCCGATCGCCATGGCCCGCTTCCCGGACGGCATCAGCAAGCAGCGGATCTTCCAGAAGAACCCCGCGGACTACTACCCCGAGTGGGTGACCAGCGTTGAGGTGAAGAAGCAGGGCGGTACGCTCCGCCACGTCGTCTGCGACAAGGCGGCCACCCTCGTGTACCTGGCCAACCAGGCGTGCATCGAGTTCCACGTGTTCCTCAGCCGGGTCGACAGCCTGGAGTGCCCCGATCAGGTCGTGGTCGATTTTGACCCAGAGAGCGGGGACGATTTCCCCGACGCCCGCCGGTGCGCCCTCTGGCTGCGGGACCTGCTCGAAAACGAGCTGAACCTGACCTGCTACGTGAAGACGACCGGTGGCAAGGGCCTGCACGTGCACCTGCCGCTGAACCGCCGGGAGGATTTCGAGGAAGCCCGCGGGTTCGCCCGGGACGCCGCCAACGTCCTCGCCGCCCGGCACCCCAACGTGGTCACCACCGAGCAGCGTAAGGACGCCCGGGACGGCCGTGTCTACGCGGACATCATGCGGGACAGCTACGCGCAGACCGTGGTGGCGCCCTACTCGGTCCGCGGCCGCCCCGGCGCCCACGTGGCCACGCCGCTGCACTGGGCGGAGGTCGAGGATCAGGGCCTTTCCCCGGCTCGGTTCACCCTGCGCAACGTCGGCGACCGGCTCTCCGGCACCGATGACCCCTGGGCCGGCATGTTCCGCCATCGTTACGACGTAGCCGCCGCCCGCAGCCGCCTCGCCGGCCTGACCGCCACCTGACCCGCCCGGTCCCGGGGCCCGCTGCGCCTCGGGGCCCCGCCCGGTCCCCGGGCCCGTTCCGCCCGCTACGCCCACGGGCGAAATGGGCCAGCGCTGGCCCATTTCCTTGGTAGTGGCGCCATTACCCCGGTAAGTAAGAGGGTCAGTGATGGCGCCATCACTGACCCTCCAGCCCGGGTGATGGCGCCCTTACCCGCCCTCGCGCCCCCGCCGACGGCTTCCCCGGCTGCTGATGAGCGACTTAATTGAGGTTATCTGCGCCTCCGTGACGCGGATTGCCCCTACCGTGGTGTGCGGGGAGAGACAATACCGGGCCACGGGACGCGGGAGCCGGGCCCGGCCCGCCGCGCCGCGGCACAGCGGGCCTGGCGGCGGCGTCCGCAGACGGCGGGCCAGCCGCAGCGGGACACGGCAGGGCTCATCGTGGCCGGATGACCAAGGCCGGAACGGAGGGCGGCGGTGGCGCGCAGGCCCTTTGCCCGGGCGCGGCGGCGCCAGCTCTCGGCCTGGGCGCGGCGGCGCAGGCTGTTCATCCGGATCAGCCGTCAGCCCCTCGTCCGGCCGCAGCGCTCTGGCTCTTTCGTCTGGGCCCGGCGGGGTGTCCTGGCCGCGACCCTGCTGGCGGTGGCGCTCGTCCCGTATCCGGTGGCCGGCTCGGCGGCCTTTCCTGCTGCTGGCGGCTGCCATGGGCCGTGCCAGCGCTCTGGTCCGGCGGGCAGGCTGCTCTGGGCCAGCGCACTGCCCGGCCAGTGGACCGCCAGTTCCGGACTGTCGGGTACGGTCCCGGTACGCGGGCAGGCGTACGCGGCCGTCGGCGACGGAGTAGCGGCGGTGGGGGTCGGGACCAAGCTGCGGGCTTACAGCGCCCGGACCGGTAAGACGCTCTGGAACGCCGGCCTGCCGGGCTTCCCGGCGGATGCGTCGATCGTTTCGGTCCGGGTCTGGCCCGGCATCGTCACCGCCGGCGTCGCTTACGGGCCCGCCGCCGCCGCCCGCGCCGAGGTGGTGCTCGACAGTTCCACCGGGCACCAGATCCGCTGGTACAGGGCGGCCCCGTTCGGTGGGGCCGTGGCCGGCTCGCTGCGGACGACTGTGATCGTCGGCGCCTCCGCCGTCACCGCGTACGACAACCAGACGGGCGCCGTCCGGTGGACCAGGCCGACCGGCCCGGCGGCGCAGGCCTGGCAGGTCGACGGGGCCGACCTGTACGTCGCGGAGGCGGCGGACGGCTACCTGGGGCCGGCGCCGGTGACCGCACTTCGCCGCATCGACCTGAACGACGGGCTGGAGACCATCGTCCGGCCCTCGGCGGCCGCCTTCCCCGGCTCACTCGCCGGGGCCGTCGACGATGTGGTGCTGTTCTCGCAAGCGTCCGGGGTGACCGCGTACGACGGGCTGACCGGCCTGCGGCTGTGGTCCCTGCCGGGATCGATCCCCGAGGGCACCGATCCCGGCCAGCAGCGCTTCTACGTCACCGAGGGCACCACGCTGGTCGGCGTGGACCCGTTTACCGGCCGCATCACCGCCCGTGCCTCCGGATCGGCGGTGGCGGCCTCGGCGGGCATGTTCGCCGTCTGGAATGGAGTCGCGCTGGGTCTCGATCAGGGACCGAACGGGGAGGCCTGGGGGTACGACGTGAGCCTCCAGCGGGTCATCTGGGCATCGTCCGCGCTGCCCTGGCCACACTATTTCGTCGACCTCAGCGGCATCGGCGGCAGCGCAGACCCGGGCGGCGCCACCGTTGTCGTAGCCGGCTGCGCGAAGGTGGCGCGCGCACCACTGCCCGTTCCGGCCGAATCCGGCGCGTCCGGTTCTTCCTCAGCCGGGTCCAGTCGATCCGCCTCCTCGGCCGGGTCCAGGCAATCGGCCTCCTCAGCCGGGTCCGGGCAATCGGCCTCCTCAGCCGGGTCCAGGCGATCGGCCTCCTCAGCCGGGTCCAGGCAATCGGCCTCCTCAGCCGGGTCCGGGCAATCGGCCTCGCCGGCCACCAGGTCCGCCGGGACATCCCCGGCCGGCCCGGCCTCGTCGGCCAGCCCGAGTACCACGCCGGCGCCGCCCGGCCGGGTGTGCCAGACCCCGCAGCTCATCGCCATCGACCGCTGAGCGCCGGCGAATCTCCTGCGCGGGGATGGATGCGCCCGGCCTGGGTACGCCCTGATCACGATGAGGTCAGCGAAAAAAACGATCAAGATCGTCGATGGTTACCAGCAGCGATACCCGTGGCTGGCCTTCCCCGTCGCGGTGTGGCAGAAGTTCAACGATGACCAGGCCGGCAACCTCGCCGCCCTGGTGGCCTACTACGCGTTCGCGTCGCTCTTCCCGCTGCTGCTGGTCCTGTTCACGGTGATGGACATTGTGCTGCGCGACCATCCCGCGCTGAAGGCGAACCTGGAAAACGCCGCGGTGAAGAACTACGGGAGCCTCGGCACGGACCTCACGGGCCAACTCGGCTCGTTCCACGAGACCGGCCCGGCGCTGGTCATCGGTATCTTGCTGACCTTCTTCGGCGCCCGTGGCGTCGCCAACGCCATGCAGAACGCGCTCAACTCCGTCTGGGAGGTGCCGAAGGCGGAGCGGCCGGGGTTCCCCTGGTCGTATCTGCGCAGCTTCGGGCTGATCCTCGTCGTCGGCCTGGGAGAGATTGCCACCACGGTGCTGTCCGGTTTCGTCAGCGGGGGCAATATCCTGCCCGGGTTTGCGATCACCATCCTGGCCACAGCCGTCTCGCTGATCTTCAACATCGGCCTGTTCTGGCTCGCGTTCCGGCTGGCGGCCGCGAAGGCCGTCACCTGGCGCGAGCTGCGGCTGGGCGCCATCCTGGGCGGCATCGCCTGGCAGATCCTGCAGCTCATCGGCGGCTACTACATCGGGCATCAGCTCGCGCACAGCCGGTCCCTGTACGGCGCCACGTTCAGTATCGTGCTGGGCCTGCTGGCCTGGCTGTACCTGCAGGCCGAGGCCACCTTGTACGTCGCGGAAGCCAACGTCGTCTGGGTCCGCAGGCTGTGGCCCCGCAGCCTCGCCCCGCCGCCGCACACCGAAGAAGATGTCCGGGCCTATCAGCTATACGCTAAAGCTGAGGCGCGAAAGGCGGACGAAACGGTCAGCGTGAGCGTTCCCGGCCCGCTCGACGATGAGAAGGCGCCGGAGAAGTCGGCAGGTTCAGCCGCGACGGCGGGGTCCGAATCGAAGACGTCCGCTGTTTCCGTGCACCAGGCCCGGGGAGAGGACCCTCATGACTCAGGTGACGACCGGTAAGAGCCAGCCAGCTGCCGTCCCGCACGTGATCGTGATCGGTGCCGGATTTGCAGGCCTGAACGCGGTAAAAGCCCTCGGCCAGGGCAAATTCCGCGTCAGCCTGATCGACCGCAACCTCTACAGCACGTTTCAGCCCCTGCTGTACCAGGTCGCGACCGGGGGCCTGAACCCCGGCGACGTCTCCTACGCGATCGGCGGCTACACGCGGAAGCACGGCGCCCGGTACTACCGCGGCACGGTTACGTCCATCGACACCGCGGCCCGGCGCATCACCCTGGACGACGACCGCAGCATGGCCTACGACTACCTGATCCTGGCCACCGGCGTGTCAGCGTCCCACTTCGGTATCAAAGGTGCCGACAAGTACACGTATGGCCTCTACACGAGGCGTGACGCGGTAACCCTACGTGACCGCTTCTTCGCTGACGTCGAGGGCCTGAGCGAGGGAACCGCCGACTCCGAGCTGGCCATCACGATGGTCGGCGGCGGGGCCACCGGCGTCGAGCTGGCCGGCACGATCGCCGAGCTGCGCGACACCATGCTGCGCGAGACGTTCCCCGACGTCAACTCCGCCCGCATTCATGTCCGGATCGTCGAGATGCAGTCCGACCTGCTGGGCCCGTTCGACAAGAAACTCCGCGATTACACCCGGGACCAGATGATCAAGCGCGGGGTGGATGTGCAGCTGGATACGGCCATTGCCGAGGTTGGCCCCGACCAGGTGATCCTGAAGGACGGCCGGCATCTGCACAGCGACATCACCGTATGGACCGCCGGGGTGGCGGCGCCCCCCGCGGCCAGGCAGTGGAGGCTACCGCAGGGGCGCGCGGGCCGCATCGAGACCGGATCCGACCTGAGGGTCAGGGGACAGGACCGGATCTTCGCCGTGGGCGACATCGGCCTGGTGACGGACAACCCGACGCCGCAGCTGTCGCAGCCCGCGATCCAGATGGGCCGCTTCGCGGCCGAGCAGATCAAGCGCATCGAAGCCGGGCAGCCCACCGAGACGTTCCGCTACCACGACAAGGGCCAGGCGGCCACGATCGGCCGGAAGTCAGCGGTCATCGAGCTGGCCCACGGCCCGGACCTCACCGGCACGCTCGCCTGGCTCGGCTGGCTGGGCCTGCACTTCTTCTACCTGATCGGCGGCCGGAACCGGGTCACCGCGATCATCAACCTCGCGTGGCGCTATGTGAGCTGGGGCCACGGCGGGACCGTCATCGTCGGCGACGAGCCCAGCTCGGCGGCCCAGCCCGAGCCCGCGGCGTTCCGCCCTGGTGCGGAGGGGGGGAGCCCGTCCCGCGTCATCTCGAATCGCGCTAGCGGCCTCCCGCAGCCGGGTGGCGAGCCCGGTGCTGCGACCGGTCAGCCAGCCGCCCAGCCAGCCGCCCAGCCAGCCGTCCAGCCGGCCACCCAGCCAGCCGCCCAGCCTGCCCGTCAGCCGACGGCCGACAGCCTGCCGCAGCATGGCAGCCAGGCCGCCGGGGCCCAGCCCGGGCCACCGGCCACGTCCTGAACGACCACCGCGCGCCATGGAATCAGCGATCTTTAATCGCGGAGGTTGCAGCTTGTGCTGGCGGCTGGCGTGTTGTGCGACCTGGCTTTTCCCATGATCGGGGCTGGTTTCCCGCACTTGGGTTCAGTGTCGGGCTGGATCGGGGGCGGCTGAGCCGCGTTGGGTCTCCTGTGACGCTGGAGGTACCCGGGCCGGGGCGCCGATGCCGACGGGGAGCATTTTCAGCGAATGGCCCTGACTTCGCACCCGGTAAGCCGGGGCGTCGTCGGTTACGGCGCGCACCGCCACCCGGCCAGCACGGCCCGGTCCGCCTCGCGCTCAAGCAGCTCGCCCGCCATCATTATCAGAACGACCTAACTCGCGGGAACTTCGGGGCGCGTAGTGTAAGCGAACCGCGACGCTGAGTCCGCCCCGACGTAGCCCGTGAACACCGCGATCGGCCCTCCTCCACGCACCATCCTGGCGTTCAGGAAAGGTACGCCAGCCGCTCCCTCACCACAATGACACCGCGCCCGCCGGGCCAGGACGCGGCAGGTGCGAAAGCATCCAGTTCCGTTATGGGCCCCGGAAGTGGTACAAGGTAGGCGTGGATCAGCTTCGGGTGTCGGTCTCGGGCGGAGACGCCTACACGGTGGTCGTGCTCGCCGGTGAGTCGGACGTCTACACCTATGACCAGCTGCGCAGTGCCCTGGAGGCGGAAGCCACCAAGGGTGTCCCGCTGCTCATCGTGGACCTGTCCGCGCTGGAGTTCATGGACTCCACGGGCGTACAGGTGCTGCTGGACATCCGGGTCATGATGAACGATCGCGGCGGGAAGCTGGCGCTCGCGGGCCCGCAGAGCACCGTCGCCCGGGTGCTCAACCTCGTTGGCGCCGACCAGCTCATCCCCGTCTATCCCAGCGTCGAAGAAGCAGTCGGCACACCGCTCGCGTTACGTCCGCACGCCGCTCACGTAGCGTCAGAAAACCCGCTTATACAGCGTCGGAACACCGTTCACATTACCCAGCCGGCCCCTCACCGGGCAGCGGTGAAGGGCCGGCGCTCGATGTGTTACCGGCCGCCCGCGCGGCCGAGCTTGATGGCCTTGACGAACGACTGCCACTCAGCCGGGGCGAACACCAGCTTCGGTCCGTCGGCGTTGTCCTTGCTGTCCCGCACAGCCACCCGCTGAACACCGAGCGAAGCCACCTCGATGCACTCCCCGTGATTGCACCGGGAGCTCTTCCGCCATGGAGCGCTGAGCAATTCCATGGCGGACGGATCGATAGAACGCATCTTTCTTGGCACCTACCCTATCCCCAGAATTCGTTTTCTTGGAAGACACTCCTGCTGGCCGCTTGCAATTCTCTGCGCCCCTACTGATTGCTCCTGAAAGAGCAGTCGCTGGCATTTCTAAGTGCAGGGCGATGGACAGGACTGAGCGAAGATTCGCCCGGGCGCGCCCAGCGCAGAAGATACGCAGGGCAACCATAGCACTGGCCGCGCGCCGGCTCACGAAGAATTGCTAATGCAACGTCCGCGGCGCAATCGAGCCGGTCTGCCGGGCCTAGCTGACTGGAGTTGCCGCCGGCCCGGCGTCTTGATACGCCGCGGTGTACCGCTGTTACCGAGATGAGTCCTATAGCTTGGTAAATACCGAATCTGCGGCATCTCGCCCGCTAGCGCCGCATTCGGATTTCGGTTTGCCAGAAGGCCTGGTTTGCGCCACGTTGTGGGCCATTTCGATCGGCCGTCACCTTCCGCTCGGGGCGCGTCCACGGGTCAGGCCCTGGGCTGGCGTTAGTCCCACTTCGCTGTCGCTTGCGCGATTTTTTCTCTCGACTGGTGGGTGTCAAGAGATGATTCACACAGCCGGGCGAAGCCGATCTTATACTGAAACGTGTCTCGCTCCGCTTCAATATAAACGCTGTCGGTGAAATGCTCGATGTACGCGATGTCGTGATAGCCGATGTCGTGAGCCTGGCCGAATTGAAGCAAGACAAATGCGCCCGCGAGCACCGGGTGATATGCGTCCAACGGAAGAATACGCAGGCTCAGATTCGTCATTTCTGATACTTCCAGCAGCCGTTTGAGCTGGAGGCTCATCACCGTATTGTCGCCGACACGCCTGAGCAGCACAGACTCGTCGAATACCACGGTCAGCTCGAACGGAGGATCCCGTTTCAGGATTTGCTGACGGACCATCCGGACTTCGACCATCCGCTCAATCTCGCCGGGCGGGACGTTTGAGCTCGTCGTGCGGATTACCTCGCGCGCGTAGTCCTCAGTTTGCAGCAGGCCGGAGACGACTTCGGGCGCCCAGTGGGAGGAAGACGTGGCTTCGGCCTCGAGCCCGATGAACGCGGCGTGGAAACCGGGCAGTGCGTCAGAGTAGGCCTTCCACCACCCTTTGCGGTTGGCTTCCTGCGCCAGCGCGGCTAGCTCGTCGGCCTCCGCTCCGTCGACACCGTAGAGCAGCAGAAGCTTCTTGATCTCCGCTGGGCGGGGCGTCGTGTGCGCGTTCTCGATCCGCGAGACTTTCGAGGTCGACCACCGCATGCGCTCGGCGATGAATTCACCGGTGACGTCGGCGCGTTCTCTCAGCCGCCGCAGCTCCGCGGCTAGCCGCTTGCGGCGGACGATGGGGCTCGCGGGCTCAGGCACCGGCGTCACGCTCCAGAGAAAGCCATCGGGCTTGGTGTTCCGCTGATCCCGCAACCATAATCCTGGCGGACCTGCTCTAGATAGGTCCACCAAAGGATTTATGAGAATATCTGTTGCAGTTCCCAATGGAACTTGCACCGAAAGTACTGTACGCCCGCACTGACCCTCTGATGAATCCGCAGGTCCCAGCGCTGTGGCAGGTTCTCGTCGATAGGGACCGTGGCCTGCCCAAGCCGAGTGCTGCCGCCGGCCGTTGAGGCTGCGGGTGGTCGTGCCCGCCGGGGAGATCCATTTCGACTCCCGTGAGCTATTTCGGCGAAGCCCTGGATGAGGCATTCCGGCTGCTGGACGCTCCGCGCCGAAGGAGAGCCTCAGCCGCGGGCCGCCGCATGACATCTGTCATGGCCGGCTGCGGATGACAGACAGATGTCACCGGCGGCAGTTCGGCCTAGCGTTGGGACCATGACGACGACGACCATTGTTTCCATCATTCTGGGCGTGGCGATCGCTGCCCTGCTCGTGGTCCGGCAAATGCGGTCCCAGCCGGTGAACGGTAACATGCGGCTGCCCCTGATCATCGGGATCATCGGCCTCATCGAGGTCACGAGCTACCTGCAGAAGGTCCACGGCCGCGTCGGCGGCACCGCCATCGCCGCGCTGATCGGCAGCTTCATTCTCGCCGCCGGGCTCGGCGCGGCGCGGGCCGCGACGGTGCACCTGTGGGTACAGGACGGCCAGGCCTGGCGGAAGGGCAACTGGCTGACCGGCGCGCTGTGGGTCGTCAGCCTGGCGGCGCACTTCGGCCTGGACTACCTGATCGACCCGCACTCCCCGGACGGCGGCATCGCCGGCGCGTCCCTCCTGCTCTACCTCGCGGTCACCTTCACCGTGCAGCGGGTCATCATGCAGGCCCGGGCCGGGCGGATTCCGGTGACCAACTACTCGGCTCAGTCCGTCACCCAGGGCCCGGCTCAGCCGTGGTCCCGCCCGTGAGCAGGCTCACTTCCATGACCAGGCACAATTGACGATCATGGGCGGTCGGAACGGGTACATGCCCAGGAAACCCCCGGGGGTGCGCACCGTTCGCAGGGAGGTCTGATGGCGCGCGTGATCTGGACCGGTGCACTGGCTTTCGGGCTGGTGAATATTCCGGTCGGCCTGTACTCGGCGACCGAGGACAGGACCGTGCACTTCAACCAGTTCCAGCAGGGCACCAGCGACCGCATCCGGTACAAGCGGGTGAACGAGCGGACGGGGGAAGAGGTCAACTACCGGGACATCGTCAAAGGCCGCGAGGTCGACGACGACACCTACGTGCTGCTCACCGACGAGGAACTGGAGTCCGTTGAGCCGGGCCGCACCCGCACCATCGACATCACCGACTTCGTGGACCTGGCCGAGGTCGACCCGATCTACTTCCAGCGGACCTACTACCTGGCGCCGCGGGGCGACGGCGCGGACCGTTCCTACGCCCTGCTGCACCAGGCCATGGCCGAAACGAACCGGGCCGGGATCGCCACCCTCGTCATGCGCAGCAAGGAGTACCTGGTCGCGGTGCGGCCCCAGGAGGAGATCCTGGCCCTGGAGACGATGTACTTCGCCGACGAGATCCGTGATCCGATCGAGGGTACCGGGTACGAGCCGTCCGGCCAGCCGGCCAAGCCCCGGGAGCTCACCGTCGCGCGGCAGCTGATCGAGTCGATGACCACCGACTGGGACCCGACGAGGTATGAGGACACCTACCGCGAGCGGGTCGAGCAACTGATCGAGAGCAAGCGGAACGGCGAGGAGATCGAGACCGCGGCGCCGGCCCCACGGGCGTCGAAGGTGGTTGACCTGACCGAGACGCTGCGCCGCAGCGTGGAGGAGGCGCGTGGCCGCCGCACCGGCGGCCGTTCCGGCGCCTCGGCCGAGGCGCCCGCCCAGGGATCCAAAGCCTCCGGGGCCGCGAAGGGATCGAAAGCCTCCAGGGCCACGGGCCGGAGCAGCCCGCAGGGTGAGGACCTGTCCGCGATGACCAAGGCCCAGCTGGCGGCGCTGGCCGCCGAGCTGGGCGTTCCGGGCCGGTCGAAGCTGACCCGTGACGAGCTGGAAACCGCCGTCCGCCAGGCCCGCCATCCGCGCCCGAAGGCCGTGTCGTGATGAGCAGGCTGCTGGCGGGGCGGCCGGGCCAGGGCGTAGCGTCCTGATCATGACCGTAAAACTCGTGGTCTTGTACACCCAGCCGGATGACCCGGACGTGTTCGAGCGCCACTACGCCGAGACGCACATGCCGATGATGCACCGCATTCCCGGGCTCGAGCACGCGGAGGCGGGGCGCTTCATCGCTGAGGCCGACGGCGGCGATGCGACGTTCTACCGGCTCGCTGAGCTCTACTTCCCGGACCGGGCCGCGCTGGATGCGGCCCTCGCGACCAAGGAGGCGCAGGCCGCGGCGGCGGACTACGAGAAGATAGCCGCGCCCGGTTCCCGCATGCTGGTCCAGGAGCTCGACTAAATTCCGCCCGGGATCGGCGCTGCTTTCCGCGCATGCTGCGGCAGACCCACGATGATCATGGGGAGTAAGGCCAGGCTGGCGATGAGGGCCGGGGTCAGGCCGGGGAGCGACGGCAGGACGGCGCGGGCCAGCGCCAGCGCGTCCGGGTCGGGCGGGTAACGCGGGTGCGGGACGGCCACCACCTGCAGGCCCGCCGCCGCGGCCGAGCGCAGCCCGTTGCTCGAATCCTCTACCGCGACGCTCCGTCCGGGCGCCACGCCGAGCCGCTGGGCGGCGGTGCGGTAGACGTCCGGTGCGGGCTTGCCGTGCGCGACCTCCTCGGTGGACACCGTGGCGGCGAACAGCGACCGGATCGACGCGGCGTTCAGCACCGTCTCGATCAGCGCCGGGGGAGAGGAGCTGGCCAGCCCGAGCGGCCAGCGCTCGGCCATCCGCCGCACGGCGTCCACCGCGCCCGGCATGAGCGGAAGCTCCCGCGCGTACCGCTCGGTCATCTGGCGAATGACCTGCGCCGCAACGTCGTCCGGCGGCAGCCCGACGCCGAGGTCCTGGCTCAGGTAGCGCGCCCATTCCCGGGTATTCATGCCCATCAGCCGCCGCTGCGCGTCCGGGGCCCAGTGGCCGCCGTCGGCGGCGACCAGGCCGCGGCGTACCTCCTCCCACACCGGCTCGGAGTCGATGAGCACACCGTCCAGGTCGAACACCACCGCCTCGATCACCCGTCCACTCTTCCACGCGGCCGGCCCGTCCGGTCTCCCGGTCCACCCGGCACGGTACCGTTTCGGCTGCGATGTCCGAACGTGGGAGGAGCCAGGTGCCTGAGCTGAATTTCGCCGAGATGCCCATGAGCCCGCTCATGCAGGCCCTGGGCCTGGTGATCGACGGCTACTCCGGCGGCGAGAACGGCGGCTGCACCCGGGTCCGGGGGCACATCGACGCGGGCCCGGAACATCACCAGCCGGCCGGTATCGTGCACGGCGCGCTGTATACCGGCGCGATCGAGACCGCCGCCAGCGTCGGCGGCTTCCTCGCTGTCCAGGACCGCCGCCAGTACGTGGTCGGCGTGGACAACTTCTGCGACTTCCTCCGCCCGCACAAACAGGGGCGCCTCGCGGTCGACGCCCGTGCGGTCAGCCAGGGCCGGACACTCCAGCTGTGGGACGTCGACATTACCAACACCGAGGGCCGGCTGGTGGCCAAGGGGCGGGTCCGGCTGGCCAACCGCGACCAGCCCCACCCGAACGAGACCGGAGCCAGCTGATGCTGGACGGCCACCCGCTCATCGACGTCCACCTGCATCCGGCCAAGCGGTCCACGGTCAAGCTGGCCTGGGCGGAGTGGGCCCCCGACTTCGGCGCCGGGGAGCAGGTCAGCCAGCTCTACGACGCCGACGGCACGGTCAGCCCGGCCCGGTTCGGCGACTACCTGGCCGGTGAGGGGGTCGACATCGCGCTGGTCCTGTCCGAGTACAGCCCCCGCGTCACCGGGATCCAGGCGATCGAGGACATGCTGCCGCTGGCGGCGTACAACCCGGACCTGGTCAAGGTCGCGGCCAACATCAACCCGAACATCCACTACCCCGTCGACGAGGAACTGCAGCGCCAGCTCGGCCTTGGGGCGATCGCACTCAAGATCCACCCGGTGCACGCGCGCCTGCCCGCCAATGACCGGGCGCTGTACCCGGCGTACGAGATCTGCCAGAGCACGGGGATCCCGGTCATCGTGCACTGCGGCACGAGCACGTTCCCGGGCGCGTCCAACACGTTCGCCGATCCCCTGGTCCTGGACGATCTGCTGCGCGACTTCCGCCGGCTCAACCTCGTGCTCGCGCACGGCGGGCGTGGCTGGTGGTACGACGCGGCCGCCTTCATGGCGCTGTCCAGCGAGCGGGTCTGGATCGAGCTGTCCGGCCTGCCGCCCTCGCGGCTGCGCGAGTACTACGCCCGGCACAGCTGGGCCCGGCTGACCCGCCGGATGATCTTCGCGACCGACTGGCCCGGGGTGCCCGGCATCGCGACGAACGCCCGGGCGGTAGCGGCGCTCTGCCCCGACGCGGAGACCCGCAGCCTCGTGCTGGCTGGCAACGCCGCCCGCGTCTATAACCTCAAGCTGCCGGATGCGTAAGCCGCTGCGGCCCAGCCCCGCGCGGCGGCGGAGCCTGGCTCATTTATCGCCGGGCCGGACGATCAGGCAGTTGCTCGTCGCCTGGGCGAACAGCTTGCCCTCGGTGTTCACCAGCCGGGCCCGGGCCAGCGCGGTCCGGGTCCCGATGTAGTCGATCGTGCCCTCGCACAGCAGCCGTCCCGTCCCGGACGTGATCGGCCGGATGAACCGGGTGTCCAGGTCGATCGAGGTGTAGTAGGCCCCGGCGGGCAGCATCGTATGCACGGCGCAGCCACACGCGGAGTCACAGATGGTGGCGTAGACGCCGCCGTGCACGGAACCGATGGGGTTGAAGTGGTATTCGGCCGGGTTGACCGCGAAGACCGCCCTGCCGCGCTCGAACGACACCGCGCTGATGCCGAGCGTGGCCATGATGGGCGGGGCCGGCAGCCGCCCGGACATAATTTCCCGGAAAAATGACAGACCATCGAGCGTACGCGCGGCTTCCGCCGCGATCGCGGGATCATTCCACGTGTAACTGCGCTGCCGCGCGTCCACGGTGGCCCCGTTCTGGCTGGCTGCGGCGGCGGCCAGGTCACCACGGGAGGCCCCGTTCTGGCTCGCTGCGGCGCCGGCGGCCAGGTCAGCCGGTCCCGGCCAGCTCTCGTTCCCTGACGGCCCCGAATTCACGTGACTGTTCCTCCTGAGCAATAGGCAGCGGGACGTAGACGGTGACGTACGGGCCCGCGTGCTGCGACCAGGCCGCGGGGAACCGGCTGATGATCAGGGCCAGCATGTCGCGGTTCTCAGTCAGCACATCCAGCATGAGGGTGACCGCGCCGCGGGCCTGCGCCCGGGTGGCCAGGGAGAGCATCAGCGCGGTCCCCACACCGTGCCGCTGCCAGCCGTCGGCGACCACCACGCCGATCTCCGTTACTGCGGTCCCGTGCGGGTTCCGGGTGTCGCTGGCCATGGCGTGCCCGATGATCAGGCCGTCCGCCACGGCCACCAGGGCGTCGGGGGGCTCACCCCCGGGCAGCTCCAGCCCGCTCATCCGGCGGACCATCGCTGCGGTGAGTTTCGGCACGCCCGCAAAGAAGCGGAGGTACCGGGTCCGCAGCGACAGCCCGGCCACGAAACGCCGCAGCGCCTCGCCGTCGGAGCCGCACGCGGGCCGGATCGTAATGCCCAGCTGGGTTCTATTCACAGACTCAGCATGACCCCGAATTGCTGAGTCTGTCAACTGGACTTAGCATACGATCATGAGTGACCCCTGGACGCTGGACTACGACACGGCGAACTGCACGATCGGCGCGGCGATCGGCATCATCGGCGAGAAGTGGACGTTCCTGGTGCTCCGTGAGGCGTTTACCGGCGTCCGGCGGTTCGCGGACATACAGCGGCGGACCCAGGCACCCCGGCAGATCCTCAGTGACCGGCTCTCCCGCCTCGTGCACGAGGGACTACTGCGACGAGAGCCGTACCAGGAGGCGGGCCAGCGCAGCCGCCACGAGTACCGCCTGACCGACAAGGGCCGGGACCTCTACCTGGTCATGACCGCACTGCTGGACTGGGGCGACCGGTACGCGGCCGGCCCGGAAGGCCCTTCGCTGGCCCTCACCCACGGCGGCTGCGGCGAGCCGGTTCACGCGCAGCTGACCTGCGCGGCCGGGCACACCCTCGATTCCCCGCGTGAGGTCACCGCGCTCCCCGGTCCGGGCGCCCGCCGTATCGCCTAACGGCGGGCCCGGCCGGGCCCGCCGTTAGGCAATACGGGCTGAGCCTCGGCACTAGGCCGGGCTGAGCCTCAGCCGACCGGCAGCATGCTGCTCAGCCTGGCCACCGCGCCGGTCTTCGCGCCGGTCTTGGCCGACTTCGCGCCCGCCTTGGCCGACGCCTGTGCGGTCTTGGCGGCCACTTTGGCCGTTTTGGCCTGGGCCTTGGCGCTCTTGGCGACCAGTTTCGCGTCGTGCTTGGCGGAGTCGACCGCGTGCCGGCTACGCCAGGCCAGCGATGGGTTCCCGGCCGTGTCGCCCGCCGCGATGAGCAGGCCGCCCAGTATGGAAAGGTTCTTCAGGAAGTGGATGCGCTGCTGCATGCGCTCCTGCTTGTCGTCGGTCTCCCAGAACCGGTGACCGGCGTAGGTCGTGGGTACCAGGTCCACCGCGATGGCCAGGGCCGACAGCCTCGGGAAGTGGCCGATGGCCAGCAGCGAGCCTGCGACGACCTGCACCGCGCCGCTGAGCCGGACCGACGTCTCGACGTCGTCCGGTATGAAGGACACTCGTTCGGCGAGCGGCCGGACCACCGGTTCCGCAGCCGCCACCTTCCGGTCCGGGTGCAGGACGGTGTCCAGCCCCTGCACGATGAAGATCGAGGCCAGCATGGGACGCGCGACAGCTCTCAGTACAGCCATGATCGCCGAGTGCCCCGTCGCGGGGGTTTCTAACCCTCCGGCGGCGTGCCATTCAGCGCGTGCCGCCAGCCTGGCCGCGGGTCCGGGGATACCTGGCCGCGCGTCCGGGGGATTACGCGTCCGCGCGTCCGCAGCTACGTGGCCGCGCGTCCGGGGCCACGCGTCCGCACGTCCGGGGGAGACGCGTCCGGCGGATCTAGGCGGTCCAGCGGCGGGCGGGTTCGGCCGCACGGGAACGGGGCAGTTTACTGGAGGTGAAAGCCATCCAGCGGGAAGCCCACGCGGGTTTTGATCGTAACGGGATGGCGTCACGGCGAGGAATAGGGACAAACTAGGTCGATGAATATCGAGGTAACGCGCATCCTCGGCGACGGCAGCATCCGGCGCGCCCGGGTCGAGCCCGAGGAGCGCCCCGACGGGGCCCGCTGGCGCGAACTGCTCAGCCGGGCCAATCTGGGCCTGCCGCCGCCCTACCGCCCGGACCCGGGACGGCCGGTCTACCAGGTCAGCGACGGAGAGCACTCCATTCAGGTCGCCGAGCGGGGCCTGGTGGGCCCGCTGCGGGATCTGGTCGCCGCAGTGCTCGCCGAGGGCGGCGACGGGGACTGAGCCAGCTGGCCGGCGTAGGCCAGCGAACGGGCCGGGGGCGGCCCGGTCAGCAACAGACCAGGTGAAGTCGGGGACCAGGGGAACACGGGGACGGCACCGGGGTGCACGGCCGGAGGACGGCCGGATTAACAGCAGCCGATCGTGGCTTAACGCTGCGCGCGTCCCGGCGATCAGCGGGGCTGCCGGTTGCGCCGCTTACCCAGCCGCATCCCGCCGAAGACCAGGTTGGCCAGGAACAGTACGATCCCGATGATCAGCAGCCAGAACAGCCCCTTGAGCACGACGCCCAGGATGCCCAGGGCGATCGCGATGATGATCACAAACAGAAACAGCGCCATGGCTATGTCCTTCCCCCCTGGGCCGCGCCATGCGTCTTACCGGCCGACGGTTTACCGGCCGACGGTCCTGCGGGCCCTTGGCCCCCGTGAGCCACCTGGCCCAGCTACCGCCGGGCCAGCAGGCGCTCCGTCTCGCCCGCATCATATGGCAGCTCATAGTGCCTGAATACCGCGGGTTCGTCGACCGCCATCAGCTCCCCGTCGGTGTCGATCGACGGGGCGTCCCGGACCAGTTTCTTGGCGAAGGCGACCTTGAGGAAGTTCGGGCCGACCTTGGCCCCGGCCAGCGGCACGAACACCAGCCGTGACCGGGTTCAGCATCCCGATCTTCACGGTCGCGAACGCGTACTCGTCCGTCCGGGTATCGACGTAGAGGGCCTCGAGCTCGCCGATCTTCCCCCCCGAGTCGTCGACCACATGGTGGCCCCGCCACTCCCGAATATCCTCGGCCTCAAACACCGGTGGGCGCCTCCGTCCGGTCCGCAATCGTGGGCGGCCAGCCCGAGGAGGCTAGCCCACGTGACATTATGCTCGCTGTCCTGCCGTTTCGCCGTGAGCGGTACCGTGGCGGGCCAGCCCGCCGGGCCGCGCGGCGCCCGGTCAGCTGACCCGTGCGGAAGGTGGTCCTGCCCGGGGCGGGCCCCGGGCCGGTCGCTTGACGGGCCAGGCGCTAGCGGCGCCAGCGCCAGCTGCTGCCTGCCCCGGCCAGATGAAGGGCCAGGCAAGCCAGACCGACGAGCAAAAAGCTCCGGGGCCATTCCGCAAAGTTCAATGCGAAACCGTGCACTTAGCTGGTGGGTCGCGTAAAGCCATCTCGGGCTAGGAGCATCGCGCGGGCGGACAGCCATTGCGCAGGCTAGGTAATTCCTACCCGTTGCCGCCTGTCGGGCCGCGAACATTGTCAGCCTTGGTCACCGCACCACGGGGACTGGACTGGACAAACACGACCAAACGACATTATCGGCATAGGGTGGGAAAATGCCAGCTATGCATCTTCGTACGTAATACCGCGGCGCTCATTGGCAAACATAAGCTAATTAGAAAAGGCGCCATTAAGGTGGCGGGCATGCTATATCTCTGTCAGGCCGTGCTGACCGGTTATGCGGAGAGGGGACGTTATGGTGGCGAAACTCATCCGTTTGCGCCCGGGTAACTTCGCGTTAGCGGAAGAATCGGCCCTGGTCGAAGCCACCGCCCGAGGCGGTGGCCAGGCTCAGAGCGCCAACGTGGTCCGCCTGCCGCATCAGGCCCGGCACGAAAAGGCGGCCGACCGGGAGCCACCGTCTCCGTCGTCCCTCCCGATCCGGTCGGCCGAGCGGCGGCGCTGGTCCGCTGAGCTCGTGGGCCCGGACGTGGCCGGGATCGTCGTGCATGGCGTCGGCGGGATCGGCAAATCGGTGCTGGCGGCCCAGATCGCCGACCGGGTGAGCCGGCTCGAACCCGAGTGCGTCATCACCGTGCTCAACGGTGCGGTGACCGCCGACGCCTTCCTCGCCGGGGTGGCGGCCGGGCTCCGCCGGCATCCGCAGGCGGCCACCCGTGGCGGCGCCACGGCCGAGGCGGTGGCGGCTGCCGACCGGGCCGAGCTGCCCTGGTTCCAGCGTCTCGCCCTGCTCCGCGAGCACGTCCTGGACCGGGTGCTACTGCTCCTCGTGCTGGACAACTTCGATGAGAACCTGTCCCTGGAGGCGGGCACCTGCACCGTCCGTGACCCGTCCCTCATCGAGCTGCTGGCCAGCTGGGCCGATCCGCCGCACCGGGGTCGGCTGCTGATTACCTGCCGGCACCGGTTTGCCGTGCCGAACGCGGCCGCGCCGCGCCTGCGGTTCCGCCACCTCGGCCCGCTGTCCCGCTCCGGAGCCATCGAGCTGGCCAAGTCCCTGCCCGCGCTGGGGCTGCTCGGTGATCCTGACCTCGACCGCAGCTGGCGGCTGCTGGGCGGTCACCCCCGGGCCATGGAGTACCTCGACGCGCTGCTGGCCGGCGGGGCCCGTTTCGCGGCCGTGGCCGACCGCCTGGCCGGGGTGCTCGAGGCCTCGGCCGGCTATCCCGCGACCCGGCCCAGGCTGGCCGCGCCAACCGAGCTGCCGTTGCCCACGGCCGAGGCCGCCGCCCTGACCGCCGCCGGCGTGCTGCTCGGCGAGCTGTTCGGTCGGCTCAGCGCCGAGGCGCAGGGGCTGCTGATCCGTGCGTCGGTGTACCGGTCGCCCATCGGCCACGACGTGCTGCTGCTCCCGGTCGGCCAGTACAGCCCGGCCGAGCTCGCCGCGCTGGTGGACGAGTGCCGGGCCGCTGGGCTGCTGGTGGCCGATCCCGCCACGGATCCGCCTTCGGTGTTCGTGCACCGGTGGACTGCTTTCGAGCTGCACCGGCTGCTGACCGAGCAGCAGCGCGGCGGCGAGATCACGGACGCCCAGCGACGGGCCGCCGAGTACTGGCGCTGGCGCATCACCGCATGGCCGCTGGATCACCGCGCTCAGAGTGCGGCCGGTTACCACCTGCTGCAGGTCAGCGAGCTGAGCCGGGAGATCCCGCCCGAGGGCCGGCACCGCGCCACAAACCGGCTCCGGCCGCGGCTGCGCCCGTTCGGGCTGGCAGCCGCCGGCCTGGCCGTGACGGCTCTGCTGGCCGTCGCGGCCAACGGCGTCCGGGCCACGTCCTCCGGGCCGGAGTCCCTGTCGCCCGCCGTCGGCCGTGCGCCCGCCAGGAACTCCGGCCTGGCGGTGATGGCTCGCGACCAGGCCGCGGCGTGGATCGCCAGCCAGGTGGGCGGTGACATGATCGTGGCCTGCGATCCGGCCATGTGCTCGGTCCTGCTGGCCCACGGTGTTCTGGCCGGGAACCAGTTGGTGCTGCGGTCCCCGACGGCGGACCCGCTCGGTTCGGCTGTGGTCGTGGCCACGCCCGCCGTGCGCAGTCAATTTGGCACCCGGCTGGCCAGCGTGTATGCCCCACAGGTCATCGCCAGCTTCGGCTCGGGTGATGCGCGGATCGACGTCCGGGCGGTCGCGCCGTACGGAGCGGCCGCTTTCGGCCGCGGGCTGGCCGCCGATCTGGCCGCCCGCCGCGCCGCCGGCCGCCAGCTGCTGCGCAACTCCCGGATCCGGGCCTCCCCAGGCGCCCGGGCCGCGCTGCTTTCCGGCCAGGTCGATGACCGGCTGGTGATCACGCTAGCCGCGCTGGCCGCGGCCGGCCCTGTGCAGATCGAATCGTTCGGCGCCCCCGGTCCCGGCGCCGGCTCGGGTGTGCCACTGCGGTCGGCTGAGCTCGCGGCGCCCGGCCGGCCGGCGGCGGCCACCGCGAGACTGCAGAGCATGCTCGCGTTCGTGCGGGCGCAGCGTCCGCCGTATCTGGCTGAGCGGGCGGCGCTCGTGCGAGGCGCCCGCGGCTCCCCGGCGCTGAGCGTGTTGTTCGCCGCGCCGAGCCCGCTCGGCCTGCTCCAGACGCAGGCGACCCCGTTAGCCGACTCACCCTGACCGTGATGACACATTCCGGGCCCGGGTCCCGCCGGGCACGGTGGGAAGGACGTGGCAGTTGCCGGCCTCAACGGAGAGAAATGGGCCGTGCAGGGTACTCCGGCTGGTGCTCACGGTGCTGCGCCTCATCACCTGCGGGGGCACCTTCGACTTCGCGCGCCACTCCTACTTCGGCAACGTCGTGGTCTACGCCGTCGGCGTCAGCTGACCAGCGGTCCGCAGGCGCACCGCATCGGGGACTTCCCTAGCGCGCAAACTCTGGGAAGACTGGGGGAGCCTCGCAGACTAGCTGAAGGAGAACCCAGTGAGTGAGCACTCGTCGCCGCTTCCGCCGGAGCCCAGTTCGGAAGTGCGTTCCCCCCTTCCGCCCGAGCCGGACGCCGAGGCCGGCGAAGCGTTTCCGCCCGAGCCCAGTTCGGAAGTAAATTCTCCCCTTGCGCCCGAGCCGGACGCGAGAGGCCGGCGAAGTGTTTCCGCCGGAGCCCAGTTCCGAGGTGAATTCTCCCCTGCCGCCGGAATAGCGACCCCGGTAGAATCTCTCCGGCCATCACCCCAGCGAGGTCGTCGGCTGATCCGGGGTGGCCGGGGCGACGGTCCTCGGCCAATCCGTCCCTGCTCCTGCGGTAAGGCCAGGCTCTGGCTGCCGTCGTATTCGAATACCTTATCGATTTCTTGGCGATTTACTCACAGATGCGATTTCATATTCGAAAGAGCAGTATCTCTCATCCGGACATCTGGCGGTGGCAGATGGCAGCAGGGCCGACCCGAGCGCTCGACAGGTGGCCCACGGCGCTGATCCTTGCCTGCCTGATGCCTCCGAAGGAGATCAGCCACACTCCCCACCGACGGTGGCTACGCGGGCAGTAGTGGACGCCGGTGCGGCCACGTCGACGTCGCGGATCACGAACCGGTCATACCAGGCCCGTGCCTTCAATCCGACCGCGCACGTGGCCGGCGGGCAGCCCGTCCAGGCTCGCTGCTGGGGCGCCGCGATCGGCTCCTTTTCCCATGCCATCCGCTCACTCGGTTGTATATGCTCGTTGAACGAGGATAAGCTGCCGGAGGTGGAAAGCACCCGCCGCAGGCGCTGCGCGCTACTCGGCCGCCAGGACTGATGGCATGGCCAGGAAGCAGGCAAAGCCATGACCGTACTGCTCGCGTTCGTTCTGGTGGCCGCTTTGGGCACCTGGATTCCGCTGGCCCAGCTCCTGCCCGGGACGCCACGGCGCTCCCGGGTCTTTTACGTGGCCGTCGGCAACGCCGTCTTCGCCGGGATAGCTCTGCTGGTCGGCGGGCGGCCTCGTGTTCGGCTGGCGGGGCTTCTGGCTGCCGCTGGCTGGCGGCGTGGTGTGGACGGCGGGCAACTACTGTGTGTTCAAGGCGTCGGCGACGATCGGGCTCGCGCGAGCGGCCGGGACATGGACGCCGCTCAACATCGTTGTCGCGTTCGCCTGGGGCGCTTTGCTGTTCGGTGAGCTTGACGGCTTCTCCAAAGCACGGTTCGCCGTCCTCGGCGTCGCCTTCCTGGCCGTTGTGGCCGGGGTACTGCTGATCGCCGGTTCCCGGGACGGCCCCTCCGGGCAGCCCAGTTCGTCATCCCCGCGGCCAGCCGCGGCCGCTGAATCCGGTCGGCGTGCCGCCACGGCGCGGGCCTGCTGTGGGCAGGCGGGGCGGGGGTCCTGTGGGGGAGTTACTTCGTGCCGGCGCAGTGGGCCGCGGTTCCCGCCCAGGTGAGCGATTTCCCGCTCGCTCTGGGCATCCTGGGTGCTGCCCTCGCCTTGGCTCTCCCGGCTGGCGAGCCGGTCAAGCTGGGTGTACGCGCCACCAGCGTGCAGCTCGGCGCCGGCGTCCTGTTCGGCATTGGCAACCTCGCCCTGCTCGCCCTGGTGGCACGGGTGGGCACCGGCACGGGCTTCACCATCGCCCAGCTCAGCCTTCTGGTGAACGCCAGCGTGGGCGTCTGGGTTTTCCACGTTCCCGAACCGGGCACGCGCCAGGCGCGGAAGGTGCTGGCCGGCATCGTGCTGGCCGGGATCGGCGGCTGCGCCATCGCCGCGATGCGATAGCAGGAAAGAGGAGACGAGGCCGATTCCGGATCAGCGGGCCTGGTGGTCGGCCAGCAGGTCGCGTGCCCGGCCGATGCGGGTGTCCAGGTCGGTCAGGAAGGTGTCCAGCGCCGCCCGCTTCGCCTCGACGGTGGCTCGGAGGTTGAGCTGTAGCGCCAGGCACTCGCGGGTCAGTTCCCGGCGCTTGTCCTCGCTGGTGCGTTCGTCACGGTAGGCCAGGCAGATCTGCGCGATCCGGTCCTCGTTGCGCAACACCACCGCGATCTCGTCCAGATTGAGGCCGAGCAGGGCTTGCAGCTCCCGGATCCGTCCCACCCGGGCCAGATCATTCTCTGAATAGCGCCGCAGCCCCCCGGGCGTGGTGCGGGCCGGGACGATCAGGCCCAGCTGCTGGTAGTACCGCAGGGCCCGTTCGGATACGCCGAGCCGCTGCGCCGCGGCGCCGATCCCGAGCAGCGGCCCGGTCTCGTCGGGCCGCCCCGGCTCATCCGCTTCCTCGGTGCGCTTCCCGGTGCTGGCGCCGGCCTGGGCGACGGGTGCGGTGGCCATGGCTCAGGCCCCGCCGAGTGGCGCGCCCGGCTCGTCCGCCGTCCCGCCGAGTGGCGCGCCCGGCTCGTCCACCGCCCCGCCGAGTGGCGCGGCAGCCGAGCCGTTGGTCGCCTGGCCGTTGGCCCGGCGCCCGTTGGCCCGATGCCCGTTGGCCCGATGCCCGCTGGCCCGGCGCCCGTTGGTTCCCCGCCGATTGGCCGGGACCGCCTGCCCGTTCGCGGGCGGTCTGCCGTCGCCGCCCGTGTGGCCTCCGGTGGCGCCGGTCCCGATCGTCTCCGGTGCGTCCTGCCCGTCGGTCGCGAAAGGCTCCAGGCCGTAAAGGCCGCCGTCCTCGGCCGCCCCCTCGGCCAGTTCTTCGGCTAGCGGCTCCATCTGGTGCATGTACCGCTGGCCGCGGAGGGCGGAGGCGACGATGGCGATCGCGGTGGCGATGGCGGCGAAGGTAAACGCGAGGTGCAGGCCGTCGGCGAAGGGCTGCTCGATGAGCTTGGGGAAGAATGACCGGCCGGTGATGTAGGCGGCCTGGCCGGGCGGCAGGTGCTGCAGGGCGCCGGTCGGGCCGAGCAGTTCCTTGATCGGGTTGTACCCGAGGAAGGCCGAGAACAGGCTGCCGATCGGCGGTTCGCTGGCGACCGTGTGGGCGGCTGCGGGGCTGACGCCCGCCGCGACCAGCCCGCTGTACAGGTGCTTGGGCAGGTGGGAGGCCAGGCCGAGGGTGACGATGGTGAAGAACAGGCCCATGGACAGCACGGTGGCTGAGTTCTGGAAGGTGTTCAGCATGCCTGCGCCGGCGCCGCGCTGGTCCGGGGGCAGGCTGTTCATGACGGAGGCCTGGTTGGGGGAGAAGAACAGCCCCATCCCGACCGCGAACAAGAAGATAAGCAGGGCGAACCAGAGGTAGCGGAAGTTGATCGGCAGCAGTTCCAGTAGCAGGAAGGCCGCGCCGGAGACGACCAGCCCGGCCGTGGCCAGCAGCCGGGCCCCGTAGCGGTCGGACATCCAGCCTGCCAGCGGGCCGACGACCAGGAACCCGACGGTCAGCGGGACCATGGCCAAACCGGCCCACAGCGGGGTCTGGCTGAAGCTGTAGCCGTGCTGCGGCAGCCAGATGCCCTGTAGCCAGATGATCAGCATGAACTGCAGGCCGCCGCGGCCCAGGGCGCCCAGCAGGCCGGCGATGTTCCCGGCCGTGAAGGCCCGGATCCGGAACAGGCCCAGCCGGAACATCGGCTGCGGCACCTTGGTCTCCACCCAGGCGAACAGGGCCAGGATCACGATGCCGCCGGTGATGGCGGTCAGCACGAAGGGGCTGGTCCACCCAGTGGGGTGACCGCCGTAGGGCAGCAGCGAGTACACGATCCCGGTCAGCAGGGCAACCAGCCCGATCGCGAACAGGGCGTTGCCCAGCCAGTCGATCTTGGCCGGGATGCGGATGCCGTTGTCGCGGAGCATGAGGTAGGCCCAGACCGTGCCGAACAGCCCGAACGGGACCGACACCAGGAACACCAGCCGCCACTCGATGGGGGCGAGCACGCCGCCCAGGATCAGGCCGAGGAATGAGCCGCTGATCGCGGCGATGCCGTTGATGCCCATCGCCTTGCCCCGCTCGTCCTGGGGGAAGGCGTCGGTCAAGATCGCGGTCGAGTTGGCGAACAGGAACGCACCGCCGACGCCCTGGAAGATCCGCATGATGATGATCCACAGCGCACCGGCCGGGCCGGTCAGCCACGTTATGGACAGCATGATCGAGAAGAACGTGAAGACCGCGAAGCCGAGGTTGTACATCTTGACCCGGCCGTAGATGTCGCCCACCCGGCCAAGGCTGACCACCAGCACCGCGGTGACCAGCACGAAGCCCATGAAAACCCACAGGAAGTAGCCCGTATTCGACGGCACCAGCGGGTTAAGGCTGATCCCCCGGAACAGCGCCGGCAACGAGATCAGCAGGATCGACTGATTGATCGTCACCATCAAGATCCCGAGCGTGGTGTTCGACAGCGCAATCCACTTGTAATGGATGCCCCGCCCACCCGGCACGACGGGAGAAACCGACGGATTTCCCGCCACAGACATAGGATTCCCCAATTTCACCGACCAGCCGCCATTCGCAGCAGAATCCTAGCGGATCTTAACGTCAACGTCAGGTCTCTGAGCCCTCGCCTACTGCGAGCGCCTCCTCCTCCAGGTCGGGCTGGGCCGCCGTGGCGCCGTGGGTGCCACTCATGTCCTGCTCCGTTCCTGGAGAAATGCGGTGCGACAAGGCGGGCCGCACCGGGGGATGCCGCATCGGGAGAACCCGTATCAGGAAGGCTGGGCCGCGGTCAGCGGGGCACCGCGGTGCGCGCTGGTCAGGGCCTCCATCGCCGGGAGGGCCGCGGCCAGCGCCACCTGCTGCTCCGGGCTGAGCTCGGCCAGCATCCCGGTCAGCCGCTCGGCCCGGTAGACCCGCCGTCGCGCGAGCAGGGCCTGGCCCTCGGCGGTGATCCGGACCTCCACGGCCCGCCCGTCCGCAGGGTCGGTGGCCCGGGTGACGAGGGCCGCCTCCTCGAGCCTGGCGATCAGTTGGGTCATGGCCGGCTGGGTGACCCCCTCGCTGGCCGCGAGCGCGGTGAGCCGGGCGGGCCGGGACCGTTCCAGCGTCGCCAGCGTCGCGGTTGCCGTCAGTGACAGCCCGCTCGGTGGGCTCAACCAGCGGAGCAGCCCGATCAGCCGCTCGATCCCGGCTGCCACACCCGCCGCCAGGGTCTCACTACTGGCCCGCCCGGCCGCTGGCGCACCCTGCCCGGCCCGCCCGGCCTCCTGCGTCTCGTGCGGGGCCGCCGCCACGTCGCTCGCAGCGAGCGTCCTGCCTGCGGCCGCTTTCCCGGTGCGTGGCGACCGGGCGGCATCCGCGGAACGATCCATAAGTTATTTATATCACTTTCTTATGTTTCGATTGGGACGGGATATCGGCCAAATCGCTGAAATAAACCCGTTGCGCCGCGGCTTAGGCTCAGCAGATGGGCAGAACTAACCGGTCTGGTCGCTAACTGGTCTTCCGCAAGTTGTAACGCGGAGTGACCAGCTGGCGGCGGATAGGGGACTGAGCCTGCAATGCTTGATGGGATGCCAGGAGGCCGCGGCGGGGGCCCGCGGCGTGCCGCCCCCCGCCGGGGCTTCGCCGGGCGGCCGGCGCTGATCATCCTGGGCGCCGCGGTGCCGATGGCCGAAGCCGCGGCGGTGAGCGCCACCGTCCCCTCGGCTCGTGTCCTGGCTCCGGAAGTTACCGCCCTGGCCCCGCTGGCTGTCTTCCACGACCTGCGCTGGCTGTTCGGGTTTGGCGGTACCTGGCCGCGCTTCGCGTTGACCCTGATCGTGGTGGTGATGGCCCGCAGCGTGCTGGACGCGGCCCTGGCCTGGCTGGCCTGGCCGCGGGGGCAGGCCCGGCCCCGGCCCGTGGTCCTGCTGGGCGCGGGGACCATTCTGACCCTGTGCGCGGGGCTGCTGATGTCGCCGCTGGTCACTTTGACGTTCGGGGTGGCCCTGCTGCCCTTTTCCTGGCCGTTCCTCGGCGCGCTGCCCGCGCTGATCCTGTTCGCGCTGCTGCTCAGCCACGGCGGCACCGCGAGCTGGTGGTGGCGGACCCTGCCACCGCTCCGTTCCGCTGGCTGGCTCGTCGCTGATTTTCTGGCTCTCTCGCTGGCCGCGGTGGTGATCAGCTCGCTGCCGCCCGCCTGGTCGGTGCCGGTGTCCGGGCTGACCGGGATCGTCAATGCCCGCGCCTGGTACGGCGTCACCGCGTCCCTCGCGGTGCCCCGCGCGGTCAGACGGCTCCCGGTTCTGGTGCGCTGGGTCCCGATTGCGCCGATCGCTGCCGTGCTGGCCGTCGTGCTGGTCCTCGGCGTGGCCCGGGCCGGCTTCGAGGTCGCGGCCGGCTCGCACGCGCAGCTCACCACGGCGGCGCCGGCGGGGGCCGCGGCGGCCAGCACCGCCCGTTCGGCCCCAGCGCCCGCGCCGGCCGCGGAGCCCGGCCCGGGCGACGCCATGCTGGAGATCGAGGGATTTGGCTCGTCGTGCTGCTCGGACGGAGCGGCCCTGCGGGTCATCGCCGGCCGGGCCGTCGCCCAGCAGTTCTCCTACCGCGGACTGAACTCCCGCGGCCAGCCGCTGCCGCACGGGCCCGCCGCCAGTGACCTGCCACTGTCCGTGCTGGGCGACCGCATCGCCGCTCAGGTGCAGCACCTGCACGCCGAGACCGGCCGGCCGGTGGACCTGGTGGGGGAGAGCGAGGGCACGCTCGGCATCTACGCGATGCTGGCCCGGCACCCCGACGAGCCGGTCGGCTCGATCGTCCTGCTCAGCCCTATCGTCGCGCCGGGCCAGGTCAGTTATCCCACGGATGACCGCGACGGGAGCGGGGCGGTACCCGGTTACGCGCTGCAGGCGGTCGTCTGGTTCATCGGCGGCCTCTCACCGTTTGGCACATCCGGGGCCGAGGAACTGATCAGCTCGGTCGACCGGAGCGGCGCCGCGTACGCTGAGCAGGCCGCCCGGGAGACCCAGAAGCACACGCTCCGGTGGCTGGCCGTCGTCCCGCTGGCGGACAGTCTCACGCTGCCGGCCTGCCAGCTCCCGGCGGGCATGGTCGTGGTCCCGGCGCTGCACGGCGGCCTGCTCGGCAACACCGGCGTTCAGCGGGAGGTACGCAACTTCCTGCATGGCGGTGCGGTCCACAGCCAGGCGCCTATCAAGGACGCGGCGGAGCTCGTGGCCCAAGCGGCCGCGGCGTGGCGGATGCCAGAGCTGGTCAGCTTGTCGACACCCTGCATGTCCGGCTGACTCGGGAGCACAGTGCCCGGCCTTTCCGTTACGGGGAGCGTACTCAGTCGTATGCACTGAAGACGCCCCGGTAAACGGTGGGACCGTTGCTGGTCAAGCTCTGCCCGTCGCGGAGCGGCGGTGGCGGTCAGGGTCCGCCGGTGCGCGTGGTGTACCGATGCGCCCGCAGCACCTTCAGGCGCTCGCCGTATTCCTTGGCGTCAATCTCACCGGCAGCGAACCGGCGGGAGAGGATCTCCTCCGCGTCTCCGGGCCACGGGCCTTGGCCCGGCCAGGCCCCGTCCTGCCGTTCCGGCCCGGGAGTCGCAGGGCCGGGCCGGCCTTGGCGCGCCCAGCCGACCAGGGCCGCGATCGCCCAGATGATCAGGCCCCAGAAAATAACCGAGGTGAAGATACCGAGTCCCCAGGCCCACCCGTGTATCCCGGTACCCCAGTACCACATCATCGCTATGGGCCTCCCCTGGCCGCCGTTCCCTGATCGGTGCGGGCGCCGCGTCACCGCGGTCCCGCCCCCCAGAATGGCCACGGGTCCTGAACGCAGGCCGAGCCCTTGCTGCGGACCGGCCGAGCGCTGGGCCGGGGGCTACGCGGGCAGGTGCTTTCCCGGTTGGCCGCCGCCGGGAGCATCTTCGTTGAAGACGCGGGCGGCATAGGCGGCGGCTTGGGTGCGTCGTTCCATGCCGAGCTTCTGGAACAGCGCGGAGACGTAGTTTTTGACGGTTTTTTCGGCGAGGTAGAGGCGTTCGCCTATTTGCCGGTTGGTGAGTCCTTCGCCGATCAGTTCCAGGATTTTGCGTTCCTGGCCGGTCAATCCCTCCAGCGGGTCGCGTTTGCGGGTGGTGTCGCGGAGCCGGGCCATGAGCTGGCTGGCGGCTTTGGCGTCCAGCATGGACTGGCCGGAGGCGACGGTGCGGACCGCGCCTACGAGGTCGGTGCCGCGGATCTGCTTGAGGACGTAGCCGGCGGCGCCGGCCATGACGGCGTCGAAGAGGGCTTCGTCGTCGCCGAAGGAGGTGAGCATGAGGCAGGCGACCTCGGGAAGCTGGGAGCGGATCTCGCGGCAGACCGACACCCCGTCGCCGTCGGGGAGGCGGACATCCAGGACGGCCACGTTGGGGCGCAGAGCCGGGATGCGGGCCAGCGCAGCCGCGGCGGTGCCGGCCTCACCGACCACGATGATATCTGGCTGGCCCTCCAGCAGTTCCCGTACTCCGCGCCGGACGATCTCGTGATCGTCCAGCAGGAACACCTGGATCGGCGCCGTCGCGGACTTGTTGTCACTCACAGCCCCAAATCTAGCTCGCCGGGACGGGGCGAAGCCACATTGACCAGGCCGGTAGTGTCGCGCCCGGCTCCCGTCCCGCTGGCCGCCTGGCCGGCCTGGCCGCCCGGCCCACGGCTCAGCCGCGGCACCGGGTACGGTCGTGCCCATGAACGACGCTGTAGCGGTTGAAGTAAGGGACAACCCGGAGAGCCGCACTTACGAGGCCTGGGCCGGGGATAACGTCGTCGCCAGCCTCGTCTACGAGATCGAGGGGCCGCGTATCGTCCTCACCCACACCTGGGTGGAGCCGTCCCACCGGGAGAAGGGCGTCGGCACCGCGCTGGCCCGTGGGACGCTGGACGACCTGCGGGCCAAGGGCACGAAGATCACTGTCTTCTGCTCGTTCGTGGCCGACTTCATAACCGAGCACGGCGAGTACGCCGACCTCATCGACCCGGAGCACCCCGGCAGCCCGCTTCACGTCTGACCCGCGCGCCCGGCCCTTCCCCTTGAGGCCGCTGGTGCCCATGGTGCCCATGGTGCCCATGGTGCCCATGGTGCCGGTGGTGCCCATGGTGCCGCTGGGTCCGCTGGGGTCGCTTGGGGGCGCTGCGGTCGCGGCGGCCTGCGACGTGGGGGCGCTGCGGTCGCGGCGGCCTACGACTCGGGGTGCGTCAGCTGAACCGTGACCGTGCGGACCGTCGTGGCCAGCGTCACGGTCCCGGTGTTCTCGTCGACCGTCCCCGCGCTGGCGTGCGCGATGTTGCCGACGAACGCCGGCAGCTGGAACAGGACCGGCCCGGCGGGGGCCTGCCCACTGAGCGTCAGCGTGACCGAGCTTCCGCTGGACCGGATGGCCAGCCCCAGGTGCCGGCCTGCCACGGTGGGGAAGCTGGCCAGGCTGATCAGCTTCCCGGCCGACACCCAGGAGGTGGGCACGCCACGGCCGACGACGAGGCTGTCGTCGGCGCGCTGGGCGGCCAGCGAGTCGAGCAGCACCATGTTCGCGTTGGCCATGCCCCAGGCGTGCGGTGACGAGCCGTTGCCGGCCTCGGGATGGGTGCCGGTCCAGGGCGAGCCCGGGTTGGGGAACTGCTGGCTCTCCCACCACGAGTACGGCCCGCTCTGCCCGTTAGCAATCATGAACTCGTAGAGAGGATCCCCTGGGACCGGTAGTCGCTGCTGGCTAGCCCCCATTCGCCGTACCCCGCGTTGTACGCGGTGCTGTAGTACTGCGTCGGGTACCCGCCGAACGTATTGGCCGGGAGCTTGCCTGCCAGCCGGGCGAACCCGTAGGAGTAGGTCGCGTCGATCAGGCTCACCCCGGGCCCGCTCAGCGGCGCACCGAACAGGGAACCGTCCCAGGCCCAGCGGCCGAACAGGAACGGCGCCGCCCAGTTGGCGTCCTCGGCGTTGACGCAGCGGTTGTCGGTGTTCGGCTCGGTCATCGAGCACGGCAGGTAGCTCAGGTGGTTGGCGGAGATCGTCGCGTTCAGCGTCTTGCTCGTCGCCGCCAGCAGGCTGCTGTACTGCGACGCCGCCCAGCTCGCCGCGGAGCTGTTACCGACCTGCTGAGCGAGCCAGTGGTAGGCCCACAGGCCCATCAGCGCCTCGTAGTTGTCGATGGTCCAGTAGCCGTTTGCGTCGATGTCGTTGGTTTCCTCCATGATCCCGCCGGGCCCGGTGCGGTCGGCGGCGATCAGGTGGGCGGTGTCCTGGGCTCGGCACCGGCGGCCCCCGCCGAGCTAACGCGGTAAGCCCGCCGAGACTCAGCACGGGTGGCGAGTTCACGTAGGACGCGCACGTGACCGGGCAGAAAGCCGAGGCGCGAAACTGGGTGGCCCGCATGGGGATCCCCGTCGCCGTTGACTGAGTCGGTCATGTATTACCCGGCGCTATAACTTCTGTTTAAGCCTGCGAAGTCCGCTCGAACCAAAAGTGCCACTACCGAGCAACCCGGAGGCGGCTGTACGATTACCGCCTATCCGCCGGTCGCACAGGCCCGCCGTTGTTTCAGCGAAATCGCGGGTGGCGAAGCCGCCGCCGCGGTCTTTCCACCGGCCTCGGCCACGGGCGGCGGGCGGCGCCCATGCCGATCGGGACTTTCGTCGGGATCAGGTCTCCGGTGACCTGATGGGCGCTTCTTGGGCGGGCCGCGGCCGGCACATGCTTTGACCCCATCTGACCGCGATTTGTGAGGAGGATCACATGGCTTCCGTCAACCAAGAGCCCGTGACAGCCAGGCCCGCCGCGGTTCAGGCCTGCGACCGCCGCCGCGACCGGATGGGGAAACTCGGCGCCGCTGGCCCTGGCCGTGCTTCGCAGTGACGACGTTCATGCTCAGCCTGGTCAACGCCAACATAGTGCCCGCGGGGACGACACCGGTGGTCTTCGCCGTAGCGTTCATGTTCGGGGGACTGGCCCAGCTCATCGCCGGGATCATCTGCCTGCGCAACGGGAACGTCTTCGCCGGCGCGCTGTTCGGCGGCTTCGGCGCGTTCTGGCTGTCCTTTTACGCGATCGGCGAATTCTTCCTGAAGTCCGTGCCCCTGCTTCAGGTGGGCCACTCGCTTGGCCTGTTCCTGTACGCCTTCGCCATCTACGCCACCATCCTGTTCCTCGCATCCTTCCGTACCAGCATCGCCACGGCCCTGGCGCTCGCGCTCCTGGCCGCCACCTTGTTCGTCCTGGGCGCCGGGAACTACACGGCGACCTCCGGGCTGATCAAGACCGGCGGGTGGATGGGCATAACCTGGCGGGAATCGCCTTCTACCTGGCCCTCGCCGAACTGTGCCAGGTGGAATACGGCAGGGAGTATCTTCCGGTCGGCCACCTCGCCAAGGTGCCGGTGAATGAATCCCTCGGGGAATAGCGCAGGACGCCGGAATCGGCGGTAAAAAGAGCAGAAGAGAGCGGAGTCATGGGCCGCAGCGCGGAGCGTTCCGCCGGAGCGCCGGCGACCCTGACCGGGGGTCTGGAGCAGGGCAGCCAGGGGGCCGGACTGTACCGTCGGCCGACGGTCGTGCTGGCCAGATCCCCCGTCGTTTGCTGATCCGCACCGGGTGGCCGATCAGACGGGAGCGGGTCGGCGGCCGATGGGGCGGGACCTTAGACGGCCGCTGAAGGGGACCTTTGCCGCTTTGGCGCCATAAAAAGCGTGTTAACACTTCCGATAGATCTGTGCGGGAGGTTATATGGCGTCCATCGGCGAGTGCCACGCGGGCCCTACCACCGCCGCACCCGGCGGCAGGTACCCCGGCCCGACGTGGCCGTGCCTGCCTGCCCGCCTGTCCTGCACCAAGGCGTGCGAGACCCCTAAGGCCACCCGGTGCTGCCCGTCTGGCCCCGGCCGAGCCCTAACCACCCCGACCGAAGCCACCGCCACTGAATGGAGTGCCGTTATGGGCCGTTACGCCGAAGAGTTTCACCGCAGCATCGCCGACCCGGAGTCATTCTGGGGCGATGCCGCCCGGGCCATCGACTGGTACCGGGAGCCGTCGGTGATCCTGGACCCCTCGAATCCGCCGTTCGACCGCTGGTTCAGTGACGGGGAGCTGAACACCTGCTTACAACGCCCTGGACCGGCACGTGCGCGACGGCCGTGGCGACCAGGCGGCGCTGATCTACGACAGCCCGGTGACCGCGACCGCCCGCCGGTACACCTACCGGGAACTGCTCGACCAGGTGGCCCGGGTGGCGGGCGTACTGCGGGACATCGGGGTGGCCAAGGGCGACCGGGTGGTCATCTACATGCCGATGATCCCCGAGGCCGCCATCAGCATGCTGGCGTGCGCGCGGATCGGCGCTATCCATTCGGTGGTGTTCGGCGGCTTCGCCGCGCCGGAGCTCGCGGCGCGGATCGACGACGCGGCGCCCAAGGCGGTCCTGTCGGCCTCGTGCGGCATCGAGGGCAGCCGGGTCATCGAATACAAGCCGATGCTGGACCAGGCCATCGAGCTGGCCGCCAGCAAGCCGGACCGGTGCGTCATCCTGCAGCGCCCGCAGGCCAGCGCGGCGATGACCGAAGGCCGCGATCTGGACTGGGCCGGGGCCGTCGAGGCAGCCGAGCCTGCCGACTGCGTCCCGGTCAAGGCCACCGACCCGCTGTACATCCTGTACACCTCGGGCACCACGGCCAAGCCCAAGGGCGTCGTCCGGGATAACGGCGGGCACGCGGTCGCGCTCCGCTGGACCATGGACAACCTGTACGACATCAGGCCCGGTGAGGTGTTCTGGGCCGCCTCCGACGTCGGCTGGGTCGTCGGGCACTCCTACATCGTGTACGCCCCGCTGCTGGCCGGGTGCACGACCATCCTGTACGAGGGCAAGCCGGTCGGCACCCCGGACGCCGGTGCCTTCTGGCGGGTGATCTCGGAATACGGCGTGAAGGCGCTGTTCACCGCGCCGACCGCGTTCCGCGTGATCAAGAAGGAGGACCCGGACGGCGAGCTGTCCCGCAAGTACGACCTTTCCGGCATGAAGTACCTCTTCCTGGCGGGGGAGCGGCTGGACCCGGAGACGTACCGGTGGGCCAAGGAACTGCTCCGCATGCCCGTCATCGACCACTGGTGGCAGACCGAGACCGGCTGGGCGATCGCGGGCGATCCCATGGGCCTCGAAGCCCTGCCGACGAAGCCAGGATCCCCCACCGTCCCGATGCCGGGCTACGACGTGCACATCCTGGACGCCGACGGCAACGAGGCCGAGCCCGGGGTCACCGGCGAGATCGTGATGCGGCTGCCGCTGCCGCCCGGGTGCCTGCCGACCCTGTGGCACGACGACGACCGCTTCATCGACTCCTACCTGCTGCGCCACGACGGCGCCTACATCACCGGCGACGGCGGCTTCCGCGATGCGGACGGCTACCTGTACGTGATGGGCCGCATCGACGACGTCATCAACGTCGCCGGGCACCGCCTGTCGACCGGGGAGATGGAGGAGGTGCTGGCCAGCCATCCCGCCGTCGCCGAATGTGCCGTGATCGGGGTCCACGACCCGGTCAAGGGTGAGGTGCCGCGCGGGTTCGTCACGCTCAAGGCGGGCATCGACAGCGATCCGGTGCTCCTGTCGGCCGAGCTGGTCGCGCTCATCCGCGAGCGGATCGGCCCGGTGGCCGCGCTCCGCCGGGTCGATATCGTCGAGGCCCTGCCGAAGACCCGGTCCGGGAAGATCCTGCGCAAGACGATGCGCGGCATCGCCAACGGCCAGGACGAGCCCGTCCCGTCCACCATCGACAACCCGGCCGCCCTCAACGCAATGCGGCCGGTGCTGACCGAAGCCGAATAAAGCGGCCGGCGCGCCTTACCCGGACCGGCCGGGAATGCCCGTCCGGGTAAGGCGTAATTGCCCCCAAAGGCTGGCGGCAGGCCGCACGCCGGGTCCCGTCAGGCCGCAGGCCGGAAACGGCGCGCGGACCGGGTGGGCTCCGGGCCCGCGGACGTGCCCTGGCCGCCGAGGAATTCTGCGATCACTGGCACGACCAGTTCCGGGCTGTCCACCATGGCCAGGTGACCGCCGCCGGGGACCGTGTGCAACCGCGCGTGGCGCATCATCGCGGCCATGAGCGTGCATGAGCAGCGGCTCGCCCTCGCCGTAGATCTCGGTGTGGACGCGCAGGCCGTTGATCCGCAGCTGGCGGTAGGTGACCCCGGCGGCCGCGCCGCCGCTGGATGCCGCGCCGTCGCCGGCCCCCGGGTCGTCGCCGGGCACATCCTTCGCGTGCCCCAGAGCGACGGGCTGGGCTGAAGCAGCAGGCACCATGGCGTTTCCCCTCCGTCATCGGCGCCGTTCTCCTGCGAGGCACCGACGCGCCAGGTGTAGGTCACCCGCCAGATACGTACCCGCCCGTAACATAATTCACGCGCGCGTAACTTAAATCACGGTAGAAAATCCGGCCGCCAGCGGCGAGACGCCTGCCGACCCGCAGCGGCGAGACGCCTGCCGACCCGCAGCGGCGGCCGGGCCGGGTCGGCCGGACCAACCCATGAGGGTCAGAACTGCTGGCCGCCTACGTCGGCTTGGCCGTGGGCCACCAGCCAGGCCAGGGCTTCGTGCAGGGCGTCCAGCGCGGTGAAACGGGGCGCGTAGCCGAGGGTTACCCGGGCCCGTTCGATGCTCGCGGTGATGCTCCGGAAGGTGTGCTCGCGAGTGGTCTCCGCGGGCCCGGCGCCAACCCGGCGCTCGAACTCCGCCCAGTCGACGAGATCCAGCTTCGGCTCCCGCCCGAACCAGGCCGCCACCCCGGCCGCCAGCCCGCGCAGCGTCATCGCTTCGGCGGCCACCACGTGAAAGCTGCCCCCGATCGCCGCGGGCCGGGACAGCGCGCGCTCGAAGGCCTGGGCCACGTCGTCGGCGTGCACGTGGTGCAGGACGCCGAGGCCGTGGTCCGGCAGCGGCAGCGGCACGCCGGAGGCCAGGGCCGTCCAGGTCGCTGGGTCCAGGTTGCCGGCCGGGGTGATGACCGGCCAGCCCGGCCCGCTGATGTGGCCGGGGTGCAGCACGATGGACGGCACCCCGCCCCCCAGCGTCTCCCGGTGCAGCAGCGCCTCGATCTGCGCCTTGCCGGTCCCGTACTCGCCGTAAGCAGTCCGCGGCTCGTCCTCGGTGACCGGCACCCGCAGCACCGGGCCGTGTACCCAGATCGTCCCGCAGTGCACCAGCAGCGGGCGCGAGGGCCGCAGCGCGTCGACGAGTTGCCGCGCCGAGGCCGCGGTGAAGCAGACCAGGTTGATCACGGCATCGGGCCGCAGTGCCGCCACCCGTTCGCCGAACGTCCCGGCCGCGTCCTCCGCGTCGCGGTCCACGGTCACCCGGCTCACCTGGTTCCACTGCGGGCTCGGCTGGTACGGCTCGCGGGTGCCGCGGCTCATCGCGATCACCTCGTGCCCGCCGCGCACCAGCCGCGGCACCAGGTAACTGCCGGTGTGCCCGGTCGCTCCGATGACGACGACACGGCTCATGATCAGGATCCTTCCGGACGGTGGGTAAGCGTGACGCGCGGGATGGCCATCAGCCCATGAAGCTGGGCGAGCGGAAGCCCGACCACATTGGTGACGCTGCCCTGCACCCCGGCGACGAGCATCGAGCCCGCGCCCTGCAGCCCGTAGCCGCCTGCCTTGTCGTACGGCTCGTCGGTGTCGGCGTACCAGGCCAGTAGGTCCGCACTGGCCTGGATGAACGTCACCTCGGACGTCACGATCGCGGACGCCGTGCCGGACGGTGACAGCACGGCCAGCCCGGTGAAGACGGTGTGGGTCCGGCCGGAAAGCGTGCGCAGGATGTCCAGGGCCTCGGCGCGGCTGGCCGGCTTGCCGATGATCTGGCCGTCGATGCTGACCGTCGTGTCCGCCGCGATGACCACTTCGCCGTCCCGGGCCACGGCTGCGGCCTTGGCCACCGCCAGCCGCTCGACGTAGCGGGCGGGGCTCTCCCCGGGCAGCGGCGTCTCGTCGATGTCCGCCTGCCGCACCTCGGGGTCCACGCCGATGTTCTTCAGTAGCCCGAGCCGCCGGGGCGAAGCGGAGGCCAGGACCACGGAGGAAGGCCAGCCGGGTGGCTGCGGCACGCTGCGGAGTCCTCCCGAGGCGACAGTGCGGGGCCGGCTGAGCACCGGATAATACTCCTGGTCAGCCTAGATCCTTCAGGCACGACCCGGGATCCCACCCGGGCCTCGCCGTCCCGTCCAGCTCCGACCCGGTGAGCTCTCTCGAGGCGTCAGATGAGGTCGAACTGGGGGTACTCGGGCTGCCACATGGTCTGGTAGACCTGTTGGATCGGGTCGGTGAGCGGCTCGTCGGCCAGTCCCTCCGCGGTCGCCGCCTGCGCCACCGCGACGCCGACCGTCGTCGAGATCAGGCGCAGGCTGTGCACGGGCGGCAGCAGCGCCGCGCCGGGGGTCATGGCGTCCGACAGCGAGGCCACCGCGTGCGCCGCCGCGGAGATCATGCCCGCGCTGATCCGGCGGGCCCGGGCCGCCGTCACTCCGAGGCCGATTCCGGGGAACACCAGTGCGTTGTTGGCTTGGGCGATCTCGTACCGCCGTCCGTCGTACTCGACCGGCGGGAAGGGGCTGCCCGCCGCGACGAGCGCGCGGCCTTCCGTCCACGAGATCAGGTCGGCCGGATGAGCCTCTGACTTTGACGTCGGGTTCGACAGCGGCATGATGATCGGCCGTTCGGCATGCGCCGCCATGCTCTTGACGATCTGCTCGGTGAACGCGCCGGTCTGCGTCGACGTCCCGATGAGCAAGGTGGGCGCGACCTTCTCGGTCACCTCGGCCAGCCCGATCCGGCCGTAGCGGTCGCGCGGCCAGCCGGCCAGTTCGTCCGGCGTTCTGGCGTACCGGGCCTGGAAGTCGTACATCGGGGTCGGCTGATCCGTGCTGAGCAGGCCGTCGCGGTCGATGGCGTAGAAGCGGCCGGTCGCTTCGGGGTCGCTGAGCCCTTCGTTCACCATGACGGCCCGCATCATGTCGGCGATGCCCAGCCCGGCCGTGCCGGCCCATGGATGACGACCCGCTGATCGCGCAGCCGGCCCCCGGTGACCCGGAGCGCGGCGAACGCCGCAGCCAGGGCGGTCGCGGCGGTGCCCTGCAGGTCGTCGTTGAACGTGCAGCACCGGTCCCGATACTGGTCCAGGATGCGGCGGGCGTTGCCGGCGCCGAAGTCTTCCCAGTGCAGCATGGCGTGCGGGAACAGCTTGGTGGCCGCGGACACGTATGCCTCGATGAGATTGTCGTAACGCTGGCCGCGGACCCGGGCGTGCCGGTTGCCGAGGTACATCTCGTCGCTGAGCAGCCTGAGGTTGTCCGTGCCCACGTCCAGCAGGACGGGGATGGTGCGGCGCGGGTGGATCCCGGCCGCGGCGGTGTACACGGCCAGCTTGCCGACCGCGATATCCATGCCGCCTACGCCCTGGTCGCCGATGCCGAGGATGCCTTCCGCGTCGGTGGCGACGATGAGGTCGATGTCGTCCGGGCCGCCGCCGTAGACGCTGAGCGCCTCCTCGGCCTCCTCGGGTGCGTCGACCGACAGGTACACCCCGCGTGGCCGGCGGAATTCATGGCTGAATCGTTCGATCGCCTGGCTGATGGTCGGCGTGTAGACGATCGGCAGCATCTCGTCGATGTGCTCGCCGAGCAGCCGGAAGAACAGCACCTCGTTGCGGTCGCGCAGGTTACCGAGGTACACGTTCTTGGCCATGTTGTCGAGCTGGCGCCCGTACTGCTCGTACACCCGGCGCAGCTGGCTGTCCATCGTGCTGACCCCGCTGGGCAGCAGGCCGGTCAGCCCGAGGGCCCGTCGCTCCGGCACGGTGAAGGCCGTGCCCCGGTTGAGCATCGCACTGGTGAGCACCGCAGTGCCCCGGGCCCGGATCCGGACCCGGTACCCGCTGGGCGGCCCCCAGACCAGTTCATACGGTCGCTCGTACATCGTGGTCCGCTGCTTCCTCGCAGGTAAGGCGTCCGGTCAGACCGTCACGTCATGATCGGTACGGCTTCCGCCGCCGCTCCTAAGAGATGTCCGGCCGGCCTGTCCCGTCAAGTCCGATCAGGACTCTGGTTGTGTCGAACGGATCTTAACGAGCCGGTTCTCCAGCATGCTCAGCACGTCCGGGCGGGCGCCGTGGGCTTGCTCATAGGACAGCAGGGCAGTCAGATCATCCGCACTGAGCCGGCGGAGCCGGGCCCTGATCGATCCGAGGGTCAGCTCGTCCCAGCCGGGTACGGGAGCGCTCGGCACCGTATCCGCCTCGTGCACCGCCTCGGCCGCTGGGACCTGTGGGACCTGTGGGGCCTGAGTCCCGGGGCCTGCCTCGGGTACGGCCGGCGGCTCAGCGGTCGCCGCATCCGGCCCGGGCCCGGCGGTCGCCGGCTCAGCGTCCAGGATCACTGCCTCCAGGTCGGTCCCGGCCCTGACCAGGTCAAGGTCGGCCTGGGTCGTGAGCCGCTCCAGGCTGCTCGGTCTCGGGGACGGCCGGCTGCAGCTCCCGGTGCGGCTGGGCCGCCTCCAGCTGCCGCTCCAGCTGGGCCACGGTCACCACGGCAGTGACGGCGGCCTGCGGGGCCGGTGCGGAGTACGTGCTGGCCTCAAGGCGGACCCGCGGGAGCGGGCTGTTGACGGACGACAGGGACGCGTCGAACATGGCTGCCGTCACGTGGACGGCGAATCGCGTGGCCTCCAGCTGCCGTTCGGCCCACCAGAGCGGGTTCGCCCACCGCCAGCTGGCCCACGTAACCGTCTTTTGCGTCATCATGGTTACGACCTCATCTCATTCCTGGCCCAGGTCAACGGGGGCCTCATATGTTCCAGGCCCCGCGTTGCACCCGGCCAGCCCGGCCGGTGGCGAGCGGTGTGCCCGGCCACCGCCGGGTGTTGTCTAGCGAGCTACTTGGCGCTGTTGCGCAGGGCTTACTTGGGCTTACTCGGCGCTGTTGCGCAGGGCTTATCTGGGCTTACTCGGCGCTGTTACGCAGGGCTTACTTGGCGCTGTTGCGCAGGGCGTCGGCGGTCGCGGTGCTGCTGGCCACGAGCTGCTTGGCGAATTCACGCTGCACGTTGAGCAGGGTGCTGGCGAAGTCGAAGACCTGGTCGATCACCTGACTGGGGTCGACAACTCCCGCGCTCGGCAGCTGGCTGAGGCCCTGCTGGAAAGCGCGGGTCCACGCGTCGAACGTGCTCGTCAGGGTGTCCTGAGTTTGCTTGAACGCATCGTTGTACTGGTCCTGGGCGGCCATGGTGTCCTCCATCTGGTGTTTTTTTCCGGCTGCTCTCGAGATTACGCGCTCATGCAAACTATGTCAAGCAATCGCATGGCATATCAAGCAGCAACCGGTACCGGTATCCGTTGCCCTTTACCAGTGCGTCGCAATGGAAACCGAAAATTTGCCGCTGGCATGTTTCCTGACGAAGTACGGGGAACGCATTATAAAAGAGCTTGTAATGCCCTAACCAGGGATTTCAGAGCGGTCGCAGCGCGGCGCCGCGTGTGTATGGTGAGCCGTGGCTGCGTCTGATACCTGGTGTCAGACGGAAGGAGCCCCCTTGTCGACACCATCGTCCGCCACACCGTCCTCTTCAGCTTCAGCTCGGATCGATGAGCTGCAGGATGTCGCCACGTTTCCCCCGCCCGAGGAGTTCGTCCGGCGAGCCAAGGTGACCGACCCCGCGATCTACGACGAGGCGGCCGCCGACATGCCGGCCTGGTGGGCGCAGCAGGCCCGGGACCGGCTGCACTGGCAGACCCCGTTCCAGGCGGTGCTCGACGATACCAACCCGCCCTTCTACACCTGGTTCGCCGACGGTGCGCTCAACGCCTCCTACAACTGCCTGGACCGGCACGTGGAGGCCGGTCACGGAGACCGGGTGGCCTTCCACTGGTTCGGCGAAGAGGGCGAAGAGCGGTCGCTGACGTACGCCGACATCCTGGCGGACGTTCAGCGCCTCGCGAACGCGCTGAAATCGCACGGTGTCGCCAAGGGCGACGTGGTGGGCATCTACCTGCCGATGATTCCCGAGGTCGTGGTGGCCATGCTGGCCTGCGCCCGGATCGGTGCGCCGCACAACGTGGTATTCGGCGGCTTCTCGGCGTCCGCCGTCCAGGACCGGATGGAGGTGTCGCAGGCCAAAGCCCTCATCACTACCGACGCTGCGCGGCGGCGCGGCAAGACGGCCCCGATCAAGGAGGCCGTCGATGACGCCATCGCGGACCTGGACACCCTGCAGACGGTGGTCGTCGTCC
Organism: uncultured Actinomycetes bacterium; assembly: GCA_963775825.1. Lineage (GTDB taxonomy): Bacteria > Actinomycetota > Actinomycetes > Streptosporangiales > Streptosporangiaceae > Bog-532. The sequence continues at coordinate 167,141 of CAVZKY010000045.1, forward strand.
GGTCCACCGGGACACCCTGCCCGATGCGGGAGGGCCGCGACCACTGGTACCACGAGCTGCTCGCCGAGGCCGAGCCGGAGTGCCCGGCCGAGCCGATGGAGGCCGAGCATCCGCTGTTCCTGCTTTACTCGTCCGGTTCCACCGCCAAGCCCAAGGGCATCGTGCACACCACGGGTGGCTACCTGACCGGAGTGACAACCACCGCCGCGATGGTCTTCGATCTCGAGCCGGAACAGGACGTGTTCTGGTGCACCGCCGACGTCGGGTGGATCACCGGCCACTCCTACATCGTTTATGGCCCCATGTCGAACGGTGTCACCTCGGTGATGTTCGAGGGCGCACCCAACTACCCGGACAAGGACGCCTGGTGGAACGTGATCGAGAAGTACCGGGTCACGGTCTTCTACACGGCGCCCACCGCGATCCGCAGCGCCATGAAGTGGGGCGAGGAGTACCCCCGCCGTCACGACCTGTCCTCGCTGCGGCTGCTCGGCTCGGTCGGTGAGCCCATCAACCCCAAGGCCTGGCTGTGGTACTACACGGTCATCGGCGGCGAACGGTGCCCGGTGGTCGACACCTGGTGGCAGACCGAGACCGGCGCCATCATGATCGCCCCCTTGCCGGGCCTGACCGCCACCAAGCCAGGCTCGGCCACCCGCCCGCTGCCCGGGGTGTCGGCCAACCTGGTCGACGAGGAGGGCACGGAAGTGCCCGTCGGGGACGGGCTGCTCGTGCTGACCCGGCCCTGGCCCAGCATGCTCCGCACGCTGTTCCATGACCAGGAGCGCTACGTGGGGACCTACTTCTCCCGCTTTGGCCCGGGGACCTACTTCGTGGGAGACGGCGCCCGCCGGGACTCCGGCGACTACTTCTGGATCACCGGCCGCGTCGACGACGTGATCAACGTCTCCGGCCACCGGCTGTCCACCGCCGAGATCGAGTCCGCGCTCGTGGCGCACTCCACGGTCGCCGAAGCCGCGGTCATCGCGATCGCCGACGAGATGAGCGGGCAGTCCGTGGTGGCCTACGTAACCGTCGTCGGCGAGGTGGAGCCGGGCCCTGACCTGGCTACGGAGCTACGCGACTACGTCGGGCCCGGATCGGCAAGTTCGCCCGGCCCAAGCGCCTCATGTGGACGTCCGAGCTGCCCAAGACCCGATCGGGAAAGATCATGCGCCGGCTGCTGCGCGACATCGCGGAGGGCCGTGATCTCGGTGACGTCACCACGCTGGCTGACCCCACGGTCGTGTCGGCGCTGCAGAAGTCGGCCGCAGAGGGGAATGCGCAATGACAGACTCCAGCCACCCAGACCAGCCCCGACCACAGCGACGACGGCCTGGGGCCGTCGACCGGCGGCTCGCGAGCATCGTGCGCCCGGTCGGTGTGGCCTTGGACAGGGGCGGCTGGTCGCCTACAGCCACGCCGGCGTCGAGCCGCGTATCATGGGCATCGGCCCGGTGCCCGCCACCCGGAAGGTGCTCGACCGCGCCGGCCTGAAGCTGGATGACATCGACGTGTTCGAGGTGAACGAGGCCTTCGCCGCGCAGGCGCTGGCCGTCAGCCGCGAGTTCGGCCTGCCGCCGGAGCAGGACCAACCCGAACGGCAGCGGCGTCTCGCTCGGCCACCCGATCGGCGCGACCGGGACGATCCTCACCGTCAAGGCACTCTACGAGCTGCGCCGCACCGGCGGCCGGTACGCCCTGGTGACCATGTGCATCGGCGGCGGCCAGGGCATCGCCGCGATCTTCGAACGACTTTGACCAGGCCGGGGCTGGCCGGCTCGCCGCCAACAGCCGGCCAGCCTCGCCACCCGAACAGCCCGGCACGGGCCAGCCCGTACCGGGACCGGAAGTACCTGGAGGTGCCCGTGAGTGCCAACGACCGCGACCCGGACGACAGCGAGCGCGCAGGCCACGCTGGGGGCCCGGAGACTGGCCTGGCCCCGGTGGGCGTGGACGTGGGCGAATTTGCCGGCTCGATGGCGGCCGTGCTGACCCGGGCAGCACAGCACCCGGCCGACGTCGCCGCGGCGAGCCTCCGGTTCGGGACCAGCTTCGCCCAGGCCGGCCAGGCCGCCTTTTCCCGGTGGCTGGGGAGGCCGGCGGAGCCCCCCGTGGCCGCCGATCCGAAGGACCGCCGGTTCGCGGACCCGGCCTGGGAGAAGAACCCGGTGTTCTTCGCGCTGCGGCAGTGGTACCTGGCGGCCCGGCAGTACGGGGACGAACTGCTGGCGGCCGGTGCCTCCGACCCGGTGGCCGACGGGAAGGCCCAGCTGGTCGGCAGCGTGCTCGGCGACGCCCTCGCCCCGACGAACTACCTGCTCACCAACCCGGCCGCGCTGAAGCGGGCGTTCGAGACCGGCGGTGCCAGCGTGCTGGCCGGGGCCCGTAACTTCGCCGACGACCTGGCCAACAACGGCGGCCGGCCGCAGCAGGTCGACCGGACCTCGTTCCGGCTCGGCGAGAACCTGGCCGCGACCAAGGGCAAGGTCGTTTTCCGCAACGAGCTCATGGAGCTGATCCAGTACGCGCCGCAGACCAAGAAGGTGCACCAGATCCCGCTGCTGGCCAGCCCGCCCTGGATCAACAAGTACTACATCATGGACCTGGCCCCCGGCCGCAGCCTGCTGGAGTGGGCTGTGCAGCACAAGCGCACCGTCTTCACGATCTCCTGGCGCAACCCCGATCCGTCCATGGGCGACATCACGATGGAGCGACTACCTCAACGAGGGGCTGCGCGCCGCGCTCGACGTGATCGCGGACATCACCGGCACGGACCAGATCAACATCGTCGGGCTGTGCCTGGGCGGGGCCCTGGCCGCGATCCTCGCCGCTCAGCTGGCCGGGTCCGGCGACAAGCGGGTCAACTCACTGACGCTGCTCAACACCCTGCTCGACTACAGCAAGCCGGGCATCCTGGGCAATTTCACCGACGAGCGGACGATAGCCCAGCTCGAGCAGCAGATGGCGAAGACCGGCGTGTTCGATGGGGCCAAGATGGCGGGCACGTTCGACATGCTCCGCGCCAACGACCTGATCTTCAGCTACCTGGTGAGCAACTGGCTGATGGGCGAGACGCCGCCGGCCTTCGACATCCTGGCCTGGAACGCGGACAGCACCCGGCTGCCGGCCGCCATGCACTCCGCCTACCTGCGGTCCCTGTACCTGCGCAACGAGCTGGCCCGTGGCGAGCTCACGATGGACGGGCAGCGGCTGGCGCTGTCGGACATCGTCAGCGACGCTTACGTCGTCGCCGCGGTCAACGACCACATCGTGCCGTGGGTGGCGTCATACCAGGCCACCCGGCTGCTCGGCGGGGACGTGACCTACGTGCTGAGCTCTGGCGGGCACATCGCCGGCGTCGTCAACCCGCCCGGGCCGAAGGCCTACTTCGAAGCGAGGACCGGGGAGTACCCCGCCTCGCCCGAGGAGTGGCGCGCCGAGGCCTCGGTGACCCAGGAATCCTGGTGGGAGGACTGGGCCGACTGGGCCGCCCATCGCGCCGGGCCGCTCGTCAGCCCCCCGTCCCTGGGCAGCGACCGCTACCCGCCCCTGGACGACGCTCCCGGCAGCTACGTCCACGACTGACCCGTATGCCGACGCCCGCCGGTTGACGTCAACCGTGCTTGACGTTTTACGCTGGCTTGAATGAGTACTGACCGGGCCGCACGCGCCCGGAGCGCGCCGCCACCGGAGTCGGCGGGCGGCGTGTGGGCACGGGAGCGACGGCCGCTGACCGCCGGGCTCGTGTTCGCCGTCACCCTGGTCGCCTTTGAGGCCCTCGCGATCGCGACCATTCTTCCGGTGGTCAGCCGGCATCTGGGCGACCTGCGTCTTTACGGCTGGGTGTTCAGCGCCTTCCTGCTGTCCAGCCTGATCGGAATCGTGCTGGCCGGGACGCTGGCCGACCGGGTGCCGCTCGGGCGGCCCATGCTGGCCGGGCTGATCCTGTTCGCCCTCGGCCTGGCGATAGGCGGAACCGCGCCCAATATGGCGGTGCTCGTCGCCGGCCGCGCCGTGCAGGGCCTCGGGGCCGGAGTGGTGCCCGCGGTCGCGTACGTGGCGATCTCCCGGGGGTATCCCGACGCGTGCCGGCCACGCATGTTCGCTGTGCTGTCCACGGCCTGGGTCGTCCCCGGGCTGGTCGGCCCCGCGATCGCCGCCCTCGTCGCCGCCGCGGTCGGCTGGCGGTGGGTGTTCCTGGGCCTGCTGCCGCTGGTGGCCGTGGCCGGGCTCCTGGTGCTGCTGGCCCTGCGGCACGTCCCGCCTCCGGCCCCGGCCAGCCCTGCCGCCCGCGCGCCCGCGGTGCCGTATCTGCCCGTACTGGGGGTGGTCGCCGGGGCCGGCCTGGCCCTGGCCGGGGTCAGTTCCGGCCAGTTGCCCGCTGTCGCGGCCGGCGCCATCGCGGGCGGGACCTTGCTGGCCGTCTCGCTGCGCCGCCTGGTCCCGCCGGGAACCCTGGTGGCCCGGCGCGGCCTGCCCGCCACCATCCTCAGCCGCGGCCTGCTCACCTGCTGCTTCTTCGCGGGTGACGCCTACGTGCCGTACACCATCGTGACCGTCCGCCATGCCCCGACGACGCTGGCCGCGGTCACGCTGACCGCGTCCACCCTGACCTGGACGGCAGGCGCCTGGGTGCAGGCCCGCTACATCACCCGGGTCGGCCCCCGGCGCCTGGTCCGTTCGGGGGAGGGCCTGGTGCTGGCCGGCCTCGGCCTGATGGCCCTCACCCTCGTGCCGTCGGTTCCGCCCGCGCTCGCCATCCTGGCCTGGGCCGTGGCCGGGGGCGGGATAGGCATGGCCTACGCGCCGCTATCGGTCACCACCCTCGACCGCGCCACGGCGGGGGAGGAGGGCCGGGCCACATCGGCGCTGCAGCTCTGCGATGTGCTCGGCCAGGCCATCGGGACCGGGGTGGCCGGCGCGATCGTGGCGGCCGTCTCGGCGGGCCCGGGGCACCGCGTCGCGGTAGCGCTGGCGTTCTCGTTCGCAATCGCAGTGGCGATCATCGCGCTGGCGGCCGGGCTGCGCCTGCCCGATCGGCTGACCGGCCCGGAAGCGGGCCAGACGGCCCCGTCCCCGCAGGAGCCTGAGCCGATGGCCGGCCGCGGCGGCTGACCGGCCCCTCGCGAGGGCGGGGCAGGTAGCCCACGCAGATCCGGCTGCTGTGCTTATCGCCTGGCCCGGGTCGCCCACGTGGGGGCGGCCGTGGTGCCCTTGTCGCCGGCCGTACGGCGGCTGAGTATCCGGTCGACCGCGGAGCCCATATCGCCGTCGGCGTTGATGATGCGCCGGACCACCACGATCAGGCACGGAATGGCCCAGAAGTCCCCGCAGACCCAGAGGATCCCGGCCCCGATCTGCTGATCGGCGAACGGCGGGAGCGTCACACCGGCGATGTGGTCGTAGACCGGGTACCAGGAGACCACGGTGAGGAAGCTCATCGACATGGCCAGGATCCACATGATCACGTTCGTGGCCACCAGCGCCAGCGCCTGTGCGACCGGGGGCATCCGCATCCGGAACGGGGGCGAGGGGATGAACTGCAGCCAGAACAGCACTCCCGCCAGGAAGAAGCTGCCGTGCATCAGCCAGCTGTGCACGGCCTGGTTGTTCTCCGCCAGGTCGAACAGCACGGGGACGTGCCAGGCCAGCATCACGACATTGAACGTCGACTACGGCGACCCACGGCCGCAGCAGCCAGCCGGCGGCGGCGCGCAGCGGCCGTGACCAGCCGCCGCGCAGCACCCCAGCGGTTGCGCTGCGGCCGGCCCGGCCAGGCAGTCCGTCGAGCAGCGGCTGCCACGGGGCGCCGGCGACGACCAGGGTCGGCGCCGCGAACATCAGCAGCAGGTGCTGGATCATGTGCACGAAGAAGTAGTCGTCGGCCCAGTAGTCGACCGGTGACTCCACCGCGAGCAGCAGCACGACCAGCCCGCCGTAGAACCAGAAGGAGCGCCGCCTGCGCTCCCGGGTGCGCTCGGGGCGGGAGCGCCGCGCCAGCCGGGCGAGGCCGATCTCGTGCCATCCGGCCACGACGATCGCGACGATCAGGAACGGGTCGAATGACCAGTGCGCCGTCAGGTAGCTCATGGCCGCTAGCTCGACGAGCCGTAGGGGATCGTGACGTGGACCGTCTGGGTCAGCCGCCAGCCCGCCGGGCCCGCGCGCGGCGGATTCCCGATCCGGCGGGGCGCGGCCCGAGCCGCCAGTCCGAGAGCGTGCCGCCGTGCGCTGCGAGCGCGTCCAACCGGCTGCCCGGCCCGAGCGTGAGCGTGGCCGCCCAGGCCGGTAGCGGGGGAAGCGCGCGCCACGCCGATCCCGGCCCGGCCAGAGTCTCGCCGCGGCCTCCGGTCAGGATGACCCCGATCGTCTTGCCCGCCCCGGACGACGTGGCACGGAGCTGGCTGGTGCCGATGGGCAGCGGAGCCGACAGGGTCCACGGGCCGCCGCTGGCGCCCGACCAGGCGGCGATCAGGCTGGCCGCCGCGCCGGACCCGGCCCGCAGCAGGGCCACGGTGCCGTCGCCGGAGGCGGTCAGCCTGAGTACGCCAATGTCCTCGCTGGCCAGCGACGCGGGCAGAGCCGGGCCGGCCGTGTGCCAGCCGCCGCTGCGGTCGGCGAAGATGCCGACGGTCCCCGCCCGGCTGCAGTCGGCGGCCAGCATCGGAACCCCGGAGCCGCTGAACGCGGCCGCGGTGAAGCCGGTTGGCCTGCAGGCCTGACCCGCCGGGGCGGCAGTCAATGCTGCGACGCTGGACAGCGGGGTCCACGTTTTCCCGCCGCCCGTGCCGAGCCGAGCCGACCCACCACTGGTCAGCGCGATGAGGCGGTCGCCGGGCCCGGCCGTCAGGGCGTCGGGCACGTCCGCGAGGCCGGGGCTCACCGGGCCGGCCGCAGACCAGCTCGCGCCGTCGTCACTGGTGGTAGCGAGCGGCGAGAACGTCAGATCCTGGCTGGGCCTGAACCCGGTCACGAGCGATGCGCCGGTGCCCGCGACCTCCAGGCCGCCGTTGTCGGCCACCCCGGCCGGGGTGGCCAGCCGCCACGGCGCCGTTCCGGCCGGCCGGCAAGAGCTTCTGGCTGGGCAGCGCGGTGGTGGCGCTGGTGCTCGGGCTGGCCGCGATCGGGCTGCAGGTGTGGGAACTGCTGAACCTGCACTTCTTCCCCGGCAGCGCCGGGTTCGCGAGCGTGTTCGTCGGTGCCACGCCGGTCTTCATCATCACGGTGCTGGCCGCGATGATCTGGCTGGAGACGCTGATCATGCGGGGAAGGGTAATCCCGGAAATTTCCTTCGTGGAGCAGCCGCCGACCTACGCCGAGGCGTTCGCCGTGCAGCGCTTCCAGTCCGCCCTGAGCGCGTTCACGGTGTTCTGGAACTACCTGGCTGTGATCGCGATCGTGTTCTGGGTGCTGTTCTACCTGACGGCCTGACCGGGCCGGGCCGGCTACCGGCGGGCCTGGCGACCCATGCTCTGGGAATCAAGAGGAGGCTGGCGTGACCGGAACGGTTCTCGCCTCGGTGCCTGTCAACAGTGAGGCGGGGTCCTACCTGACGTTCGCGTTCCCCATCCTCCTGTTCTGCTTCATCGCCGCGTTCCTGTACGTCAGGCTGTTCGGTCGGCCGCACCCCCGGGTCCCGGCCCGCCGCGTCGCTGCCGTCGCCCACACCGGGCCGCCCAGCCCGGAGGCGGCCCACGCGGCGGCGGTGGCGGGCGGCCTGCCGCTCGCCGAAGGCGGCGGGTCCGCGGAGTCCGGCGCCGAGGCCGCCGGTGCGGTATCGGCCGCGCTGGCGCAGGCCGAGCCGGACGCGCCGCCCGGCGGGGGCAGGGCCGAGGGCACGGCCCCGGCCCAGGACGCAGAGCCGGCCGAGGGCACGGCGGGCACCGATGGCACCGTACCTACCGACAGCTCGGGGGCCAGCGAATGACACACGCCGCGGGCCTGCTGCCCGGAACCAGCCCCGGGAGCGGGCCGGTGCGGGTACCCGCGGCCGACGGCGGCCGGCGGCCGGCGGCCCTGGTGGCCAGGTCGCTGTTCGCCCTGACCAAGCCCCGGATCATCGAGTTGCTTCTGGTGACGACGCTGCCGACGATGCTGCTGGCCCAGCGCGGCGTGCCGCCAGCCTGGCTCATGGCGGCGACGCTGGCCGGGGGCGCCCTGGCCGCGGGCAGCGCGAACACGCTGAATTGCTTCATCGACCGGGACATCGACGCGTTGATGCGGCGCACGTCGCGGCGCCCGCTGGCGGCCACCGGAGCGAAGGCCGTGATCAAGCCCGGCGAGGCGCTGGTGTCGGGCATCGTGCTGGGGGCCGCTTCCACCGTGCTGCTCGGCATGACGGTGAACTGGCTGGCCGCGGCGCTGGCCGACGGGGCGATCCTGTTCTACGTCTTCGTTTACACGCTCGGGCTGAAGCGCCGGACGGCCTCCAACATCGTGATCGGCGGGGCAGCCGGCTGCTTCCCGGTGCTGGTGGGCTGGGCTGCGGTGACCGGCCGGGTGAGCCTGGCCGCCGTGGTGCTGTTCGCGGTGATCTTCTTCTGGACGCCCCCGCACTTCTGGGCGCTGGCGATGAAGTTCCGTGACGACTACGCCGCCGCCGGCGTCCCGATGCTGCCGGTCGTGGCACCCGCCCCGGTGGTGACGCGGAAGATCCTGCTGTACTCCTACGCGATGGTGGCGGCCACGCTGGCCCTGGTCCCGTATGCGGGCTGGGTGTACGGCTGCTGCGCGGCCGGGCTCGGCGCCTGGTTCCTGGTCGGGGCTCACCGGCTGCGGGCGCGGGTCGCGGCCGGCGATACCCGGGCCAGGCACCAGGCCCCGATCCGGCTGTTCCACCAGTCGATCGCCTACCTGACCCTGCTGTTCGCGGTGGTGGCCGTGACGGCGCTGCTCCCGTGGGGCCGCTGATGGCGGAGGCTGGCTCCGGGCCCCGGTGGCGGTTCCTCATCTCGCCCCGGTGGCTGGCCTGGCATGCGTTCGCGGTCGTGGCCTTCTGGGGCATGTGCTGGCTGGGCGACTGGCAGTTTCATCGTGCGATCTCGGGTAACAGCCTGAGCTGGGCGTACACGTTCGAATGGCCGTTGTTCGCCGTGCTGGGCGGCTATTTCTGGGCCAAGACCATCCGCGACGAGTTCCACCTGCCCAGCGGCGCGGTCAGCGGGACCGCCGAATCGCCATGCCCGGGGGAGCCCTGCTCTGGGAAGCCGCGGCCTGGGCGGAGCTGGCCGGAGAAGACCTGGCTGGGGAAGACCTGCCGGCGGAGGCTGCGGGCGACGGTGGCCGGCCCCATGGCGGGCCATGGGCCCGGCGGTGCCGCCGGGCCCGGCGATCGGGAGGCTGACGCCCGTGCGGCCTACCTGGCCCGGCTCAGCCAGGAGGTCAGGGGCCACGGCCGCTGGCATGGCCTACGCTGAACCTGGGCATCTCCTGGGAGGCGATCGTCATGCCGCAGCACATCGGGATCGTGGCCTGCTCCGCGGAAGGCGCTGCCCTGTGCTACCGGACCATCTGCGCCGAGGGTGCGCAGCTTCTCGGGGCGCACGCCCACCCCGAAGTGTCGATGCACACCCCTTCGCTGGCGGAGTACATGAGCTGCCTCGATCGCGGGGACTGGCCGGGCGTGGCTGAGCTGATGCTTTCCTCGGCGAGGAAGCTCACCGCCATCGGAGCCGATTTCCTGATCTGCCCCGACAACACCCTGCACCAGGCGTTCCCCCAGGTGGAGCCGGCATCGCCGCGGCCCTGGCTGCACATCGCCGAGGTCGTCGCGGCCGAGGCGGCCGGGCGCGGATTCCGGCGGCTCGGCTTGCTGGGGACCCGCTGGCTGGCCGAAAGCGACGTCTACCCGGACAAGCTCACCGCCCGCGGGCTGGAGTGGGTGCGCCCGGACGCAGCCGAACGGGAGGAGGTCAACCGCATCATCTTCGATGAGCTGGTCTACGGCGTGGTCACCCCCGAGGCGGTCGCCTGCCATCAGCGGGTCATCGGGCGAATGAAGGATGCGGGCTGTGATGCCGTCGTACTCGGTTGCACCGAGATCCCGCTGCTCATGAACGACACGAATTCCCCGCTGCCCACCCTGGACTCCACCCGCCTGCTCGCGCGGGCCGCGCTGCGCCAGGCGGTGCCGGGCGGGTACTCCGTCTTCGGACCGTAGCGCGCCGTGCAGCGAGTGACGTCGCTGATCGGGCCGATTTTCCCGCATTGTGTACGGGAAAATCTGCCCGACGATCAGATATACCGGGCGCTTGTGCGAGAAAATGTTTCCGAAAGGCCTAAAAGATGCAGCTCCGGTTAGTAGGGTCTGCCCTTTTGGTGAGAATTCAGCTGGCAGGCTGCGGCGGTAAACCTTGACCGCGCGGACTGCGTCCCTTCATGATAAGGGCTGCCGAGCCGGCGCCATTGAAACGAGCGATTCTGCTGCTCGGTCCCGGCGGCGGCGACTAGGATAACTTTCCAGTGGGGGCGGTACATGCAAATCTTTATCTCCTACGCGCACCAGGATAGGCCCAAGGTTAATTCTCTGGCGATGCAGCTCCGCCAGGCGGGAATCGATACTTGGGTGGACAGCGAGCTCATGGGCGGCCAGGTCTGGTGGGACAAAATACTGGCTCAGCTGCGCAGCTGTGACACGATCATTGTCGCGGTGTCGAGGTACTCGCTGAGCTCGGACGCGTGCCGCGCGGAACGCAGGTATGCGATGGCACTGGGCAAGACGGTTCTGCCGCTGATCATTGAACCGATGGGGACCGATCTGCTGCCGCCGGAGATCGCCCGGCTCCAGGTGATCGATTATTCCGAGCCTAGCGAGACGGCCGCTTTCCAGCTGGTCGGGGCCATCCTCAAGCTTCCGCCGGCCAAGCCGCTGCCGGAACCACCGCCCGAGCCGCCGCCCGTTCCGTTTTCGTACATCCACGAGCTGGCCGAGCAGGTATCGCTGCCGCAGCTGAATCTGGACCAGCAGCTGGCGATCATCGGCAGGCTCGAGGGCGCCTGCGATGACCCGGTCAACCGGGAAACGGCCATCAGCCTGCTGCGGCAGATGTCGTCACGGCAGGATCTGTACGCCGCACCCTCGAAACGAGTCGACTACGTTCCTGGGCAATCTCGGAACTGCGCCACCGCCGCACCAGGATCCACCGCGGCAGGATCCACCGCCGCGGGATCAGAGGAGCAGTGCACCTGGGCCGCATCCGGGGGGCTGGGGCGGCACATCGACGCGGCATCAGCAGCCCGGGACAGGTACACCGCCACTGCAGTGGTCCCACCCGCCCAATCGGGTCCCGCCGCCGCCGCGGTCATCCGCCATCCGGCCGCACTGGGTCATGGCGGTCGTCTCCCTGATCATGTTCTGGCCGGTCGGGATCGCGGCGCTCGTTTTTGCGGCGCAGGTGAGCCCGAGCCTGAACAACCAGGACTTCGCCGGTGCACAAAAATCCTCGTCCCGCGTAAAGACCATGTTCTGGGTAAGCCTCGGGATATTTCTCGTGCTATTTATTATCATCATCGCAGCAGGAGCTTCGTCGAATTCGAATAGCAGCGGATCCGCTGCTCTTCTGGGAATGTTATCTGGCGGGCAGTAACATGGACCTGGAACTCACCGGCCCCCGGCCACTTTTCATGCCCAGCCGTTCGGCCCGCATGCGGGAATTCGGCAGTAGCCGGGGCGAGATCCCGATCAATCTGCGGATCGGGATCTCCGGGCACCGTTATCTGACCACAGATCATCCGGGTCTGGCGCTGGCCATCGCCGAGGCCATGACCATGATCCAGGCCGCCCGGGACGCGCTCACGGCCAGGACGCCGTCCACTCGTGTCGGCCTGACGGTCGTCTCCTCGCTGGCCGAGGGAGCCGATCGGGTCCTGGCCAAAGTATTTCTCGGCTGTGCAGACACGGCTTTGGCCGCCGGGGCGTCTGAGCTGACTGGCGTCGATGACGGCCGGCTCGAAGTGATCCTGCCCCTGGAGCCGGACAATTACTGCGCCGACTTCGAGTCGGTGGCCTCGAAAGCCGAGTTCGTGGCCCTGCTCGAGGAGGCCACCACGGTCGATACGGTCAAGCCGACCCGTTCACGGGACCGCGCTTACGAAGCGGCGGGGCGGGCCGTCGTCGACCGCAGCGATGTCATGGTCATCATGTGGGACGGCCAGCATGCCCGGGGCCGGGGCGGCACGGCCGAGATTTACCGCTACGCGCACCAGAAGCACAAGTCCGTCATCTGGATACGGGTCGACGAGCGATCGGCGAAAATGGCCGAAAGCCCTGTCGAAATGCCCCCCGTGCTCCTCGACTTTGCGACCGCTGAAGGAATTGACCGCTACAACGGCGAACGCCTCTCCGGCCCGCCGTTCACCGACAAATACCCGCTGCCGGCCGACATCATCCTGGCCGCCATGCCGGAGAACGGCCTTAGCCTGGTCGAGCACTTCTCGTTCTATTTTGTGCGCGCGGACGTACTGGCCACTCGTTTCCAGCGACGATGGTTCTCGGCCAACCGCCTCCTGTACTCGTTGGCCGCGCTCGCCGTCCTCGCCGTCGCCGTTCAGCTGCTGTTCGCGCCGACCCATGAGGCCTACGCCTGGTTCGAGTTCGGCATCCTGGCCGGGGTGACCATCATGCTTCTCGTTGCGCGCCACGCTGCCTGGCACGACCGCTGGATCTCGGCTCGCTATCTGGCCGAGCAGATACGTTCCTTCCTGTTCCTCGCGCTCACCGGCATCCGGACGCTTGATGACACCGAGCCCTCGGCGGGCTGGCTGACCGGGCCGGCCAGCCAGCCCGGCTGGCTGGGCCGCGCGCTTACCGAAGTCTGGTGGACACGGCCGCGGCACGATCTCACTGGCAATACCGAAATGCTCCGGCAGATCCTCATGTCCGAATGGGTCGAAAAGCAGCTGGCGTACCACAAAAAGACTTATCAGCGATACCGGTCGCGCAGCCGGCGGCTGACCAGGATTGCTATCTTCCTGTTCGCTCTCAGCACCGGGGCGGCCCTGCTGCACAGCCTCGGTGCCGAATCCTGGGGACTGCGGCCGAACCGGCTGTTGGATTTCTTCTCCATCGTCGTTCCCGCCGTAGGCGCGGCGTTCAGTGGTTACGGGGCACAGCGCGACTACATGCGCCACGCGGGCCGGTCGCAGATGTTCGCCGCAACCCTGGCCGAAGCGTCCGCCCAGTTTAAGCAGGCGGCCAGCCCGCGTGACATTCAGCGCGTCGCGCTCAGTCTCAGCCGGATGACTACGAGCGAGACCTCCGACTGGTATTCGGCCGTCCGCGTGCACGACGTCGACGTGCCCTAGCGACACCGCCGCCGGGGATAGCCAGCCGCGCCACCGCCTCACTCGTGTGATCCCGCAGATCCCGCAGATCCCGCAGACCCGCCGCACGCACATTCGCAGCCGTCGTACGACTATTGGCGAACAAAGTTGTGACCGCAATCGATATGCTCGCCTGTTGGCGATCTTTCCCGGCCCGATGTCTCCGCGGCTGACCGTCCGCGTGACGGTCAGAGAAGGGCGAACCCGGCGTCGATCGGCAGTGTGGCGCCGGTGCCCCCGCCCGCGGCCGCCGCGGCATCGGGGACGGCCGGGGCCCCGGCGGCGGCCGGGTTGCTGCCCGGCGTCCAGGGTGCGGCCGGGGCAGCGGGCGTGCCGCAGGTCCCTGGCCTGGACGGCGGCCTGACTGGCGGAGCTACCCGGGTGCCGGAAGGGCCCGGCCTCGTGGCGCCGAGCGCCGTTCCCGGTGCCGTTCGCGTGGCCGGGGCACTGGCGCCTTCGTGGTGACCCCGGACGGTACGGCGGTACCCGGATCCGGTGACTCATCACGGCGAGGGATGCTCGCCGGTATGCCGATGGTCGGCGGCGGCACGGTCCAGCCGGAGAAAGAGCGAATGCGGCGCGCATGGGGGTCCGAGGATGAGAACGTCTGGGGCAAGCCGTCCGGTTGCGTGCCGCCGGTGATCGAGGGCGACTGATCCTTCCGCCGCCGTTTGGGCACGTGCTGCCGGGGCGCGAGGTGGCGCCCCCGCTGCCGCTGTCCGGCCGGAAGTTGCCCGAGGCTCAGGCAGCCGGCGTGCCAGACTCAGACCCATGGAAGACGTACTCCTGCGTTCGGCCGACCAGGACGCCCGCTCGCTCCTGGCCTCGGCCCAGCCGGACTGGAACCGGGCGGTGCCGCACTGCCCCAAATGGGATACCGCCGAGCTGGTCCGCCACATGGGCGGCGTCCTCGCGTGGATGGCTGCGATCGTCACGTCCCGGCAGCGTGTCAGCCGGCGCACGCTCCCTCCGCCCCCAGCCGACCCCGGTGAACTGCCCGCCTGGTATCTCGCCCGCCTGGACGAGGCCCTGGATGCCCTCGGCTCCGCCGACCCGGAGTCGGCCACCTGGACCTTCTCCAGCACGGGCGACCACCGCGTGGCCTGGTGGAAACGGCGGCTCGCCGTCGAGGTAGCCGTCCATCGGTGGGACGCCCAAGACGCCGCTTCGGCCGGCGGCGGACCGGCCCCGCGCCCCATCGACGGGGATGTCGCCGCCGCAGGCGTGGCGGAATTCATGACCGAGTTCCTGCCGGGGCTACTGTCCGGCGCGCCGGCCGACGCGTTGGGCGGCACGCTTCATTTGCACGCCACCGACGGGCTCACCGAGTGGTGGACCGATCTGGACGCGCCTGCCCCGGCCGTGCCTGGGCACCTCAAGGCCGATACAGCCATCCGCGGCACTCGCTCTGACCTGCTCCTATGGCTAAATAACCGGGACGCGGCGGACCGCCTGGAGGTCCTCGGCCCCCGCGAGATCGTGGATCACTGGACACAGCTCGAGTTTTAGCGGAGCGGCATGCTCCCGAACGGGCCAGGCGGGACCCCGTTTTTCGGCTGTGACCGCCTGTCGGCCTCGTCTACCGGCAGACCGCCACCGCCTGGGTATTCACCGTAAATTCCGTTCCGCTGCTAAGACCTTTAACAGCGGGAGTTCAGAAGGGTATGGCAGGCCACGCGGCCCGAATCGCGAGGATCACCCGGGCGGCTGCACTACCGGTAACACCTGCCCCACCCGGCGCGTCCCGTGGGGCTGCGCCGCTGATCGGCGCGGGTTTTCCGCACAAAGGGATGCGGAAGGAGCCAGCCCCGGGCGCACGGGGCCGCCGCCTGGTTATCGGGTGGGTGGCGCAGCTTTGAGGCCGTGAGGCTAGCGCCGCCGCTGCGACCGGCCGCGCTGGCTGGGGAAGGGCAGGCGCCGGGGAAGGCGGATCGCGCGGGCCGGGGCGGAGCGGGCCGCGCCTCGTCCACCCGGCGCCGGCCCGGTACCGGATGGCAGCTGAGCCCGGCTGCGCCGCCGCCCCCGATCGGCCCGCCCCGCGCCGCGCACCGCCGTCCCCGCGCCGCGATCGCCGCCCCCGCGCCGCGGACCGCCCCCGCGCCGCGCACCGCCGCCCCGCGGCGCTGTGGCCTGACCGGACCAGGTGCCGCGGTGACTGTGTTGTTCCGGGCCGTACCCGGCGGCCCGGCGCGCGGCACGCCCGCCACCGGGGACGATTTTCAGGGATTCCGCGACTACGCTCCCCATAGGCCTGGCGCCGCGCCCGACCGCCGCCGCGCCGCGCGCCGCCGCCCCGGCGCCGCGGACCGCCGCCCCCGCGCCGCGCACCGCTGCCCCGCGGGCGCTATGGCCTGACCCGGTAACCAGGTGCCCCGGTGCTGCGGTGACTGCTGAATCTTTCGCCTGGCCTGCCCGGCGGCCCTGCGCCGGCGCCCCCGCCTACCGGGAGCATTTTCAGGGATATCCGCTGACTACGCTCCCCATAGGCACCGGCGCCGCGGCCGGGGCACCTCCAGCGCCACAGCAGACCCAGCCCGGCTCAGCCGCCCCGAGCCCCGCCGGCGCCAGAACCCGCAGCCTGCCGCCGATCATGGAAGCCGGGCCGCGGAACTCCTGGCCGGCGGTCTTCCGGCCAGCCGGTGCCGCGATCACCCCGATCTCGGGGGACAACAGCGCCGCGCAGCACCCGTAACCTCCGCCATTAGAGATCGCTAGCGCAGGGGCCGTTGTCTCTTCGCCGGCGAGGACTCAGGCTGGCTCCAGTCGAGCCGCAGTGCCTCGCAGTTACCGGGGACCTGGCCATGTTGCGGATGCGACCGCGGGTCGCGGAGCGCACGCTGAATCGCGGGGGAGACGCTCTGGTCCCCGGGTACAGGGAGAAGGAACGGGTCTTCGGGCCAGCCAGGGACAGGAGCGGCCATGCAGGCGATCAGAGTGCACGAATTCGGCGGTCCAGATGTCCTGAACGTGGAGGAGGTGGCCACTCCGACGCCGGGCGAGGACGAGCTTCTGATCCGGGTCATGGCTGCGGGGGTCGGCCCCTGGGACATCTCCCTGCGGGAGGGCGGATACACCGGCTCGATTCCCTATACCCCGGGCGGGGAGTTCGCCGGCCTGGTGGAGGGTGGTACCGGCGAATTCGCCAGTTTTGACGATGGCACGCCGGTCTACGGCTATCCGGGCCTGACCGGGTGTTACGCCCAGTACGTGACGTGCCCGGTCGAGCAGCTGGCGCCGATTCCCCAGGGCCTGTCGATCACCGACGCGGCCGCCGTGCCCATCGACGCCCTGACCGCCGAGCAGGGCCTGACCGATGAGCTGAACGTCGCCGCCGGCGACCACGTGCTCATCACGGCCGGCGCGGGCGGCCTGGGGCACTTCGCGGTGCAGATCGCGCGGGCGCGCGGTGCATTCGTCGTCGCGACGGCGAGCCCGCAGCAGCATGAATTCGTGCACCAGCTGGGGGCGATCGACGTCATCGACCACACCAGGCCCGACTGGCCCCAGCGCGTCCGCGACGTGATCAGCGGCGGCCCGGCCAAGGTGCTGGCCTGCGCCGGGCCCACTCTGGACGGCGCGGCCCGCGCGGCGCGGGACGGGGCGATCATCGCGACTCCCGTGCACGCCGATTATCCGGACGCGCAACGGGTCACCTGGCGCCCATACGATGGCAGGCCGCGCGGCAGCCGTCTCATCCGGATGGCTCCCTGGTTCGACGACAGCACGCTCTCGGTCGAGGTGTCGGGCCGGTACTACTGGAAGGACGCGGCCAGCGCGCAGCGCAAGGTCAGCGAGGGGCATACGCGGGGCAAGGTGATCCTCGTCGTGGATGATGACCTGTCCGCGGAGCTGGAGGTCTGAGGCGGCTGGGAGGCGGCGCGGCCGCGGCGCGGACGAACGAGGCGCAGAACTGGGCCGTACCGGCGCGCTGTGGCTAGGGTGATGGGACAGCTCAAGCCTCGTCGTGGCGCACCACCCGCCGCACCGCAGCGGCTTGGCCCATCAGCCTGCCTGCTATCGCCCAGCGAGAAACCCGGGAGATATCGTGACCGATCACCAGGACGAGTCAGCCCAGCCGCTCAGTTTCGAGAAGGACATCCGCCCGCTGTTCCGGGACAAAGACCGGACCTCGATGCTCAGGGCATTCGACTTGTGGTCTTCACCGACGTCGTGGCCCACCAGGACGCGATCCTGATCAGGTGCGCGCTGGCCAGATGCCGTGTGATGGGGCGTGGCCCGCCCAGAACGTATCCCTGCTGGCCACCTGGATCGCGCAAGGATCGCAGCCCTGACGGCCACCTCCGGACCCGCTCAGCGGAATACCCGGTGATGACCGCGTCGAAGGCGCGGTCGGGAGGGAACGGTCCTGGCCGAGCTGCAGCTGACCCCATCGCTGGCCGGGCCGCGGGCCCGGCCAGCGAGGTGTCTCATGCGCGCGACTGGACCGCGGTCATTGCCATCGTGTAGACGATGTCGTCCACCAGGGCACCGCGGCTGAGGTCGTTCACCGGCTTGGCGAGTCCTTGCAGCATCGGGCCGACGCTGACTACCTGAGCATTTCGCTGCACGGCCTTGTACGTCGTGTTGCCCGTGTCGAGGTTGGGGAACACGAAGACGGTGGCCCGCCCGGCCACCGGGCTGCCGGGCCGCTTGCTCTTTCCTACCGAAGTGACGGCGGCCGCGTCGTACTGCAGCGGGCCGTCGACGGCCAGGTCCGGTTCGCGTTCTCGCACGATCCGGGTCGCCTTCGCCACCTTGTCGACATCGCCGCCCGAGCCCGAGGTACCGGTGCTGAAGCTGATCATCGCCACCCTGGGCTCGATCCCGAAGGCCCGCGCCGAGGCCGCGCTCTGGATGGCGATATCGGCTAGGTCCTCGGCGTCTGGCTCAGGATTGATCGCGCAGTCGCCGTAAACCACGACCTCGTCGGGCAGGCACATGAAAAATACCGACGACACCAGGCGGCTGCCAGGCGTGGTGTGCAGGATCCGCAGCGCCGGGCGGACCGTGGCCGCCGTGGTGTGCACGGCGCCCGCCACCATGCCGTCGACGTCGCCTTGCTGGAGCATCATGACGCCGACCACGAGCGAGTCGCCGAGGTGCTCGCGTGCGATCCCCTCGGTCCAGCCGCGGTGCTGCCGCAGCTTGACCAGCGGAGCGACGTAACGCTCGGCGAGGTCCTGCGGATCGGCAACGGTCACGCCGTCGGGCAGCCGCAGCCCCAGGCTGCGGACCACCCGCGCCACCTCGGCGGGCGGCCCGAGCAGGATGCTGCGCGCGATGCCCCGGTCCGCGCACGCGACCGCGGCCCGCACGATACGGGGCTCGGTGCCTTCGGGCAGGACAATGCACGCGTTGGCCGCGCGAGCCGACTCGAACAGCCGGTACCGGAAGGCCGCGGGGCTGAGCCGGCGGGACCGGGTGGAGGCGGGCAGCGACTCCAGCCAGGGCACGTCCAGCGCATCGGCGATGGTTTCGGTCACGGCCTCGATTCGTTCCAGGTCGTCGACCGGCAGTCCCGGGTCGAGGTCGCCCACCCGCGTCGCGGTCGGGTAGCTGTCGCCGTCGACGACGAGAATGGGCAGGCCGGTGGGAAACGCGGTCCGGGTCAATTCCCAGACCCGCGGGTCCGGCGCCATCCCGGCGCTGAGGAGCAGGGCCGCCAGATGCGTTCCGTTGAGCTCGGCGAGGCAGGCCGCCATGACGACATCGTGGCGGTCGCCAGGGACCACCACGAGCTTGCCCTCGGTGAGCACGCGGAGGCCGCCAGGGACGCCCGCGGCGAATACAGAGATGTCCTTAATGCGCCGGGACAGATCGCCCTCGGCGAGTACCTCCGGGTCCAGCTCGCGGACGAGGTCACGTACTCGCAGCCAGGTCAGCTCCCGGTGATGCGGTACCGCCGCGAGGAGACGCAGCCCGCGCCGTTCCAGGCTCTCGCCCAGCAGGGCCACCGCAGCAGGATCCTCGGGCACGCAGTTGACCACGCAGCCGACCACGCGCGCCTGCTCACCGGACCAGTACCCGGCCGCCGTGATGGCGAGTGCCTCCGCCAGGTTCTCGGCGGTAGCCGCGAGCGGGTCCGGCCCGGGCTCCGTCGTGCGGGGCGCGCGGTCCTCGCCCATCTCCGGGTCCATTGGCAGCCAGGTCGTGGCCAGCAGGACGTCGGCGTCCAGCGCCCGGGCCAGCGCCTCGTTGATCTCGCCGGCGTACAGCCTGGCCGGGCCGGGCGTGAGGGCCTCGACGATCACAACGTCGGAGCGGGTGTGGACGGGCTCCAGGATGGCGATGATTTCCTCCAGCGCGGCGCGTGTCCCGCGCTCCGCGAGCTGCTCCTCCAGCTCGTCGGTGGCCAGCGGATCCGGGGGACGGAGCGACGATATGGCCGCGACGAGTGCCGCCGAGCGGTCCGGGCTGCCGTCGGTCCGCGGCTGAGCCACCGGCTTGGCGTAGGCGACGTTCACGCCCTGCCGGTCGAGGGCTCGCACCAGTCCGAGGCAGACTCGGGCCAGGCCGACACCGGCACCGGTCGGTACAACGAGCAGGCTCCTGGCCATGAGTCATCCTTAGGTGCTGGCGAGAGCACGGCTGCTGCCGGCTATCACACGGGCGGTGTCGCGGGCGATCAGGAGCTCCTCGTCCGTCGGGACGACGAGCGCCTGGACCGGACCACCGAGGCTGATCCGCCCTCCGGTGTGCCGGCCGTTGTCGGCATTGGCCTGGACGTCCTCCGTCAGGCCGAGGAAACCCAGACGGCTGAGCACCATGCTGCGGACCACAGCGCTGTTCTCGCCGATGCCGCCGGTGAAAATCAGCGCGTCGAGCCGCTCCAGGCCGACCACGAGGCCTGCGATCGCCTTGGCCAGGCGGTAGACGAAAACCTCGACCGCGAGCTGGGCCCGCTCGTTCCCGGCCGCGGCCGCGGCTTCGACCGTGCGCATGTCGCTGCCCACGCCTGCGAGCGCGCCCAGCCCGCTGTCGGTGTTGAGCGCCATGATGAGCTGGCTCGCGGTCATGCCGGTCTGGCCGGTCATATAGTCGATGAGCCCAGGGTCGACGTCGCCGGAGCGGGTCCCCATCACCAGGCCCTCCAGCGGGGTCAGCCCCATCGTGGTGTCCACCGACACGCCATCGCGCACCGCGGTTGCGCTGCACCCGTTGCCGAGGTGGGCGGTGACCAGCCGTAGCTCGCGGGGCGGCCGGCCGAGCAATACGGCGGCCTGCTCGCTGACGAAGCGGTGACTCGTGCCGTGGAACCCGTAACGCCGCACGCCATGCTGCGTGTACCACTCCTCGGGGACCGCATAGCGGAATGCGTGCGCCGGCATCGTGTGATGAAAGGCGGTGTCGAACACGGCGACCTGCGGCAGATCTGGCCGGAAGGCGCTGATGGCATCGATGCCGGCGAGGTTCGCCGGGTTGTGCAGCGGCGCCAGGTGACTGATCGTGCGCAACGCGGCGAGGACTGTATCGTCCACCAGGATCGAGGCACTGAACCGCTCTCCGCCGTGCACCACCCGGTGACCCGCTCCGAGCAGCCGAACGCCGCCGTCCGAGGCTGCCACCAGCTCGAGCACCCGGGCCACTACCGCCTGGTGATTGCCTCCGGGAAGCCCTTCTTCGACGGCCGCCGCCGGAAACCACTGAATCCGCAGCACGGCCTCGGGCGTTCCGAGCCGCTCGCCCATCCCCGCCATGAGACGCTCCCCGGTGGCGGGGTGCACGAGCGCGAACTTGACGGACGAACTGCCCGAGTTCAGCACCAGCACCCAGCCGTCCGGCGGGCCGCTCACGGCAGCCTCCCGGGGTGCCTCCTGCCTGTTAATGCTCGCTCGAAGATCGCGGCAAAGCCCCAGCGCCAGCCCGCGGACAGTACGACGACATCTGGCAGATCGTTCATGACGTTCCCTCTCACATGTCCAGGCCGCCTTGACGGCCCAGAGCTGGCCGGTGATATGGGCGGACTCGCCGGCGGCCAGGAAGCACACGACGCGGGTGATCTTCTCCGGCCGGCCGAGCCGGCCGACCGGAATCTGTCCCCTCGGATTCGCGGTGACGTGGGCACCTGCCGGAAGGGCAGTCTACGCTGATAAACTACGTATCAGGACTACGTTGTAGATCGATCTACGTTAATTCAGTTGTAGACCTAAACGTTAAATCGATTTATTGGCATATGTCAACGCCGTAGACCTACGATTCAGGGCTTGCGGTAGGATTCTCGGCTTGAGCCCAGCCGAGGGCGAGATGAGAGAAGGTGCTGCGATGCCCCCGCCGCCTGTCGGCCGTGCCGCTGCTGAGTCCAGCGCGAGCGGTGACGGGAAGATCACCCGGGAGGTGGTACTGGCCGCCGCGCTGGACATCATGGACCGCGAGGGCGCCGAGGCCCTGTCCATGCGCCGGCTCGCCCGCTCGCTGGGCCGGGACCCGATGATCTTGTACCGGCATGCACCGAACAAGGCGGCCCTCCTCGACGGTGTCGCCGAGATGGTCCTGTGGCAGCTAACGGTCGACGCAACTGACCCGGACTGGGCCGGCCAGTTGCGTTCCGTCGCCCGCAGTTACCGCGCGCTCGCGCTGGCCCATCCGCATGTGGTACCGCTGCTTGTCACGCGGCCGCTGGCCACACCGCTGGCGCTGCGCCCCCATGGCACACTCCGCCCGCTCGAAAACGTCCTCGTGCTGCTGACCCGGGTCGGCTTTAGCGGCCCCGACGCACTGCACATCTACCGGGCCCTGTTCGGCTTCCTGCACGGGCACGTGCTCGACGAACTCCAGGAGCTCGTCGACAATCCCGACGAGACCGACGACCTGCTGCGGCTGGGGCTGCACCGGCTGCCGATCGGTGAGTTTCCCCTCCTGCGCAGTCTCGCCCCCGTGCTGGCGAACTACGACGGCGTCGCCGAGCTCGAACGCGGCCTCGACATCCTGCTCACCGGGCTTACCGCCGCCCTTACTCCGCAGCCCAGGTCCGTCCGCGCGTTAGGGCAATACGCTCCCGGCGGAAGCGGCCGCAAACCGAAGATGCCGCAGGCCGCGGGCCCAGCATCGACTGCTGGGCCCGCGGCCTGCGCCTCGTGATCGCCGGTCGCGGCGGACCGGCCGGTATGGCAGCTACCTCGTGATCAGTGCGGCTCGGCGGCCCGGATCGCGCCGTCGGAGGACAGGCTGTCCGCCGGTGCCGGGCTGATCGCGGGTGCGGCCTCTGCCGTCTGCGCCAGGGCCCGCAGCTCCTCCAGCCGCCGCCGGGACGGCAGCAGCAGGACTGCCACCACCGCGCCGACGCCGAACAGCACCGCGGACACCGTGAACGCCACCGTGTAGCCGTGCACCGCGGCCGTGGCCGTGGCCAGCTGTCCGGCGTGGTGCGTGGTCAGGTAGCTGGCCGTCGCCGTGAGCGCCACCGTGCTCAGCGCCGCGGTCCCGATCGAGCCGCCCACCTGCTGCATGGTGTTGACCAGGGCCGAGGCCACACCCGAGTCCTTCCGGGCCACGCCGGCGGTGGCGGTGTTGATGGCGGGCGAGAAGATCATGCCGAAGCCCAGGCCCATGGCCACCAGCGCCGGCACGATCTGCACTGCGTAGCTGGAGGTCACGGTGAGCTGGGTCAGGTAGGTCATCGCTCCGCCGGCGAGCACCATGCCGCTCACGATGAGGTTCCGCGGCCCGACCCGCGGCAGCAGCACGATGCTGGAGATGTTGGAGGAGAGCAGGATGCAGGCGATCATCGGCAGGAAGGCCAGCCCGCTGGTCACCGGGCTGTAGTGCTTGATCGTCTGGAGGTAGTACGTGAGGAACAGGAAGACGCCGAAGATCGCGATCCCGGACAGGCCGACCGAGATGTAGGAGCCGCCCCTGGCCCGGTCCAGGACCACGCGCAGCGGCAGCAGCGGGTGACTGACCCGGCTCTCCGCGAACGCGAAGGCGGCCAGCAGGATCACTCCGCCGACGAGCGAGCCGATGGTCAGCGCGGCGGTCCAGCCGGCGGTCTCCGCATGGGAGAACCCGAAGACGATGAGGAACAGGCCCGCCGAGGCGAGCACGGCTCCCGCCCAGTCCATCCGCGGGCGGATGTCCGGCCGGTTGGTCTGCATGTAGACCAGGGCGCCGGTCACCGCGATGGCGGCGAAGATCAGGTTGACGTACAGGCACCAGCGCCAGGAGAAGTACTGCGTCAGGACCCCGCCGAGAATAAGGCCCACGGCACCGCCGCCCGCCGCCACCGAGCCGAAGACGCCGAACGCCCGGCCGCGCTCGCGCGGGTCGTGGAACGTGCTGACCAGGGTACCCAGGGCGGAGGGGGCGAGGATGGCGCCAAACGCGCCCTGCAGGGCCCGGGCGGTCACGAGCATGCCGAACGACGTGGCGGCGCCGCCGAGCGCCGAGGCGAGGGCGAACCCGATCATGCCGATGATGAAGATCCGCTTGCGGCTGAACATATCGCCGAGCCGGCCGCCGACCAGCAGCAGGCTGCCGAACGCCAGCGCGTACGCCGTCACCACCCACTGCCGATCGGAGTTCGGGAAGTGCAGGGCGACCTGAGCCGACGGCAGCGCGATGTTCACCACGGTGGCGTCCAGCACCACCATGAGCTGGGCGATCGCCACGATGACGAGGATGAGCCAGCGATGGTCGCTTTCCGCGGGCCGCTGGCCGTTAGCAATAGGTGCGACAGATGACATGGCGAGCTATACCCCCGGATGAAGGACGTGCGTGCGGGTCATGATGGTGGGGCGGCCGGTGCCGGTCATGCTGGGACCGCCGGTGCGCCCGGGGCGGCCGACGCCGCGATCAGCTGCTGGGCCGCCTCGTCCAGGTTGCCGAGCAGGCGAAGCAAGGTTTCCCAGTCCGCCTGGCTCAGCGAGCCGAAGATCTGCGTGAGCAGCCGCTCCCACGTGGCGTTCGCCGCGTTCAGGGCGGTCCGGCCGGCGTCGGTGATCGCGACCAGCTTGGCCCGGCGATCTACCGGGTCCGGCCGGCGTTCGGCCAGGCCGAGACGCTCCAGCCCGTCGACGAGGTCGGTGATGGAGTGCGGGGACAGCGCGCAATTGGTCGCCAGCACGCTCTGCCGGGTCGGCCCCTGCTCGCAGAGACGCCGGAGTACCTTGGTCCGGGCCACGGACAGGCCGCATCTGGCCATCTCGTCGTTGACGGCCCGGAACATCCGGTGATGGACGGCGAGGTACCGTTCCCCCACCTGCTCAGGCGTGATCATTGCTGCCCCTTCTGACATCCAACGACGCTGGGCCTCCACACATTGAGGGGGCCGCACGTTGACTACTGTAATAATGAGGTCCCTCACGGATTTATTTCCGTGCTCCGGTCACTCGCGCCTCGGCTGAGCGTCCGCGGCCCACGGCCCGGGGCCAGGACTGCCTGAGCCTGTGGCCTGCTGCGTGGCAGGAGCCGGGCGGGGGGACCTTTGCGCCTTCCTCGATCATTTCTCAGCCGGGGCCAGCTGAGGCCGTCAACCCAGTTGCTTGCGGCGCACTGATAGGACCGTGGCAATAACGTCCATGTTTCCGATCGTGGCCGGCGGAGGCGGGCTGAGCTGAGCCTCAATGGACGATCGCAAGCGGAGCGCAGTTTCACGCCGGGCGCCCAGGCTGGTCATGTGCCGATAATCCCGCAGGAAGCGTTCGGCATCCTTGACCGTTTTGTCGGAGAGCTGTGTCGCGTCGATAGCGTTCGCCCAGGTGAGCAACTCCGGCGACACTTGATCGGGACTAGCACCAGGCCTGGGACCAGGCGCTGTCCCGCGCCGCCAGGGCATCTTCACGGCTCACCTCGGTCTGTACTGGCTATCGGGCTGGGGTGCGGGCGACGAGGTGGAATACCCGGCTGAGCTGGCGGTAGGGGTCGCGGTGGCTGGCTTCCAGCTCAACCGCGGCCACGGCCCGGACCTCGCCAGCATCAGCGGAGACGTCCATCCAGTCGGTGAAAAGCCACACGCCATACCATGCCTCTGGCTCCGCATCGTTGGCCCGCAACAGCTCTTCCAGCTCCGCGACGGTATCCGCCCGGGTATCGACACCGAGGACCCCTTGCTCACGGCGGGCGCCGAAGGCCGCCAGCGCATCGGCCCAGCGGTGTTCCAGCGCGGGACGGATGGCCAGGGTCGCGGCGTTGAGGGCCATCACCGACACCACGCCGCCGGGGGCGGTGCACGCGCACAGCGAGCCGATCAGCGGGTCAGGATCTGCGACGTACATGAGGACGCCGTGGCAGAGCACCGCGGCGAAGCGCCGGCCTTCGGTCGCGGCCGCGGCGTCCTCCCCGCGGGCCCGTAGCAGCCGGACGTGGCCGCGGACTTCCGGAGCTTCGCTCGCTAGCCGATGCTCGGCCTTGGCCAGCATTGCTGGAGAGGGATCGAGCAGGGTCACCTCGTAGCCCGCCCGGGCCAGCGGGAAGGATTGATGGCCCGCCCCGCCCCCTACGTCCAGGACGGTCGCCGGAGGACTGGGGAGGTGGTCCAGGAGCTGGTGATGGAGCACGTAGGTACGGACCTGCCCCTTTACCGTCGGGTACGCCTCCGCCACGAACTCGTCGGCCAGAGCCGCCCAAGGGTCGCCGTTCATGGAACCATCCTGGCATCGGCCGCGGATCGCGCGGCATGGGAGTGGGCCGTGGTACGGCGTGGTACCGACTCGACCGCAGGGATCTCCCCGCGGGCGTGGCCTTCGTGCTGGGTGGCACGGAAGCCGAGGCCCGGGCCCTTGCCCGCTCGTGGCTGGACACTTCTGCCCGGGTGAGCATTGACACACGTCCGGCCAAGATGGTAGCGGTTGGCTAAATCTGTGCCTGCCCTGGACCCCGGGCAGTAGCAGCAGCTACTGGTCTCGGAGGCGGAGTGATATGGGCAGGCTTGCGCAACGTCGCTGTTGTCCGGTCCGCTGGGCAATCGAGCCGCATCGCCGTCCGGTCCTCCGGGCGGCCAGTCCACCGGCAGGCCTGGCCTATGGGAGCAGGTGACGAGAAAGAGGCGAAGCGGCGGCGCGAGGCGGATGGCCGCCGATCAACTGCGCCAATCCCGGTCGGCGGCACGATCGTGGCAGCGGCACGCGCAGCCAAACGCGATCCATGGCGGATCCTCGCCGCGGCCATCGTGGTGTCAGTGGTGACGGGAGTGCTGGACATCGTTGCGAACGATCTCGTCGACAAGACGAACCTGCCGCTGGTGCTCGTGACCAGTTTCAGCGCCGCGGGCGCGGCTACTTTCGGCGACGTGTTCCTGTCCGGGTTCCTGTGCCGGATCGTCGGCGACGCCAAGCACGGCACCCAGGCCGCGCAGCGGCTCACTATCCGGCAGGTGGCTGCGGATTTGCCGTGGCGCCGCCTGGTCGGAGCGGACCTGATGGTTGCCCTGCTGGTCATCGTCGGCCTGGTGGCGCTGATCATCCCCGGCCTGATCGTGATTACGCTGTTCGCGGTGACCGGGCCGGTCATCGAGATCGAGCGGCTGCCCGTCTTCGGCGCGCTCCGCCGGTCCGCCGCCCTGGCCCGGCAGCATTTCTGGACGGTGGTGCTGCTCGGCACGCTGCCGCTACTGCTCAGCGACTTGCTGGAATCGCAGCTTCCGCGCCCGGACCGGCCGGGGGCGATTCTCACGTTCCTCGCCGTCCGGTGTATCGGCGAGGCCATCGTGCAGGCAGCGACCGGCCTGCTCCTGGTCGAGCTCTGCTACCGCCTGCGCGACGCGGACCTGCAGCGCGCGGCCGCGCCCGTCGCATGATCGCCATGACCTGTGCCTGCGCACTGACGGTCCGCTCAGCCTGGGCGGATCAGGCGGCCTGGTAGGCGAAGACGACAAGCTGGGCCCGGTCCCTGGCGCCGAGCTTGGTCATTGCCCGGCTGGCGTGGGTTTTACGGTGGCAGAGCTGATGTAGATCTTGCGGGAGATCTCGTCGTTGGACAGCCCGGAAGAACGCCACGATCAGCGCGAGCCAGACCGGGCGCCCGTGGCTGGCCATACCCGGCCAGATCGCTACGGCGAGGGTGATGGCCAGGACGGCGACCGGGTACCGGCGGCGGGCGCCGCGCCCATCGCCTCGATGGCGTCGTGGTCCCGGCGAAGCCGGCCGATCTCGGCCACGAGCCGCCGGACGTCAGGCACCCGAAGTCCGGCACCCGCGCCGGTCACGATCTCGGCATTGCCTTTCTCCTGACCAGGGATGTGGGCGGTCAGCAGCGCGGCGACGGCAGGCGGAGCGATAATCAAGTCAGTGTCGGCGTACCGCCAGGCCGCGTGCATGGCGGCCAGGTCGGTGACGACGGTCACCACGGGCGCCCGTGGCGCCGCTCGATCCCGCGCCCAGACTGCCGCGATGCCGGTGAGCGGATGGAACGACACGATGGCCGCGGGCCCGTGCGCCCTCACCGCACCCGCTGCCGCCCGGTCGGCGGCCCGCAGCAGGGTGCGCCGCAGCAGCCACATGGCCGGGCGCAGGTTGGTGGCGTAATACGCGGCGCCCCACAGCCACGGGGCCAGCCGGACCGCCGGGCCGTACAGCCCGGTGACCCAGCGCAGCAGCCGCGCCGAGCCAGGGCCGCCCAGCGGATCGCACAACACCGGAGCGAACCGGCCGGGATACGCCAGTTCGAGGCGTTCGCCGACTGCCCGCGCCGCGGTGCGGTGCCCGCCGCCAGTGTCAGCGATCAGGAAGAGCACCGGCAGCGGCGCATGCGGGCCGTTCGCAGACCGGCCCGGCCCGCCTTGGCTACTGGCCGGTCCTGGGTGCTCAGCTCGCATCGGCGCGGTCGCGCAGTCGCGGCTCGTCCAGGGCGGCGAGACTTTCCAGCTTGTGGACCCGCTCGTCATGCCCGATCTGGCGGAACAGGTCGGCGAGCGATCCGTGGTAACCGTAGCCGTCCTGGAACGAGCCATCGTAGGGCTGGGCCTCCCACTCGGGATGCTCGGTGACGAACAGCATGTAGTCGTGCTCAGCGTGGTCCTCGAATGCGGCGTTGAGCCGGTAGCTCGCGGCCGGCCAGCAGATGTACAGCAGCCACGACAGCTGGTAGTAGCCGACCGCCATCAGCCACGGCAGCAGCCGGAACCGCAGGACCGGCCGGGCGAGGCCGCCACGCTGCGCCAGCTCCTCCAGGATCAGCAGGTGATATTGCTCGTTGTCCTGCTGGGCCCGGGTCTCCACGACCCGCTCGAAGACCCGCTGGGCCAGCCCCAGCCGCCGGCGCTTGCGATACGTCCTCCGCCGAGGGGTCGCTGCCCAGCAGCGCTTCGAGGCGGCCGGGCATGCCTAGCGCGGCGGCGTGCCAGGCCTTGTCCACCCTGGCGCCGCGCGCCACCAGCAGCCGGGCGACGTGCCAGCAGCCGTAGCCGACGGCGTTGTCGAGCGGGGTGCCGATCGACCCATCAGGGGTCTCGATACCGGCTCCCGCTTCGATCAGGGCTTCGGCCACGTCGGCGTCATCGCTGCTGGCCGCGTAGTGCAACGGCGTCTCATCGCCTGGACCGGGTGAATCCCGGCCCGCGGTCAGAGCGTTGGGATCGGCGCCAGCATCGATCAGCAGCCGGACGATCTGCGGGCCGTTGGGGAAGTAGCCCGGCCAGTCGGTGACAAGGTGCAAGGGCGTCCCCTCGCCACCGTCCTGGCCAACCAGCCTGGCCGACGCCAGCGCGGGATCGTCATGCAGCAATCTCCGTATTGCCGCGACCTCACCCGCGCGAACCGCCAGCCGCAGCTCGACCGCGACCTGGCCATCGCTAGGGATCCGCTTGCCGCCCTCCTGCGCACTCATCGTGGCCCATCATGCCAGGGGCTCTATCCTCGGGACCTGTTCCAGAGTCGGTCGTGTTACAGCAGGGTGGTGACGGCCTTGACTTCGGTGTAGTTGTTGAGCACCTCGTGACCCATCTCGCGTCCCCAGCCGGACTGCTTGTAGCCGCCGAACGGCAGCGCCGCGTCGAACACGTTGTAGCAGTTGATATAGATACTGCCGGCTCTGATCTTCTTGGCCAGCGCGTGTGCCTTGGAGATGTCCTTGGTCCAGATGCCCGCGCCGAGGCCGTACGGGGTGTCGTTGGCTGCGGCAGCGACCTCGTCCAGGTCGGTGAACGGGGAAGCGACCACCACCGGCCCGAAGATCTCCTCACGCACGACCGTCATCTGCGGGTGCGTATTGGTGAGCACGGTGGGCTCGACGAAGTAGCCGCGGTCGCCGTGCCGCCCGCCGCCGGACAGGGCGGTGGCGCCTTCGGCTATGCCGGAGTCGACAAGGCCGGTCACGCGGCGCAGCTGCTCGTCGGAGACCAGCGGGCCCATCTGCGTGTCTTGCTCCAGCCCGGGGCCCAGCTTGATGGACTTGGCGATCTCCGCCACGCCGTCGACCACCTCGTCGAAGGCGCCCCGCTGGACGTACAGGCGCGACCCGGCGACACAGCACTGCCCGTGGTTGAAGAAGATCGCGCCGGCCGCGCCCGCGATCGCGCTGGGATCGGCGTCATCGAAGACGACGTTCGGGCTCTTGCCGCCGAGCTCCAAACTGACCTTCTTCAGGTTCCCCGTCGCCGCATTGGCGATCAGCTTGCCTACCTCGGTGGAGCCGGTAAAGGCAACCTTGTCGACGTCGTGGTGTGACGCCAGGGCTGCGCCCGCGGTCTCGCCGAAGCCCGGCACGACATTCACCACTCCGTCGGGGATTCCGGCCTCGGCGATGAGCTCGGCCAGCCGCAGCGCGGTCAGCGGGGTCTGCTCGGCGGGCTTGAGCACCACGGTGTTACCCGCGGCCAGCGCCGGGCCGAGCTTCCACGCGGCCATCAGCAGCGGGAAGTTCCACGGGATGATCTGGCCGACCACGCCCACTGGCTCGCGCAGCGTGTAGGAGTGGAAGTTGGCGCCGGGCATGTACGGCACCGAGATGTTGATGGTGTTGCCCTCGATCTTGGTGGCCCAGCCGGCCATGTAGTGGAACAGGTCGGCGGCGAGCGGCACGTCGGCGGCCTGCGCGACCGCGAACGGCTTGCCGTTGTCCAGCGACTCGAGCTGGGCAAGTTCGTCCAGGTGCGCCAGGATCAGATCGCCGATCCGCCAGATGATGCGGCCCCGCTCGGACGGGGTCATCCTGCTCCACGGGCCTTCCTCGAACGCCCGGCGCGCGGCCTGCACGGCCCGGTTGATGTCCTCCGCTTCCCCTTCGGCAACCTGAGCGAGGGTCTCGCCTGTCGCGGGATTAGGGGTCGCGAAAGTCCTGCCCGACGCCGCATCCGTCCACTGCCCGCCGATGAATAGCTGACGCGGAGCGCCGATGAACTGCTCAACGTTCCGGTCCAGGGTCACTGTCATGAATGTTCATCTCCCACTGCCGCCGGCAGCCGCGCGGTCGCGGCCAGCCTGCCGTGCCTCGGCCTGCCGGCCGGGCACATCTCATAGTCCTCATCGTCCGGCATGTCGGGCGTCACGGCAGCTACCCATTCGGACAGGCCGGATCGCCCGGGAGGACGGCGTCGTGACTACCCGGCCCGCGGCGGCCCTCGCCCGGCCCTTGCCGGAAATGGCCACCTAACGGCCCTTGACAGCGGCGGCATGTGGGTCTTGTGTCGCAACACAGGAGCTTCTTATGCCCATTTCACCCGAGTACCTTGCGATGGTCGGGAGCGACTGGCCCGGTGCGGACTGGAACCGCGAAAAGAGCACCCGGCTGGTCGGCCCGCGATGGGGCGAGGAAGTCCGTGCCCTTACCTTTGGTCGGCTCGCGAAAGTTCAAGCTCTGGAGATCGTCCCCGGGCCGGAGGGCGGGTCGGCCCGCCTGGCCACCAGTCCCCGGGCCCCGGACGCGCGAAACATCGAGGCTCTGTTCCGGGCGGCCTGGTGACTGGGGCCGCCGCTGACCGGATCAGGACGCGTTGATCGTCCAGACGGCGATCTGG
Organism: uncultured Actinomycetes bacterium; assembly: GCA_963775825.1. GTDB lineage: Bacteria > Actinomycetota > Actinomycetes > Streptosporangiales > Streptosporangiaceae > Bog-532. The sequence continues at coordinate 198,348 of CAVZKY010000045.1, forward strand.
AGATCCTGACCGGCCTGCGCTCCGGCAAGCACTCGCCCGACCCCGAATCCGTTCGCTCCGCGGAGCGCCTCGAGCAGGCCGTGCAGGCGCTGGACGGCATCTCCCGTGCCCTGGTGCGCACCGCGGCCGGTCCCCGCGCGCTGGTCGAGTGGGTGGTGCGGGCGGCGACGGCGCACCTGCAGGCCGACTGGCTACTGTTCGTCGTGGCCGACGGGGTACTGCCCGCCGCGCGCCCCCGATTTCTGGCGGTGGCTGGCGGCGAGATGATCGACGACGAGAGCAGGCTGCCGGCCGACGTACGCGAGCACCTGGCCGTGCTGCGCGGCCGTCCGTGGGAGGTCGAGTCGCCGGACAGCGGCCAGGGCTGGGTCCGCGTATCAATGACCTTGGAGGACGAACCGGTCGGCGGCATCGCAGCGCGGCCGGGCGCCGGGCTGGAAGTGGCCGCCACCGATCGCGCCATAGTGAGGGTGCTGGCCAACCAGGCCGCCGTGGCGCTGCACAACTCATTCCTGTTCCACGCGACGACCCAGCTGCGTGGCCGCAGCGATCAGCTCTACGACGCGACGACAAGGCACGCCAAGGACCTGGCTGTCCGCAGCGCCGAGCTGGCCGAGACGCAGCGGCAGCTCGTCGCGGCAACGCAGCGACAGGTACTGGACGACGAGCGGGCCCGTATCGCACGCGAACTGCATGACAGCGTGACTCAGTCCGTGCTGTCCGTCGGCATGACCATCGAGGTATGCCGGGCTGAGCTAGCGAGCATGGGCGGCCCGGCCACCGAGATCGCCGAGCGCCTGGAACCGGCCAAGGACCTCACGCGGCACGCGGCCGAACAGTTGCGGGCCGCGATCTACGCACTGCACCGGGCTGCCGACGAGCCGGCCGGTCCGCTGCCCGTCATGCTGCAGCGGCTGTCCACGGTGCATCAGCCCACCAACCTGCACGTGAAGGTAATGCTGGACAGGGCCGCCAATCCCGCTGCCGCCCGAAGTCGAGCAGTCGATACTGCGGTGGACCGGGGAAGCACTGTTCAACGCGGCGGCGCACGGCAAGGCCACGCGCGCACTGATCCGGCTGCGTTACCGGGCCGATGTGCTCGCCCTCAGCGTCTCCGATAACGGGACCGGCGACCCGGCCCAGTTGCGCCGCGCTCTGCGGCTGTCACGCGCATCTGACCTGTCCGGGCGGCACCGCGGGCTGGCGAACATGCTGGCTCTGGCGGATGACCTGGGCGGCGCGTTGTCCATCCACCGGTCCCGGTCAGGCGGTGTCATTCTCCGCCTGGGCATCCCGCTGCCCTTGGTCCGGCCCGGGGCGGCCGGTAGCCGACTGCCGACGGAGGGCCGCCGTGGCGATGCATGAGGCACAGCCGGCTCGGGCGGAGGCCGGCGAGGTCCCGGTCAGCATCGTGCTCGTAGACGATCACGCGATCGTCCGGCAGGGTTTGCGTGCGCTGCTGGACCGGGAGCACGACTTGCAGGTCATCGGGGAGGCCGGCTCGGCTGGTGAGACACTGACCGTGGTTGAGCGGACCCGGCCGGCGATCGTGCTGCTGGACATGAAGCTGTCCCCCGCATCAGACCACGACGGGCTGAGCGTGTGCGCTCAGCTGCTCAAGCGGTATCCCGGGCTCAGGGTACTCGTGCTCTCCACCTTCGCGGACGACGCGCTGGTGGTCAGCGCCATTCAGCACGGGGCATGCGGATACGTGGTCAAGGATGTCGATGCCGTCGAACTGGTGCGGGCAATCCATCTGGTCGCCAGGAACGGGAGCGCGTTCGACTCCCGCTCCGCCGCCGCAATGATGCGGTCGATCCACGCCCCTCAGTCACGATCTGCGCTGACCGGCCGCGAGCTGAGCGTGCTGCAGCTGGTCGCATCTGGCCTGAGCAACCGCGGCATCGGCGGGCAACTGTACCTGTCGGAGACGACAGTGAAATTTCATGTCCGCAACGTTATGCGCAAGCTCGACGCGAGCAGTCGGGCCGAGGCGGTCTACAAGGCCATCAAGGCCGGCGTGGACCTGACGTCTAGCTGAGCACATTTGCCGCTACCGAGGAGCCTGCTGAAAGGGGCCAAATTCAGCCAGGCTCCTAGCCGACGGTGAGCACCAGCCAGGCTCCGTGATGCTCGTGCACCGAACAGGGATGGCCGGCGCGCTCGTCCAGCTCACCGAGCTGGCGCAGATCAAACGTGCGGATATGGCCGTAGGCGGTGGTGGGTTCGTCCTCGACCGGGACGGCGACCACTACCTGGTGGCGGGCGACACGGAGCGCCTCGCGGATCACGGCGCGCCCATGATCGGGGCTCACGTGCTCCAGAAGGTGGATGACGCTGACAGTATCGGCCCAGCCGTCTGGCACGGGAATCCGTGCCGCATCACACACCAGGGTGCTCACTTGCAGCCCGCGCGCGGCGGCCACGGCCGTCAGCAGGCGCATGGTGCCACCGGACAGGTCGGAGGCGGTCACCGTATTGGCCGGCCGCTCGGCCAGCAGCAGCGGGAGGAAGCCGAAGCAGGAGCCGAGGTCGAGCACCCGGCCCGCCGGGATGAGCTGCAACGCGTGCGCGTACACGGGGGCCAGCTCGCTGATCGTGCTGCGCTCGTGGCCGTTCGCCGCGGCCGGCGTCTGCCAGCACTGGCGGAGCCGGGCCAGGGTATTGCCATAGAACGTGCACCAGGCCAGCAGCGGGTCATCAATGCAGGACCGCACGATGCCAGTGAGCACGCGCTCGAAGATTTCCACTCCGGACAGCCAGCCCGGCGCGAACAGCTCTTCGGCCAGCAGCCCGGCCACGTCGTTGTCGAGCTGGTCGGGGGGCAGCCAGTGGGTCAGCTCGATCCGGCGGCCGCGCTCGGCCAGGCAGAAGTGGTCGGTGCGGACTACGGGACCGGGGTCCGCGGCGCCGCCGCCAGGCGGATCGGCGCGCAGGACGCTGACGAGGTGGTCGTCGTAGCGGCCGCGCGGGCACGGCGCGAGCGGGTCAATGGTCTGCGGAAGCGAGGAGATGAGGTTCGGGTCGCTCATCGTCCCGTCGCCTCCGCCGATATCTGCTGGGCTGCGCGCTGCAGCCCAGTGAGATCGGCGACCACCTGTACCCGGTCGCAGAACTCCGCGTAGCGTGGCAGGTCGCAGGCCCCGAGCCCCCAGGAGTACCGGGATTCGGGGGTCAGCCAGATCGTCTCGCGAACCCTCCGGGTGATCTCCTGGAAGGTTTCCAGCCGGGCGTCGTTGCCGTTGCCCCGCCCGTCCCCGAGCACGATCAGCGTGGCGCGGCGATCGAGCGCTGCTGAGTGCTCCGACAGCAACTGGGTGAACGTCGCGCCGTAGTCGGAGCTGGCGTCGACGTCAAGCAGGCCGCCGGCGGGCAGCCCGTCGAATACCAGCCCGAGCGCCCGTTCCAGCGGGTGCTCGGCGAACAGCTCGGTGATCTCGACCGGCGCGTCGACGAAAGCGAACGAGCGGGCCTGCGTGAACAGCGACTGCATGCCGTACACCAGGTGCAGCGTGAACCGCGCGGTCGCGCGCACCGACAGCGAAACATCGGTCAGCAGCAGCAGCCGGGGCTTGTCCGCGGTGCGGCTGGTGGTGACCGGACGGAACGGCACGCCTTCATAGCCCATGTTCTTCCGCATGGTCCGGCCCGGGTTGACACGGCCGCGCGGTGTGTTGCGCTGCCTGCTGGTCCGGGCGCCCCGGAGCTGGCGGGCCAGCCGGCGCAGCGCCTCCTCGAGCTCGGCCCGTTCCTGCTCGTCCACGGTCTCGGTCCGGCCGCCTTGAGCGACCCTGGCCTCCACCTCGGCGCCGCCGACCCGGTCCAGGTAGCGTCGCAGCAGCTCGGGTAGGTCGGTGATGATGCCTGCCAGCTGCCGTCGCAGCATCGCCAGGGTCTGCTCGTCCGGATCCTCGTCGGCTGTCTCGAGCCAGCCGAGAAGCACCTCCTGCTGCGCCACGGTCAGTGCGGTGTCGACCCGGTGCCCGGTGGCCGGCGCGAGCTGACCCGGCATGCCGGGGTTGTGCAGCCGGTCGGTTTCCAGCTGCACCGACGCCCCCGCGGCCCTCGCGCTGTTGGCGCCTTCCTTGGACAGCACGATCTCGTCCGTTACCGACGCCAGGTCGATCTTGTTCGCTTCCTGGTGCAGGTTGTACTGCTGGGCGAGATCCTCCTGGCGGAAGTAATCTCTTATGTCGGCCGGCTTGCCATGGCTGTGCCCCTGCTGCGGGAGCTCCGATGGCTCGTCGGAAACCGTGAACGACTCCAGCTCGCCGGTGTCGGCCAGGTCGTCGTGAGCATGGTTGTGACCGTGCTCGCCAGCCGGGCCGGCGACCGGGCGCAGCGAGAAGAACGCGGTGAACAGCTCATCGAACAGCTCATCGTCGCGCCGGTCCTTGATCAGCGTCACGCGCAGCGCCGCCCGCAGCGTCTGCCGATCGGCGAGCACGCCGGGCTGCGCGGCGGCCAGCATGGCGTCGGCCGCCTCGGCGACCGACACGCGCACGCCGAACAGCCTCAGCAGGCGTACGAATCGGTGCAGGCTGCCTTCCACGCCCGGCTCCCGTCAGCCGGGCCGTCGGCGGATGAGCGCCGCGAACGAGCGGCTGCCCTGGCCCTGGCCGGGCTCGGTGCGGCGGGTCGGGCCGGGACCCGGGGCGCCGTAATATCCCTCATCGTGCCGGCCCGGCCGGTCCATGGCCGCTCGGACGTCCCTGCCGTCGGCCTGGCCGTCCTGGGCGTGCTCGCCAGCGCGGCTTTGCCCCTTGCCGTGCCCGTTATCGTCGGCGTGCCTGTGATCGCGCCCCTGATTCCCGCTATGACCATGCTCATGCTCATGCCCGTGCCCCTCGCCGGGCCCATGGGAATGGCCCGGGCCGGGCAGCTCCCGGTTCGGGTCGACCAGGCGCGGCAGCACCTCCACGGCGCGCTGCATGTCCCGCTCGTACTTCAGCACGATGTTGAGGGTGTCGGCCAGCACGCCCGCGTCCAGCTCGTCGACGCCGAGCACGGTCAGCGTGCGGGCCCAGTCGATGGTCTCGGAGATGCTCGGGCTCTTGCGCAGCGGCAGCTCCCGCAGCCCGCGCACCACCTCGACGAGCTGCCGGGCCGCGGCCTCGGGCAGCCCGGTCTGCTTGGACCGCACGATCGCCAGTTCCCGGTCCGCGTCCGGGTAGTCGAGGAACAGGTGCAGGCAGCGGCGCTTGAGCGCGGCCGAAAGATCCCTGGTGTTGTTCGAGGTCAGCACCACGAATGGCGGTGTCTTGGCCGTATAGGTGCCGATCTCGGGCACGGAGACCTGATACTCGCCGAGGCATTCCAGGAACACTGCCTCCAGGGCCTCGTCGGCCCGGTCCACCTCGTCGATCAGCAGCACGGCGGGCTGCTCGCCGCGGATCGCGTCCAGCAGGGGACGGGCGACCAGGAAGTGGTCAGAGAAGAACACCCCACCATGGCCCTCGATCCGCGCGACCGCCGCGGGGATATCCGGGGCGTCGGCGATGATGTCGTTGATCTTCTCGCGCAGCATCTGGGTGTACAGCAACTGCTTGCCGTAATCCCATTCATAAAGGGCCCTGGTCTCGTCCTGTCCCTCGTAGCACTGCAGCCGGAGCAGCCGCCGGCCGGTCACCGTGGCCAGCGTCTTGCCGAGCTCGGTCTTGCCGACCCCGGCCGGCCCTTCCAGCAGGACCGGCTTGTTCAGTCGTGAGACCAGATAGATCGTGGTGGCCAGCCGCCGGTCGGTGATGTACCCGGCCGCGGCGAACCGGCTGACAACGTCGTCGATCGACAGGAAGGTATGCGGATCATCGGTCGACTGGGGCACGCGTCCTCCGGTTCGTCCGGGCCGAGGTTGTCGCCCGCCGCTGGCTTCAGCTGAGCAAGTCGTCCAGGTCACCGTTCATGCAGTGGTCGACCACCGGGCGGACGGTCTCGAATGTGCACTCCTTGGGGTTGCCCGGGGTGCAGGCGTCGCCGAGCACGTGCCGGGTGATCCGGTCGACGTCGGCGGCGTTGCCCTCGACCACCGGGGCGTTCTCGTAGTACTTGGTCGGGCCCTTGCCGAGCCGGTTCTTGGAGTAGCTGTCCTGCCGCACGTCGACGAAGCGCTCGGGGATACCGACGTCACGCAGCAGCCGGATGGCCGCGGCGAGGGCGGCCTCGGCGGCCCGGGGAGCCGTCATGCCGTGCGTGTCGACGCCCAACTGGTCGGCGATGTCGGCGAACCGCTGGTAGGCCACCGGCATGTTGAACGCCCATACCCGCGGCAGCGCGATCGCATTGTTCAGCCCATGGTGCAGGTCGTAGAAGGCACTGACCGCATGCGAGATGGAGTGGACGATGCCCAGCCCGCCGGAGTTGAAGGCCTGCGCGGCGATGTACTGGGCGTACATCATGCCCTCGCGGCCGGGCAGATCCTGGCCATTCCACACCGCCGCGCGGAGGCTCTCCGAGGTCAGCTTGATGGCGTAGAGCGCATTACCCAGCGACGGCGGGAAGTTCAGCCGGGACACGTACGGCTCGGAGGCGTGCGCGAGCACGTCGAAGCCGCACTGGGCGGTGTAGTCAAGCGGGCAGTCGTAGTACAGCACCGGGTCGTCGATGGCCAGGCTGGTCACGCACGCGTCATCGAACGCCACGTACTTGTGCGGCTGATCCGGATCGGTCGTGGTGTCAGTGATCACATAAGCCCAGGAGGTCTCCGAACCGGTGCCCGCCGTGGTGGAGACGGCGATGTGCGGCGGGTTCTTGGGGTTCTCGCTCTTGTTGAAGCCCTCGAACTCGTTGATGCTGCGGCCGTCGTGCGCTACTGAGATCCGGGCGCCCTTGCACGCGTCGTGCGCCGAACCGCCGCCGATCGAGACGAACGAGTCGCACTTGTTCTCCTGGTACATCGCGACGGCGTCCATCACGTTGTAGTCCTTGGGATTGGACTCAACCTTGTCGTAGACGACGGTCTCGAGGCCGTGGTATCTCAGCGACTCGTTGATCTTGTGGACGGTGTCGCTGCCCCGCAGGCCGGTGGTCATCACCAGGATCTTCCTGAAACCCAGCTTCTTCGCTTCCGGCCCGATCATCTCGTGAGCACCCGGACCCAGCATCGCCCGGGGGAACGGGTGGAACTCCTTGATCGGGAACGGCTTGAGCAGTTCGTCAACCTGCATGACGCACGGGCTCCTCTCATAGGTGTGCTCCCGTAGGTGTGCTCCCGCACAGTGCGCGAGGACCGCTTCGCCGGCCGGACGCCATCAGCGGGAGCATCGTTGCGGCGAGGCTAAGCAGCGGCGCGGCGATGCGGAACCCGCGCGCGCCGATTCCGCCCGACCGCGACCGCCTTGCGCCCTGACGTACAGCACCGCAGCTGCCCGAACGGAGGGGCTGGTGAAGGCCGGCGGCTACGCGGTGTTCCTGTTCGTCCTGGTCCGCACGGTCACGTGGTCGCGCAGCACGGTCCGCCCGGCCCCGTACCTGCCCATCCGGATGGGGTGATGACGGCCGGAAGCATGGTGACACGGCCCGCACAGCCCCCATACCGTCACCAGCATCAGGCGAAGACGGGCAGGGCTGTCACCCGGTCCCGCCGCAGCCGACCCAGGAGGCTTCATGCAGCAGAACACCCGAGCCGACGCCTCGCCCGCCGATGCGCCCCGGGTCAGCGACGACCTCGACGCGGGCCAGGAGCCCGAGATCGCTGCGGAGCTTCTGATCGCTGCGGAGCTTCTGGTCGAGGAAGTCTCGATCGATGGAATGTGCGGCGTCTACTAAGCATGAGTACGTCCCTCACCGATCCCGTCGACCTCGGGCCGCGCCGCGCGCCCAGCCGGGTGATATTCGGGCCGCACGAGACCAACCTCAGCCGGGACCGGGGGATCTCGGCGCGGCACGTCGCCTACTACGCGCGGAGGGCCACCGGGGGCTGCGGCGTCATCGTGACCGAGACGGCGAGCGTGCACCCGTCCGACTGGCCCTACGAACGCGCACCGCTGGCCGCGGCTTGCGGGCCAGGCTGGGCGCAGGTCGTCACGGCCTGTCGTCCGTACGGCGCCCTGGTGCTGGCCGGCCTGGGTCACGCCGGGATGCAGGGCTCATCGGCGTTCTCGCAGGCCGCGCTCTGGGCGCCGTCGCGAGTGCCGGATGCGGGCTCGCGCGAGCTGCCCATGGAGATGGAGGGCACCGAGATCGACGCGGTCGTCGAAGGATTCGCCGCCGCGGCCGCCCTGGCCGCCGGAGCCGATCTGGATGGCGTCGAGATCAATGCGGGCCAGCACTCACTGCTGCGTCAGTTCCACTCCGGCCTGACCAACCAGCGTGCCGACGACTACGGCCAGGACCGGCTGCTGCTGACCGAGCGGGTGCTGCGCGCCGTCCGGGATGCCCTTGGCACCGGGCGGGTACTCGGGCTGCGACTGAGCTGCGACGAGCTGGCCCCCTGGGCCGGGGTGACCCCGGAGATGGCTGCCGAGCAGGCCGCGCGGCTAGCCGGCCAGGCGGACTATCTCGTGGTGGTGCGGGGATCGATCTACTCGGTGCCGGCGACCCGGCCCGACCTGCATACCGAGCCGGGCCCGGGCATCGAGCTGTGCCGGCAGGTCCGCGCCTCGGTCGGCGGAGCCGTGCCCGTGGCTTTGCAGGGCAGTGTCGTCGACCCGGGGCAGGCGCAGTGGGCACTGGACGACGGGGCCGCCGATTTGGCCGAGATGACCAGGGCGCAGATCACCGATCCCAACCTGGTCGCGCGGCTGCGCAGCGGCGAGGCGGAACGAATCCGCCCCTGCCTGCTGTGCAACCAGGCCTGCATGGTCCGGGACAACCGGAATCCGGTCATCACCTGCGTCATCGAGCCCAGCAGCGGCCATGAGCTCGACGACAGGGACCCCGACGACGGCGACACGGCCGTCCCCGATCAGGCCCCCAGCCCGGTGCTGGTCGTCGGCGGCGAGGCCGGCCTGGAAGCCGCCCGCGTGCTGGCGATGCGGGGGCACCGCGTTTTCCTGGCCGAACGCGGACCGGAGCTGGGCGGCATGCTGACCACGGCGGCCCTGGTCCACGGACGGCGGCGGCTGGGCGTGGTGGTGGACTGGTGGCGCCGCGAGCTGGAGCGGCTGGGCGTGACGGTCGCGCTGGAGCACGAGGTGGCCGCGCCGGAGATGGACGACGCGCTGGCCAAGCGTATGCGCGTGCTGCTGGCCACGGGCTCGGTCGCCGGCCCGCGCGATTACCGCATCGCCGCGGGCGCGCGCGTGCTGGAGGCCGCCGACCTGCTCGCTCAGGTCCGTTCCGGTGCGCTCGGCCGATGGCCGGACGGGCGGGCCGTGGTGTTCGATCCGGTCGGCGGGCCGGTCGGGGTCGGTGTCGCTGAGCTGCTCGCCGCGAGCGGCCGGCCGACCTCGATCGTCACCCAGGACCAGATCGCCGGCACCCAGCTGGCGCTCACCGGCGACCTCGCCGAGGCCAACTCCCGGCTGCAGCGCGCGGGCGTAGACCGCGAGCTGCGCAGCCTGCTCCGGGCGGTCACCGACGATCATGTGCTGCTGGAGGACCGGTGGACCGCAGAGCAGCGCACGGTGGAGTGCGCGTTCCTGGTGCACTGCGGGCACCGGCTGCCGGAGGAGACGCTGTACCTGCACCGGCCGCGCACCCGCCGGGCCGGCGACTGCGTGGCACCCAGAACGGTACTGGAGGCTGTGCTGGAGGCGCGCCGGGTCGCGCTGGCGATCGGCGTGGCCGACGAGCAGGCCGCCTCGTTCGCGGGCCGGGCCCCGGCCACGACCATGACCGGAGCCGGCCGATGAGCGCGACCAGCCGGTACCGGTACCTGTTCTCGCCGCTGCGGATCGGCCCGGTGGTGGTCCGTAACCGGATCGTGTTCGCCGCGCACCTGACCAACTTCGCCGAGGATGGCCTGCCCAGCCAGCAGCACGCCGACTACTACGCGGCCCGTGCGGCGGGCGGCGTCGGGCTCATCATCACCGAGGAGCACTCCACTCATCCCACCGACTGGCCCTACGAGAAGCTGATCCACGGCTTCCACCGGACGGTCATTCCCGGCTACCGGAAGATCACCGCGGCGGCGCACGCGCACGAGGTGCCGATCTTCGCGCAGCTGAATCACAACGGCGGCCAGGCCTCGTCGATGTTCTCCCGGCTGCCCGTCTGGGCGCCCAGTCCGGTGCCGGACCCGATGTTCCGTGAGGTGCCCAAGGCGGTGGAGCGGCACGAGATCGCCGAGATCGTCGCGGGCTACGGTACCGTCGCCGGGTACTGCGCGGAGGGCGGGTTCGACGGCATCGAGCTGCAGTGCTCACACTCCTCCATCGTGCGCGGATTCCTGTCGCCCGCGACGAACAAGCGCACCGACGTCTACGGCGGGTCGCTGCCGGCCCGGGCGCGGATCCTGCTGGAAATCATCGATTCCGTCCGCGACGCGATCGGGACGGAGCGTGCGCTGGGCGTGCGGATCTGCGGTGACGAGCTGATCGAGGGCGGCAGCACGCTGGCGGAGGCCGTCGAGGTGGCGCGGATGGTGGAGGCGACCGGTCAGGTCGACTACATCAACACCTCGATCGGCGTGGCGACCGCCACGCTGTTCATGATCGAGGCGTCCATGAGCATCCCGCCCGGGTACGCCTTGTTCATCGCCAACGCCATCCGGCAGGCGGTCAGGCTGCCGGTGATCGGGGTGGGCCGGATCAAGGACCCGGTCCAGGCCGAGCGGGCGCTGGCCGACGGCCACTGCGACCTGGTGGGGGTGGTGCGGGGGCAGATCGCCGACCCGGACTTCGCCGCCAAGGCCCGTGCGGGCTACGCCACCCAGATCCGCACCTGCCTGTCCTGTAACCAGGAGTGCGTCGGGCGGATGGGCCTGAACCGGTGGCTGGGCTGCATCGAGAACCCGCGCACCGGCCGGGAGGCCATCACGCTGCCGCCGCCCCGCCGGCCGGGCCGGCGGGTGATCGTGGTCGGCGGTGGCCCGGCCGGCCTACAGGCCGCGTCCACGGCGGCCCAGCGCGGCCACCGGGTCACGCTGCAGGAACGCCAGCCGCGGACCGGCGGCCAGGTCGCCGCGGCCGCGTCGGTGCCGTCCCGCGCCGAGTTCCTCGACGTGGTGCGCAACCTGGCCGCCGAATGCCAGCGCTACGGCGTCAAGATCACTACCGGCGCGGAGGCTACGGCCGCTTCACTGCGCGCCGACTCGCCCGACGCCGTGGTGCTGGCCACCGGAGCCCGGCCGCAGGCACCCTACTGGGCCGGCGGTCATCCCCGCGTGGTCGACGTCCGCGATGTGCTCGAAGGCCGCGCCGAACCGGCCGGACGGGTCGTGGTGGTGGATGACCTCGGCTTCCACCAGGCGACCAGCGTCGCCGAGCTGCTGGCCGACCGCGGCTGCGAGGTGGAGATCATCACGGCCGGCATGGTCGTGGGCCAGGATCTCGGCATCACGCTGGACATGGAGACCTTCAACGTGCGCGCACATGCCAAGGGCATCCGCCAGGCGACCGACCTGGTGGTGATCGGCGCGGCCGCCGCTGACGGCGAGGGCGGCGGTGACGAGGAGGCCGACGGCTCCGGGGTGGAGCTGGCCCTGCTCCACCACCCCACCGGCGAGCCGGCGAGCCGGATCTGCGACTGGGTGGTGTGCGCGGTGCACCAGGCGCCGGAGGATTCGCTGTGGCAGCAGCTGCGCGGGGCGCCGTTTGAGGTGCACCGGGCCGGCGACTGCGTCACCCCGCGCCGGGCCCATGCCGCCGTGATCGAGGGGCACCGGGTGGCGGTGGCGCTATGACCATGCCCGCTGATCTCGCGGTCCTGGCCGTGGTGGTGGTCCGGGACGGGCAGCTGCCGTTGGGCGCCGACGAGACGGTGACCGAGGCCGGCGGAGCCGCGCTCGTGGTGGGGTCGGGGACGCGCGCGGCGGCCGGGGAGCTGGATTCGGGCCGCCGGGTCTGGCTGCTCGAACGGTCCTCCGTCGCGCCGGGTGCCCTGGCCGCTGCGCTGACGCCCGTCCTGTCGGGCGTGCGCATGGTGCTGCTGCCCGCGTCACCGGACGGCCGTGATCTCGCCCCGCGACTGGCTGTGAGTATGGGCCGTGCGCTGCTCGCGGGAGCGGTCCGGTACGCGCCCCATGAGGTCGAGCTGACCAGGCTCGATGATCGTCTGCTGCTGCGGGTCGCCGTGGAGGGGCCGGCGGTGGTGACACTGCGGCCCGGACGGCCCGGCAGGGCCGGCCCGGCGGGGCGGGCCGACGTGTCCGAGCTGCCGGCGGCCGAACCGGGCCCGCCGGCGGCCGAACGAGGCACCGAGTGGGACGCCGAGAGCGTCGAGGTCCTGCAGCCCGAGCCCAGCACGGTGGACCTGGCCGAGGCGCGCCGGATCGTGGGCGGTGGCGCGGGACTCGTTCCCGCCGGAACGGACGGGGGGGCCGTGATGCGGCTGCTGGCCGACGTGGCGGGCGCGCTGGGGGCGAGCGCGGGGGCCACCCGGGTGGTGACCGACGCGGGCTGGATGGGCTACGACAGGCAGATCGGGACGACCGGCGTCGCCGTCAGGCCCGAGCTGTACGTGGCGTTCGGTATCTCCGGCGCGGCGCAGCACGTCGGCGGGCTGGGCGAGCCGGCCCACGTGGTGAGCGTAAATACCGACCCGTCCTGCCCGATGACGCTGATGGCCGACCTCGGGATCGTGGCCGACGCGCCGGCGGTCCTCGCGGTGCTGGCCGACCGGCTCGGCGTGACCGGGCGGGCCGCGGACCAGCCCGAGGAGGCGAGCCATGCCGGATGACACGATGACCGCCGACGCCGTGGTCGTCGGGGCCAGCCCAGCCGGCGCGGCCGCGGCCCTCGAACTGGCCCGGGCAGGCCGCAACGTGGTCCTGGTGGAGCGTGGTCCCTATCCCGGTGCGAAGAACGTATACGGCGGCGTGGTGTACGGGCGGATCCTCGACGAGGTTGTGCCGCAGTGGTGGACGGAGGTGCCGGTGCAGCGGTGGGTGACCCGCCGCTCGACCATGGTGATGACACCGACCCAGGCGCTGACGGTCGACTACCGCACCAGTGCCTGGGATCACTCACCGTATAACGGGATGACCGTCTACCGCGGCGACTTCGACACCTGGCTGGCCGGCAAGGCGGTCACGGCCGGCGCTCAGCTGGTCACCTCGACGGTGGTCACCGGCCTGCTGCGGGATCCCTCCGGCCGGGTCACCGGGGTGCGTACCGACCGGCCGGGCGGTGACATCCACGCCAAGGTCGTGATCGCCTGCGACGGCGTGAACTCCTTCCTGGCCAAGGAGGCCGGGCTGCTGCCGCGTACCAGCCCGGAGCACACCACCCTGGGGGTCAAGGAAATCCTGGCGCTGCCGCGCGAGGTTATCGACGAGCGGTTCGGGCTGGTCGGCGACCAGGGTCTGGACATCGAGATGCTCGGCTGCACCAGCGGGATCCCCGGCGGGGGGTTCCTCTACACGAACCTCGACACGGTCAGCGTGGGCGTCGTGGTCGGGCTCACCGGGCTGGCCGCCGAGAAGACACGGCCGGAGGAACTGATCGCGCGCGTCAAGGCGCATCCGGGCATCGCGCCGTACCTGCGGGGCGCGGAGCTGAAGGAGTACTCGGCCCACCTGATCCCCGAGGGCGGCTATCGTGCCATGCCCCGGCTGGCCATCGACGGCATGCTCGTGGCGGGGGACGCCGCGTCCATGTGCCTGGCTGCCGGCCTGTGGCTGGAGGGCGTCAACTTTGCGATCGGCGCCGGGCTGGCGGCCGGCCAGACCGCCGCGGAGGCGATCGCGGGCGGCGACACATCCGCCCGTGGGCTGGCCGGGTACCGGCGCCGGATGGCGGCGTCGTTCGTGCTCGCCGACCACAAGCGGTATCGCAACGCGGCGGATATCGTGCTCGCCGACCGGATGCAGCGCGAATACCCGGGTCTGATCTGCGATTTCGTCGAGCAGGTGTTCACCGTCACCAACCCGGCACCCAAGATCGGCATGTCCAGGGAGTTCTTTCGCGCGGTCCGCCGCAACCACGTCCAGCTGCGGTCACTCGCGCGGGACGGCTGGCAGGCGCTGCGGGCATTTCGATGAGGGAGGAGTGAGATGCACTACCCCGAAGTGTCCTTCGACGAGCGCATGGCGACCGTGGAGTTCCGGGTCGGGGAGCGGGCGCACATCACGGTCGACTCCGACGTGTGCCGCTCCTGCACGACCAAGGACTGCGTGCACGCCTGCCCGGCCAACCTGTTCGTGCCCACCACCGACGGCGGCATCCTGTTCAACTACGAGCAGTGCTTCGAGTGCGGGACGTGCTATCAGGTCTGCAACGCCGAGGGGGCGATCACCTGGACCTACCCGGCTGGCGGCAACGGCGTCGTGTTCCGGAAGGGGTGACGGAGATGACCGTGATCGTGGCGGCGATGGGCTGGTCCTGGCAGGAGGCCGACGTTGATCCGCTCACCGGGGCGATCAGTGCCAGCCCGCACGACCGCGGGCCGGACCGGGCGGATTTCGCGGCCCTGGAGCATGCGCTGAGCCTGGCCGAGAAGTGGGATGCCCAGGTGATCGCGGCCACCGTCGGGCCCGCCGAAGCCGACGAGATGCTGAAGGACGCGCTGGCCGCCGGGGCGACCGGGGCCCTCCGCGTCGAGCCGGCCCGCCGGAGTTCGCGTCCGCGCGCGGCCGAGCTGGTCGGTGGCGGGCAGAATCGTCCCGCCGCGCTCGCCGCCGCCCTACGGGAGCACTACGGAGTGCCGGACCTGGTGCTGTGCGGCGACCGCTCGGCCGACCGCGGCACCGGCTCGTTTCCCGCCTTCCTCGCCGCCGCGCTCAACGCGGCGCAGGCCCTGGGTGTCGTGCGGCTGGAACCGGAGGGCGACGGCGAGCTGCGGGTACACCGCCGCCTGGACGGCGGCCGCCGCGAGGTACTGCGGGTGCGCCGCCCCGCCGTCGTGGCCGTCGAGGCGGCCGGGGTGCGGCTGCGGCGGGCCGGGCTGCCCGAGACGCTGGCCAGCAGGCGCGCCATCATCCCAGTGATCGACGCGCCAGCAGTAGCCGGACACCGCGTTCCGGTCCTGGGCGCCCACCCGTACCGGCCCAGGCCGTGCGACCTCCCCGTCCCGTCCGGTACGGCGCTGCACCGCACCCTGCAGCTGACCGGAGCACTGGCGGAGCATACCCCGCCGACGGTGCTCGGCCCGCTGTCCCCGGAGCAGGCCGCCGATGCGCTGCTCGGGTACCTGCGTCGCCGCGGCTACCTCGCCGCGGGCGAGCCGGGGTGACCAGCAGGCTTTCTGCGCCCATGGCCTTGGGTGCGGGCAGCGCTGCCCGCTCCGGGGCCTCCACCACGTGGGATATCACCCGCTCCGGAGGATGCCAGGGCGCAGATTGACGCGAATACTGCGCTGCAGGGGCAGCGACAACCGGTTCGCTGCAGGAGCAGCTGCAACCGGTCACCGGACCTGTTACCTGGCGCTAGCGCGCCTGGTCACCAGAGAGGAAACGCGCATGTCGAACAAGACGGTGGTCTTGGCAATCTTCAAAGACGAGGCATCTGCCGAGACGGCGGCCACCTCTCTGAAGGACTCGGGTGTGGCACGCGGGGATGCCATCGGCGTCCTGGTCCTGAACGAGAAGGGCGAGCTCAAGGCGGAGAAGGTCGGCAAGCGCAGCTGGGGCAAGGGTGCCGGTATCGGCGCCGTCGTGGCGCTATGCACCCCGGTCGGGCTGGCCGCAGGCCTGGTAGGCGGTGGGCTGCTGGGCGCGCTTCACCACAAGAAGCTGGGGCTGGACGAGGCTGATCGTGGCCGGATCGGCAGCGAACTGCAAGGGGGCAAAGCGGCTGTCGGCGTGCTGGCTCCCGTCGCCGAAGCCACCGTCGTAGCCGACAGGCTCACCGAGCTGGGCGGTGCCGTGGAGACTCATTCCGTCTCCGACGAGGCTGTCGAGGAAGCCCAGACGGCCGCCACAGCAGACGCGTCCTAACCGGTCAGGCTGGCTGGGCTGCCGGGCCTGGGCTTGACCGCGCCGGCTCGCCTGCGGGGGTCAGGCCGCCCAGCAGCCTGGCCGCCGCGGCCTGGAACCGGGCGATGTCGCCGTAGGAGCGGGCGATGAGCATCGCCCCTTCCAGGCCCCCCATGATCATGCGGGCGGTGTCCCGTGCGGAGCCGGTAAAGTGCAGGGCGCCGTCGGCCCGGCCCTGCTCCAGGACGCTGTCCAGCCAGCTCTCGTTCTGGTCGAAGAACTTGATGACCGCGTCCTGCATCGGCTGCGGGAGGGTCTGGTACTCCGCGGCGAGCATGCCGCACAGGCACATCTTGCGGGTGCGCACCACCTGCAGGTACAGGCCCGCGTAGGCGTCCAGCTTCGCGCTGGCCGGGTCGTCCCGCGTGTCGAGACCCGCGAGAGCCGCCATGAAGCGGTTGGCGTAACGGGCGATGAGCGCCTCGCCGAGGGCGGCCTTGCTGGCGAAGTGGTAGTGCAGGGCGGCCTTGGTGATCTGCAGCTCGGCTGCGATGTCGGCGTAGCTGAAGCCGTTGAACCCGCGGACCTGGACCAGCCGCTCGGCCACGTCCAGGATCCGCGCGGCCGTGCCGGCATCATCGCGCCCGCGCCCAGCAGCCATAAAAACCCTCCGCAGTCCTTGACGCCTGACCTACCAGTAAGTCAGAATCTGACCTATCGATAAGTAAGAATACCGGGGCCACGGCGCAGCACGACGCTTGGGTCGTCGGCGACAGGCCGGTCGTGACCATCGACTGGTCCCCCGCGGGCAACCACGCCAGGCAGCCGGGACGCACGCAAGTCAGGAAACACAGACCTCAGGAACACAGCCGGGATCGGCCCGGCGCAAGGGAGGGGAGACGCCATGTCCCGAAAGATGATCGACTGCCGCCAGGTCCCCAGCGAGATCGGCTGCACGCTCACCATCGCCGGCGGCGAGGACGAGGTCCTCGACGCCGCAACAGCGCATGCCGTCGCCAAGCACGGCCACCAGGACACCCCCGAGCTCCGGGAGATGCTCCGGGGCGCGCTGCAAGACGCCGAGCCTGCACTGGCATGAGCACCGCCAGCCGGCCCAGGCTCGACGACACGGCCACCGTCGTCCGCGAGTTCAACGCGGCCTGGAACGCCCACGACCTCGCCGCGGCACTGGCCCTGACCAGCGACGACTGCGTGTTCGAGGCAACCTCGCCGGCGCCGGACGGACAGCGCTACGTTGGCCACACGGCCATCACCGCCGCCTGGAAGCCGATCTTCGACGATGCGACGAGCCGGTTCACCGTCGAGGATTCATTCACCGCGGGCGACCACCTCGTACAGCGCTGGCGCTACGACTGGGACCACGGCCACGTGCGCGGCATCGACGTCCTCACCGTCCAAAACGGCAAGGTGACCGGGAAGATCGCGTACGTAAAAGGCTGACGCTCGTCTTCCGGGCCGAGCCGGACGGCGTCCAGCGGCAGTGTCCACGAGGCGCGGCCCGGCTCCAGCCCGGAACGACGAACGAGTAGGGCCAGCCCGGAATCAGCTGGGCGTTCCCCTTCCCGCGCGTAACAGTGGCAGAACAGCCGCTCCGGGCTGGTCTCCGCGTCCGGCCGCAGCCAGTTGCTCACGTCCGTGGCCAGCCGGATCCGGCCAGCCACGCCGACGACAAACGACTCCGCCGCATCGTCGACCGGTCAAACGGGGCCTGACGCGGCACCGGGCCCGGCGGGACGAGCCGGCTAGCGCGCCACGCGGTAGCGGAGGTAGACGACTCTCGAGCTGAAGGTGCGGGTCTCGACGAGTTCGAGATCCACCCGGCGCTTGCGCTGGGGAAAGAACGGAATGCCACCGCCAACCAGCACCGGGTAGACCCTGGCCCGGTACTCGTCGATCAGACCCGACGCGGCCGCCTCGGCGGCGAGAGCCGCGCCGCCGATCGCGATGTCGCCCTCCGCCGGCTCGGCTCGCAACCGCTCGATCTCCTCCGCCAGGCCGCCGGAGGCCAGGCGGGCATTGCCCTGCACCGCCGGCAGCGTGGTGGAGAACACCACCTTTGGGAGCGGCTTCCAGAGCGCGGCCCACTCGAGCATTGAGTCGTCGAGCGATGGATCCTGGTCGGCGGTCTCCCAGTACAGCATCGTCTCGTACAGCCTTCGTCCCAGCAGGTGGACGCCGACCTCTCGTATCTCGTCGGTGACGAAGCGAAAGACCTCCTCGTCGGGCGCCGTCCAGTCGAAGTTGCCGTCCGGCCCGACGATGTAGCCGTCAAGTGAGACGCCCATCGAATAGGTCACGCTGCGCATCAGAAGTCCTCCTCGGTAACGGGTTCGACATTACGGACGCCGGACGCCGGACGCCGCGGAACTGGCGGGACACGGGTCGCCGGCCGGGTGTTCGCATATCTTCAGCCGGATGGGTCGAGGTGAACCTGGCATAGCCGTATCGAACCCGGTCAACCGCGGCGTGGTGCCGCTGGTAACAAAGGGCCCCCTGGTAGCTGAGAGGTGACGAATCCTTCTCCACCGCCAGGGGCGTGGCCCGGACGGCCCGTCTGACATCTCGCCAAGGCTCGACTGATGAATGACGGGTCGCCGATATCGCTGACGCGGGGTCTTGACTTTGAGATGCAAAGTCAAGTAGCTTTGAAGCACAAAGCTTGACTCTGGCTCCCAGCAGGCCCTGGAGGTCGACATGCTAGAGGATCAGGACATGAGCGTGCAGGAGGCCGCAGCCGTCGCGCAGGAGGCCCGCGCACGCGCTCGTAAGGAGCTATTTATCTGCAGACCCATCGTGTACACGGCGTGGGGTCTGGTCTGGCTCTTCGGCTACGGATCGATGTGGCTGTCGGTGCGCGGGCAGCACCCCTACACAGGGCCCTCGGGTGTCTCGATCGCGGTGGTGTTCGTGCTGGCCGCTTTCGCGGTCGCGACCGTGTTGGCCATCGCCAGCAAGACGGTTGCAGGCATCGACGGCAAGTCCGCGCGAGACCGCCGGATCATCGGGAGCACGTGGGCGATCGGATACCTGACCCTGCTCATCGTCGCACCCGTGATCAGCAACTCTGTGAGTACGCGGACGCTCGCGTTCATTAGCTTCGCGGGTCCCGTGATGCTGGCCGGGCTGACCTACATCCTGGCCTCCGTCCTCGAACGGGACCGGCCGCCGCTCGCCCTCGGAGCCTGGCTCGTGATCGTCGGCGCCAGCTGCGCATGGCAGGCACCGGCGGCCATCCTGGCGACCTGCGCGCTGGCCGGCGGCGGGGCGTTCCTGCTGATGGCGGTCGTCGGGACCGGGCTCCGCGCACATCGTGCCTGAGACTGAGCTTGACCCCGTCATTCACGCGCCGGCGCGGCTGCGTGTCGTCGTGACATTGGCCACCCTCCGCGACGGCGACAGCCTCTCCTTCACCAGGCTGCAAGAACTGCTCGGCCTGACGCCCGGCAACCTCATCACCCACCTGCGCAAGCTCGAGGACGCGGGTTACGTGACGACGGTCAAGACAGGCAGCGGCGTCACCGCCCGCACCTCGGTCAGCCTCAGCCAGCAAGGCCGCGAGGCCCTGAACACCTACTCAGCGGTCCTGCGGCAGCTGCTGGACTCAGCCAGCACCAACGAAACCAGCCCGCACTGACGAGTACGAGCCATCCCGGGCCGGGGTCTTGCTGCTGAAGGTGTTGAGAAGCTGATTGCGGAAGGCGTCCATGGGCTCGAGCGGAGCGCTGGGAGCAGGCAGCAGCCCGTTCTGCCAGTGCCAGGAGGACATCTGCTTGAGCACCGACGGGGCGCGGGTGACGATCGAGATCGGCACGTCGTGGGTGGCCCCGGGGCCGCTGACGGCGGTGTGGGGCTGGTGGTCGCCGAGCAGGATGAGCACGAGGTTCGGGTCGTTCAGCTCGGTGACCCATGAAGTGAGGGCAGTCATTGTGTACTGGATCGACTGGCCGTAGAACTGGCGCACGGTGTTGTTGCTGCGCCAGACCGTGGCTGGGGATTCGCTCTCCGCGGGCTGGGGGTCGAATACCGAGCCATTGCCGACCTTGTTCCAGGGCACCATGGCCGGCAGCGGGGCCCAGGGTATGTGCGAGGTGGTCAGGTCGATCTCGGCCATGACGGGCTTGTGGCCTGGGGTGAGCTCAAGCCGCTGGAACGCGGCCAGGGTGTACTGGTCGGGCATCGAGGAGAAGCTGAAGGTCGGGCCGCGGTAGCCGACGTTAAGCCGGTTGTAGGTCTGGTCGTAGTGGTAAAAGTACGTCCCGGGTTTCCAGACCGTGTTGTCAGATGGGTCGTCGGCGACCGTGTGCCACCCGGCCTTGTCGAAGGCGTCGCTGAGAGTGAACCGCTTGCTGGCGAGGAGCTCGTTATACCGCTGGTTGCTATTAACCCATAGCCCTGACTGCAGGGTGGAGTGGGCGAGCCAGCTGATCCCGCCGAAGGTCGGGGAGGTGAGCCAGGCGCTTTGCGTGGACCAGTCGGCGCGGGTCAGCATGCCGGTTTGCTGGCGCAGGACGGCGTCGACGCCCGGCGAGTAGCTCGTACCCCGGACGGCGACCTGCCCGTAGCTTTCGACGAAGGCGATGATGACGTCCTTGCCGCGCAATCCGGTCAGCAGGCCCGAAGCGGGGACGGCGGCCTCGGGGTCGAGGCTGCGGGTGGCCTGCCCGAAACGACGCGGGTCGCTGAGCGCTGCCTGGTAGGCGCGCACCTGCGAGACGGCCAGCCCGGTGGCGCTGGTCGAGGCGACCGGAGACCCCGCGGTGAGCTGCAATGACAGGCCCGCGGAAAGCCCCCAGATAGCTGTGAGAGCAGCAAGGCCGCGAACGGCGCCACGGCGGTGACGGGCGGCCACAGCGGTGACGTGAAGCGTTGCTGCGGTGATGGCGCCGACGAGCAGGACGATACCGATCCAGATCGCGACAAGCACGACGTTTGTGAGCGTAGTGCCGATAGCGTCGCGTACCACGCCCGCGGCCGGCCTGATACTGCTCCAGTCGTTCAGCGGGTTGAACGCCCGATTGACCTCCTCGTACATCGCTATGTTGAGGATCTTGTCGAAAGCGAGCACGCTGAGGAGGATTCCGGCGACAGTGGCCACGATTCGTCGTGGCCAGGGCGGCAGCACCAGCGCGACAGCAACCAAGGCCAGCGCTTCCAGCGGGATGCGGACAAAAGCGGCGATGCTGAACTGCCAGGCACGGTCCGGCGCCAAGAGGTCGAACCACAGGAGCACGAGCGCAAGCCCGGTGACGGCGATCCGCACTGCCCGGCGGGTGCGCGGGCCGGCGCCGGCGCGGTAAAGCCAGATCACATCGTGGCCGAACGACTCGGTCAGCAGCAGCAGCGCGACGGCGACCGTGATCATCCCGACCAGGCGGCTGGTCACTCCGGATGCGGCGACGGTGAGCGCGATGCCCTGGACCGCGGCCACGACCTTGCTCCAGAACCGGGGGGCCAGCGGCGCCCGCAGCCATGGGATCAGCCAGCCGGCCAGCAGGAACATGTAGCGGGCGGCGCCGATGGCCAGCACCCAGCCGCCGTAATCCTGGGACACGGCGATGCTGAGCATCAGGATGAGGAAGGCGTCAGTCTCGCCGTCGATGCGGGCGCCCAGCGGGGTGGCGGTGCCGGTCCGGCGCGCTACCTGCCCGTCCACCGCGTCGAGAGCCAGCGCGACGGCGGACAGGGCGACCAGCGCTGTGACCGACACCGGCCGCCTGAACGAGTCGGCAACCAGGCCCGTGACCCCGGCGATCAGCAGCATCCGGGTCAGGGTGATCCAGTCCGCCGGGAGTATCGCCGGCTGGTCGCTGCGCATCCGGGCAGTGACAAGCAGCGCGGCCGCCGCCGAACCGGTGACCAGGCCGGTGATCCAGCCGACGGCGCCGAGGCCGGCAGTGGCGGACACGACGCCGAGCAGGGCGGCTGTGGCGAGCATCCCCAGGAGCGCCGCGAGCCGGATCCCGGGCAGCGCGACTTTGTCCGCGGGTTTGTCCGCGTGCCGAACCTCCGGCGGCTGAATGGTGGGCACTGCGCCTCCGTTTGCGTGACCATCTGCTGTCATCCCTGCGGGGACGATGGCCATCCCTTGCGGGGACGACGGCCCGCCGGTCGTCATCCTCGTTGGGTACTACGTGTCCGGGGGTCACTTTGGTTTGCTCCGCGGCCGTACCGTCGATCTATTTGCTCAATGGGCCCGTACAACAGGTGTGACGTCTTTGTACTCAGTTCCGGCCCGGATCGGTCCGGCCGTCCGTCGTTTCGGCCCGTCGTTGCTGCGTCTGGTCGCTGGCGTCACCGTGCTGTCGCTTCTCGGGCGGGAGCTGGGCGCGGCGCCGTTCGAGGACGGGCTGCGTGCGATCACCTGGCAGGGGGTCGTGGCCGCCGTTACCCTCACTGCCCTGACCACAATCTGTTCGGCCTGGCGGTGGCAGGTCGTGGCCCGCGCGCTCGGCACCGACATCGGCCTGCCCCGCGCGACGGGTGCCTACTACCGTTCCCTGTTCCTCAACTCCGTGCTCCCCGGCGGGATTCTCGGCGACCTGCACCGGGCGGTGACGCAAGGCCGGCGCGCTGGAGACGTCGCGCAGGGGGTGCGCGCGGTGGGGTGGGAACGGCTGTGCGGTCAGGTCATCCAGGCCGTGGTGACCGCCGTCGTGCTGCTGACCCTGTCCTCGCCGGTCCGGCCCGCGCTGCCCTACGTTCTGGCGGGCATCGCGGGCGTAGTCGGGTGTGCCGCGCTGGTCGTGAGTGTCGCCGCTCGTCTCGGCCGGTCGCGGTCGGCCCGTGCCGCCCGGGCCATTGCCACTGACCTGCGTCGTGGCCTGCTGGCCCGGGGCGTGTGGCCGCAGCTCACGCTGGCCTCGGTGCTGGTCGTCGCCGGGCACACGGCCACGTTCGTCATCGCGGCCCGGGTCGCCGGCTCCACCGCACCCCTGGGCGAACTGATCGCGCTGCTGATGGTCATCCAGATTGCCGCGGGGATTCCCTTGAGTGTCGGCGGATGGGGGCCGCGGGAGGGCGCTGCCGCCTGGGCCTTCGCTGCAGCCGGGCTCGGTGCGGCCAACGGGGTCACGGTCTCCACCCTCTATGCGGTGCTCATGCTGGCCGCGGTCACCCCAGGAGTGGGCCTGCTGCTGACGGACGCCGTTCGCCGCCGTCGCGCCCGGGAACACCCGGGCGAGTCGAGCGGACCTGATCCGGCGCCGCCGACGAGGGCGACCGGCCCGCGAAATCAAGCTGGTGGGCGATGTAGACCAGCTCGCCCGCAGCCAGTTGCCGGTCGCGCACGGCCAGCCAGTCGGCCAGGTCCGCTGGGTCCACCCAGTCCTCGCGGCTCCGCAACGCGTCCCGGATCGTGCTCAGGATGCTGCGCAGGAAGTTAGCCTCATCGCCCGGGTAGTTCCCATCCGGGCCGGCGCTTACGACCCAGTCCGACGAGCCTGCCGCCAGCGCGGGCGCCCCCGCAGCCCGCAGATGGTGGAACAGCTGGCGGCCCGTTCGGCTTTCACCGGCCGGCCGGCCGTAGCGGACGCGCTCATCCATGTCGCGGTGGTAGGCCTGCATGACGTGGTCGTCGTGGGGGTGGCCCGGCGCGAAGATGCTCTCGCCGTCGTAATTGATCGTGAACCAGTAGACGCCGCCGGGGACCAGCAACCGCAACAGTCCGGGCAGGATGGCCGGCACGTCCACCAGGTCCAGCACAGCGTTGGCGATCAGCACATCGGCCAGCGCCCCGTGATCGGTCTCCAGGTAGCTGCCAAGCTCGGCGTGCACCAGGCGCACCCGCAGATCACCGACCAGCAGCCCATCCGGCAGCAGGTCGCTGCGCAGGCCTCGCGCGGCCGCCCAATCGCGCAGCCACCGGCGAGAATGATCCAGCAGCTGCCGATCCGTATCCAGCAGGATGTACTCGCCGGTGCCGACCACGCCCCAGTCCATCAGACGGGCCACCATCGTCCCCAGTCCGGCGCCGACCTCCAGCACCCGCGGCGCACCCGCGGGCATGAGGCGCCGCAACTCGGCCAGCACATGCCCGTTGAGCGCCCGGTCATCCACGGTCGTCTTCGCAGCCAGGTAGCGGGCGTAGCCGGAGGTCATCGAGGCTTCATCGGAGCTCGTCATTGCTTCTCGGCCACCATCGCGAACTTGTCCGGTAACACCGAAGCAGCGTGGTCGCCACTCCGCAGCACAGGTCGAGCACCGGCACGCCGGCGCCGACCCGGGCCTGGTGAGCCAGCCTCCGTACCTCGGCTGCCCGCATGAAGCTCTCCTGGCCCACATACTCGCCCGCGGGGTAGGCGGTCGCCTGCGCCCGCCCCAGCGTCGTCAGCAATGGTGTTCGTTGATCCTCTCTCACGTCAGATCCCGCACGGTGTCCGGAACGGCGGGTGACACCCGGCCCGGCAGAACCACCTGCCGGGCCGCGCCGCGGCCAGGACGAGCGGACACAGGTCGTCTCGGATCAATCCGTGCCCCCCGTTTCCACGTATTACGTAGTGACAGGTGTGACGGATTGGCAGCGGGTGTGATTCAGCTCGACCGCAAGGAGGAGGCCGGCTCGGTGCGGCAGGCGCCATGCAGGACCAGGACATCGTGCGGGTCCACGTCATAGTCCCCGAGGGATTCGACAACCCCGGCCAGCCCACCGGCGGCAACATCGATGACCGGCGGGTCTGCGCCGGACTGGCCGGGGCCGGCTGGGAGGTGCTGGTCGCGGCCGTCGCCGCGGCGTGGCCGGTACGCGGTTCGGGCGCCCGCGCCGACCCGGCCCGCGTCGTTTCCGCCATTCCCGACGGTGAGACCGTCCTGATCGACGGGCTCATCGCCTCGTCGGCCGCCGCGCAGCTGACGCACTGACCGCCTAGCCGTTCCGGTACCAACGATCACGATGAAGGAGAAGTCCGTCCGATGACATTCAGAACCGAGAGCCGTATGACAATCGCCAACAGCGTCCATGCGGTGTGGGCGTATCTCTGTGACGTCGGACGCTGGCCGGAGTGGGCACCAACGGTTCTTGAAGGCCGGGTCCGTGGAGGAGGCCCGCTTCAGCCCGGCTCGCGGGTGGAGCAGCGGGCGAAGCTGATGTTCGGGTTGTCTCGCAGCCGTAGTCAGGAGGTGACCGTTGTCGAGCCGCCCACCTCCATGGCGTTCGCCGGGCCAATGGGCACGTCCGCGGCGCGCTGGGGAATGGAACTCAAGCCGACCGGCGATGGGCAGACCGACGCCATGATGTGGATCGAGGTCGACCTCGCGGGCATCATGCGGGCGGTCCCCGCGGGCATGCTCAAAGGCAGGATTCAGCGCGTCAGCGATATTGAAATGGTGGCGATCAAAGCTGCTGTCGAGTCCGCTGCGCCGGAAGGTGCGGTGTCCTAGATGGGGCGGCGTGACGCGGCCGGCCTCGATGAACACACCGTGAGCCAGACCGACAGTACGCGAGAGCACCTGATCGAGACATACCGCAAGAAGGCAAAGCACTACGACATCACCTCCCGGCTGTACCCTGCGCCCGGCTACCCCCAGCGGACACAGCGCCTCCGGGCCGTACAAGCGCTCGGCCTGCGCACGGGTGACACCGTGATCGACATGGCCTGCGGCACAGGTCTGAACTTCCCGCTGCTTCAGAAGGCGGTCGGTCCCGGTGGCCGGATCGTCGGCGTCGATCTGACCGACGCGATGCTCGCCCGTGCCCAGGATCGGATAAAGGCGAACGGCTGGGGCAATGTCAGCCTCGTGCAAGCCGACGCAGCCGGCTTCGACTTCCCGGCCGAGGTCGACGCGATCCTGTCCACGTACGCCCTGACCCAGGTGCCCGAGTGCGCAGATGTCATCGCCCACGGCACCGCGGCCCTCTCCGCGGGCGGACGCTGGGCCGTGCTGGATCTCAAGGTTCCCGGCAGCACACCTGGGTGGCTGGCGCAGCTCGGAACCGCAACGGTGCGGCCTTTCGCCTCCATAGATGAGTGGATCATGCGCCGTCCGTGGGAGGCGATTCGCGGAGCCATGCAGGAAGAGCTGGCTGATTTCGCCTGGACCGAGTTGTTCTTCGGAACAGCTTTCCTCGCTGCCGGGTCCAGCCAGTCCGGGCACGGTCGGGTACCTCATCAGCCGTAGGCCAGCTGCCTGGCTCAGGCCCCAACTATCGTGAGAGCTCCCCGGTCGCAGGACAAAGGAGTCTGCCATGCGTCAACTGATTCGGCAGCTCGTGCGCATCGAGGCAGTAGCCGTGGTGGTCATCGTGTGGGTGGCCGGCGCGCTCTTGCTTTCGCCGGATACGGCCTGAGGACGTTACCGGGTGAAGGTGGCCATGGCCACGATGGTGCCGTCTAGGCTTTTCAGCTGGACGCTGGTGATGCCGGCGGCCCGGTCGAGTTCGGGACTGCCCCAGGAGCCGTAGCCGCTGGCCAACTGGAAAGACCCGACCGTGATGATCTGACCGTCGCGTTCGTGCAGCTGGCAGACGACGGTGCTGTTGCCCGGGCCGGTGTCGATCGCGATGTAGAGCCACGGCTGGCTGCCGCCATGCAGGAACACGGTGCCGATGGCCCGGTGGCGGCCGGTGGTCAGCGACGCTGAATACAGGGCCGGCGGGCTCGCGGGGTGGCGGGGCTGCATGGGCATGCCATGCAGGGCGAAGCCTGCCATAGCGCTCGTTACGGCGATGATCGCTGCGGCCACGGTGGGAAACTTGTCGCGTGGCCGGCGGGTTGCACGGTGCCGCGCGGCGGGCAGGAGCCGCCGGATCGTCCGGGCCGCGAAACCGGCTGGCGGCCGGTGTTCCGGCAGCAGGACGAGCAGCTGTGCCGCGGTGCGGGTCTGGTCCTCCACGTGTGCGCGGCATGCCGCGCATTTTTCCAGATGCGCGGTGGCTTCGGCGCGTTCGCGTCCCGTCAGGGCACCGAGCGCCAGTTCGGCGGCCACCTCGCCCAGATGGCTGCCCTCGGGAGGAGTTGGCCCGCTCACCGCCCGCCGTCCTGTCCGGCCCTGCAGGCGGCGAGCAGGGCCTCCGGTCTGTGCCCCATCGCGGTCGCGGCGCCAAGGTGACCATTACCGCGCGGCGCATGGCCGGGGCTGATCTGCTGGGCGGACTATCTGCCCAGCCCGGAAACCCTGAACCGCGTATGCCCTTATGTACGGAAAAGGCCGAATAAGGGATTGCGGTGC
The DNA here is from genome assembly GCA_963775825.1 of uncultured Actinomycetes bacterium. GTDB lineage: Bacteria > Actinomycetota > Actinomycetes > Streptosporangiales > Streptosporangiaceae > Bog-532. The sequence goes on from CAVZKY010000045.1 coordinate 225,484, forward strand.
GGACCTGTTACAGCCGAGGTTGGCCTGATTGATCGTGCCGTCACCGCCCCGGCCAGCACGGCCACTGCGGCCAGCACCCCCACCCCGGCCGCCATCACCCCCCGCCACGTCCCAGCCACCCGCACGCGCTTACCGAACCCGCCACCTTGCGACATGCCGTCTCCTCGCAACTCCGCCCGCCGGAAACCAGATGAGCAGCGCTGCAATTCCCCCGGAGAGACCGAAGACGACGTGCTGGCTCGTGTCCGCGAGTTCATCGAGCATGGCACGTCCCCAGGCGTCCGCGGTCTCTGGTCCCCTCCACTGTTCTCTGTTAGCGTTTGAGCTGCACCCGGGGAGGTGCCATGGCCAGACGAGTTGTACTGATCGTGCTGGGGATCCTGCTGCTGGTGATCGGCGCGCTGATCGCGATCGCTGGCGGCGCGCTGATGGCATTCTTCGGGTCGAATAACACCTTAAGTTCGGGCGTGCAGCAGGTGTCGACGCCGACCCGAGCCCTGGTATCACCGGCTGGCTCGATTCAGGGCGCATCCGGCGCGCAGACCGTCTTTGGCAGCGTCCGGTTGCGTATCACGGCCACGCCGACCGGCGCCGGGCATCTCCTCTTTCTGGGCATCGGCCCAGCGAGCGCGGTGGATCGCTATCTCAGCGGGGTCAGCTACGATGCAGCAACCAACGTCTCCGTTACGCCGTTTCACCTTACGCTGGCCCGCCATGGCGGCACCGCCACACCACCGCCGCCCGAGTCTCAGTCGTTCTGGGTGGCTAAGGCGAGCGGAAACCATCCGACCCTGACGTGGACCGTTACTTCCGGCTCCTACCGGGTGGTCGTAATGAACACCGACACTGCCGCCCCGGTCGCCTTCGCTGGAGGGCTGGATCTGACTATCCCGCACTCGTTTGCGATCGGTATCGGCCTGCTCATCGGCGGCATAGTGCTCATCCTGATAGCGATCGTGCTGCTCGTGCTCGGTGCCCGGGCCCGGCCCCGGCCGCAGTCTCGGCCCGCTACTGACCCGGCCGCCGGGGCGTAGCGCTCAAGGGTGCCCGGGACCTGCTCCCGGAACGTCTGCCGTCCCGGAACCTCCGCAGCGACACGCGGTTCCGGGACTGGTTTCCGGGACGGCCTGACCTGGGCGGCCGCCGCTGGCGGCAGGCGTCCCGGAAACGACCGTTTCCGGGACGGCCAGCCGGTTGGCCAGAATCCGGGCGCGCCTAGCGTCGGCCTACGGGGGACGCGGGTCAGTAAGGGGCGCCCTTTGGTAATGTACGGTCCGGCAACGCAGCCGATCAGGCTCTGGATGAGGCCTCCGCGGCCGCCCCGTACTTGCTCGGCCCCTGCGGCCTGCTCGATGAAGGCGCACATCAGGGCGCCCCCGCACAGCGCGGCGGCCATCGCGTAAGGATCGGCTGCCCTGTCGAGCTGGCCTGACTGCTGCCATCCGCGCAGATAACCGGCAGAGCCCTCGAGGGCCAGCTGCGGCCCGGAGCGGCGATCGCGGTTGAGCTCCTGGTGGCGGCGCTGCAGCTCCCGGTCGGCAAAGGACCCGGCGACAATGGGGAGCGCGGCGGCGTAGAAGTCAATCGCCCGCTCCATGTACATGGCCAGGGCCGTGACCAGGTCACCTTGGCCGGGCGGTGCCTCGGCGGGCACGGCACGCCACGCCCGGTTCTCCGGCAGCTCATAACTCAGCAGTTCGGTGAGCAGCCCCATCTTGTCCCCGAAGTTCTTGAACAGGCTGCCCTCGGCGGCGTCGGCTGCCAGGGCGATCTCCTTGGTGGTGACCCGCCCGATTCCCCGCTCCCGGATCAGGCTGAGGGCGGCATCGAGGATGCGCTGGCGCGCCGGGCTAGGCATGCTGTCTCCTTCGAGGTCTGGGGAACCTCTTGACAGTAGAGTGCGCACTCACCACACTATGAGTGAGGTGGGTACTCACTCTACTCCCTTTGAAAGAGGAAACAGCGGAAACAGCAATGCCAGAACTTCTTCCGCCTGGCGGACAGCTCAAAGAAAGAACCGCAGGACAGATCATCGCCACCCAGGCCGGCGCCTGGCAGCAGGACACCCTGAACGTCGCCGCAGGCGCGCCCCAGGGTGTCACCCGTTCGGGTACATGACCCCGGACGGGGCGGCGCGGGTCGTCTACCAGGACGTCAGCAACAACATCACCGAGCTGTACCTGACATAGGCGGAGGCGGAGGCGGCCAGGCATGACCGCCGTCGCCAGCGCCTGATCGGCGGGATCTGTCACGGCTGCACGGCGTTCAGCTGCTGTGCAGCCGTGACAGCCATCCCCGTGCCGCCGGTATGCCCGCGAAGCGCACTGAGCGGAACCCGTCTGGCCGGCATGGCCAGACACGGCGACGCCGAGTGCCTGGCACCGGATCCCCTCCGCACGGTCTTCACCGCCCGCCTCGTTCCAGGCTGAGATGCTGGGCCGCCTGCTGGCCGCGGAACGCGGCAGGCCCGGACGACGCGACATGGTCACCATGACAGAACGGAGCACGACATGACGATGACCACCGGACCCGGCCTGGCCGGCCTGCAGGCCCGCACCCAAGCCGAGCTCGCCCCGCGGCTGATGGCCCAGCTGCAGCGCCTCAACTGGGATGCTGACCGGCTCGCCGGCCACCAGACGGACCGCCTGCGCACGGTGCTGGCCCGGGGGATCCAGGGCTCCCCGTTCCACGCCCGCCGCCTCAGGCACATCGATCCGGCCCGGTTCGAGCTGGCCGACCTGCCCCGCCTGCCGACGATGACCAAGGCGGAGATGATGGCCAGCTTCGATGAGATGGCCACCGACCGGCGGCTTACCCGGCGCCGGGTGGAAGACCACCTGCGCGGCGGCGGCCGTCAGGCGGCCCTGCTGCTCGGCGACTACGTGTGCCTGACCACGGGCGGCAGCTCCGGGCAGCGCGGCGTGTTCGTGCAGACCATCGGCGAATACGCTGACATGGCCGCCTCGCTGAGGCGCAACACCATCGCCCGCCAGCTGGCCGCCGGCCGGTCACCGGACGGGATGGTCATCGCGATGGTTGCCGCCGCCGCGCCCGTGCACACCAGCAGGTTCCTTGCGGACGCCACCGGCGGCGGCCCGGTCCAGATGGTACCGGTGCCCGCCACCCTCCCGCTCGCCGAGGCCGTCGAGCGACTCAACGCCCTGCAGCCGACCGCGCTGATCGGATACCCCTCCAGGCTCGCGCAGCTGGCCGCCGAGCAGCGGGCCGGGCTCCGCATCGCACCGCAGTCGGTGGCCGGGACCAGCGCGATGCTCACCGACGCCACCCGGGCGGCCATCACCGCCGGGTTCGGCGTCCCGGTCAGAAATTCCTTCGCTTGCACCGAGGGCCTTGCTGGCCAAAGCGAGCCCGGCGAGCTAGTGCTCACCTTCGCCACCGACTTGTGCATTGCCGAGCTCGTCGACGCCCGCGGAGAACCGGTACCGGTCGGGACGCCCTCGGCCAAGGTGCTCATCACCAACCTGCACAACCTCACCCAGCCGCTGATCCGCTACGAGCTGACCGACAGCTTCACCGCCCGCCCCGGCACCGAGCCGGGCGGCTATCTGCGGGCCACGGTGGAGGGCCGCGACGACGGCATGCTCCGTTACGGCCGTGTCGGCATCCACGCGTACGCCGTCGACGCTGTGCTGGCTTCCTCGGCCCTGGTGATCGAGTATCAGGTCCGCCAGACCGAGCGGGGCATCTATGTCGCCGTGGTCGCGGCCGGCGGCCTGGACCAGGCGGCGCTGACCGCCGCGCTGGCCGGCGCCCTGCGCCGGGCCGGCCTGCCCGATCCTGAGGTCACCCTCCGCGTCGTCGCCGCCATCGCGCGCCACCCCGACACCGGCAAGACCCGCCGCTTCATCCCCAGCGGAGACGATGCAGGCGCCCAGAGCGAGGAGGGCTAGCTGTGGACGGCAGACGCGCAGCAAGACAAGGGCACCGGCGAGACTAATTCCGGCGGCCAATGCGACGGCCGGGATTGCGATTACCTTGTTGAGCTTCATTGTCTTGCCTTCCCCTAGTGCAGAAAAGCCTCATTTCACTCTCTGTTCACCAAAGCCTACGGAGGGTATATCATGGCACCTAGAGGAGAAATCACTAGGAAGTCAAGGGTAAACGTCACCTAACGTGACAGTTTTTGAACGCTCGGTAACTAGTCGCCTCTTGAGCGCCGGGTGGCCCGGAGGAATCTGCGGGCTCCCGCCAGGTCCCGGGGTAGCCCGGCCCGGCTCCCTGGGTGGCGGCGATTGTGAGCCTGGAGTACGCAGGAGTCATGAGAGCACTGGCTTGAGGCTGGCGCGTACCTGAGGGGAGCATGGGCCAGGAGTGGCGTTGTCTGCAAGCGGCTGCTGCATGACGCGGCCGGGCCGGTCTATCTCATCGTCGACGGGTATCCCGCGCACCGCGCCACGGCCACCAAGGAGTTCGCTGCCTCCACCGGAGGCCAGCTGAGACTGATTTTCCTGCCCGGATACTCACCCGAGCTCAATCCTGACGAATGGGTCTGGAAGGACGTCAAGCACGACCGGATCGGCAAGACCGGCGTCACCAGCAAAGCCGACCTCAAGTCCGAGGCCATCGGCGCCCTGCGGCGGCTGCAGAAACGGCCGGGACTGGTCCGCGCATTCTTCGCCGACCCGCACCTGCGTTGTATCACCACTAAACAGAGTCGGTCGGCCTACTTACGTACGCCTTAGTAGAACCAGCCAGGTGACGTCGTCCCGGGCGCGTAATACCGGAAATGCATTGTCACGGTGTGAGACCAGTTATGACCGCTAAACATCCTGAAGCCGGGTGTGTACCAGGTCATCACCGAGTAGTAGACGCGGCCATTGTGGCGCTTGAGCCCGAGAGCGTGACATAAAGCTTGTGGTAGCTGTCACTGCCGTACGCGCAGTTTGGAATGAAATTGTTGGTCACGAGCGTTCCCGTGGACCTAGTGGCCTTTGAGTTCCAGGTACTCCAGTGCCAGGTGTGCCATTGGGGAGCCGCCCTCGCCGATAAGTATCCACGCGGGCCGGACCTGCGGAGTCAACCAGCCGTTACTGTCGTTGTAAATGACCGGCAGCCGAGGCAGATACAGCAGTAACAGCCACCAGACCAAAGATACTTGTGAGAGCGAGTGCCACCATCGCGATTATCTTGCTGAGTTTCATCGCCTTGCCTTCCGCCCAACAATTCTGTCTGAATCGCTTTCCGTAATGTCCCGGAGGGCATCACGGTCAACGATCAGTAATTGAACTGAACGAGGTCACCGCTGCCGTCCGTGACTATCACGGGGTTGCCGACCGAGGCGGAGGTCATAAACTCGCCGTCCACGGTGAAGTAAGAGGTTCCCGGCTGGTTCCAGTACCCGCCTGCGGTGTAGGCCTGCTCAACGTCGAAGGCGAACGAGCAGCTCGTGCCTTGTGTCCCGGCGTAGACGCCTGAGCCGCAAGCGATGAGCCCGTTGCGCTGGACCGGCGGTGCTGACGTCGCGGGTGCCTGCACGTAGATGGTCTTGGCCGGTGCGGGCTGAACGATGACGGTTTTGACCGGCGCTGGTGTGGTCTTGACCGGCATGGGCTTCGGAGCCGGTGCGGTGACAGTGTGAGTGACGGCCGGTGCGGTCTTGATGATGACTGTGTGGGTGGTGCCGCACGCGGAAAGCCCGATGCCTGCGGCCAGTGCGATAGCCGGAATTGCAACCAGCCTGATATTCATTTGTCCTCCCCGAAAATGTGCTCAGGCTGAATCGCTCGCCGCAATGCCCCGGAGGGCACCACAGTCAACGTCAGGAATTGGGCGATGAGGTGGACGAGGTGATGATCCCGTTGTCCACGGTGAAGCGCCACCGTCCTCCCGGGGGTGAGGACGATAGCCAGCGGTCAGCCGGGGAACTGAACAGAGGCATCGTTGCCACCTGTGGCAGTGACGACACCATCCGATTCGGTGTAAGTCATGCTGTAGGACTCTCCGGTCACGGGGCTGTAGACGGTCTCCACTTGCGGGCCAGCGTCATAAGCCGCTCCGTTGTAATCAGCCGCGACATTCAGCGCGAACGCGCAGCTCGTGTTCGGGCCCGCGTACACCGCACCACCGCAATTGGCCCCTGAATACACAGGCGCGGCGGGCGCTGGTGCGGCGGGTGCCACGTAGACGGTCTTGGCCGGGGCAGGTGCTACAGGTGCAGCCGTGGTGGGTGCGGGCGTGGCGGGCTTGGCAGCAGCAGCCGGCGCGGTCACCGTGTGGGTGACGGCCGGTGCTGCGCCAGGGGCCTTTACCGAGCCGCAGGCTGCGAGGCTGAGACCGGCCGTGAGTGCGATCGCCGGGATTGCGAAGAACTTCTTGTCGAGCTTCATTGTCTTGCCTTCCCCTAGTACAGAAAAGCCCCATTTCACTCTCTGTTAACTGTAAGACTACGCAGTGTGCATACTGGTGCTCAGAGCAGGATTACCCGGGAAAGCAGGGTGAAAGTCACCTAACGCGATAGACGCTGGACGCTTGGCGACCGATCACCGGATGGTCCGGGGCACTCTGTGGGCTCCCCAGCCTGCTGGCGTGGCAGTCTGCCGGTTCATGAAGACATCGGCCCCTGGCCTGGCTGGAGTTGCGCGAGGGTAGTGACCCCTTTCGGCGGTCCATCCGTCACCCGGAGTACGAAGGCCCGCCGCAACCCGACGGGCCTCGTCTGTATTCGCGGCTGAACGCAGTCCTGCTAATCTGCCGGGGCGTCCTCTTGGAGCGCTCCCGTTGCGAGACGCCCTTCTTCCGCCTGGCCCTGGCCTCGATCAAGTCCTTCGAGGGAGGCACCGGGCTATTCGTGGAGTCCCTGCCCGCCGTGGCCTTCAGCCCGGGAAATGCCGGGGCTGGCTGCTGCCGCCTTCATGGGGTGTGGCACGTGGCCGACCACGGTGGGTCGGGGCTGTGGGTAGCCTGCACCGCCGTTGCCACCATGCGCGCATACAGCGTCGCTCCTCGCGGGCGGGGATGCACATCGTCGTCCCAGAGCAGGCCGGTGCGATGCTCGATGGTCGCGAACCAGTTGGCCAGCACGACATTGTCATGCTTCCGGGCGGTGGCGGCGAGCACCCGGTTGTCCCCGTTCTGCCACGGCCGCGGATCGAACGTGTTGACGAGCACCAGCGTGCGGTGCGGTCCGATGGTGGCGAGCAGCTGGCGGATCTGGCTCGTGGTGACGGTCCCGTTGGTGCCAAGATCCAGGACGACCACGGATCGGAGCAGGCCGGTGTCGGCGAGCTCTTGCACGACGGCGAGGCCGGCGCTTATCTGCCGGCTGATCGCCGCATCTATGTAGATGCCTTTGAGGGCAGCCTGCAGTTGCGGGGCGGCCGCGAGCATGACCGAGTCCCCGATGGCGGTGACCTTCGAACCGGGAATCTTCGCCTGGTATGCGTGAGCGCCGCCGGCCGATGTGCTGGCCGGGGTGGGCGGTGGCGTCTGTGCGGAAACCCGGGCTGCCGCCGCCGGGGTGACCTTGTGCGTCCGGGAGTCTGCGCTGATCTTCGCTCCCTGGGTGATCTGCTGCTCCAGGCCCGGCGACGTGGGCGCGCGCAGCACGGCGTACCCGGCGGCGCCGGTGACCATGAGCGCTGCGGCCAGGGCGACGGCGGGGAAGGCACGGGCGGGTCCCCGGTCTTGGGCGGCCAGTGATTCGGTCACGGCGCGGTACCTGGCGTGGACGATGGCCCGGAGGCCGTTGCGCAGGATTGGCTGTTCTATCCATTTCCAGGAGGCAGCGGCCAGGGTGATCGCGGTGGCGGCCTCGGCGGCCCCAAGCCAGGGGGCCCCGGGCCGGGGCCCGGTGATCGCGGCTGCGATCGCGATGACCGGCCAGTGCCATAGGTAGATGCCGTAGGAGCGCACGCCTGCCCAGCGCAGCGGCGCCCAGCTGAGCAACCCGGCGAGGACGCCGGGGCTGGCGGCTGCCACGACCAGGCCGCCGGCCCGAGCGCTGCGATGACCAGCCCGGCCGGGTACAGGGCCGTGTCCCCGCCGGAGTAGCGGCTCATCGCCCAGGCGAGCACGGCGATCCCGGTCAGGCCCGCCGCGTCGGCGCGCCGGGCTTGCTGGCGTGACGCGGCGCGTAGCTGCCGCAGTGGCCAGGCGAAGGCGAGCGCCGCCCCGATGAACAGTGCGGACGCGTGGGTGTCGGTGCCGTAGTAGACCCGCGAGGGATCTGCGCCCGGCACGTAGATGGCGGCCATGGCCACCGCGGACAGGACTGCCCCCGCCAGCGCGACGGCGGCCCGGAGCCGGCGGCGCTGGCAGGTCCGCAGCGTCACGATCAGGATCAGCGGCCACACCAGGTAGAACTGCTCCTCGATGGCGAGCGACCATAGATGGCGCAACGGCGGCGGCGGGCCGAACCCGGCGAAATACGACTGATGCTGCAGCGCCTGCCACCAGTTACTGGAATAGCTGACCGCCGCGAGCAGCGCCGGCCGCAGCGCCGCGAGCTGTCCTGGTTCGATCACGGCGACCGCCGCTGTCACGGTGACCAGCACCACGGCCAGGGCGGGCAGCAGCCGCCGCGCGCGCCGGATCCAGAACCCGCGCAGGTCCAGCTGCCCGTGCCGGGCCCAGTGGGCGGCGAGCAGGTCGGTGATCAGGTAGCCGCTCAGGACAAAAAAGACATCAACCCCGAGAAACCCGCCGTGAAACGCCGCGAATTGCTCATGAAAGGCGATAACCGCAAACACGGCCAGCGCCCGGACACCATCAAGACCGGGCGCCCGCGCTCCGCCGCCTACGGCCGTCCTGCCCCGTTTTTCGACTGCAATCCATATTCGCACGCTGCTGCCCCCCGGCTCCAGCAATGTTCTGTTCTTTGCCACTTCGGGGCGACAGGAAACCCAAGGCGGATAATAGGAGGGAAAGATAACAGTAACGCACCTCGTGTAGTTGGCGGCTCACGCCGTAGAGCCAACACCACGGACTTTAGGTGTTTCAGACTTTCTGACTTCTTGTGATTCTTGTGTTCCGAGTGTGCTTTGAAGTCCGTTTACTGGCGATGCAGGGCATGATTCCTGCCCGCGTGTCGCGGCGGGGGTGGCGCGCGGTTCCACGGTCCGCGTCCCGCCCGGGCGGGGCGGTTTCCTCCTTCCTGGCTGGTTACGGTCCCGGCGGCGGGTCAGGAGAATCCGGGCGCGAACACCTGGACCTGGGGTTTCCCGGTGACGGTCGTCTTGGTGGCGGTGGCGTGCGGGAACTTCGGGCGTGCTTTCTGCGCGCGTTCGGAGTGCCGCTGCCGGGCGGGGACGTTCAGGGTGTGCAGGGCGGCGCGGGCGGCGGCGTCTGCCGCGGCGGCGAGCGCAGCCAGCGATGATGTGGCTGTGACCTGGGATGATGTCATGGACCGGATCATGTGGTGACGGCTGGCGGTGAAGGATTCCTCGTCGGCGGTGACCGGGGCCTGGTCTTGGCGGCGCAGCGCGCGGGCGGCGGCGTGCTCGCTGCGGAGCGCGGCGGCGGCGCTGGCGCGGACCAGCTGCGTGGCGGTGAGCCAGGCCCAGGCTTCCTGGATGATCAGGCGAGGGGACCCGGAGCGCAGGACCGGGCCGCTGGTGCGGTTCCCGGCGCCGGTGATCGCCGTCTTGTCCTCGCCGAACGTGGTCTCCGACGCGCTCCACCGGGTCAGGTAGGTGTCCCGGACCTGGTCAGCGGGCGCGGCCCGGTGGTCCAGCAGCGTGGTGATCAACGTGCAGGTCTGGGAGACCTCCCCGGTGCCGTCGCCGCGGGGCAAGATCGCATTGTGCTCGGCCGCCCGGACCGGCAGCCGGTCCTCGTTCTTCCCGGACGGGGCATTCAGCCAGGTCAGGCGGGACCCGTCGGGCAGCCAGCCGCGGCCTGGCCCGTCTTCGGAGCCGAGGCTGATGCCCTCTTTCACGCGGGCGATGACGTGCCCGCCCGCGTCCAGGATCGCCATGATCAGGTCATAGCCGGGAAAATTCCGGTCGAAGCAGATGACGCGCCCAGCAACCAGGTCCGGGCGGCGCCGCACGAGCCGTTTCAGCAGGGTCTGCTCCCCGGCGGCGGCCCCGCCCAGGATCGCGCCCAGCATCGCGCGGCCCGCCCGGGCGGTGATCGCAACCACCCGCAGCTGCGGGAACGGCGCGGAATCATCCGCGGTCCCGGTCGAGCCGAACGCCTTGCGGTTCGCCTCCGTGTCCGCGATGTTCACCAGCATCCCGTCGGCCGCGCACACCATCATCCCGGCCAGCAGCACCGCAGACGGCTCGTCACCGGCCAGGAGCGGCCCGGCCGCCCGCCAGAAGATGCTCTCCATCACGTCCGGCGGGACCGGCAGCCGCCATTCCGTGATCACTTTCTCCGTGGGCACGTGCCAGTCCAGCGTGAACGGGACGTCCGCGAGCAGCCCGGCCAGCCGTGCCAGCGCCTCGCAGTACGACGCGTCCGGCATCAGGCCCATCGCGATCATCAGCCGGATGACCAGCGGATACGACATCAGCCTGCGCCGTTCCCGCTTCTTCAGCCGGCCCTCCGCGACCGCCACGCCCGCGATCTCCTCGATCACCCCGTCGCCGAGATGCCGCTCCAGCTCGCCCAGCCGCACCAGGTCCGGCAGCCAGGCGTCCGCCAGCACCGTCCCGTCACGGCGCACCATGGCAGGGGCCGTCACCACCGGACGGCAGAACACCGCCAGCTCGCCCGCAGGCGGCACCCTATCCGGCGCAACGAGCGTCCCGCCGTGAACCCGCAGGCCAGCGGCCCGGACCACGAGCGTCCCCGCCGGAGTCCCGGCGGCCGGGAACTCCGCCATCCGGCTTGCATCGACGACGGCAGGCAGATAAGAACACACAAGGGGCTCCTGAGACAGGCGAGGCTTAGCGCGGACTTCCGCACCGGTACTTCGGCCCTTGGGTCAGGTGAATTCGAAGTGGAGCTCGCGTCCGCCCCACCAGGGGACGGTGGTGTCACCGGGCAGGGTGGCGTGGCGGAGGACGGGCGAGTAGGCGCGGCGGTTGATTTTGACGGTTATGCCGGTGCCGTCGCTGATGATTTCGCCGGGGGTGTCGAGGAAGCGGCGCTGGAGGGTGTCGGGGGTGGCGTGGGCGTAGTTGCCGGGCAGGCGGAGCCGGAAGGCGGCGGTGAGGGCCTGGGCCAGAACGCATAGCACGACGTCGAGGTCGACGTTGAGGTTGACGGCGCTGGAGAGGGCGTCGGCGCAGAACGCCTGGATGATCTCGGCGAGCCGCTGCTCGATGGTCATCCTGCGGGCGTAGTGCCCGATCAGCGCTTTGGTGGTGATCTGGTGTCGTTGGTGATGATGACGGTGGGGGCGTCGCGGCCGAGGCCGGTGACGATGAGCTGGCGGACCGTTCCGGGGTAGCTGGTGAGTTTCACGGCTGCGTCCTCGTGCACGCGGGGCCGGTTGTGGGGTCCGGGCCGGTTCAGGGTGACGGTCTTGTAGTCGCTTGCGGCCAGGCTGCTGATGCGTTTGAGGAGGCTGGGCGAGCGCATCCGCAAGGTGGCGAACTTGACGCCGCGGGCGTCGAGTTCGCCGAGGATGGGCTGGGTGGTGACTTTCTGGTCCATGATCAGCATCGCCGGGTCGGCTCCCGATACGTGCTTCCAGTGGTCGCAGAAGGCGATGACCTCGCGGTTCTGGGTTGCCTTGGACAGGTCGGCGTTGGCGTAGACGAGATTGTGGGTGCCGGTGTCCTGGGCGAAGAAGGTCAGCACCGAGCGGGCGCGCTGGGACCGCGTGGGGACGTAGTGCTTCTCCAGCGCGGGGTCGTGGCCCCAGTGCATGATGGCGTGGAAGTCCAGGTCGAAGATCGCCTCGTCCGCGGTGGCCAGGCCGGAGCCGATCATCTGCTTGTCCAGGGCGGCCAGGAACCGCAGCTGGTGGTCATGCGATAGCCGGTAGGAGTAGTCGGTCAGCGCGGTCTTCTTCGGCAGGACCGCCAGCCCGGCCAGCAGCGCGGGTGCGGGGTCGGCGAGCAGGTCATCGACATGAGACACGCGCCGGGTGGCGGTGAGCTTGAGGGCGAGCAGGGACAGCAGCCAGGACACGGCCGGGATGACGCGGGTGCCGGGGTAGCCGGCCGCCTCAGCCAGGCCAGGCAGGTCCAGGGCGACCAGGTCCGGGACTGTCAGCAGCAGCCCGGCCATGGCGGTATGGGCGCGCGGGGGAACAGAGCCGAAGTCGATGACCGAGGCGGCCGGCAGCCGGGTGTCGCGGCCGGAGGTGGACGGGCTGGTGCTGGCCTCAGGCGCCGCGCCGCGGACCAGCCGGCCGAATCCTTCCTCGCGCAGGATGTCGCTGACCGCGCTGCGGCCCAGCGGGGTCCCCTCCCGGGTGACCCGCATGCTGATCTCATAGACCGACAAGCCCTCGCGGCGCAGCTCGATGACCCGGCCGCGGGCCGCGTCCTTTTTCGGGGCGCCCTTGCGGCCCGGGACGCCCGGTGGCGCGAACACGGTCACCTTCCCGGCCCGCAGGTCGCGGACCAGGGACGCCAGCGCGCTGCGGGTGTAGCCGGCGGCATCGGCGGCCTGCTGCAGCGAGGCGCCCTCATACAGGTAGGCGCGCAGCGCCTCATACCGCCGCTGGTTCACCTGGCCGGCCAGCAGCTCCCATCCCGGCCGTGGGGCCGATACCGCGGTCATGCCGTGTGATCTATCACAGGGCCATGGTCACCCGTCCCGCCGGCATCTCGCCCGGTAGCTTCCTTCCCGTGCCTGTTTCCAACCGTATGAGCGATCCTGAACCGGGCATTTCACCCGCAAGCCTGCTATGTCTCGTATAGATAACGATCTTCAGTCGCGCGATCCAACCGCTATTCATACCTTCGCCAGGACCGGATATCCCGGCCCGGCCTCCGGAGCATTGCAGGTCAGCGACCAGCCCCCATCAAAACAGCTAAGGCTGATTTGCCGGAGCGGAAGTCCGCGTTAGACACCCAAACGCCTACCAGGGGCCCCTCCTTGTCTCAAAACCACCGCAAAACCCCAGCTCACAACCTCATTCAAACAGCCACGCCTTAGAGCTTGCAGAAAAATAACCCGTAGCTTCCCAGGTTCGGGCGTATTGGTGTGGTATTGGGCGCTATGGATGAAACCCGGCAGGTGCTGGCGGCGAAGTTTCAGGTGATCTTCCCGCATCTGGATGAGCGGCAGCGGCGGCTGCTGATGGGGGCCGAGGCCCGGGCGCTGGGGCACGGCGGGATCCGGCTGGTGGCCCAGGCGGCCGGGGTCCGCGAGGCCACCGTGTCCCTCGGGGTCGATGAGCTGGAGGCCGGGACGGACCCGCTGGGCCGGGCGCGTCGGCCGGGCGGCGGGCGCAAGCGGGCCGCCGAGCTGGATCCGGGGCTGCGCCCGGCGCTGCTGGCCCTGGTTGAGCCGGACGAGCGGGGTGATCCGATGTCGCCGCTGCGGTGGACAACGATGTCGACCCGCAACCTGGCGGCCGAGCTGACCGGTCAGGGTCACCGGGTCGGCGCCGACACCGTAGGTGACCTGCTGCGGGCCGAGGGGTTCAGCCTGCAGGGCAACGCCAAGACCATCGAGGGCCAGCGGCACCCGGACCGTGATGCGCAGTTCCGGTACATCAGCGAGCAGGTCAAAGACCATCAGGGCGCTGCGGATCCGGTGGTCAGCGTGGACACCAAGAAGAAAGAGCTGGTCGGCGAGTTCAAGAACGCGGGCCGGGAATGGCGGCCTAAGGGTGAGCCGGTGGCGGCCCGCACGCACGACTTCCCCGGGGACAGCGTGGGCAAGGCCGTGCCGTACGGGGTCTATGACCTGGCCGCCAACGCCGGCTGGGTGTCCGTCGGCACCGACCATGACACCGCCGCGTTCGCCGTCGAGTCGATCCGCCGCTGGTGGAAGTCGGCCGGGCGAAGCGACTACCCGCGGGCCCGGCGGCTGCTGATCACCGCGGATGCGGGCGGCTCCAACGGCTACCGCACCCGCGCATGGAAGACCGAACTGGCCGCGCTGGCGGCGGAGACCGGGCTGGAGATCACCTGCTGCCACTTCCCGCCAGGGACGTCGAAGTGGAACAAGGTGGAGCACCGGCTGTTCTCCCACATCACGATGAACTGGCGGGGACGGCCGCTGACCAGCCACGAAGTCATCGTGCAGACCATCGCCGCGACCACGACGCGGACCGGGCTGCGGGTGTGCGCCGAACTCGACACCAGCACCTACGACACCGGAGTCAAGGTCAGCGACCGGCAGATGGACGCCCTGCCGCTGACCCGCCACGACTGGCACGGCGACTGGAACTACACCCTCCGCCCCGAGGCATACGACCAGGACGCTGGGGCCCCCGATCCATTCGACCGGCCCAGCCCCGATCTGGCCTGGCTCTGCCACCCGGCCCTGACCGGCCTGCCGGCCCAGGAGTGGGACGCCCTGATCGCCGCGCTGATAAGCCTGCATGACCAGCAACGGGAGACGAGCCTGGACAAGCGCCGCGGCCACCGCCCGCGGCTGGCGGCCCCCGGCACCGGCCGCCGCCCCGTCCTCACCCTGGCCGACCGGCTCCTGGCCACCACCCTCCACCAGCGCCTCGCCCTCCCGCAGGTCGCCATCGCCGTCCTGTTCAGCGTCCGGCCCGAGACAATCAACAAGCGCATCCGCGACATCCGCCAGCTCCTGGACCAGGCCGGGCACACCATCCAGCCCGGCCCGCACCGGCTCACCAGCCTGGACGACCTCTACAGTCTCGCGACCGCCGAGGAAATCACCGTGCCTCCAGAGATCAAGACAGCGTGTTAATCATCTGCAAGACTCTTAAGTCCGTGGTGTTGCGCCGTAGAGCTGAGCCGCTACCGCCGAGGCCCATGCAACTGGCCGACTTCTTCGTTCACTGAGCGGTCTACCTTTTGACGTTCGACGGGCAGGCCGCAACTCACGAACTAGCTACTTCTCCACCGGTATGCGGCGTTCTTGCGGGGTAACTGGATAGGTCTGCCGGAGTTTGTAATTCCGGGTGTGCACCCGGTAGCGGTTTCCGGGCAGGGTCCCGATCAGGCCAGGCTGGGGGATCCAGGGGTCGCCTTGGGCGGCGCGGGTGAGGGCGTCGAGGGCGCCGATGCCGTGGCGGCCGGCGGTGGCGACGTAAGAGCGGATGGCGCAGAAGACCTCTGCGCCGGCCATGGAGCGCATGCAGCCGGAGACCTTGATGCGGAGCTTGCTCATCCTGATGTCCTG
>CAVZKY010000046.1:0-148446 GCA_963775825.1 uncultured Actinomycetes bacterium
TCGGCGTCGGCCCGGCCGGCGTCACCCCGGCCGGTCCGCCAGCCCTGCTGAATGGAGGCGATGAGGGCACGAGCCCGCTCGGCTGATCCCGCATGGTGGGCGCTGCCGCCACCGGGGCCGCCGGCGGCCGGGTCGTCACGGAGCTGAGGAGCCAGGTTCGCCTGGCGGACACGCCGCGGCAGGCCGCGATGCATACCCGCGACGGCTGGCGGGTGGCTGTCCGAGCCGGCCGTCTCCCACGGCGCGCGCGGCACCAGCGGGGCGGCTGCCTTGTCCGGTCGCTCAGGCCGGGCCGGGAGCTGCGCCTGGGGGCCTGTCACTGCCGGTGCGGCGCTGCTGGCCACGAGCCTGGCACCGAGCCGGTGACCGGTCCCTGCCGCACCGGCTGACCCGCGGTCCCCTTCGGGGTGTCCAGCGACAGCCCACTCGCCGGCCGCGAACGGCAGGCGCGCCGCATCGGCTTCCAGCACGAGACGGTGCGGCATCAGCACGACGGCTGAGGTCCCGCCGTAGGGTGATCCGCGCAGCGTCACCTTGATCCCGTGCCGGGCCGCCAGCAGGCTGACCACGAGCAGACCGAGCTGATCACTGTCGGCCAGGTCGAACTCGGGCGGATTGGCCAGCCGGTCATTGAGGGCGGCCATGGTCCCGGGCGGGATGCCGAGCCCGCGGTCCTCGATCTCCACCGCGAAGCCGCTGGCGACCGGGCCGGCGGTGACCCGGATGCGGGTGCTCGGCGGGGAGTAAAGCGCGGCGTTCTCGATGAGCTCGGCGAGCAGGTGGGTCACGTCGGCGACCGCGGCGCCGGGCACCAGGTCGCGGTGGCTGGTGATCAGGTCGACCCGGGCGTAGTCCTCGATCTCGCCGATCGCGCCGCGCAGCACCTCGACGACGGGCACGGGCTCCCGCCAGCCGCGGCCGGGCGGTGCCCCGGACAGGATGATCAGGCCTTCGGCCTGCCGGCGCATGCGGGTGGTCAGGTGGTCCAGCCGGAAGAGCTGCGCCAGGGCGTCCGGATCCTCGGTGCCGCGTTCCATCGCATCGAGCATCCGGAGCTGCCGTTGCAGCAGCGACTGGTTGCGCCGGGCCAGGCTGCGGAACACGTTGCTGACCCCCTTGCGCAACTCGGCCTGGCCGACCGCCGCCTCCACTGCCGTCCGCTGTACCGCCCCGAAGGCGTCCGCGATCCTGGCCACTTCCAGGGTCCTGGTCCGCAGGGCCAGCGGCGGCGCCTCGGCCGCCACATCCACGTCCTCACCCCGCCGCAGCCGGCTCACCACCGCGGGCAGGCGCTCGTCCGCCAGCGCCCGGACGGCCATCAGGAATCGCGTCAGCTCGCGGGTGATGCGGTTGCCGAAGCGCAGCAGCAGCAGCGCCGAGATGAGGACCGCGGCGAGCCCGGCACCGCCGACGAGAGCTAGGCGCAGCAGGATGACGTCGCCGGCGTGCGCGGTTCCCCGGGTCACCCCTAGACGGCCGACGGTCTCGGCCTGGTTGAGCGCCGCCAGGACCGGCCCGACACTGGCCTGCCAGGCGGCCGGGCTGACCGGGAGGCGCGTCCCGCCGCGGGCCGCGGCGATCTGGTCCTCCAGCGCCTTGAAGCCCTGGTACGGGCTGGAGGCGAAGACCTGCGGGTACGGGTCGGCGCTCTCCTGCCAGTAGAACGGTGACTGCGCGGTCTGCTCAAGGAACCGCTGGTTGTCGACGGCCTGCACGAACAGCTGGTGCTCCGCCCGGGTCATCACGCCGCCGGACGCCAGCGCGCCGCCCACCAGCGCGGCCTCCCGGCCGATGAGCTCCAGCGCCTGGGCCTCGTCGATGACCGCCTCGCCCTGCTGGTAGAGCGGGAGCGAGCCGTCGGGAGAGGTCAGCGATCCGCGGGCGAACGGGAAGAACGCGTCGACGAGTCCGTTGTAAGACTGGAACGCCGCCAGTGGCTGGGTGGCCCCGGCGTCGACCCCCGCCCGGATCTGGCTGAGCTGATCCATCTCGCTGGACAGCGCCTCGATACCCGGCCGGGACACCGCGGTCTCCGCCCCTGCGGCGGCGGCGGCCGCGGCGCCGGCGTTGAACGCCGAGACGGCGGCGTCGGTGCGGGCGCGCTGCGCGTCCAGGCTGGTGCGGGGCATCAGGCCATGCGCGTTCTGCCAGGCGAAGGTGTCCGCGCGCTCCTGCGCAAGCTGGAGGAGCAGCGCCTGCCCGGGGCCGCCGAAGTCCTTGTTGACGGTGTCGGAGTTCTGCTTGCCGATGACACTTTCGATCGTGCCGGTGGCGGCGTATCCCCACAGCGCTATCAGCGAGACCAGGGGGACGAGGAACAGCACGGTGAGCGTGACCCGGATCGGCCGCTCGCGGACCGGGCGGCCGTGGGACGCAACGCCGCTATCGGCGCGCCGCCGTCCGGATGCGGGCGGCGGGTCGGGCGGGCGGTGCTGACCCGGGCCATGGAAGGGCTCAGGGCCGTCGCCTGGTAGCGGCACATCACCGTGCGGCTGGCTCGCCGGCGCGCGCATGAATTCTGCCCGGCTCATCCGTCCCCTATTGTCGTCGGCAGGAAAGAAAGGGCATATCGGTCGTGACGAGCACGTGCCGGACGGCACTTGAGCCGCCCTCAATTGCGTGCGCGGCTCCGGTCACGATAAGTTCAGCGCAGACGGCAATTCGTGAAGCTGTTGCGGTGAAGCAGTCGGTTCACAGGGGATAGCCGCCGCCTGATGCTTGCAGCCTGACAATCAAGCGGTTTGACGTTAGCAGTATTTGGCTGGTACGCGCAGCTATTGGCCAATGTCTGAAACATCTTCGGGACCGCACGGCCGGCTGGGTACGCGCGCCTCAAAGCCTGCCGGCCTACCGGACCGGTACGGCGCCATCGGCTCGGGGAGCATAGGGCGGCGAAATTGATTGCCTGCCCGGCAGGAGAAAAGGCCAGAGAAACGGGCGCGTTCTTATGACCGTCGCGTACCGTGACTATCCGTTAACGGGACGGGAGTTTCTTTTCCGCCGCAACGCATTCAGTAATACGCTCATCACTGGCTGCGTGCAATGCATAGGGGTATCAGCCCCCCTCTTTCACGCGGCTGGTGAACTGCGACTCTGGCGCCTTATTTGGTCTTGGATTTGCGCGGGGCTCGTGGCGGTGGGCCGGTACGCGCCACGTGCCGCCCGCGGCAGGGCCTGGGATGGTGGCCTGGGCGGCGGGATCGCTGCTGGGGGCATGCTGGCGCCAGGCGGTGGCGGGTGGAAGCGCGGCAGGTGGCAGGCGGGTCAGGCGAATGCGGGTGCGCCGGCATCAACACTGAACCCTTCCCTATCTTGAATAAGTACAGTTCTTGGCGTATGACTCGGCCGGGGCCTCGCCGTAGTAGTGCAGGGACGCGCAGTGCCCAGGGCACCCGTCCGGGCGGGCCCTCCCGCGCGGCGTCTCCTGCCCGGCGGGACGTGCGGCCAGCTCGCTGCGGCCAGGAGTGGAGCATGGTACGAGGCGCCGTGGCGAACGGAAACGTTCAGCTCGCTGCGGGGGAGTCTTGCTGCGGGGGAGTAGGGACCTCGAGACGGGCGTGTAACGGCACGAAAGGCGCTAGGTCAACCTGTGCCGAGGAGCTTCTGCAGAAGCCGGCTGAGCTCGCGGCGTTCACCGGCGGACAGCGGTTCGAGGAGGGCGTCCTGGGCGGCGTCGATCCGCATGTCGAGCTGTGCCAGGACGCTCCGGCCGGCCCGGGTCAGCATGACGACGTTGCGCCGACGGTCCTGTTCGTCGCGGACCCGGGTGACGATTCCGTCGCGTTCAAGCTCGCCGAGCAGCGTGTGCAGGTCGCTGCGGTCGATTGACAGGCGGCGTCCGAGCTCCGCCTGACTTGTCGGCCCTTGCTCGGACAGCGACGTCAGTACGGTGAAGTGCTGGCGTCGCGCGCCGTCTTGGGCCAGGGATGTATCGACCAGGCGCCGGCCCTTGCGGGCCGCCTCCGCCGTCAGCCAGGTCGGGAGCTGGCGCAGTCGCTCTGGCGGGTCGTAGCCCGTGTGCTGGTCATCGATCCTGTCCTGCATGCTGGCTGAGTATAACCGTTGGCATCTCCAACGTTGACAGTTCCAACGACTGCCCTATAACGTAGGAGACACCAACGTTGGGGATACCAATGAAAAATTTCTACCCGAAGGTAAGGAGACCTCAGATGAGCAACCTCCCCCCTCCATTCAGCCCGCAGCTCATCGGGCGCACCGAAAAGACCCTGAACGCCATCCTGGACCGGCAGCTCGCTGGTGCCGTCACCGAGCCCCAGTGGGTGACGCTGGTCCTGATCGCAGCCAGCAGCAGACCTGCCGACCGGGACCAGCTCACTGCCCAGGTGGCTCACGCCCTGAGGGCAAACCAGGAGACGGCCGCGACCCACATCAGGCAACTCGCCGGGAAGGGCCTCGTGCAGATCGCGCCTGAGCCTGGCGCAGGCGTCGCGCTCACCGAGGCCGGGCAGCGCCTGCTGGGCGGCGTTCGGAAGCAGGTCGGCGAGATCACCCAGCGGCTCTGGGGCGATCTACCGGCCGCAGACCTCCAGGTCGCCGGCCGGGTTCTGAGCACGGTGCTCGAACGGGCAGAGGCCGAGCTCGAGACCAGCGCCTGAGCCAGACCGTGCGGTCCCGGTGCAGGCGGCGACCGCGCGGTTCAGCGCCGCCGAGGTCGCCGCGCAACTGGGGAGCACTTCACGGTCGCCAGCGAGAGGGTCACGTGCAACGTTGTGTTCGCCGACCCAGATGTCTTCAGGGCCCTTCGCCCTGCCCGAGCAGATTTCTTCCGCCGACTTCCGCCGGCCGCGATGAGCCGGGCCGGTGCCGCCGGTATGTACCGGTGAGAATCAACCGAACGGAGACATCGTGGGCGTCATCGTCATTGAGTTCATCACCCTGGACGGGATCACGTCCGACCCGGACGGATCTGGGGGCACGGCGGCCGGGGGCTGGGCGTTCCGGCATGGCCCCGAGACGGTCGCCGGGGACAAGTTCCGGCTCGGTAGCACGCTGGATGAGGGGGTCCTGCTGCTGGGGCGCGCGACCTGGCAGCTGTTCTCCGGGATCTGGCCGGGACGCGACGACCCGTTCTCCGCGCGGATGAACGCCGTGCCGAAGCTGGTCGCCACCCGCGCGCTGACCGACACGTCCGCGTGGGCGAACTCGCAAGTTATCGTCGGGGACCTCGCCGGCGCCGTCAAGCGCGAGCCCCGGGATGTCATCATCACCGGCAGCCTGAGCATCGTGCATGCGCTGATGGCCGAGGACCTGATCGACGAATACCGGCTACTGACCTTCCCCGCCATCCTCGGCACCGGCGAGCGGCTGTTTCCCGCCGGCAGCCCGCCGGCCTACCTGGAGTGCCTGTCGGCCGAGCAGGCCGGCGCCGCCGTCCTGACCCGGTACCGGAGAGCACGATGACGGCCCGCTTCCTCGCCCTGTACGAGACACCACCCGACCCGGGGCCTTCGACCGGCACTACCGCCAGGCACACATTCCGCTCATCCGCTGCCTGCCGGGGTTGCGCCGCTGGACGCGGAAACTAACCGCGCCGGTTCCGTGGCAGCGGCCTGGGCTGGCGGGTACGACCGCTGCCACGGAGAGCTCTCCCTATGGCCGCGGCTGTTCGGGGGCGGGCAGGTCGCGGAGCCCGCCGGGGGTCAGCAGGTAGCCGGGCGCGACGGTGCCGGGGTCGGCGAGCACCAGGCCCACCAGCGCGGACCCGGCGAGCTCGGGGGTCAGCGGCTCGCCCATTTCGGCGAGGTACTCGTCCTCCGTCTTACCGGTACGGGCCATGTATGCGCGGACCCCCGCCTTGCCCACGTCGCCCAACGGCGTCATCGTGGGCAGCACCGCCGTGACAGTGATGCCGAGGTCGGCCCGGCGCGACTCCTCGGCGGCGTACGCAGCGATGAACCGCTGGGTGGCCTTCGCTCCCGCGTACCCGCCGCTGGCCGGCGACCCGAAGACCGCAGCGCCGCTGGAGATCACGACGACCCGGCTGCCCGGCCGCAGCGGCGCTAGCAGCGCCGCCTTCAGCCAGCCGAACGCGATCTTGACGTCGGCGTGCCAGTGCACCGAGAACGTCTCCCAGGTGTGCTCGTGCAGCGGCAGGCCCACCGGAACCGCGCCCGCGACCAGGACGAGGATCTGCGGCTGGTAGCGGCCGAGCAGGTCGCTGGCCGTCTCCTCGCGCGCCGCGTCCGCGGCCTCGACGCGGATGCCGGTGCTCGCGGCGGCCAGTTTGGCAAGCGCCGCCGGGTCCCTGGCGACCGCGACCACCGGTGCGCCCGGCCTTATCGAGCGCCAGCGCGATGCCACGCCCCAGCCCCCTGCTCGCGCCGACGACCAGCGCGGTCTTGCCTGTCAGGTCAGTCATGAACGTGCTTCCCCTTCTCGTTTCGCTAGGCCGGTTCAGGCCGCTGCGAGAGCGGCGAGCTGTCCTTCGAGCGCTTTCACCGCCCCGCGCCGCCAGTCGTCGGCCACCGTCTCCGCCAGCGGGTCGGGGAAGATGTCCTCCTCGTCCCGCTCGACGCCGGTGAAGATGGCCTCCGCCACGGCCTGCGGAGTCGCCTTCGGGACCTCGAATCCCCTGGTCATGTCCGTGTCGGTGGGACCGGTCAGCACGGCGTGCACCCGGATGCCCCGCGTGGCCAGCAGGCTGCGCAGCGACTGGGTGAGGCTGAACGCGGCCGCCTTCGAGATGGAGTAGGCCGGGATCATCGGCAGCGGCGCGAGGGCGTTCAGCGACAGGTTGTTGACGATGGCGCCATGGGACTTGGACAGCTGGGGCAGGAACGCCTGGACGACCTCGTAGGGGCCGAAGAGGTTGACCGCGAGCTGCCTCTCGATCGCCGACCGGTCGGTCAGGTCGTCGTAAAGGGCAATGCCGGCGTTGTTGACCAGGATGTCAAGCGACTCGACCGCGCCGGCTGCTGCCCGGATCGCCGCCGGTCCGTCACGTCAAGGGCCAGTGGGGTGACTCGCTCGTCGGAGTGCATCCAGGTGCCGCGCGTGCTGGCGTACACCCGATGCGCGCCCCGATGCAGTGCCTCCTCAACCAGCGCCCGCCCGATGCCCCTGTTGCCTCCGGTCACCAGGACCGTCCTTCCGGTGATTTTCGTCATGATGACGATTCCTTTCTCGCATTCCGCACTCGCGGGACCGCTCCAGCGAGAGCACCGGACGATGTCCGGCTACCTAGAACTGATCCGGCCCGCCGTCGAAACTCGTCGGCCGGAAACGCGCGCGCCACCGGTGAGTTCAGCCGCCGACGGGGATCTGTATAGGCGCGAGCAACGATCGCACGCCCTTCCGCGGGGGACGGCGACGTAACACGGAGGAGTGGCAGATGCCAGCGACAGTGCAGCCCGGTCCGGGTAGCGAGGAGTTCGCGCTGCTCGCCGATCAGTTCCGGCCAGAGCTGCTGGCCCACTGCTACCGGATGCTCGGCTCCGTTCAGGACGCCGAGGACCAGGTGCAGGAGACGCTGCTGCGCGCCTGGCGCAGCTACGGAAGCTTCGAGGGACGCTCCTCGCTGCGGACGTGGCTGTACCGGATCGCCACCAACGCCTGCCTGCGCGCGATGGAGAACCGGGAGCGCCGACCGCTGCCCTCCGGGCTCGGCGCGCCCGGTGACGACCCGGCGGGCCCGGTCGCCCCGCCGGCGTCGGAGGTGCCGTGGCTGGAGCCGTTCCCCGACGCGCTGCTGCGGCCGGAGTCCGCCGATCCCGCCACCGTCGCGGCGGCCCGGTCGGGTCTGCGGCTCGCCCTGATCGCCGCCCTGCAGCAGCTGCCTGCCAGGCAGCGCACGGTGCTGATCCTCCGCGATGTCCTGGGCTGGCGGGCCGCCGAGGCCGCCGCACTGCTCGGTGTCAGCGCGACCGCGGTCAACAGCGCGCTGCAACGGGCCAGGGAACAGCTCCGGCAGGCGGTTCCCGCGGCCGAGGAGATCCGCGAGCCGGCTAGCCAGGCTGACCGCACGGTACTCGACAGGTATGCGGCGGCCGTCGAGAACGCCGACGTCGCCGCGCTCGTGGAGCTGCTGCACGAGGACGCCACCTTCGAGATGCCACCGATGCCCATGTGGTTCCGCGGCCGGGATAACATCGGCCGGTTCCTCGGCACCCGGGTGCTAACCAGTCCCGGCGTCTTCACCCCCATCCCGGCCGCCGCCAACGGCCAGCCCGCGCTCGCCATCTACCGCCGCGCCGAAGACGGCACCCGCCGCGCCTACGGCATCCAGGTCCTCACCCTGCGCGACTCACGAGTTGGCGGCGTTGTCGCCTTCCTCGACCCGGGCCTGTTCCCGGCCTTCGGCCTGCCACCCGAATTGCCCTGTTCGCCGCACCCGCCCCGGCGCCGCCGCGAGCCACGTCCAGCGACCGCCTGACCGCCTACCTCGGCCGCCCAGTCCGCAGCAAGGACCTGCTCGTCCGAAGCGAGTGCGGCGCCTCGGCCTGGCGAAGCAGAACGGCAACACCGCGAGCGAGCTCATGAGGCTGGCCGGTCTGTCAGCGCAGCTGATCGATGAAGGCGTAAATGACCATGAGGCTGACGAGGATGACAAAGACGCGAAGCGCCCACAGTCCGGCGGTCGCGCGGGCGCTGAGCGCCGCTCGCGGCACGGGCCGCGAGGTTTCGGCGACGAACTGACCGCGCTGCAGGTGCCCGGCCGGCTCGTCCTCGTGTTCCTGCGGGTCCGGCTCGCCGTGGCGGGCACCCTGCCCTGCGTCTGCCGTCATGGGCCGATGAGGTGGACGACCCGCAGGAAGGAGTCGATGCCGTAGGCCGCACCGGAAAGCGCGATGAAGGCGATAACGGCGACTCCTATCGCGTTGGTGGAGCGTTTGTTGACCCACTGGCCCATCAGCGCGCTGTCGTTGGCGAGCATGACCATGAAGACCAGGCTCACGGGGAGCAGCACGGTGGCGAGCACGTTGGCGTTGAGCACGATCGAGAGCAGCGGCACCCCTGGGATAAGGATGACGACCGCCGCGAGCCCCGCGGCCCCGAGGTTCGCGGCGTAGAAGACGGCAGCCTTGCGCGGCGAGCTGTTGAAGCTGCGGGAAACGCCGGCGCATTCTCCCGCGGCGTAGGCGGTGCTGGCACAGATAGTGAGGATGGCGACGCCCCCGGCCTCGATGAGGCCCAGCGCGAAGACGGTACCGGCGCCGCTGCCTGCGAGCTGCTTGAGCGCCTCGGGGAACCCGGCACCCGCGAACCCCTGGATGCCCCGTCCGCCGTGGGTGAGCAGGGCCGCCCCGGCGATCAGCGCCCCGATCCCGAAGACCGCGGCCAGGACCGCGCCCGCTGCGGTGTCGTACCGGCCGTGCCGGACGTCGGGGGCCGTCATGCCCTTGTCGGCGGACGCGCTCTGCTGGAAGAAGATCATCCAAGGCGTCACCGTGGCGCCGACGGTGGAGGCCAGCAGGAGCAGCAGCGTGTTGAAGCTCCCGCCGGGCAGGGGCAGGAAGCCAAGAGAGCTTACGACGGCTCCCGAGTGCGGCCGGACCAGGACCGCGGCCAGCAGGAACAAGCCGTTGAACAGGGCCAGGCCGAGCACGATGCGCTCCCAGCGCCAGTAGCGCCCGCCGCTGAGGGTGAACACAACGAGCGCTAGCCCGAGCGCGACGGCTACACCGGAGCCGAGATGGAAGTAGGCCAGCCCGACCCGGATGGAGACGAACTCGGCGATCAGGGTAATCAGGTTGGTCAGGATCAGATCGCCGGCGCCGAACCAGCCCCAGGCCCGTCCGTAGCGCTGCAGGACCAGCCCGCCATAGCCGCGGTGGGTGACTGCGCCGATGCGCATGCACATCTCCTGGCAGATGTAGGCCATCGCGAAGAGCACCGGGATGAGCGGCACGAAGAACCCCAGCCCATACTGCGCACCGTCAGACGCGTAGGCGATCATGCTCGGCCCGTCGTTCTCCCCCAGCATGGCCAGGATCCCGGGACCGGCGAGCAGCCACAGCAACTGCCAGTGCCTGCCGTGCCCGCGGGCATGGTGAACGCGCGCGCGGTCCCGCGACCGGGCGGCGTCCTCCTCGGTCAGCGGCGGATTCCGGGCTGGGGCCCCTGGCCGGGGGAGACGGCGGAGTGCGGGTCACCGGCTGGTCGCCACCCTGATGGCGGCGGTGACGGCCGCGCTCAGCAGGTGCGTGCCTGATCGCGCCTGGACGGTGACGGCCCCGCCGGGACGGACCTCCCTGACCTCCAGGACGTCGCCGAGCGCGATCCCCCGGGCCGTCAGGAAACGCAGGACCGCGGGGTCGCGGTCCGAGACCCGCGTTACCCGGCCTCGCTGGCCGGGCGCGAGCGAGCCCAGGTCCCGGGCGGGCGCCTCGGTCACCCGGCCGTCCCGGGTGGGGATGGGGTCGCCGTGCGGATCGGTCCGCGGGTCACCCAGCCTGGCCGCGATCACCTCGCACAACCCAGGTGAGACGGCGTGCTCCAGCACCTCAGCCTCGTCGTGAACCTGGTCCCAGGACAGCCCCAGGGCCTCGGCCAGGAACGCCTCCAGGAGACGGTGCCGGCGCACCACGCCGAGTGCCGTCCGTCGGCCGGTCTCGGTCAGCCGCACGCCCCGGTAGGGAACGTAGACGACGAGCCGCAGGTCATCTAGCTTCTTCAGCATCCCGGAGGCCGACGGCGCCGTCACGCCCAGCCAGCTGCCCAGGGCGTTGGTGGTCACTGGATCACCCGCCTCCCCTTGCAACCGGAAGATGGCCTTGAGGTAGTCCTCCACGGCCGGGGAGAACGAGCGCACCGGATTCACCTGTCCTATCTTGCCAGACCAGATTTTGGCATAGCTAAATTTGCGCCTCTCAGGCGGCCAGCCGCGGCGGCTTGGCTCAGCGCCGGACCGGATTACTCATGCCCGGCGTTGTGACATCCGTCATGCCGAGGTCGGGATTCTGCACACGTCACAAAATGCCGGCCGCTGCCTAGCGTTAGGGGCATGACGAGCAACGTTCCGCAGCGGCAGCCAATCCGCGACCGACACCACCTGGCGGCGCTAGCGATGATCGCGGTGTTCGACATCGCCGGGCCGCTCCTCACCTACTCGTTGATGCGCAACGCCGGGCAGGGCGCAGTGCCGGCGCTCATCTTCAGTGGCATCTTCCCGGCGGTCGGTGTGGTGCTCGGTTTCGCGCGGCACCGCCAGGTGGACGCCGTCGGGATTCTCGTCCTGGCCGGGGTGGCCGTCGGCACTGTCCTTGGCCTGGTCAGCGGCAGTGCCCGGCTGATGCTCGCCGAGGGCTCGGTGCCGACCGCGATCTTCGGTCTCGCGTGCATCGGCTCACTGTGGACCAGCCGGCCACTGATCTTCCGGTTCGCGCTCGAATTCATCGGCGCGGACACCCCCAAGGGACGTGACTTCACCGCCCTCTGGCGCTACGCGGAATTCCGCCGCATCTTCCGGCTCTTCACGGTCGTCTGGGGGGTCGCCTACCTCGCTGAGGCGGCCGTGCGGGTGATGATCATCGAGATGGCCCCGGTGGGAACCGCCCTGCTGGTGTCCAGGGTCATGCCCTACGCGGTGGCCGCGCTGCTGATCATCTGGACGCGGGCTTACGGCGAGCGGGCCAGGCGCCGCGGTGAGCGGCTTATCGCGGCCCCGCCCAGTGCCGAGCCCCACCGGACGCCGGAACTGCAGGAGGTGTCAGCGTAGCTGGCTCAGCTTCGAGCAGCCGCCGTGCCAGAGGGGCGTTGCCGGACAACGGCGCGCCCCTTTGCTCGTGAAGGCGCGTCGGCAGTCGCGTCGGCGCCCCCTTGGCGCCCGCCTTACCCTGCTGGTGGTCCCGCCTGCGCAGGTCCGCGATACCGGGCTGTCCTCGGCGATCGTCCAGGCCGCGTCCAGCGTGAGCAGGTCGAGTACCCGGAGGCCGGCCGCCCCGGCCCGGGACACGGGCCGCTGGAGTTACCGTTCCGCCGCTGGGGTTTCGAGCGTGGTGCTGAGGGCGGCGGCCGGGCGGATGCCATTGACGGGTCCCGGCAGGGCCGGGCGAGTGCCGTTGACGGGTCCCGGCAGGACCGGGCGAGTGCCGTTGACGGGTCCCGGCAGGGCCGGCTGGCGGCCGGCCGCGGTACCTGCGTGACCGGCCCCGGCCGTGGCGGCTGGCCCGGGCTGGCCGCCTCGGACTGGGACCCGTTCGAAGAAGCGGAGCATTTCCACCGGGAAGGGCAGCATGAGGGTGCTGTTGTTCTCGGCGGCGATCTCGACGACGGCCTGCAGCAGCCGCAGCTGCAGAGCGGCCGGGTCGGCGGACATCACGGTGGCGGCCTGAGCGAGTTTCCCGGCCGCCTGGTATTCACCGTCCGCGGCGATGATCCGGGCCCGCCGTTCCCGTTCGGCTTCGGCCTGGCGGGACATCGAGCGCTTCATCGATTCCGGCAGCGAAATGTCCTTGAGCTCCACCCGCTCCACGCGTACGCCCCAGGGCCCTTCGGTGGGGGCGTCGATAATGTCCTTGAGCCGGTCATTGATCTTGTCGCGTTCGGACAGCAGCTGGTCCATGTTGCTTCCGCCGATGACGGATCGCAGTGAGGTCTGGGCGACCTGGGACATGGCGTAGCGGTAGTCCTGGACGTTGATGACCGCTTTAAGCGGGTCGACGACCCGGTAGTAGATAACGGCGTCCACCCGCATGGTGACGTTGTCCCGGGTGATGGTCTCCTGGCCGGGTACTGCCGCCGCCATGATCTGCATGTTCACCTTGCGCAGGCGGTCGGTGAACGGGTTGACCCAGACGAGGCCGGGTGCGCGCACGCCAGGCAGCGCCCGGCCCCACCGGAACACGATGCCCAGCTCATACTGATTGATGATCTTGAAACCGAGCATTGCCGCTATCTCATCTCCGGCCCGGCAGGCTGCCGCGCCGCCGAAATCGCCACGGCGCCGCCGCAGTCGTCATGCTGGTCGAGGAAGTCGTGGACCAATTGCCCGTAACGCCGCTCACTCTGGGTGAATGCGTTCGCCGCCCCGCATCCTCCGCAGCGGAGGTACGTGACGAGGTGCGGCGGGCGGACTGCCACCCGTTGCGCCGGAATGGTTCCTCGGTCAGGGCGGGCGGGCGACGCGGCGGTGACGGGGCCAATAGGCACAGCCGACTCCTTCGATGGCCCGGTTGGCTCGCCGTCGCGACCGTTGTCCCTGGACCTGCGCCAAGCCTATACCTGTCGCTCAAAACAAGCAAAATTATTCTTGAAATCATGGTAGGTATTGACCGTGGGGAACTGGACGTTCTTGACCAATCATGCCCGGGTACTGCTGTGTATCGCCCAGGACCCGGGAGCGCGCCTGCGGGATATCTCTACTGACCTGGGCATCACTGAGCGCAGTGCTTACGCGATCGTCACCGACCTGATCCAGTCCGGCTACGTCATCAAGGTCAAGGACGGCCGCCGCAACCGCTACGAGATCCGGGCGGAGCTGCCCCTTCCTGAGCCCGCCAGCCGGCAGCCCTCCATCGGCGAGCTGCTCGCTCTCCTGACGGGTGCCCGCCCGCCGTGGCGGGCGCCGGCCCAGGACGAGAAATGACCCGGCAGGCGCGCATCCGTCGTAAGAACCGCAACGGGCCCGGCAGCGGAGGATCCGCGCCAGCCGGGCGCTACAGCGGTTCGGTGACCCACTGCCAGTGGCCTGTCTCATCATGCTCAGGCCGCACCAGGAAGGCGCCGGACGCATCGGACAGCTGGGCGATGATGCGGATCAACTGGCGGTGAAAGTCATCCGCTGGATGCGAGCCGTGCTCCCGGCCAGGGTCGGCCAGGGTTACGGTGGCGCCGTCGCCGCCGACCTGCGCGGTGATGTTGCCGTTGTACCCGATCGCGATTCCGACGATCGCGGCAGCGCGGACGATATCACTTCCGTCTTCCTTGGCTACCCAAACATCCGGCGTATTCATGCGCCTCACCTCCAGGGTGTTAATGGCATTGTCCCGTATGGCGGTACGCAACGGCCCGCCGCGACCTGCCCGGCCGGGAGAAGCCGGTCCGGGACGCACGGATCTTCGCCGCCCGGCCCGCCGCGGGCAGGCCGGTGGCGCCCATTGTCTTGCGCAGGGTCCCCCGGGAGCGCGAAAGCCGACCCGCGGGATATTCCACCCCGGACGACTCCCGGCCACGACCAGGCCCGGCCCTCCGCAGCGACCGCAGCGGATTGCAAAGACCTGCGGCGAACCACTTCTGCCCGCGCAGACTGCTCGCGCCGGCGGTGAATCGGGGGATGGCCGGAATGGCGCGGGCCGGAACATGGTTAGATAGGGCAGTCGTAGTTTTCTGTGTACGTGGTTGGTGCCGCGGTCGCGGATTTACTGGCGGGACGGTGCCGCTACCGGAGACGGTGTGCAGTCGCTGCCCGCGGCGGCGTCCCCGTATACGCGGGGACAAGCTCATCATCTCCCGGAAGGAGACAAACCATGGCACAGGGAACTGTGAAGTGGTTCAACGCAGACAAGGGCTTCGGCTTCATCAACATCGATGACAGCAGCGAGGATGTGTTCGTTCACTTCTCCGCGATCGAGTCCAGCGGCTACCGCAGCCTGAACGAGAACCAGCGGGTTGAGTTCGACGTCACCCAGGGCCCCAAGGGCCCGCAGGCTGAGCGAGTCCGGCCCCTCTGACCTTCAGCACGTGCTGAGGCGGCATCCGGTCCATCCCGGATACCGCGGAACGCCGGTATCCCCGGCCGCTTACCCGGCCGGGGACTCCCGGACCCTTGATATCCACGCTGCCGCCCATATCCCGTGCGGCAGCGTGCACGACACGCAGAAGGCGCAGCCATGAAGCGCGCCGGTCGTACTCTTTGCTCTAGAGCGAGCTGGTTTCCACGGAGGTGGCGGCCCTCAATGCGGCCACCCGAATCCAGGAGAAACCTCTATGTCCGCTCTACCTGCTGAGCATCTGCCCACCGGACAGGCGGCCCCGCCGCGCCCCAGGCGCCGCCGCGGCCAGCCCGGGGCCGCCGCGCCCACGGTCACCTTCACCTCGGCAGGCGTGCCCCTGCCGTTGGTGGCGGCGCTGGCGGAAGAGGGCATCACCGCCCCCTTTCCCATTCAGGCCGCCACCCTCCCGGACGCCCTGGCCGGTCTCGACATCCTCGGCCGGGGGCAGACCGGCTCCGGCAAGACGCTGGGCTTCTCGATTCCGCTCGCCGCGCGGCTGGCCGACGGCTTCACGAGCGCCTGCCGGCCCCGCGGCCTGGTACTCGTGCCCACCCGCGAACTTGCCAGCCAGGTCCAGGCCGTCCTCGCGCCGCTGGCCCGCGCGATGGACCTGAGCGTCGCCACGGTCTTCGGCGGTGTCCCGCAGAACCCCCAGGTCGCCGCGCTGCGCGCCCGCACCGACATCATCGTCGCCTGCCCCGGCCGGCTGGCCGATCTGATCGAGCAGGGCCACTGTCACCTCGGCGACGTCGAGGTCAGCGTGGTCGACGAAGCGGATCACATGTCTGATCTGGGCTTCCTGCCGGTGGTGCGGCGGCTGCTGGACATGACCCCGCCGGATGGCCAGCGGATGCTGTTTTCCGCGACCCTCGACAAGGACGTCGACGTTCTCGTGCGGCGCTTCATGACCGATCCGGTCGAACACGCCGTCGGCCCGGCCGAAGCGCCGTCCGCGATGATCCACCACCTGCTCACCGTCGCCCCGGCTGACCGGACCGCGGTGGTGGCCGTGCTCACCAGTGGCAGCGGCCGGTCACTGGTCTTCACCCGGACCAAGCACGCCGCGCATCAGCTCGCCCACCAGCTGACGCGGGCGGGTATAGCCGCTGGCGAACTGCACGGCGACCTCACGCAAAGTTCCCGCGAACGGAATCTCGCGGCCTTCGCCGACGGTTCGGTCCGCGTTATGGTCGCGACCGACATTGCCGCCCGGGGTATCCACGTCGACGGCATCGACCTGGTCATCCACGCCGACTCACCCACCGAGCCGAAGGCCTACCTGCATCGGTCGGGACGGACCGCCCGGGCCGGCGCCGCCGGGATGGTCATCACCCTGCAGACCCCGGCCCAGGCTGGTGACGTGCGGGCCCTGATGCGGAAGGCCCGTGTCGTCCCGCTGGCCGCTACGGTCACCCCGCGGTCGGCGCTGCTGCGCTCGATCGCCGGCGAACCCGCCGCACCGGTCAGGGCGCCAGCGCGGGCGACCACCCGGCTGGAGACCGCCCCCGCGGTAGCGGGGACCGGCCGCGGCGCGGCAGCACTTTCGGCCGGCTTCCGCGGCCGCCGCGGTCGCTGACTGGTAACGGCTCTGTACAACCATGCTGAGGAAATGAACAGAAGTGCCTGCGCAGGCGCATACTGGAAGAGATGAAGCCTGAACGCGCCGCATCCCGGCGTTTCCTGTCCGAAAGTCCCTTCAACAAAGAGCCCGTCGCTCAGCCGCCTGCGGAGCAGTATGCGGTGCAGGACCGGGTGACGCATGACAGGTATGGGCTTGGCCGCGTCATCCTCGTCGGGGACGACAACTCCCTGATCGTCGACTTCGGCCCCCGGCGGGTGTGGATCCAGATACCGTGCGCTAAGCTGACCAAGGTCTGACCGGGCCTAGGAGCCCGCAGGGCCAGGATCGTTCCGGGCCATCTGCGCGGCGCGCAGCTCGGCGTGCATCTCCCATGGTGCGCGGGGCAGCACATGCCCGGTCTCCAGCAGGGACTTGAGGTTGGCGCACACCGCCGGCCAGCCGGCCGAGACCGCCTCCAGGGCATCGCTGCCGGCCAGGTTCTCGTGCGTGACAGTGAGCCGGACGATCTCGTGATAGGGCTCGATGTCGAAGGTCACCGTGGACGGCCCTCCCTGCGCGACCTCACCCGGGGCGTCGAACGTCAGCGTGAGCCGCCGAGGCGGCACCGATTCCAGCACGGTGCCGATCACATCGGCGATGCCCGAGCCGTCCACGCGCCGGTGCTCCCACCGCGAGCCGGCCTGCCAGTCGGAGACGTTGCTGTGCCCCCAGTACTGGCCGGTCAGGTCCGGATCGGTCAGCACTTCCCACACCCGCTCGGGCGAACTTTCGATGTAGGTCACGTACGACATAGCTCGGCCGGCCGGTCATGCCGCCCTCCTCTGCTCGTTGCCTGATGGCGCTCAGCGCCCGCAGCCGTGGTCGTTCGAACTTATCGATCCAGCGTTCCTGCATGTCCCAGATTGGGACGGGGTTGAGATAGTGCAGCTTCTCCCGGCCCCGGCGAACGGTGGAGATGAGGTTCGCGGCCTCCAGCACGCCTAGATGCTGGGTCGCCGACTGCCGTGCCATCGCCAGCGGCCCGCACAGTTCCCCGAGGGTCTGGCCATTGCGTTCGCTGAGCCTGTCCAGCAGGGCTCTACGTGTCGGATCGGCCAGCGCCCGGAACACCGCGGCTTCACTCACCAGCTCAATATGCAGGTATCTACCTGCATAAGTCAAGGAGCGGCGGCCAGCTTCGGCGGCTGCGGGCACCTCCCGGCTGTCCCGGACCAGGCCTGCTCAGCCCCCCAGACCGCGGATTCGGCGGGCGCGCGACTCGGCCCGTGCCGGTTCGTCCTCCGCCGTGAGGGCGGCCAGGGCGTGGTGCAGGGCGGTGCCGAGCCCGGCGCAGAGGCCGTTTGGCTCGCCGGGTGTTTCCGGGATCACCTCGTCCACGATGCCGTGGGCGGCCAGGTCGGCGGCCCCGATGCCCTGCCGCGCCGCGAGTTCGGCGGCGTGGCTGGTGTCGCGGTAGACGATGGCGCTGGCGCCTTCCGGGGCGAGCGGGGCCAGCCAGGCATGTTCGGCAGCGATCGTGCGGTCCGCGGGCAGCAGGGCCAGCGCCGCGCCGCCCGTCCCCTGGCCGAGCAGCACCGAGATCGTGGGTGTCCCCACGGCCACCAGCGCGGCCAGGCAGTTTGCGATCTCACCGGCCAGGCCGTCCTGCTCGGCCTGCGCCGACAGTTCGGCCCCCAGGGTGTCGATCACGGTGACGAGCGGCAGCCGCAGCCCGTCAGCGAGACGGATAGCGCGCTGGGTCACCCGGAGCGCCGCCGGGCCAGGCGGCGGGCCGTGCCGGTCCTGCGCGGCGAGCACGCATGGATAGCCGCCGATCCGGGCCACGGCCAGGATGAGGCCGGTCTCGTGCAGGGCCACGACGTCGGTCGCGGCGGCCCGGATCAGGTCGCGGGCGCCGGGGTAGCTCGGCCTGGCGGGTCCGCAGCACCGACGTCCAGGCCGTCCCGGCCTGCCTTTCGGTTTCACTGGCCACGGGAGCCCCATCGGGCTGTCCGATCCGGCCGGGCTCTTCGGTCCCGCCGTGCTCTCTGGTCGTGTCAGGCTCTCGGGTCCCGCCGTGTCCTCCGGTCCCGGCCAGCCCATCCGCCGCGGCCGGCCTGGCCGTGCTCCCGGCGGTCCCGGACCGTGGGGCGGCGCGGCGCCCGGGAGTGATCGCGGTGAGCAGGCCGGCGATCAGCTCGCCGAGCCCGTCGGCGCTGACCACGGCGTCGATGAGGCCGTGGGCGTGCAGGTTCTCGGCGGTCTGGACACCGTCGGGGAACGGTGCGTGGTGCAGGGCCTGGTACACCCGGGGGCCGAGGAACCCGACCAGCGCGCCCGGCTCAGCCAGGGTGACATGGCCGAGCGAGGCCCAGGACGCGAACACCCCGCCAGTGGTGGGGTGCCGCAGGTAGACGAGATAGGGCAGAT
This sequence comes from uncultured Actinomycetes bacterium, assembly GCA_963775825.1. Lineage (GTDB taxonomy): Bacteria > Actinomycetota > Actinomycetes > Streptosporangiales > Streptosporangiaceae > Bog-532. The sequence continues at coordinate 18,664 of CAVZKY010000046.1, forward strand.
GGGCGGCCTGGTGCGCGGTCACCGCTGCGGTGATCTTGACCATCTGCAGGAAGGCGGCCGTGCCCTCCTGCATGCGGGTCCCACCGGAGGCGGGCAGGGTGATGAGGGGCAGTCGCCCGGCTGTGGCCCGTTCGGCGGCCGAGGTCAGGCGCTGCCCGGCGGCCACCCCGATCGACCCGCCCAGGAAACCGAACTCGCTGGCGGCCACGGCCACCCGGTGACCGCCGATCCGGCCCTCGCCGGTGATCACCGATTCGTCCAGGCCGGTCCCTTCCCGGGCCGCGGCCAGATCGGCGGCGTAGGCGGGATCCGGCCGCACGTCGGCGGGTGCGGTGTCCCAGGACCGGAACGTGCCCGCATCCAGCAGCGCGGCCAGCACCTCACGCGCCTTCACCCGGCGCCCCGGCCCTGCCCCATGCCGTCAGTATTCCCTGCCCGGCCGCCCTACCCCCGCCCGGGCCGGGTGCAACCGACCGCTCCGGCCCAGCGTGTCCCCGGCGGCATCACCGCGGTGCTGCGCCGGGCGCCTGTCACCCAGCCCCACGCTCAGGGCCTTGTTGATGCTCCTGTTCTCCTCCGGCCGGCCTTCCGGGCGGCGCGTAGCCAGAGCTGGAATGGCAGCAGCGCCGATTCCAGCTGCACTCGCAGGCTCATCTTCCTCTCCCCGCACTGCGTTCGGCGAAGTGGATGGGCACCTCGACGCTCTTCGAGGCCGTGCTGGACCGCCCGGTAGCTCATCTCGACCTGGAAGCTGTAGCCGTTGCTGCGGACGCTGGCGAGGTCGATGACCTGCAGCGCCGAGCTGCGCCACAGCCGGAAGCCGGCGGTGGCGTCCCGGATGCCGAGCCGCAGCAGGGTGCAAACGTAGCCGTTGGCGAAGCTGGACAGGACCAGCCGGGCCAGGGCCACTCGCTGGCCAGGCTGGCCCCGGCCACGTACCGCGAGCCGACAACGACGTCGGCATCGGTGGCCAGCAGGGTGCCGAGCATCTGCGGCAGATATTCGGCGCGTGCGACAGGTCGCTGTCGATCTGCACGACGAACTCGGCGCCGGCCTCGATCGCGCGGATCATGCCGTCCACGTAGGCCCGCCCCAGGCCCTGTTTGCCAGGCCGGTGCACGACGCTCATCCTGACCTCGCCGTACCGCTCGGCGAGGCGATCGGCGACGTCGCCGGTGCCATCGGGCGAGTTGTCGTCCGCCACCAGGATCGCAGGCCGTTCAGCGGCAGGCTGAAGAGCGCCGCGACGATGACCGGCAGGTTGGCGGCCTCGTTGTAGGTGGGCAGCACCACGGTCACGGCCGCGGAGCACCATGGCTCCGGGCAGCTCCACGATCGGAGTGTTCACCATGTCCCGCTCACGCAGCGCCATAATGGCCCCTTTGGCCTGTTTTGCTGCCCAGCCAGATCGACCTCCACACCTGCAAGGACGGCACGTCCTCTAGACACCGCTCGTGCTGCGCGCGTTCCCGGCCGCCGGGCGGGCGTTTAGCTCAACCGTTGATAATTTCTCAACTGTCGGCACTGTCATTCGGCATAATCGATGCTCCCTCGCTGTCCTTTGGTGCGGCCTCTAACCTGCAGAAATGAGGCCTCACGGAAATGGCCGACGTCACATTATGGGGGGAGCGGCGTCCTCGAATGAAAGTGATGACCCTGAAGCGGCTGGCCGGAGCTGACGGCCCCGCCCGCCCTGTGAGGCATGGCCAGACCGGGCGCGCCGTGGTTGGCTGATCATAACGACGGGAGCGAATTAGCGCTTCCCACGGCTAAAGCCGGGGGATTTCAGGCTCGGACCGCGTACCGCCCGCGACCGGAAGGAGGCGGAAGGATGTCTTACGTCGTCGGCACCGGCATGGCCGCGTTCTGCCATGGCGAGGATCACCCTCGCAGCGTTCAGGTCCCGGCCTGCGGTATCCGCAGGACTCGCACCGAAGGTTCGTTCAGCCAGCCCGAGGCGTACCTTGTCTCTCGTTCCGCACTCCGCGCAGGTCATCGTGGTGCAGGCGGGCGGGACCAGCACCACCTTCCGGCCCGCCCGCTGGCCGCTCGATCAGTTCCCGTTTCGCCGCGCCGATCGCGGCGTCCGCGGCCTTGCGTGCCAGGGTGGACTTGGCCAGGAAAAGCGGCCGGAAGTCCTCGACGGCGATCACCTGGTGATCGTCCACGACGCGCCTGGCCCAGACGCGGGCGGCGTGGGTGTTCTGCCGGGCCGCCTTCTGGTGGAGCTTCGCGGCCTGGACCCTGGCGTGGTGGTAGCCCCTGGACTGGGGCTTGCCCGCCTGCCGCGCGGCGGACATCGGCGCTGCGCCCGGCCAGGTCGGCGGCGCAGCGCTTGCGGTGACCGCCGTAGGGCAGGTCGTAGGCCGGGTCGGTGGCCGTCGCGGTCGTGGCGGCACCCCAGTCGATGCCGATACGGCCGTCCGCTTCCCGCGCTGGCCGCACCTCCCGCCGGACGACGAACGAGGCGTACCAGTGGCCGAGGCGGTCCTGGCAGACCCGGACGCTTTCCGGGCCGGACGGCAGTTCCCGGGACCACACGACCGGGATGCGCACGCCTTTCGGCAAGACCGCCGGCCGTCCCGGAGGGAGAAGCCGCGGGTGGTGTATTCCAGCGACGGCAGCGTGTCCTTACGGCGCTTGACGACGGGCTTGCGCCTGCCCTTGACCTTGACCGCATGCTCCAGCGCGGTGCCGTAGGTGCGGAGCGCCTGCTGCTGGGCGACCTGCGAGCCGTCCCGCAGCCACGCGCACCGGGCCCGCGCCTGCGTGAGCAGCTTCGACAGCTTGCACAGCGTGGGCTTGTTCCCGGTCTTCTGCTGGTGGACGGCTTCGTTCCACAGCCACCGGCACCGGCCCCACTCCTGGAGCAGTGCCGTTCCGCCTGCGCGCCGGGGCGCAGCCGGTAGGTGTAACGCACCGTCTCAGCCACCCGACATATACAGGTCGAAGCTATATGCTGTGCGTGTGGAAGAGGCCAGGTCAAGCAACAACGTCGTGTACCGCTGCACCTACCACGTGGTCTGGTGCCCCAAGTACCGCCGAAAGTCATCACCGGGGCCGTGGACGTCCGGCTCAAGGAGATCATCCGCGAGGTGTGCGCGGAACGGGACGCACCCATCGTGGAGCTGGAGACGATGCCCGACCACGTGCACCTGCTCGTGGTCTGCGACCCGCAGTTCGGCATCCACCGGCTCGTCAAGCAGATCAAAGGCCGCTCCTCCCGGCTGCTGCGGCAGGAGATCCCGTGCCTGCGGCCCCGGCTGCCGACCCTATGGACCAACTCGTACTTCGTCGCCACTGTGGGCGGCGCGACCCTGGAGGTTGTCAAACGCTATGTCGAGAACCAGCGCAACGTCTGATGCCGCCCTTTCCTCCCCATGGCTAAAGCCAGGGGTTTCCCGGGTGATTTCCGATGATCAGCTATCAGCTGGCCCGCGTTGACTTCCCCGCGTTCACTGCGGACGGCCGCAGGAGCACGTCAGTGCTGGGCCGGTCCGTGGTCGCGGATGCGCTGCGTGAAGGCCGACAAGTCCGGGGCGCTGGCGGCGGGGGAGCGAGAAGAACTGGCGGAAGGGCTACCTCGCTCATTTCCGCCGCCGGATCGAGGCGGGGCTGCCGTCGCGGGAGGCGGCGTGTGGTGGGTGGCCCAGGACGGGCTGGAGTCCGCTGCACCGGGCGGATGCGGGTCATCGACGGCGACGGCACGGAGACCGGGCTCGATGCCGTTTCCGCTCGGCGCCTGGCACGTGGTCCTTCCCTTCGCGACGGTCACGGTCTCGAGGGCACCGGGCTAGCGCGGACCGGCAACTGCTGGTGCGCCCTACCGGGGGGAGCGGCTGCATGGTGACGCGCTGCTGCGGCGGCTGGACGCCTGGGCGGCCGCCGGGGTCATCGAGCCGTCGTGCGCCGAAGCCGTCCGCGCCGTCGTGGCCCATCCGGAGTGGCTCCCCCTGCCAGGGCAGGACGGTCGTGGTGCTTGGAGCGGGCGCCGAGATAGGACCGCTGTCCAGCGTTGCTGAGCTGGGGCGCCCGGGCGATCGGCGTCGACCTGCCCGGCCCGGCCATCTGGGCCTCGGGTCCTGGATATGGCGCACCGCAGCGGGGGCACGCTGGAGGATTCCGGTCGCCGACCGCGAGGCGGCCCAGCGATCCGGGGCCTCCGATGCACCATTCCCTCGCCCAGAACGCGGGCCTCGACCTGGCCGGTGACATTCCCAACGGCCGCGGACTGGATCGCTTCGGTGGATGGCCCGCTGGTGCTGGGCAACTACGTCTACGCCGACGGCGCGGCGAACGTGCGGGTCAGCAGTGCCGTCGACGCGCTGATGGTGCGCCTGCAGGCGGCGCGCCCCGACGTCACCCTCGCTTTCCTCGCCACGCCGACGGACGTGTTGGCTGTCCCGGACGATGCGGTCGAGGCAGCCCTGCGCGCCTTCGCGGCCCTGCGGGTCGCCCGTCGGTCAAGATGGCCAGCTTGCCGCTCCGGGCCCTCTCCGGTGGCCGACTGCTCCGCCGCGCCTACCTGACGGATGCCGTGCCCGGGCATCAACGACAGCCTCGTGGCGCAGCAGGGGCCCAACTACGCGCTGGCCAAGCGGCTGCAGCGCTGGCGCGCCACCGTCGCCCGGCAGGACGGCGCCACCGTCTCGCTGAACGTCGCCCCGCCGACGCGCACCCGGTCGGCGCCGAAGAACGGGCCTGGCGGCGGCGAACGCGGGCGCGCACCACTTCGGCGTCCAGGCCTTCGAGCCCGCCACCACCCAGGGTGCCGACGGCTGGCGCCTGGCCGTGCACGACCTGCACACCGGCGGCGCCCCGGACGCTCAAGCATCCCTGGCAGGACGAGGCCTACGCGGCCGCGCCCGGCGGCCGGTGGCGAATATGCAAGCGCCCCCGCAGCGCCCCTCATGATCGCCGCCCTCATGGGCTACGGCGCCTCGAGAAGGTCCTGAGGTGGAGCCTGGCCGGTCGCCGGTCCCACGGTGACGCCATGCGCGCGTAGCTCAGTTCTGCACGCAGTTCCTCGTGGCTTCGTAGATGCCAGTGCCGTGCCAGGATCCTGACGTACATATCGCGGCCTGCCGCTCGCCGTCGGCGACGGCGGAGATGATCACGTCCGTGCACAGCATGACAACGACCACCAGCCCTGCGCCGCTGGTGACGGCCCGCGGCCAGCCGCGCAGCGCGGGAATCAGCACCGTTACCCGTAGGCAGGCCAGACGGTCACCATCGACAGCCGCCAACACCGATGCTGACCGGCATCCCCGAACGCAGCGGCGAGGCACTTCCACCGAGACACCAGCGCTGCCCCCGCACCGCGCCGCCGCCCCCGCACCGCAACCCTCCCCCCCCCCCCCCCCCCCCCCCCCCCCCCCCCCTCCCCCCCCCCCCCCCGCCCCGCGGGCCTGTGGCCCGGCCCCGTAACCAGGTGCCCCTGGTGCTGTGGTGACTGCTGAGTCGTTCGCCGCGCCGTACCCGGCGGCCCCGCGCCGGCGCCCCCGCCTACCGGGAGCATTTCAGGGATATCCGCTGACTACGCTCCCCAAGGCACCGGCGCCGCGGCCGGGGCACCTCCAGCGCCCCAGCAGACCCAGCACGGCTCAGCTGCCCCGACCCCAGCCCGGCGCCAGCACCCACATCCGGCCCACACCCACGCCGACCTCGCGCCGCCATCCACCGGCAACCCATCACCGGCAGCCCCCATTGCCGCAGTCCCTATCGCGGGTTTCCGCACCGGTTCTCTGACCCTCGGGTCGAGCGATTTCCAAGCGAGTTCGCACCTCCGCCTGCAACGCCCAGCTTCGGCCGTGGGGCCAATACAGCGGTCATCCCGCTGATCGGTTGGAGGAGCGTCTTTTGCAGGCAGTGCCCGATAAGGCCCTTCCCGTGCCTGCTTGCTGTCATCTGGGCTGATTCGAACCGGTCACTTCGCTCATGCCCACCAGGCGTTTCATAGGTAATGATCTTCATCCAGGTCAGGTCCATCGCCGATATCGCCCCTCGAAGAACGACCTCAGGCCTGGTAAAACGCCAGGTAGCAGCAAAACCCAGTCCAGGCACAACGGGGCCAAAGTAGCGGCGCGGAAGTGCGCGCTATGTGCGGAAAACCCGCGCCGATCAGCGGTGCAGCCGTACGGGACGCGCCGGGTGGGGCAGGTATACACCCGTAGTGCAGCCGGCCCGGGTGATCGTCCCAATTCGGGCCGCGTGGCCGGCCATACCCTTCTGAAACCCCCGCCGTTGATGATCTTTAGTTGACTCGCCACAACAGCTATTCATCACCTGCGCCTGCCCTGAACGGCCCTGAGTGATATTTTTAGCGCTGGCACTGGCGAAGCATATGCCGTAATCGCCTTCCGCAATGGATAATGGCCCGCAAATTCTTAGTTGTTCCCGGTGGCAGGTGTGCCCTTTCTCTGCTGATTCTTGCCTGCCGTAGTGGCTTGCTGCCTGCATGCTCGTGGTTCGTGAGAAATCGAGACATGTACATCATCCTGGAAACACCGCGACTGGCTCTGCGCCGAGTTCACCGCGACGACGTCGACACCCTGTTCGACCTGAACAACGACACGGAGGTGATGCGCTACCTCACCGGAGGCAGGCCAACACCCCGCGCGGAGATCCGGGACCCGATCATTCCCTTCCATCTGGCCGTCTACGAGCGGTTCGACAGGCTCGGCACCTGGGCGGCCGGAGTCCACCGCCACCGGGGAGTTCCTGGGCTGGTTCCAGCCCTCCGCCCTGGCCACGGGCGCCGACATCACCAACATCGAGCTCGGCTACCGGCTGCGCAGCCCGGTGTCGAACAAGGGCTACGCCACTGAGGGGTCGCGCGCTCTGATCGACATGGGACTCACCGACCTTGGCGTCGAGCGGGTGTTCGCGCGACACCATGACGGTCAACACCGCATCCCGGCGCGTCATGGAGAAATGCGGCCTGAGGCTGGTGGCACACCACCCCATTCGAGGGAGCCGACGTCATCGAAGGCGCCGGGCACGGCCAGGTCGAGTACGCGCTAACCAGGCCCGAGTGGGAAGCGCGTACGGCGAGTGCCCGCAACTAAGTTGGCCCTCAGGCCACCGCGAGCTGCGGCTGACCGTCTTCCCGGTCGTGGTGGGGGCCGGCGAGCGGCTCTTCGGCGAGACCAGCCGCAAGAAGCCGTTCCGCCTCACCGCAGCCAGACGGCGGTAACGGCCGCTCCTTCCTCACCTACGCGATCGTCCCGGACGGCTAGCCGCGCCGGATGGCGCCTTCCGGAACTCGCGGGCGCTCGCGCGGTCACCAGATCCGTCCGCCGAGGTCCAGCTCCATACGCTCCTCGCTTCGGCCCGGAAAGTCCGCGAGCGGCTGACGGTGGTTGGTGCTGACGAACCCAAGCGGTTTATAGAGGCGGACGGCGGCATGCCCATCGAGCACCCAGAGGAAGGCGGTTCGGACGCCGGAAGCCCGAAGCTGGTCAAGTATGACAGTGAGCATAATGGCAGCGACACCGGAACGGCGGCATCGAGGTGATACCGAGACGTATTCCGGGTAACACTGGTGCTGTGGTGTATCTGGCTCCCGAGTTACGCCGAGCAGGCTGACGGCTGGCCTCGGCGAAACCGACGCACCAGCCGCCCCGGTCGAATTCGGCGCGCCAGCTATTTTCCCCGAACGATTCTTCCCTGGCATACGTGGAGAGGAATGCCCCAGGAGATTCATGAAAGCTGCCAGCCTGATATTTCGCAGCGCAAGCCAATCATCGCGGGTGAGCCGCTTGATATCCAGCATAAACGGGGAATTTTACACAGGATCGCCGATGCTGGCAAGCTATCTTTGCTGTCATTCACGGGTATGGATCTTGTTCCTCGGGTAAATTTTAAGTCGGCAAAGTACCTAAGTTAACTTCGCCGCGGGAGGCAGTGGCCCGTCCGGCGCGGCGCCGGACGCGCCTCAAGAGTCTCGATCGCTGCGGGGTGAGACGCATCACCATCCGGACTTCAGTGCCTAGTGATGAATCACCACCACCAGCAAGAGGGCGATGACCGCGACAATGGTGACGAGGGCAGATGTGATCTTGACCGTGGCTCGCAGCAGTTCTGACAGCAGTGCACCCAGCGTGCGCAGTGTGCTCACCATCGCGCCCACCAGGACGATGATCACCGCGAGGAGGACCGCGGTCACGCTTCCGGCGGACTGCGGGCCTGGGCCGTCGACTGGGTGGCGGCAGCCGGAAAATCCCTGAGCCGGTAAGCACATAGGGTGGTTGCCACCAGCAGTGGGGGACTAAAGTATGCACGGGGCTTCCTTCGTGTGTGAGAGCGCGCTCGGGTCCGAAAATGCGGGCATCCTTGTTGGCGCAGGGATGCCCGCGTGGTCTGTGCGACCATGGCGAGGCGGGCGGGCCCGGATGATCCTTCGGCCCGGGCGGGACGTTCATTTCAGCCTTGCGCTGAGCTTCAGTTTGCTGTTAACTTCTAGGCCTCCCGTGACGAGAGTCTGAGGTGGTCTTCCTTAAAGCGTGCTATACCTCCTTATGTTCAGCAATACACCTGCCGGTGTTTGCGGCTCCAGGCGTCGCCTGCTGCCCGCTGACCTGCCGAGGTACCGGTACTGGCTCTACCTGCGGTTTCATTGCCTGTTTATCGTGGTATGGAGTGCTTAAGGTGAAGACTGAAGTTCAGATGAATGAGGCGCGGCGTGGGCACTCAAGATCCGCGACTGCTGTGGCGCAGCATTTGCGTGCTCTCCGGGAGAATCACTGGCCGGACCGGAAGATCACACAGCCCGAGCTCGCCGAGGCGCTCGGGGTAATTCCCGCTGATCTCGTCCTGGGAGTCGCGGACCAAGCCGCACATTCCGCCGCTGTCCAGATTGAGGCATACGCCGCGGTGTTCGCCTCCGGACGTTGCTTCGACAGCGATCCCGCCCGGGCCATCAGCCCGCACGATCTGAATGACGAGGAACGACAGGTCATGAATGACCTGAGGCAGGAGTGATGCATCTGCGCAGCGGCGCCTTGTCGGTCGGCACCGCACCGGCCAGCGCCCGTCAGCCCAATCCAGTCGGGCGCCCCTCAACGGTGGGCCGTGGAGTTCGTCGACGGGGAGGACGTCAAGATCGTCTGCGCGCGGTGGCCTGATGAGAAGCTGGCGGACATTCCGTACACGGACGTCGCGGACCCCTACTACGTTGAGCTTCTCACCTGCGCAGAGCTCGATGCGTTGTTCGAACTGTTCGGTCACCTCCGCGCCTTCAATCCAGCCACCCAGGTGAACCTCCGCATCGCCGGCAAGCTTGCCCCGACGACCTGACCTCGCACCTGGCCACCCTGGGAGGGATCGACTGGAATGAGGCCACGAGTTCAGCCTGCAGAAGCTCCAGCTACCCGTTCAGCAGGTCGCCGATTGGGACACCGAAGGCGGCCAGTATTTCGAGGTGGAGGGCGGTGGGCAGGCAGTCAATTTCGCCCGGTCCTGGAAAAATTGGGTGATCAGACGATTCTGCGCGAAGATGTCGCCCTTTTCGCCGGGCGGTGAATCCCTTTAACCACGAACGGACTGTTACGGTCTGCAACGGAATGTACAGCCGGGGAACCTATGGTGCGGTCCGTACCCTAACCGACGCAAAATTTCGTAATCGTAACGCTGATTACCTAAGGACAAAGTTCGGCGATAGCGCCCTCCTACTGTATTGTGACACGGGTGCCGATCATCAACGGGGCGGCAGTGACCCCGGACTGGACGACTGGCGATCACACGCTCTTTGAATGGGCCGAGTAGCGGTGCCTGGCGCAGCGACACACTATCATCATGGATCGCACGAGTGCCTGCTGTGGTCCCCGGTCAATTCCTCGTCGGCGCGGCAGGGAATCGACGCCATCATCATTCCGACAGCGCGGCGCCCAGCGTATCTGGCCGGGGCGGCGAGGCTGGCTCGCAACCTGGACTGCACCCTGGTCACGCTGCACAGCGGAAAATGGACATCAGCCGCCGGGGCGGTACGATGCATACCAGGGCGTCGACCTGATCGCCATTGACGTGCCAGCGCCAGCGAGGCTCCGCCTGCCCGATTGGGAAACCTCGCGCAAGCTGGCCGGAACGGTCTTTGCGCGCAGACTGACACCAGTGCCAAACGCAACTTTGCCCTCATGCTCGGCCATATGCTCAGCTGGTCCCGATCCTTTTCCTCGACGACGACATGACTGGCCTTGAGGCCGATGACGTACAGAGGCCAGTGGCCTCCTGGATGTCTATAATGCGGTTGGCCTGAAAAATGTCGGCTTCCCGGACAATTCGGTTGTCTGTCATGCTTACCGCGATGCTGGCGGTCACCAGCAGTCCTTCATCGGCGGGGGAGCCCTCGCCGTCCAGATTGAGCGCAGTAATTCGTTCTTTCCCGATATTTACAATGAAGACTGGTTCTTTCTGCTAAACGGTGACAAGCGTCTGCAGCCTGCTGCGATTGCGGGGCAGGTTATCCAGGACCCGTATGATCCGTTCCGGAATCCCGACCGGGCGCGGGCCGAAGAACTGGGTGACGTACTGGCCGAGGGACTTTACTGGCTGCTGGACCAGAACAAGTCGATTATGGACGCCGACGAGGATCACTGGTCGGCGTTCCTGGAAAGACGCCGTCAGTTCATTAGGCACGTACTGCAAATGGTGGCGGAAAGTCCCATCGAACCAGGTGATAAAAGCCGCAGGATTGCTGCCCTGAAAGGCTCGCTCGGGCGGCTGACGCTCATCACGCCGTGGCTCTGCGAGGAATACCTGCGAGCCTGGGCTTCTGACCAGCAGCGATGGCATCGTCATCTTTCGCTCTTGCCTACTCGGCAAACGCGGGCTTCTGCTCTTTCTTCCTTGTCCCGCAAGGGCTCAGCGCGCCTGACGTGGCAGCTTGGCGGGCAGAGCGCCGACAGTGAACCCAGGGAGTTTGCGCCAGTACGCATGTCGGCTTAGCCGAAGGCCGGGGTTCGCCTCGCCCGGTGGGCTCCGCGCTCTGCGCATCCTCACCGACGAAGCTGCCGCAGACCCGGCCGCCGGGTCAGCCGGCGCCTTCCGCTGCGTGGGGCGCCGAGCCCGCCAGCGGTGTGGTGTCGAGGTATCTGAATTCGGCGACCCGCTCGATGAACTTCCAGCCGTCTGGGGTGCGCTGGTACCGGTCGTGGTATACGAAGTAGTTCAGATGCGAGCTGCCGTCGCGCCCACGGGCCAGCTCGCTGAGGTAGGCGCGGCCGGTCGCGGTGTCGCCGTCAAGCTGGATCGTGCCCGGGTGGGTGGTTTGCACGAAATAGTCCGCGAGAGCCTGCCGCCGCTGGCTGAGGGCGCGGATCTCCTCTGGGCCGGCGGCCTCGATGTTGCCGAGCGGGATCCGCACTGCGCCGTCGGGTGTGAACAGTGACGCGAAACGGTCGTGGTCGTTCGTCATCACCGCGTCGGTGAACTCGCCGCGCAGCGCCTCGATCTCAACGCGGTCGGCGATGGCCTGAAGGTCGCCCATCGGTTTCCCTGCCTTTCGTCCTGTCCTGTGCCAGCGTTGCGGTGTTGCACGACTGGCGGTCCGGAGCGGTTGAGACCCGGTTCCATGGCCATCTCCTTGTCGTTCTCCCGGTCACAGCCCGGGCCGGCGGCCCGCTGGATGGTGCGTTCGTCTCAGCAATACGACAGCCCAGCCCGCCGGAATGTGAGGCGGCGCGGCAACGTCGCGTTCCGGTGCGCTGTCCTGTCGGACTGGTGAGGGCAGAGCCGACCAGGGAGGCCGACCGGTTTGACCAAGCTGTCGTCCGGGGCAGCACCGGCCCGCTATTCAACGCAGTCGTCGGCGTCCAGGGCGCGACGCGCATCGGGCAGCGGACTGTTCATTCGGCAGCGGGCGGTCCGGCAACGGCCCCAGCCCGCTGAACAGCGGCAGGTACTCCTCGATGTCGCCGCCGGTGGTCCACTCGCGCAGCTGCGCTGCGGTGCGGCGGGACATCAGCACCCGGGCCAGGTCGAAGTCCGGCGCGGACAGCTCCAGCCCGGGCTCTCCCTCGCCGGTGGCGAACACCCAGGCCGGGCTCCACAGCAAGACGGGCGCCCGCTTGGCGGCCGCGACCCGGTCCGCGAACCGCCTCGCCATCAGGTCCCGGATCGCCGCCGGCCGGCCGTATCCGCGCCCAGGTCGGCTGACGGCGCCGCGCAGGTCCTGCTCGTGGATGATTACGTCGTTCAACGGCCGGCTGTTGTGCTCCCGCATCCAGCTCCGCATGGCCTCGGTCAGGCCCTCACACTCGGCGGTGAGAGCTGCGACGTCCCGGCCGGCCCGCACGTCCACCTGGCGTTGGGTCCAGGCCGCGTTGTGGTCCTCGGGTTCGTCCCCGGCCAGCACGTCCGCGTTCAGCCCCACCATGTGGGCCAGCAGCTGGGTGACCGTCCAGTCCGGGCAGGCCGGTACCTGGCGCTCTGCTTGCTCAGCCGACAGCGACCGGGTCAGCTCGATGACTCGCCGCTGCGCCTGCGTCCATTCCTCGATGGCGTCCACGCCGGAACGGTAACAAACTCTCGTGCCCGGCCGGCCTTGGGGATGAGTAGCCGGATGTCGTATTTTCGGCTATTCACACACGTTCGGCGGCTGACCTGATCGTCCGCACCGGTACCGGCCCGCCCCGTGGCTCCGGGGTGACGCCCCTCCAGCGCCCGGGTGGCGACCATCTCGACCAGCTGGCCCCGGCGCTGGCCGCGCTGCCCTGGTCAGCGCATCGGTTGCCCGGACCGGTCCCGCCGTCGCCGGATCAGGTTCGCGGCGGCCGAGCCGAAGACCAGCACCAGGATGCCGTAGACGCCGAGGGGTGCTGCGGCGGGCGCGCCGAAGGCGCTGGCGGCGATCCCGGCGGCCACGGCGAAATCGCGCATCGCGGTAGACAGGAAGACGGCCGTGCGCCGGGCGGGCGCGGCGCCAGTCCCGAGCAGCCAGCCCAGCGCCGCACCGCAGGCGAGGTAGACCAGCACGGCGGCGACCAAGGATGCGTCGCTGACCCTAATGTGCAACTCGCTGGCGACTTCCCAGAGCAGGACCAGCAGGCTGAGCGCGGCGATGATCCGCAGCAGAGGCTGCTCGCGCCCGCCAAGCGGATCGAGGGATCGCATCGCGAAGCCTGCTGCCAGCGGCAACGCGACGACCAGAGCCAGCGTGGCCAGCAGCCCGAGCTGTGAGGTCGTCGAGTGCGCGCCCAGGAGAGCGAGGATCGGCCCGGCGAGCAAGACGGTGACCACGGTGGATCCGGCCAGCAGCGCAGCAGCTAGGGCGGCCTCGCCCCCGGCCAGGCCGGTCAGGGCCACCGAGGCGACCTCCGTGGGTGCGACACCCGCCGCGAGCATGCCGCCGCGCAAGGCCGGTCCGCTGACGAGGTGGCTGGCCAGCCAGGCGAACGTGGGCAAGGTGACCGTGGTGACCGCCAGCACCAGCAGCAGACGCCGGGAGGCGGTCTTGAGCGCGGCGATATCGGTGAGGGTCAGGCATGCTCCGGTGCAGAACACCAGCACCGCCAGCGTGGCGAGGATCGCGTTCGCGGCGTCGAGGCGCCGCCCCAGGCCGGGAAACGCGATGCCTGCCGCGGCGGCTGTCACCACCAGCGGCAGCAGAAACCGCTCCAGCGCGTCAGCGAGTCTGGTCACCGGAGAGAGTCAGCGTTCACGGCGGGAAACAGCCGCGTCAGCGGCGGGCGAACATGGCCCAGACTACTTTGCCTGCCTCGTCCGGGATGGTGTACCCCCAGTCATCGCTGAGCGCGGAGATGATCTGCAGCCCGCGGCCGGTCTCGTCGAGTGAGCTGTGCGTGCGGGTAACCGGAACGGTCCGGCTGGGGTCGGCCACCGCGCACAGCACCCATGGCCCCGGGTCGTACAGGCCCAGCCGGATAGCCGGGCGGCGCTGGGTACCGCCTGGTCCGGTATCAACGGGCCTCGGTTGAGCGTGCCGCAGAGCGTTGGTCACCATCTCGGACACGACGATCACGATGTCTTCGCAGCGATCGGTGGCACCCCACCGGCGCAAAGTCTCCACAGTGAATGCGCGCGCGACGTGGACCGGCCCGCTGCTCGGGCCAGGCGCGCACAAGGCGACGTCCGGCAGGCAGGCCCAGCCTGCGGCGGCGGGATCCAGCGACCGTCGCCAGTTGCCGCTGGCCCTACCGGCCATGGCCGTCGTCAGCGTCGCATGCTCCTGGATCATCAGGCCCGTCCCGCCGCTCACTGGCGGCCGACGACCGGGCGAGGGCGGCGATCGCTTGCCCGGCCGGCCGTACCCGTCGTGCGGTAACGGGGCGCGGCGGCCCGGGCGGCCATGGCTATGGCCGTGGCCCGGTCCCACAGCACGACCGGGCGGGTGGCCCGGAACGCCACGGTGGTCTGCTGGCACTGCGGGCAGGTCATGCGGCCGAGTGCGTCGATCCGCCATCCGGCCTGGATGGCCCGGGCCCGGTTGTCGGCCTCGCCGAGTGCGGACGGATCGGCGTGCCACGAAATGCACGAGCCCATCTCGCACCACATGATCGGCATCCGCAGCTCGTCCCCGATCACCGCCCGCATCGGGGGCGCGGCCGGGGTCCGGCCGTTGACGCGGCCAGGCCGTTCGTGCCTCGCCGCCCGCGGGTCGTGGACGGGCTGAGGGTTGCTCGCGGCCCGCGGGTCTGGTCCTTGGGCCGCTGACTGGCCGCGGGTTCCTGGCGGCCTGCGGGTCGCGGACGGGCCGTGGGTCGCGGACGGGCTGTGGGTTGCTGGTGGCTTGCGGGTCGCGGACGGGCCGTGGGTCGGTGACGGGCCGCGGGTCCTGGACGGATCGTGGGTTGCTGCCAGCCTGCGGGTCGTGGACGGGCCGCGGGTCGCGGCGGGCCTCGCGGGCGGCCCGCGGGTCGTGGACGGGCCGCGGGTCGGCTGGACGGGCCGCGGGTCCTGGACGGGGCGTGCGTTGCGGGCGGCCCGCGGGTCGCTGGCGGTCCTTGCGTTGCTGGCCGTCCCTCGTTGGCCGCGCGCTGCCGGTCGTGGACGGGCCTCGCGTCGTGGGCGGGTCCTGGGCCGCTCGCCTGCTCCGCGTCGCCCACACCGGTCAGGCTGGCCTTGGCTGTCGCGGCCCTCGTCGGCCTGGCTCTCGTCCTTCAGTTCGGCAAGCCAATCGTTCATCTCGGCCCATTCGTTCCGGCCGGGCGTTCTAACGTCATCTGTCCTCATTTTGATCTTCATGTCACGCTCTCCAGTTCAGCTAGGGTGAGCGCCGCGCCGCCGGGATCGGTGCGTACGCGCCGCTATTCCGTTATTCCGCGCTTACCCTCCCCTTCTGACCAGCTGGGATTCCCCGTCTATGTGCGTGAGGCTTTTACGGTCCTGAATAAGAATAACGACACGATAAAGTTCTGATAGATGTTCGGATTACTTACCTGACGTAGCGGCGCGGTAATTAAAAGCTCTGCTTTTTCTTATCCGCAGGGTGTGGACATATACTTTCCCCATTAAGCGCGTTTAGGAAAACGTGCACCCCCGGAATCCCCAGATATTTTCGGCCTGCACACAGGAGTGCGGCTGTTCTTCACAGGTGCTCCACAGCTTTATGCACAGCCCGGCGCGTCCAGCCGGGACCGCGAACGAGCCCGCGAGCCGGGCCGCCAGGATGACCGGGCCCGGTCAGGCGGCTGGTGAGGCTGCGCTCACTGGGGCGGCGGCCGGCGGCAGGGCGGGCGGCCGAGACGCGGCGAACGGGTTGGTCACGACCAGGCTCCGGGTCACGAACCGGTACAGGGTGGCGGGCCTGCCCCCCGGGGAGTCGGCCGGGCGCCGCGGGCATGGCCTCGATGACGCCGCGGCGGGTCAGGATCCGCTGCAGATTGGTGGCCGAGATCGGGTGCCCGACCGAGGCTGCGTAGATGTCCCGGAGCTGAGCGATCGTGAAGGTCTCCGGGGCCAGGGCGAAGCCGATGTTGGTGTAGGACAGCTTGGCCCGTAGCCGCTCCCCGACCGGATTCGGCGATGGAACCGTGGTCGAACGCGGTCGGCGGCAAATCCTGCACCGGGTGCCAGGCGGTGTCCGCCGGAATCCGCGGCTCGGCATCGGACGAAACGAGGGCCAGGTAAGCCGTGGCCAGCACCCGGCCCCGGGGATCGCGGGCCGGGTCGCTGCGCGTCTCCAGCTGTTCCATGTGCGCGATATTGGTGAGGTCGACCTTGGCGGCCAGGTGGTGGCCGAGCGAGGTCCCCAGGCGCTCGTCTTCAGCGAGCAGCCAGCCCGGGCAGCGCCCAGTGGCCCTCGAACGGCGGTTCCGCCCGCTGCCACAGCAGGACGTGCAAGGCTGCCCGCGCGGACCTGCAGGACCACGGCCAGTACCTCATGAGGGAACCGCGGGTGATTGTTCGGCACGCTCGCATGCTACCGATCCAAGATGTTTTTGACCCCAAGACGAAAACGGTTTTACACTCTCAGTCAAGAACCAGATCTCCACGACGGAGAGGGGCGGATCATGACCAGTACGGACGTGGCCGCACAGCACAGCGCCGGTGCCCGACGGGCCGCTCAGCGCCAGGGGCGACGCGCAGCTCAGCGCCAGGGGCGCCGGGGGGTGCCCGAGACAGGCAGCCCAGCGCCAGGAGCGACGCGCAGCAGAGCAGCGGGAGCTACGGGGCAGACGGCACCGGGAGCCACCGAGAGCAGGCGGCCAGAGATGGGGCCGAGGACCCGAGCGGGGACTGGGCGCAAGAGGTCCGGCGGCTGGCGGCCCAGCGTGACGCGGTGATCCTGGCGCACAACTATCAGGCTCCCGAGATCCAGGACGTGGCTGACCACGTGGGTGACTCGCTCGCCTTGTCACGGCTGGCCGTGCAGAGCACGGCCAGCGTGATCGTTTTCGCCGGCGTCTACTTCATGGCTGAGACGGCCAAGATTCTCGCCCCGGACCGGACGGTGCTGATCCCGGAGCCGAAAGGCCGGCTGCTCGCTCGCCGACACCATTACCGCCCCGCAGGTCCGGGACTGGAAGGCCGAGCACCCCGGTGCCGCGGTCGTGGCCTACGTGAACACCAGCGCCGAGGTCAAGGCCGAAGCCGATTTGTGCTGCACCTCGGCTAACGCGGCGCAGATCGTAGCGTCACTGCCGGCAGAGCAGGAGGTGCTGTTCCTGCCCGACCAGTTCCTCGGTGCCTACGTGCAGCGCGCGACCGGCCGCACCAACATGCACATCTGGATGGGGGAGTGCCACGTGCACGCCGGGATCCGCCCGGCCGAGCTGCGCCGTAAGGCCAATGCCGACCCCGCCGCGGAGCTGTTCATCCATCCCGAATGCGGCTGCTCGACGGCTGCGCTGTGGCAGACGCAGGAGGGCGACCTGCCGGAGAGCCGCACCCGGGTGCTGTCCACCGGCGGCATGCTGGACGCCGCCCGGACGACCACCGCCGCCACGGTGCTGGTGGCCACCGAGACCGGCATGCTGCACCAGCTCCGGCGGGCCAACCCGGCGGTGCGCTGGGAGCCGGTCAACCCCAGCGCCGTGTGCCGCTTCATGAAGATGACCACCCCCGCGTCCCTGTTGCGCTGCCTGCGCGAGGGAACTACGGAAGTGCAGGTCCCTGCCGATATCGCCGCACGCGCCCGGCGGTCGGTTCAGGCCATGATCAGGGCCAGAGCGACGGCGACTGCCCTCCCAGCCACCGGAGTCCCGACCAGGGCGCCGCACGCCGCACCGGCCGGAATGGCAGCCGCCGCACCGCCCGGCGCGCCCGGCACCGGGTCGGCCGAGCTGACGGCTGCGGTGACCGCGGAATGACCGGGCCAGAGCTCCGCGCCCTGCCCACGGCCGGGATCCACTGGGAACTCAGCGCCGACGTCGTGGTCGTGGGCTCGGGCGCCGCGGGGATGACCGCGGCCCTGACCGCCGCCCGGTACGGCCGCCAGGTGCTGCTGCTCAGCAAGGACGACCTCGGCGGGGGAGCCACCCCGCTGGCCCAGGGCGGCCTGGCCGCCGCGATCGGTCCTGGTGACAGCCCGGCCCGGCACGCAAAGCGACACCCTCGTCGCGGGCGCCGGGCTGTGCGACCCGGCCGCCGTGACGGCGCTGGCCGCCGGCGCCCCCGGCGAGATTGCCCGCCTGGCCGCGCGGGGTGCCCAGCTGAACCGGACGGCGCTGCATCTGGAGGGTGGCCACAGCCGCCACCGGATCGTGCACGCCGGCGGCGACGCGGTTGGCGCGGAGGTGCACCGGGTGCTGCTGGCGGCCCTGGCGGCCAGCCCGGTGGAGATTCTCACCCGCTGCGCTGTGCTGGACACCCTGATCGGTGACCGCGGCACCGTGGGCGGGGTGCTAGCCGGAATGGTGAGGGACGACGGGACGCTGTGGACCGGCCAGGTGACGGCCCGCGCGGTCGTGCTGGCCACCGGCGGCTTCGGGCAGGCCTACGCGACGACCACGAGCCCGGCCGGGGTGACCGGCGACGGCCTGGCCCTGGCGGCCCGCGCTGGCGCCGAGCTGCAGGACCTGGAGTTTGTTCAGTTCCACCCGACGGTGCTGTGGCAGCAAGCGGCCCGCGGTCAGTGCCCGCTGATCACCGAGGCCCTGCGCGGGGCTGGCGCCGTGCTGGTGGACGCGGCAGGCCAGCCGGTCATGACCGGCCGTCACCCGCTGGGCGACCTGGCCCCACGGGATGTCGTGTCGGCGGCGATGCAGGAGCGGATGGCGTCAGGGGACGGGCCCGGCGACCACCTGTGGCTGGACGCGACCGCGTTCGGCGAGGCCCAGCTGGAGCAGGACTTCCCCACGGTGACCGCCGCGTGCCGGGCGCGGGGCGTTGACCCGGCCGTCGAGCCCATCCCGGTCGCGCCCGGCGCCCACTACGCTGTGCGGGTGGCATCCGGGCCGACCTGGCCGGGCAGACGTCGCTCACCGGGTTGTTCGCGGTCGGAGAGGCCGCGTCGACCGGGGTGCACGGCGCCAACCGGCTCGCCTCCAATTCCCTGACCGAAGCCCTGCTGACCGGACGGCGGGCCGGTGAGCTCCTCGGCCAGGATCTGTCTGCGCCTGCGGCTGGGGCGTGCGGTGCCCGCAGGCCGGCCTGGGAGTGAGCCCGGCCGCCCGCCCGATGCTGGCCGCGGCCATGTCCAAGCACGCCGGGGTGGTTCGCGATCGCCCGGGCGTGCAGCAGCTCCAGCGCAGCCGGCGCTGGCCCTGGGCGCCGGCGTGGACCTGCTGGCCCCGGGCTGGATCTGGCCACCGTGGAAGCGACGAACCTGCACGCGGTGTCGGTCCTGGTCGCCGTCTCGGCGCTGGCCCGGCCGGAGAGCCGGGGCTGTCATCGGTGGCGTGACGCACCGCCGTCCCATTCCGCCCGCGACGCACGGCACACGGTGGCCGGCGTCGACCCGGCCCGGTTGCGGGCCACGGCCGCCGCGGCCGAACCGATCAAGGCAGGAGCAGCCGCATGACGATCATTTCCCCGTGACCGAGGGCCTGCGACGAGCGGCCGGGATTCGGACGACACCGAGCGGGTCGTGCGCGGCGCGCTGGCGGAGGACCTGCGCTACGGCCCTGACGTGACGTCGGCGGCCACGGCCGCCGCGGGCGCGCGGGCCGTGGCCGGAGTGGTGGCCCGCGAGCCGGGTGTGCTGGCCGGGCTCCCGGTCGTGCTGGCCGTGCTGGACGTGGCCGGGGTCCCGCCGGAGGCCGCCGAGCCGCGGCATGCGGACGGCGGCCGTATCGCCGCCGGGGCTGAGGTCCTGCGGATCAGTTCCGGGCTGCGGGAGCTTTCTTGGTGCCGAACGAACCCTGCTCAACATCCTGACCCACCTGTCGGGCATCGCCACCGCGACCCGGGCCTGGGCGGATGCGCTGTCGGGTACGCGCTGCGCGGTCCGTGACACCCGCAAGACCACCCCGGGGCTGCGTCAGCTGGAGAAGTACGCCGTCCGGGTGCGGCGGCGGCCTGAACCACCGCAGGGCCTTGGCGACCGCGCGCTGATCCGGGCTACAACGATGTGGCGGCCGCGGGCAGCGTCACCAAGGCGATCGACGCTCTCCGCCGATCTCCCCGGACCTGCCGCTGGAGGTGGAGTGCGATGAGCTGACCCAGGTGGAGGAGGCCCTGGTGGCCTGCGTGGAGCCCATCCTGCTCGACAATATGGACCTGGCGGACCTGCGGGCCGCTGTCGCCCTGGCCCGGCCCTACCTGTCGATGCCGCTGGAAGCCAGCGGCGGCCTGCGCCTGGCCACGGCCCTGGGCGGTGGCGCAAACCGGCGTTGACTTTGGTCGCCGTTGGCGCCCTTACCCACTCCAGCCCCGCCCTCGACTTCGGCGCTGGACCTAATGGCGTGCTGATGTCCGGCCCTGAGCCGCCTCGTCGATGCCCAAAGAGACATCAGCTGACATCACCTTAAGCAGGAAGGTGCCGGAAGCCGCTGACCTTCCGTTGCCTTATACCGTTTGATGCGCTAGCCAAGCGGCTGGTTCATGCCCGGCTCTTGCAGATGGTGAGCCGTTAACACGCCAGGCCGCCAGAGAAACGGCTCATGAGTGAAAGAAGTTTGGCATCAATCTAGTGAACTCCGGCTCCGGTAAGTAGCGTCGGTGGTCTTCGCCGCATTTTGCCGGTGTTCGGCGAGATGTCATCACGCTAAGCCGTGCTATTCGTCGTCGTCCGTCCCGATGGCCGCAAAGAATGATCTGCGGCTGACGACTACGTTACTGCCGCTCGCCATCAATCAAGCAACGCTCTAGCTGGACATATAGATCAGTATAAATGCAAGGTTACCAAAAGCAGAAGGGCTCCTACTGCTATCCCAGAAAGGCCAGACGCGAGCGGCAGCAGCCATGCGTTCTTAAAGCGCGCCATAGAGCCTTTTTCGCGACGGCGCCGGGTAGCCAGAATATCCAGGAACATCGGAATCCCGTCGCGTTTCCTTTCTTTGTCTTCATCGGTTAGCTCATGCAACTCATTGATGATGAAGCCTGCCAAAGTAAGTGCCTGAGTGTAGGCTTCCAGCGGGCGATGCTCACGGAACAATGTCACTTTGTGACTTTTATGCTCGTCCGTGCTGACCAGGCGCTTTGTCTTGAAATAGGACCGATTGATTATGAATCTGATCTGGCTCCGCACTGGTTCCGGCGAATCCACCGCCGGAGTAGGCAAAGGGTGGACAATCGCCAGGGCCAAAGAGCAGTCATCTTTTAGTACGCGAGCGATTTCATTTACTGCCCCTGGCATGTCATCGATGTCTTGAAGAGACATAAACGCGATTGCGCAGTCGGCGCTTCCTCCGTTGGCCAGTGGCAGCTTGCCTGCGTCGGCACACACAGCCGGAGCGGGCGTACTCACGTATGTTGTAGCGGCCTGGCACATGGTGTGCGACAAGTCGACCCCAAGCACCTTGTGCCCGGCAGCTTGAAAGATCTCGGGCCACCCGGCCCTCTCCGCAGCCGATGTCGTCTACGGTCAGTCGTCCTGGTGAGGGCAGAAATGACATGAAGCGCTCGCGATGGAACCGCAGGTAGCTGTCCTGGCCGTCGGGAGCCCTGACCCGAACCAATTCCACTCTTGCGCGTGCGCGTCCCAACTCGCGCTTAGCAGTCCTGTCTGATCTGTCACCAAGGACTGCCCCGGGCCTGTCTGATCTGTCACCGAAGACTGTCCGGAGCTCTCTGCAGGATCGTCGCAAGCCACGCCGCTCGACATAGAGGGCACCCCCCGAGAAACTTAACGAAGGTTCCAGTGACTTCTGCGGCTGTAAGAGCGTACAGAGCTAGTTGCGCCGCAGTGTGACCAGCTCAGGCTCATGGTAGGGCCACAACAGGGACCGCCCCAACCGAAATCACGATGCTCGTATCGACGTTTTTCGGGTTCAAGGACGTTTCGTCCCGGCGGCCATCTCGTCCGTACAGTTACCGACAGTCGGCAATCATCGAAGGCAGATCTATAGCGCCACCAGGCAGGCCACGCTTTGCGGACGCCTGAAGGTTGTGTAAAAGATGCCAAAGTGTTAGGTAGATGGAAAGGTGCTTAATCGGTCAATGTCCTTTAGTTTCGCGGACGGCAGCCATACGGGGGAGAGGCGCGATGGCTACTTACCGCTTCCCCAGGATGCTCACGCTCCTGGCTTGGGAGGCGGAGCTGCGGCATGGCGCCTACGCGGACGAACGGGCCTGGTCTCAGCCGAACCCAGCGGACCCGCTGGGAGCCTCGACTTTTCCCGGGTTGAGTTGGCGGACTTCGGAGCACTGGCCAGAGTGCTGCTGCTGCTTGATACGGCTGCTCGCTCCGGGATACCCGCCATCGTCACGTTGCCCGTGACGTCAGCCTTCCTCACTGGTGACCAGGGCGACAAGGACTCGGTGCTGGCTGCGCGCCGGGCCCAGGAGCGTGGTGACGCGCTCGCGTTCATGCGGCAGGTCGGGTTTCTCGACGCACTGCGTGCCCCGCATTCGGCCGCAAGGTGCCGTTGACGTGCTGGACTGGGCCACCACTGACGGCCCGGAGCAACTTTCCTGGTCCGCACCGCCGGATCTGGACCCGCGGAGTAAGCCCTATCGGCGTCAGCGCGTGTTCCCATTCCGCTGGCTGGAGCCCATGCCTGGTGGCGCAACTGCGGGAGTCTGAGTCATTCGTGGCTGTATCGGCTGGCCTTGAGGATCTGGGCCTGTCCCAGTCCTATGGCGCGCACCCTGAGCCAGACCGTGCTGACCGAGCTCGTTGAGAACGTGGCCAAGCATGGTGGGGTGACCTGCCTGCCTGCTACTGCTCTGGTGGGTGCCATCCTGCTGGGCGCTGATACCTACGCACTACGGCAGAGCACCATGCACCCGCACATGGGCGGAATCGCCGAACGTGCTCTGGCCAGCGGCAGCCGGGTTTTGCGCCTGATCGTCGCCGACTCTGGCGCGGACCTCACCGCCCGGCTGGCGGGCGACGCCATCTCGGATCGCCGCCGTCAGGAAACACTGTCCTCAACTTGCTCGGAAACCGGTCCGTGCTGGCCGAGGAGGATAAGGACGCGCTGCATGGCACAACGGGGCTCTGGTGGGTGGCACGCGTGGTGCGCAGCTACCACGGCGGCCTGCAGGCCCGCACGGCTGAGCCTGCAGGCCGAGGTGGTGTTCGGCGGGGAGGCGGGCCGGACCGACGTCGTGGAGGCCGGGTCCGGCCACGTTCCCGGAACGCTGCTTGAACTGACGCTTCCAGCCGGACCTTCACCGACGCGCCCACGCGCGCCGTGGGGAGGCCAGTCCGCGTCTGGCGCGGTGCCGCGCCTGCGCTGGGCTGAGCTGTGCCTTCGATCCCCGGCGTGGCCTCGCTGATGCCGACCGTGTCCGGCTCGCTGATCAGGCGCGCTCCATTCAGGCTGATCGCCAGGCCGACGGCCTGATCGTCACGGTGCCGTTGCATGAGGCCGGTCGTGCCGAGATGAATGACAGCCGCGGGGCCATGTATCAGCTCCTGGAGTTCGCCGAGCTCGATCGCCCGCTCGTGTACCGTCGTGACCGCTTTCCCGGACGCCGAGCCACACCTGCTCGATTCGTGCGCGGCCATGTTCAACGAGGAGCTTGCCGTCGCCTCCGGCGGGGACACCCATGACCCGATCCTTGTGCTCGGCCGCCAAGGTGACCCGGTCTGGTGCGGCGGCTCCGTTCCGCTGCGCGCGGTGCTCAACGAGCTGTCCGACGGCGCGGGAGCCGCTGACATAAGCGCGGCTCATCGCTGCTGGCGGCAGGCCGGGGGTGAGCCAGCCCGGTTCTCTGGAAACGCTGCGGGTCAACGGCCACCTGCTGAGTCTGGGCGGGAGCCGGCTTCAGCTGACGGCTTTCGCTGGCCGTTGTGCACCGGACGATTGAGCAAGCCGTTAGCCGGAGCCTGGCCGAGGCCGTCGAACGAGGCGGTGCGGGCGTCGAGCGGGGCGTCTTCCGCGGGCCCAACCTGCGTCTCACCAACCGGTGGATGCTACGTAGAGCCCCTGCTGACGGGGACAATCGGCGTCCAGCTGGCAGCATTCGTGCTCGCCCGGAAAGTCGAGGCGGCGTTGCGCGCGTCGGCACGCGGCGAAACTCCGACCGCCATATTCCAGGTGAAATCGGCTCCCAAGCTCCTGGCCCGGCATCTCAGTGAGTGCCTGAGCCTCACGGGGCGTTATTATCCGCAGCCATTCGAGCTCAATATCGGTGAGCCGCCGATGGGGGAGCAAGTGCCGGTTGGCGCGAACGTCGTGCTGTGCGCCGACAGCATCCGCAGCGAGAACACGGTCCGGCAGGCTGTCGCCATCGTGGCGGGGCGCAACGCCGAGCCTCTCGTTATCGCCTGTGTCGTGGACGCGAGAGATACGCGCGGACCCCTGAGAGTGCTCGACCGCACGATCCCGGTGGTCTCCCTGGCCGAGGTCAGCGTTGGTTTCAGCGGATCAAGAGACCAGCACGTCACCGATATTGACCCCTTGATGCTCAGGCCAGAGCTGCCTGCCGCCCCGGAGCCCCGCTGATCAGCAAGAGGACCTGCTTACCTGGTTCGCCGCCGACCCGGATGTGCTGCGTCTCGGTCATATCGACGACCCGCCCCGCAGGCACTACAGCGCCTTTGTCAGACCGCAGGCCATGCGCGAGCAGAAAAGAAGGGATCTGATGACCGAGGCTGTCCTGGCCAACGTCAGCGGTGCTTTCGCCGAGATCCGCGCCCGGGGCGACCGGCATTCTGGGGACGGAGATCCCCATCGCGATCTGGTATGTCGCGTCCGATGGCAATGCGGCGATGCTGGCTGAGATCGTTTCGCGACTACCTTGCCGCCCAGGGGTTTCGGATCGGCGGGGTAACTGCGGTCCCCCGATGGGCGGCTGGTGACACGTGGGTATTCCCAACCAGTCTGACCGCTGCAGGCAGGCCGGTAGGAATCCTGATCATCCACTGGTGGGCCATCACGGGGAGCACACTGCAGCAGCTGGTCAGGCTGGCCGCCAAGAGCGGCGCGAGCTGGATCACCGCGGTATGTCTTTTCAACCAGCTCGACACCAACGATGCCGATATCCTGCGGATGCTGCGCGCCGTTTCCATGCCGACGATGGCCGCTGACGGCGTACGTTCGGCCGGTGATTCCGCAGTTGCGGAAAACATTCCGGTCGCCATCCGCTTCGTCGCGGCTAACAGCATCACCGCGTTTGATGCGTACGGCTGTCCATGTGCGCGGCCCGGGAGCGCTACCTGCTGGGCGATGAGAACGCGTCGACCCGGTTGATCAACCACGCGGATCTGCTGCGCGACATGCTGAGGCCGCGGGAGCTGGACGAGGTGGTCCCGCGACTCGGCGGCCGATCTGTTCACTGTGCCGGTCACTGGCTCCGAAGCGGTCGACTACTTGCGCTGGCGGAGTGTGCTGCGAGCGCTCCGGACGGTGAGTGGGCGCCAGGAGGTCGTCGACCGGCTGCGGACGCTGACGTGGGAGAAGCCCCCCGAGCGTGAGTGGACGAGCAACGGCCTGATCCGCCTGCTGGCCGCCGAGCAGCAGTGGCTTCGGTCGCCCGCCGCTGTACTTCGAGATCGCCGCAAAATTGCTGTCACAGATTGTCGTCCGAGTGGGTTCGAGCAGGTCACGGCGTCTCCGCTGGCTGCGGGTCCAGGCCTTCATGGTCATATCCGCGGCAACTCCGACCGGCTCGTGGATCTGCTGCCTCAGATTGCTGGACCCTGGCGGGAAACGAGGCGGTTCTGATTGACCAGATGCTGCTCGACTATTGCTGGCTACTGATCCGTCCATCCGGCCATCTGCCGATCGACATGGTACAGCTCCGGCACAATCTGCTGGTCTGCCGCGACTACCTCGAGGAACAGCGCGCCGAGCCGAGGACCGCCGCGGCTGAAGACCACCTTCGTGCGGTCAGGAGCCTGCTGACCATTGCCGACTATCGCGTCCTCAGCAAGCCCAAGGCACCCGCAGGCGGCGTGGGAACGTCTGCGTGAGGACCTGGTCGGCCGGTCGTCCGTCACCGCCTCGAAGCAGAGCTGCTGCTGGTCCGAAGCTTCGTTGAGGACATCGAACTGGTCGCGCCGTCCGCCGAGTCGGCGAGGGCGGCGGCCGCCGATTGGGATACCTGCGCCCGGCAGCTGGAAGAACGAGCGCTCGCCAATCTTCCGCCGCTCCGGGAAATGCTCAGCGGCGATTTCGTCTCTGACCGGCTCGGGCGAAGGAAACAGAACCGGCTGCTCACCTTGGCCCGGCCAGGCGTAGGAGAGCTGAGGGCGGTGACGGACAGGCTTCACTCTCTTTCGCACCGGCCGTGGCGGCCCGCCGACCCGTCCTGGCAGGCCGAGCGCCGCGAGCTACTGGACCGCATCAATTGGTGGAACCGCATGTTCCTGGCGGCGCATGTCACCGACGATGAGGTGCCAGCGCTGCTGGTCGAACTGATCCGGTCGGCACCCATCGAACTTGGCCCGTGCGTAGCGAAGCTCCTCGACTCCCACCGGGCGCAGGCGACGATCGAAGCGCCGGAGCACGGCCAGGTGGAAGTGTTCTGCCCGGAGAAGCTGCTGGATCAGATCATCGCCCATCTGCTCGAGAACGTCGAAAAGCACCGGGTACGGCAAAGCAGCGCTGCCTGCCGAGTGCAGGTCGAGCACCTGCGGCCGGCCCAGGACACCGTGCAGATGGTGGTGCGTAACTCCGGCACCATGCCCTCCCGGCCGCAGGGGCGCGGGCTCAAGGCCCTCAATGACAAGCTCCAGGCCCTTCGGTGGTTAGCTCACCGGCCAGGTTCTGGCTGACGACGAATGGACATTCGCGGCGACCGTGACACTGTGGCTCTGGCACGGAGGATGAGCGTGACCCTGATATCGCGCACTGGTCGTGGATGACGATCCGAGGCTGGTCGACATCATGAGAACCCGGCTTGGCCGGGAAATCGACTGGGATGTTGACTGGGAGACGGCTACCGACGTGGATGAAGGCCAGGGGCTTATGGCGTCGTCGGCAGGCCGTTCGACCTGGTGATCGCTGACCTGATGTTCCCGCGGGAAGACGTCGATGATCTCGACGATCCGCGCGGTCTCGACCTCATCAAAGATGCAAGGAAGCATTCCGCGCATACCTTCATCCTGGCCATCACGACCGGCCGCGATCATCTGCATGACCTCATGGATGACGCCAGGGGCTCGGGGCTCACCATGTCGTGCGGCGTAATGACTTCAGTACGACATCACAGGTGCACAGTCCGGCTGCCATCGCGGCCAAGATCCGGGAGCATCTGCTGGACAACGGCGCCGTGCGACCTGTGAGGTGGTGGCCGATCCCGGCGATCCCGGTATCCAGGGGCTGCTGCATCAGGTGGGCGAGGCCACGGTCGCCCGCCTGTACGCCAAGATCCTGGAGGCTGGCGGCCGCCAGACCGACCGGATCGAGTTGCGGTTCCTCACGCCAGGGAGCATCGGGCGCATGGGTCTGCAGCGTGACCGCACAGGTCGAGGGCATAGGCCGGGTGAGCCACATCCTGAAGCTGAGCCAGGCGAAGGAACTGCTGACCAGCGAAGCGGAACGAGGCAGGCAGGCGGCGGAAGTACTCCCGCCGCCGCTGCTCGTTGAGTCATCGGCCCGCCCACACGGTTGGTCCCGTGAACGGCTGGTACGCGCTGGGCGGACCCCTCGTCGAGCGGGCCATCACCTTGCGGGCCTGGCTGCGGTCAAGCGGTATCTCCCGACATCGGCCGCTCGGCGACCTGATGGAGGCTCTGTTCACTGATGGCCTTGCGCATGTCTATGCGGAAGGCGAATTGAGGGCCGCGGAGCCGCTCGATAGTTTTGCGTTCACTCCGTACCGGCAGCAATGCATCCTGCAGGCGCTGGATGAACTGAAGGAAGCCTTGGAACGCGACGACGGCGGTGGGCCTGGCGGCGAGACGCCGACGTGCTCGTCAGGGATGCTGACCGGCTTCGTCACGCAAAGGCGCCTGCCGAGGATAGGCCCACAGCATTCGATCCCGCAGGGCACCTACGTCTGTTACGGCGCACGGGGACTTGCACGCCGGCAACGTGCTCGTCTCCATGGGCCGGTATCCCTGTCCTCAGCTGATCGACACGAGCCATTTCGGGATGGCGCATTGGGCCACCGATCCGGCTTGGCTGGCGGTTGACCTCCTCATGCGGAGCGTCGACGCCGGCAGCGAGTCCATGCTGTTCACGGGGTTTGGGACCTGGCGGGACCTGGCGGCCCGATTCGCGCCGGCGAGGCTGGACCTGGCGGCGGTCACCTCGACGCCAGCCACCTCAGCTGCCCTGGCTGCGCTGTCCTGGATCGCCACCAACCTGCACCGGATAACTCCGGTGATGCGGCCGGAGGTGGCCGACAAGCACCGCTGGGAATGGCATATGGCCCTGGCCAGGAGCCTGCTGCGGTGCACCTACCACACCGACATCCCGCACGCGAAGCGCGCGCTGGCCTTCGTCGCGGCCTACGACCAGCTGGTCGCCGCCGCGGAAGCGGTCTCCGGCTAAGGAACCTCGGACTCCCCATCTGATGGCGCGAGTGGCGTGGCGGTCCGCCAGGTCTCCTCGAAGAGGGTCTCGAAGGTCTGGGCCAGCGGCCAGGGAGCGGTGCGGTCGAGCACGATATGGGGTGCTTCCCAGCCGGTTCTGGCCCGCTGCGTGCCAGGGGTCATGAGATACGGGGAGAAGCTGACCACGCTCTGGTCGATCAGGACGATGCGGAACGTGGGCAGGGCGTCGTAGAGGCGGACCTCGAAGCTGGGGTGCGCGACACTCAGGCTGCGCAGCATGCTGACCGGCTGGACGCCGCCCTCGCTCCACCGCACACCGCGGAACCGCCGGTAGCCTTCGGACTCCGGATTGATCAGCAGGAACCGGGCGGACCCGCCGGAGTGGTCCAGGCGCTCGAGCAGCCGCCCGAACTCGGCGCGCACGTACGAGTCCGCTACCCACTTGGTCGCGAGTATCCCGGCGAAGCACAACCGGGAGACAGTCTGGCCCATGCACTCCAGTGGCTCGAGCTTGGAGCGGCGCAGTTCAAGCTCGGACGCGGAGGAGATGCCGATGGTCTGGATCAGGCCGTCGATCCGCCGCTGATCGTCGGGTCCGCGGCGGTGCGGGTCGATGCCGAAGAGCGCGTCCTGGTGGCCGCCGGCGATCCGGCTGATCGTATAACCCAGTTCGGCCGGGATGCCGCGGGGGAACTGCTGCTCGATGGCCGCATAGGTGACAGCCACCGGACCGTCGTGCGCCGGCAGTGAGGCCTCAGCGCGGTAGCGGAGCGCCCACAGCTGCTCGTCGGACGGATCCTGTTCCAGCAACTGCTTTATCCGGGCGATCGCCTTCTCGATCCGTGGTTTCCGCCGGCTGCGGAGCTCGCTGTAGATAATGCACTTTTTGAGGCCGTCCCAGTAACGCTCGAATTCAAGGTAGGCGTTCCGGAAGAATTCGTCGTCCTGGTCATCGGCGAACGCCAGGGCAGGATTGGCATGCCACATCGTGTACAGGTCCAGCAGGAGCTCGTACTGGTCGCTGATGTCGTCATCCAGGTCATCGATATCGGCGATATCGCACACGCCAAGCTGCCGGATCTGCTGCTCGAAGACAAAGGCATCGACCTGGGCCTGATCTATGCCGGAGGAATAGCCGGCCGTGCTCCGCACATATTCCGGTCCTATCCTGCCGCGCAGCCGGGCGACGTAGCCGGGCACCGACGACGGCAGCACCCGGTGCTTTCCCGTCCGGGTCAGCTGGCGGCCGATCTCCTCCTTGCTCAGCGGATGACCCCGCCGCAGGAGCAGCAGTCGCAGCAACGCGCCTTCCTGGCCGGTGATCGCTTCTTCCGCGCCTGTGCCCGCCGGCCGGTAGCCGGCTGTTTCCTGCATGATCGCGAACCGCATGGGCCTCCCTGCCGCCGCCTGACCGCCGCGGAGCGATGGAGCCGAAAAGGGAAGGGCTGCCGATCACGTCCGGGCCTCCCACAATGCGCTAGCAGACGATGCGTGATGGGTCAAGATCGCTGCGCCGGAAACAGCCTGCCGGACGTCCGGCTCACTCACCTGTTCATGGTTATCAGCCGCTGATATCGGCGTGCCACACAAATGCGATATTAATGCGGGCGATTTGCTTATGCCCTTGCTCATGCTGAAGCCATGAAACATCCCCGCTACGACTCACTCCGGCCGCAGCAGTAGGGAGGTGACGGGCATGATCAATCTGCTGGTCCTTATCGCGGCCGTACTCGTGGGACTCCGGATTGTCGGGCCGTTCCTGCGGTTCGTAATCAGCCTGCTGTTCAAGCTTATCTCTTTCGCCTTCCTCATCGCCCTGGCGATCATCGTGCTCGTGGGACTGCTCAGCCACGGCATGTTGATCTGATCACCCGGCCGGCCAGACTCCGGGGCCTGGCCGGCCGGGCTCCGGTCCAACTGGCCACCCTCCAACTGGCCGCCCCTTCTGGGACCGCCATACACGAGGCGGGCGACATGATGCCTCCACTGGGTTCCCGGTGCGCGGGTGCCCGCGATCCGGGAATGCGACTGGAGCATCGCGGGTTGCCAGAAACGATGAGCGCTGTAGAGGAATCCCTGCCGCTGGCAGTGCTGGACTTCGTCGGCATCGAGTACGGCGAGAGCGCCGCCGCCGCCATCGCCGGTGCCGTGCGGATCGCCCAGGCCGTCGAAGCCGCTGGGTACCGGCGCTACTGGGTCTCAGAGCACCACAACATGACCAGCCTGGCCTGCAGTGCCCCGGAGATCCTGACCGCGCACATCGGCGCGCACACGGAACGCATCCGGGTGGGCGCCGCCGGCATCATGCTGCCCAATCATGCGCCGCTCAAGGTCGCGGAGACGTTCCGGACGCTGCTGGCCATGTACCCGGGCCGTATCGATCTCGCGCTGGGCCGGGCCCCGGGCACCGACCCGCTGACGGCGCACGCCCTGCGCCGGGGCATCAACACCGATCCGGGCGCCGAGTTTCCCGGCCAGGTCGGCCAGTTGCTGGCGTTTCTGGGTGACGGCTTCCCGCACGAGCACCCGTACCGGAACGTGGTGGCGGCGCCGGTCATCGACGAGCGGCCCGAGCTGTTCGTGCTCGGTTCCAGCCCCTACGGGCCGCGCTTCGCCGCCGTCAACGGGATGAGCGCCGTGTTCGCCCATCACATGAGTCCCGATCTCGCGTTCGAGGCGCTGCGCCAGTACCGCCGCGACTTCACCCCCGGTGACGCGGGCGGCGCGCCCTATTCGGCGATGTCCGTACTGGCTTTCGCCAGCCAGGACGACGAGGCGGTGCTCGACTTCGAGGCCGCGTGGACGCTGACCATTCAGAACATCCGCCGCGGCATCCGCGAGCCGTTGCGGCCGGAGCAGGTTACCGACGTGGCCCGGTCGGCCGAGTTCCGGGCCGGCCGCAAGGATGACGGCCGCATGGTGACCGGCGAGCCGAAGGCCGTCGCCGAGCGCCTGCTGGAGATGAAGGAGCGGGCCCAGGCCGACGAGATCGTCGTCGTCACCCCCAGCCTGGATCGCGACCGCCGGATCGGCAGCTATGTCGCCCTGGCGGGCGCCTGGCGCGGCGCCGCCTGAGCCGGCCCGCCTGGTGCGGCGCCGCCTGAGCGAGCCCGCCTGCGTCAGCACGCTCGAGCCAGCCCGCCTGGGCGTTTCGCTCCGGAGGCAGCTAAGGCCAGCCGCCGCCGCCGCGGCACTGGACGCCGTGCGTGCTGTGGCGCGAAGCTGGTCACCAGCACATCGCTGCGACGGAGGAGCGTCATGACCCGCACGCCGGAAGAAGTACTCGGGCACCACGCCCAGGCCCTTGGCGCGGGCGATCTCGACGAGATCGTCGCCGACTACACCGACGACGCGATCATCATCACGCCGTCCGGGACCAAGCGCGGCAAGGCCGGCGTCCGGGCGGTGTTCACCCAGCTGCTGGCCGACGTGCCGGACGCGGCCTGGGACCTGAAGACGCTGATCTACGAGGACGACGTGCTGTTCCTGGAGTGGGCCGCGGACGCCGCCGCGACCCGCGTCGACGACGGCCTGGACACCTTTGTCTTCGCCGACGGCCTGATCCGCGTGCAGACCGTGCGCTACACCCTGCAGCACAAGAGCTGACCGGTCCTGGAGCGCGTTCCGCCGCCCTGACGTGACCGCGGTCAGCCGGGGGAATGCTGGTCGCTTTCCTTCGTTCGCTGCTCGTACCGCTTGCGGGCGTCCGCGGATCAAGGCCGAGCATCTCGCGGGTCAGCCCGGCAGGGGCTGGACGTCCTGCCCTGATGGAGCGAGGCTGGTCAGAAGCGCGGGCGCGGCGCGCCCGTCTTCGACCCCCCAACGACGACGGGAGCCCGGCCGATGACGACCGCCACTCAACCGGACGCGGCCACGGCCGCAGTGACCGCCTGGGCTCGGCCAGTTCGGCGAAGCGCTCGCCGCCAACGACCCGGCCCGGGCCGCCGCGCTGTTCACCGAGGACTCCTTTTGGCGGGACCTCATCGCGTTCACCTGGAACATCAGGACCTTCGAGGGGCGGGACGAGATCACCCGCATGCTCGACGCCACCCTGTCGCGGGTCCAGCCCGGCGGCTGGAGGATCACCGCTGGCGAGGAACCAGCCGAGGCGGGCGGCGTCACCGAGGCGTGGATCGACTTCGAGACCTCCGCCGGCCGCGGCAAGCGGGCAGCTGAGGCTGCGCGACGGCCAGTGCTGGACCCTGCTGACCACGCTGTATGAGCTCAAGGGCTACGAGGAGCCGAAGGGGCCGAGCCGCCCGAAGGGGGCCGAGCACGGCGCGAACCGGGACCGGACCTCCTGGCTGGAAAACCGGGACCAGGAAGCGGCCGAGCCTGGGGGTCACGGAGCAGCCGTACGTGCTGATCGTCGGCGGCGGGCAGGCCGGCATCGGGCTCGCGGCCCGGCTGCGGCAGCTCAGCGTCCCGACGATCGTCATCGACAAGCGCGCACGGCCGGGGGACCAGTGGCGCAGCCGGTACAAGAGCCTGTGCCTGCACGACCCGGTCTGGTACGACCACATGCCCTACCTGAAGTTCCCGGACAACTGGCCGGTGTTCTCCCCCAAGGACAAGATCGCCGACTGGCTCGAGTCATACACCCGGATCATGGAGCTCAACTACTGGCCCAGCACCGAGGCCAAAAGCGCGAGCTACAACGAAACGACCGGGGACTGGACGGTGACCGTCGAGCGAGAGGGCCAGCCGGTGGTGCTGCGCCCGGGCAGCTGGTGCTGGCCACGGGGATGTCCGGCAAGCCCAATGTCCCGTCCTTCCCGGGCATGGACGACGTTCCGCGGCGACCAGCACCACTCCTCGGCACACCCGGGCCCCGATGCGTACCGGGGCAGGCGGTGCGTGGTCATCGGGTCCAACAACTCCGCCTTCGACATCTGCGGCGCGCTCTGGGAGAACGGCGCGGACGTGACCATGGTCCAGCGGTCCTCGACGCACATCGTCGCGGTCCGCACTCGCTGATGCAGATCGCGCTCGGCGGCCTGTACTCCGAGGAGGCGGTCGCGGCCGGGATGACGACCGAGAAAGCGGACCTGACCTTCGCGTCCGTCCCGTACCGGATCATGCACATCTTCCAGATCCCGGTGTACGAGCAGATGCGGGAGCGGGACAAGGACTTCTACGAGCGGCTGGAGAAGGCCGGCTTCGACCACGACTGGGGCGACGACAACTCCGGCCTGTTCATGAAGTACCTGCGCCGCGGGTCCGGCTACTACATCGACCTCGGCGCGGCCGACCTGGTGGCGAACGGCGACGTCAAGCTGGTCCGCGGGCCAGGTCGACCATCTCACGGAGACCGGCGTGGTCCTCGGGGACGGCACCGAACTGCCTGCTGACCTGGTCGTCTACGCCACCGGCTACAACTCGATGAACGGCTGGGCCGCCGACCTGATCTCACCGGAAGTCGCGGACAAGGTCGGCAAGTGCTGGGGGCTGGGCTCCGCCACCACCAAGGACCCCGGTCCAGATCTCCGGCAGTAGGAGAGCCGCAAGGCCGTGACATGCCGCTTTACGCGGGGCTTCCTGTGCGTAATTATTAAATCAAAAGGTAAGCTGATGGCATGTCAGTGGCGGTTGCGGCCATCCTGGAGGGCATGCCAGAGCCCCGCGACTCGCATGTGTGAGCAAAATGGCCGGTGCGGGCTTACAGCCGGCTCGACGGTGCTGTTCGACTACGAAGACAGCGACGGCTTGATGCGGAAATGCGCTGGTGGCGGTGAAGCAGCTGGGGTTCGGGGCCGGGCGGTCGCCACGGCGCTGGGCTTGTCGGAGGCGTACGTCGCGACGCTGCACAACGCGGCGAGGCGGGACGGGTCGGCGGCGCTGGCCATGCAGGACCGCCGGGGCGCGCCCGGGAAGGTGACCGCGGCGCAGTGGGAGCAGGCCAGGGCGTGGCGGGACCAGGGTGCCAGCGACGCTGAGGTCGGGCGGCGGCTGGGCGTGGCGCATACCACGGTCAGCCGCGGCCTGGGGCCGCGCGGGCAGGCGCAGGCAGGGGACGACGCGGCCAGCTGAGGCGCGGCGGAATCCCCTGTTCAACGAGCCTGAGCCTGAACCCGGTGCCGGTGCCGGTGCCGGCCCGGAGCCGGAGCCGGAGCCGGAGCCGGAGCCGGACCCGGAGCCTGGTGCTGGTGCCGGCCTGCCGCCTGGCGGGGGGCCGCGGGCCTGGCCACTGCCGGCGGAGGGGGCGCTCAGGTGCGGTACGCGGGGGCGATGCTGCTGCACGCGTTCCTCGCGCAGGCCGGCGCCGGGCTGGTCCTGGCTGCCGCAGCCGGGGGGCCGGGGGACGCGGCGCTGCTGTCCGCAGTCAGCATGGGCTTCGCGCTCGGCGCGGCCACCACCGAGCAGTTCAAGCATCTGGCCGCCGCCGAGGCCGGGCCACTGGCCGGGCTGGCGGCGCTGCCGGGCCTGCGGGCCCTTCGGCCTGCCTGGCACGGATCGCCGACCGCACCGACCCGGTGGCGCTGCAGCGGCTGTTCGCGTGCGCGATGCTGGCCGCGGACCCGGTGGCCTCCGGCGTCTACTACGTCGATGACCACTTCGTCCCCTATACCGGGGCGAAGCCGGTAGCGAAGGGGTGGAACAACAAGCGGGGCCGGGCGGAGAAGGGCCGCGCGGACACCCACGTCACCGCCCACGACGGGCGGGCGGTGTGCTTCGTCACCGGCGAGCCGTCCGGGCTGAGCGTCACGCTGACGAAGGCGCTGGCTGAGCTGAAGAAGGCCGCCGGGCCGGGCGCGGCGATCATGGCCGGCTTTGACCGCGGCGGCGCCTACCCGCAGGTGTTCAGGCACTGCCGCGACCAGGGCGTGCACTGGGTCACCTACCGGCGCGCTCCCCTGGCCGTCCCGCCAGGCTGCCCGTCATTACCGCCGTTACTTACGGCGGCAGCACCGGAAGGTAGCCTGGGCCGAGGAGAAAGTCCAGCTGAAGGACTACGGCGAAGCCCGGCAGATCACCTGGTTCGAGCACGGCAAGGTGGCCATGAAGATTCCTACCTCAGACTTCGGCGCCTGCCGGTGGAGATCCTGTCCTGGCTGAAGTCCCGGTGGCGGGAGGAGAACTTCCTCAAGTACGCCAGCGAGAACTACGGAATCGACAAGATCTGCGACTACCTCGCCAGCATCACCGAGAACACCAGGATCATCGCCAGCCCAGCCCGCAAGGCCGCCACCGCCGCCGTCCGCGACGCGGAGAAGACCCTCGCCGCCGCCGAGCGGGAGCTGGCCGGGCTGCTCGCCGACCCGGCCATCACCCCCGCCGCGAAGAACGCCCGCATCCCCGCCTTGCAGAAGAAGATCACCCGCGCCGCGCCGCAACGGCCGCCGCCACCACGGCCCGCAAGCCCATGCCCGCGAAGCTGCCCGCTAGCACCATCGACCCCGACGCGAAGACCGCGCTGCTGCACGCCGGGCGGCGTGGCCTGCAGATGGCCCTGCGGCTGCTCGCCCACAACGCCGAGCACTGGCTATCGGGCCATCTCAACGCCTACCTGAGCGACGACGACGAGTACCGCGCCATCACCCGCGAGACCATCATCCGCGGCCTGGCCGGCACCATCACCTGGGCCCCCGCCGCGATCACCGTCCAGCTCGACCAGCCAGGCTCCGCCCGCGTCGCCCGTGCCTCGCTCTGCTCATCGACGAGATCAACGCCACCCCGCCCGCTATGCCGGGCGACAACCGCCCCATCACCTACCACCTCGCCCCCCGGCACGGCATTTAACCCCAGACGCACAGCCTTAGCCGGAGATCTGGGTCCGTGGGAGGGAGAGGAGGCGCAACATGTGGAAGCCGACCCAGCAGGAAGCGCTCTGGTTCCACGACGGGAACCTGCACCAGTCCCGCCATTACTCCCTCTACCTCGCCCTGCAGCTCAAAGCCCGCCAGGTTGGCATTCCCACCCCCGTCTACGGGCCGCAGGAAGTCCATCACCTCGGCTAGCGCCCGGGCCGGGGCGGCTACCGGCGGTCAGACCGTCAGGCCCATCTGATGGCGTCGGCGTGGTCCAGGCGCGGCAGCCGGCCGAACCACGGATCCGGGCCGGGATGGCCGATGTTGACCACCAGGACGGACTTCCAGCGGCCGTCCGGGAAGAATTCCGCGTCCAGGCCTGCCGCGTCGAAGCCGGCCATCGGGCCCGCCGCCAGGCCGCGCGCGCGCACCGCGAGCAGGAAGTACCCGGCCTGCAGTGCGCCGCTGAACCGCATGGTCTCGGTCCGCATCGTGTCGTTGGCCGCGAACGCGTCCCTCAGTTCCGGCCGGAACGGGACGAGCTGCGGGATGTGCTCGTGGAACTGCGTGTCCACCGCGAGCACCGCGACGGCCGGCGCGGTGGCGGTTTTGGCCTTGTTTCCGTCGTTCATGTGCCGGACCAGCTGCTCCCGCCCCTCCGGGGTGCGGACGTAGAGCACCCGCAGCGGCTGGGTGTTCGCCGCGGTCGGCGGCCACTTGGCCAGGTCCCAGATGCCGTCCAGCTCGGCGTCGGTCACCGGGGTCGGGGCGAAGCTGTTCGCGGTGCGGGCCCCGGTGAACAGGAGCGCGCGGCCGGCCTCGTCGAGCAGGGGCAGCGCCTGCGGCGCCTCCACTATAGAATCCACAGTCACTAACTATCTCCTTGCTACTTTGAATAAACTAGCAACAGGCATGAGAGTAGCACACGGATACACTGGGGTCATGGCAGCCGAACGTGACGTGGAGCACGACCCACGCGAGTGCGACGGTGCCCTGGCTCGCGCGTTCGGGTTTCTCGGCAAGCGCTGGAACGGGGTGATCCTCGCGACCCTGCTGTCCGGGCCAGCCGGCTTCGCGGAGCTCAAGCGGGCCGTGCACGGGATCAGTGACTCGGTGCTGGCCGACCGGCTCACCGAACTGGGCCGGGTCGGTCTCGTCGAGCGGTCGGTGTGCGAGGGGCCGCCGGTGTCCGTCAGCTACGCCCTCACCCCGGCCGGGCAGGCGCTGCTGCCGGTGCTGCGCGGCCTCACCGAGTGGGCGGCGGATAACCTGCCTGCGTGAGCGGCGATGCAGGTCAGGGACATATTCCCGCGGGCCGGGAACCGCCGTAGGGGCCATTGACCCACGGGCGGGTTGCGGGATGGCGGTCAAGCGGAATAATTACGGACGTAACACGCGGGATCGTCGGCGGTGCCCCGGCCAGCTCTGGTGCTTCGGCCTGGCGGGGCGAAGGCAGCGGCGGCACCGGCGACCAGGGAGGTGCGCAGAGCGCTGTGACCGGGGGGGAACACCGGGATCCGGCCAATTTCGCCGTCGGATCGGAGGTTGCTGGCTACCGGCTGGAGGAGCAGATCGGCCGGGGCGGGATGGCGGTCGTCTACCGCGCCCGCGATATCCAGCTGGGCCGCAACGTCGCTCTCAAACTGCTCTCCCCCGTGCTCGCCCTGGACGATGCGTTCCGGCAGCGCTTCATCCGTGAGTCCCGGGCGGCGGCGGCCGTCGACCACCCGTACATCATTCCGATCTTCGCTGCGGGGGAGAGCGACGGCGCGCTGTTCATCGCGATGCGATATGTGCAGGGCGGCGACGTACGCAGCCTGATCGATGCCGAGGGACCGCTCCCCCCGGACCGGGCCGCCGGGATCATCACGCAGGTGGCGCTGGCGCTCGACGCGGCCCACCTGCACGGGCTGGTGCACCGGGACATCAAGCCAGCCAACATGCTGCTGGACTCGGTAGCGGGCAGTGACCAGCGGGATCACGTCTACC
Source organism: uncultured Actinomycetes bacterium (assembly GCA_963775825.1). Classification (GTDB taxonomy): domain Bacteria; phylum Actinomycetota; class Actinomycetes; order Streptosporangiales; family Streptosporangiaceae; genus Bog-532. The sequence goes on from CAVZKY010000046.1 coordinate 56,854, forward strand.
TGGCCGACTTTGGACTCAGCAAGCGGTCGCTTTCTGTGACGGGGCTGACCTCGATCGGCCAGTTCCTGGGCACCCCGGCCTACGTCGCGCCGGAGCAGGTCGAAGGGCGCCCGGTGGACAGCCGCGCCGACCAGTACGCGCTCGCGTGCGCGTCGTTCGAGATCCTGTCCGGCGCTCCGCCCTACGAGCGGGACGACGACCTGGCCGTCATGTGGGCGCACGTCTCGGTGCCGCCGCCCTCGCTGTCCGAGCGCCGGCCCAGCCTGCCCGCGGCGGCCGACGCGGTGCTGGCCAAGGCGATGGCGAAGGCACCGGCTGACCGCTACCCGACCTGCATCGCCTTCGCCCTGGCCCTGCGCCAGGCGCTCGGCGCGCAGGTGGAGCCGGCCGACCTGACGGTTCCCGAGCCGGGGCGACCGCCCACCGTCGTTTCCGGGTCAGCCGCCGGGACACCCGGAGAGCCGGCCGGGCCGCGCCCGCACGCCGCTACGGAGATCTCCTGGCCCCGCGCCCGGCCGGAGGCCGGTTCCGCTGCTGCCGCGGGCCTGGGGCGCCCGGGGGTGCCCGGCCGCCCGGCCGCACCAGAACCGCGCGCTGCCTCCCAGCAGCACGCGGCCGGCCCCGCTGAGCCCTCGGCTCCTCCGTCCGGTGCGCCGCCGTCCCGGGACGCTCCGGCGGCCGCTCCGGGTCCGGAACCGCCGCCCCGGCCCCGGCCCTACGAGCCCCCGCCGGCTTCCTTCCGCCCGCGGGAGCCCTCGGCCGCGCCGGACGACGCTCCGGCCACGCAGCGCTCCGGGCCGCCTCCGGCTAGTCCCTATGAGCCCCGGGCTTCCTTCCGCCCGCGGGAGCCCTCGGCTGCTCGGGACGAGGACCCGGCCTCTTCCCGCTCCCGCCCGCCCCCGGCTGGTCCGTACGAGCCCCCGACCGAAGACGGGTGGCTTGCGCCGCTTCGCTCATTCGGCGGCGAGCCCGCCGGCGCCGCCGCTTCGCCGCCCCGGCAGCCGCCGCCCTATCAACCCCCGCGCCGGGAATCGGCCCCCGCGGCGCCGCCCGGCCGGGACGACCATGGTGGTGCGCCGCCGCCGGGCCCGGAACGCGGCCGGCAGGCACGGAATCGGCGCTGGTGGCGCCGGGGCGCCGTGGTCATCGGCTGCGCGGCCGTGGTCGGGATCGCCGCCGGGGTGGTGCTGGGCCTGGACGGCGGGACCAAGAGCCCGGCCGCGGGCAACGCCAGCTCTCCCGGCGCCGCAACGAATCCTGTAGCCGTGCTCCCGGCGCTCTCGGCTCCGGGCTGCAGCACCGCTGTCGCCGGCGCCACCGCCCTGTCCGGCGTCCGCTCGGCGGACGTCAGCGTGGGCCCCCAGCCGTTCGGGGTGGTCACGACGGCGGACGGCCAGTTCTCTTTCGTCACGCTGGCGAACGCCGTCGCGCTGCTCAGCGACGGTTCCTCGCTGGCTCCGGCGCTGGACCGTGTGCTGTCCGCGCCTGGGGCCACCGGCGGTGAGCAGCTCACCAGCGACGGGAAGTACCTGCTGGTGGCGGCGAACAGCGGCGCGATCGTGTACAGCGTGGCCGACGCTGAACAGGGTGGCAGCGGTCTCCTGGGCACGCTCACCAGCCCCTTCGGCAGCGGGGCGGTCGAGGTGGCGGTCTCGCCCGATGACAAGTTCGCGTTCGTCACGCTGGAAAATAGCGCCAACCTGGTCGTGTTCAACCTGCAGAGCGCGCTGGACAACGGCTTCGGCGCGGCTGACGTAGTGGGGAAGATCCCGCTCCACTACGCGCCCGTCGGGCTGGCGATCTCACCGGACCATCGCTGGCTGTACGCCACGAGCCGGATGCGCGCCCAGACGACGGCACCGTCGGAGGGCACGCTGACCGTCATTGACCTGAACCGCGCCGAGACCGCGCCGTCTTCCGCTGTCGTGTCCACGGTCACGGCCGGGTGCGGCCCGGCCCGGGTCGTCGCTTCGCCCGACGGCCGCTACGTGTGGGTGACCAGCCGGGATAGCAACATGCTGCTCAGCTTTTCCGCAACCGCGCTGCGCACCGACCCGGCCCACGCGCTGGTCGCGCGGGTCAACGTGGGCCCGGCACCCATCGGCCTCGCCCTGGTCAACGGCGGCAGCCGCATCCTGGTGGCGAACTCCAACCTGGCCGGTCAGCACGGCGTCAGCACGAGCATCTCGGTGATCAGCACCTCGGCCGCCCTCCGCCGACGTCCGGCCCTGCTGGGCCAGATCAGCACCGGCCTGCTGCCGCGCGAGTTCGGCCTGGCGCCGGACGGCAAGATCGCGCTGGTGGCAAACTCCGGCTCCGGTCAGGTACAGGCCATTGATCTGAGCACGCTGCCCTGATCGGGTCCTGACCTTGCTCTGAGCAGGCTGGACCGGGCCGCCAGAGCGGGCCGCCAGAGCGGGCCGCCAGAGCGGGCCGCCAGAGCGGGCCGCCAGAGCGGGCCTACTGGGGCGATGTAACCGTTCCCGGTCGCGGCGGAGCCGGTCCAGGACCTCGTCCGGGTTCTCGGTGGTAACCCGGATCATGGCCCGCACGGCGTCAACCAGTGCCACGCGCGGCACGTCGAGCTCCACGGCGGCCTCGTCCACCCAGCGGGTGAGCTGCCGGTAGAGCTCCGGGCTGAGGTCGAGCGTGATCCGGACCGGCTTGGACCGGATAGCGGTCTGACCGGCCGGCCGCGCGGCAGGCTCGGCCCGCCGCGCGGCGGCCGCGGCCATCTGCGCCCGGCGCTGCTCCCGCTGGGAGCTCATGACCGCACCGAGCAGAGCGGCGAGCAGCGCTTGACCAGGTTGTGCGCCACCTGGCGCCACACGTCATGCTCGGAGATCCTGATCGGCATGCCGAAGCTCTGGGCGTACACCTCGAGCCGGGGCACGGCCGGGTCCAGTACGTCGTAGCCAAGGCCGCGCAGCGCCTCGCGCGCGTCCGTGGTGGAGTGCGCGCGGGAGATGCAGCGGTTCAGCAATACGGCCGAGCGGACCGGCTTATCCCGGAGCGACTCCACCTCAGCGATCTCCTCCCGGACCGGCGTGGTGCGGTTGATCTCGATGGGACTCGGCGCGCAGGGGATCACGACCTCGTCGACGTAGCGGAGTGCTGACCGGGCGATCCCGGCGTGGTCCTCCATCTGCGGCGTGTCGATGATCACCACGTCATCATCCTGGGCGATCTCCGGGACGCGGCGGTGCAGTTCGCGGGATGGCAGGGCCACCATCCGGAACGGGAACGCCGCCTGCATCGGGGCCAGCCCAGGATTCATCGCGGCGAGATCGGACCATTCCAGCGCACTGCCCGAAGGGTCCGCGTCCACCAGCAGGACGCTGTTGCCGGCCTCCGCGAAAACATGAGCCAGCCAGACGGCCGAACGTGGTCTTGCCCGTACCTGGCTTGAGGTTTGCCAGGGCAACGGTTAGACCAGTCATCGGAGCATTATCGCAGCGTCTGCGGCTTAACGGTAGCAGGCCACAGGTCTGACGCTCGGTGCACGCCCCTCAACCTTCGGCAACGGCGCAGGTTCCTCGCCCGCGCCGCCGATTCTGCCGTAATGCAGTAATTACTGCGTCATGGCTGGGCGTGCACTCTCTCCCTCGGGGGACGGCGGCGCTACAGCCCGATCTTCGCCGCACCGAAGCTTGTCCACAGGCTGTGGATGGCGCTTGTGGGTAATGACAGCGATGTAGTTCTGCTCGGCTGCGGCTCACCCCGCCCGGGTGGCCACCCGGCGATCAGCGTGCGGGCGGCCGCGCCGCCGTTTGACGGCCACGATCGCCCCCTGGTCGAAGATCTCGCCGCCCCACACGCCGCACGGTTCCCGGCGCTCCGCCGCTCCGGCCAGGCACGGCACCCGCAGCGGGCATCGCCGGCAGCGCGCCTTCGCCTCCTCCAGATCGTCCGGGTTCTGGGCGAACCAGAGCCAGGAGTCCCCGCTCCGGCACGGCACCGGGCCGGCCAGTTCGGTGGCCCGGCGAGCCAGCGTTTTTACCGATCCCTCGCTCATGTCACTCCCCGTCGGCGATGGGCCCCCATCCACTGTCCCGCTCGGCGCGGGGGCGCCGCATCGGCCGAGAGGATGATCTCGTCCACACCATTCGGTCATCCTCCAGGTGGAGGAGGGCGTCGTAGGTAAGACGGCGGTCAGGCATGATTTGCAACATGACCGAGCTTCCGGCCGCCTACTACCACCCGCTGGGTGACGGCCACTTCGAGCCGACCGAGGCCACGACGAGCCCCTGGGACGCCGGGGCTCAGCACGGCGGGCCGCCCACCGCGCTGCTCGCCAGCTGCCTCGACGACGCCTTCGGCCGCCCGGGCCTGCGAGTGGCCCGGATCAGCATGGACTTCCTCGGCCCGGTGCCCCGCGCCCCGTCCCGCGTGCAGACCGAGCTGCTGCGGCCGGGCCGGCGTACCCAGCTGAGCGAGGCCAGCCTCTGGGCCGGCGAGCGCCGGGTGGCGGTGGCCCGGGTATGGCACCTCGCGACCGGTCCCGGCCCGGAAGCCGACGCAACCAGTCCCGCGCCCGGAAATCGCGCTCACCCGAGGGAAGATGCCAGTCCCACACCGGGAGGTCCCGGTCCCCGTCCGGAAGCCGAGCACGCCACAGCCGGGCCCGTCCCGGTCGGTGACGCCGGGATCGCCGAGTACGACGCTGCACTGCCTGGCGATCTGCCCGATCCGCAGCCGCAGCTGTTCTTCGGCGATGATCAGTGGGGGTATGGCCGGGCCACCGAGTGGCGGACCGTCTCCGGTGGGTACGCGAGCACCACCGGGGCCGCCGACGTCTGGACCCGGGTCCGGATTCCGCTGATAGCCGGCCGCCCGCTGGACGGGCTGGCCCGGTTCGCGATCGTGGCCGACTCCGCGAACGGCCTCAGCGCCCCGCTGAGTTTCCGCGAGTGGCTGTTCATCCCGCCCGGGGTGACCATGCACCTGCACCGGTACCCGGCGGGGGAGTGGGTCCGGCTCACCGCGAACTCCGATCCCGGCCGGGACGGCATCGGCCTGACCGACGGCGCCCTGTCCGACGCAACCGGCCGCTGCGGGACCGTCGCCCAGCCGCTCCTCGTCATGCTTCGCTAGGCCCGATTCCCCGGGCGCGCCAGGCCCGATTCCCGGGGCGCGTCAGGCCGGACGCCCGGATTGCTCTACCGGGCAAAGCCCGGGCCCCGCCAGGCGCGAGCCCCGGATCGCCAGACGCGATTTGCCAGGTGATATCTGGCGCATTCCGGGAAGGTGTGGGCTGGAGCAAAGCGCCGGCCCACCGGGGTGCCGGCCACGCTGGGCCCGCCGGACCCTGGGCCCACTCGGAGGCCTGGATGAGCATTTACGATCAGCGGCCCTGGCTGGCGCGGTATGACACCGGCCAGCCGCACGACATCGAGGTGGATTTCGGCAGCGTCCTGGAGATGTTCGGCGCCACCGTGCAGCGGGACCCGGACCGCGCGGCCATCCGGTATTTCGATGCCGCGCTGAGCCGGCGCGAGCTGGATGAGCTGTCCGGCGCGTTCGCCGCGGGGCTGGCCGACGCGGGCCTGCAGGCGGGCGAGCGGGTGGCGCTGTTCCTGCAGAACGTGCCGCAGTTCATCATCGCCATGATCGGCACCTGGAAGGCCGGCGGGATCGCGGTCGCCGTCAACCCGATGAACAAGGACCGCGAGCTGGACCTCATCCTGCGCGACTGCGGAGCCACCGCGCTGGTCTGCCTGGAGGAGCTTTACCGGGACGTGGCCGCCGGTGTCCTCGGCGGCAGCAGCGTCAAGCTGGTCATCACCACCTCGGCGCTGGAGTACCAGACCCGCAACGACGAGCGGGTCCTGGGCGGCATCCAGCGGGCCCGCGGCGACGGCACCCAGGACATGACCGAAATGATGGCCCGCTTCCGCGGCCAGCAGCCGCCTGACCCGGCGCTCGGCCCGGATGATGCGGCCTTCCTGACCTACACGTCGGGCACCACGGGCCCCCCGAAGGGCGCCATGACCACCCACCGCAACGTGGTATTCAACGCCCAGACCTACCGGGACTGGATCGGCATCGGAGCCCGGGATGTGATTCTGGGCGTCGCGCCGCTGTTCCACATCACCGGCTCGATCGGGCACGTCGCGCTGTCCCTGCTCACCGGGGCACCGGTGGTGCTGACCTACCGGTTCGATCCCGCGGTGGCCATCGAGACGATCCGGGACGAGCGGGTCACGTTCACCGTCGGGTCGATCACGGTGTTCATCGCGCTGATGAACGCCCCGAACGCGGAAAAGGACGCGCTGGCCACGCTGACCAAGATCTACTCCGGCGGGGCGCCGATTCCGCCCAGCACCGTCACTGCGTTCCAGGCCGCGTTCGGGCAGTACATCCACAACATCTACGGGCTCACCGAGACCACGTCGCCGTCGCACGCCGTCCCGCTGCACGCCACGGCGCCGGTGGACGAGGCGTCCGGCGCGCTGTCGGTCGGGGTGCCGGTCTACAACACCGTCGTCCGCATCGTGGCTGAGGACAACCAGGATCTGCCGCCGGGTGAGATCGGCGAGCTGGTCACCGAGGGCCCGCAGGTCGTCGCGGGCTACTGGAACAAGCCGGAGGAGACGGCCCGTGCGCTGCCCGGCGGGGCCCTGCACACCGGCGACGTCGGCTATATGGACGCCGACGGCTGGTTCTACATCGTCGACCGGAAGAAAGACCAGATCAACGTGGGCGGCTACAAGGTCTGGCCGCGGGAGATCGAAGACGTGCTGTACGAGCACGAGGCGGTCCGCGAGGCGGCCGTGGTCGGCGTCCCCGACCCGTACCGCGGCGAGACGGTCAAGGCCTACGTCAGCCTCAAGGCGGGCGGCGCGGTCACCGGCGAAGAGCTCGCCGCGTACTGCAAGCAGCGGCTCGCGGCGTACAAGTACCCGCGCCAGGTGGAGATCATCGAGGAGCTGCCCAAGACCGTGACGGGCAAGATCCTCCGCCGCGAGCTGCGCGCCCGGGCCCGGCAGGACGCGGGCTGAGCTGCGCTCTCGCCGTTGACAACGATTATCCCGGCGGCGCACGCTGGTAACGCAGCCGATTCAACAGCCGATTCAAAAACAGCGATTCAGCAGCCGATTCAACGGAGAGTCAGCATGGCTACAGGCACGACCGTCAGCATCATCCCGTGCGGCGCGATGACCGCCGACCTCACCTGGCTGCTCCTGGCCCCGGGCCGCGCCATCCGCCGCCGCCAGGACAAGGACCTCCCCGCCGAGTGGGTCGACGTCCCCACGCACTGCGTGCTGGTCGACACACCCGACGGCAAGCTGCTGTGGGACACCAGCTGCCCACGGGACTGGGAGCAGCGCTGGGCTCCCACCGGGCTGCAGGACTTCTTCCCCTACAACAAGGTCTCCGACGACGAGTACCTGGACTCCCGGCTCAAGCAGCTCGGCCTGGCCCCGGGCGACCTCGACTACGTGGTGCTGTCCCACCTGCACTTCGACCACGCGGGCAACGCCCTGATGTTCAAGGACTCCGGCGCCCGGCTGGTCTGCAGCGACACGGAGAAGGAGTTCGCGTTCGGCTTCGATGGTCCCTTCACCGGCGCGCACATCAAGGACGACTACCAGGCCCTGAGCTTCGAGACGGTCTCCGGTGACGCGGAGTTCCTGCCCGGGGTCAGCTTCATCCAGACTCCCGGGCACACTCCCGGCAGCATGTCCATGCGGGTGGACCTGCCCGAGACCGGCACGATGATTTTCACCTCCGACGCGGTGTACATGGGGGCCAGCTACGGCCCGCCCACCGTGCCCGCGGCCATCGTGAACAACCTCGAGCAGTTCTACGCCTCGGTCGAGAAGCTGCGCGGGATCGCCACCGAGACCAACGCGACGCTGGTCTTCGGGCACGACGCGGACCAGATTCACCAGCTGCGCACCGCGCCGGACGGCAGCTACCGCTGAGCGGGCTCCGCGCCCGCGGCCCGGATGTTACCCGTTTCCCCGCCGAAAGGACCGATCATGGCTGCCCCCAGCGGTGTCAACCTGACCGAAGAGACCATCTTTACCTGGGGCGCGCCGCCGCTGAAGTTCGGCGCGGGCGCCGTGGACGAGATCGGCTTTGAGATGGCCCAGCACGGGGCCCGCCGCGTGCTCATCCTCACCGACCCCAAGATCAGCGAGCTCGGCATCCCGGCGCGGATCGCCGAATCGCTGACCAAGCAGGGGATCACGTCGGAGATCTTCGACGGCGTGCACGTCGAGCCGACCGACGACAGCATGGACAAGGCGGCCGGCTACGCCCGCCAGCAGGGCCCGTGGGACGGCTTCGTCGCCGTCGGCGGCGGGTCGTCCATCGACACGGCCAAGGCGGTGAACCTGCTGACCACCGACGGCGGTGAGCTGATGGACTACATCAACGCGCCGATCGGGGCGGGGCGCGCCCCGCAGCAGCCGCTCAAGCCGCTGATCGCGGTGCCCACCACGGCCGGCACCGGGTCCGAGAGCACCGCGATGTGCGTGCTCGACATCCTGTCGATGCGGGTCAAGACCGGCATCAGCCACTGGCGGCTCCGCCCCACCCTGGCCGTCATCGACCCACTGGTCTCCCTCACGCTGCCACCTGAGGTCACCGCGTCGGCGGGCATGGACATCGTGTGCCACGCCCTGGAGTCCTACACCGCCCGCTGGTTCACCAGCTTCGACCGCAAGCAGCCCGAGCAGCGCGTCACCTACTGCGGGTCCAACCCCATCTCGGACCTGTGGAGCGAGAAGGCCCTGGCGCTGATCGCCGCCTCGTTCCGCGCCGCCGTCCACGACGGGTCGGACCTGCAGGCCCGCAGCGACATGATGCTCGCGGCCACGTTCGCCGGCATGGGATTCGGTAACTCCGGCGTGCACATCCCGCACGCCAACGGCTACCCGATCGCGGGCAGGGTCAAGGACTTCCGGCCCGCCGGGTACCCGCAGCAGGAACCGATGGTGCCGCACGGGATGTCGGTCTCGCTGACCGCGCCGGAGGCGTTCCGGTTCAGCTTCCCCAGCGCCCCCGATCGTCACCTGCGCGCCGCGGCCATGCTCGCGCCCGGCCAGGACAAGCTCAACGACGCCGGGGAGCAGCTGCCGTCCGCCGTCGTCGAGCTGATGCGGGACATCAACATCCCGAACGGGATCGGTGCGGTGGGCTACACCGAGTCCGACGTGCCCGACCTGGTCCCCGGCACGATGAAGCAGCAGCGGCTGCTGGCCACCTGCCCGCGGCCGGTCGATGAGGACGACATCGCCCTGATCTTCACCCGGTCCATCGAGAACTGGTAACCCGGATGCCGCTGTACGACTACCACTGCCCGCAGGGACATGTCTTCGAGCAGCTGGTCCCGATCGCCGCCCGGGAGCAGCAGGACTGCCCGGTCTGCGGGCAGCTCAGCCCGAAGATCCCCTCCCGGGTCACGCTGGGCGGCCAGGCCAGCCCCGGGCTGGCCATGGAGCAGATGCCGCAGACCTGGCGCGGCACCTACGAGGGCCATCCCGAGTACGTCGGCCAGCTGCGCCGCCAGTGGGAGGCGCGGCAGAAGCTGGAGGACAAGTACGAGGACCTGCGCGGCGACCGGCGGCCCGTGCTGGCCCACGAGGGCCGCTACCACGGCGCGCCGCTGCGCGCCGGCGAGCCGGCGCCCGGCGGTCCGCGCCCGCCCCGGGGCACACGCACGGCCGCGGAGATTCCCCGCATGTGCACGCCAAGGAGCCGCCGACTACGCTCTGATCCCGTGCCGGATGGGAAAACGTGACCGAGTCATCCCGCGGGCTCGCCGCTGACCTGGCCGCGCGGGTCCGCGGCCAGGTGCGCTTCGACTCCACCAGCCGGGCCGTGTTCGCCGCGGACGCGTCCAACTACCGGCATGTACCGGTCGGGGTCGTTCAGCCCGCGGACAACGACGACGTGCTGGCCACGCTCGAGGTGTGCCGGAAGCACGACGTGCCCGTGCTGCCGCGCGGAGCGGCCACCAGCATCGGCGGGCAGGCCGTCAACGAGGCCGTGGTCATCGACTTCTCCCGGCATCTGCGTTCCGTGCTGAGCATCGACCCGGAGCAGGCCGTCGCCCGGGTCCAGCCGGGAGTGGTGCTCGACGACCTGCGCGCCGCGGCCGCCCCGCACGGTCTCACCTTCGGGCCCGACCCGTCCACGCACAACCGCTGCACGCTGGGCGGGATGATCGGTAACAACGCCTGCGGCTCGCACTCGGTGGCCTGGGGCAAGACCGTGGACAACGTCCGGGACCTCACCGTCGTCAGCTACGGCGGCACCCAGCTCACCGTCGGCCCCACCGCCCCGGATGAGCTGACCGCCCGCGCGCGGCAGCCCGGTGAGACGGGCGGCATCTATCGCGGCCTGGCCCAGCTCAGCGAGCGCCACGCCGCACTGGTCCGCACCCAGACGCCCCGGCTGACCCGGCGGGTGTCCGGTTACAACCTGGACCAGCTGCTGCCCGAGAACGGCTTCAATCTGGCCCGGGCTCTGGTCGGTACCGAGGGCAGCTGCGTCACGATGCTGGAAGCCACGGTGGATCTGGTCCCGATGCCGGCCGCCCGGGTGCTGACCGTCGTCGGCTACCCCGGCCCGTTCGGGGCCGCGGACGCCGCGCCCGGTTTCCTGGACCTGGCCCCGCTGACCATCGAGGGCATGGACGTGGCGCTGATCGCCGCGCTGCGGGCGGCCCGGCCTGCCGACCAGCGGTACAAGCTGCTGCCGGACGGCGAAGGCTGGCTGTTCATCGAGACCGGCGGCGCCACCGGGACCGAAGCCGAAGCGGCGGCCCAGGCCGTCGCGGCCCGCGCCGCGCAGACCGGGGGGACCAGCCGGATCGTCACCGACCCGGCCGCGATGCGGACCCTGTGGGGCATCCGGGAGGCCGGGGCGGGGATCCTCACCCGCGGCGCGGACGGCCGGGAGGCCTGGCCCGGCTGGGAGGACACCGCGGTGCCGCCCGAGCAGCTCGGGCCGTATCTGCGGGAGTTCCGCAAGCTGATGGACGACCACGGCCGGCGGGGCGCCTACTACGGCCACTTCGGCGACGGCTGCGTGCACATCCGGATCGACTTCGACCTGATCACCGCGGCCGGTATCGCGGGCTTCCGCCGCTTCATCACCGAGGCCGCCGACCTGGTCACGGCGCACGGCGGTTCGCTGTCCGGCGAGCACGGCGACGGCCAGGCCCGCTCCGAGCTGCTGCCGCGGATGTACTCCCCGGCGATGATCGCCGCCTTCGCGGAGTTCAAGGGCATCTGGGATCCGCGGGACCGGATGAACCCCGGGGCCGTGGTCCGGCCCCGGCGGCTCGACGCCGATGTGCGGGTCTACGTCGAGGGACCGCGGCCCGCCGTCCGCACGCACCTGGCCTTCGCCCACGACAACGGCAGCCTGGAGGCAGCCACCCGCCGCTGCGTCGGCGTCGGGGCCTGCCTGTCCGGCAGCGGCAACGTGATGTGCCCGAGCTACCGGGCCACCGGCGAGGAGCAGCACTCCACCCGCGGCCGGGCCCGGCTGCTGTTCGAGTTCGCCAGCGGCCGGGCGGGCGTCGACGCCGCGCACGCCGACGACGTGGCCGGCGCGCTGGACCTGTGCCTGTCCTGCAAGGGCTGCAAGCGGGACTGCCCGGTCGGCGTCGACATGGCCGCGTACAAAGCCGAGTTCCTGGCCCAGCGGTACGCCGGGCGGCGGCGGCCGGCCGCGCACTACTCGCTGGGCTGGCTGCCGCGGTGGCTGCGCCTGGTCAGCCGGACCCGCAGCGCCGCCCTGCTGAACTGGGCCGCGCGGCGCCGGCCCTGGCCGCGCTGGCCAAGCGCCTCGGCGGGATCGCGCCGGAACGGGACATTCCCGCGCTGGCCGGCGAATCGTTCCAGGCGTGGTTCGCCCGCCGCGGACCGCGCGCGGGGTCCTCGGGACTCCGGAGACTCCGGGGCCGCGGCTGCTGCTGTGGCCCGACACGTTCACCAACTACCTGGAGCCGAGCATCGGCCGGGACGCCGTTGCCGCCCTGGAGGCGCTCGGCTACCGGGTCGAGGTCCCGGCCCAGCCCGTCTGCTGCGGCCTGACCTGGATCAGCACCGGCCAGCTCGACCACGCCAAAGAGGTCATGGCCCGGACCCTGGCCACGCTGCAGCCGTGGCTGGACGCCGGGGTGCCCATCGTCGGGCTGGAGCCGAGCTGCACGGCGGCCCTGAAGTCCGAGGCGACCGAGCTGCTGCCGGACAGCCCCGCCGCGAAGCAGGCCAGCGCGGCCGTCCGCTCGCTGGCCGAGATCCTCCGCCCGCACGCCGGTGCCCTGCGCGACCGCGCCACGCGGCAGGCCACGGCGCGGGATGGTCGCCCGGAGCCCGAGGCCGCGCCACCCAGCAGGCCACGGCGCCGGAAGACCGCCCGGAGGCTGCCGCGCCGCCCAAGGCGCTGGTCCAGGTGCACTGCCATCAGCACGCCGACCTCGGCTTCGACGCCGATCGTGAGGTGCTGGCCGCGCTGGGCGTCCAGGCCGAGGTGCTCGATTCCGGCTGCTGCGGGCTGGCGGGTAACTTCGGCTTCGAGCGGGGCCACTACGAGGTCTCGCAGGCCTGTGGCGAACGCGTGCTGTTCCCTGCCATCCGCGCCGACCGCGGCGCGGCGGTCGTCGCCGACGGCTACAGCTGCCGCACCCAGATCCGGCAGGCCACCGGCGGCGCCCCCGTGCACCTGGCCCACCTGGCCGCCGCCGTCCTCGCCCCGGTCAGGACACGGAGTGGACGATCGTCGCCGTGTACTGACCGACGATAGCGGTCGCGGGCACGTTCACGTCGATCAGCGGATCCCAGGTGGCGGACGTCACGCCGCCCACGTTGGTGGCGCTGACGACGGGCTGCGGGTCGCCGGACAGAATCGTATCGGTCGCGGTGCTGAAGATAGCCGACCCGGTGGTCGAGCCGAAGCCACTGATGTCGTAGGAGGCATCGCTGGCCGGGATGGTCTCCGGCCCCGTCCCGTTGCCCGTGGTGAACTCGGTGGCTGAGACGGTCGCGGTCCAGTCGGCGCCGAAGCCCCGGTTGTCGAGGACCTGAACGGTGCCCAGGCTGGCGCTTGCGCTGCCGCCCGGGGTCGTGGCGCCCAGGTCGGCGCTGATGGGCGCGGTGATGGACAGCGCGCCGGCTATGACGGGGACGCTGACAGCGCAGCGCGGGTCGGTGCTCCCGGCCGGGCAGTCGCTGCCCGGATCCGGCGAGACGACGGTGTTGGCCAGGATCCTGCCGCCCGTATCGGGGTCATTCACCGTGACCGAGTAGGTGATGGTGACGACGTCGCCGGGGTCGAGGTCGCCGGTCCAGGTCAGCACCGGCGGACTGGCATAGCCGACGGTGCCGCCGCCTACAACGGTGACGTCACCGTTGTAGGCGGCGTCGCCCAGGACGCCCGCCAGCGTGTCGGTCACCTGCGCCCCGGCATAGGGCGTCTGGCCGGTGTCGGCGACGGTGATGGTGTACCCGACGGTGGAGCCGGGCGTGGTCGGTGCTCACGGTGGCGGTCTTGGTCAGGGTGAGCGCCGGGATCAGGTCGATGACCGTGGCGGTGCAGGCCGGGTCGGTGCTGCCGGCCGGGCAGTTGCTCCCGGTGGCCGCCGTCGTGACGGTGTTGGTGAGGAGTTTGTCGCCGGTGTCGGGGTTGTTCACCGTAACGGAGTAGGTGATGGTCACGGTCGTGCCGGGGGTGAGGTCACCGGTCCAGGTCAGCGTCGGGCTGACGTAGCTGACCGCTTCGCTGCTGGCGATCGCGTCGTTGTTGTAGGTCGCGTCGGCGAGGACGCCGCCGAGCGGGTCGGTGACGGTGATTCCGCTGTACGGGGTCTGGCCGGTATCGTCGACCGTGATCGTGAAACCTACGGTCGAGCCGGGCGTGGTCGTGCTCGCGTCGCGGTCTTGGTGATGGCCAGGGCCGGGACCAGGACGGTCACCGTGGCGGTGCAGCGGGGGTCGGTGCCGTCGGCCGGGCAGTTGTTCCCCGCGGCCGCCGAGGTGACGGTCGTGGTGAGGGACTTGTCGCCGGTGTCGGGGTTGCTGACCGTGACCGAGAAGGTGATGGTCGCGCTGGCACCGGGGGCGAGGTCACCGGTCCAGGTCAGCGTCGGGCTGGCGTAGCTGACCGAGCCGCTGGTCGTGCTGGCGTCGTTGTTGAAGGCCGCGTCATCCAGCACGCTGGTCAGCGGGTCGGTCACGCTCACGCCGGTGTAGGCGGTCTGCCCGGTGTTCGTGACCGTGAGCGTGTAGACCACGGTGGAGCCTGGGGTGGTGGTGCTCACGCTGGCCGTGTTCACGATCGTCAGGGCCGATACGTCAACCGTGACGGTACAACGGGGGTCGGTGCCGTCGGCCGGGCAGTTGTTCCCGGCGGTGGCCGAGGTGATGGCGTTGGTCAGGACATGGCTGCCGGTATCGGGGCTGTCCACCGTGACGGAGTAGGTGACCGTGGCGCTGGCGCCGACCGCGAGGTCCCCGGACCAGGTCAGGTCCGGGCTGGAAAAGGCGACCGTGTGCCCGCGTCGGCGGCCGCGTTGCTGTTATAGCTGGCATCGCCTAGCACTCCGGACAGCGAGTCGGAGAACGCTGCGCCGGTGTACGCCGTCTGCCCCGAGTCGGTGACGACGACCGTGTAGGTGACCGTCTGGCCGGCTGCGGCGGTGGCCGTGCTGGCGGTCTTGACGATGGTCAGCGCCGGGGTCAGCACAAGAACGGTGAGGCTGCACCCCGCGTTGGAGCTGGCCGGCGGGCAGCTGCTACCGGGATCGGTCGAGGCGGCGACGGTGGCGAGGCTCTTGTCGCCGGTGTCGGGGTTGTCCACGGTGACGGTGTAGGTGATGACCGCGGAGGCGCCCACCGCCAGGTCGCCGGTCCAGGTGATGACCGGGCTGGCGTAGCTGACGGTGCCGCTGGTCGCGGCCGCGTTGTTGTTGTAGGTCGCGTCGTCAAGCAGGTTCAGTGTCTCGGTGACGGTGGCGCCGGTGTAGGGGGTCTGGCCGTTGTCGGTGACGGTGACGGTGAAGGTGACCGTCTGGCCGGGCACCGCGGTGGCGGTGTTCGCGGTCGTCACGATGCTCAGGGCGGGGATGAGGATCTGGGTGACGGGGGTGCAGCGGGTGTCGGTGCTGTCGGGTAGGCAGTTGCTGCCGGGTGCGGTGGATACGGCGGTGGCGGTCAGGGTGGTGCTGGTGACGGGGTTGTCGACCCGGACGGGGAGGTGATGGTGACGGTGCCGCCGACGGGGATGTCCCCGGTCCAGACGGTGCCGGTCGCGCCGATCGACAGGGTCCCGGAGGTGGTGGTGATGTTCCCGTCGCTGGTCGACGTTCGCGGCCAGGCCAGTGGTGCCGGTGCTGACGCTGATCCCGTAGTACGGGGTCTGCCCGGCGTTGGTGATGGTCGCGGTGTAGGCCAGGGTGCCGCCCGGGGTGATGGTGGCGGCGCTGGCGGTGAAGTCGATCACCAGGTCGGAGACGGGCACGGTGGTGGTGCAGCGGGGGTCGGTGCCGCGTGGCCGGGCAGTTGCTGCCCGCCGCTGTGGAGGTGACGGTGGCGGCCAGCAGGTGGTCGCCGGTATCGGGGCTGTCCACGGTGACCGTGAAGGTGATGGTCGCGGTGTCGCCGGGGCTCAGGTTCCCGGTCCAGGTCAGGTCCGGGGCGGTGTAGGTCACGGGCGGCCGGTGCCGGTGCTGGTGGCGGTGGTGGTGGCGGCGTCACCATTGTAGGCGGCGTCGTCCAGCACCCCGGCCAGCGGGTCGGTGATGGTGGCGCCGGTGTAGGGGGTCTGGCCGGTGTCGGCGGCGGTCAGGGTGTAGGTGACGGTAGCGCCGGGGGTGGCGGTGGCCGGGGCTGGCGGTGCTGGTGATGGTCAGGGCGGGGGTCAGCACCGGGACGGTGACCTGGCAGCCGCCGCTGGTGGTGCCGGGCGGGCAGGACGACCCGGCCGCGGCCGAGGCTGACGGTGGTGATGACCAGCTTGTCCCCGGTATCGGGGTTGTTGACCGTGACGGTGTAGGTGATCACCGCGGCGGCGCCGGCGGGCAGGTCCCCGGTCCAGGTCAGGGCCGGGCTGGTATAGGTCAGTGCCCCGGTCCCGGTGGTGGCGGCGTCGCCGTTGTAGGCGGCGTCGTCGAACATCGCGGCGAACGAGTCGGTGACCACCGCGCCGGTGTAGGTGGTCTGGCCGGTGTTGGTGATGGTGAGGGTGTAGCTGATCACCTGGCCGGGCACCGCGCTGGTGGTGTCCGCGGTCTGGGTGATGCGTCAGGCCCGGGATCACCACATTGGCCACCGGCGTGCACGCCGGGTCGGTGCTGCCCGCCGGGCAGTTGCTGCCCGGCGCGGTGGTGACGGCGGTCAGCGAGATGACCTGGCTGCCCGCAGGGTAGGGATCAGCGACGATCAGCGAGCCGGTGATCGTCACCGTCCCGCCGGCCGGGACGTCCCCGGTCCACACCGCACCGGACGTGCCGATCGACAAGGTGCCGGAGCTGGCCACCTGGTTGCCCACGCTGGTCAGCTGGGCGGGGGTGTTCGCGCTGGTGAAGGTGACGCTGATCCCGTAGTACGGGGTCTGCCCGGTATTGGTGATCGTGGTCGTCTCGTTGAGCGTCCCGCCGGGCGTGACGGCAGCCGGGCTGAACGCCGAGTCGATCGCCAGCGCCGAGACCGTCACGGTGGTGGTGCAGCGCGGGTCGGCGGACCCGGAGCCGCAGTTGCTGCCCGTGCTGGCCGAGGTCACGGTGCTGGCCAGGATCTGGCTGCCGGTATCGGGATTGCTGACGGTGACGGAGTAGGTGAGGGTGACCGACCCGGACGCCGGGACGGTCCCGGCCCAGCCCAGGTCCGGGCTGGCGAACGACGCGGTGCCCGCCGGGGTGGTGGTGCCGGTCAGGACCGCGGCCGCGTCGTTGTTGTAGGCGGCGTTACCGAGCACCCCCGATCAGCGGCGACGGTGAACGCGGCCCCGTCATAATCGCTCACCCCGGAGTTGGCGATGGTGACCGTGTAGGTCACCACCCCGCCGGCCACCGCCGAGGCGGCGCCGGCGGCCGCGGTGATGGTCAGGGTGGCCGCGCTGACCACGGTCAGGGTGACGGTGCAGCGCGGGTCGGTGGAGGCGGCCGCGCAGTTGCTGCCCGCCGTCGCAGAGGTGACGGTGTTGGCCAGGACCAGGTCCCCGTTGTCGGGGTTGTCGATGGTCACCGAATAGGTGATGGCCGCGGCGTCCCCCGGGTTCAGGTCCCCGGTCCAGGACACGGTTGAGCCCGCGTAGGACACGGTCCCGGCGGTCGCGGTCGCGGGCGCGTCGCTGTCGTAGGCGGCATCATCCAGCACCCCGGTCAGCGGGTCGGTCAGGCTCGCGCCGGTATAGGAGGTCTGCCCGGTATCGGTCACGGTGATCGTGTAGGTGACCTGCTGGCCCGGCACCGGGGCGGTGGTGCTGGCCGTCTTGACGATGGTCAGGGCCGGAGTCAGCACCGCGACAGTCAGCTGGCACGGGCTGCTGGTGGTGCCGGGCGGGCAGCTGGACCCCGCCGCGGCCGAGGCGACGGTGGTGATGACCAGCTTGTCCCCGGTATCCGGGTTGTTCACCGTGACGGTGAAGGTGACCACCGCCGACGCGGCGGGAGCCAGGTCCCCGGTCCAGGTCAGCACCGGGCTGGCATACGACACCGCCCCGGCGGTGGCCGACGCGTTCCCGCCGTAAGCGGCATCGTCGAACATCTCGGCGAACGACTCCGTCACCACCGCCCCGGTGTAGGGGGCCGTCCCGGTGTTGGTGATGGTCAGGGTGTAGCCGATCACCTGGCCGGGCACCGCGCTGGTGGTGCTGGGGACCTGGGTGATCGACAGGCCCGGGACCAGGACCTGGGCGGTGATGGTGCAGGCCGGGTCGGTGCCCCCGGGCGGGCAGTTGCTGCCCGGCGCGGCCGTGGACAGCACCGACCCCCAGGATCTTGTTCCCGGTATCGGGATTGTCCACCGTCACGGTGCCGGTGATCGTGACCGTGCCGCCCACCGGGATATCCCCGGTCCACGACGCGCCGGTCGCGGTCACCACGATCGTTCCGGAGGTGGCCGCCTGATCACCGTTGGAGGTGGCGTTGGCGAACACCTCCGACGGGTCGGTCGCCACCGTGATCCCGGTGTAGGCGACCTGCCCGGTATTGGCCAGCGTCACGGTGAACCGGAGCACCGACCCCGGCGTCGTGGTGGCCGCGCTCCAGTACCCCGCGATGCTCAGCTGGGCCACATCCACCGTGACCGCGCACCGCGGATCGCTGCTGCCCGCCGCGCAGTTGCTCCCGGCCGCCGCCGACGTCACCGTACTGGCCAGGAGATGATCGTCGGTATCCGGATTGTGCACCGTCACCGAGAACGTGACCGTCGCGGTGTCCCCGGGATTCAGGTTCCCGGTCCAGGTCAGGGCCGGGCTGGCGTAGGTCACGGTGCCGGTGCCGGTGCCGGTGGCGGTGGTGGCCGCGTCGCTGTTGTAGGCGGCGTCGTCCAGCACCCCGCCCAGGGCGACGGCGGCGCTGGCCCCGGTATAGGCGGTCTGCCCGGAGTCGGTCACCGTCACCGTGTAATGCACCACCGCCCCCGGCGTCGTCGTGCCCGAGCCCGCCGTTATCGCGATCGTCAGGCCGGCGGTGAGCCCCGCTACCGTGACGGTGCAGCCGGGATTGTTGCCGCCCGGCGGGCAGGTGCTGCCCACCGTGCTTGAGGTGACGGCGGTCAAAATCACCTTGTCCCCGGTATCTGGGTTGTTCACCGTGACCGAGAACGTGATCGTCGCCGTCGCCCCGACGGCGAGGTCCCCGGTCCAGGTCAGGTTCGGGCTTGAGTACTCACCGAGCCCGCAGTCGTCGCCGCGTTGCCGTCGTAGCTGGCGTCGTCGAGCGCGCCGGCCAGCGAGTCGGTGAAGGTCGCCCCGGTGTACGGGGTCTGGCCCGAGTCGGTCACCGTCACCGTGTAGCCGATAACGGTGCCCGGCGCGGCCGTGCTTGTGTTCGCGGTGGCGGTGATGGTGAGCGCCGGGATGAGGACGGGCACGCTGACCGAGCACCTGGGATCGCTGCCGCCTGTCGGGCAGTTGCTGCCTTGCGCGGTTGTAGTGATCGTGCTGGCGAGGACCTTGTTCCCGGTGTCGGGGTTGTTGACGGTGACGGTGCCGGTGATCGTGATCGTGCCGCCGACGGGAATGTTCCCGGTCCAGGAGATGCCCGTGGCGGTGAGCGACAGCGTGCCCGAGGTCGCCGTCTGGTCGCCGTTGGGGGTGGCGTCGTCGACGACGTTCGTGATGTTCGAGGCGACCGTGATCCCCGTGTAGGCGACCTGGCCGGAGTTGGTGAACGTCGAGGTGAACCGGACCACCGAGCCGGGGGTGGTGCTGCTGGCCCCGGCGCTGTTGACGATCGTCAGCACCGCGACGTCGACCGTGGCGGTGCAGCCTGCGGCCGGGCTCCCGGCCGGGCAGGTGCTGCCGGTAGTGGCCGAGGTGATCGTGCTGGTCAGGATCTCGTTCCCGGTATCGGGGTTGCTGACCGTGACCGAGAACGTGATCGTGGCCACCGCCCCGACGGCGAGGTCCCCGGTCCAGGCCAGGTTCGGGCTGGCGAACGACGCGGTTCCGGCGGTCGCGGCCGCGTCGCCGTTGTAGCTCGCGTCGTCGAGCACGTCCCCGAGCGGGTCGGTGAATGCGGCGCCCGTGTAGGCCGTGCCCCCGGTGTTGGTCACCGTCACCGTGTACTGCACCCTGGCGCCTGGCGTCGTCGTCGGCGCGCCCGCCGACACCGAGATGGCCAGCCCGGGCACCAGCACCTGGATCGAGCTCGTGCAGCGGCTGTCGGTGCTGCCCGCCGGGCAGTTGTTGCCTGCGGTCGCCGAGGTGACCGTACTGGCCAGCAGCTTGTCGCCGGTGTCGGGGTTGCTGACCGTGACCGAGAAGGTGATCGTGGCCACTGCCCCGATGGCGAGGTTCCCGGTCCAGGTCAGGTTGGGGCTCGAGTAGCTCACCGAGCCCAAGCCCGCGGTCACGGTCGCGTCGTTGTTGTAGCTAGCGTCATCGAGCACCCCCGACAGCGAATCGGCGAGCGCCGCGCCGGTGTAGGCGCTCTGCCCGGAGTTTGTCACCGTGATGGTGTAGTGCTCCACCGTGCCGGGCGTGGGGGTCCCCGTGCTGGCGGTCAGCGCGATCGTCAGGCCCGGCACCAGGACCGTGACGGTATTCGCGCACCGCGCGTCCGTGCTCCCGCTGGCGCAGTTGCTGCCGGCCGTGGCCGAGGTGATGGTGCTGGCCAGGATATTGTTCCCGGTGTCGGGGTTGCTGACCGTGACCGAGAACGTGATCGTGGCCACCGCCCCGACGGCGAGGTTCCCGGTCCAGGTCAGGTTGGGGCTCGAGTAGGCGACCGAGCCCGCGGTCGCGGTCGCGTTGGCGTTGTAGCTCGCGTCATCGAGCACCCCCGACAGCGAATCGGCGAGCGCCGCGCCGGTGTAGGCAACCGTGCCCGAGTTCGTGACGGTAATGGTGTAGTTGACGGTCGCGCCGGGGGCCGTGGTCGATGGGCTTGCGGTCACCGCCATGGTCAGGATCGAGACCGGGATGGTACTCGAGCACCGTGAGTCGGTGTTCCCGGCCGCGCAGTTGCTGCCCGTGCTGGTGGAGGTCACGGTGCTGACCAGGCTCTTGTCGCCGGCGTCGGGGTTGTTCACCGTGGCCGAGAAGGTGATCGTGGCGGTCGCTCCGACCGCCAGGCTTCCCGTCCAGGTCAGATTCGGGCTGGTGTACGAGACGCTGCCCGCCGACGCGGACGCGTCGCTGTTATAGGTGGCGTCGTCTAGGACGCCGGACAGCGAGTCGGTGAAGGTCGCCGCGCTGTAGGCGGCAGAGCCGGAATTGGTCACGGAGACCGTGTAGTGCACGGTCCCCCCCGGGGCGGCCGTACTCGTTCCCGCGCTGAGCGAGATCGTCAGCTGCGGGGTCGAGCAGGACTGGATGGTCCCCGCGAACGGGTTGTTCTGGACCTGGCCGCCGTTCGGGCTGCCGCCCAGGCCGCCCTGTGCGTAGGCCGCCGCGATGATGCCGCCGTTCAGGCCGTTCTGGTCGTTGTCGTTCACCGTGGCACCTGGCGCGTAAATGGTCCCCGGGACCGTCGACGACCCGCCGATCGTGACCTGCGTGGCCGTCGAGAAGTTCCACAGCATGTACGGCACGCCCGAGTTCTGGACGCCATTGAAGTTTCCCGGCGTCCAGGAAAAGTTGTTGGACACGCCGCTCGTGTTCACGTTGATAATCAGCGGCATGGTCGAGGTAGGTGAGTTATTGAAGGTCAAGGTGTTGATGTTGGCCAGGTTGGCGGCCGAGATATTAAGGACATTCTGCGTCCCGGGGGTGAGCGTGACATAAGCGTTCGTGTTGCCAGAAAGGGGCAAGGTCAGCGCCGTTCCGTTCGAGTTCGTGAGCACCAGCGAATTGGCACAGCTCGCCATGTCGGCGGACTGACTGGCGAATGCGCTGAACGCGGTGGTGAAGTTGATGAGGCCCGACTGGCTCACTGAGGCTGGCGGCTGAACGACCGACAGTGCAACCTGCGGCTTCGACCCGTAGCTGTACCCGGTTGGGACGAGGTGCGTCGGGTTGTTCCCGTTGTTGGGGATGATCGATCCGGTCATGTTGCCCACCTTGACGTAGGCGCTGGAGCCGACGCTGACCGTCCCGCCTGAGTTGCTTCCTGACCAGTTGATGCTGCCGCCGACGAGCAGGCCGGTGGGCCGAGAATCACCGGACGCCGTGTACGTTCCCGCCGTCTGGCTCGCCACGGTGAAGTTGCTGCCGACCGTGAGGTTGCCGCCCATCGCGACCGGTCCGACCGTCGAGGTCGCGCCGAGGGCCGCGTTCCCCTGCACGAACACGCCAAAGCCCTGGCTTCCGGTCGCCGGGTTGTACGTGGCCGCCATCGGCGCGAAGCGGCGGCCGGCCGCGTGGGCGTTGCGCGCGGCCAACGGGCGCACCGGCGCGAAGCCGCGGCCGGCCGCTGGGCGTCGCGCGGCCGGGCGCACCGGCGCGAAGCCGCGCCGGCTGGGCGGCACGCGCGGTCGGCGGGCGCACCGGCGCCGCCGTGGCGGGCGCCGGCACCACCAGCAGGCTCGCGGCGACGAACGTCGCGGCGGCGCCCGAGGCCAGGAGCCGGGACACCGGCCTTCCCGGACCGCGCATGGCGGTAATTCGGCGCTCGGCAACGGCTGCCGGGTAATGACGCGAATGGGCCAACTCATCCATATCCCCCTATTAACCAGCCAAGCCGGATCCGCTGGCAGAACCTGGCACTTTTCCTGCATGTCGCGGACGGGATCTTCTTAATCCCGCGACCCATAAATGGTGGGCCCTATGTCTGGTAAGAGGCCTACGGTGGAGTCACGGCTGAAATGGTCATGCTTCCCCCGTCTAATAATGGATAGGTTACCTGTCTGTACCTTAGTTGATCAAGATCCCGGGTGGGTAGTTAAGGGGACCGTCATTCAGATTCGAAAGGTCCGTCCTAACCGTCCGGGAATGCCGGGAATGGAGGTGTGCCTATCCCTGCTGCCCGTTAAATGCCGATCGCGCCGCATAACCAGGGAAAGGCGCCTCGCCATGATTCGTCACCTTTTCCGGTGACCAGGGGAACCGCCGGCCGTTCGGCACTCGAATGTTCGTTTGCACTCGGGGCAGGCGGTTCGGGTGAGTGTTTCACCGACGCTGGCCCGGATGCCGCGGGCTAGCTGCTGAGTTCCTGCTCCAGCCAGGTCATGCCGCGGGTGCGGGCGGTCAGCCGGACTCCGCCGAGCAGCCCGGCCAGCCGCTGCGCCGCGGCATCGGCCGCCGCGACCGCGGCCGCGCCGGCGTCCTCCAGGAACCGGCAGACGATCTCGCCGTCCCGGTCCTGGGCCCAGCCGCCGACGATCCGGCCGTCCCACCACAGTGTCGGGCCGACGTTCCCGTTCCGGTCGAACAGCCGGGAGGCGTGCTCGCCGAGGAACCACTCCCGCCGCTGCCAGCCCATGGGGGTCGAGTCCAGGGCCGGGAGCAGCGCCGCCCACGGTTCCGCTTCGGGCGGCGGCTCCAGATCCCTGGCGAGCGCGATGCCCGGCACCCCGGCCAGGTCCACCTCGGCCGGTCTCAGCTCGGTGAGCACCCGGCGCAGCTGCGTCTTGGTCCAGCCCGCCCACCAGCGCAGGTCGTCAGGGGTCGCCGGGCCGTACGCCGCCAGCCAGCGGCGGGCCAGCTCGACCTCGGCGGCCTCGGTCGTCCAGCCGTCCAGGGCCTCCGTGCCCTGCGGGCACCAGGCGGTCAGCGGCGCCCACCGGTACTGATGGGACGTCCAGGTGCCGCGCGGCCGGCCCCGTACTACCTTTCCCTGCGCCGCGAGCAGGAACAGCACCCGGCTGGAGACGTTCTGCGTGCCCTCGTACTTCGTGCCCCGCGCCAGCGTGATCTGGACCCGCAGCCGTGGATCATCGGCCGCCAGCTCGGCCGCGGTCGCCTCACCGCGTGCGGTCAGCGCTTTGAGCGCGGCCTCCTCGGTGCCGGTCAGCCAGCCCGCCACGTCGTCGCTTACGCCCGACTCCGCCAGCCAGCCCAGCACCTTCCGGCGCTCGTTGGCCGCCACCGCGCGCGAGCACGCGGCCTGGATGACCGGCGCGGCGTCCAGCGTGGTGACGAAGACGGTACGGCGCATGCCCAGCAGCCGGATGAGCACCCGGTCGTCATACAGCGCACGCTCGATGGTTCCGGTGTCGCCGCCGGTCATCCGCAGCAGCAGCGACAGGTACACCGTGGACGGGTCGGTGCTGTGCACCGCGACCAGCGACCGGGCCGCCGCTACCGGATCACCGGCCTGCGTGCCGCCCGCCAGCCGGTGCCGCAGCCCCAGCCGGGCCCGCCGCTCCCGCACCCCGATCCGCCGCATGGTGCGAGATTATCGGGCTGTGCACCAGTCGGCTCGTTACCAGATCAATGTGGAGGAATGCCGTGCGGCTGACCAGTCCCAGCGTGGAGACCCTGCTCGATGGCCACCGGATCGGCTCCGACCAGGGATATATCGCCTTCTGCTCGGTCACCCTCATCGAGGGGCTGGACGAGCAGGGGACGCTCCGGCGGATCGTGGTCGACACGGGCCACACCGGGCGCCGGCCAGCCCTGGACGCCGCCCTGCGCCAGCGGGGCCTGACCCGCGACAGCATCGACACCGTGGTCTGCACCCACGCGCACTGGGACCACATCGAGAACCTTGACATCTTCGAGCGGGCCGAGGTCGTGCTGCATCCGGACGAACGACGGTATGTGCGCCGCCCGCACCGTAACGATTTCGCCTGCCCGCCGTGGATCGAGTCGGTCGTGGAGCGGTACGAAGACCGGGTCCGCGTCGTGGACGAGGGGACCCGGTTGCTGCCGGGTGTGGAGATCGTGGCCGCGCCCGGGCACTCGGCCGGGACGATCGCGGTCGCGGTGGCCACCCCCGACGGGATTGCGGTCGTCGCGGGCGATTCCATTCAGAACGCCCTGGTGGCCCGGGAACGCCGCAACGCGCTGGTGCTCTGGAACGAGCAGCTTGCCGCCAGGACGATCGAAAAGCTGCTGGCCATCGGCGACATCATCTACCCGGGACACGACCGGCCGTTCCGGGTGGGCCCGGACGGCCGGACCGAGTACCTGCGGGACTTCGCGCTCACCCTCACCGGCGTGACCGCGGGCCAGCCTGGCCTGGAGCTGACCGATCCCGGCTTCCAGCAGACGGTCATGCCTGGCATCGAAGAGCAGCGCCTGCCTTGAGGCAGGTTGATCCGGACAGTGGTGCTCGACGTGATAGCTTTTAACTATCTGTAGTTGAGTAGGCACGAATTGTGCTGTAGCTGACGGCGACAGCGAGGTCACGGGGCGGGAGAGACCACGGAGCATGGGGGCATCCAAGCCAGGCCTGGGCCTGGCCACCGGCCGCCGGAGCACCGATTTCGAGCAGGCTCAGACGGCACTCGCCGAGACGGAGGCGCGCTTCGGCCTGCTGGCCCAGCTGGCGCCGGTCGGCATCGTGCAGAGCGACGCCGAAGGACGGGCCGTCTTCGTCAATGAGCGATGGTGCGCCATGACGGGCCTGCGTGCGGACCAGGCCCTCGGCACCAGCTGGCTGGACCTGGTCCACCCCGACGACCGTCCGCTCATCGAGCAGAAGATGACAGCCGTCGGCCGGGGCGAAGTAGTGATCGACGGCCGGCTCCGTCGAGCCCGCGGTGCCGAGCTCTGGATCCAGGGCTCCGCCGTGTCGCTGCGGCGGGCCGACGGTCAGCCGGCCGGAACGCTGGCGACGTTCACCGACATCTCTGGCCGCAAGCGCGCCGAAGCCGAGCGGGAGCGGCTGCTGGCCGCGGAACGAGCTTCCCGTATCAGCCTGGCGGACCAGACCGAGCGCCTCGACTGCCTGATCGCCAGTGCTATCCCCGGCGTACTGATTACCGATGAGCAGGGTCTCGTCACCCACGCGAACCAGAGCTTCGCGACGATGTTCGGCATCGGGTCCCCCGATCGGCTTGTGGGTACGCCAGCGGCCGGCGTGGTGCGCCGGATCAAGGCGGCATTCGCCGATCCCGCCGAGTTCGTCCGCCGGACATCTGGGGCCTTCACCGCGCGCGAGCCGGTCGGCGGACAGCAGCTGGCCTGCGCGGACGGGCGTACCTTCGAATGTGACTACTGGCCCGTGCTGGTAGACGGCCGATACCGCGGTGACATCTGGCTCGCCTGGGACATGTCGGACCGCAAGGCGCTGGAGACCCAGCGCCAAGAGCTGCTCGACGCCGAGCTGACGGCCCGCCGCGCAGCGGAGCTGGCCCAGCGGAAGCTTGAGCGGCAGAACAGGCAACTTCAGGAGCTGGGCGAAGCCAGGAAAGACTTCGTGGCCATCGTGTCACATGAACTGCGCACGCCACTGACCTCGATTGTGTCGTTCATCGAGTTGATGCAGGCGGAAGCTGACGGCCTCAGCGAGGACGGCGCACACTTCCTGAGCGTCATCCAGCGCAACGCCAACCGGCTGATCCGCCTGGTCGGCGACCTGCTGCTGCTGAACCGGCTCGAGTCGGGCACGGTTCCGCTGGAGCTGGCCCCGGTGCGCATCGCCGAACTGACCCGCGAGGCGGTCCGCGATGCATCGGCCTCCGCCGCGGGTTACGGCGTCACCCTGGATGCCGCCGTGAAGCAGCGACGGGCCGATGATCCAGGGGGACCATCTTCGCCTGAGGCAGGTCCTGGACAACCTGATCGCCAACGCCGTCAAGTTCTCACACCCCGGAGATGTGGTCCGCGTCGTGAGCACCTGGGACGGCGGCGCGTGGCGGATCGACGTGACCGACACGGGCATCGGGATCCCAGCTGCGGAGACCGGCCAGCTCTTCGACCGCTTTGTCCGGGCCTCCAACGCGCGGACCTCCGGCCGCCCCGGCACCGGTCTCGGCCTTTCGGTCGTCCAGACGATCGTCGAGCTCCATGGTGGCCGCGTCGCCGTGGACAGCGCGCTTGGCCGTGGCACCACGTTCAGCATCTACCTGCCGGGGCCGGCATGAAGGCCCGGGTCCTGGTGATCGAGGACGACGCCGACGTCGCGCTCGGTATCCAGACCGTGCTGAGCCGGAGCGGGTGCGACGTGGCCAGCTCCGCTGACGGCCGGCAGGGCCTGCGCGACTTTCACGCCAGACGGCCCGACCTCGTTGTCCTCGACATTGGGCTGCCGTCGCTGGACGGCTGGGAGGTCCTCGAGCGCATCCGCGACATGAGTGACGTCCCGGTCCTTCTCCTCACGGCCCGGGGCCATGAAGGGGACAAGGTCCGCGGGCTGGACAGCGGTGCTGACGACTACCTGACCAAGCCGTTCGGGAACCGGGAGCTGGCCGCGCGGGTTCACGCGCTGTTGCGGCGGCCGCGGGCGCAGCGGGAGGATGCCGACAGCTACGACGACGGCACGGTGCTGATGAAGTTCGCCTCCCACGAAGTCAGCGTGAACGCCAAGCCGGTTGAGCTCACCCCGACCGAATTCCGGTTGCTCGGAGCCCTGGTGCGGCACCAGGGTCAGACCCTCTCGCCCGAACAGCTGCTGGAGCTGGCCTGGAACGATCCGTTCGCGGTGGGGCCGGAACGGGTGAAGTTCGCTGTCATGCGGCTACGCCGCAAGCTCGGGCAGTCCACCGCGGCGTCGGCGCGCATCGAAGCCGTCCGGGGGTTCGGCTACCGGTATGTGGCCCCCGCTGCGAAGGTACCGGCCCCGCATTGACGGGCAACCGTCCCGCACCAGCCCGGCAACGCGGCGGCCAGCCGCATCGTGCACGCTGTGGGAATGAGCAGAACAGATCCGGCCACGCCGCGGGGGCGCATTCTCCTGGTGGAGGACGACGCTGACGGCGCCTACTACGCGCTGCATGTCCTCACCACAATGGGCCATTTCGAGGTCGGGTACACGCCAGACCCGGCCGTAGCCCTGCAGCGGGCCCGTTCCGAGCCCTGGGACCTGGTACTGGCCGACGCCGACCTGCCCAGCATGACCGGTACAGAACTGCTCGAAGCGCTGCGGCAGGCGGTTCCGGCGGTGCCCGTCGCCGTTATGACCGCACACGTCGCCATCGGCGCGGCTATGGAGTCGCTGCGCAGGAGCGCCGACGCGTTCCTGGAGAAGCCGGTACCGCCGGCCCGGCTCATCGCGGTGGCGTCCGCGCTGATCGCCGGGGCGGCGGCCCGTCCCTCGGTCTGAATCTGATCGGCCCGGGCGGCGGCCCGTCCCTCGGTCTGAACTCGTCAGGGCGGCGGCCCGTCCCTCGGTCTGAAGCGACGGCCCTTCCCTCGGTCTGAACCCGTCAGGCGGAAGACGCGGGACGTCGGGTGAGCCGCACCTTGGCGTTGGGGTGCGCGCGCCACGTGTCGGCCCCGGACGCGGCCGCGGTCTTGGCCTGTTCCCACTTCAGCTGCGCGAACTGGCTAGGCGGCACGTCCAGCTCCTGCACCCACTGCCGGGTGGCCGCCACCAGGTGCGCCCCCGCCACGGCCACCCCCGCCGCCACCAGCGCGAGGCCGATCCCGACCAGCGACCCGCCGACGATCAGCGGCCCGGACTGCACCTCCGGCCAGGTCGCGTCCGGCTGGCTGTTCGCTGCTCCATTTGCCATAACGCCCATCCCAACGTTGTCAGGTGATCGTGTGCGTGTCTGCCGAGCGGCCGGTCCCCACCCGGGTGAGTGGCGACTACAACCCCGCTACCTGGTATCAAACACTCAGCGTGCCGGACGTGTCTATGCGACACTCGTGCCACGAAACGATTGATTGCGGAGTGTATTCGCGTATGCTCATTACGTGATCGGGACGCGGATGGAACCGCTGCGGGAACGACTGTACGGCGCGTACGCGTCACAGCACGCGGGCTGCGGCGACGGTGAGGCTGCTGCCCTCATCTACCGCCGCGACATCCGGCCGACGCTGCCGCCGCCTGCCGTACGGCCCTGTCCACCCGTTGCGCACGGCTTGCTGAGCGCCGCGTTGGTGGTGGTGTGGAAGTCAGTGAGCACATCTCTGCAAGATAGCGTCCGCAGCGGACCATGAACTTCTGCGAAAATCCCGGCAAAATGATTTAGGTGACGATTCTCGTACGATCGGCTATAAGATATGTCACGCCTGTCATAATTTCTAATTAGCACGGAATCGCAACGTGGTTCGATCAGTTGGTGTGCCAGACTCGCTGGCCAGTCGCAGCCTGCGCGGGTTGGTTATAGAATGCGGATGTAACGTATCGAATGTGGATGATTATCCCTTGCTTGACGCCGGGGTTTATGGTCATACACAATCTCTTTACGAACGCAACAGAATTCTCTCTGCGAACCCAGCAGAGACGGGGGACTTTATGCCCAGAATGTCCAAGCCAAAGCCGGCCGCGGCGGGGGGTCGGCGCGGGGTCGGCGCCAGGCGATTTGGCGTCACGGTGCTGGCAGTCGGGGCAGCGGCCATACTGCCGGCCGGTCAGGCGCTGGCCGAATCCAGCACGGGTGCGGCAACAACCTCCGCAAACCCATCCGCATACGTTGAAGAGAATAGGGGAGTGATAGCCAACGTCGAAGTGTATCCCGCGCTCGAGCTCGATATCACGACGTCGTCGTTCACGCTGTACGGGCTACCCGGCGACCAGCCGGAGGCGGACGACGCTGTGGCCCTGCACGTGTTCACCAACAATCCCGACGGCTACCAGGTAAGCATCTGGGCCCTTGGGGCGGACCTGACGGGGTCGGGGACAGGCAACACCGGCACCATCCCGGTGACCGACCTGTCGGTCAGGGAAAACGGGACCACGGCATGGAACGCGGTGAGCACGGCCACGGTCCAGGTGTATACGCAAGCCACACCATCGGCGGGGGGGCAAGGCGACGCGCTGAGCAACGATTGGGAGTTCAATGTTCCCATTCCGGCAGTGAGCCCAGACACCTACAGCGACACCATCGAATATATGGCGTCGACAAATCCGTGACGCTGGCAGGCGCAGAATCCTGAGATCGGGGCTTGTGCCTAATCGCCGAAAGGGTTCTTGGGGAAGCCGTCTCCGAAAGGGAGGCTGCTTCCCGCCCGCAGCCCTACTTCCGTTGCTCGCCGGCATGCTGGGTGCCGGGGTCCTCTTCGCCATTCCGGCTGCCGCGGCCCCGGCTGGGGACGTGCCGCAGGTGCCGGGCGTGGCCATGGCAATCAGCCCGCCGCGGCTGGTCGTGTCGGCCGGCCAGGTAACCAAGGTGCAGAGGCTGGA
The DNA here is from genome assembly GCA_963775825.1 of uncultured Actinomycetes bacterium. Taxonomy (GTDB): domain Bacteria; phylum Actinomycetota; class Actinomycetes; order Streptosporangiales; family Streptosporangiaceae; genus Bog-532. Next base: position 86,657 of record CAVZKY010000046.1, read on the forward strand.
AATTGAGAACAGGGGCAGCGTGCTGCTCGAGGTTCGCGCCGAGCCGTCGGCCCTTGTGCAGCGCCCGGACGGGTCGGTGGAGCTTGACCCGGACGCCCCGTATTCGGCGGTCAACTGGGTCACCATCGCGCCCAGCCACATCCAGATCAGCCAGGGCAGCAAGCAATACGTTCAGGTCCGCGTCCACGTGCCCGCCAACGCGGAACCAGGCGATCACAATGTCATGATCATTTTCATGTCGCAGGCCGGCCACGGGAAGGGGAATATCCGGATCGAGGAAGGGCTCGGGGTGCCGATGCTTATCACGGTGCCAGGGCCTGTCATCGACCACGTGCGTGTCACGGGGCTGAAAGCCCCCGGCTTCTCGGCAGGCGGCCCCATTCCGATCACGGGGACGATACGGGAACTCGGCGATGTCCATCACAGTTTCCGTGCACCCAGGGACCGCCTGGTGGCAGACGCGGACGGCGCGCGGATATTGTTCCCGCCGCTGACTGTGCTGCGCGGATCAACAGTCAGCTTCGCCACCCGGTGGAAGTCTCCTCCGTTCGCGTGCATCTGCCGCATCACGACGGCCGTCATGTCGGATGGCCAGCGCAGCGCAGCTGCGGTCACCGTCGTCGTCTTTCCCATCGTCCAAGTCCTCACCGGGATGGCCGCGCTCATCGCCATCGCGCTGACGTTGGCGCTTGCGCGCCGCTGGCAGCGCCGCAGGCTGGCGGCGGCCTACGAGACTGGCCGTCGAGACGGCGATGTGGGTAACGGACCGCCCGGCGTGGACTCGCCCGCTCACCCTCCTGACCCCGGCCTCCTGCGGGAATAGCGTCACGCGCGGCCCGTGCAGTTGACCCCGGCAGCACGGGCGCTGGGAGAAAGCCGAGGAGAACTGGGCCGGGGCTCCGAACGGGCACCACGAGGCGCCAGTGCGCCGTGAGCGCTGGGAATCGAAGGAGGTGCAAGACCTCCTCGTCGAGCTGTCGCAGCAGCCGAGCAGGAACTGAGCGCAGTCTCATCCGGGAGACGCCGCAGTGGGTGGGAAACAGTACCGACAAAGCCGAGACGGTTGGTACTGCCAGACGGGCCGGGTCGGGCGAGCGAGATCGGACGGTATACGAAGAGGAATCAGCGGCACGTCCAGCTGCTGCACCCATTGCCGGGTGGGCGACACCACGTGCGCCCGGGCCACGGCTAGCCCCACCGCCGCCAACGCAGGCCGATCCCGACCGGCGACCCGCCGAGATCAGCGGCCCGGACTGCACCTCCGGCCAGGTCCCGTCCGGCTGGCTGTTCGCTGCGGTCAAGAGGCGTTGCGCCTGCTGGCCTTCAGCCGCCGTGGATCGCTGCCCATGCGCAAGTGGGCGCACGGCTGATGGTGTACCCGGCGTCGGTGACCAACGCCATCACCCAGCTGGACCAGCGCGGTCTGGTCGAGCGGTGGCTGTTCCCCGATGACCGGTGTGTCCTCCTGGCCACCATCGCTCAGGACGGGCAAGCGCTGGCGTGTGAGGCGACCATGGCCCCCAACCAGGCTCGTTCGGCTTGCCGGACGTCTCCCCTCTTCAGGCGGCCCAGGTCACGGCCGTGCTGCGAAGCGTCGGGGTCGCGGCGGACGAGATCACTCCCGACGATTCCCGGTCGCCAGCGCACGCGGCGGCCTCCGGTGAGAGTGCCTATCCGGAGAAGCGGGCGGTTACTTTCACCGAACATCCGCTATTTAATTGAATTCGGCTAGCAGGTGGACAAATTTATGTTAAGGACACAGATGTAACTATCACAGACAAATCTAACCGCACGCTAACCTCTCAGGAATCGGCCCCGTATCCCTGTAGCTGACAACCGGCGATAAGGGTATGCTAAGCGGATCTGCTCGGTGTAAAGATCGGGGTAGGCGTGGGTAACTTCGTACATTACCTGGACGAGGTACCAACTCTGGGCTCCAGAGAATACCCCGCGCCTGTACAACAGCAATGACCCGCACCTCAGATACAGTAAGTGCCCTCGGATTTGTCTGGAAGCACCCTGCGAACCAGAGGAGGCGAATTCGCGCCGTAGCTCGTGCAATTAAGTTTCAGCTTTCTGGCAGGCTACTGCACCGGCGGACGGTAGCGTCGCTCGGCGAACGGTCCAGCCTTTGGGTTGACCTCCACCGGAAGGGAGCATCGAAGGTAGTGTACGGCAATCCGCCGGACTATCCGGAGATGCTCGTATGGCGACAGGCCCTCCGGCCGGGAGATCTATTCGTAGATGTGGGCGCCAATGTCGGCAGCTACACTATCTGGGCTTCAGACCTGGGCGCAGAGGTCATCGCTCTGGAGCCAGCAGAAGACACGTTCGAATTGCTCCTGGAGAACATTCACCTCAACAACTACCACGTAAAGGCGATCCGGGCTGCTGCCGGTGCCACGTGTGGGAGCGTCCGGTTCACAAACGGACTGGACACAGTAAATCGGGTAGCCGCCGACGGTGACGCCGAAGCAACAATGGTTACTATTGACTCGGTTATCGGTGATCGTGTCATTGCTGGGATGAAGATCGACGTCGAGGGATTCGAAATCGAGGTACTCCGGGGCTGTGAACGTGCGCTCTCCGATAAGCGAATCAGGCTGATTCAGCTAGAATGGAATGAAATGTCCAGGGAGGCTGTCGGCGCAGACCGCCGCTCAGTTGCTGACCTTCTTATCACACATGGCTATACCCTTTACCGCCCCGACGGCTACAGCACGCTCATACCTTTGTCGGACCCAGGGTTCGGTCCCGATGTATTCGCCCGGCCTAGTTCATAATCGCCCGGCCTTGCAAGGGCATATGACCATCAATGGTAGATAACCTACGACGACCAGACGATACATCCATGGGATCGCCGTCTTGCCTCCTGCGCCATCGCCCCGAACGGAGGTGGTTGCGTCGTCCCGTGACGCTGGTCGTTCTGGCCTCAGTGGTTTACCAAAACGTGTCCGCCTTGCTGCAACCTCGTCGATCTGCGACGGGAACGTCTACCACCTCGGCATCCCCACAACGCTTGATTGCGGAAAGTATTTAGATATACTCCTTCTGTGATCGAGACGCCAGGTGAGTCGCTGCGCGAACGGCTGTACGAGGCGTACGCATCACAGCACGCGACGTGCGAGGACGGCGAAGCTGTCACCCTCATCTATCGTCGCGACATCCGGCCGGCGCTGCCGACACCTTCCGCAGGACCCGTGTTTGACATCGGCTGTGGGCAGGGGAAGCTCGTCAAGCTGATGTTGGCGGATGGCTACAACGCGACTGGGATTGACGTCAGCCCCGAACAAGTGCAGCTAGCCCGGGCAGCAGGCCTGGACCGGGTCGAGCAAGGCGATTACCGGGATCTGCTCAAGGCGCGAGTCGGGCAATTGGCCGCGGTGACGGCCACCGACGTGCTGGAGCATCTGACCAAAACTGAGGTGCTTGAGACGTTCAACCAGGTCGCGCGGGCGCTGATCCCGGGGGGCGTATTCGTGGCGCGGGTCCCAAACGCGGCCAGTCCCTTCGGCGGTCACATTCGCTACGGTGACTTCACACATGAGTCTTCCCATACCGCGCGCAGCGTCCGCCAGGTCGCGGCCGCGGCGGGGTTTGCCGAGGTTGATGTGCAGTCTTGCCCACCCGTCGCGCACGGATTGGTTAGCGCGGTGCGGGTCGCGGTGTGGAAGTGGATTAGCGCGTGGTGCAAGATCGCCCTTGCGGCCGAAACGGGAATGCTCCGGGACCACATCGTCACTCAAAACCTGACCTTCGTCGCGTATAAGGGTAGCTGAGAGACATCGAGCGCCACGAGTAGCGCGCAGTGGTGCGTGGTCGGATCCGACTGGTCGCGCTGATCGCATCGCCTGGCCGCTGGCCCGGCCACACCGGTCATCGCTCGCTGATGGCCAGCGTCATTGGCGCCGCCTCGCCCATGAGGCTCCGCTGACCGGCGTCCCGCTCACTGTCATAACGTTATCTCCTCGGAACTTTTGAACGATTGTCTCACAGCGTATGCATGTTCGGCTAAACGCTGAATCCCTTAAATAAGGGCTATGTAGGTATTTTAGAAAAATAAAAGACATGGCGGCCTTACCGCTCTGGGCAAATAATCGTGCCGACATCACATGCCCCTGTTGCGGAGCAGCATGTATGGTATAACTGTGGAACGCAAAGTTTATCTCTGGTGGCGCGAGCAAGTCGTTCGAAGGCCTGTCTCATGGCTGGGGCACGCCGATTTCTTTAACTGCCAGCGAACCCCCGGAACCTGACGATGTGTGGCATTGCTGGGGCAATCGACGCGTCCAGGGATCGGGCAGCAGTGCGGGTTCGTCTGATCAACGACGCGCAGCAGCATCGTGGACCCGATCATGGAATGCTGGCGCATGTAAGCGGATTTACGCTGGGGAACACGCGGCTTGCTATCCAGGATCCCGGCCCAGCGGGAAATCAGCCATTCGTGTCGCTTGACGGTCGTTACCATTGCGTATTCAACGGTGAGATCTATAACCACAGGGAACTGGTCAGACGACATGGGCTAACAGTACGCACTAACTGTGACGGGGAGGTCGTTCCCGCGCTATGGTCGAAGCTTGGCGTAGCGTCACTGGCCGAGCTACGTGGCATGTTTGCCATAGCGATGGTTGATTCCCTGGAAGAGCGGCTTTACCTGGCCAGGGATCCTTTCGGGATAAAGCCACTACATTGGCGGATTATTCCTGACGGGCTGTTGTTTGCCTCAGAAATTCAGCCACTTATACGGGCGGCCGGTGGCGCACAAGTACATCCTCGAGCAATAGCGAGGTATCTTCATCTCGGAGCGACAGCCGCCGACCAGGCTCCGTTCGTTGAGATAACGACACTTCCGCCGAACAGCGTTGCATCCTTCAACCGCGACTGCCGCTCAGCAATACAACCCATCCAGCCTGGTGGGCCGCTTGAGGCTGCTGCGGTGGCAGATGCAGATCTGGAAAAAGCATTGACAGAATCCGTCCAGCTGCACCTGGCGGCCGATGTGCCAAGTGCGCTGCTCCTGTCCGCGGGCGTTGACTCCGCGACCATTGCCGCAGTTGGCCGTCGCCTTGGCCGAGACCTGCACTGTCTTACGGTCGCGACCGAGGATAGTGCCGACGAGAGTGAGACGGCAGCAAAGACCGCACGTCATTACGGGCACCGCTTCCAGCGAGTGCGAGCCGTGGTCACGGCGGATGATGTTCTGAAGTTCTTCACGGCGATGCAGCGCCCCAGCATCGACGGTCTCAATAACTATGTGGTCTGTAAGGCAGTTCACGAGGCCGGGTTCAAGGTCGCGCTATCTGGTCTTGGCGGAGACGAGGCTGTGGGCGGGTACTCCCACTTCCGTCTGCTGCCATACCTATCTGTGCTTCGCGTTCTCGATGTGCTACCGAGTCAGGTAAACGGTCTGGCAGCAAAAGCACTAGCTCACTTGGGTCTGGCGGGCGAAACCAAGCTGAAGAGGCTGCTTGCCTCTGATGGTCCACGAGAAGGCTGGGAGCTGGTTCATCTCCAGCGAGAGGTGCTCCCTGAGGCGCTGGTGACCGAGTTGACTGGAGTGAGCTGCCGCAATTCGGTTAGTATGCCGGTAATGACGAGGCCGTGGCCAGGACAATTTGCTGCCATGGTCGCCGCAGAGGTGGCGCTATACCTCCAGTCAACCCTGCTCCCTGATGCTGATGCTTTCTCAATGGCTTCTTCCGTTGAGCTCAGAGTCCCCTTCGTCGATTGCCAGGTCCTTTCGGCATCGTTGCGACTAGCCGGTGAAAACGGAAAACGGCCTGGCAAGAAGGCTGCTGGGAGGGCGCTGCATGACGCTTACCTCGTGCACCTAGCCACTGCCCCTAAGCGGGGGTTCAGCCTGCCGATGCAGCGGTGGATGTCGGGTCCTTTGTCGCCTGTGCTCAAGGCTGCCGATGATCCAACTGCAGCCGTCTGGTCCGTGCTGGACCGGAAGGTAGCCGAGCGAGCGGGTCTGTTGCCGCTCCAGCCAGGACGCCGTTGGTCTGAGGCATGGACCCTAGCGGCTTTGAATGGATGGCTCGAGACAATCTGCGGGGGGTGAAAGAGACTCGAGACAATCTGCGGGGGTGAAAGAGAGTGGTGGTGGATCCGGTGGGACCGGATCTTTGCGGTGTGCTTCCGAGTATGAGCTTGCGGATACCGGCTCTGTTTCAGGTACTGTCAGGTCGGTGCATGGTGACGCTGGGTGACTGTTTTGCGTGCCTGACCGTCTAACGGTAGTGGGTGTCTTGGATCGGATATGTCCCTGGTGCTGCCGACACTGGTCTTGTCAATGGCCAAGTTGCGGTGGCTCTGGCCCCGCAGCTGGCCGATGGCGCGGGGCTTAGCAGCAGGCAGGTTGGTGCGTCCAGGCCAGCACCAGCGGCACGGCTTCGGCGTGCCCGGCGTATGGGGTGGTGTTCGCCGGGTCCACGCCCGGCGAACCGCGCTGGGCGAGGCGCTGTGAGGTTGATGGTGATAACCCTAGTCAGGCAAGGCACCGCTAACCGGGATCGGGCAGCGGCGTGCCTGCGGGACTTCTGGACTAGCAGCGCCTCTGCTGCCTTCGCGCACACGGCCAGGACAAGGGCGCTCCGCAGCGTGATCAGGATCGCTGGCAGCCCGGCCTCGAAGCCCCACGTTGCTGCCGTCGCCGCACCCGCCAGCCATACCACCCGCGCCGGGGTCCATTCCTGGAACAAGCGCCGTTCCCCCAGTCCGGCCAGCCACCCCAGCCCGGCGAGGAACGCGATCAGCCAGCCCGGTGACAGGAACCCCGCATACAGGCCGGTGAATCCCGGCAGGAAGTTGGTCTCCTGCAGCCCGAATGTGTATATCTCCAGGTTTGCCGGCGTCGTCACTCCCAGCTTGCCAAGCTTCCCCGCCCACACCGTGCTCGGAACCGCGATCAGCAGTGACTCGGGGACGTAGGCGGCGCCAAGTCGTGGCTGGCCGAGGCTGATGGACTGGAGGATGGCGCCAGCGAAATCCACGCCGTCAAGGCGGATGGCGGTTTCCCCGAGCAGTCCGTGCACGGCCGCTGGCTGGCCGGGTGTGCCGGACGCGACGGTGGACAGGCCGCCGCCCAGCGCGCTGACCCGTGCCGAAAGGCCGCTGTCCTGATAGTAAAGGTTCCGGCCCTGCTGTGCGCGGACCCCAGTAATCGCCAGGACGGCGATCATGATCAGCCCCGCGGCTACCAGCAGCTGGCGAGGACGGGGCCGCCTCCCTGTATTCCCCAGCAGGACAATGAGGACTACCGCATCGACGATCACCGGACTCCGCTCTCCCGCGGCGGCGAGCAGGAGGGACTGACCGATGAGGACCGGCAGGAACCACCGCCGCCCGTAGGTAAGCACCAGGCTGAACCCGGTGAGAACAACAAGGACGACGAAGAACGTGGTCGCCAGGGCCACTGTCACCGGAGTGCCGGTGACGCCCCCGAGGGCGCTGTTGTATCCCTTCCCGTGAACGGTCAGGACAGCCAGCGGTACGCACGCCGCAGCGAGGAACCGCCAGTCCAGCACCTTGACCGTGGCCTGCAGGTCATTTTCGCCGGGGGCGCTCATCGCCCGGCTCGGGGCGGGTGAGGAGGTATGCGACTGTCAGGGCAAGCATTCCCGCGGACATGAGCAGAGTGGCCTGATCTGTGAAGTGCTGGGCGACGCCGAGCCGGTAGATGTTCTGGGCATTGATCGAGGGGATCTCCAGGAGGACCGGCGACAGGCCCTCATAAATCACGGACGTGATGACCAGGAGCGTGACAGGCCTGCGCAACCAGTGCCGTCCGAGTCGGTGGCGCAACAGGGTGAGCATGATGGCCTGCAAGCCGAGGGCGGTCAGCAACGTAAGAGTCAAAGTCGCGCCTTCTGGTAATCGGACGATTACTAAAAGTTATCATCTAGGCGCCCACAGGGGTTTTCCCGGGGTGGAGATGTTCGAGGCGATCCGCCGTAACAGGCGGGGTGCTGGGGTTGTCGATCCGTCCCCTGGCTCAGCGGCACGGGGTGGACTGGCGGACAGTGCCACTGGCGCTAGGCGCGCGGCGGTCTACCGGGCTGCGGCCCAGCCGCCGGGGCCTGCTGGGGCATATCGGCCCGGGCCGCCGCGCAGCGGCGGGCGGCTGGTGCACCAGCCGCGGCGGCTGCCTAAGGCGCTGGAGCCGGAGGACGTGGCGGCGTTCGTGGCGGGCCTGCGGACCTTCCGGGACCGGGCGATCACGCTGGTGATGCTGCTGGGCGGGCTGCGTGCCGCCGAGGTCCGGTCGCTGCGGCTGGCTGATGTGGACATGGGGCTGCGCCGGGTGCGGGTGATGGGGAAGGGCGGTAAGGAGCGCGTCGTGCCGGTGGATGTCGTGTTCTTCGCCGAGCTGGCCGCCTACCTGCGCGAGGAACGCCCGGCGTCGTGCCGGACGGCGGAGTGCTTCGTGGTGCTGCGCGGCCCGACGGCCGGGCTGCGGCGGATCTTCCGTACCCACCGGCTGGCCTCCGGGGCGCTTCGGGTCCGGCCGCACCGGCTCAGGCACACCTACGGGACCGAGCTCGACAGGCGCGGAGTTGCATCAGATGCAACATTCCGTGCTCGGCGTGAGGACGGCGCCGTAAGGGGTGGCTGTCCGGGTCCAGCAGGGCGGCGGTCGCGGCGGCAGAGCGAACCCCCAGGCCAGGACGGGCGTGACAGGAGCGTATTGCGTCAGATGCCAGGATGTTGCGTCCACTGTGGTTGCATCAGACGCAAGCATGATGCGGCAAAAGCAACGAAAAAGCGCAGCGACGAGGGCAGATGCCACTACAGGCCGGTCGTCACGCTAACCCATTCAGCATGGTTGGTAAACCGCTCCCTACCAGTTTCAACGCGGGCATGTCCCTGCAAGCGCTGATGGCCCTGCTCGGCCACGTCTCCACCGAGATGACCCTGCGCTACGCCGCGCTGGCCGCCCCCGCCGTCCGCACCGGCCTACGAAGAAGCGATGAGCAAGGCCCGCACCCGGCTGACCCTGGCCATCGCCCCGGCCGGCCAGCCCATCATCCCCGGCCGGGTCGAATGGCTGCGGGCCGAGATGCTCAAGACCCGAGTCGCGCAAGGCTGCTGCTCCCGCCAGCTCGCCGCCGAAGCCTGCCCCTACGCCAACATCTGCGAGCAGGCGACAACTACGTCACAGCCCCGGAGTTCATCCCGCAGCTCGAGGCCCAGCTCGCCGACGTCACCGCCCTCCGCGACGACGCCACCGCACGCGGCTGGCACACCGAGGTCGCCCGGCACTCACACGTCATCGCCAGCATCCAGCGCCACCTGCAACAACTTCAACTAACCGCAAGAACAGGACACAACGCCTGATATCACTATCAATCGCCCCATATTGCCCTCAGGGCCGGTTAATCGAAATCTACTTCTCCGTCATCCAGCGCAAGCTCCTCACCCTGACGACTTCGAGGACCTCGATGAGCTCACCGCCCAGATCCTCGCCTTCGAGAAGCACTACAACGCCACCGTCAGGCCATTCGGCTGGGAGTTCACCCACACCGACCTCAACGCCTCCTGGCACGCATCAGGCAGCACGACCGGCACGCACCGCACCCACTGGCCGCATGAACCCCGACGAATTAACGGGCGCCGGGGTTCCCACTAGATGTAGCGATCGTGATCCACGATTTCGGAGCCCGTGTCAGAGTTTATGACCCTGGGGCTGTGGGCCGGGTTGGACGGTCGTACTCTTAGTTCGAATATACTGACTCCGTGGAGGCGGTAGCATCCGATGCAGACGTTCTTCTATTGCTAACCGAATGGGATGAATTCCGCAGCTCTGACCCTGATGTTCTCGGGCAGGAGCGTGGCGCAACGGAAGATAGCGGACGGCCGGAACGCCCTCGATCCACAGGCTTAGCGCGATGCAGGCTGGGAGTATCGCGCGCTCGGTTGGCCGTGACATACCGCAGCGTTCACTGCTTCAGCAGCAGGCTTGGCCGACGGTTTCGGCCGCATCACCGTCCCACCCTGTCGGCGGTAGTCGGGCAAAGGCGGCGGCGCGGGCTGCCGGGCGCAGGCCCAGTTATGCATGCCAGGAACTGGGGGCCTCTAGCCACAACCGTTGTCCGCGGCTCTTACCGCCGACAACATCGCTTAGCTTCTTGGGAGTGTGGAGGTTGCGCATGTCGCCCAATAAGTCTCTTGTACATCCCACGGCCATCATAGAGCCCGGAGCCATGATCGGGCCGGGCACTACAGTCTGGCACTACAGTCACCTGCGTAATGGCTCAGTTGTGGGTGCAGACTGCACACTCGGGAAGAATGTCTTCGTTGACCAAGATGTTCACATCGGTGACCGGGTGAAGGTACAGAACAATGTATCTGTGTACCGGGGTGTTGAGCTTGCCGATGAAGTCTTCGTAGGACCGTCCGTAGTTTTCACGAATGACCTGTTTCCTCGCGCGATGAACACGGAGTGGCAATTGATCCCCACGCGGGTTAAGCGTGGTGCGTCGCTAGGAGCCAATGCGACCATCGTGTGTGGCGTCGAAATCGGCGAGTCAGCAATGGTCGGCGCTGGCGCTGTGGTGACTGCCTCCGTTCATCCTTATCAACTGGTTGCCGGCCATCCAGCCCGCCATCGCGGCTGGGTCTGCGACTGCGGCACAGTTATCTCGCGGGATCATTCGCGACCCCCCGATCTGCAGTGCGGCCGCTGCGCACAGAGCGCGCGCGAAATGAGTGGCGATAAGGGCGGCCGGATCTTGCTGGCTAAGGCAGACCTGCGGATAGAGGAGGAAGCCGCAGTGCTGGACGTCCTGCGTTCCGGGCACCTCGCCGCCGGCAAATGGGTCGCGCAGCTTGAGGAATCGTTCGCGCGGGTTCATCAAGCTGCGTACGCGGTTGCCGTGAACAGCGGCACGACCGCCTTGGTTGCTGGGCTGCGGGCCCATCGCATCGGCCCGGGTGACGAAGTAATTACCTCGCCGCTTACCTTCGTTGCGACGCTCAACGCGATTATCGAGGTCGGTGCCACCGCCCGGTTCGCGGACGTCTCGGATGACCTGACCCTCGATCCTGACTCGGTTCGCTCCCTGCTGTCGTCACGGACCAGGGCGCTGATGCCCGTCCATCTCTACGGCCTCCCCGCCCCCATGGGTGATATCTCCAAGATCGCCGGGGAACACGGGCTCATCCTCATGGAGGATGCCGCTCAGGCACATGGTGCCCGGGTGCTGGACAAGCCCGTCGGCTCCTGGGGCACGGCCGCCTTTTCGCTGTACGCGACGAAGAACATAACCTGCGGTGAAGGTGGGGTGGTCACGACGGACTGCGAGGACATCGCCGCCCAGCTGCGACTGCTGCGCAACCACGGGATGCGGGCCCGATATGACTATGTGCTGCCCGGCTATAACTACCGCCTGACCGACCTGCAGGGCGCTATCGCCTGCAAGCAAATCGACAGGTTGCCCGAGATCAGCGCCGCCCGTCGCGATAACGCCAGCCGTTTGTCAGCGGGCCTGGCAGGCCTGCCTGGCCTGGTACTCCCGAGCGAGCCACACGACCGTTCGCATGCGTGGCACCAGTACACGGTTCAGGTGACGCCGCACGCACGCCTTGACCGCGACGAACTGCAGCAGTACCTGCGCAGCGTTGGCATTGATTCCATGGCGTACTACCCCCGGCTCGTCCACGACTACGCGTGCTACCGAAGTCACCCGCAAGTAGGTCACAGCGAGACACCTCGCGCGTCGCGCGCGGCAGGGGAGGTGCTCTCGCTTCCCGTTCATCCCAGCCTGACGCGAAACGAGATAACCCGCCTGGTCACGTGCATGCGGGCAGCCCTCGGCTGATTGACGGCTGCCGCAGCCCAACCTCTGCCAGCGGCACGGTTCGCTGCTCGCGGAGCGAAATCTCGGCGCATTCGAGCACCCGGACGACGGCAAGGCCGCTTGAGCCGTCGGTGGCTGGCCGGGACTTGCGCAAGATGCTGTCGACAAAGTGCTGGTCCTGGGCGGCCAGCGGTTCAGTGAAGGGCACGTACGGGGAAACCACATCACCGAGGTGGTAAGCGACCCGGGACAGGGGACCATCACCAGATTCAGGGGGAAGTGCGGCCTTATCGAAAAGGCGGACCCGCTCGTCATCCCCGAGATCGTTGAAGACCGCCATTTTCTTCGATCCGATTGCCGTAACTTTCCGGACCTTTACCGGGCTGAGCCAGCTGACATGAATGTTTGCGCGCACACCGATTTCGCTATAGTCGAGCTGCAGACGGGCCACGTCTTCATACTCCGGGTGCACATGCCGCCCGCCCCATGCTGTGACCGCTGTCGGCTGTGAGCCCAGGACAAAGTTGGTGATAGAGATGTCGTGGGGTGCCAGGTCCATGATGACCCCCACGTCCGGTTGGTAGAGGCCCAGGTTGAGGCGCGTGCAATCCAGATAAAACAGCTGGCCGATCTCTCGTTGCACAAGCTCCCGGAACTTATGGACGGCCGCGTTGTGCTCCAGTGTGTGACCTGGCATCAGGACAACGCCGGCGCGTTCTGCTGTCTCAACGATCAGCTGGGCCTCGGCCGTTGTTGTCGCGAGTGGTTTCTCGATGAGCACGTGCTTCCCGGCCTGGATCGCCTCCAGGCCCAGCCGTGCGTGGCTTGACGGCGGAGCGGCAATAACGAGCGCGTCAACTTCGGGCAGGGCATCCTCCATACGAGCGTGGCCGGAGGCACCACCACGTTCGCGTCCCGGAGAGGTAGCGAGCCGCGGGTCAATCTCTATCACGGATGCCACGCCAATCGCTGAGCGGAGCACTCGGACATGCTTTGATCCCCAGTAGCCCACGCCAACGACACCAACCCGTATCGCCTCGCCCTGTGTACCCACCGGCTGAACCCCCCTGCCCCGCATGGCTTAGTTCTTGCCCTATTACCCATTTCGGGCGGACTGTACAGAAAGCTGTAAGCAGCTTATATGCATGCTATATCCCAGGCCGGAAGCTACGCGACCGGACAGGTAGTAGTCCAGAACGCGCGAACGATTGACGTGATTACTATCATGCTTAGCTCCAGCTGATTTCTACCGAGAGAGTTTATTTACCCCGGAGGGATAATATAACGTGATTAAAGTGCATCCGGGTATATCGAGCGGTGCTGGCGAAATAACGGCGCGACTCGTCTCCCGCTACGTATTGCGATGGGTTATGATCGAAGAGTGACCGCAATCTCCGTAGCTGCGCGCGGGAGTCGCGAGCTACCGGGTTCCCGCGACAGGCTTTTGTGACCGCGTACGCGTCCCTTGGCCGGCTGCGAGGGCGAGCGTCGACAGTGTGTCGGCGTGACTTCCCGCGGGCCGTCGCCCGGACGGCAGCCTTCAACATCTCAGCCACCATCGTCGCGGGCCCGGCGGGCTGATTATCGCCCGCGCCCTCGGCCCGGTGGCGCGGGGGGAGTACGCCGCGGTCACCGCGTGGTTCGGTGTCGCGCTCATGGTGGGCGGGATGGGCCAGCCGGCGGCACTGTGCTTTTACGTGGCACGAGACGCGCAGCGCGCGCCCGAGTACGTTGCTACGTCACGGGCGATGATGCTCGTTACCGGTTCGGTTGCGCTGTGCTTTGGCCTGCTCCTCGCACCGGTTCTCGCTCACGGCCACCCGACCTTGATAACCGGCTATCGTATTGTTTTCGCCGCCTCCATCATGGCGTTTGTCGGCGCCAGCTATACATTTTCGCTGCAAGCGCGGAACCTGTATCAGTGGAACATCGTACGTGTCACTCAGCCTGTGCTCGGCTTCGTGGGAATCTCCATACTCTGGAGGCTGCGCGTCCTCACCGTGGACACCGCTTTGGTGGTTCTCAGCGGCACGATGCTCCTGCAGCTAGCGGGGGCTTATGGCTGTTGTCGGCGGGCGGCCCTGGTTCCGGGGCATGCGCAGATGGCCCTGTTCCGTCCGTTGGTCAGCGTACGGAGCCGCCCAGATCGCAGCCCTGACCCCGGCCGCCCTTAACGCTCAACTGGACCAGCTTGTGCTGTCGCAGACTGTTCCCCCCGCCGAACTTGGCCGTTACGCGGTCGCGGTCTCATTGTCGCTGCTTCCGATCCCTCTAGTGTCGGCGATCGGCAATGTGGCCTTTCCCCGCCTAGCTGCGCAATCCAAAATGACGCAGGCAAGCCGACGCCTGCAGAAGGCGTCAGTCACGGGAAGCTTCGTGATATCGGCCGGGCTTATCATCCCGTTCGCCGCGGTGGCCTACTGGATCGTCCCGCTAGTCTACGGGCCGGCCTACCGTGAGGCGGTCCCGCTGCTCTGGATTCTCGCCCCCGGGTCGGTCTTTTTCGCGTGCGGTCAGGTTGTGGGCGACCTGCTGCGGGGCAAGGGACAGCCCGGTGCGGTGGCGTGGGCGCAGGGCCTGGCGGCGGTCTTCACCGTGGTTCTTCTGCTGGCCTTGCTGCCGTTTGTGGGTGTCTACGGCGCGGCCATCGCCTCGACTATCGCCTACGGCGTCGCTCTTGCCGCCATGTTGCGGCGCTTGCGTCATCAACCGCCTCGCCATGGTCGGCGGAGAACGGCGGAAGCGATCCCCGTGGTCGGCTGACCTTATCCCATTCCAGAAAGGGATGATCTTGATGACAGCGGGCCGTACAGCCGTCGCGGCCGCGACCGACGTGATGTGCCACGCAGTGGGCCGACGTCGTGTTGTGCGCGCGGCCCGTTTCATCCACCGGCGGGCGTGCCTGGACGGCCCGAACGACATGGATACCAACGGCGAGATATGGCTACAGCATCAAGTCGTCGGCATGTCACGGCCGACCGAACGCATTCTCGTGCTCGACGTGGGGGCCAATGTCGGCCGCTGGTCATCCGCGATGCTGTCGGCGGCGAGCCAGGCGGGACGGCTCGACGATCTCGACCTGCATGCCTTCGAGCCCTCGGCATATACGTTCGCCCGGCTTTCCGAAGCTCTCGACAGCCCCTGTGTGACTCTGGCCCGGATGGCACTGGGTGATCAGCCGGGGCTCTCCACGCTGCATGTGATCGCGCCTGGGGCAGGGACGAACTCGCTGTATGAATCATCCTTGGCTGGCGCCGCGATCAGCACAGAAGATGTGCGGACGACCACTCTGGACAACTATGCCGAACGCGCCGGGCTAGACGGCGAGATCGCGCTCGTAAAGATCGATACCGAAGGTCACGATCTGACTGTGCTCCGCGGGGCGCTGGGCCTCCTGGCCGGCCAGCGGATCACGGTCCTTCAGTTCGAATACAATCAGCGCTGGATATACGCGCGCACATTTCTTAAGGACGCATTCGAGCTGCTTGTACCTTTTGGCTACAGTATTGGCAAGCTTACCTGGCACGGCGTGGAATTCTATCCACGATGGGATGTCGATCTGGAGAGCTTTGTCGAGGCAAATTACGTTGCTTGTGCGCCGTGGGCCGCCGCAAGGATTCCCTCCGTCCGGTGGTGGAAGACGGGTCAGGAAGGAGAGATGTGTTGAACGTCAGGAGCGCGATACGTCCTGTCCCTGGAGTGCGGCGGATTTCACTGCTGCGTCAGTGGGTCAGGTTCACGGGGTCTGCTGATTACTGGGAGTCCAACTACAGTCACGGTGGAAACAGCGGCGATGGCTCTTACGGCGAGCTCGCTCGAGGGAAGGCCGATTTCCTCAATGCCTTTGTCCGGGATCATTCCATAGCATCGGTTGTGGAGTCGGCTGCGGTGACGGCAATCAGCTTTCACTCGCAGACTACCCCCGGTACGCTGGACTCGACGTTTCCCCCAGTGCCATCGCGATGTGCAAGGAACGTTTTGCCGAGGATCCCACCAAGAGCTTTTTCCGCTATGACACCGACTGCTATGCCGACCGGGGGGGATGGTTCAGTGCTGACCTGGCTCTTTCCCTGGACGTCGTATATCACCTGATCGAGGACAATGTCTTTGAGTGCATATATGCGGCATCTCTTCGCAGCTGGTAAACGCTATGTCGTGCTGTATTCCACAAATATGGCACTTCCGGGCACCGCACCTCATGTTCGGCACCGGCGTTTCTCTCCGTGGGTCGACGTCGAATGCCAGCAGTGGCGCCTCACGGCCGTCACTCCCGGCCCCGGCATGGGGCCCGGCCGTGCTGACTTCTTTGTGTACGAATGGGCCGCCCCCAGCCTAAGTGCCCGACCGGCTCTTAAATAGCCCGCTCCTGATAACGGTAAGCAAAATACTGAGGACAGGTTGCAGTCAAGGGGGCTACTGTGCGGGTGGGAGTCATTGGGCCGATGGCTCCAGATTACTTCGCAGAAAATGTGAGCGACGCACTTGAACACACCGGGAATGTCGTCACCCACCTGGGCACCACCAGCCCCCGGCACCGCAGCCGGCTTCTCACCACATCACGAATGCTCGCCCGGCAGGCGCTGCCGGCTCTTGATGAGCGGGCTCAGCGGCACATCGTCCGTGCAGCCGTGGCGGCCGGCTGTGAGGTCGTTATCAACCTCGACGAGGGCCTCATGCCCAGCACGGTGCGGCAACTCAAAAGAGCAGGCATGCGAGTCGCGTTCTGGTTCCCGGACCATGTGGCCAATATGGGACGGCAGCTTATGCTGCTTGCACCATATGATGCGATCTTTTTTAAAGAGCCGCACATCGTAAGCAGTCTGCAAGCCACCCTGGATTTGCCCGTCTATTACTTGCCGCAGGGCTGTAACCCCAGGTGGCACAGGCCGACGGTCCAGGCGGGCACCGATCCTTACCTGGTGATTGCGGGAAATATGTACGCGAGCCGGGTACGTCTCCTGGAGAGGCTGGCGGTGAAAGGAATTCCGCTGCGGCTCTACGGAGGCGGCTTTCCTCGCTGGCTCGGGGAGACACCCATTCGCGCCGCGCACACCGGCCGCTACATCACGCGCGATGAGAAGGCCAGGGTGTTTCGCTCGGCCGCCGGCGTGCTGAACACCATGCACCTGGCCGAAGTAGCCGGGGTCAACGCGAGGCTCTTCGAAGCTGCCGGCTGCGGGGCAGCGGTCCTCACCGATTTCCGGTCGACCGTCCCGGACCTGTTCGCGGTGGGGGACGAGGTGCTGGTCTTTCACGACTTCGACAACCTGGTCGATCAAGCGACACGGCTTCTTGAGGAGACCGGTCTGACTAGCCGCCTAGGCGACGCCGCAGCCCGGCGCGCGCATCGCGATCACACCTACGACCTTCGTGTTGCTGAGATCCTGGAAAAGCTCACATGATTGCAGGCGCCGAGGAACTGCGAAAGCCCCCCGCGGTTGCGTCACGCGCCGACTGGACGCTAATCGTCTTGTTGCTCTTTGCGACCTTGGTGGACGGGGAAACTGACTGGAACGCATTTCTTGGCGCTATACCGGCGATTTCGTTTGTCTGGCTCGTGTCGATCGTCATCCTTTTCCGGCCCAAGCGGCGGATATGACCGCCACGGTGCTGCTCCTCGCGCCGTCGCGGGGACACGGCGGCGGCATTGAACGATATGTAGAGACCATCGAGTGGGCGCTTACTGCGCATGGAGTGAGCTGTTGCCGGATCGACCTTCCCGGCGCGGGGATAGGCGGACACGCCCGAATGCTCCGAGAATGCCGCAAGCGCTTTGGCCCGGCTGACGCCCCCCCTGATCGCCTTATCGTGGCTCACCGGGCTATGGTCCCGGCAGCTGCTCTCCTGACGCGCAGATGGCGATCGTCCGGGATATCTGTGATTTGTCACGGAGAGGAAGTATGGGCCGCGCGGCCGAGAATTCGCAGTACGGTCGAGGACCGGCTGATGCGTCGGTCACATATTCAGGTGGTGGCTGTGAGCAACTTCACGTCGGGGGCGCTGTTGAGCGAATGCCAGGCAACAGTCTTGCCGCCTGGGTTGTCCCCGGCCTGGTTCGCCACCCTCGTCGAAGCGGCGAACGCTGAGCATCACCGGGAGCCTGGGATACACCTGATGACGGCCTTCCGACTAGCGGATTTCACGAGCAAAGGGCTGCCGCAGATCCTGGACGCTGTCGCGCGCCTCGGCAGAGCCGACGTAAGGATGACCGTAAGCATTCAGCCTTGCATGAATTGGGTGAGGTCCGCTGACGCTGTGTGACCGCGGACGGCCTGGTCGTGCCGGTCAGGCCGGGCTGGGGATCGGCGGCATCCAGGGACGGCCGAGGAGCGCTTCGCGCAGGGCGGTCAGCACGTCGGCTCCGTGCTTGCCGGCGGTGGAGATGTAGCCGCGGATCGCGTACCGGTGGCGGGTGGTGTCTTCGGAGCGGAGCCGGCCGGAGATTTTCTGCTGGGTCTTGGCCGGCCGCAGATCCCGTTCGGCGTCGTTCGATGTGGGCGGGATCCGCAGGTCATAGGCGAACCGCACGACGTCGTCGTGGCGGTCGCGGAGGTCTTCCAGCAGCGCCCGGTGCTTGAGCTGCCCGCGGCCCTGGCGGCGGGGCACCTCGGACAGGCCGACGAGCACGCCGTGCCGGAATGCGTGGATGAGCGGGGCGGCGATCTCGTCCGGAATGGCGGCGAGGCCTCTGGCGCGGGCCAGGTTCGCCTGGTGGATCAGGTCGCGCAGTGCGTCGCGGATCTGGGCTGGCCAGTGCGCGCCGGGGTAGGTTTCGGCGGCGTCTTCGCAGTCACGGATCAAATGCTGGCAGCAAAGCTGGTGGATCAGCCCGCCGAACTCCGCGGCGTCATAGTTCTGGTAGCGGTCATGCACCACCACTGTGCCGTCCATGTCCGGGAGCACGAACGCCTTGAAGGTCTCCAGGGTCCGGTCGCCGAGCAGGTAATAGGTGAGCCGCCGGGTGCAGGCGACCAGCAGGTAGCGCTTGCGGGATTTCGGGCCGGGGCCGACCCGGATGGGGGTTTCATCGGCGCTGACCACATGGGCCAAGATGATCAGCGCCCGGATCAGCTTGTTCGCCTCGGCGACTGCGGCGGCGGCCCGCGTGAGCATGCCGTGCACGAACCCGGCGGAGGGTTTCGCGCCGGTCAGGGATTCGATCAGCTCTGCGCAGCGGTGCACCGGGATCGCATGGGCGACCATCAAGAACACGCACCACGCCTGGAGGTTAGGGCCGTAGGACACCTTCGACGCGCTGACGCCCTCCGGCCTGCGTGCCCGCCAGACCTTCCCGCATCCGCACGCGACCTCGTGCAGGTCATGCTGGATCACCTTCGCCGCGGCCAGCGGAATCTCTGCCTGCTGATGCGAGGCCGCCACCCCGAGATCCCGCCCGTCCACCAGCGGTGCACCGCACCCGCAGGCCCCGTCCGGGAAATGCGGGATGGTGTCATCAGGGGTCTTGCTCCAGGCCAGGTGCGAGCCCGGCGCCCCCGGCTGCTTACCCGGGCTGCGCCCGCCGCCCTTCCTGCGCCCGGCGCTGCCCTCTGGCGGCTTGCGGCCCGGCTGGTCATCCATCGACGGCGGGAGGGATGAGTTCCCGCTGTTGCGAGACAGCAGATGCTCCAGCCGCTCCAGCTTCGCCGCCAGCTTCTCATTAGCATCTGTCAGGTCCGCGACCTGCCCAGCCAGCGCCGTGATCTGCCCATCCTGAGCGGCGAGCCGGCCAGCCTGCTCACCGGCGAGCACAATCAGCTCATCACGCGACATCTCCTCCGGCGCAGCCACCCGAAGATCAAACTACGGGCACCACGGCCGGCCCGGAACGACACGCCCAGCGCCGCCAGATTGGTCACGGCACGAACCTGGCCGGCCTGCCACGGGCCGCTGCCGGGCGCGGACGCGCGGGATCGCCGCCGGTCACGCTGATACGGCGGCCAGGGCCGCTTCGCTGACACGCCAGCTTTCGTATCCGCGCTGCTCGTCGACGAGGACTTCCAGCAGCCCCGCCCCCTTCAGCCGCCCGGCCGCCTTCTCAATCACATCCCGTGGCAGCGACGTGCTCTTCTCCAGGCCGAAGGGAGTGATGTACGAGGTCCCCGACACCGGGCGCCCGAATTCGTCCAGCGGCCGCGCCGTCGACGTCGCAGTGACGATCGCGCCGAACACAAGCAGCGCCTCCGGCTCCGCCAGCGCACCAATCATCACGCGTGCGTCGCTGCTGACCATGCACGTCACAATAGCGATGACCAGCAGCAGCCGACCGCCAGCCTCAGATCCCCGGGAACCGGCCAGCAACTCCGCCGAACAGCTGAATGCTTACGGATGACCGTGTGTGGCAGCGGCCAGGCGCCGGAGGATCTACGGTGGCTCATCGGCAGCTATCCTTGGTGCATCTTGCGTAACGGACTAAGCGACGAGGAACTAGCGCTTCAGTTCGCCGCCGCTGATCTGTTCGTGCTGGCGACCCGGACGAGGCGCGGTCAGGGTGCTTGCGGTGAAGGGTTCGGGATGGTTCTGCTGGAGGCACAGGTAGCCGGGACGCCTGTGGTGGGGCCGGCGTTCGGCGGATCTCATGAAGCGTTCCTGCATGAGGTCACCGGCGACGCGCCAGTGGATGAGACGGTGCAGGCGCTGAGTGCTGTCCTGGATAGGCTGCTGAAGGACCCGGCCAGGCTGGAGCAGATGGCGAGGCAAGCCGCGCAATGGTCGCGACAATGCTTTGCTCCTGACACCTACGCGTCCCCGCGTGGTTAGCGTCTTGCTATGACGGGCGGACCGTTCACGCGCGACGGCTCGTTCGAACGTCTGCGCTGGTCAACGAAAGCAGTACGCGTAGGCGAGGTGTGGGGACGTGCCCGTTGAGGGCCGACCGTCATTGTCGCGCAGGTCAACGCTGAATCCTTTTTCCCCGAGCCGTTCGATCAACGTGGGAGCGTCACCGAACACCGGATGAACTTCCAGCGCGATTTGTCTGACGCGCTCCAGCCAGAGCAGGTCCTCGCCTGGGGCGAACACTGCAAATTCGCCACCCTCGATGTCCATCTTTAGCAAGCCGATGTGATCGATCTTGTGCGCTGCCATCAGCTGGGGGACAGAAACGCCGGCTGGCCGGTCAGGCGCGCCATGCGAGGAGGCCGACCATCGCTGATCATCGGAAATGACACCGACCCGGGATCCCGAGGTCCGGGTACCGCCGACGACGGCAACCTCGACGTGAACGCGATCGCGGGCCCCATTGTGCTCGGCGAGGGCCTCGATGAGCGGGGCAAAGCCCCCTTGGGCTTCCAAAGCAATAGCCTGGGCGCCGCTGACCGCCGCCCAGACGGAGAACAAGCCGTGGTTGGCGCCCAGATCAACCACCCAGCCGTCGCCAGGCATGGTCAGCCCCGTACGCAGGTATACGTTGCGGCAGTACATCTCGCGCGCGCCCAGCACATAGGGAGGCAGGAGGGAGACCGGGGCGCCGTTCGCCGATCCTGAACGTGGCACCGCCCCGCGCCCAGACACGATCGGCCGGGCTCAGAGATCGGGCGCGTACGCAGGCCGGCAGGCGCGTCGCCAGTGATGTCAACCAGAGCGCTGCCGAGGCAGGGGACGCACTTCCGCACACGGCCCGTACTTCCTCCAGCGCTCTGCTGGTGAGGGCCCTATCCATCGGACGCGCCTCCGGTCAGCCCGTGAGATTCGGCTTGAAGCGCCGAGACGCAGACCTCATACCAGGCGTGGAAGAAGCAGAAGCGCAATCCAGGGCGCCCGTCGAGCAGACCCAGGCGCAGGACATACATGTAACAAAACAGGCTGAATGACTTAGCCGGTACGGCGGGGAAGACAACATCCTTCAGCACGGCTCGGGGCAGTGGCCGGACGTCAGCGCGGGTCCGGGCTGCGCGGATACGGCTGAGAAGCCCGGGCGGCCGCGTGCGTCGGGCCGCCTCGAGCTCTGCGTAGTCAACATGCTTGCGCAGCCATGCAGCGAGACCTTTGCGGTTGTCGTCAACAATGTCGTGGCGCAGGCGGTGCGTCGTGCCATCTACCCGAACTCGCTCGCCAACCAAGCTTCCGTCGTACGTGCAGTACCGCCGGTCCATGAGCTGAACATTCCACGAACCGCTGTACCAGCCACAGTGACGGATCCACGTCCCCTCGAAAACGAGCCGGAACCGATGCGCGTACGCGGCGCATCGGGGCCCGTCCAGGCCGGCGGCGACCTCGGCGGCGAGCTGGGGGGAAATCCACTGGTCAGCGTCGACGAAATAAACCCAGTCGTGCCGCAGTAGCGGCAGCCTGAGGGCGAATTCCCGCTGTGCGGCGAAACCCGGCCACGGCTGCTCGACGATCTCCGCCCCGATCGACCTGGCCAGCGGGACCGTGTCATCTACGGAGCCGGAGTCGACGACGACTATCTGGTCAGCCCAGGTCACCGACCTCAGACAGCGCCTGATATTCAGTTCTTCGTCGCGTGTGAGCACCACCACGCTCACGGGAACGCTGCGCGGCCCTGGAGCGTCGCCCGGCTGATGTGGCCGAAGGCCGAGCTGGGTCACCACCGACCGCTCCACGCCCCGCCACCGAGGGCGAGAGCCGCTTGCTCGTAGCCTTTCGCTGTCTCGGTGACGGTATAGCCCGCAAGCCTGCGGCGTATCTTGTCGCGGCGGCCTGCGCATTATGCGAGGCCCGCAGCAGGGCTCGCGGCGAGTGCTTTCGACGTCCCCGACTGGAACGATCTCGCCGACGCCGTGCACGAGGTCTGCCGCGCAGCCGACAGCATCGCTGACCACGGGAGTCAGCCCGCAGGCCATCCCTTCGTTGACTACAAGCCCCCATGGTTCGCGGTCGCTGGGCATGACCAGAACGTCACCGCTGGCGTACCAGCCCGGCAACTCGGCCTGGTTGACGAACCCGAGGCAACGCACCGGGAGGTGACTCTCATACCGGCGCACTTCTTCCCTGAGAGGCCCATCACCGAGCATCACCAGGTTGAGTTCCCCGCCGGAGTGCGCAATGGCGTGTACCGCATCCAGTGGCCGCTTCTGCGGGAGGAGCTTCCCCGAAAAGATGACGGTCGGGCGCTGCGGGTCCAGCCCCAGTGATTCCAGCCGCTGCATCCGGGACGGCCTGGCAGCGTCGGACATGGTGCGGAATCGGTCGTTGTCTACGCTGTAGGGAGCGCTGTACTGCGGTATGCGCCCGTAGCGGTCATAAAAGGCGGCATTAAGCGGCCGATCGGCAGGGCGCCCGCCGCGCTCCGCACAACGAAGGTTGCTAGGAGGTGCCGGACGATCCGCCGCCAGCCAACGGCGGCGGACTCTGGATGTGAATCACCGCGGAGAAGGTAAGGAACCCGCAGCAAGCGGCACGCCACAACCGCGAGCAGCATTCCGGATCGGCGTGACCGTGGAGCACCACGATGTCCTGCCCGCGCAGCCATCTGCTCGCGGAGAGCAGCCAGCCTGCCTTGGCGACCAGCGGTTTCCGTGCTAGCAGGGTCCAGCGGTAGCCGGCCAGCAGATCCACGTCCCAGGCCACCGTGACGCCGAAACCCGGATCATGGTAGGGCTGTGCCCCGCGGCTACTGAGAAAGGCGACTTCCAGGTCCACCACGCCGCGACGGGAGAGTTCCTGGTACAGGGGCGCTTGATACTGGATCGGGTGAGTCGCCAGGACTCCCAGACGGGGGCGGGAGATGGTCCCGCCGGAGGAGCGGTCCCGCGTTCCGCGCTGCTTCATAAGCATGTCTGACTTCCGGTTATCGAGTATGTACCAAGCGGCATCATCCGGTGCTCCCCAGTAGCCAGCCGAAATAGGCGTCCGGATCAAACGGCAATGGATCCGGCGCCACCCGGGTCGTGAGGGCGGACTTGACCGCGTTGCGCAGCGATTCCGGATCGCCCGGATCGAAGCCGCACAGCGCGGGCCCGGCGATCTCCCTGTTTTGCGCGCTGTCCCGGGCGATCACCGGCTGCCCATTGGCTCTGGCCTCGGCGAGCGGATAGCCGAACGACTCCAGGCCAGTGGGGAAGTAGATGGCCCGGCTGCGCGCCCACGCCTGGCGCAGCTCGTGCTGATCGATCCGCCCCAGGAATTCGAGCCGCGGATGGGCGGCCAGGCGGGCGGCAGGTCCGCGCGGCCGGCGGTCACCCGGACCCGGACCGCCACGTCGCCGAAGTCGTCAACGGCGTCGAGCAACTCCGCGAGCCGTTCATCCATCCGCTTGTAGGGCGCGAACAGCACCGGGCACAAAATGGCCGCTTCCCGGGCGTCGGCCGGGACCGATCCCGCCGAAACCGGGTGCGGTCGTACCACGATCCGGCTTCGCGCAGCGGGCATGACGTGGGTAACGCGCTCAGCCATGGCGCTGCTCGGCACAACGAGCACGTCGGCCCGGCGTGCGGCCAGCCGCACGGCCACGGCCTCCCGCCGCACGGACTTGCGCAGGGCGGGATCGAGGCGGGCGGTCTCATCGCTAGTCAGGAAGTGCAAGGCGTTGCGGAGCAGGGTCCACCGCCGCCCGCCGGGACCGACGAAGCTGACATTGTTGACCGCGATCCGACGGCCACTCTTACGCTCCGTGATTTCCCGCTGGAGCAGCCAAGCTGGGCTGACGTGCCGGCCGACTCCGATGACCCGGACGTCCTGGCGTCCGGTACGGGCCAGGTAGCTGCGCAGCTCCGCCGCGTACCGGGCCGCGCCGCCCATCTGCGCGCCGGCGATGTCCACGGTCACAATCCCGGTCACGAGGCTGCCTGGTGGCTGCCGGGCCGCTGGAATGTGAACAGGCGCAGCGGCGAGCGCACCGCCCTGCCGGGGAAGGAAACGGTCACCAGCCCGGCCTGGGCGGCGACCGCGTGCCACCAGCCGGTGGAGCGCCGCTGCCGGGAGATCCGCAGGTAGGCCAGGTAGCGGCCGAGCCGGGGCCAGGCTGTGCCCGGCAGCCTGGACGGCTGGCAGCCGGGCGATCGTCCCGGCGGCCCATTCCAGCCAGCGGACGGGATTGGCGAGGTCGGGGACCGTGCACAGCAGGACGCCTCCCGGCCGCAGTATCCGGGCGCATTCGCCCAGTACGGCAGCGGGGAAGTCGACGTACTCCAGGACGCTCGCCGCGACGACCGCGTCGAAGCTGGCCGGCGCGAACGGTAGCGTCTGCCAGCCCGGCTGCAGCGGGACCCACTCGGCCGCGCCCGCGGAGTCGGCCGCCGCCGCCTGGCTCAGCATGTTAGCCGAGATGTCACAGCCGGTCACCCGCAGCCCGGAGGCGGCCAGATGCCGGGCCAGTTCCCCGGTGCCGCAGCCAAGATCCAGCACTCGTCCCCCAGCGGGGACGTGGTAGCCGATCACGTACGCAAGCTGCGTCAGCCGTCCGGCGAGTCGGCCCTGCGGCGCGTATTTGGCTGCCCAGCTGCCCGCCTTGGCGTCGAAAAGCTGGCGTACATCTTCGGTGTGGGCCATCGCCCTGGTCAGTCATGTCCACCCGGTCCCTCGGCGGCACGGATCGTGGCGCGCATCGTGGCCAGCATGGCCTCGGTCGGCAGGCCGATCTCGCCTGCCACGGCGGCGCGGAAAGCGGCCGCGCACGAGCGGTGCCCCTTGTCCTGGCGTCCTTTCCAGACCGTCTTGCCGTCCACCTCGGCGGACCGGAAGTCATCGATGACGACCCGGCGGGATCCGGCCTGGACCTCGATCCACTCCTTGCCGGCCACCGGTTCCGCGCTGCCGTAGGCGATGACGGCCAGCGAGCCGTCTGCGAACCGCAGCGACACCGCGGCGTCGTCGAGGTGGTCCGCTCCCGGGACAGCGCCGCCCGGCAGCGCCGCGACGTCCTCGACCGGGGCACCGACCAGCGCCTGCGCGGTGTCCACGAAGTGGCACACCTCGCCGAGCAGCCGCCCCCCTTGCCGCCGGTCGTGGTACCAGTGACCGTCCGGCACCCGGCCCGGCCGCCACCCGGTACACCACGAGCTTTGGCGCCGAGATCCCGGCGAGCGCCCGCTGTGCGGCCAGCACGGCGGGGGACCAGCGCCGGTTGAAGCCCACGGCGAGCTGGCGTCCGGACCCGCGCCAGGCCTTCTCGACCGCATCGAGTTCGTCGAGGGTCAGCGCCAGCGGCTTCTCGCACCACACGTGCCGCCCGGCGGCTAGCGCCCGCGCCGTCAGGTCCGCGTGCGTGTCGTGCGGGGTCGCGACGACAACCAGCCTGGACATCCGGGTCGCCGATGAGCGCGTCCGGTGCCCGGCACCGCTTTCTCGAAGCCGCTGTCGCTCCGCGGCCCGCCGGGCGGACAGGCCGCTGGCTGAGGCGATGGCCACGAACCGGTCGAAGCCGGCGGCGCGGAAGGCGGGCAGCAGGGTCCCGGTGGAGAAAGCGCCGGCCCCGGCCCACCCGATCCCGGGTGACGTGTTCGCTGGCCGGGGCGCTCTTCAGCCGGATGCCCGTCATCGGAGCCGCGTCGTGCCGGGTAGGTCAGGCGGATGGCCAGGTACGGCTCGGTGCGCTGCTCGATCAGCCGGTAGGCGGCGTCCGCCTCGCGCGATGCCGAAGGTATGGGTGACCAGGTCCGATACCGCCAGCCGCCCGCTGGCCATCAGGTCGAGCACGGCCTCGAAGTTCCGTCCCTCGGTCCAGCGCACCTGGCCGGCCGGGAAATCCACGCCCCAGGCCTCGTAGGAGGGCTCATACCGGCCGGGGCCGTAGGACCGGGCGAACCGCAGCGACAGCTCGCGTTCGTAGAACGGGGTCCGGTTCAGCTGGAGCCCGACGTCGCCCACGATGACCACGGCGGCCCGGTCCCGGCACAGCGCGGGAACCCGCATCACCGCGTCCGAGGAGCGGCCGGCCGCGCAGACCAGCACGGCGTCCGCACCACGGCCGCGGGACCAGCTCAGCACCTGGTCGGTCGTGGCGTCGCCGCATTCGTCCAGGGCCAGCACCCCCGACCCGGCCGCGACCTCGCGCGGATGCTCCGCCGGGTCGATCCCGGCCACCTCACAGCCTGGCCGCGATGGCCAGCCGCGCCGCCAGCTGGCCGATCAGCCCCAGGCCGAGGACCACCACCTTCGATCCCGGACCCGCCTCGGCCTGGCGCAGGCCATGCAGCGCGATCGAGGCGATCGTGGTGAAGGCTGCGTCCTGGGCGGGCACGCCGTCCGGTACGGTCGCGCAGAGCAGGCCCGGCACGGCCTGGAACTCCGCGTGGTTGGCCTTGCCCGCGCCGCCGGTCGCCACCAGCTGGCCGGGCCGCACTCCGGTGACCGCCGCGACCCGCCGCCAGCACGATCCCGGCCGCCGAGTAGCCCAGCGGCAGGTCCTCGGCGAGGCGGCTGCGGACGGCCTGCCTGGTGGCCGCCAGCCCGTCGGCCCGTGCCTTCTTGACCACCTGGCGGACCAGGTCCGGCCGGGCGCGGGCCTTGGCCAGCAGGCTGGCCTGGGCCAGGGCGGTGACGGCCCGCTCGGTGCCCGGGGAGATCACCGACGCGACCGTGCGGACCAGCACCTCGGTGGCGTCCGGGACCGGGCGCGGTACGTCCAGCACCTCCACCGGGCCGCCGGCGAGCGGCTGCACGATCTGCTTCACGTGGCTCCCCCGAGTGCGAACGCCCGCTTGACCGGACGGCATGCTGGATATCTCCGGCCCGCCGCCAGACCGTGCTGATCCGCACGGGCAGCTGCCGCGCGGACGTGGCAGACCAGCACCGGGCGCGTCGACGGTCCGGCCGAACCCGGTGGCCACCGGGGCGGTCCGGCGGCTCAGCGCAACCGGGTGCGACGCCGTAACCGCCACCCGGAAGTCGCCGGCCGGCGTGGTCACCGCAGCCCGCCCGGCGTCCAGCCGCAGGGCCGACCCGGGCGCCAGGTGCCAGCGCACCGTCACCGAATGCTCGCCCGTCCCGCTGACCAGATCGTCCACCCGCAGCCCGGTGCCGGACAGCGTCCAGCGGCGGTGGTGGACCGGGCGGCCCGGTAGCCTGCGGTATCCGTCATGGGCCGCGCCGGCCGTCAGCGCGCCGCCGTCGGTCGCAGGCCACGACCTTGCTCACCCGGGCCCGCCGGGCGGCCCGGAAGGCCCCCCACACCTCGGTGGAATTGGCGCCGTCGACCTCGACGGTGTTGTGCGCCGCGGTGGACCGCTCGTAATCACGCACCGGGCCGGGCGCGTACGTGGACGTGCCGGTGTCCACCAGCAGCGGAACGCCGTCCACGTGGACCAGGCAGCTGAGGGTGTCCGCGTGCGCATGCGCCGGGAGCTCGTCAGGGCAGGGTGCCCCGACGTCGGCCAGCAGCCGCCACCCGCCTGCCGACGCCCGGACCAGGCCGGTGTCCGGGAGGACCAGCAGCCGGTCATCCGGGGCTGTGCCCGGCTGCAGCAGGCCGATCAGCGCAGGGTCGACCGGGTACCCGTCGTTCAGCAGCGGGACCTGCCCGTCGGGTGAGAGCACGCACCCCAGCCAGTGGCGCATCCGCTGGATCGCCTCGGCCAGTTCCGGCCCAGGCGCCCGGCCCGCGGCCCGGATCAGCCCGTCCACGTCGATGAGGTCGCCGAGGACCTGGCAGTGGTAGGCGGGAGCCCGCTCGAAATGGCCGCCGTCGGGCAGTACCTGCACGGCAAGCTGCCTGATCAGCCGGTCGAGCGTCTGGTCCAGCAGTTCTTCATCGGCGAAGAAGACCGCCAGCCCGGCCAGTGCCTTGAGGTTCTTGACCAGGTGATTGCCGCCGACATCCGTTTCCAGGTGCCGCCGCAGGAAACCGGCGTGGGCGGACAGGCTGGCGATGGAAACAGTCCTCGGCGTCGCTGCCCGCCACCAGGTCCCGGTGAACCCCGCAGAACGACCAGGCGCGCAGCGCGGCGGGGTAGGGGCGCCACGCGTCGCCCTGGCCGGGCATGACCGCCGACGTCCAGGACCGCCAGAGCGCCGCGAACCAGGCGCGGGCATCGGCCCGGAGCGGCTGGGCGATCAGCCCCCATGACCAGTCCCAGTAGTGCAGGTGGAATCGCCACAGCGCGGGTGCGTCCGCCTGTGCCCAGTCCGCCTGCGCCCAGTCGGTGCGTGCCCAGTGCGCCCGCATCCGGTCGCCGCCCGCCGGATCGCCCTGCTCGCGGTTTCCGCCCGCCATCCACCGAACGGCCAGGGTCCGGGTCATGCCGAGCAGTTCGACGCGGCCTTCCCGCAGCCCCGGAAGCCCGGGCCAGTTCCGCCAGAGCCGCGCGTCGAGCGGGACGAACCCGGCGGGCCAGCCCGCGGCGGACGCCGGGTCAGGGCCGGCCAGCAGCCAGCGAGCCGCCGCCGGGAAGCGGCGCAGCGCCGCGCGCTGGGCGCGCAGCCGGGCGCGCTGGGCGATCTGGCCGGGCCGCAGGTGTGCCGCGGTCCGGGCGAGCAGCGCGAGGTCGCTGCCGGTCATGACGCGCCTTCGGCGGCAAGTCCCAGCGCACGGGCCTCGGCCAGGATGCCGTCGGCGAACGGCCGGGGCGCGTAGCCGAGATCACGGACGGCGTCGCTGATGGCGAAGGCCTTGTCCTCGGCCAGCCGCTGCAGCTGCTCGGCGCGGATCCGGGGACGGGCGCTGAGCACTCGTAGCAGCGCGCGGCGGCGACCAGAGGGGCCAGCGGCACCGGGACGAGACGGGTCCGGCTGCCGGCCTGCCCGGGCGCAGCTGCGCAGCAGCTCGGTAAAGCTGAGCGGTTCCGGCCCAGCGACGTCATAGCAGTGACCGGCGGCGGCGGGCCGCTCCACGGCGTTCAGCACGGCGTCGGCCACGTCGGCCACGTGGACCGGCTGCTGCAGATGCCTGCCGCCGCCGGGCACGGGCAGCACGGGCACCCGCGGCAGGAGGGCGAGCAGCCGGGAGAGGTTCCGGTCACCGGGTGCTCCGTAGATCATGGTCGGGCGCAGGATGGTCCACTTCAGCCCCGAATCCCGGATCTGCTGCTCGGCGTCCAGCCGGATCCGCTTCGAATGGGCGGGAAGCGTCGTCTGTCACCGCCGTGGTGGAGACGAAGACCGCACGGTCGATGGCCGCCGCCCTGGTCGCGGCCACGATCGCCGGGGCGTGCCCGAAGCCCAGCGACGCCAGGTTGACCAGGGCCTCGCAGTGCGCGGCACCGAATACCGCGAGCAGCCGCGCCGGATCATCGAGGTCGCCGGTGAGCGGCTGGGCGCCGCGCCGCGCTACGGCGACGGCGGCCGCGTCGCTGCGGGCCAGCGCCACCGTCTCGTGCCCCCGCCGCGCCGCCTCGGTCCAGCACGTATCCGCCCAGGAAGCCGCTGCCCCCGGTAACCAGCAGCCTCATCGGCCGGCCGCCCAGCGAAGTCGAGAATCTTCCGGTACTCGCGGGCCAGCGCTCCCGGTCGTAAGCATTCTCCACGTGGCGGCGGCCGGCCCGGCCCATGGCCAGCCGGCGCTCCGGGTCGGCGGCCAGCTCGCGGATCGCGCCGGCCAGCGCGGCGCCGTCCTCCGGCGGCACCACGACCGCGCCCGCCTCGCGCAGGATCTGCGCGGCCTCGCCGCGAACCGAGCCGATGACCGCCTTCCCGGCGGCCAGGTACTCGAACATCTTGGATGGGATGAAGGCGGCGAACAGCGGCACATCCCGCAGCGGGACCAGGCAGATGTCGGCCGCGGCCAGCAGTCCCGGGATCTCCTCATGCGGCACCCCGGGCCGCAGCGTCACGTTGCGCAGGCCAAGCTCAGCGACCTTGCGGGCCAGCCGCGGCTTGTCCGCGCCCTCGCCCACGAAGGCGAAATGGACCGGGTGCGTCCGCCAGCCGCGCGGCGGCGCTGGCGATGGCGGGCAGCGCATGGGAGATCCCGTGCGTCCCGGCGTACAGCACCAGGCAGTCACCGGGCGCCGCGCCGAGGTGCTCCCGCACGGCCGGGTCGGGGCGGGCGCCCGGATCGAACCCCTCCAGCGAGACTCCGTTGCGGATCGTGTGGACCTTCGCGGGTGGGACCCCGCGGCCGATCAGGTTGTCCCGGAATCCGTCGCTCACCACCACGACCTCGTCGGCAGCCGCGTACGCGGCAAGTTCCAGGCGTTCGAGCACACGGATGATGCGGCGGTTGGTGAGCACACCGAGCTCGGTGAAGATGGCCGGCCACAGGTCACGGATCTCCACGACCAGCCGGGCCCGCTTGATCCTGGCCAGCACCCAGGCGGCGCCAATGGAGAAGAACGTGGGCGAGGACACCACCACCACATCGGCGCGGCCGCTGGGCCGGCGCGCCGAGCAGCACGCAGGTCGCCATGAAGCTGAGGTGGCCCAGGGTCTTGCGGGCCACACCCTCGTTCGGGGTGGCGTACAGCCAGGTCCGCAGCACCCGGTAGCCGTCGCGCAGTTCCCGCCGCCGGATCAGCGCGGCGGTATTCCGGCGGGATCACGCCGGTGGGGTGGTTCGGCATGCCGGTGAGCACCGTCACCGTGTCGCCGTCTGCGGCCCAGGCCCGGGCCAGCGCGGAGAGCCGGGCCTGCGGAGCCCCGGTCTCCGGGGGGAAATAGTGCGTGACGAGGAGAATGCGCACGTCAGCTGGGCCCTCCTGGCAGTGCGGAGGGTGATCGCTGGCCAGGCTGCGCCGGGCCGCCAGGCCGGTACGGTTCCGGCTTGCCGTACAGGCCGAGGCACCGGAACAAGGCCGGAGAGCGCAGGTAAGCCGCCAGGACCGCGATACCGACGAGGTCAGCCGCGGCCCGGGCAGGCAGATCCCTGCTCAGGCTGACCGTGCCCAGCAGGGTGAGCAGGATGGTCACGGCCCCGGTCAGCAGGGTGACCTCCTGGTGCGACCAGCCAGCGTCGCACCACTGCTGGTAGACGTGTGTCCGGTGGGCCTGCAGCCAGCGCTCGCCCGCCCGGATGCGCCGCTGCAGCGTCCACGCGGTGTCCGCCAGGTACAGGGCGAGCGGGCCGAGGACCGCCTCCACCGGCACCCCGCGCAGCACCGCGTCCGCGGCCAGCACGGCCAGTGCCGCACCGAGCGAGTAGCTGCCGGCGTCGCCCAGGAAGACCCGGGCCCGGCCGGCGTTCCACGGCAGGAACAGCAGGGCGCTGACGGCCACCGCGAGGCTGGCGGCCAGCAGGAACGGATGCCCTGCCCACTCCGCGTAGCAGGCGTAGGCCACACCGGCGATCAGTGCGTGAACGCCGGAGATGCCGTTCACCCCGTCCATGAAGTTGAACGCGTTGACGAACCCGGTGATCCATACCGCTGCGGCTACGGCCAGCAGGGCGCCCGCTACCGCCGGGTGCATCGGCAGGACGAGCAGCCCCGCGACGACGGCACTTCCGGTGGCCTGGAGCGCCAGCCGGCGGAAAACGGGCAGCCCTCGCAGGTCGTCCAGGAAGCCGAGCACGGCGAAGAAACCGACCGCGGCCGCGAACGCGGCACTTGCCCCGCTGCGGGTGATGGCCACGGCCGCCAGCAGCCCCACGGCGATAGGAAGGCCGCCGCCTCGCGGCGTCGGGACGCTGTGTGACGAACGTACGGAGGGGACATCGACGGCGTGCAGGCGGCGCAGCAACGGGATCGTTGCTGGTACCGCCACGATGACGATCGCGCCGCAGCAGGCCACCGCGTCGAAGGCCGCGTTCGCTGACACACGCGAATGCTATCAGGTTTGTAGCGCTGAGTAATTAGGGCGATACAGATAGTCAATGCCGACGTAGTGGCGGAAACTTTACTGACCTGGCCGCCCACGCGGTTAACCGGGTGTGGCGGCTGCGCCTGGTGGGGGCCGATGGGGGTGTACTCGTGTGGCCGTTGGATTCGGCCGGCGTGGCCGCCGTAGCGTGATCGGGCTGGTACGAACCGTAGCCATATCCGTAGCCGTAGCCGTAGCCGTATCCGTAGCCGTACCCGTTTTCCTTGGTGACCTCGTTGAGGACGATCCCCACCACAGGTGCCTTGCCTTGCGCGAATCGCTCGGCGGTACGCTGCAGCTGGTTTCGCCTGGTCTGGCCGGCCGCCACGACGAGCAGCGTGCTGTCGGCGTACGCCGACAGCACGAGGGCGTCGGTGACCGGTAGCACGGGGGGGCTGTCCACCAGCACCAGGTCGAAGTTCTCCCGCAGGGTGGCGAAGAGCTGCCGGGTCCCGGGCCCGTTGAGCAGTTCCGCCGGATTCGACGGGACCGCCCCCGCTCCCAGGACCCACAGGCCGTCGTACCCCTCGACCTGCTGCAGCGCCTGCTCCAGCGTCCGCTCCCCGCGCAGCACGCTGGTCAGCCCCGGCTTCTCGTCTACACCGAAGAGTTCCCCGAGCTGCGGGCGGCGCAGGTCGCCGGAGACGAGCACGACCCGCTCGCCTGACTGGGCGAACACGGCCCCGAGGTTGGCGAGCGTCGAGGTCTTCCCTTCGGCGGAGGCCGGACTGGTCACCAGGAGGCACCGCAGCTCATGCGCTTGCCTGGCGAACTGCACGGACGTGCGCAGGGACCGGTAGGCCTCGGCGGCCGGTGAGGTCGGATCGGAGCTCACCGCGACCGCGGAGCGCTTCCGCTTTTTCCAGGAACTCACCATGGGGACCATGGCCAGCACCGGAGCCTTGCCGAGCCGTTCCGCCGAATCCTTGGACGTCAGCGCGTCATCCAGGGTGTCCCGCAGGAACGCCGCTCCCAGACCCAGCATCAGGCCGGCCGCCAGCCCCAGCAGGGCATCCTGTACCGGCTTGGGTGAGCTTGGCGAGGCGGGGGGCTGGGCCGGAGTCACGAACTCGACTCCGCTGGTGGCCACCGCCCCGTTGACCTGAAGCTGGGCGGCTTCCTCCTTCAGCACGGCTTGCTGGTTGACGAGGGCGGTCACCTGCGATGCCGCGCTCGGCCTGTTCTCCAGAGACTTGATCTGCTGGTTCAGCGAGTTGATCTGGGCCTGCAACTGGGTCTGCGCCGCGGTCACGTTGCCGATGGCAGCGCTCCTGGGTCTGGGCGACGAACGCCTTCGCGTAGGTGTTGGCGATGAGCGCCGCCCGGGCCGGGCTCGAGCTGATGGCCGTCAGCGCGATCACGTTCGTCTGAGCGACCTCCGAGGTGGAGATCCCCGGGGCACTGCCCAGCTCGGCGCGGACCGCTTTCACCACGGGGGCGCTCGTGGCGAGCTGCAGGTCCGTCTGCACATCCGTCGTGGTCACCGGCTGGGTCGTGCTGCCCAGGTTGACGCCCTGGCCCGAAGACTGCACGAGCAGCTGGGCGGTGGCCGAGTACTGCTTCGCCTCCGTGAGCGACAGGGCGAGGCTGGCGGCCAGTCCCAGCAGGGCGAATACGGCCACCCACCACTTCCGGCGCCGCAGAGTCACCAGGTAGGAACGCAGGGTGGGTCCGCTGCCGGACTCGTTCATCGGGTGAGATCCCCTCGTCGGTGCGGGCGGGCGGAGCTGGACCGGCGCTCTGTTGAACAATTAGCGTACACCTGATTACTTTCCGTGAGTATCATGCTGGCATTGGGCCTGACAAGGGCGGTTTCATGCGGGTTGACAGTCGCCCGGCGCAGGGCGTGCTCGTGGTGTGCACCGCCAACCGGTGCCGGTCGGTCATGGCCGGAGCGCTGCTCGCCCGCAGGCTGGGCGCGGCCGGCGTGGCCGGGTGGGTGCGGTCGGCGGGCCTGCTGGGCGACGGGCCAGCCCGCGCCGCCCGAGGCGGTCTCCGTCATGGCCGGCTACGGGCTGGACGTGAGCCGGCATCGCAGCCGTCTGATGACCGCCGATGAGCTCGGCGCCGCGAGCCTGGTTCTGGCCATGGCCCGGGAGCATGTCCGCCATGCCGTGGTCACCGAGCCAGCCGCATGGCCCCGGGCCTTTACCCTGAAGGAGATCGTCCGGCGGGGGCAGCAGGCCGGGCCCAGGGCGTCCGGTGAGTCTCTGGCTGACTGGACGGCCCGGCTGCACGCCGGCCGGGAACGCTCCGCACTGCTGGGGGACTCTCCCGACGATGACGTCCCCGACCCCATGGGCGGCCCGCCGCAGGCGTACATGATGACCGCCGCCCTGCTAGACCAGCTCACCGGCCACCTGGCCGAACTCTGCTGGGGGTTCCCCGGGGACGGCCTGGCCCGGCTGGCCCGAGGGCGGCCAGGCCTGAGTGCGCACGCCCGGCGCAGCGAGCCAGCGCCTGCCGCAGGCCGTCGGGATCGGCAGCCGGGTCGAGGATGGCGAGCTGGTCCGGCGGCAACGGCGGCACCGATGCGTGCCGGATGAGCGGATGGCGCGGCCGGTGGTCGGCCTCGCCCTGGCCGAGCAGGTCCTCGGCCAGCTTCTCACCCGGCCGCAGGCCGGTGAAGACGATGTCCACCGGCTGGCTGGACCGGGCGGCCAGCCGCCGGGCGATGTCGGCGATCCGCACCGGCACGCCCATGTCCAGGATCAGGACCTCGCTGCCGCGGCCAACGACGGCGGCCTGCAGGACGAGCTGGACCGCCTCGTCCGCGGTCATGAAGTACCGGGTGACCTCGGGATGCGTCACGGTGACCGGCCCGCCCGATTCGACTTGCGCGGACAACGTGGTGAGCACCGAGCCCCGGCTGCCCAGCACATTGCCGAAGCGGACGCTCAGGTAGCTGCCCCCGGCCTGGCTGGCCATGTGGGCGGTGAGCCGTTCCGCGATCCGCTTGGAGTAGCCGAGGACGCTCACCGGGTTCGCGGCCTTGTCCGTGGAGATGTTGACGAAGGAGTCCACCCCGTATTCGGCGGCGGCCTCCAGGACCGTGGCCGTGCCCATGACGTTGCTCTTCACCGCCTCGGCGGGGTAACGCTCCAGCAGCGGGAGGTGCTTGAGCGCGGCCGCGTGGAAGACGATCTGCGGGCGGAACCGCCCGAACACCTCACGGACCCGATGCGGATCGCGGATGTCAGCCAGGACCGTCTGGTCGGAGTCCAGCAGGGCGCGGCCGTGCAGCGCGAGCTCAACGGCGTGCAGGGCGGACTCGTCACGGTCGAGCATGATCAGCTCTGCCGGGCTGAACTGGTGCAGCTGGCGGCACAGCTCCGAGCCGATCGATCCGCCCGCCCCGGTGACCAGGATGCGCTTGCCCGCGAAGCGGTCGGCGACCGCGGCGACGTCCGTCCGTACCGGCCTGCGGCCGAGCAGATCGCTGATCCGCGGGTCACGGACTCCCTCGATGCGCGCGCTGCCGTTGAGCAGCTCGGTGATGGAGGGCACCACTTTCGGCGTGAGACCGCACCGCTCCGCCTCGGCGGTGAGGTCCCGGATCGCGCTGCCGCTGGCCCGTGCGATCGCGATGACCAGAACGGTGGCCCCGGTCTGCGCGGCGACCCTGGCCATCTGGGTCCGGTCTCCGCGCACCGGGATGCCCTGGATACGCCGCCGCCGTTTAGCCGGATCGTCATCGAGGATCGCCACTGGCCGGTATACGGAGTCCAGCTCATGGGTCAGCCGCGAGATCAGGATCGAACCGGCGTCGCCCGCGCCGAAGACGATGACGTCCACCGCCTCGGATGCCGGCTTGCGGGATCGCTGGCGCACTGCGAATACCATGTACCGCCCGCCCAGCATCGCCGGCGCCGCGAACACCGCGCCGCCGGCGACGGTAAGCAGGGCGGCCCGCTGCCCGGTCACTAGCGCGGAAGACACCAGCCCTGGAGACACCAGTGCCAGGAACAGGGTCATGGTGCAGGCGCTCATCCCGACGCCTATGACCTCATCGAGGCTGCCGCGCTCATGCCGGCCCCGGTACAGGCCCGCGAGCAGACCAGACCCGGCCGACATCAGGCAGATGGCCGGGACGGCCCAGATCATCGTGAGAACACCCATCCGGGCGGCCAGATCGCGAATTACCCAGGCCGCGGCCAGCAGACCGCAGACCCACGCAAGCGCGTCATAGCCGCATTCAATGACAGTACGGAAACTCCGCCGCGAAAGGCGTCGAAAGGAATAATTAAGGACCCTAACAAGTGTGCGGCGGGGAGGGTCAGCGCGTACAGCATTGGTACCCATAAATCCCCTATAAGTATGTCATCTTCGAGGCAAAGTAGGCACGTCGGACGTCTTGTATTCCAGTGCGGTTATACATTACTGTCAGAGAATAAACAATAGTGTTTTTGTCCGAAAACTGGTGTGACCGATCAAGTAATCGGGCATCGCAAAAGGTATCCCTGGAATGACGTTTACCTGTACATAGAAGCGGCTAAAAGACATACGTCGATCGAATCGGGCAAACAATGGTGCCTAAGCTGCAAATGGGGGCTATAAATAATGTCCGAAATATCCGGCCAGAACGGCCCGGCGGACCCTATACGTTTCACGGACCAGGGCTCAGCCGCGCCCCAGCCGCCGGGACCACCTGCCCGGACCCGGCGCAAGACGCGCATCGTCCTCGTCTCACTGGCCTCTTGCGTTGTGCTCCTGGGCGCAGTAGCAGTGGGCGCATACGTGTACGTCAACCATCTGGCAAGCGGCATCCACCGGGTCCCGGTGGCGCTCCCCGAGGTGCCCGGGGGCCAGCCGGTCGGGGGCATGACAGCGCTTGTTACCTCGGCGTCCGTGCCGGGCAGTAGCGGCCTGATCATGCTGATGCATTTCGACGCCCACAACAAAAGAGGGGGCGTGGTATCCATCCCGCCCCAGACCCTGGTCCAGGTGCCGGGTCATGGCCTGAAGCCGATCAGCACCGCGCAGGGGTTCGGTGGCCCGTCGCTGCTGGTGAAGACGGTGGAGCAGCTCACCCACGTGCAGATCGACCACTATGCGAGGATCAAGTTCACCGGGGTCACGAACTTGATCAATGTCATCGGCGGGGTGAACGTCACCCTGGCGAAGGAGACCGTGGCCAAGGCGAGCGCCACTTCGGGGAAGAAGACCGTGACCAGGGAGTACACCTTCCCCGCCGGGGTCAACCACCTGAATGGCCTCACGGCCGTGTACTACGTGCGGAACCCTTCGGTCCCCGCGGGCTCCCGGGCGCTGCTACAGCAGAGCCTGCTCCGGGCGATCCTGGACAGGATAAGCAGCGAGCATCTGCTCACCAACCCGCTTACCGCGGTCCACGTGGTTCATGCCGTGGCCGCCATGCTGACTGTGGACAGCGACTTCACCAACGCCGAGGTGGAGGATTTTGCCATCCAGCTCGACAGGGAGAGCGGCAGCGGGGGAACCTACGTGACGGCGCCCACGTATACCGCTTCGGGTCAGGTCCATCTCAACTCGTCCGTGAGCAATCAGCTCTGGGCCGCGATCAGGAACGACTCGATAGCGGCCTTCGCCGCGAAGTATCCCGCCACGCTCACCCCGAGCGCGCCCGCGTGAGCCTAGCAGGGCCTTCCCTGCTGCCGCGCTCGTGCCGCAAGCTGGCGGAACAGCTAACTAAGCCCGCCGGTCCGGATGAGCGGTGCCGGTGCCGTCCGGATCGCCGGCCTGGCTGGCTAGGCCGCGGTCGCGGGCGGCAGCCGCCGGCACTCGGGTCCCGGCGGTGGCGTCCCCGCCCGCGACCCGGAGGGCGCGCAGGGTGGACGTCACCTCGGCGGCCTGGCCCGCGGTGAGGCTGGGCAGCCCGAACGAGGCCTGGTTGAGTGCCTCGGTCGCCTCGCGCACCAGTGCCTGCCCGTCCGGCGTGATCGTGGCCAGGACGACGCGCCGGTCGTCGGGGGACAGTCGCCGCTCGACCAGGCCGCGCTGTTCGAGCCGGGTGATGGCGTTGGTCACCGACGCGGGGTGGACCATCAGCCGTTCGCCCATCTTGCCCATCGGCAGCGATCCCCGGCGGCTGAAGGCTAGCAGGCGCAGTGCCTCGTAGGCGGCGAAGGTCAGGCCGTACGGCTTGAGCGTGTCCTCGACCCGGCTCAGCAGCAACTGCTGGGCCCGCATCACCGACGTCACGGCGGCCATGCGGTCCGCCTGCTCCGGCCAGCGTGCGCTCCACTGCCGGTGCGCCTCGGCAATGGGGTCGAAAGGCTCATGATCCGGCACGCTGCCTACCGTACGTTAGGCGGACGTGGACGGCTACGGCCCTGAATCCGCGGACTTGACGTCCAGCCACTTTTATTTTAACGTCCAAATATTAGCCGTCCAAGGATCCGCGTGGAACCTGTGGAACCCGTGGGACCCGTGGGCCGGTAGGACCGGTGGGGGGCCGAAAGCCATATGGCCGCTCACCAGGCGGGAGGATTCCGGTGACAGGTCCGGAGCAGAATCAGCTGCACGTGCCGGTGCACCCGGTGCGGTTCGTCACGGCGGCCGCGCTGTTCGACGGGCACGACGCGGCGATCAACATTATGCGGCGCATCCTGCAGGCGCAGGGCGCTGAGGTGGTGCACCTCGGGCACGACCGCTCGGTCCGCGAGGTCGTCGACGCGGTGCTGGAGGAGGATGCCCAGGGGGTGGCGGTCAGTTCCTACCAGGGCGGCCACGTCGAGTACTTCGAGTACCTGGCGAAGCTGCTGGCCGAGGCCGGCGCCGGGCAGGTGCGGATCTACGGCGGTGGCGGCGGGGTCATCGTGCCGGAGGAGATCGCACGGCTGGCCGCAGCCGGGGTACGGATCTTTACTCCCGAGGACGGCCAGCAGCTCGGCCTGCCCGGCATGATCAATCAGCTCATCCGGGACTGCGACACCGACCTCGCCGCCGAGCCGGCTCCCGCCGACGCCGTGCTGACCGGCGACCGGCGGGCCCTGGCCCGGGCGATCACCTGCCTGCAGGCCGGCCGCCTGCCGGACGCGGACCGGGCGGCGCTGACCGCGGCCGCGGCGTCCCGCCAGGTCCCCGTGCTGGGCATCACCGGGACCGGCGGCTCCGGCAAGTCGTCGCTGACCGACGAGCTGGTCCGGCGGCTGCGCACCGACCAGCAGGACAAGCTGCGGGTGGCGGTGCTGGCCGTCGACCCGACCCACCGGCGCACCGGCGGGGCGCTGCTCGGTGACCGGATCCGGATGAACGCGCTCGACGGTGACCACGTGTTCTTCCGCTCGCTGGCCACCCGCGGCGCCCATGAGCTGCCGGACAACATCGAGGCCATCATCGGGGCCTGCCGGGCGGCGGGTTACGACCTGGTGATCCTGGAGACGCCGGGGATCGGCCAGGGCGACGCGGCGGTGGTGCCGCTGGCCGACGTCTCGCTGTACGTGATGACCCCCGAGTTCGGCGCGGCCTCCCAGCTGGAAAAGATCGACATGCTGGACTTCGCCGACGTGGTGGCGATCAACAAGTTCGACCGCCGCGGCGGCGCCGACGCCCTGCGCGACGTGTCCCGCCAGCTGATCCGCAACCGGGACGCCTTCGGTGCGCGGCCGGAGGACATGCCGGTCTTCGGGACCAGCGCCGCCACCTTCAACGACAACGGGGTCACCGCGCTTTACCAGCACCTGGCCCGGCTGCTGGCCGGCCAGGGCCTGGCGCTGTCCGAGGGGGTGCTGCCCGCCGCGGCAGGCCGTACGTCCATCGATGCGGCGCCGGTCATCCCCCCGGGCCGGACCACGTACCTGGCGGAGATCGCCGAGACCGTCCGCGGCTACCACACGGAGACGGGCCGCCAGGTGACGGCGGCGCGGCGCCTGCAACGGCTGACCGAGGTCGCCGCCGAGCTGTCCGGCGAACCGGCCGAGACGGTCGCCGCCCTGGCCGGGCAGGCCCGCGAGGACCTCAGCGACGCCAGCGCCGGGCTCATCGAGAGCTGGCCGGCCGTGGTGGATTCGTACTCCGGCGACGAGCAGGTCGTCCGGACCCGCGACCGCGAGCTGCGGACGCAGCTGACCCGCGAGACACTCTCCGGAAGCAGGATCCCGAGGGTGGCGCTGCCGCGGTACACCGACCACGGGGAGCTGCTGCGGTTCCTGCGGGAGGAGAACCTGCCGGGCTATTTCCCGTTCACCGCGGGAGTGTTCCCCTTCAAGCGCGAAGGAGAGGACCCGGCGCGGATGTTCGCCGGTGAAGGCGACCCGTTCCGCACCAACCGGCGCTTCAAGCTGCTGGCGGCCCACGCCCCGGCGACCCGGCTGTCCACCGCGTTCAACTCCGTCACCCTGTACGGCCGTGACCCGGGTGAGCGCCCCGACGTCTACGGCAAGGTCGGCACCTCCGGGGTGTCGATCGCGACGCTGGACGACATGAAGGCCCTCTACGCGGGGTTCGACCTGGCCGCGCCCAGCACGTCGGTGTCGATGACGATCAACGGGCCCGCCCCGACCATCCTGGCCTTCTTCCTCAACACCGCGATCGACCAGGGACTGGATGCGTTCCGGGCGGGAAACGGCCGCGAGCCTGACGAGGAGGAAGCGGCCGGCATCCGGTCCCGGATGCTGTCCAGCGTGCGGGGGACGGTGCAGGCCGACATCCTCAAGGAGGATCAGGGCCAGAACACCTGCATTTTCTCTACCGAGTTCAGCCTGCGGATGATGGCCGACATCCAGGAGTGGTTCATCGACAACCAGGTCCGCAACTTCTACTCGGTGTCGATCTCCGGGTACCACATCGCCGAAGCCGGGGCCAACCCGATCAGCCAGCTGGCGTTCACCCTGGCCAACGGCTTCACCTACGTGGAGGCGTACCTGGCCCGCGGCATGCAGATCGACGACTTCGCGCCCAACCTGTCCTTCTTCTTCTCCAACGGCATGGACGCCGAGTACTCGGTGATCGGCCGGGTCGCCCGGCGGATCTGGGCCGCCGCCATGCGGGACCGGTATGGCGCCGACGAGCGGTCCCAGAGGCTCAAGTACCACGTGCAGACCTCGGGCCGGTCGCTGCACGCCCAGGAGATGAGCTTCAACGACATCCGCACCACGCTGCAGGCGCTGTGCGCCATCTACGACAACTGCAACAGCCTGCACACCAACGCCTACGACGAGGCCGTCACCACCCCCGGCGAGGAGTCGGTCCGGCGGGCGCTGGCGATCCAGCTGATCATCAACCGCGAGTGGGGCCTCGCGGCGAACGAGAACCCGATGCAGGGCTCGTTCATCATCGACGAGCTGACCGACCTGGTGGAGGAGGCGGTCCTCACCGAGTTCGACCGGATCAGCGTGCGCGGCGGGGTGCTGGGCGCGATGGAGACCGGCTACCAGCGCGGCCGGATCCAGGACGAGTCGATGCTGTACGAGCACCGGAAGCACGACGGCAGCCTGCCGATCGTCGGCGTCAACACCTTCCGCAGCCCCGCGGGCTCGGCCGTCCCGCCGGTGGAGCTCGCCCGCGCCACCGAGCAGGAAAAGCGTTCCCAGCTGGACCGGGTGCGCGATTTCCAGGAGCGGAACCGCGAGCAGGCCCACGGGGCGCTGGCCGCGCTGCAGGAGACGGCCCGCTCGGGCGGTAACGTTTTCGCGTCGCTGATGGACGCGGCCCGGGTCTGCAGCCTTCAGCAGATCACCGAAGCCTTCTTCGAGGTCGGCGGGCAGTACCGCCGTAACGTCTGAACGCAAGCTATCGGGGCAGACCATCGAGGCTGGCGATCACCGGCGCCGTGCCCGGGGAGGAACGATGAACGACCTGTTTCCCGCCTACGCCCCGTCCGAGGAGCACGAACTGCTCCGCGCCACGGTCCGCGAGCTCGCCGAGGACAAGATCGCCCCGGCGGCCGCGGACGTCGACGAGCAGTCCCGTTACCCGCAGGAGGCGCTGGACGCGCTCACCGGGGCCCGCCTGCATGCGGTGCATATCCCTTCGGGCTACGGCGGCGAGGGCGCCGACGCGCTGGCCACCGTCATCGTGATCGAGGAAGTGGCCCGGGTGTGCGCGGCGTCCTCGGTGATCCCGGCGGTGAACAAGCTCGGTACCGTGCCGGTGCTGCT
Organism: uncultured Actinomycetes bacterium; assembly: GCA_963775825.1. Classification (GTDB taxonomy): domain Bacteria; phylum Actinomycetota; class Actinomycetes; order Streptosporangiales; family Streptosporangiaceae; genus Bog-532. The sequence goes on from CAVZKY010000046.1 coordinate 129,165, forward strand.
GTCCGCGTCGGAGGAGCTGAAGAAGCGCTACCTGGCCCCGGTGGCCCGCGGTGAGGCGATGTTCTCCTCCGCCCTGTCCGAGGCCGGGGCGGGCTCGGACGCGGCCAGCATGAAGACCCGGGCCGTGCGGGACGGGGACCGCTGGGTGCTGAACGGCACCAAGATGTGGATCACCAACGCGGGCGTCTCGCAGTACTACACGGTGATGGCCGTGACCGACCCCGATCGCGGCGCCAACGGCATCTCCGCCTTCGTGGTGGACAAGGACGACCCGGGCGTGAGCTTCGGCGCACTGGAGAAGAAGCTGGGCATCAAGGGCTCACCCACCCGCGACGGTCATCTTCTCCGGCGCGCGGATCCCCGCGGACCGGATGATCGGGGCGGAGGGCACGGGGTTCAAGACGGCGCTGGCCACCCTGGACCACACCCGGATCACGATCGCCGCGCAGGCGCTCGGCATCGCGCAGGGCGCGCTGGACTACGCCGCCGGCTACGTGAAGCAGCGCGAGCAGTTCGGCCAGCCGGTCGCCTCGTTCCAGGGCGTGCAGTTCATGCTGGCCGACATGGCGATGAAGCTGGAGGCTGCCCGGCAGCTCACCTACCACGCCGCCATCTTGTCCGAGCGGGCGATGCAGGGCGAGAAGCAGCCCGGCCTGACGTTCGCCTCCTCGGCGGCCAAGTGCTTCGCCTCGGACGCCGCCATGGAGATCACCACCGACGCGGTCCAGTTGCTCGGCGGCTACGGCTACGTCAAGGACTACCCGGTCGAGCGGATGATGCGCGACGCCAAGATCACCCAGATCTACGAGGGCACCAACCAGATCCAGCGCATGGTCATGGCCCGCCAGCTCCTGGAGTAGCCCACGGTCTCTGAATAGCTGCGCGCCCTGACATGCTTGCCATCGGATGGCCAGCGAAACAGTAGACGGCAGGTCTGCGGTTTGCCGTGCGGCTTTTCCCAGGGCAGCGTGTACGCCTCCAATTCGTCCTTGTCTAGCCTCACTTGATCCTTGACGGATCGGCCTCACTTGATCCTTGACACCTCCCTAGGTTGTAATTTTCCGCTTGTTGTGACTATCGAACGCCAGTTCACCTGTTCACCCGGCGCCCGGATGGGCTCATATGCTCCGCCAGCGCGGGGTTGCGCGCCGCGCGGATTGGCGGGGGGCAGGCCTGGGCCTTGCCCGCTCTTCCTGCTCCCAGGGGCCGCAGTGGTCTCCGGGGTCAAGAGCAGCCCGCAGGGCTGTCGCGCGCACAATACCGCGTCGTTAAGCCTGGCCGCCGGGGGGCAACCGCTTTCGGTCGCTTATGGGTTACGGTCCCGCATCGGCCGTGGTGCTGGCCGGGGCGGGCAGCGCGTACCGGCCGGGGCCGGTCTTGGCGAGGAAGCCCAGGCGGGTCCATTCGGCGAGCTGGGTGAGCATGTTACGGGGCTTGATGCCGAGCAGGTCAGCGAGGTCGTGTCCGGCCCAGTCGCGTCCGGGCTGGCTGGCCATGATGCGGGTGACCTTGTCTCTTCTGGTGTCGGGCTGGGCCTGGCGGGGACCGGGCGGCTGGTCCTTCCGGCTGCGGGGACGGGCTGCGGGCCGGTCCAGGGGCGGGGCGATGATGGTGATCTGCACCCGGGTGATCCGCGTGGGCAGTTCGGGCCGGTCCTGGTCGCGGACACGCCATCGGGAGGTACAGCATTTCACTTTCCGGGCGCTGTAGCGTGCCCGCCGGGCGGGCAGCAGGCCGGCGAGGACGGCGCGGCCGATCCGGCCGGCGTCGCCTGGGTCGCCGGGGTCTTCGATGCCGCGCGCGGTGATGACCTGCTCCCGCGCGGCTTCGAGCGCCGCGGTGAAGCTGGCCCGGTCCGGGTCGGTGCCCGGGACAGTCCCGGTCGCGGTCACCATTGCCATGCGCAGCGCCTGGTAGACAGTCAGCAGCGCCCATAGTTCCTGCTCGGCGCCTGCCCGGTCGCGGGAGCGGAGCACGTACCCGCCGAGCAGGGTGTGCCGCAGCGCGAGGTAGGCGACCTCGATTTCCCACCGCTCATGGTAGAGGCGGATCAATTCCCCGGCCGGGTAGCGGCGCCAGTCCAGCAAGGTGGTGATCAGCCGGTAGCCGTCCCCGAGCCGGGTGCCGTCGGCGCCGTGCACGTCCAGGGCCGCCTCGATGATCCGCACCCCGAGGCCGTCGATCCGGGACAGGTAGGACCCGTCGGGCAAGACCTCCAGGACCGGGGGCTTACGGGCGGCGCTGCCGCGGACCAGGACGTGCGCCCCGGTCGCGGCGGCCTCCTTCAGCAGTTCCGCCGCGTCGTAGGCCCGGTCTGCCAGCAGCAGCATCCCCTCGCGCAGCAGCGGGACGAGCCTGCGGGCCAGCGGCACCTCGCTGCGCTCGCCCTTCCCGCCGATGACGGCGCCCAGCAGCCCGCGGGTGCCGGTCTCGGCCAGGACCACCATCCGCATCGCCGGGTACCCCGCCAGGCCCAGGCAGGTCATCGTCTTGCCCAGCCAGGACCGGTTCCGGCCGCTGTCGGGCACCTTGACCGAGTTCAGGCCGTCGAACGCCACCGTCCGCAGCCCCCGGTAGGCCACGCCCGGGGTGCGCGGGGACGCGAGCGGGACCGCGACCGACTCGAACAGGGCCTTCACCGGGGCCGGGCCGAGACGACGGCGCAGGTCCCGCAGCGCCTTCTCCGACGGGCGGGGCAGGCCCAGGTCCTCCAGCGCGGCGGTCATCTTGCCCCACACCCGCAGGTAGCCGACCCCGGGGAACAGCGCCAGCGCGAGCACGAAGTAGATCCCGACGCGAGAGGGCAGCGCCCGCATCCGCTTCTGCACGGTCCTGGTGCTCTCCAGGACGTCATCGGCCAGCTCAAACGGCAGGTACCGGGTCAGCTCGCCCAGGTGACCCGGGGCCAGCACGCCTGCGGCGACCGTGATCAGGCACGGCACGGTCACCATGGCACAATCATTCAACGGAGCTCCTGTCCAGGATCGAAGTGATGTCGCAATCCCTCGATCTACAGGAGCTCCGCCGTTTTCACCGGGCAGCGCAAAACCCGGAACCCGAACGTGACCCAAACGAGTTGACGGCTAACGCACAGCGCTAACGACGCGGTATTGATCGCGCCAGCGACGCCGAAGGCGCCCTTGACGGCGAGTTCTGACCCGGCACAATTTCCGAGCGGGTGGCCCGGCCCAACCTGGGACCAGGGCCTCTGCACGTTTGCGCGTACTTACCTCTGCACGCCAGGTGGTACGCCGACATCTGGTCGTGCCAGAGCATGCCCAGCCCGCCGTAGCGGCCGGTGCAGTCCAGCCGCAGTCCCAGCACCTCGCTGACCCGCCGCCCGGTGACGATGATCGTCTCCCACATGTCGCGCAGCCCGAAGTCGGCGGGGTCATGGACCTCGGCGAGCCGGGCGAGGTTGGCCTCCTCGGCCAGGGCGCGGGCGACCTCGTCGGGGAACGGGCTGCGCTTGCGCACCGGGGTGGGCCCGGCGGCGGGCATCGCGGTGATGAACTGCCGGGACAGCCCGGTCCGCTCGGCGGCACCGCAGTCCAGTGCCCAGCGCAGCAGCTTGCGGGCGTGGTTGAAGGTGATGGCGCGGGTGGTCGTGGTGACGATCGACGGGGTGCCGTCTTGGCGGCGCATCGCCAGCGATGCCAGCCCTTCGCGTTCGCGGTGCCGCTGGTCGGCGGCGAACCGCTGGATCTGCGCGGCGGTCAGCTGCGCGGGGTCGTGGCCGCCGCCGGGCGCGCCGACGGTCAGGAACGCGCCCAGCTCGGTTGCCGCGCGGCGGAAGGCGTCGAAGGTGCCGCCGGTGCGCGGGCAGCCTGGCGATTGCAGCAGGTCAGCCAGGTAGTCCCACAGCAGGTCGCGCAGCCACCGCTGGGCGATGCCGGTCAGGTCAAAGTGGCTGCCCCGCTCGGGGAACCGCACCCCGAAGTGGTCAGTCTCGATGAAGCCCGCGTCCCGGCTGGCTTTCGGGGTGAAGTAGGCCAGCCGCAGGTCGTGCAGCATCTCCCGGGCCACCATGGCCGCGAACGTGGTGCAAGAGGAAAGGTCAAGCTCGGTCAGCGACCCGGTGCCGCGGGTCCGGCAGGTATTGACCAGGGCCTGCACCCAGCCGGTATCCCACCGGGTGTGCCGTTCCCGCTGGGTGTGGGCGAACAGGCCCCAGCGGATCTCCGCGGCCGGCAGCGGCGCCAGCCCGGCCAGGATGATCTGGCCCGGCCATGGCACCGGCGGCTGGGCGGCGCACCATGCGCGGAACTGCTCCTCGTCAGCGAGCGCGACCGGGACCGGCAGGCCCCGGACCTCAGAGCGTGTCAAGTCTTCGGCTCTGTCTCACTTTCGGTGGTGGCTAGATGTGGTGACGTGTCACGATCAGTCATGGCTGACGTGATAGGGCTTGTGGGGACTGTGTTCTCTGGGTTGTCTGCGCTGGTCATCGAAGATGTCGGGGACGCGGGCGAGGTGATATGCGTCCGTGCGAGGACCAGGGACTGGGCGGTGGCCTGCCCGGGCTGCGGCACGGAAACCTCGCGCGTGCACGGCTTTCACGAGCGGACGGCGGGGGACGTTCCCGTCGACGGCCGCCGCGTCCAGGTCCGGGTGCGGGTCCGCCGGATGCGCTGCCCGGACCTGGGCTGCCCGCGGCAGACCTTCCGCGAGCAGGTCCCGGGCGTCCTTGACCGCTACCAGCGGCGCACCACACGGCTGACCGGGCAGGTCAGCGCGGTAGCCCGGGAATTAGCGGGCCGGGCCTCGGCGCGGCTGATGCCGGCGCTGGGCATCCGCGCCTCCCGGCACACGATGCTGCACGTCCTGCTCCGGATTCCGCTTCCCGTGCTGGCGGTGCCGCGGGTGCTGGGGATCGACGACTTCGCGCTGCGCCGCGGCCTGGTCTACGCGACCGTGCTCATCGACGCCGAGACCGGACGGCGCGTCGACGTCGTGCCTGGCCGCACCGCCGACTTCGCCGGGAAGTGGCTGCGGGACCACCCCGGAGTCGAGGTCGTGTGCCGTGACGGCTCGGGCGCCTACGGCGAGGCCGTCCGCCAGGCGCTGCCCGGCGCGGTGCAGGTCAGCGACCGCTGGCACCTGTGGCACGGCCTCGGCGAGGCCGCCCGGAAGGAGGTCGCCGCGCACTCGGCCTGCTGGGCCCAGGCCTGCCCGGTCCAGTCCGGCAAGCGCGCCGAGACCACCCTGGAGCGCTGGCAGCAGGTCCATGACCTGCTCGGCAAGGGCGTCGGCCTGCTGGACTGCGCCCGCCGCCTGGACCTGGCCCTGAACACGGTCAAGCGGTACGCCCGCGCCGAGGAGCCCGGGCGGCTGCGGCGCGCCCCGCAGTACCGGCCCACGCTCGTCGACCCCCACCGCGACTACCTGCGCAAGCGCCGCGCCGAGGACCCGGCGGTGCCCGTCCAGCAACTGCTGCGGGAGATCCGCGAGCTCGGCTACCAGGGCAGCTCCAACCTGCTCGTCCGCTACATCAACCAGGGCCGGCTGGAAGGGGACCGGCCGCACCTGTCACCGCGCCAGGCCGCCCGGATCCTGCACACCAGGCCGGACGGCCTCACGGCCAGCCAGCAGGAGACGCTCGCCGGCATCGAGGCCGCCTGCCCTGAGATGACCGCCCTGGCAGGCCTCGTCCGCTCATTCGCCGCGCTGCTGGCCCCGGACCTGGGCAACGACGCAAAGCTCCGGCAGTGGATCACCGACGCGCGCGCCGCCGACCTGCCCCACGTGCACTCCTTCACCCGCGGCCTCGACCTGGACATACAGGCCGCTACGGCGGGGCTCACCCTCCCGCACCACAACGGCCGCACCGAAGGGGTGAACACGAAGACCAAGATGATCAAGCGCCAGATGTACGGACGCGCCGGCTTCACCCTCCTCCGCCACCGGATTCTCCTCGGATTACGCTACGCACCGTTACCACCGAAAGTGAGACAGAGCCGAAGATTGAACACCCTCGGACCTCATAGCTGCGGGACCAAGCCCGCGGCAACGCCGCGCCGCCCGCCCGGCCCTGCCTGCGGTACCGGGACTCGTGGCCCGCGCACAAGCCCAGCGGCGTGGCCGCCAGGTCCGGGCAGACGGCCACCCGGCAGCCGCCGTACCCGTCCAACGGGACCTGACCGGCCAGCCACTCCTCGAAGCCGGCCTGCCCCTCGCGCTGGCGGTGATACCAGCGCATGGAGTGCCGGTGACACAGCCGCCAGCCGGTGTGCGTGGCGGGCCGGCCCGGGCAGACCCGGCACGGCACCTGCTCCACCCGCCGCCCTGCGCCACGAACCGGGTGTAGCCGAGGCGCTTCATCAGCACGACCCAGGCCCGTGCGATGCGGGCGGGATCCCAGCCGGTGGCGGTCGGCTTGGCGGAGAATCCATGACCCGGCAGCGAGGGAATCACCAGATGGAACGCGTCCGCGCCGCTCCCGCCTTGCGCCTCGGGGTTGGTGAGCGGCTCGATGATCTTCAGCTGCTCGATGACCGAGCCGGGCCACCCGTGCGTGACGATCAGCGGCAGCGCGTCCTCGTGCCGGGAGCGAACTTGAAGGAAATGGATGTCGAGCCCGTCGATCTCGGTTATGAAGTGCGGCAGGTCGTTCAGCCGAGTCTCGCACTTACGCCAGTCGTAGTCCGTCGCCCAGTACCGCGCGAGATCCTGCATCATCGCCAGCGGCGCGCCCTGCGAGTCGTCGGTGACCGTCTCGGCCTCGGGCCACCTGGTCGCGTTCACGCGGCTGCGCAGATCGGTGAGTGCCGTCTCAGGGAAACCGACGGTGAACGGGCGGATGATGTCGTCTTCAGGCATTTCTCTCCTAACGCTGGTCGGCGACGTCGATGATGGCTTGGGCGAATGCTTGCGGGGCCTCTTGCGGCAGGTTGTGCCCGACGCCGCCCGCGATGGTCCGGTGCGCGTAGGTGCCCGCGAACTTCGCCGCGTAGGCGCCGGGTTCCGGATGGGGTGCGCCGTTGGCGTCACCTTCGAGGGTGATCGTCGGCACGGAAATGACCGGGCTGCCGGCCAGTTGCTTTTCGAGATCGTCGTATTGTGCCTCGCCCTCGGCCAGGCCGAGCCGCCAGCGGTAGTTGTGGATCACGATGGCGACGTGGTCCGCGTTGTCAAGGGCCATGGCGCTCCGGTTGAACTCCGCGTCGTCGAAGTTCCACTCGGGCGAGGCGGTGTGCCAGATGAGTCGGGCGAACTCGCGCCGGTATGTGTCATAGCCCGCCCGGCCCCGTTCGGTGGCGAAGTAGAACTGGTACCACCAGGAGAGTTCGGCCGGCGGGGGCAAAGGCGCCTTGCCGGTTTCCTGACTGCCGATCAGGTACCCGCTTACCGACACGATGGCCCTGCACGTCGCCCACGCCATGCTCGTCATCATCTGGCACATCTTGGCCACCGGCAGGCCCTACGACGAGCTCGGCGCCGACTTCTTCACCCGCCGTCTCGACCCCGAAAGAGAAACCCGGCGCCTGATCGCCAAGCTGGAAGCCCTCGGCCACCAGGTCAGCCTTCAGCCCGCCGCCTGACCCCACCACCTGCTGCCCCCCCGAACCGATCATCACCGGCCAGGGTCCGCTGCCGTGCGCTCTGCTGGGGACCATTCACGTATCAGCTCCTGGGATGTCTTTCGTAGTGGTACCGCCGCACGATCACGCACCGGGCGGGCGTGTCGCGCCCGTGACTCCCTGGCCGTTATCCCGCCGTCACCCTGGTCTGCGATGGGGCGCAGATTCAGCCTGCGTCACGTCAATCTCGCGGGACTTGAATCCCTGACCCTTCGATGCCTACGAGACCCTTGCCGTCGGCCGATGTGGCTCCTTGAGCGCGTTGCAGCCAAGTATCGGCCACCGGTGGCTTCCTGCTTGGCTCCCAATGGCGGGTCTCCCTTCTCGATGCCGCTCATGTTCCGTTCATCTGTCTTCCTGGCCGAAGATCTGCAGGAAGAACAGGAACACGTTCAAGATGTCCAGGAAGATCGACGCGGCCAGCAACGGCGCGGACGCGGCGTCGGTATTGGTCCGCACCCGCTGGAAGTCGAACAGGGTGAACCCGGCGAAGATCACCAGGCCGAGCACCGAGTAGACCAGGTCGGCACCTGGGATCTGCACGAAAATCAGCACGATGCCGAACACGATCAGCCCGACCAGCGCCCAGAAGCTGGCCCGCGCGACCGGAGCGAGGTCGCGCCGGGTGGCATAGCCCGCCGCGCCGAACCCGGCGATGAACAGCGCCGTCGCCCCGCCCGCCTGCCATAGGGCCTGCGGGTCCATGCTCCCGTAGTACGCCACCGTGGGCGCCACGGCCAGCCCGATCAGCAGGCCGAACGCGCCGAGCAGCCCGACCGTGAGCGGCACGGACCGGCGCACCGCGAACTGCATGCCGATCAGGCACGCGAAGGCCGCGATGAACGCGACGACGCCCACCCCGCCGGCGAGGTCGCGGCCCGCCCAGGCCCCCAGCGCGAACAGACCAGCCGTGACCGCGACATAGCCCATGGTCTGGGCGAACAACGCGTGCGCCTGGCCGCGGGCCGTCGTCCCCATCTGCTGATAGGTCAGTGTGTCGTTCATGATGGTCCTTCTCCTTACCGGGCCGTTTGCCTTCGTATCAGGCCACGGCGTGGACCGTGCGTGGTATTCACGATCGCGCCCGCAGGGCCCGGACGCGCCCGTAAACACCCTGGCCTGTGCCCTGGTCCCTGCTTGCAAATCCGTCAGTCCAGCAGGTCGGTCGTGCCTCATGCTCCGGTGATGAGCTGCTGGCCGCCGTCGATGTCGAAGGTGGCGCCGGTCAGGGCGGTGTTGGTCATGACGTGGACTGCGAGTGCGGCAACGTCGGTGGGCCCGACCACGCGGCCGATCGGGAGCGTGGCGCGGAGCTGGGCACGGCGCGCTTCGAGGTCGTCGGCGAGCAGCGACGCGGACAGTGGGGTATCGACGAAGCCGGGGGCGATCAAGTTGACCCGGGCCGGCGCGATCTCGACTGCGAGGTTGGCGATCAGGGCGGGCATCGCGGCGGTGGCCGCCGCGATGAACGACATGCCGGGCCCTCGGCTGCGGCCGGCGGTGCCGCCCATGAACAGCAGCGTGCCGCCGGGCCGCACCCGCCCGGCGGACAGCCGGGCCACCTCGATGGCCAGCCACTGGTGATCGTCGAAGGCGCGGTGCGTCCGCTCGCGGTCCAGCTCGGCCAGGGGCGCGTAGTACGGGCCGGGCCCGGTGACCATCACGTGGTCGATCGGCGCGGGCAGCCCGGCGAAGAAGCGCTCGAGTGCGGCCGGGTCGGTGGCGTCGAAAGCCGCGGTGCCGTCGGCGCCGACTTCGGCCGCGGCCTCCCGCAGCCGGTCCGGGCGCCGGGCGGCCAGAATGACATCGGCCCCCTCGGCGCGGGCCCGGCGGGCTGTCTCCAGCCCGATGCCCGCGCTGCCGCCGATGATGACGACGGTCTGGCCGGGCAGTTCCGGCTCGCGCCGGGTGACAGTGGTCTTGGGTACGGTGGTCATGGCAGTCCTCCGTGACTGGCACCGCGGCGCAGCCGTGGCCGCCGCCGGTTCGGGAAGGGGATGGCGCATCCGGACTCGGACGCCCGCGCCACTATCTACGATCGCGCCGTGCGCCGACGCTCGCGCCCGTGACAACGCTGGCCGTTACCCTGGCCCTCGGGCCGCCCTTGGTCTTCCCGGTCTTCACCCGCGCCGACACCAGTGTGTCCACGGGCGCGACGGGGCCGCCGGGACCGGGATTGTGGAAGCGAGCACAGACCCCGATCAAGGAGCCGGCCATGGCCACGATCCACCACCAGAAGACCACCGACGGCTATCTCAAGGTGCACGGCCCCGCCCAGGCCGCGGCCCTGAACTACCAGGGGCAGACCCAGTCATGAACCCGGCCGGCAACCTCACCTACGACGTGTTCGTCAACGACCCGCCGCCGCAGGACGGTGTACTTCCCAACGGGGAGCCGAAGCGGTTCTCTCCCATGGCCAGCACGCTGATCTATGGCCGCGAGGACGCGGTGCTCACCGATCCTGGGATGACGGAAGACCAGGCGCGGGTGCTCGGCAACTGGGTCGCCGGCAAGGGCCGGAACGTGACGGATATCTTCATCACGCACGGCCACGGCGACCACTGGTTCGCCGCCGGGCTATTGGCCGAACGGTTCGGCGCGCGTGTCGTCGCCACGGCCGGCACGATCGCGCAGATGCGCGGCAGCGTGGCGACGCGGCCGCCGCTGTGGGACAAGCTGTACGCGGGGCTGATCCCGCCGTCGCCGGTCACCGCGGTGACGGTCCCGGACAACCGGTTCACGCTCGAGGGCTACGACCTGGTAATGGTCGATGTCGGCCACGCCGACGCGGACGACAACACCGTGCTGCACGTCCCGGATCTGGGGCTGGTCATTGCCGGGGACGTGATCTACAACGGGGTTCACATGTACCTCGGGCAGAGCGCAGTCGGCGGCTTCGGCCGCTGGCGGGACGCGATCGGCAAGGTCGAGGCGTTCGGCCCCCGGCATATCGTGTGCGGCCACCAGAACAGACGGCTCGACGACGACGCCAAGCGGACGATCGAACAGACCCGGCAGTACCTGGACGACGCGGACGAGCTCCTGAGCACCGAGACCACCGCCGTCGGCTACTTCAACGCCAAGATCGACAGGTACCCGGACTATCTGGGACGGCTGATCCTGTGGGTGACTGCCCGCGCACTTTACGGCGTCCGCGAGTACCCCGGCGAAGACCCCCGCCGGATCATTCTCACCTCCTGGCTCTGACTGCGGCATTCACGGGCTCACCTGGGTCCCCGCACGCGTCAACCCCAGCGTGTCCAGGTGAGCGACGAGCCTGCCGGGACCGGGACCGTGGAAGGTGCCGTCGCGACGGCAATACGAAGACGGGAGCGGAGCAGGCGAACGATGCTCAGCTCGGTAACTTACAAGGAGGCGGACGATGGCTGAGCCTGGTCTCATCCTGGTGACTGGCGCCGGCGGGGGAGTCGGCGGCGTGGGCGGCACGGTGGTGGCGTTGCTGCGCCAGCGCGGCCGGGCCGTGCGGGCGATGGTGCACCACGACGACGAGCGTGCCGATGCCCTGCGCTCGCTCGGCGCTGATGTCGCCGTCGGTGATCTCACGCGGCCAGCAGATGTCGCGACGGCCCTCGATTCGGTCCAGCGGATGTTCTTCACCATGAGCCTGGCGCCGTCCTACCTCGAGGCCGCCGTCACAGTGGCGACGGTGGCGCGTGCGGTCGGCAATTTGGATGCACTCTTGTCCCTCTCGCAGATGACCGTGTCCCAGATGGACGCGCTCAGCATGAGCGAGTCCCACCACCAGAGGCTGCACTGGCTGTCGGAGCAGGTGCTGAACTGGTCTGGGCTGCCGGTCGTACACGTCCGCCCGACTCTCTTCCTGGACAGTCCGTTGTTCACGACCGCGGCCGCGCGCTCTATTGCCGACAGCGGCACCATCCGGCTCCCCTTCGGGACCGGCCGCACTTCGCCGATAGTGGTCAGCGACGTCGCGCGGGTCGTCGCTACCATCGTGACGGACCCGGGGCCGTATCTCGGCCGCGCCCTCGAGCTGACCGGGCCCAGATCCCAGGACATGAATGGCGTCGCCGCAGAGTACGCCCGCGCGCTGAGCCGGCCAGTGTCCTACGTCGACATCCCGCCGGAGGATTGGGCCAAGCAAGTGCTCGCACCCGCCGGGCTCGGGCCGTACGTCGATGAGCATCTGCTCACAGTGGCCCGGCTACATCGCGAGAATCGGTATGACCGCATGACCACCACGGTCGAGGAAATCACCGGCCAACCCGCGGAGTGCGTCGAGGAGTTTGTCAGACGGCATATCGACCTGTTCGCCGAGTGACCTTTAGCAGCCAGCCAGGCCGAACCATCCATCATGCGACCGGTCCGCTCGGGCCTGGGCCACGATGATCGGCAGCATTGCAGCCACTCTGTCGCCCGCTTCGCGGTCGACGGCGAAGTTGTCCTTGCCGCCCAGCCAGTAGTTCCAGATCCGGGCCGAATGCGACACGCTCGTGTCGAGTCCCACCTGCGCGTCATCCGCCACCAGACGTCACCTCCCGTCACGTCGCCGGACCTGCTCCGGCAATGGCTTCCCGGGGAAGCCGGTCTGGTACCGGCCTGGCCAGCCGACACCGGGCCGGGAACTGCGCCCAGCGATTACCGTAGCGTAATCTCCGCATCCCACCGGCTGACCTTGATACGCCGAAACGGTTGCCTGGTCCACCGGCCTGTAACGGCAGAACACCGATCGTTCTGCGCGATTCTGTCGGCGGCGGACTTGCCATCAACGGGCGAATGGGCTCGGCGATGGGCACCCTCTAGCGACCCGCTCTCACTGTCACGTGCGTAATGAGCTTTCGGTGCGCTGCCTCGAAGGTCACGACCGGCGCTTGACGGCCATGATGACACCGCTGCTGAAGGCCAGTTCCGCACAAACGAGTTCCGCATTATCGAGGAGACGGTGACGCACCACGGCCAGGGCAGACCGACGCTGCTCATCGTCGTGGCGGGTGAGGTCCATGTCGTCCACGACGAGGACGCCGCCACGGCGAAGTGCGGCTAGGGTCCGGCGCAGCTTGAAGATCTTCCCGCCGGGCGCGTCCGGGAATATCAGGTCAAACTGGCCGAGGCGGCCGACGGCCTCGGCCCCATCACCTGACTCAAAGCGAACCCACTGCGGCCATGGCGCTGACAGCGCCGCCCGCTGCACCTCCTCATCGAGCTCGACCGTGACGACCTCGACGTCCTGGCGCGCTCCCAGGCCATGGACCAGCCAGGCAAGCCCGACGCCGACGCCGGTACCGATCTCCAGCACCCGGCCACCGCTCGGTACCGCAGCGGCCAGTGCCGCCAGTAGCCTGCCCACTTCGACCTCGCAGGCGAGCTGGAAACCAGCTCTGTCGGCTCGTTCGTGCGCGGCGAGAACGCTGCCGGGAAGCTCCTCACTGCTGGTCACAACGAACATAATGCCGGGTACCGGGAGCTGGCCGCATGGTCCTCTCGATGGCCTGCCGGATCCGGCGGTCATCGCAACTGCCGGCGCCGATGTCGCACTCGTGCACGCACGCCTCCCTCACCTGCCGGCACAGCTCAGCCCCCTTGAGCGCGGCTCGGCCGCCAGCTGCCGTATGGCCGCCAGGACCTTCTGCGGTCCGCCCGCACGTCCGCGAGTTTCGATGCCCTGTCGCAATCTGTCGTGACAGGCCAGAATGGCCGAGTTCTCCAGGTCCGGTATTACTGCGTGACCCTGCATGCCCTGACCCGAGAGCCCGATCATCTCGCCACCAGTTCGTGGTCCCGTTACGGACCGTGAGCGCCGCCCGCAACGAGCTTGCGCACCAGAGCCGCCGTTCGGCGCGGACGCCGGCTTGCTACCGGCCGGACAGCTGCTGATCCAGATCTGGCTGATCTGCGCGGGGCCGCCGTACATCCGAGGTCGTTACGATGCACTGCATTAACTCTTCGGGAGGCGGCCATGCAACACGGCGGCGCGGCTGAGACACCGGCGGCCAGGGGGGCCAGCCCGCCGGCCCTGGACTGGGGGGCCGGCCATTACGAATCCACCGCGGCGCAGATCCTGCCGGCCGCCCGCACCGTCGTCCAGCTGGGGCGCGGTTATCGAGCGTCTGCAGGCCGACGGCTACAAGGTAACCGCGCCCCAGTTCCCTGAGTCCTCGCTGGCGGCTGACGTGGCCCGGCTGCGCCAGGTGCTGGCCCGCCAGGACGGCCCGACCCTCGTCGCCGGCCACTCCTACGGCGGTCAGATCATCACTGCGCTGGGCACGGATGCGCCGAACGTCGTCGGCCTGGTCTACATCGCGGGCTTCGGCCTAGATGAGGGCGAATCGATCGGCCAGCTGCTGGCGCAGGGTCCCCCGACCCCGGCACTGGCGCACCTGGACATCGACCAGCAGGGCTTTGCCTGGCTGCCTGAAGATGACTTCGTGAATCACTTCGCGGCCGACGTTGACCCGGTCAAGGCGCGGGTCATGCATGCCGTGCAGCAGCCACTGGCCTGGTCGGCCCTCGGGGAGGTGATGGGCGTCCCGGCCTGGAAGTCACACCCGACCTGGTTTATGGTCGCCGACGGCGATCAGACCATCCCGCCCGATGCCGAGCGCCAGTTCGCCGCCCGCATGGGCGCTACCACCGTCGAAATCGCGTCGAACCACGTGGCCATGGTCTCCCACCCCGATGACGTGCTGCAGCTCATCGAGACCGCTGCCCAGGCCGTCCAGGCCGCGGATTAAGCGCTTGGGCGGGCCGACGTGAATTGCCCGGCGTGGCCACAGCCACAGGGCTACGAGAGCGAAGGAGGAACCGGTGCGCGAGAGGATCGCCGAACCGATCGAGCAGCTTGAAGCGCTCGACGCCGTTTTGGAGCCGCTGCAAAAGGCGGTGCGGAAGGTGGTGCCGGAGGAGTCGGCGCTGAAGGACGTCGTGAGCGGTACCTGGCTCGGCGAGCCGCTCCACCCGCCCCTGACCGACGTCGTAATCGGGACCTGGACGAGCGCGCTGCTCCTCGATCTCCTCGGCGGCGAGCAGACGCAGAAGGCTGCGGACGGCCTCGTTGCCGCCGGCGTCCTCGCCGCAGTGCCCACTGTCACAGCCGGCCTGTCCGACTGGGCCGAACTCTCCGGTGGCAGCCGCCGGGTCGGCGGTGTGCACGCGCTCGGCAACACGACCGCGCTGGCGCTGCATGCGCTTTCCTGGGCGGCCCGAAGGCGGGGCAACAGGGCCCCCGGCGTCGCGCTCTCCGCGCTGGGGTACGCCGTCGCGGCATTCTCCGCCTACCTCGGCGGGCATCTCTCCTTCGCCCGGGGAGTCGGCGTGAACCAGACGGCGTTCGAGGACCCGCCGGAAGAGTGGACCGCGGTCCTCGGCGAAAATGAGCTTGAGGAAGGAAAGCTGACCGGCGCACAGGCCAACGGTGCCGCCGTGCTGCTGGTGCGCAAAGAAGGGCGCCTCTATGGGCTCATCGACCGTTGCTCGCACCGCGGCTGCCCGCTGCACGAGGGCGAGCTGAAAGACGATGCGGTCGTCTGTCCCTGCCACGGCAGTACCTTCCGCCTCGACGGATCGATTGTGAAGGGGCCGGCGACCTCTCCGCAGCCGGCGCTCCAGGTGCGCGTCGAAAGCGGAAAGGTCGAGGTAAGAGCGGCGAAGTCGCAGGACTAACAGCCACAAGGACAGGTCAAGGGCCGGTACTGCACTGCCAGTGAACGTGACGGCGCACTCCCCGCCTGATTCTCTGGGTGCCGCCTGCCGACCCTTGTGGTCTGGCTTTCGAAGGACGTGTCGGCCTGCCGGGGTCTCGCCGTGGCGTGGTTCAAAGAGGCGCGAGCCCAGTGTGGTCCGGATCAAACATGCCCGCCCACGGCCTCTCATAAGGGTCCGGGTGGTCCCGGGGATAGCCGGCGGCCTGGTCACCGGGCTGTGCGGATCCAGTCCTGGTAGTGCGTCGGTGCCAGGTGTGCGTCCGGGCCCGCGGTCAGCACGTCGCCGGTGACGCCCGCGAAGGTGCCGGCGTTGTCGTCGGTGATGACGGTCCGGTTGTCCTTCTGTGCCGCCAGGGTGAGCCGGCCGAGTTCGTCGAGGGGGAAGACATCCGGGCCGGCAACGTTCCAGATGGCTCGCAGCGGCGTGCCGGTGGAGACGTCGGCGACCGCGTCGGCGACATCGGCGGAGCCGATCGGCTGCAGGCGGGTAGCGGGCAGGCGAACGGTGGTGTCATCCAAGGTCTCGAACACGAGCGTGTTCATGAATTCGAAGAACTGGGTGGCACGCACGATGGAGTACGGCGTGGGCCCCTGGCGGAGCAGCTCCTCCTGGAGGGTCTTGGCGCGGTAGTAGACCAGCTGGGGCACCTGGTCGACGCCGACGATCGAGAGGATCACCTGATGCCGGACACCGGCACCTTCCCCGGCGGCCAGCAGGTTGTCCATCGAGGTGCGGAAGAAGCCCGTGGAGGCTTCGTCGAATGTCGGCGAGTTCGCCACGTTGACCACGACCTCGGCGCCTTCCAGCGCCTGGTCCAGCCCCTGGCCCGTGATAAGGTCGAGGCCGGTGGACAGTGCCGCGGGGACGGCCTGGTGTCCGGCTGCGGTCAGCTTCTGGACGACCTGCGAGCCGATCAGCCCGGTGCCGCCGATGACTGTGAGCTTCATATCTGTTTCCTGATCCGAAAATTAGGCCTTAGCCGGGCATGCCTTCAGAGCCGACGGCGGTTTGCGTCGTCGGCTTCCCGGCGCCGAGCGCCGGCCGGGGTGCCGGGTGGGGTTAGCTGGGTGTGGCTATGGGGAGGTACTCGCCGGTTTCGGGGTCGGGGGCCTCGATGGTGACCTTGTAGCCGAGGCGTTCCAGGGCGCGGGTGTGGCCGCGGGCGCGGCGGCGGGTGTCTGCTCTTCGCTCGTTGCAGCCGGGGCCGAGGTCCTGGTACCCGGCTGCGGGGTCGGACAGCAGGGCGTGGGCGATGACGAGCTGGGTCCGCATGATGGCGACCTGGGCTTTCTTCTTCGGCATGTGGGTGTTCAGGCGGCGGTACCTGGCGCCGGGGAAGGTCTGGGTCCGTCCCACGCTGACCGAGGCCTCGCCGAGGGCCGCGCCGATGCAGGGGTTGCCGCGGCCGGTGGCGTTCCTGCCCTTCCGCTTGCCGGCTGACTCGGCCACCCGGGGTGCCTGCCTGGCCCAGGACGCGAGGTGGCCAGCGGCCGGGAAGACGCTCATGTCGATGCCGATCCCGGCGATGAGGTCCTGTGCGGTGGTGACCCCGAAGCCGGGGATGGCGTCCAGCTGGGCGATCTGCCGCTCGTACGGCTCGCACATCTCCGTGATCTTCTGGTCCAGGACCTCGACCTGGGCGGTGAGCTGGTCGATGCTGTCGAGCATCATCGTCAGGATGAAGGCGTGCTCCTCGGTGAAGAACTCGCAGTCCAGGGCCTCTTCCAGCCGGGCTGGTCTTGCGGCGCATCACGCCCCGCGCCATCTCCGCGAGCACCCGGGGGTTCCGCTCGCCGGCCGCGATCGCCCGCAGCATGTCCCGGCCGGAGACGCCGTGGATGTCGCTGATCACGCTCGGCAGCTTCAGGTGCGCGTCCTCCAGCAGCTTCTCGCAGCGCTCCTTCTGAGCGGTGCGCATCTGGACCAGTTTCCTGCGGTAGGCGGGTATGGGTGCGGAGCCTGCGGATCTCCTCCGGCGGCACGAAGGAGCCGGCCAGGCTGCCCTGCCCGGTGATCTCCGCCAGCCAGAACGGAGTCCAGCTTGTCGGTCTTCGGCCGCCCGGGCAGCGCCTTGACCTGCGACGCATGGTAAAGGATGCAGTCAGGGCCCTCCCGCTCCAGCAGGAAGTACGCCGGCTTCCAGTAGCCGGGCGTGGACTCCATGCCCGCCTTCTCCACCTGCCAGCAGCGCAGCCAGTCCGCCAGCGCCAGCAGCTCCCGCCGCGTGGTGCCGAACTCCCGGGTCTCCTGCTGCCGGCCGCCCTTCCTGGTCTCGCTGGGGACCCGGACCGTGACCATGATCATCTTCTTGCCGATGTCGATCCCGGCCACCCGGTCGCAGAACAGCGGCTCGTCCCCGGCTTCCTCCATCGCCATCTCCTACGATGAGCACGCGGATAAACGGCCGCGGCCGCCCGCAGGAGCTGGGGGGCAAGCGGAAATCTGATCCGCGGGCTCGAAGCACCAGTGCACAGCCCTCAAGAACAGCTCCCGGCGCTCAGACTTTCTTACGGGGTCAGGCCCGCCAGGGAAACAACGGCGTCAGCGGACGGCCGCGACCATCCTCCACCCGCAGCCGCCCCGCGAGGCCGGAAACCCGCGCAAACCCGGCCACCCCGCCACTGAGCGCCAGCAGCCCCGGCCAGACGCAGACCCGCACGCACCGGAAATTTTCACGCCGTCACGGCGTCCCGAAAGGCACCCAGCGACTTTCTTGCGCGTGCCACACCCGGGCCCGGCGGCGCGGCAAACGTGACCGGCAGGTCCAGGGCCTGGCCAGCCGCGCAAAGGCGCGCAGGTCAGTGCTGACCTTGCCCGGAGGGTGGCGGCAAAGTTCAGCCTAAACAGGCTCGTACCGCTCGCCGAGGGCCCGGGCGATCTCAGCCATGAACGGTGGTGAACAGGAGCCCATCTCTTTGACAGCGGCAAAGTCGTCGAAGAGCTACAGCGGACCGGCCTCCGTCGTCTCGCCGGGATCCAGCGGCTGGCCGAAGACGGCTATGGCTCCGGCGTCGCTGATCCAGGCAGTCTGACCGTCGTCGTCGGCAACCTGCCAGCCCTCCAGAATCAGCCGGCCCCCACTGCCGTAGATGCAGATCTCCCGGGCGGCTGGGCCCTCACTCTTGACCACGACACGCTCGTACTCGTGGTGGATCCCGCTGTCATCGCCCATCCTGGGAACCCTCTTCCCTTGCGGCTGTCATCTTGCGGACCGATAGGGTGACGCCGCCCGGCCACACGCCCACGCGGAGCCACTCCAAGGATCCTGCCCAGCCCAGCCAGGCCGACCACCTCAAATATGAGAGGAACCGGCAGCCAGGCCTTTCGAGCACCACAGAGCGTGACGGATGCTCCGGCGCTAACGGCGCACATCCCCGCCGTTATGCATGATCTTTGGGTCAGCTTCTTGAGGGCTGGTGGCGGCCGGTAACGATTGTTCTGGAACATGGGCGGCGCTGGCGCCTGCGCGGGGTGATCGGGTGCGCCGGCCGGACTGGTCAAGATAAGGACGGCGCCGTTCTGACTGCCAGGGCTAGTCTCACAGCCATGGAGGAAACGCAGTCCGGCAACCTGGGCGGTGACGCCACGGCCATGGATGCGCTGGCGGCATTGCGGAAGCCTGACCCGAGGAGCCTGTTCTGGATCGTCGGCGGCGCCATGGCACCCGAGGACGCCGCTGCATACCAGCAGCGAGTCATGGCCCAGTTCGATTTGCCCACCTCGGTACCCGAGACCGTCACGCGGAGCTTCGACCGGCTCCGCACGGTCTACCAGCAGGCGCTCCTGTGCTACGACCTTTACACCGTCGCGGGTGACCAGGCCCGGCTCGTCGCGGAGCTGGCGCTCAGGGAGCGGTTCGTCGAGTTCTACGGCGGCACGGTCCTCTTCACCGACGGGCAGGGCAAGTCGCAGACCGTAACGGCCACCACGTTTGATGAGGTGTACTACGGGACCCGCGGGGCCGACGGGCGACTGAAGCACTGGAAAATCCAGCTGCGCAGCGGGCGCAACGGGTTCGAGTTCAC
>CAVZKY010000047.1:0-72962 GCA_963775825.1 uncultured Actinomycetes bacterium
CCGGAACCCCCCGCTGCGCTTCGCGCCCGCGCGGTGGTACTTCGCCGACACACCGGCCGCTCACCGGGCCCAAGGGCCCGGTTCGTTAGGCCGGTAACGAGCGCCTCGCCGTAGCCTGCCCCACTTATGTCACCCCTCGCTCAGTAGACTCGCCAGTCTTGTTTCTCTCGGGCGCTCGCCTACGGTGCGGACGGCGCGGGCCAGGGCCGGGCCCGCGCCGTGTACCACCGACAGGTGCTGCTGGGCCCGGGTCAGCGCGGTGTAGACGAGCGGGCGGGACAGCATCCCGGACGCCTCGGCGGGAAACACTCCGACCACGGCCGGCCACTCCGAGCCCTGGGCCCGGTGCACCGTCAGGGCCCAGCCGTGCCGCAGGTCGCCCAGCAGCCGGAACGGGATCGTGACCGGCATCCCGCTGAACGACACGGTGAGGCCATCGTCTGCGGTGCCGGCGACGGTGCCGACCTCGCCGTTGGCGAACCCCTCGTCGGCGTGGTTGGCGATGGCCACCACCCGGTCACCCGGGTCGAACCCGCGGTAGGCGCCGGGCCCGGGGTTGAGCTTCCCTTTGAGCGCCCGGTTCAGCTCGATCGTCCCGGCCGGTCCCTTGTGTACCGGGGTAACGACCTGGACGTCTTCGGCGGCGATGCCCAGCGCGCGGGGAATCGAGTCGGTCACCAGCTGCAGCACGCGGTGCGCGGCTTCCGCGCTGCCGCGCGCGGTGACGACCACCACCTCCCGCTCCGGGGAGTCCACAGGGGGCAGGTCACCGCCGCGGACGGCAGTGGCCAGCTTGGCGATCGTCCCCCCGTCGCGCTGCCGGTAGAGCGTCGTCAGCTCGGTGACGGGGACGGCGCCGGAGTCGATGATGTCAGCCAGGACCCGGCCCGGCCCGATCGAAGGCAGCTGCGCCGGGTCGCCCACCAGCAGCAGCCGGGTGCCATCCGCGCAGGCCTCGACCAGCGCGGCGGCCAGCTCCACGTCGAGCATCGAGCCTTCGTCGACGACCACCAGGTCCGCGTCCAGCGGCCATTCCTCGCCGCGGGCGAAGACCCAGCTGCCGTCCCGGCTGCCGGACTCGCCTGCCCCGCGCGGGAAACCGCCGGCGTCCGCGGTGGCCCCCGGGGCGCCCGCGTCCGCGAACAGGCCGTCGCCGTCGGCCCCCCCGCCGTCCGGGCCGGCGAGCCGGACCGGGCCAGGCCCCGGCCCTGCGCGCCGAGCAGCCGGTGCAGTGTGGTGGCCGGCGCACCGGCCAGCTCTTCCAGCCGTTTGGCGGCCCGGCCGGTCGGGGCGGCCAGGGCCACCCGGAGCCCGCTTCCGGCGGCCAGCGCCACCACGGCCGCGACCGTCCGGCTCTTCCCGGTCCCGGGACCGCCGGTGAGGACGGAGACCCCGTGCTCGGCGACCGCCTCCACCGCTGCGCGCTGGCGGTCATCGAGCTCGGCGTCGGCGCCGTCCGCTGCGGCCGGCGTGCCGGCGATGGGCTCGGCCGTCGC
Organism: uncultured Actinomycetes bacterium; assembly: GCA_963775825.1. Taxonomy (GTDB): domain Bacteria; phylum Actinomycetota; class Actinomycetes; order Streptosporangiales; family Streptosporangiaceae; genus Bog-532. The sequence continues at coordinate 1,497 of CAVZKY010000047.1, forward strand.
GGCGAGCCGCTGCATTCCCTCGGCCACCGACTCCTCGGCGATGGCGTACTGGGTGAGCGCGAGCAGCGTGCCCGGTCCCACGTCATCGTCGGCCGGCTGGTCCACGGCCGCGTCCGCCGGGCCCACGTCCGCGGCGGCGGTCGCCTCCGCCTCGCCGAACTGCGCGGCGCCCGCTTCGCCGTCCGGATCTTCCGCCGCCCCGAACGCCTCGAAGGGCAGCACTGAGCCGTCATCGATCGCCGCGACCACCGCGGGGCCGGGTTCGTCCAGGCCGAACCGGTTCAGCGCGGTCAGCACCGCCTCGGCGGGTACCGCGGTGTGCCCGTCGCGCGCGGCCTTGACCAGCAGGTGCACCACCAGGGCCCGGCCGCGCCGCGGGTCCTGCCGGCTGGCCTGGCCGTCCAGCAGCTGGCGGGCGAACCAGTCGGCCTGGTCCGGCCGGATCTGCGGGATCTGGAGGAGCTTCCACGGATCCGCGTGCAGCTGCCGGGCGGCGGCCGGCCCGAGCAGCGCCACCGCTGACCCTGCGAACCGGGCCGGGACCCGGCACGCGATCAGGAGCTCCGCGGTCTCGTAGGCTGGGCGCGCCCGCGCGAAGGATGCGGCCAGCCGTGCGGCCCGTTTCGGCCCGATGCCTTCCACCAGCTCCAGGCGGCCTGGCGTGACATCGTCCGGGACGGTGATCCCGGCGGCCTGCAGCTTGTCCACCAGGGCACGGCCGACTCCGGGCCAGAGCCCGGCGAGGCAGAATTCACCGAACAGCCCGGCGGTTGTTTCGTCACTCACGGTGGACATCCGGGCCAGCGTAACCCAGCCGCCCGACGTTCTTCGCGCTCCTTGGCCCGGCCGCGCCGCGCGCCGCCGGGTGGCCCAGCACGAGGGACGCCCGAATCGCTTGCCCCCGGCGGGATAAGGCCGTGATACTCCTGTTATGGGAGGCTCGTCGGCGGAGGCGCCCACCAACCCCGAGGCCATCCGCGCGTCCAACGAGGAGCGCGAGGAGGCAGCCAGCGAGCTGGGCGAGCTGTTCGCGGAGGGACGGCTCTCGCGCGAGACGTTCATGCAGCGCATGGACGAGGCTCTCGGGGCCCGGGACCGGCGCCAGCTCGACCAGCTCTTCACCGACGTCCCGCGCCGCCGTCCCGGCGCGGGCACCCTGGCCGCCTTGCGAGCCAGCCTCGGCCGGCGCGCCTCGCGCGGGCGCGCGCTGCTGGCCGCGGAGGCCGAGGCGCTGACCGATGTGGTCCGGTCCAGCTTGCGCGGCCGCTCTGACCCGGCTCCGGGGCCCGGCCCGTCCGTCCCGGCCCCGCTGTATTTTCCGCCCATCGCGAGCCCCGTGGGCTGTCGCTACACGATCGGCCGGGACAGCCGCTGCGACCTGCTCATCGAGGACACTACGGTGTCGCGCTGGCACGCCCGGCTGGAGCGCGCGGCCGGCCGGTGGCTCCTCACCGACCTCGGCTCCACCAACGGCACCCGGCTGAACGGATGGCGGGTCGGCCAGCCCGTGCCGGTGCAGGCCGGGGACCTGGTCACATTCGGTTCCGCGCTGTTCGTGGTGTGCCCAGATGAGCGGAACGCTCCCGAAGAGCGAAACACCGCCGGGCGAGCTACTCCAGGCCCGCGGGACGCCGGCCCGGCCGCGCCGGGCGGCGCAGGTTCTGAGCCCGGCTAGAGTCGCTCGGGTGACGACCGTTCTGCTGGTCAGGCATGGCCTGACCGCGGCCACCGGCCACGTGCTGGCGGGCTGGACGCCGGGGATAGCGCTGGACGACCGCGGCCGTGCGCAGGCCCAGGCGGTCGGCGAGCGACTGGCCCGCCTGCCGCTCGACGCGATCATCAGCAGCCCGCTGGAGCGCTGCCGCGAGACCGCCGAGCATCATCGCGGCGGCCCGAGTGGACCAGGGCCGGGAAATCCGCACCGATGAGCGGCTCGGTGAGTGCCGGTACGGCGACTGGACCGGGAAGCCGCTCCGGAAGCTGGCCAAGGAGCCGCTGTGGCGGGTCGTCCAGGCGCATCCGAGCGCCGTCCGGTTCCCCGGGCCGGATGGTGAATCCATGCTCGACACCCAGCACCGGGCAGTGGCCGCCGTGCGGGAATGGAACGCGGTACTGGGGGCCAAGGCGACGTACCTGATCTGCTCGCACGGCGATGTGATCAAGGGCATCATCGCCGATTGCCTGGGCCTGCACCTGGACCTGAGCCAGCGGATCCAGGCCGACCCATGCTCGCTGACCGTCATCCGCTATACGGCGCTGCGGCCGTTCCTGGTGCGGATGAACGACGTCGGCGGCGGGATCGAGGACCTGATGCCGCGAACGCCGGACGGTAACGGCGAGAGCGGCGGGACGAAAGTGACGCGGTGGTGGGCGGCGGGGCTGGGGCGGTTCCGGGCCACGGCCCGGAAGAGGTCCAGACCGGGGCACCTGCCGTTCGCGAACCATCGGCGGACGCGCGAGGATAGGAGCATGCCGGTCTACATGTACGACCCGCCAGAACGGTTCGTGGCGGGGTCGGTCGGGCAGCCGGGGGAGCGGACGTTCTACCTGCAGGCGACCTCCCGTGGCCGCGTCACCAGCGTCTCCCTGGAAAAGTTCCAGGTCAGCTTGCTGGCCGAACGTCTGGACGAGCTGCTCGACGAGGTGCTGCGGCGCAGCGGCGAGTTGCCCGAAGTCGCTGCGCCGCCGTCGGCCGGCTCGGCGGACGACGGCCCCCTCGACATGCCGGTGCTGGAGGATTTCCGGGTCGGCGCTATCGCGCTGGCCTGGGACGGCGACGACGGCCGGGTGGTCATCGAGGCCCAGGAGGCGACGGAGGAGCCGGTTGAGCCGCTCGCCGACGAGGTGCCGGCCGACGGGCCGGGCGTGCTGCGGGTCCGGATCACGCCGGGGGCGGCCCGGGCGTTCGCCCAGCGGGCGCTGCGGGTCGTGGCCGCCGGCCGGCCGCCTTGCCCGCTGTGCGGCCTGCCGCTGAACGCGGACGGGCACGTGTGCCCGCGGCAGAACGGGCACCGCGCCAGTGCTTGACGGTTTCGCGAGCCCGCCCCGCCGCCGGCCACCCGGTTCAGGCCGCCGCTCCGGCGCCAAGCACCGCGACCGGGGAGCATCCAACGCGGAAGGTATCGCCGCCGGCCCGGGGGGACCGCCGGGCGAGGACGCGGCCCTGGACCTGCTGCGCGAGGGCAGCCTGGAGGTCCTGGGGCGCCTCATCGAGGCGTCCAACGAGACCTGGTACTGCTCGGTGACCTCCGGCGACCTTTCGGCCGCGTGCGTCTACAAGCCCATCGCCGGGGAGCGGCCGCTGTGGGACTTCCCCACCGGGACGCTGGCCGGCCGGGAGGTCGCCGCCTACGCGGTCTCCCGGGCGGGCGGCTGGGACGTGGTGCCACCGACCGTGATGCGCGACGGGCCGTACGGCCCGGGCATGTGCCAGCTGTGGATCGACGTCGACCCGGAGGCCGACCTCATCGAGCTCGCCCGGAGCGGTGATCACCCCGGCCTGCGCGATCTCGCGGTCTTTGACGCGGTGGTCAACAACGCGGACCGGAAGATCGGGCACCTGCTGCCGGTGCCCAGTGGCCACCTGTTCGGCTGCGATCATGGCGTCTGCTTCGCGGAGGACTACAAACTGCGGACCGTGCTGTGGCAGTGGCGCGGCAAGAGCCTGCCGCGCCGGGCGGTGGATGCCCTGCGGCTGGTGTTCGACCTGCTGGAAGGCGGCGGGATGACCAGCGAGCTGGCCCAGTGGCTCAGCCCGGGGGAGCTGTCGGCCATGAGCATCCGGGTGGAAAAGCTGCTCAAGCACCGGGTGTACCCGTACCCGCCGGAGGCGTGGCCCGCCATTCCGTGGCCGCCCTACTGACGGGCCGGAGCGCCACGATCATCAGGAGGCGTAGAGAGCAGCCATCCACGTGACTGTGCTCCCAAACCACCCGATATGGTTACCGTCGAGTCACGATTCAACACATTGTAATCATGGCTGTTCACATTGCCTGCGACCGATCCTAGGATGTTGCGACGGCCTGCCGAGGCTGGCGTGTCGTCACGCCCGGAGGCTGATCGGCCCCCGGTCTATCGTGTCCCGTGGACAACGTCACGGGAGATGCACGGAATTTGAGAGGAGAGTGTGTCGATGCGGAAACGCTCCAAAGCGTTTGCTTCCGGCGTCGGCCTAGTCGCGGCGGCGTCCGTTATTGCCGCATGCAGCAGCAGCGGAGGCTCGTCATCTGGCGGTTCAGGGAACTCAGGCTCGACGTCCCTGTCGTCCGGCACGCAGGGCATCAACCCCGGCTCCGGCAGCCCCAAGACCGGCGGCACCCTGAACATGCTCGGCACGGGTGACGTCGATTATATGGACCCGAACATCAGCTACTTCACGATCGGATACCTGGGCCAGCGGCCATGGATCCGCGGCCTGTACGCCTACCCGGCCACCCCCGGCAAGACCACTTCGCCGGCGCCGGACCTGGCCACGGGCCCGCCGGTGATCAGCAACGGCGGCAAGACCTACACGATCACCCTCCGCACGGGCGCGATGTGGAACGTCTCGCCGGCCCGCCAGGTCACCGCGGCCGATGCCATCCTCGGGCTCAAGCGGTCGTGCAACCCGGTGCAGCCGTTCGGCGGCCTGCCCGACTTCGAGTCGCTGATCGCCGGGTACGCGCAGTTCTGCGGCGGTTTCGCCAAGGCCGGCCAGACCGCGGCCGCGATCAAGTCGTACATCGACGCGCACCAGATCTCCGGGGTCACGGCCTCCGGGCAGACCCTGACCATTAACCTGGTCCACCCGGCGTCCTACTTCCCGGACATGCTGACGCTGCCGGCGTTCAACCCCGCACCGGTCGAGTCGCTGCAGTACGTGCCGGCCAGTGCGCAATCCCAGCAGCACCCGATCGCCGACGGCCCGTACACGGTGCAGAGCTACACTCCCGCCCGGAACATCACCTTCGTGCGGAATCCGGTGTGGAAGGCGAGCACGGACCCGATCCGCAAGGCCTACGTCGACAAGATCGTGGTCACCGAGACGGGCACCCAGCAGACCAATCAGCAGGAGCTGCAGACCAACACGGCCGCGGCGAGCATGGAGTTCGACTCGTTCCCGCCGCTCGCGGCGGTACCGGGGCTGGTCTCGCAGATGCAGGCGGGCGCGAACCACAACTTCAGCATGGGCCCGCAGTACTCGTCGAACCCGCAGATCTGGTTCAACAACGTGTCACCGAACAACGGCGGCGCGCTGGCCAAGGTGCAGGTACGGCAGGCGCTGAGCTACGGGCTCAACCGCGCGCACCTCACGCAGGTCATCAACCCGACGGTCTACCCGCCGCTGACGCACGTGCTGCCCGATGGCATCAACGGCGCCCAGGACGTGCCCTCCGGTTACAACCCGTACCCATACAACGTGTCTAAGGCCAAGTCGCTGCTGGCTTCGGCCGGGTATCCCAACGGCCTGTCGGTGACGGTGCTCTACTCGCCCTCGTCGGCGGCCCGCAGCGCCATCGCGCAGGCGGCGCAGTCCGACCTGGCCAAGATCGGCGTCAAGGTCAAGCTGCTCGGCGTGCCGAGCGCGGACTTCTACACCAAGTATCTGGAGGTGCCGAGCGTCGCCAAGCGGGGCGTGTGGGACCTGGCCGTATCGGGCTGGGGACCGGACTGGTATGGCGACGCCGCGCTGTCCTTCTTCGGGCCGGAGTTCAGCGGCCCGAACTCGTACCCGCCGGTGGGCAGCAACTTCGGGTTCTACAACAACCCGTCGGTCACGGCGCTGATCGGCCAGGGCGCCACGTCCGCCAGTGCGTCGTCGGCCGCGACGGTCTGGGCGCAGGCGGATCAGAAGGTCATGCAGGACGCGCCGTTCTACCCGATCACCGAGCCGCTGCAGCCGCTGTATCACGCCAGCTACGTGCACAACGCCGTGTACGTGCCGGCCATCCAGCAGTTCGACCCGACGAACGTCTGGCTGAGCTCGCCCGGCAGCTGACCGGCCAGCCAGGCCAGGTGGGCAGCCCGCGCACGCGCGGGCTGCCCACCTGCATAGGTCGGGCCAGGAAGGTGCCAGTTATATTTCCGGAAGGAACAGGCTGGCATACCTCCGGCTAAAGATATTGACTGCTCACAAGGTGTTCAGCGTGACAGGATAGGGAGGGCGCGTGGCGCTCCTTGAGGTCAGTGACCTCCGTGTCTCATTCCGTACGCCGGATGGCATCGTGCAGGCCGTCCGGGGTATGTCGTTCGATGTCGATGCCGGGCAGACCCTCGGCATCGTCGGCGAATCGGGCTCGGGCAAGAGCGTGTCCACCCAGACGATCATGGGTCTCACGCGTGGCGCCCGGGTCAGCGGCACCGCCTTGTTCGAGGGCAAAGACCTGCTGGCCATGCGCAGCCAGGAGCTTCACCAGATCCGCGGCGCGAAGGTCGGGATGATCTTCCAGGACCCGCTGTCGAGCCTGCACCCGTTCTACAAGGTCGGCTGGCAGATCGTGGAGATGATCCGGCTGCACGACCACGCCATGTCGAAGGCCCAGGCCCGGGCCCGGGCCGTGGATTTGCTCCGGCTGGTGGGCATCCCGCAGCCGGACCGGCGGGTGGATGACTTCCCGCACCAGTTCTCCGGCGGTATGCGGCAGCGCGCGATGATCGCGATGGCGATGGCGCTGAATCCCAAGCTGCTCATCGCGGACGAGCCCACCACGGCGCTCGACGTCACCGTGCAAGCCCAGGTGCTGCAGGTCATGAAGACCCTGCAGGACGAGTTCGGCACCGCCATCATCATGATCACTCACGACCTCGGAGTCATCGCCGACCTGGCCAACGAGGTCATCGTGATGTACGCCGGCGCCGTTATGGAGCGCGCGGACCGGCGGACGATCTTCTTCGCCAACCACCACCCGTACACCGAGGGCCTGCTGGAGTCGCTGCCGGCTTACGGCGGGGACCGGGAGCGGCTGCGGCCCATCCCCGGGCAGCCGCCCAGCCTCATCAGCCTGCCTTCCGGCTGCCCGTTCCACCCCCGTTGCCCGTACGTGATGGACCGCTGCCGCACGGAGGTGCCGCACCTCGACCCCGTGGGCGGTGACCCGGCCCACCTGTCCGCCTGCTGGCTGCCGCATGACATGCGCGCCCGTAATGCGCTGCGCAAGGACGTCATCGGCCATGCGCTGCCCAGCTCGGCCGAACAGGGGACCGCGCCGGCCGAGGTTCTCGCGGCTCCGGCCGAAACGGCAGGGAGCCAGGCATGAGCAACGAACCTGTGGTCAGCACGCCGGGGGACGACGACGTTCTGTTGCGCGTGGACAATGTCGTCAAGTACTTCCCGGTGAGCTCCAGCCAGCTTTTCCGGCGGCAGCGCGACTTCGTGCACGCCGTGGAGGGGGTCAGCCTCGAGGTCCGCCGGGGCAGACCCTCGGCCTGGTCGGCGAGACCGGCTGCGGCAAGTCCACGCTAGCCCGCTGCATCATGCGGCTGTACGACCTCACTTCCGGGAAGATCACGTTCGACGGCCACGACATCAGCACGCTGTCCCGTGGCAGCATGCGCCCGTACCGCCGGGACATGCAAATGATTTTCCAGGACCCGTACGGGTCGCTCAACCCGCGACGGCGGGTCGGGTCGATCATCGGCGACCCCTTCGCGATCCACAAGATCGCCAGCGGGCAGGAGCGCAAGAAGAAGGTCCAGGAGGTCATGGAGCTCGTCGGGCTGAACCCGGAGCACTACAACCGGTTCCCGGCCGAGTTCTCCGGCGGTCAGCGCCAGCGCATCGGCGTGGCCCGCGCGCTCGCGTTCCGGCCCGAGCTGGTCATCTGCGACGAGCCGGTGTCGGCGCTCGACGTGTCCATCCAGGCGCAGATCATCAACCTGCTGGCCGACCTGCAGCAGGAATTCGGTCTCACCTACCTCTTCATCGCGCACGACCTGTCGGTGGTCCGCCACGTCAGCGACACGGGTGGCGGTCATGTACCTGGGCCAGATCTCCGAGATCGCGCCGACCAGCGAGCTGTGGGATCACCCCCGCCATCCCTATACGGACGCACTGCTGTCGGCGGTGCCGGTGCCGGATCCGGACCATGCCGACCGGCGGGAGCGGATCATCCTCGTCGGGGACGTGCCGTCCCCGGTGGCGCCGCCGTCCGGCTGCCGGTTCCACCCGCGCTGCCCCAAGGCCGCCCCCACCTGCGTCGAGCAGGAACCGGTCCTGGAGCCCCGCCTCGGCGACGGCCCGGACCACCGGACAAAATGTCACTTCCCGGTGGCCGATGGGGAGGACCTTTCGCTGGCCCGGCCCACCATCAGCGCCGACGCGCGCATCGTCGAAACCGGGATCCTGGCCGGCGACGACACCAGCCTGACCGCCCTGGGCTCGAAGGAGGAGTCATGAGCCAGAGCCTCGCCTCCGCCGCCCCGCCGCCGACCGAACCGCCGTCCCCCGCGGTCGCCGAGGGCGCGGCGGCCAAGAAGATCGAGGGCCGGAGCCCGTGGCGGCTGGGCATGGAGCGGCTGCTGCGCGACCGGGCCGCGATGATCTCCCTGGGCGTGATCATACTGATCGTCCTGCTGGCGATCTTCGCGCCGGTGGTCGCCGCCATCACCGGCCACGGCCCGGACGAGCAGTTCGCGGCGACCGGGCTGACGGCCATCGGCCAGCCGAAGGGGCCGAACTCGACGTTCCTGCTCGGGACGGACAACCTGGGCCGCGACGTCCTCGTCCGGATCGCCTACGGAGCCCGGATCTCGCTGATCGTCGGGGTCGCGGCCACCGCTCTCACGGTCGTCATCGGTGCGGCCGCCGGCCTGATATCCGGTTACTTCGGCGGCCTGACCGACACGCTGATCGCCCGGTTCATCGACTGGCTGCTGGCCATCCCGTTCCTGCTGTTCGCCATCTCCCTGGTGGTGATCATCGGGCCCAGCCTGGCGGTCGTCATCATCGTCATCGGCTTCTTCGGCTGGGCGTCGGTCGGCCGTATCGTCCGCGGCCAGGTCCTGTCGATCAAGGAGAAGGAGTACATCGAGGCCGCGAGGGCCCTGGGGGCCAGCCCCTGGCGGATCATGTTCGTCGACATTTTGCCGAACGTGCTGGCGCCGATCATCGTCTACGCGACGCTGCTGATCCCGCTGGCGATCGTGACCGAGGCGTCGCTGTCCTACCTCGGCGTCGGCATACCGCCGCCGACCCCGACTGGGGTCAGATGATCAACGATGCGCAGAACGTCTACCAGTACGGTGCGTGGTGGTTCCTGGTGTTCCCGAGTATCGCGTTGCTGGTGACGACGCTCTCCTTCAACATCTTCGGGGACGGCGTCCGCGACGCGTTCGATCCGCGCGGCGACCGGCTATTCGTCTAGGAGCTTCCCATGGCCCGATTTCTTATCCGCCGGATCCTCCAGGGCATCCTGGTCATGTGGCTGGTGACCGTCAGCGTCTTCCTCATCTTCTTTGTCGGCCCCGGGCCCAGCTCGGTGGCCCGGGCCCTGGCGGGCAAGTCCGCGACGCCGCAGGTGGTCGCGGAGGTGTCGCACCGACTGCTGCTCGACCGGCCGCTTTACGTCCAGTACGGGCACTTCCTGTGGCTGCTGCTGCACGGCAACTGGGCTACTCCTTTTACCACAGCGAATCGGTGAACTCGATCATCGCGGCGGCGTTCCCCATCACACTGTCGCTCGTGATCGGGGCGTCCATCCTGTGGCTCCTCATGGGCGTGCTGAGCGGCGTGCTGTCCGCGGTGCGCGCCCGGTCGGCGCTGGACCGTACCTTCACCGTCCTGGCGCTGTTCTTCTACTCGATGCCGACCTTCGTCCTGGGCCTGCTGCTGTTGCTGGTGTTCTACTACGAGTTCACCATTCACGGCATCCACCTGTTCCCGGGGTCGGGTTACACGTCCTTCACCACCAACCCGGGGGCATGGTTCCGCGGGCTCGTTCTGCCCTGGCTCACGCTCTCGCTCGTCCAGGCCGCCATTTACACCCGGCTGACCCGGGGGTCGATGCTCGACGTCATGGGCGAGGACTACATCAGGACGGCACGGGCCAAGGGCATGCCGGACCGGCGGGTGATCTTCAAGCACGAGCTGCGGGCCGCGCTGACGCCGATCGTCACCCAGTTTGGCATCGACGTCGGCGTGCTGCTCGGCGGCGCGATCATCACCGAGACCGTATTCGGCATGCCGGGTCTCGGCTTCACGGCGGTGCAGGCGATCGGGGAGCAGGACCTGCCCGTGGTGATCGGCGTGGTCATCGTGACCGCTGCGGCCGTCGTGGTCGCGAACATCATCGTCGACGCGCTGTACGCGGTCCTCGACCCGCGGGTCCGTCTGCATTGACCCGGGCAGGCCTAGGGTTCCAGATTGACCCGGGCAGGCCCAGGGTTCCAGCGGCGTGCGGCCCGGGCCTGGCCCGAGGCTAGATTCCGCCCGGCTCGCCCCGGCGGCCGCGCCGCCTCAGGTAGCGCTCGAACTCGCGGGCGATCGCGTCCCCGCTGGCCTGCGGCAGATCGGTGGCGTCCTTGGCCTCTTCCAGCGTGCGCACGTAGTCGGCCACCTCGGAGTCCTGCTGCGCGAGCTCGTCGACGCCACGTTCCCAGGCCCGGGCCTCCTCGGCCAGGTCGGCCAGCGGCAGCGGCGCGTCCAGGATGTCCTCGACGCCGCGCAGCAGGGCCAGCGTGGCCTTCGGGTTCGGTGGCTGGGCCACGTAGTGCGGCACCGACGCCCACAGCGACACGGCCGGGATTCCCGCTCCGGCCAGCGCGTACTGCACGACGCCGAGGATCCCGGTCGGCCCTTTGTAGTCGGAGAACGGCGCGGTCACGGTGGCCGACAGCTTCGGGTCCGCGGCGCCCACCGACACCGGCACCGGCCGGGTGTGGGGGGCGTCGGCCAGCAGGGCGCCGACCAGGATGACGCTCTCTACCCCGAGCTCGGTCAGGCCCTGGACCAGCTCGTCGGTGAACGAGCGCCAGCGCATGTTGGGCTCGATCCCGTGCACCAGGATGATGTCCCGGTCCAGCCCCGTGCCGGCGGGCGCGGCATCATCGTCCCTGGAGACTCCGGGGTCTCCGCCGTCGGGATCCGCGTCGCGGGCCGGAGTCTCCGGGGTCTCCGGAGACTTCGGGCCGGCGGATCCGGAGACTCCGGCCGACTCGGGCCTGGCCACCGCGCGCGCCACGGACAGCCGCGTGGTCGGCCAGACGAGCCGCTCGATCCGGCCTTCCGTGATCTCGACGACCGGCCGCGTCACCTGGAAGTCGTAGAAGTCCTCGGGTTCGACGGCGGCGATCGGCTGTGCCTGCCAAGCGATACCCAGGTGGCTGATTACGCCGCTCGCGGCCTCCCCGGCGTCGTTCCAGCCCTCGAAGGCCGCGATCGCGACGGGCGAGGTGAGCTTGCCGAGACGATCGAACTCGATTTCTCCCCCCTCCTCCCTGAACGTGACGCGCGCGGTCACCGAGCGCGGTCGTGAGTCCCAGCCTACGTTGTCGCCAGAGCTGCGGGCATCATCCTCCGCAACCCGCCCGCCTATGTTGCCCGTGAGTGCTACCGGAGCGGTCACTCCGTAAACTCAACGATGATGAACGCGCCCGCCCACCTCACCGGCCTGCCCGCCGCATCCGCCACACCCGCCGTTCCCGCGCCGGATGGTGCCGGGCTGCAGGCTGTGCTGTTCGACATGGACGGCCTGCTGATCGACTCCGAGCCGCTCTGGTTCCAGGTCGAGACCGAAGTGATGGCCCGGCTCGGCGGGACCTGGACCGAAGCCGACCAGCAGGAGCTGCTCGGCAGCTCGCTGGACAACGCGGTGCGCTACTTCCTGGCGCGGGCCGCCAGGCAGGCCGATCCGGCCCAGGTGGGGGACTGGATGATCCGCGGGATCATCGACCGGGTGCGCGAGCAGGGCGTGACCGTGCTGCCGGGCGCGGCCGCGCTGGTGGCCGAAGTGGCGGCCTCGGGCCTGCGCTACGCGCTGGTGACGTCCTCGCAGCACGGGTTCGTGGACGCCGTACTGGCCCGGACCGGGCTGCGGTTTCCTGTGCTCGTGTGCGGGAACGACGTCCGCCGCGGCAAACCCGACCCCGAGCCGTACCTGCTCGCGGCGCGCCGGCTGGGCGTGGACCCGGCCCGGTGCCTGGTGCTGGAAGACTCGGTCGCCGGTGTCACCGCAGCCGAGGCGGCGGGCTGTTTCGTGGTCGCGGTGCCCACCCTGCGGGCCGTCGAGCCCCGGCCGGGCCGCCTGGTCGTGCCCTCGCTGCGCGACGTCAGCCTGAGCTGGCTGCGTGCCGCCTGGGACCGCTGGGGCCGTCTGGCCGGCCTGGGCGGTTTATCCGGTCCGGCGGCTGTGCCACGATGGGACTAAGGAACGACCCCTGCTTCAGCTAGCGCCGTCGAGGTGGGCAGATGTCGACATACAACGCGATCGCCTGGCTGCCGCTCTGCGCCGGGCTGACCGGGCTCGGCCTGGTCGCGAGCTGGTTTGCGTACCGCAGGCGAGGGCTGGGGTCCGGGCTGCGCGGGGTGGCCTGGTCGCTGCTGCCGCTCGCCATCTACCTCACCGGCTCCATCGAGATGTTCTGGAAGATCGGCACGGCCATCGGAAACTTCGCCGCCTCGTTCGTGCTCTCGCCGAAGGTCTGGTCCGGCGTCGGCGTGGCCGCGCTGGCGGCCGTGCTGTTCGTGGTGTCCGGGCCGGCCAAGCGCCGCCGTCGGCGCAAGGCCGCCGCCCAGGCAGACGCCACCCGGCCGGTCGCCGGTGCCGAGCCGGGTGCCGCGGGCCAGCCCGGCCAGGAGAAGGCCACCGGATCCCGCCGGGCGCGCAAGTCGCTCGAGCCCGCCCCCGCGCGGGCGGCGAAGAGCGGGCCGGCCGACGACGACATGCGCGAGGTGGAAGAGATCCTGCGCCGCCGTGGCATCAGCTGACGGCCCGTCCCGCAGCCGCCGGGTCGTGCCGCGGCCGTCTTCCCCGGGCTTGCGTGACTCCCGTGTTACCGACGTGACAGCCGGGCGGTAATTCAGTCACGATGTTGCTACGACTTGGGCACTAGCGTGGCCGCGAACAGTAAATGTGTAGGAGCCAAGGTCGTATTCCGTCATTCGTGCCCAAGTGCCCATGCCAGGGCGATGACGGCCATAGCCGACGCGACCTAGTCAGCAGGAGTAGATGGCTGCGATAGCCGTGCCGTATGGAGTATGTGAGGAAGAAGGCCAGATGGCCCCTCACTTCCGTGGTCCGCTCTTTGACTGCGCGTGTGGTGCAGCCCACTTTACCTGCAAGTATTTCGGCCGCTACAGAACGTGACACATGCGACGGCCCCGGCTTTCCTGGCCGGGATTCTGGGCGCGCTTTTTTCCCGACCCGCCTCTGCCGGCCGTCAATAAGCGCCTTCTCCTCCTCGCTATTTCCGGTCCATTCAGATGGCGGGGAGCGCGCGGTTGGGGTGCGTAATCAGGACACCGAACCGTCTCTTACCATGGCTGGTGCCCGGCGCGACCACGACAAGGGTCGTCCGTGCCAAGCAAACGGCGCGCCGGGTTATTCACCCGGGCTGCCGTGCTCACATTTATGGTAAAAGGAGCATGCTCATGAGAGCTTTGCCCACAGCGTTGCGCCGTCGCGGCGATGGCGGGTGTAGCCGCCGTGAGCCTCGCGGCGTGCGGGGGGCCGTCGTCGTCATCATCATCGACGGCAAGCTCGGGGAAGCCGGTCTCCGGCGGAACGCTGCACATCGTCGCGTCGGCCGGGCCGGACCACATCGATACGGTTCCGGCCTACTACACCGCCGACTACCAGCTCGAGCGCATGGACACCCGGCAGCTCCTGCAGTACCCGACCGTCCCGGCGACGAGTACGTCGAGCGCCGGTTGGACGGCGGACACCACGCCGACCGCCGACATCGCGACCGTGGTGCCGTCCACCTCCAACGGCGGCATCACCAACGGCGGCAAGACCTACACGTTCCACATCAAGTCGGGCGTGGACTGGGACTCGACCCCCGTCCGGCAGGTGACCGCGGACGACTTCATCCGCGAGTTCAAGGCCTTCTGCAACCCGGTCAGCCCGGTCGGCAACCCTGTGTACTACGAGAGCACGATCGCGGGCCTGACCTCGTACTGCAACGCCGAGACCGCGTACTTCGCGAGCAAGTCGCACCCGCCGACGGCCGCGAACATCGCGAGCTTCCAGAACTCGAACAACATCTCCGGCCTGTCCGCGCCGAACTCGTCGACGGTGCAGATCAACCTGTCCGCACCCGCCAGCGACTTCCTCTACATGATGGCGATGCCGTTCACCTCGGCCCGCCCGGTGGAGTACGACAGCTACGTGCCGAACAGCCTGCAGCTGGACCAGAACACCCTGTCCGACGGCCCATACAAGATCACCTCTTACCAGCCCGGCAAGTCGATCACTTTCGCCCGCAACCCGGCCTGGAAGCAGTCGACCGACACCCTGCGGCACGACTACGTGGCCAACGTCGTCCTGACCGAGGGGGTCACCTCGGCGGCGACCCAGCTCGACGACCTGCAGGCCGGCACCGAGGACCTGACCAACGACACGACGCTCAACGCGGCGTCGATTCCCGGCCTGCTGGCCAGCAAGCCCGCCAACTTCGCCGTCTGGCCGTGGTCCACCACGCAGCCGTACCTGGTGTTCAACCTGCAGAGCCCCAATGACAACGGCGCCATGAAGAAGCTGCTCGTCCGGCAGGCGGTCGAGTACGGGCTGAACAAGACGGCCGTGGTCAAGTCCTACGGTGGCCCGGCGGTCTCTCAGGTCATCAACACGGTGATCCCGCCCGGCAACGTTGGCTACGTGAACTACAACCTGTACCCGGACAACAACGGGCAGGGCAATGTGGCCATGTGCGAGGCCGACCTCAAGAAAGCCGGCTATCCGAACGGGATCTCCCTCAACTACGAGTACCCGAACGACTCGTCCAGCACCCGCGCCTTCACTGCCGTCCAGGCGAGCCTGAAAAACTGCAACATCAACCTGGTCAGCAAGCCCGAGCCGGATTCGAGCTTCTTCGTGGACATCGGCAACGCGCCGTCGAACAACAAGGCCGGCGCGTGGGACATGGCCCAGGCCATCTGGGTCCCCGACTGGTTCGGCAACAACGGCCGGACCATGATCCAGGCCCTGTTCCAGGGACCCAACTGCGTGGTCAACAACAACTACGGCTGCTACGACAACGCGACCGTCAACGGGCTGATCACCAAGGCCGAGGCGGCGACCTCGCTGTCCGCCGCCGGCGCTGACTGGCACGCGGCCGACGAGCAGATCATGAAGGACGCGGCCATCGTCCCGATCGAGAGCCAGAACTTCCCGCTCTACGCGAGCAGCCGGGTCAAGGAGGCCGGAGCGAGCACGGCGGTGTTCTCGCCCAACATCGGTGATCCCGACCCGACCCAAGTCTGGCTGTCGAATGGCTGATCAGGCTAAGTGACGCTGGGCCGGCCGGGTAGGCGATCGCGTACCCGGTCGGCGCCCGCGAGCCTGAGCTTAGGCGTTCCCCAGCCCCACGGCACCGCCCGGCGTCTCGACCGCTACCTCGACTTTTGCGTCTGCTGGTGCCTCCAGGGGCGGCGGCGTGCCACCGAACTCCGGGCACAGCGCTTTGTGCGCGCACCATTCGCAGAGCCGGCCAGGCCGCGGCCGCCAATCCCCGGCGTCGGTGGCCCGCTCGATGGCCCGCCACAGCGCCTGCACCTTGCGCTCGGTGGCCAGCAGGTCAGCCTCGTCGGGGGCGTAGCGCACGACCTGGCCGTCGCCGAGATACATCAGCTGCAGCAGCCGCGGGATCTGCCCGCGGGCCCGCCACAGCACCAGCGCGTAGAACTTCATCTGGAACAGCGCCCGGGCCTCGAAGTCCTGAGGCGGTGCCTTGCCGGTCTTGTAGTCGACGACCCGGATGTCACCGGCCGGCGCGACGTCGAGGCGGTCGATGTAGCCGCGCAGCCGCAGCCCGGATCCGAGCTCGGCCTCGACATACAGCTCGCGGTCGGCGGGCTCGAGCCGTCGCGGGTCTTCCAGCCGGAAGTAGCTGTCCAGCGCGGCGGCCGCGTCCTGGATCCACGCCTCCCGCTCGGCCTCGCCCGCGAACAGCGCGGCCAGGCCGGGCTCGGCGGCCAGCAGCCGCTCCCACTCGGGCTGCACCAGCGCGCGGGCCGCATCCAGGGTCCGGGCGGCCGCGGCCAGGTCGAAGAGCCGCTCCAGCACCGCGTGCACCAGCGTCCCGCGGGCGGCCGCGGCGCTCGGCGGCTCGGGCAGCTTGTCGATCACCCTGAACCGGTACAGCAGCGGGCAGGTCATGAAATCGGCGGCCCGGGACGGCGACAGCGCAGGCCCGCGCGGCGCTCCGGGGCCCTCCTCCGGAGGGGCCGGGTCGGCGATCTCAACCGCGACGATTTCATCCACGGGGCCGAGCCTAGGGGAGGCCACCGACACTCTGCCGTGATTTCGCGGCTGGCGCAGGGTGCGCCGCGCGGCGCCGGTGCGGCGCCTGGTCTGCGGGCCGGTCCGGCATTTCGGCGGTCGCGGGGCCCAGTCGGGCACGTAGCATCGGTGATGTGGCAGGCATGACGCCCGACAAACCGGGCCCGCCCCCGGCGAAGCCGGGTTCAGGGCTCGTGATCGGGCGTCCCTTCGGCATCCCGGTGATCATTTCCCCGTACTGGTTCCTGATCGCCGGCGTGTTCATCGTCATCTACGCGAACGACCTGGCCGGCACGGTGGCCGGGAGTGTCCGGTACATCGTGGCCGCCGTCTTCGTGGTGCTGCTCTACCTGTCCGTCCTGGTGCACGAGCTCAGCCACTCGCTGGTCGCCCGGGGCTACGGGCTGCCGGTGCGCCGCATCCTGCTCTACCCGCTGGGCGGGTTCTCCGAGATCGAGCGGGAGCCGCAGACCCCCGGACGGGAGTTCACCGTCTCCGCGGCTGGGCCCGCGCTCTCGCTGATCCTGGCCGCGGTCGGCTACGGGCTGATGAAGGTCGTGCCTGGCGGCACTATCGGCTGGGTCATCGTCAGCCAGCTGCGCTGGGCCAACCTCATCGTCGGCCTGTTCAATCTGCTCCCGGGCCTGCCCCTGGACGGGGGCCGGATGCTGCGCGCCCTGGTCTGGAAGCTCACCGGCCGGCCGGCCACCGCCACCATCGTCGCCGCGTGGGCGGGCCGGGTGCTGGCCGTGGCCATCATCGTGGTGCCGGTCAGCTACGCGATGGCCAAGGGCGAGAGCGAAGACCTGACCAGCGTGCTGTGGCTCGCGTTCATCGCCGGCTTCATGTGGATCGGCGCCGGCCAGTCGATCAAGGCCACCCGGCTGCGGGAGCGGCTCCCCGGTATCCAGGCGCGGCGGCTGGCCCGCAAGGCCATCCCGATCGCGGCCAGCCTCCCGCTGGCCGAGGCGATCCGCCGGGCTGACGAGACGAACGCGCGGGCCCTGGTTGTGGTGGACCACGAGAACGCCCCGATCGCGATCGTGAACGAGTCCGCGGTAATGGCGACCCCGCCGCAGCGCCGGCCCTGGATCAAGGCCGGCACCCTGGCCCGGAAGCTCGATCCCAGCCTCGTGCTGTCCGCCGACCTGAGCGGAATGGCCCTCATCGACGCGGTCCGCAAGGCCCCGGCGAGCGAGTACCTGGTCGTGGAGCCATCCGGCCAGGTCTACGGCGTACTGGCCGCCACCGACCTGGACAGCGCGTTCGCCGGCGTCTGAGCCGGCCTCTGCAGCGCGCCCGGGCGCCCGGCGGCGCGGATAGCCTGTCCGGCATGATTTTCCATCGTCGCGGGCCGTTCGCGGCCGGCGACCACGTTCAGCTCACCGACCCGAAGGGCCGCCGCCATACGGTAGTCCTGGAACCGGGCAAGACCTTCTTCACCCACCGTGGGTCGCTCAGCCATGACGAGCTGATCGGCCGGCCGGAAGGCAGCGTCGTGACGTCCTCGGGGGGCACGCCCTACGTGGCGCTGCGCCCGCTGCTGGCCGACTTCACGCTGTCCATGAAGCGCGGCGCGGCGGTCGTGTACCCCAAGGACGCGGCCCAGATCGTCGGGCTGGCCGATGTCTTCCCCGGCGCGCGCGTGCTCGAGGCCGGGGCTGGGTCAGGCGCCCTGACCTGCTGGCTGCTGCGCGCGGTCGGCGACGGCGGGTCGGTGACTTCGTTCGAGCGCCGCGCCGACTTTGCCGAGATTGCCTGCCGCAATGTCGAGAGCTTCTTCGGCGCCGTGCCCACGAACTGGCACCTCGTCGCCGGTGATTTCGGCGCGTCGGCCGACGGCCCAGGTAGGGCCCCCGGGGACGCGTCGTCGCCGGCTGCGGATGGCGCCGACCGCGTCATCCTGGACATGCTCGCCCCCTGGGACTGCGTGGACGCGGTGGCCCGCGCCCTCGTGCCCGGCGGGGTGATCTGCTGCTACGTGGCGACCACCACGCAGCTGTCGCGGACGGTGGAGGCGCTGCGCGGCTACGGCGGGTTCGACGAGCCAGCGGCGTGGGAGACTCTGATGCGCGGCTGGCACGTGGACGGGCTGGCGGTCCGGCCGGAGCAGCGGATGGTCGGGCACACCGGGTTCCTCATCACCGCGCGCCGGCTGGCGGAGGGGGTCACGCCGCCGCCGCGGCGGCGACGGCCGGCCAAGGGGGCGCACCCCGAGGACGAGCCCGCCTGACGGGCGCTTACCATAACGAAAAGTGCCTAAACCGTAACGATCAGCCTTGCGGCCTGCTTTGGAGGGCGCGCCGCGGGGCATTAATCCGCTGTCATGTGTGCTCTGTTTAACGCGGTGGCGCAGGTTACGAATGCCGCCGCGGTAGGTAGGGTCTAGGTAGTTCAGGCACCGGAAGGAGGTGAGGGCCGTGGGAAGCAGAGACGAAAGCTCACGAGCCTCACGGCATGACGATGAGGTCAAGGGCCTTACCGCGCAGATCTCCTTCCTTGACGAGGAGATCGCCGCATTGCGCCGCAGGCTCGCCGATTCGCCACGCCAGGCGCGGCTTCTCGAGGAGAGGCTGCGCGAGACCGAGGCCAGCCTGGCCGCCGTCACCGCGCAGAATGAGCGGCTGACCGGCACGCTTCGCGAGGCCCGGGACCAGATCGTCGCGCTCAAGGAGGAAGTCGACCGGCTCGCACAGCCGCCATCCGGCTTCGGCATCTTCCTGAATGCGGCCGACGAGGGCACCGCCGACGTGTTCACCGGCGGCCGGAAGATGCGGGTCCACGTGAGCCCCGCGGTTGAGCTCGACCACCTCAAGCCCGGCCAGGAAGTCGTACTCAACGAGGCGCTCAATGTGGTGCTGGCCGAGGGGTACGAGTCGGCCGGCGAGATCGTCATGCTCAAGGAGCTGCTGGAGGACGGCGAGCGCGCCCTGGTCATCTCGCACGCTGACGAGGAGCGGGTGGTCCGGCTGGCCGATCCGCTGCGCGCCTCCACGCTGCGCAGCGGCGACTCGCTGCTGCTGGAGCCGCGCTCAGGGTACGTGTTCGAGCGCATCCCGAAGGCGGAAGTCGAGGAGCTCATCCTGGAGGAAGTCCCCGACATCGTCTACTCCGACATTGGCGGCCTGGCTTCCCAGATCGAGCAGATCCGGGACGCCATCGAGCTGCCCTACCTGCACGCGGACCTGTTCCGCGAGCACCAGCTGCGGCCGCCCAAGGGCGTGCTGCTGTACGGCCCGCCCGGCTGCGGGAAGACGCTCATCGCCAAGGCGGTGGCCAACTCGCTGGCCAAGCAGGTCGCGCAGAAGACCGCGGCTGACGGGACGGTGCCGCCGGGCTCGGCGGGCCGGAGCTTCTTCCTGAACATCAAGGGCCCCGAGCTGCTCAACAAGTACGTTGGCGAGACCGAGCGGCACATCCGGCTCGTGTTCCAGCGGGCGCGGGAGAAGGCCAGCGAGGGCATGCCGGTGATCGTGTTCTTCGACGAGATGGACTCGATCTTCCGGACCCGCGGCTCGGGCGTCTCGAGCGACGTGGAGAACACGATCGTCCCGCAGTTGCTGTCGGAGATCGACGGCGTTGAGGGCCTGCAGAACGTGATCGTGATCGGCGCGTCCAACCGCGAGGACATGATCGACCCCGCGATCCTGCGGCCCGGGCGGCTCGACGTCAAGATCAAGATCGAGCGGCCCGACGCCGAGGCGGCCAAGGACATCTTCTCCAAGTACATCCTGACCCAGCTCCCGCTGCACCCCGACGACCTGGCCGAGCACGGCGCCTCGCGGGACGGGACCGTGGAGGCGATGATCCAGCGGGTCGTCGAGCGGATGTACACCGAATCGGAGGAGAACCGGTTCCTGGAGGTCACGTACGCCAACGGCGACAAGGAAGTCCTGTACTTCAAGGACTTCAACTCCGGCGCCATGATCCAGAACATCGTGGACCGGGCCAAGAAGATGGCCATCAAGGAGTTTCTCGACACGGGCCAGAAGGGCCTGCGGGTGGCCCACCTGCTGTCGGCCTGCGTGGATGAGTTCAGCGAGAACGAGGACCTGCCCAACACCACCAACCCGGACGACTGGGCGCGCATCTCCGGCAAGAAGGGCGAGCGGATCGTCTACATCCGCACCCTGGTGTCGGGCAAGACGGGCACCGAGGCCGGCCGCTCGATCGATACCGTGGCCAACACGGGCCAGTACCTGTGACCTGCGACAGCTGGCCCGCGCCGGTCCGTCGGCGCGGGCCAGGGTCGCGGTCGCGCCGTGTCTGCGGCGTAGCTGCGGTCCGGGCGGCATAGGCTGGCTATATGAGTGTGTTGCGGGTAATGGGCACCGAGACTGAGTACGGGATCTCCGTGCCCGGTCAGCCGGGGGCCAATGCCATGGTGACCTCCTCCCAGATCGTGAACGCCTACCAGGCCGCCACGGCGGCGCGGGCGCGGCGGGCGCGGTGGGACTTCGAGGAGGAGAATCCGCTCCGCGACGCCCGTGGGTTCGATCTGGCCCGGGAGAGTGCTGACTCGACCCAGCTCACCGACGAGGACCTGGGCCTGGCCAACGTCATCCTGACCAACGGTGCCCGGCTGTACGTTGACCACGCGCACCCGGAGTACTCCACCCCCGAGTGCACCAACCCGCTGTCCTCGGTGATCTGGGACAAGGCCGGCGAGCGGATCATGGCTGAGGCGGCGGAGCGCGCCGCCACGATCCCCGGGGCCGCGCCGATCCAGCTGTACAAGAACAACACCGACAACAAGGGCGCCTCTTACGGCTGCCACGAGAACTATCTGATGCGGCGGGCCACCCCGTTCGCCGACATCGTCCGGCACCTCACGCCGTTCTTCGTCTCCCGCCAGGTGATCTGCGGCGCCGGCCGGGTGGGCATCGGCGCGGACGGCCGGGGCGTGGGGTTCCAGCTCAGCCAGCGGGCCGATTTCTTCGAGGTCGAGGTCGGCTTGGAGACCACGCTGAAGCGGCCCATCATCAATACCCGGGACGAGCCGCACGCCGACCCGGAGAAGTACCGGCGGCTGCACGTCATCATCGGCGACGCCAACATGAGCGAGGTGGCCACCTACCTCAAGCTGGGCACGACCGCGCTGGTTCTGTCGATGATCGAGGACAGGTTCTTCAACGCGGACCTGTCCCTGGAGACCTCGGTCGCGGACCTGCGCGCCATCTCGCACGACCCGTCGCTGCGGCGCCTGGTCACGCTGCGGGACGGCCGCAAGATGACCGCCATCCAGCTGCAGATGGAGTATCTGGAGCTGGCCCGCAAGTACACCGAGGACAAGTACGGCTCGGACGTCGACCCGATGACCACCGACGTGCTGAACCGGTGGGAATCGGTCCTCAACCGGCTGGCCGAGGACCCGATGCAGTTGTCCCGCGAGCTGGACTGGGTAGCGAAGCTGGAACTGCTGGAGGGCTTCCGGGCCCGGGACGGGCTCAGCTGGGACCACCCCCGGCTGCAGCTCATCGACCTGCAGTACTCCGACGTCCGGCAGTCCCGCGGGCTGTACAACCGGCTGGCCGTGAAGGACCGGATGGTGCGGCTCGCCACCGAGGAGCAGATCCGGCGGGCCGTCGAGGAGCCGCCCGAGGACACCCGGGCCTACTTCCGCGGTCGCTGCCTGCGCCAGTACGCCGAATCCGTCGCGGCCGCGTCCTGGGACTCGGTCATCTTCGACATCCCGGGCCGCGAGTCGCTGCAGCGGGTACCGACCCTCGAGCCGCTGCGCGGCACAAAGGCCCACGTCGGGGATCTGCTGCGGCGCTGCCGGACGGCCGCGGATCTGGTGGGGGCGCTCACCGGGCAGACCGGGTGAACCGGCGAGCTGACGGGCGGCGCTGGTACTGCGCGGTCACCGTCGAGGCCGGGCGTGCGCCCACCCACGGGTGCGGCGGCAGGAGGCGACGAAACGTCGACCCCGCACAGCGGCCTCCCGGCCGCTGGTCAGACGGGGACCGCCCCTCCGCAAGGAGAGGCTGCCTGACCATGAGACCGAAGTTGATAGATCAGGTAACGGTTGAACAAGGTGCCGGCGGGCGAAGATAGCGTTGGGGCAGGGAACGCTCCCGAGTGACGGAGGTACCAGGATGGCAAAAAATGACACCGGCGGTCAGCGGCAGACGTCGCGCCGCACCGAGGAAGCCGAGGAGACCGAGGCCCGGTCGACCGAAGAGGTCCAGGAACGGCACGAGAAGCTCTCGGATGACGTCGACGCGATCCTGGACGAGATCGACGAGGTACTCGAGGAGAACGCTGAGGAGTTCGTGCGCTCGTACGTGCAGAAGGGCGGCCAGTAGGCGCCCGCCCGCCGGGCGGGCACGGCTCCCCCTGGAGCGCACGTGAGGCACAAGCCTCGCGTGCGCTCAACGCTGTCGGTGCGGGGTGGTGCTGGTTCCCGGGGGCGGTTCGCCGAAGGCTGACGTCCGCCACGCGACCTTTGTGCACGGCGCCCGCACGTCGCAGTAGTGTCTGTTTGTAAGACCGCTGGCAGGAAAACGGAAGGATCCGCGTGGGCTTCGACTTGGATGCGAGCAGGCGTTTCCCGGAGGCGTTCATGACGGCCAGAATCCCGTCGTTTGCTGACTTCCTCGCCTCCTATGCCCCCGACCTGCTGCCCGGCAGTTCGGTGCGGGCGGCGTCCGCGGCCGGCGGGGTACTGCCCGACCTGCCGCACGCCACGACGATCGTGACGGCGGTCTGCGAGGACGGCGTCGTCATCGCCGGTGACCGCCGGTCGACCGCCGGCAACATGATCGCCAAACGCGACGTGGAGAAGGTCTTCCGCACGGACGAGTTCTCCGCCATGGGGATCGCGGGTACGGCCAGTGTGGGTCTGGAGTTTGTCCGGCTCTTCCAGGTGGAGCTGGAGCACTACGAGAAGATGGAAGGCCGGTCGCTGTCGCTGGAGGGCAAGGCCAACCGGCTGGCCACGATGATCCGGGGCAACATCGCCGCCGCGATGCAGGGCCTCGCCGTCGTCCCGCTGTTCGTCGGCTACGACGAGGACGCCGGGCTAGGCCGGATCTTCAGCTACGACGTGGCTGGCGGCCCGTACGAGGAGCACCGGTACCACTCGATCGGCTCCGGGTCGGTGTTCGCCCGGGGCTCGCTGAAGAAGCTCTACCGCGACGGCATGGCCGCCCAGCAGACGGTGCGGGCCTGCGTGCAGGCGCTGTACGACGCGGCCGACGACGACTCGGCCACCGGCGGCCCGGATCTGACCCGCTCGATCTACCCGGTGATCGGGGTCTTGACCGCGGACGGCTACAGCCGGCTGTCCGAAGCTGAAGCCGAGGAGCACGCCAGGGCCGTGGTCAACGAACGCATGCAGTCGCCGGACGGCCCCTCGGCCCCGTTCGAATCCAGCTGACCGAGGTACCCATCCCGCCTACCTGTCCCAGCCGAACTCGCGAGTAAAGGAAACGCCTGCGGTGTCCATGCCGTTCTACGTGTCGCCTGAACAGGTGATGAAAGACAAGGCGGACTATGCGCGCAAGGGCATCGCGCGCGGCCGCAGCGGGGTCGTCATCCAGTACGCCGGCGGCATCTTGTTCGTGGCGCCGAACCCGTCCCGGGCGCTGCACAAGATCAGCGAGATCTACGACCGGATCGCCTTCGCGGCGGTCGGCCGGTACAACGAGTACGAGAACCTGCGCAAGGCCGGCGTGACCTACGCCGACGTCACCGGCTACCAGTTCGACCGCCGTGACGTCACCGCCCGGGGCATCGCCAACTGGTACGCGCAGCAACTCGGCCAGATCTTCACCGAGAGCAGCAAGCCGTTCGAGGTCGAGATCATCGTCGCCGAGGCGGCAGAAAGCGCCAGTGACGACCAGATCTACCGCATCACGTTCGACGGGTCGGTGGCCGATGAGCATGGGTTCGCGGCCATCGGCGGCCAGGCCGACCAGGTTTCCACCGTGCTGAAGGAACATTACTCCGACGGCATGTCGCTGACCGAGGCGCTCAGCGCGGCGCTGGCGGCGCTGGCCGCGCCCAACAACGGCGAGCAGGCTAACGTGCCCAGCAGCCAGCTCGAGGTGGCCGTGCTCGACCGCAGCCGCCCGCACCGCACCTTCCGCCGGGTGGTCGGCTCCCGCCTGGAGGAGCTGCTGCAGGAAAGTCGGCCTGCCCAATCCGCCGATTCCGCCCCGGGCACGACGGATGACGAGCCCGTCGGCCCCTCCGCCCCCGCTGACGGCACCTCCGCCCCCGGCACCTCCACCGGCCCCACCTAACCGGCCCAGCGAACCCGGGCCGGAGGCTCGGATGAGCGCCGGTTGCTATTGGCGAGCACCGCAGCGGGTCACGGCGAGGCGCTCGTGACCGACCCAGCGAACCGGGCCTTGTGCCCGGTGAGCGGCCGGTGTGTCGGCGAAGTACCACCGCGCGGGCGCGGAGCGCATGCGGGGGGTTCCGGGGGGCGTGCCATTCCAAATGGCAAACAGCCAACCCAAGCCGACGCCTGGTGATCGAGTGGATCACCGAACTGTGACCCGAGCCCGCAGCGAAGGGGAACACTAGTGACACCGAATCTTCCAGGTTCGCTCCCATGATGCAGAACAATCCCTCCCCAGCGCGGCCGACTCGCCAGATGGTCGTCGAGCGGACGGCCCAGCTCTGAGACCACCAGGCTAAGGCGGCCAGCGTGAGCGGCCGCGCCGGCCAGGGAAAGGCAGGCACCAACAGGAGAACCACCCGCACAAGCCGGGGGCGAGCGCCGTCACACTCCTCCCCGGCCGCGCCCAGCGCACACGGAAACAGCAGCAACCACAAGGATGGCCCGCCCACCCACCCGCCACCCGCCATGCCGGACGGAACGCACGCCGCCGCACCAGACCGGGCACAACCCAAATGGTGCCCATGCGCCGCTCCCGAGCAGGACCGGACCCGGGCAGGCGGCCGACGTCGGCTGCGGCAACGGACGGATGTGAGGTCATAACTTAAAGTAACTTTCCTATTGCGGAGCGTGCCTGATCGTGCGGCAGATCACTGATCCCATCATTGCCGGGCTGCTGGAGGCGGCACCGGACGCGACAGTGTGCGTGGACGAGAGCGGGCGGATCGTGCTGGTCAACGCCCAGGCCGAACGGCCGTTCGGGTACCCCCGCGAAGAACTGGCCGACCAGCCGGTCGAGATCCTGGTCCCCGACGCCATCAAGGCCCGCTACACCGTCCTGCGCACCGGATACGCCGCGGACCGCATTACCGGCTGCGCCGGCGATGGTGCTGTCTGGCCGGTGGTCGATTTGCTCGCTCAGACGCTCCCCGAAGTCACTGAGGTGGCGAGCGGCGAGCAGAACAGGGTCCGGGCCGACCAGACCGCACATCTACTTAACGGCATTCCGCGAACCGGGCGCAAGAGCCCTGGCGCGGGCAGCTGCCCGCGTCATCGCCCAGGACCCGCCCGAGCGCCGGCACGCGGTCACAGACGTCTGTCCCGCCGCTCAGCCCTCCGCCAGCCTGCCCGTGCCCGTGCAGGCGCAGAGCCGCCGGTTAGCTCACCACAGGGTGACGATGCTCACCTTGACGGATTGTTACATACCGGGCACTGTGGCAGTCGTACTGCTGCCGCCATGGATACTTTGGATCCGGTTACCAATGGCGCCGGGAACACGTCAGAAGGTGCCGCTCCATTGGCGCCCTACGGGCACTGTTTCCTGGCAGCGCCTGACGGCGCAGGCGGGTGAGCTGGCCACCTACGTAAGGCGCGTGTGCCCTGGTGTTCGGGCGAATCGCGCGGGCGACCCGCCACGACGCCAGCAGCACAATCCGGGACAGCGGGTTCAGCTTGGGCCGCGGGCCTGGAGTGTGGCGATGAGCGCCAGGCGAACCTGCTCGACGACCGCGGCATGGCTGTCGGCCGGGAGGGTGGCCTCGGCGGCGGCGAGGTGGCTGGCGAGGCGCTCATCGCGGAAGACGCCCGCCACCCAGCCGGAGAAGTCGTGGCGGGGGCAGTGGTAGCGCAGCACGCCCGGGTCGCAGCGGCCGAGCTCGGCTTCCAGTTCGGCGAGGTTGGCGGCGACCGCCACGGTGGGGGTGTCGGGCCCGGTCCGGAAGTAGAACCGGCGGGCGGGCTCGACGCCGGCCCACCCGTACTTGTGCGCGTGGCGCAGATGGGGTGTGGTCCGGGGCCCGAGGGTGAACGCCACCGCCCGGCCGGGGCGCTGCCGCCAGGCCAGCACCGCGCGGCCGGCCTGCCCGGAGAGAAGACGGGCGATCTCGGCGCGGGGCATATCGGCCACCGCCGCGGTGATGTCGACGAACCGGCTGTCGGGCCGGGCAGAGCCGAGGGTGATGACCGCGTCCAGGGCGAGCAGGGCGTCGGCCGACAGTTCCTCGGGCTGCCAGGTGATGAGCAGGTAGCCCTCGGCGGCGGGGTCAAACAGGCGGCGCGCGGTCACCTCCCGCCCGATGGGTCCATGGGCTTCGTCGACGACCACCCACTGCGGAATGCCGGTTGCGGCCCGGTGGGCTTCGACTGCGCTGGCCAGGTCCGCCGCGTAGGCCGCGCGGGCCGCGGCGCCGAGGCGGGACAGGTCGGTGACCACGCTGGCGTGGCCGTGCCGGAGCAGGCGCACGACCTCGCCGGGCTCGGCGAGGCGGCCCTCGTCGCCCCCGGTGATGATAACGTCGCGTAGCTCGCCGAGCCCGTGATGGTCGCCCTCGGGGTCCAAGACGACCAGGCAGTAGCCGAGGCGGATCAGCTGTTCGCAGATCAGCCCGGCCAGGTAGGACTTGCCTCCCCCGGTGCCGCCGCAGACGGCGATGTTGAGCTGCGAGCCGGGCAGCGTGACCGGCTCGCCGTCGTCGTCGGCGCCCAGCGTGACCTGCCAGCGGCGGGGATGCAGATGGGCCCGGCCGGCCAGCAGCGGCCCCAGCAGCAGGTCGGCCACCCCCGGGCCGTCCGGCAGCGCCAGCGTCATGTCGGCGTGCGCGCGGATGGCCTCGACCGCGTTGGCGACGGCCACCCCGACCTCGCAGGCATCCAGCACGCTGTGGTCGTTCTCGGCGTCAACGACGCCGATCGTGTTGTGCAGCGACAGGCCCAGATCGCCGAGCGCCTCGAGCAGGCCGCTGCCCTTGGTCACCCCGGCCGGCAGGATCATCAGCTCGCCCCGGTTGGGGACGAGCCGGCAGTCCAGGCCCAGCTCGCGGACCACCGCAAGCGCGGCCGGCTCGTCGGCGGCGGCGCCGGCGACTATCACCCGCCCGCGGCGGTGGGCGACCCCGCGGCCGGACAGCGCAGCGCTCACCGCGCCGCCGATCGGGTCAGCGAGCAGGCGGACGCCGCCGTGGGTGACCAGCACGGCGCCGTTCTCGGCGACGACCGCGTCAATGTGCTCGTCGACCTCCGGGAACACGGCGCGCAGCTCGCTCATGATCCGCCCGGTGACCACAATCACCCGGACCCCCCGGGCCCGCGCCCCGGTGAGCGCGGCCAGCGTGGCCGGCGCGACCGGGCCATCAGCCAGGGTGCCGTCGAAGTCGACGGCCACCGCCCGGAAGTAGCCGGCCCCACGATCCGCGACGCTCTCCACCAGCAGCCGGTCCGCCGGGCCGGCGCCGCCGAGCGCGAACACCTCGCTGCCGCCGCCGGCGTCGATCACCAGGGCGTCGAATCCGCCGGTACGGATGACGCGCAACGTCTCCCGTGCCGCGTCCAGCTCGCGGCGCAATACCTCCATGGCGCGGGCGGCGCCGCTGCGCGCGAACAGCTCCTCGCCGCTGCCGCTGCCGATGAGCAAGGCGTCAGCTCCGCCGGCCCGGATGCCGCGCAAGGTCTCCCGTGCCGCGTCCAGCTCGCGGCGCAATACCTCCAGGGGATCCCTCGGCATTGCCGCCCCGGTATCCTGCGTCGTCACGGCGAACCCCGCCGGGCATAACCGGCGTAACCAGATCGCAGCGTATTCGTCACCTGAACCCCGCTTCGTGGCGGTCCCCCGGCGGGCCGAGGGCCGGGACCGGGGCGCGTCCGGCTGGTGTCGCACAAAGGTGACGAGCACGCCTGGCTCGCCATGCTCCCGGGCGCCCGCGACGAGGAACTGCAGCCCCGGCAGCGTCATGCCGGATCCGGTACCGCCCGTCACAACCGTCGACGTGGCCCGCGGCAGCCCGCCCCCGGTGAGCGCGTCCAGCCCCCGGATCCCCGTCGGGGCCTTCGGCAGCCCTGGGCTCGCGGAAGCCTCAGCCAGTGACCTCAGACCGGTTCCGTCACGATCGGATGCCATGCTTCTCCCAAAGTCATTTCACACGGTATGTCCTCCCTGCCGCTGCGGGCCAGGGCCAGGAGTCCTTGTCACAAGATCTCTGGGCTAGGCATTTCTGGGCCGATTCCAATCACCGCCGCCAGGCGCCGCCCGCACAGACCCCGCACACCGCCCGTACAACCCTCGCCCACTCGCCCGCCTGCCCGCATGGGCCCTGTGCGCCCCGCATGACAACGGCTACCGCCGCTGGCCTGGCCGGGTGCCGTCCAGCCCGTTCCGCTAACCACTTCCTGACCTCACCCCCGCAACCAGGGGCCGAGGTCAGGAAGCAGCTCCACAGGACGGCACCCACCCAGGCAAAAACAAAGATCAAGACCAAGATCAAGAGAAAAAGGTCAAAAGATAAAAGCATTGGGTACTGGCCGCCCAGATGACCGGAAGAAGGTGCAAGCACACGCACACGAGGTACCCCCCTAACCGGCAGATGAGGAAACAGCGTGGCTCCCCGGTACCGGTCAAACTAGATGCTCATGACGGGCACGCGCGTGCTGGTGACCTTTTTTCACCCGCCCGAATCACCGCGTTGGACCTGCCGCTAACTTACGGAATGTTCCCCAGTTGGGCACAATCTCAATGAGGCCATCATCTGACAGGCGCCTCAGCGCCTTCATGATCGTGTTCCGTGCCACTCCGTATTCCTGTGCCAGCTCAGCTACAGCCGGTAGCCGTTGACCCGGCGCCCATTCCCCGGCCTGGCAACGCTGCCGTAGCGCTTGCTCCACAGCGCGTGACGGCAACTGCGGTTCGCGGTCGGGTGGCACATGTGGATCATGTCAAACCATCCTTGACCTGCGCATACTGTCTACACCGATTGCGGTGGCTCAAACTGTCTATACTATCTACACTGGCTATTGGCTGTGCCCGGTAACTGACCCGTGACCGGGCACGGTCCCAACGGGTCTTACGGGTCGGGCAAGGATCGTCAGTCGTGTCATTGCCGCTTGATCAAGTCGTCCGGCAAGAACGTTTCATCCAGGAACATCCCGAGTGGTCCATCCATCCACAGGACGGGGCCACCCGCTTCATCGCGGAAAAGGGTGACAGCCAGAATTGCCATATCGTCGCGGCCCTGTCGCTGAGAGAGCTACTGAACCGGCTCGAAGAGATCGTGGCCGCCCAGTGACCGGCTGGACGGCCCCGGACCGGGACATCCTGCGGCGGATCATCTTCCAGCTCCAGCACCCGGACTGGCACGTCCGCGCCCCCGCCGACGGTGCGGACGGGAAGTGGCACGCCAGCCACGGCACTACCGACCTGGCCGCCGGCTCCTTAACCGCGCTGCTGGACGAGCTGGACTGGTTCTACGCCACCTAACCAGCGGCGACACCCACCGGCCTGCCGGTACAGGCCTGCCGGAACCACCGGCATTGCCGGAAAACGGAGGTTCCGGTCCGGTCGGCCGGTCCGGGGGGATAGAACCGGATGCCATGCAGCCGCAGCCGGGCAATGTTCTGCCGTTCCGCCGCGCCGACGCTGGGAGCGTGCGGCTGGGAGACCGTGACATCGTCGGGTTGATGCTGTGCGGGGAGCAGTTTGGGGCACCATACGATTTGCTCGCCGCTGCACTGGAGGTGCGGGCGGACCGCCTGCGCGGCATAGTGGCCCGCTGGCGCAAGAGCGGCTACGCCCAGACCGGCACCTTAGCGACCGGCCCGGCCTGGTGCTGGCTGACGGCCGCCGGGATCAAAGCCACCGGCCTGGGCTACCCCGCGACCCGGCCCTCCCTCGGCCGCCTGGCCCACATCTGCGCCGTGCTGGCCGTCCGGCTGTGGCTGGAAGGTGGGGAGGCGTACCAGGACGGGCAGGCGTGGTGGCGTAGCGAACGCCGCATCCGCGCCGCCACCGGCGGCCCGGCGAGCGGCGTGCACGTGCCGGACGCCGAAATCCACTGGCCCAGCCTCGACGGGTCCCCGTATGCGGGGCAGATCTGGGCCATCGAAGCGGAACTGACCGCCAAGCCGCTGGCGCGCACGGCGGGCATCATGCAGAACCTGCTGGCCCGCACCAGCGACTACGGCCCCCACTCGCCGCCAGGCCGGGCCGCCCGCTACGCCCAGGTCATCTACCTCACCGCCCAGCCCGCCACCCCGGTAGTGACCCGCGCGGTCAACGTGCTGCCCGCACCGCTGGCCCCCCGCATCGTGATCCGCGACCTGCCCGAAGGAGCGGTCTGGTGAGCGTGTGGTCCTGGCTGCGGCTCACCGCCGCCCTGTGGCTCATCCGCAAAGGCTTCAAACTGGTCGGCTGGCTGATCGTGACCGCCGTCGCGGTGACGGCCTGGCCGTTAACTACCGTCGCCGCCATCGGCTACCTGGCTGCCTGGCTGCGCGGCTGGCCACCGGCCCGGCTGTGGCGGTCCGCCGCCTGGGCGCTGCCCATGACGTTTGTGTACGCCATCGGCCAGGCCATCCGGCTCCGCGCCTGGCCAGCCATCGCCCTGGCCCCCGTGCAGGACTACGGGAACGCCTGGCGGCTGCTAGCCGCCGGGGCCATCCTGCGCGCCGGGCTCCTCGTCGCCCCGGTCGCGATCCCGGCCGGGCTGGCCATCGGCGGCCTGCTGTGGGCGTGGCGGATCTACGCCATCACCACCGGCCTCGCCGGGCTGACCGCCTCGGCACCCATCGAGTTCGACACCCGGCAATGGCGCCGCCAGGTCCGCGCCGCACGCGGCCGGGCCGCCGCCCCCGGCACCGTCCCCCTCCTCACCCGCAGTGGCCAGGTCGTCATCGGCCCGGTCATCCGGGCCATCCGGCACAAATGGCGGCCCATCCTCACCGTCCCCGCCCGTTCGTTCAGCCGCCACTCGGTGATCATCGGCTCGTCCGGGTCGGGGAAAACGAACCTGATGATGCGGCTATGGGCCGGCTGGTACGCCGCCACCCACGCCACCCACCTGCGCGGGGAAGGCGACCGGCCGCTGCTGGTCGTGCTGGACTGTAAAGGCGGCCCGGACGCGCGGGTGAAGGCCGAACGGACCCGCCGCCTGCTGCACGGGGTCGGGGCACGGCGGGTCGCGATCTGGCCCGATGAGCCCCGGCTGTGCCTGTGGGACCTGCCGCCCCGCGACCTCGGCGTCCTGCTGCTTCAGATGATCGAGACCGGGGACGGGGCCGCCGCCTACTACACCGACGTCATGCAAGCCGTCGTCAACCTCGCCCTCGCCGCCCCCGACGGGCCGCCCGCGAATGCGGCCAGCTTCCTGGACCGCCTCGACGTGGCCTGGCTGGAAACCGCCTACGGCGACGGCCTGCACCGCGCCGCCATCACCCGCATCCGCGCGGCCAAACCCCATGTCGGCGACATCCAGCTCCGCTACGCGACCCTGCTCGGCCGGCTCGGCCCGGCCCTGGACGGGCCCGGCGACCTGGCCGGGGCGGATGCCTGGTACTGCATCCTGGAAGGCACCCGCGAGCAATCCGTGGCCGAAGCCCAGGCCATGGCCCTGACCGAACTGGTCGCCCACACCGCCACCGACCCCGGCGCCGAGCGGCGGGCGATCCTGCTCGCCGCCGACGACTATTCCGCCGTGTCCCGCCGTGTCCCGCCGTCCATCTCCAACCTGTATGAACGCGGCCGGTCCCTCGGCCTCGGCGTGCAAGTGTCCGCCCAATCCTGACAAGGACTCGGACGCGACGACGACGAGCGGTACCGGATCGCCGCCACCGCCGATGGCGGGATCTGGCTGATGAGCACCCCCCATCCCCAGCCCGTCGTGGAACTAGCCGGAACACGCCGCGTGCTGGAATCGGCGCACAAGCTGGTCGGCGCGACCTGGGGCGAGGAAGGCACCACCCGCACCCAGCACGCCTGGATCGCCGACCCCGACCTGATCCGCACCCTGGACGTCGGCCAAGCCTGTTACATCCACCGGGGCGGCGCGACGTTCGTGCAGGTCGCCCGGCCCAAACCCTCCCCCTCGGCCTCCCCGCGGCTCAGGTCCGGGCCCCCACCGTCATCATCCCCCCACCCGCACCGCCGCCGGACGGCCAGCCACCGCCACCGGGGCCGGGAATGGGATTCCTGGACGACGTGCTCGGGCCAAGGAGCCACCCATGAACCCGTTCACCGTGCTCGGGCTGCCCACCGATCCGGACGCGAGCGATGAGCAGGTCCGGGCCGCCTGGCGGGCCATCGCCGCCGCCGCCCACCCCGACCGGCCTGACGGCGGTAACGAGCCGCGTTACACCGCCGCCGCGAACGCCTACGCCCAGCTCCGCACCGCCTGGGGACGGTCGGAGGCCTACGCCGACCTGACCGCCGATCAGCCCGGCACCGCTACCCCCGCACCGGGACCACCCCAGGCACGGGGCGAACTCCCTGCCAGCCTGCTCGGGATGGCCGCGCTCATCCCCGCCCGCATCTGGCACGGACGGCCCCGCCACCTTCTCTTCCGCGCCCTGCTCACCGCGCTGCTGTCGCTGGCCGTGCTGAACCTGCTGCCAGGCCAGCCATCCGGCCCTGCCGTGGTCACCGGCCTGGCGACCTGGTTCGTGCTGACGGCGCGGGGTGACCTGGCCCCGCCGCTAGGCCGGTGAAAGATGATGCCTCCGGCGGGGTCCTCCGGCTCGGTGACGGGGGCACCAGGCCATGCCGCCGCACGGGGCGGGGGTGGAAGGCCTGCCGGTCACCTCGCCGTCATCCCGGGACAAGCCGAGCAGACCGGGCCGGCCCTGTCCAGGTCGTTCGTCCAGCGGGGCGCTCCACCTGGACAGGCCCGGCCCGCCCCGCACCCCTGACGGCCGGGACGACGGCGAGGTGACAGCCAGGCGGGCCAGCAAATGCGCTCACGCGCACTAAAGAAACCCCGGGCGCAGGAAAAGGAAAGGAGATAAATGGGCAATGAGCAGGCCGGACAAAAACAGGTAAAGACAGAAGAACAGGCCAGTAATTCACCGGATACCATCCCCGGGCCGCGTATTATCGCATATAATTTGAGGGCAGGGGAAAGGCCGGGCGGGATGAAAGTCCGGTACAAGATAAAGATAGAGACTGGGCGGAAAGCCAGGGAACTGGACGAGCGGCAGGCCGAGGTAATCCGGGACCTGCTGGCCTGGGCCCGCCGGCACCGGGCCCGGCGGCCCGGGACGTAAGGAGACAGCATGACCGTGACAGCCGCAGACATCCCCCAGGCCCTGGCCGCCACCGCCGGGCCGGCTGAGCTGGTCCCGGTGGCGTTCCTGGGCCGGACCTCCAACGAGCGCTTGCAGGACCCGGTCGCGTCGATGAACCGGCAGATCCGCAATCCCGCTCCGCGCCTGGCTGCCGCGCCTGGCTGCCGCCCGGCTGCCAGATCGTGGCCTACTACTGGGACGTCGAATCGGGCGGGGATGACCTGGAAGCCCGGGGGCACGGGGACGCCTGGCAGGTCGCCGCCGCTGCCGGGATCCCCCGCGACGGCGGCATCGCGGATCTGCTCAGCGAGGCGAAATCCCCCACCCCTCACTTCGCGTTCGTGGTCTGTGAGGACATCGAGCGCAGCGCCCGCAGCATGTACAACTCACTGAAACTGGAAAGAGAGCTACAGGATCAGGGCATTCCGATATTCGCGACCGATGAGCCGTTCAATATCGAGGGGATCAACGCGACCACCGTTCTCGTCCGCCGGGTCAAGCAAGGCGTCGCGGAATGGTACCGGCTGCAACTGAAAGGCAAAGTCTGGGACGGGCTGAAAGAACATTCCCTGGCCGGCTGGAACCTCGGCAAGGTCCCCATCGGCTACACCGGCCAGAAGCACCCGCACCCCAACCCCCTCAAGGCCGCCGAAGGCCGCACCAAAACCCGGCTCACCGAAGACCCCGTCTACGGGCCGGTCATCACCCGCATCTACACCTGGCGCGTCAGCGAGCATCTGGGCAAGCCCACCATCCGCGCCCGGCTGGCCGCCGACCCGCACACCTACCCGCCGCCAGCCGCCGGCTGGTCCCTCGCCCTGGTTGATGAGATCCTGTCCAACCCCAAGTACACCGGCCACCAGGTGATGGGCCGGCGCCGCTTCAAAGCCGGCAAAAGGATGTGGATGCCGGCTAGTGAGTGGATCTGGTCCGCCCAGCCCACGCACGCCGCCCTGGTGGACATGGCGACCTGGGACGCGGCCCAGCGGATGGGCCGCCGGCACGGCAACGTCCGCGACCCCGAAATGCCCACCCGCCGCACCGGCCGCCGGTACAAGCTCCGCTCCCGGCTGTACTGCTCCATCTGCCACCGCCGAATGACCGGCACCACCATCCGCACCTACACCTACTACCGGTGCCCGCACGATCCCGGGCCTGCCCCGCCACTACGCCGCCCACCCCGACCACCGCACCGTCGCCGTCCGCGAAGAGATCATGGTGGCGGCGCTGGCCCGGTTCTTCACCGAGCGGGTATTCGGCCCCGACCGGGCCGCCCAGCTCACCACCCAGCTGCCCGCCAGCGCCGCCGGGCAGGCCGAGCGCCGCGACAAGCAAGCCGCCGCCATCCGCCGCAAGATCGCCCGGCTCGACACCGCCGAGACCGCGCTGATCACCGAGCTGGAGACTCCGGCCGATCCCGGGGACCCGGCGGCGCAGGCCCTGCGCCAGCGGATCCGGGCCCGGTTCACCGATCTCTACACCCAGCGCACCACCCTGGAAACCCAGCTAGCCGCGCTCGAAGAAGCCCCGGCCCAGCCGATCAATGACCCCACGCTGCTGGATGAGCTGCCGTTCCTGGGTGACATCCTCACCGAAGCCCCGGCCAGCCTGACGGAACGGCTGCTTGATGTGTTCGACATGCAAGCGGTCTACAACCGGGACAAAGACCAGGTCACCATCCATGCCACCGTTACCGACGCCACCCCCCAGGCCATCAAAGACCTGCTGACGGACCCCCGCGCCGACCACGCCACCCCGCTACCATCACAACCCGGGACCACATCACAAGATCACGTTGGCCATTTGACCAGGCACACTGGGGTCGCCCCCCGGGCCAGCACTGTCGGCGAAGTACCACCGCGCGGGCGCGGAGCGCATGCGGGGGGTTCCGGGGGGTCGCCCCCCGGGCCAGCGCTGTCGGCGAAGTACCACCGCGCGGGCGCGGAGCGCATGCGGGGGGTTTCGGGGGGTCGCCCCCGGGGCCAGCGCTGTCGGCGAGGTATCACCGCGCGGGCGCGGAGCGCATGCGGGGGGTTCCGGGGGTCGCCCCCCGGGCCAGCACAGCGCATGCGGGGGGTTCGGGGGGTCGCCCCCCCGAATCAAAGCGGTATGTTGCGGTGCCGGCCGCGGGCTTGCGGCGCCTCTGCGATCGCGCGGGCGATCGCCTGGCGGGTCTGCGCCGGGTCGATGACCTCGTCGATGACACCAAGGTCCAGGGCGCGCTGCAGGCCGCCTACGGTGCGCTCGTGCTCGGCGGCCAGCGCCGTCTCGGTCTCGTGCAGCTTGTCCGGCTCGGTCGCGGCGAGCGTGCGCCGGTGCAGGATCCGGATCGCGGCCACCGCGCCCATCACGGCCACTTCCGCGCTGGGCCAGGCCAGCACCCGGGTCGCGCCCAGCGAGCGGGAGTTCATCGCGACGTAAGCCCCGCCGTAGGCCTTGCGCGTCACCAGTGTGACCCGCGGCACGACCGCCTCCGCGAACGCGTGCAGCAGCTTGGCGCCGCGGCGGACCACCCCGTCCCACTCCTGGCCGACGCCCGGCAGATAACCTGGCGTGTCGACGAGCACCACCAGCGGTACCCCGAAGGCGTCGCACATCCGCACGAAGCGGGCCGCTTTCTCGGCCGAGGTGGCGTCCAGGCAGCCGCCCAGGCGCAGCGGGTTGTTGGCGATAACACCCACCGTCCCGCCGCCGAGCCGGCCGAGCGTGGTCACCACGTTCGGCGCCCACTTCGGGAACAGCTCGACCCCCGGCTCGTCCAGTAGCTGGCCGATGACCGGGTGCACGTCGTAGGCGCGGCGCGGCGATTCGGGCAGCAGCCCGGCGAAGTTGGCGTCCGGCGTGTCGTCCGCTACCTTCCCCTGGTCCCCCAGCAGCGCAGCGAGGTGCCTGGCCCGGGCGATCGCGTCGGTGTCGGAATCGGTGACGATGGCCGCCACCCCGGACCGGCGGGAATGCGGCTCGTGCCCGCCGAGCCGCGCCATGTCGACGTCCTCGCCGGTCACGCTGCGGACCACGTCCGGGCCGGTGACGAAGATCCGGCCCTGCCCGGACAGGATGACGATGTCGGTGAGGGCCGGCCCGTAAGCGGCCCCTCCGGCCGCCGGGCCGAGGACCACCGAGATCTGCGGGACCACACCCGAGGCGCGTGTCATCGCCGCGAACACGGAGCCGACCGCGTGCAAGCTGGCCACCCCCTCGGCCAGCCGGGCCCCACCCGAGTGCCACAGCCCGATGATGGGCACGCCCTGGGCCATCGCCTCCTCGTACGCGGCCACGATCGCCGCGCAGCCCCCCTCACCCGACGCGCCGCCCTGTACGCGCGGGTCGGACGCGAAGGCGACCGCCCCGGTGCCGTCGATCCGGCCCACGCCGGCGATTGCCCCGGCACCGGTGTCCAGCGTGATCACCTCCAGCGTTCCGGTGTCGAACAGGGCCTCCAGCCGGATCGTCGGGTCGCGTGGCAGGGTGGCCCCGGCCTCCGCCGGGGCAGCGGCCTGGGCCGGGCACGGCGCGGTTGTTGTCCACAACGGTCACCTGAGTTCTCCTTCCGAGCGGCGAAAGATACGGTTGGCAGCGGGCTCTGCTGGGCCCGGAGGACGGTCCCCGGAACCCCCGGCTGCCCGCAGTGGCGCGGACCGTACACCGGCCGCTCGCCGGGCCGGCGGCCCGGACTCGCCGGGCCGGTCAGGGGACGGTGAAGACGACCGAGACGTTGTGGCCGCCGAAGCCGAAGGCGTTGTTGAGCGCCGCTATCGGCTCCCGGCCGCCCCGTGGCAGCGGTCGCGCTTCGGTCGCGACATCGACCTTGACGCCGTCGTCGGGATCTTCCAGGTTGATCGTGGGCGGGGCGGTCCGGTCCCGCAGCGCGAGAATGGCCGCCACCGACTCGACCGCGCCCGCCCCGCCGAGCAGGTGTCCCGTCATCGACTTGGTGGAGGTCACCACAACCCGCTCAGCCGCGGGACCCAGCGCGGTCATGATCGCCCGTGCCTCGGCCACGTCGCCCTCTGGCGTCGAGGTGGCGTGGGCGTTGACGTGCACGATCTGGTCGGCGGACACGCCCGCGTTGGCCAGCGCCCGCTGCATGGCCAGGATCACGCCGCGGCCCTCGGGATGCGGGTGGGCGATGTGGTAACCGTCGGAGGAGTACCCGACGCCGGCCGCGACCGCGTAGACGTTCGCGCCCCGGGCCGCCGCGTGCTCCGCGGACTCCAGAACCAGCATGCCGGCGCCCTCGCCGAGCACGAAGCCGTCCCGGCCCTTGTCGAACGGCCGGGAGGCGCGCTCCGGCTCGTCATTGCGGGCCGACAGCGCCCGCATCACGGCGAACGCGCCCAGGTTCAGGGCCATGATCGCGGCTTCGGTGCCCCCGGCGACCACGATGTCCGCGCGCCCGGACTTGATCATGTCGATGCCGTAGCCGATCGCCTCGGCCCCGGACGCGCACGCACTGACCGTCGAGTGCGCGCCGGCCTGGGCGCCGAGCTCGATGCTGATGTATCCGGCGGGGCCGTTCGGCATCAGCATGGGGACGGTGAACGGGGATATCCGCTGCCAGCCCTTTTCCTTGAGGATGTCGTAGGCGGCCAGGGTGGAGCCGATCCCGCCGATGCCGCTGGTCACCGAGACCCCGAGACGTTCCGGGCTGACGTCGGGCTGGCCGGCATCCGCCCACGCTTCCCGGGCGGCCACCAGGGCGAACTGCTCGCATCGGTCCATGCGGCGGGCCTGCACGCGGCCCACGGCCTCGGCCGGGTCGGCCGCGGCGACGCCCGCGATCCGGGACGGCAGGTCCTTGGCCCAGTCCTCGGTCAGCGCCTGCACGCCGCTGCGCCCGGCGAGCATCCCTGACCAGGTCGATGCGACGTCGCCGCCGAGCGGCGTGGTTGCGCCCAGGCCCGTGACGACCACGCTTCTGTCGTCTGCGCTCACTGTGATCGGCTCCTCAAATCTCATCGCGCCAGGCCCGCGTCCTGGATGGCCGCGTGCCCGCGCTATCGGTGGCTGCCTGCCCGGCGGCGCGGGCTAACGTGCCGGGGCCGGGAAGGCTGCCCGCCAGCGCCGGTGCTGGCGAGCAGATGAATCCGCCTCCGGTGGCTAGCTGGCGTTCTTGTGCACGTAGGTGATGACGTCCTGGACTGTCTTGAGGTCCTTGAGCTGGTCGTCGGGGATCTCGACGCCGAACTTGTCCTGCGCCGCCACGGCGATCTCCACCATCGACAGCGAGTCGATGTCGAGGTCGTCCACGAAGCTCTTGTCCGGCGTCACCTCGTCGGCCGGGACGCCTGCGATCTCATCGATGATCTCGGCCAGACCCGCGAGGATCTCCTGTTCGTTTACTGCCATCTCCGGTTAACTCCTTTTTGGGTTCTATGGTTGCTGTCGCTGTCGCTGTCGCTGTCGCTGTTGTCGGGGTCGGCCACCGGCTCGCCGCCGGACCGGGGCCCGGTCAGGGTACCGTGACCACCTGCGCCGCATAGCACATGCCCGCGCCGAAGCCGAGCAGCAGCACGGGCATACCCGATACCAGCTCACCGCGCTCCGTCATCCGCGCCAGCGCCAGCGGGATCGACGCGGATGAGGTGTTCCCGGCGTTGATGATGTCGTCGGCGACCCGTTCCCGTGGCACCCCGATCTTGCGGGCCAGCGCCTCGATGATCCGCAGGTTGGCCTGGTGCGGGATGAACGCAGCCAGGTCCTCCGGCCGCACGCCCGCCCGCTCGCAGGCCGCCAGGGCGGTCGGGTGCAGCTCGGTGGTCGCCCAGCGGAACACCGCCTGCCCTTCCTGGAACAGGAACGAGTTGCGGTCCTTGATGTGGATCTTGTCGGCGATGCCGCCGTTACTGCCCCACACGACCGGGCCGATCCCGGCCGGGTCGGCCGGATCTGCCACCGGGCCGACCACCGCCGCGCCGGCGCCGTCCGCGAAGATGATGCGGGTGGACCGGTCCGCCGGGTCGATCCAGGCCGACATCTTCTCCGCGCCGATGACGAGCACGTGCCGGGCCGTGCCAGGCCCGTATCGTGTCACTGGCGCTAGCCAGCGCGTAGCAGAAGCCCGCGCACGCGGCGTTGAGGTCATAGGCACCCGGCGCGGCGATGCCCAGCCGGGCCGCGACCGTGGCCGAGACGTTCGGGATGAGCGACTCAGTGCTGCAGGTGGCCACGATGACCAGGTCGATGTCGGACAAGGGCACGCCGCTGCCCGCGACCGCCTTGCCCGCTGCGGCCACCGCCATGTCCGCAACGGTCTCGTCCGGGCCGGCGATCCGCCGGCTCGCCACGCCGACGCGGCTGCGAATCCACGCGTCGTCGGTGTCCATGACGGTCGCCAGGTCGTCGTTGGTCACCACGTTGCCCGGCTGGTACCCGCCGAACGAGAGGATCCGGGCACCAGCGGCCGGCTTGGGGACTCGCAAGGTTGCGCCGCCTTTCTGTGTCGTCCGGGCCTATGCCGGCCGGGACTGATGGCTGCCTGTGGGAGGACCGCGGGAGTTACTCGGCGCCGTCGGGCAGCAGCCGGGCCAGCGCCTGCCCCGCGCTGACCGGGTCACCGTCCTGGACCAGCCACTCGATGATCGGGCCGCGCCACGGCGGGATGATCGCCCGCCGGTCGCTGCGCGCATCGACGTAGCCGACTTCGGTGCTGGTGCCGTCGGCGAAACCGGGATTGGGTACCGTGCGGAAGGTGCCGCCCAGGGGAGCGACCAGCAACCGCCATTCGGGCAGATGACCGGCCCAGGCCACGCCGGCGTCGTCCAGGTCGGCGGCGGTGCCGCCGATGGCGGGCCCAATGGCGGGCCCGATGAGGGGCGCGGTGACGCCGGCATCGGTGATGGCCGGCAGCTCAGGTGCGAGCGTCATGGGTGTCTCCTCTGGGTCTGTTCAGATCCCGGGGTGTCCTCGGCGGCCAGCGTGTCCCCGGTGCGCTCGGCGACCAGCTTGCGGGCCGTGTCCAGGTCGTCGGGGGTCTTCATGGCCGCCACGGTGACGCCGGGCAGGCCCCGGCGGGCCAGGCCGGTGAGCGTGCCGGCCGGCGGCAGCTCGATGAGCGCGGTGACCCCGTGACTGGCCATCGTCCGCATGCACGCGTCCCAGCGGACCGGCGCGGCGACCTGCGCGACGATGCGGGACAGCCAGTCAGGTCCGGAGGAGACGATGGCGCCGTCCCGGTTCGACAGCAGTACGATCCGCGGATCGCTGACCGTGATGGTACTGGCCACCATGCTCAGGTCGGCGACGGCCGGCGCCATGTGCACCGTGTGGAAGGCGCCCGCCACTGACAGCGGCCGCAGCCGGGCCCCGCCGGGCGGGTTCGCCGCGAACGCGGCCAGCTGCTCCATCGTCCCGGCCGCCACGATCTGCCCGGTGCCGTTCACGTTGGCCGGGGTCAGCCCCTGCGCCTCGATCGCGGCGAGCACAGTGGCCTCGTCCCCGCCCAGCACGGCGGTCATCCCGGTCGGCTCGATGGCGGCCGCCTGGGCCATCGCCCGTCCCCGGACGGCGACGAGCTGCAGCGCGTCCGCGACGCTGACCACCCCCGCGATAGCCCCGGCAGCCAGCTCGCCGACACTGTGGCCGGCGGTGGCCAGGCCGGAACCGGTGGCCGGCAGCGCCCCGTCAAGGAGGGCTCCGGCCGCCGCAAGCGCCGCCGCGACCAGCAGCGGCTGGGCGACGGCGGTGTCCCTGATCTCGTCGGCGCCGGCCGTGGTGCCGTACCGGACGAGGTCCAGGCCCGTCAGCTCAGACCAGACGCCGAGCTGGCCGGCGACGCCGGGCACGTCGAGCCAGGGGGCGAGGAAGCCTGGAGCCTGAGCTCCCTGGCCAGGAGCGGTGATTACGAGCAC
The DNA here is from genome assembly GCA_963775825.1 of uncultured Actinomycetes bacterium. Classification (GTDB taxonomy): domain Bacteria; phylum Actinomycetota; class Actinomycetes; order Streptosporangiales; family Streptosporangiaceae; genus Bog-532. Next base: position 43,154 of record CAVZKY010000047.1, read on the forward strand.
TGTTCTAGCGTGCACTGTAGAAGTCCGCTACTCATACGACAGACATGACGAACTTTCCCGGGGAACCTTTGTACCGTTCCGACAAATAGCGTTCACCTTCGCGTCACCGGCCCGTAGCGGTCCGGTGTACGCAGGCGGTGGTCCGCCGGTCGGCGATGATAAATCCCGGGCGCTAGGTATAGCGTCGGACGTGTCCGGCTCTGGCGCGGAGACATCTCGCGCCCCGACCAGGAACAGGATCACTGATGGCTGACCTTACGAGCGACGCGTACTCAGGTCCCGCCGCAGCCGAGCCGGCGTCGGCCCCCCTGGAACCGTTCGGCGAGGAGGAGAGCTGGCAGCTCATCTCGCCAGGCGGCGTCGGCCGGATCGGTTATTCCGGCCGCTTCGGCCCGACCATCCTGCCGGTCAACTTCAAGGTCCAGGGCCACGCGCTTTACTTCCGTACCGCACGGCACAGCACCATGGAAGAGGACCTGCACACCGGGATCGCGCATGCCGACTACAAGGTGGCGTTCGAGGTCGACCACTTCGACGAGATGGCGCACACCGGCTGGAGCGTCCTCGTTCAGGGCGATGTCCATCCCATGGAGTCCGACGAGGAGCGCGCCGCGGCCAGCGCCAGCGGTGTGGAAACCTGGGTGGGCGGCCAGCGCGACCTGTTCCTGCGCATCACTCCCACCAGGATCACCGGGCACCGCATCGGGAAGCTCCCCGGCTGACCGTCTGGCCCCGCGCTGGCCGTCTCGGGCCCGCGCGCTGGCCGTCCTGCCCCCCGCTGGCCGTCTTTTGGCCCCTGACCGCGCCCCGCGCCGACCTCAGGACGGCTTGGCGGCTAGGCGGCCCAGTACGATGGAGGTCCACAGGGCGAACCCGTCGCGGCCGTCGGACGGCGTGAAGCCGGTGAGTTCGGTAACCCGCCGCAGCCGGTAACGGACCGTGTTGGGATGCACAAACAGCATGCGTGCGGTGGCCTCCAGTGACGACCCCTGCTCCAGGTAGGTCGCCAGGGTGTCCACCAGGGCCGAACCGCCGGCCAGCAGCGGCTCGTACACCTGTGTCACCAGCTCGGTCCGGGCGTCGGTGTCGCCGTCCATGGCCCGCTCGGGCAGCAATTCGTCCGCGCTGACCGGCCGAGGCGCGTCTGGCCAGGCCGCCGCCGCACGCAGCCCGGCCAGCGCGGCCCGGGCGGATACCGACGCGGACTGCAGGTCGGCGACGACCGGGCCGACGACGAGGGGGCCCGAGCCGAAGCGCCCGCTGAAGCGTTCTGCCGCGAGGAGCGGATCGTCGGTCCCGCCCAACAGGACGACCAGCCGGTTGCCCTGCACGCCCGCCAGGACGTCCAGCCGGGCCCGTTTGGCGTCCGTGCGCAGGTCATCGATGAGGGCCGCGGTCTCCTCCGTGCCCACGGTCCCGGCACTGTCCACGGTCCCGGCACTGTCCACGGTCCCGGCGATGACCGCGACGGGGGCGGAGGACCAGTTCAGCGCGGATGCCCAGGAGCGCAGTGACTCCTCGGTCTCGCCCCGGACGAGAGAGTCCACCACCAGTGCCTCCAGCCGGGCGTCCCACGCACCGCGCGCCTCCGCGGTCCGCGCATAGACCTGCGCCGCGCCGAAGGCGACCTCCCGGGTGTACCGGAGCACGGCCTCCCGCAGCTCCGCCTCACCGCCCGGCGCGGCCAGCTCGTTGACCTGAGCTTCCACCACGTCGATGATGACCCGGAGCATCTCCACGGCCTGCTGCAGGCTGACCGCTCGGGCCAGCTCGCGCGGCGCGGTGCCGAACACCTCGCCCGCGACGGCGGGCCGGTCCCGCTCGGGGTGGCGGATCCAGTCCACGAACGCCGCGATCCCGGCCTGCGCGACCAGGCCCAGCCACGACCGGTTCTCCGCGGACATGGCCCGGAACCAGGGCAGCCGCTTGTCCATCGACGCGATGGCGGCGGTCCCGAGGCTCCCCATCGACCGCTCGATGCGCGCCACAGTCTCCTCGTGCACCCGGCTCACTGCTGAGGCCCCGGGCACCCGCTTGCCGCTCTTGCGCACCCGGCGGGGGGAGCCGGTCTGCTCGCTGGTGGCCATGCGCCTAGAGTTTCACGTTTATGGAGACTGAGATGATCCAGGTCCGGACGGGCAGCCGTGAAGGCGTGTTCGATATCACCGGCCAGTGCGCCGATTTCGCGTCCCGGGCGGCCGCTGGCGGCGATGGGCTGCTGCACGTGTTCGTGCCGCACGCCACGGCGGGCCTGGCGCTGATCGAGCTGGGTGCCTCCAGCGACCGGGACCTGCTGGCCGTGCTGGACGACTTCCTGCCCGCCGACGACCGGTGGCGGCACGCGCACGGCTCCCGCGGCCACGGCCGCTCGCACGTGATGCCGGCCTTCGTGCCGCCGTACGCCACGGTCCCGGTCGTCGGCGGGGGCCTGGCCCTGGGCACCTGGCAGTCGATCGCCCTGGTGGACCTGAACGTCGACAACGCCACCCGCCAGGTCCGCCTGTCCTTCCTGGGCTGACTGTCCTCCTGGGCTGACTGTCCTCCTGGGCTGACTGTCCTTCCTGGGCTGACTGTCCTTCCTGGGCTGACTGTCCTCCTGGGCTGACTGTCCTCCTGGGCTGACTGTCCTCCTGGGCTGACTGTCCTCCTGGGCTGACTGTCCTCCTGGGCTGACTGTCCTCCTGGGCTGACTGTCCTCCTGGGCTGACTGTCCTCCTGGGCTGACTGTCCTCCTGGGCTGACTGTCCTCCTGGGCTGACTGTCCTCCTGGGCTGACTGTCCTCCTGGGCTGACTGTCCTTCCTGGGCTGACTGTCCTTCGTGGGCGCACTTGACGAGCCCGGCGATGAATCCGGACCCGGCGGGACGTCCTACAGGGGACAGGGGAACGTCCCAGCCGAGAGGAAGTCACTTGAGCACCGGGCCGAGCGACCAGGGTAAGAAGCGGCTGCACGAGGTGGCGCAGCGGCACGTGGGCGACGAGCAGGTGCCGGGCCTGGTCGCGCTGGTGGCCCGGGGTGACGACGTGCACGCCGAGGTGCTCGGCACGATGGCCGTCGGCGGGCCGCCGGTGAGCCGCGACTCGATCTTCCGGATTGCCTCGGACTCCAAGCCGATCACGGCGGCGGCCACGCTCTGGGCCCGGACTTCTGCAAGGACAAGTCGTGGGGCTTCTGCCTGGCTGTGCAGGATGACGGATCCTACGGCTGGGCCGGCGGCTTCGGCGCCACGTGGCTGATGGATCCGGCCCGCGACCTGACCGTGATCGTGCTGACCCAGCGCATGTTCGACTCGTCCGAGCCGTCTGCCGTGCACGCCGAGTTCCAGCGTGCCGCCTACGCCGCGCTGCGCTGACCGTACGGGGCCGGCTGCCGCCGGCCACGGGACCGGCTGCCGCCGGCCGGCGGGTCAGGCGGCGCTGGGCTCCGGCCAGAGCCGGATGGCGCGGTCCGCGGCGTCCAGGATCATCCCGGCATCCAGGCTGACCCGGGACTCGGGCAGGCCCAGATCGGGCCATTCGGCCACGAACTCCAGCGCGCCCTTGGGCGGCAGCGGCCACGCCCACCACCGGGACAGGAACGAGAGCGGTGTGCCGCCGCCCGCAAACGCCTGCAGCAGCGGCCCCTCCGGCTCCTTGTCCGGGCCGCCGGGACGCCCGGGACCGTGGCGGCCGAACACCTTCCTGCCATCGGGCAGTTGCAGGCCGAACCGGAGCGAGCGCCCGGCCCGCCCCAGGCCGGGCCGGGCATCGTCGCCCTCGCTTGGCCGGGAGCGCGCGGTGAGCTGGATCTCGAACCCGTTACTGAACGCGGCCAGCCCGGTGATGGCCACAGCGGCCTGGTCAGTGCGGCCGAGGAGCGTCGTGTCGATGGGCACGATGCCGGGGAACTCCGCCTCCGGCGGAATCCCATGGATGATGATGCCGCCAGAGCGGCTCCGGCACGGGGGCCGGCGCGTCGTCAAAGAATCCCATGCCGCCACCCTCGGCGCCCGCCCCCGCCACCGCAACAGGTTTTCCCTGGACCGGCGCGGGCTTTTCGCAGATACCCCGGAAAGCCCGCGCCGATCATGGCCAGGCCTAGGCGCGGACCTCAGGCTGGTTCTTGGTGTCGGTCCGGGCCGGGGGCTGGGGGCCCATCAGGGCCTCGCTCACCGGCACGTTGAGGCGGTACCTGTCGATGGCCTGAGCGAGCACATCCGGCTTGACCTCGCCGCGCTTGGCCAGCTGGCCGAGCACCGCCAGGGTGATCGATTCGCCGTCGACGTGGAAGAACCGCCGGGCCGCGGCGCGGGTGTCGGAGAAGCCGTACCCGTCGGTGCCCAGCGACGTGTACGGCGCCGGTACCCAGCGGGCGATCTGGTCCGGGACGGCCCGGATCCAGTCACTGACCGCGACGACAGGACCCGGACGGCCATCCAGCACCTGGGTCACGTACGGCACCCGCTGCTCGGTGTCCGGGTGCAGCAGGTTCCACTCCTCGCAGGCCATCGCCTCCCGGCGCAGCTCGGTCCACGAGGTCGCCGACCACACCGATGCGGCCACGCCCCAGTCGTCGGCGAGCAGCTTCTGCGCCTGCATGGCCGCCCGGATGGCTACGCCGGATGCGAGAATCTGCGCGTTCGGCTCGGGGTGGTCCCCGCTGGACCGCGGGCCCGCGCCGTCGGCGGGACGCTCACCACCGTTGTGTTCCGGGTGGGCGGTTCCCTGGCCCGGGTGGGCCGCGCCGGTCCCGAACGCGTCGTGGCCGGCGGCGGGCGCGTACTCGTACAGTCCGCGCAGGATGCCCTGCTCCAGCGCGGCCTTCCCGCCGGGGAAGGCGGCCGGCTCGGCTGGCTGTGGGTACGGCTCGTTGTAGATGGTCAGGTAGTAGAAGATGTTCTCGCCCTCGGGGTGGTCCGGGGTCGAGGAGTACATCCGGCGCAGCGCGTCCCGCATGATGTAGGCGATCTCGTAGGCCCAGGCGGCGTCGTAGGCGACGCACGCCTCGCTCACCGAGGCGAGCAGTACGGAGTGGCCGTCGTTGTGCTGCAGCCCCTCGCCGGTCAGCGTGGTCCGCCCGGCCGTCGCGCCGAGCAGGAAGCCGCGGCCGAGCTGGTCGCCGAGCGCCCACATCTGGTCGCCGGTCCGCTGCCAGCCGAACATCGAGTAGAAGATGTACACCGGGATCATCTGCGTGCTGTGCGTGGCGTAGGAGGTGCCGGCCGCGATCATCGAGCCCATCGCGCCGGATTCGGTGATTCCCTCGTGCAGGATCTGGCCCTTCTCGGACTCCTTGTACGACAGCAGCAGGTTCCGGTCCACCGCCTCGTAGGTCTGGCCGTGCGGGGAGTAGATCTTCGCGGTCGGGAACAGCGAGTCCATCCCGAACGTGCGCGCCTCGTCCGGGATGATCGGCACGAACCGCGCGCCGATCTCCTTGTCCTTCATCAGCTCCTTGAGCAGCCGGACGAACGCCATCGTGGTGGCGACCGGCTGCTTGCCCGAGCCCTTCTTCAGCTCGTCGTACGTCTTGTCCGCGACCGGCGGCAGCGGCTTGGCCCGCACGACGCGCTTGGGCAGGTAGCCGCCCAGCGCTGCGCGGCGCTCCTTCATGTACTGGATCTCCTCGGAGTCCTCGCCGGGGTGGTAGTACGGCGGCAGGTCCGCCTCCAGGGCGGCGTCCGAGATCGGCAGGTAGAGCCGGTCCCGGAATTCCGTCAGCTCGGCGTGCGTGAGCTTCTTCATCTGGTGGGTGGCGTTGCGCGCCTCGAAGTCCGGGCCGAGGGTCCAGCCCTTGATCGTGTGCGTGAGGATCACCGTGGGCTGGCCGACGTGCTCGCGCGCGGACTTGAACGCGGCGTACACCTTGCGGTAGTCGTGCCCGCCGCGGGACAGGTTCCGCAGGTCGTCGTCGGACAGGTGCTGGACCATGGCGCGCAGCCGGGGGTCGCCGCCGAAGAAGTTCTCCCGGATGTAACCGCCTGCCTCCACCGAGTAGGTCTGGAACTGCCCGTCCGGCGTGGTGTTCATCTTGTTGACCAGCACGCCATCGGTGTCCTGGGCCAGCAGCGGGTCCCAGTCCCGGCCCCAGATGACCTTGATCACATTCCAGCCCGCGCCCCGGAAGTAGGCTTCGAGCTCCTGGATGATCTTGCCGTTGCCACGGACCGGGCCGTCCAGCCGCTGCAGGTTGCAGTTGATGACGAAGGTGAGGTTGTCGAGCTCCTCGCGGGCGGCCAGGCCGATCGCGCCGAGCGCTTCCGGCTCGTCCATCTCCCCATCGCCGAGGAACGCCCACACGTGCGAGCGGCTGGTGTCGTGCAGCTCGCGGGCCAGCAGGTACCGGTTGAAGCGCGCCTGGTAGATGGCATTGAGGGGGCCGAGGCCCATGGAGACGGTGGGGAACTCCCAGAAGCCGGGCATCAGCCGCGGGTGCGGGTAGGAAGGCAGGCCGCCGCCCGGGTGGGACAGCTCCTGCCGGAAGCCGTCCAGGCGGTTCTGGTCCAGCCGGCCTTCCAGGAACGCGCGGGCGTAGATGCCCGGGGCGGCGTGGCCCTGAAAGAAAACCTGGTCGCCGGACTCGCCGTTCTCCTTGCCGTGGAAGAAGTGGTTGAAGCCCACCTCGTACAGGCTCGCGGCCGAGGCGTACGTCGCGATGTGACCGCCGACGCCCAGGCCCGGCCGGTTGGCGCGGGAGACCATGATGGCCGCGTTCCAGCGGATGTAGGCGCGGATCCGCCGCTCGATGTACTCGTCCCCGGGGAACCATGGCTCCCGCTCGGGGGTAATGGTGTTGATGTAATCGGTGCTGCGCAGCCCCGGCACGCCGACCTGCTGCTCGCGGGCCCGCTCCAGCAGCCGGAGCATGACATAACGGGCCCGGGCGCGGCCGCGGGTCTCCACGACCGTGTCGAATGAGTCGACCCACTCTCGGGTTTCGTCCGGATCGATGTCGGGCAGCTGGGTGGGGAGCCCGTCATTGATGATCGAGAAGCGCTGGCGTCCGGAAGCCACGGGGTAGCCTCGCCTTCCGCTAGTTCAGGGCGGCTGTACGCCGCGGTTTTTTCGATGATGTCCAGACCAATCGTCCTGCGTTTGGCCCGGAATTGCATCTCTACTACACGGTAACCGTGCCGAGGCACCGCCCGGGGAGACGGCGGTGCTGACCGGGGGGACGACCCCCCGGAACCCCCGCTGCGCTGTGCTGGCCCGGGGGGGCGACCCCCCGGAACCCCCCGCTGCGCTCCGCGCCCGCGCGGTGGTACTTCGCCGACACACCGGCCGCTCACCGGGCCCAGGGCCCGGTTCGTTAGGCCGGTAACGATCGCCTCGCCGTGACCCGCTGTGGTGCCCGCCGACATTCACCGGCCGGTTCGCTGAAGGGATCCCGGCGCTGGCCCGCGCCCACCCGTTGGTGCGATCGTTTCGCCGTAACCGGCAAGCGGTTTCCCCGCTTGGCGGAAACCCAATTCCTCCGCCTGGGGGAACCAAATTGTGTCAGCAGTTTGCCCGGTAGCGGCGATTGCCACTTGCGCACCGCGCCATGGGCGTGTGAACTGTCCCAACAAGTAGTGCTGACGCGGTCATCGCCGCCAGGTACCAGACCACGGCAAGGTGCCGGGGGACACGGGCCGGCGCAGGATGCGATGGCGCGGGGAGGGTGCAGGAGGACGTCAGTGAGCGCGACCGCGGGCCAGGCCCAGGATCAGCGTGGGCAGGCCGAACGGCTCGGTATCAAGCCAGGCCAGGTGGTGCAGGAGATCGGCTATGACGACGATTGCGACGAGGATCTGCGCGACGCGATCGGTGATATAGACGGCGTGGAGCTAGTTGACGAGGACTATGACGACGTGGTCAACGTGGTCCTGCTGTGGTGGCGGGACGAGGACGGAGATCTCGTCGACTCCCTGGTTGACGCAGTCTCGCCGCTCGCCGATGGGGGATATATCTGGCTGCTGACGCCGAAGGCGGGCCGGCCGGGCCATGTCGAGCCGAGTGACATCGGCGAGGCGGCCCCCACCGCGGGCCTGTCCCAGACGTCCAGTATCAGCGCCGCCCGTGACTGGTCGGGATCCCGGCTGGTGGCGCCGCGCGCGCGGCGCTGACCGGCCAGCCCGGCCTGCCTGGCCGGGTGCGCCGGTCCGGGCGACTCATGCGAGCCGCCCACGGGTCGGCAGCGGCGGCCAGAAGTGGCAGACTTGGCCTGAGGAAAATGTCGCGTGCCCGTGCTGCGCCACCGGAACTGCCCTGCTTCTCGCGCGCCAGGCCAGCGTGGCGCCGGGCGGCGGCGCGTGGCGCGGGTGCTCCCACCGAAAGGACCTGGCATGGCGGTAGAGATCGGCGAGCAGGCCCCCGACTTCGAGCTGACCGACCAGCACGGCAGCCGCGTGCACCTCGCGGATTTCCGCGGCTCGAAGAACGTCGTGCTCATCTTCTACCCGCTGGCGTTCAGCCCCGTGTGCAGCAATGAGCTGCGCGCCATGCGCGACGATTTTCCCGAAGTCACCCGGGATGACGTCGAACTGCTGACCGTATCGGTCGATTCCATGTTTACCCACCGGGCCTGGGCGGACGCCGAACATTTCAATTTCGGATTGCTGTCGGACTTCTGGCCGCACGGTGACGTGGCCAGGTCCTATGGTGTCTTCGACGATGGCAGGGGCCTGGCCACGCGCGGGACCTTCATCATCGACAAAGCGGGCGTCGTGCGGTGGAAGGTCCTGAACCCGATCCCGCAGGCGCGCGACATCAGCGAGTACCAGAAGGCGCTGGCCGAGCTGGACTGAGTTCCGCCGCTCCCGGCCGCGCCACGGCGATCATCACGGCGCGTCCAGGCGGGCGCACGGCACGATTGGAGTGTATGGCGGGGATGCCCTGCTACCACTGCGGCACGCGGCAGACTGATCCGGACCGGGGGGCGAGTCCCTGGACCAGGGGGGTGCTGCACGATCATCAGATACTGGTCTGCCCGGCCTGCCAGACGCTGCGCGACTGGACTGCGGAGCTGGACCGCTGCGGCCGCTGCGCCAGCGCTCACCTGGTCCGGCGGCTGGACGAGGTGGAATGCCGCGACTGCGGCCTCATCCGGCTGACCAGCGCGAGTTCTGAGGAAGCATCCGAAATCGCCTCGGTGCGGGGGGTGATCCGCGCGGCCCGGGCCCCTGGTGTCCCGGCCGCGCCTGATCCCGAGCTGGCGGCCGAGGTCGAGCGGGCCCTGGCCAAAGTCCTGGGCAAGACGGCCAAGATCGTCGCCGCGTCCTAGCCCGCCTGCTGGATCAGGGCGCCAGGCCCGGACCGAGCCGACAGCCCTAGGCCGGGGCGTGCATGCGCCCCGGTCGGCTAGTAGTGCCCGGGTCGGGTAGAAATGGCCGGGTCGGGTAGAAATGGACCGTGGAGGTCGATGTCCTGATCGAGATCCCCCAGGGATCCCGGAACAAATACGAAATGGATCTGGCCACAGGCCGGATCCGGCTGGACCGAATGCTGTTCACTTCGACTCGCTATCCGCACGACTACGGGTTCATCCCGGACACCCTGGCCGAGGACGGCGATCCGCTGGATGCGATGGTCATCTTGGAGGAGCCGACGTTCCCGGGCTGCCTGGTCGGGGTCCGGCCGGTCGGTGTGTTCTGGATGCTCGACGAGGGCGGGCCCGACGCGAAGATCCTCACCGTTCCCGCCCATGATCCCCGCTACGCGAACCTGCGTGACCTGGGCGACATCCCCGAGTTTCTCACCGCAGAGATCGGGCACTTCTTCGACATCTACAAGGAGCTCGAGCCAGGCAAGAGCAGCGACGTCCGCGGGTGGCAGGACCGAGCGGCGGCCGAGAAGATCATTGAGGCGGCGTTCGCCCGGGCTCGGGAGGACGCGGACGACGACGGCGGCTGAAACACTTGCGCACACCAGGCGGACTTCTCAGCAGTCCGCCTGGTCGCGGAGCCGACGGGCGTTCTCGATCAGGTCGGTCGCCAGCCCGATCAGGTGCGAGGCCTTCATCGGCTTGGTGACGAAGCCGTCAGCAGCCCGGATCGCGGTCGCGGCCGGCTCCAGGACGGGGAACGCGGTCATCATCGCGAATGGCAGCCCGGGGGCTTCCTGCCGGACCGCCGCCAGCAGCCGGAGCGCTTCGGCGTCCGGCAGCTCGAAGTCGGCCAGGACCAGGTCCCAGGATTCCCGCTGGAGCAGCTCCGCCGCCGCGCCCGCGCTAGCCACGGATCTCACCTCGAAGCTCTCCCAGACGCCCAGGACCGTTTCGGCGAACAACGCGACGGCCGGGTCGCGCTCGACAACGAGGATCCTGCCTGGCCCTGTGCTCGGTGTGTGTGTCATAGCCCGACGATGCCCGGCCGCCGTAACTGGCCCGGCTGCGCGCTAGTTGCCGTCCGGTAGCAAACCCGCCGGGGCGCTCGCGTCACGCCTCCGCGGGTGACTGACCGTGGTGGGTGTACCCGCCGCGGGCGCCGTGCTGACGGTGATCGTGCCCCCCGGTCCCGTGCGCGGCGTGGTCGTGCCCCCCGGTCCCGTGCGCGGCGTGATCGTGCCCCCCGGGTCTCGTGCGCGGCGTGATCGTGGCCGTCATGCCCCCCGGTCCCGTGCGCGGCGTGATCGTGGCCGTCATGCCCCCCGGTCCCGTGCGCGGCGTGATCGTGGCCGTCATGCCCGCCGGTCCCGTGCGCGGCGTGATCGTGGCCGTCATGCCCGCCGGTCCCGTGCGCGGCGTGATCGTGCCCCCCGGGTCTCGTGCGCGGCGTGATCGTGGCCGTCATGCCCCCCGGTCCCGTGCGCGGCGTGATCGTGGCCGTCATGCCCGCCGGTCCCGTGCGCGGCGTGATCGTGGCCCTCGTGCCCGCCGTCCGGGTTGCCGTGCATCATCCGCAGCATCGGCAGCCCGCCGGTCCGGACGAACCGGATGATGAGCGCCGCCGCGAGCAGACCGAACCCGATGTTGAGCCAGGTTGTGTAGTCCCACGCGACCCCCTGGTCCGGGATCTTCGCGGTGGCCCGGTCCGGGATCAGCCCGAGGCCGCCGAAGACCAGCTCGATCACGTACCCGGCGATAACCATGGTCGCGTAGAAGGTGGCCAGGATGAAGGCGGCCATCTTCGCGCCGTAGTACTTCCGGTAGATGTTCAGGATCGGGAGGATGATCAAGTCGGCGAAAATGAACGCGACCACGCCGCCGAAGCTGATGCCGCCCTTCCAGAGCACGACGGCCAGCGGGACGTTGCCGACCGAGCAGACGAACGACAAGATGGCGACGACCGGCCCGATGATCGGGCCCCACAGCTTGGCGGCCAGCGGATGGCCGGCGAAGAAGAACGCCTGCCAGAACGAGTCCGGTACCCAGGCGGCGATCGCCCCGGCCGCGAGCAGCCCGATGACCAGGTTGCGCAGGATCGCGGCCCACTCCATCACGAAGACGTTCGCCACCGCGGTGTACCCGTCCCGGGACAGTAGCCGGCCTGCGAACGAGCCGCTGCCCTGGACCGACATGTCCATGGCCGCGTGACCTTCCATCGACCCGACCAGGCCCCGGTCGGCCTGCTGCCGGGCCTCGCGGACGAGCTTTTCCCGCAGGAACAGCCGGAACGCGACGGCCAGCACCACGATCATGACCGGGCCGCCGGTGAACTCGGCCAGCGTGAACTGCCAGCCCATCAGCAGCGCGAGGATCACGCCCAGCTCAATGACCAGGTTCGTGGAGGCGATCTCGAACACCATCGCCGCCGTAAAGCTCGCTCCCCTGCGGAACAGCGCACGGGCCAGCGCCACCGCGGCGTAGGAACAGGACGACGATGCGGTGCCGAACGCGGCGGCCAGGGCCAGCGTCCGCGGCCGGTCATCGGCCAGCAGCCGGACGATCGTCGACCGGCGCACCACGGCCTGCACCACGGCGGACAGCGCGAAGCCAAGGATCAGCGCCCAGGCGATCTGCCACGTCATCGACCCGGCAATGGACAGGGCGTGTACCACCGCGTGCATCTACTTCCCCTTCCAGGCCCGATTACCTACTGTCTATCGCTGCCTGATCGGCACCTACCTGAATACCCTAGGGGGGTATCAAGGGCAAGGGAAGGGTGAGGCTTACCGGCGGCACCGGCGGCAGCCCAGGTCAGCCGGATTCGGCGTACTGGGCGATGCCGTTGCCGAAGGACCAGTTCTCCTTCTTCACTTCGACCAGGCAGATGATGACGTCCTCGCGGCGCAGTCCGATCCGGTCGTGCAGGCCGTCCGCGACGGTTCGGTAGAAGTCCTGTTTGACCGGCACGGTCCGGCCCTCGTTGAGCGCGACCTCGACCAGCACGACGTCGGAGGTGTGCTTGATACCGAGATATTCGGGGCTGACGTCGATCTGGCCGTCCTCGTGCTCGGTGATGACGATGAAGCGGTCACCTTTGGGCGCACCGAGCACATCGATGATGGCGGCGTACACGACGTCCCCGATGGCGCGCCGGTACTCGGCCGGCTTGCCGCGGGCCAGGTCGATCCGGACCAGGGGCATCATGGCCTCCTCAAGTTTTCCGGTAAGCGGGTTAGCGGGTTAGCGGATTAGCGGCGGTCGTCGCTGGCTGGGTGAACCCGGCGGCTTCGGCAGCTAGCGCGTCGAGAATCACCCGTACCGCGGGCTTGCCCAGAACGAGCTGCGGCCCCCAGCCCGGTCTGCCCGGGCCAGGCCGTCAGGTCCACGGCGGGGCGATGGTGCTGCGCAGTTCGCGCTTGAGCAGCTTGCCGCTGGCGTTCTTGGGCAGCGTATCCACGAAGACCAGGTGCTTGGGTACCTTGAAGCCGGCCAGGCGGGCCTGGCAGTGCGCGATCAGCTCCTCGGGCGTGGCCGACTGGCCGTCCCGCAGGACCACGGCCGCGGTCACCGCCTCGATCCAGCGCGGATGAGACAGCCCGAAGACGGCCACCTCAGCGACCGCCGGATGCTGGTAGAGCGCCTCCTCGACCTCTCGGCTGGCCACGTTCTCCCCGCCGGTCTTGATCATGTCCTTCTTGCGGTCCACCACGGTCAAATAGCCCTCGGTGTCCATGACCCCCAGGTCACCGCTGTGGAACCAGCCCCCGGCGAACGCCTGCGCCGTGCGGTCCGGGTCCTGCCAGTAGCCGAGCATGGCGTGTGGGCTGCGGTGCACGATCTCGCCGATCTCCCCGGCCGGCTGCGGGCGCCCGGCGTCGTCCACGACCAGCGTCTCGACGTTGAGCGCCGCGCGGCCGGCCGAGCCGGGCTTGCGCATCTGGTCGGCGGGCTTGAGCACGGTGGCCAGCGGGCCCATCTCAGTCTGCCCGTAGAAGTTGAACAGGCGCACGTCGGGCAGCCGCGCACCGATCTCCTTGAGCACCTCCACGGGCATGATCGACGCGCCGTAGTAGCCCTTGCGCAGCGACGACAGGTCCCGGCGGCTGAAGTCCCGATGGCGCAGCAGTGAGATCCACACCGTGGGCGGGCAGAACAGCTTGGTCGCCCGCTCGGTCTCGACCGCCTGCAGGATGGCCGCGGGATCGGCGCCGGGCAGCACCACGTTCGTCGCGCCCAGGTAGATGCCGGGGGTGAGGAAGCAGTGCAGCTGGGCGCAGTGGTAGAGCGGCAGCGAATGCACCTCCACGTCGGCGCCGGTCATCTCGCCGTCCACCACACACGAGACGTACTGCGCGATGAGGCTGTGGTGCGACAGCATGGCGCCCTTGGGCCGGGACTCGGTCCCGCTGGTGTAGATGAGCTGGGCCAGGTCGTCGCCGGCCACGGTGATGTCCGGGGGAGTGGCGCCGGCGTGCGTCATCCAGTCGGTGACCGGCTCCCAGCCGGGCTGCTCCTGCCCGTGCTCCGGGATCACGCCGCGGACGGTGATGCCGCCGCCCGCGGCGCCGGGCCCGGCTGGCCCGCTCGGACGCCCGGCCAGTGCCTGCTCGGCCAGCGCCTGCTCGGCCACGGGCACCAGGGCGTCCTCGGCGATCAGCCCGACCGCGCCGGAATGCGCCAGCACGTACGCTATGTCGCCGGCGGTGAGCATGAAGTTGACCGGCACGGACACCGCGCCGAGCCGGGCCAGCGCGAAGTAGGCCACGACGAACGCGTGGTTGTTGTGGCTGAAGAGCACCACCCGGTCGCCGGGCCCGATTCCGCGCGCAGCGAGCGCGGCGGCCGTCCGGTTGACCGTGACGTCGAGTTCCGCGTACGTCTGGCGCAGGTCACGGTAGACAATCGCCGTCTTTTCCGGGTCGCGCGCGGCGGACCGGCGGAGCAGGTCGCCGATCGCCTGGCTCCGGGCGTGCGCGATGAGGGCAGGCAGGTCGTCCGGCATGGTCACTCCCGGCGGCTGCGGCAGGCGCGGGCGCGCCGGAGATGCCGCCTGGTGACAGCGTAGGCAGGCAGCACCGGCCGCGGTAGGCACCCGGGTGGCGCCGCCACGCAAGGGACCAAGGTCCCGCATACCGCCGCCAAAGGTCCGTATGCGCGGCGTATGGCCCGCCCGATAATGTCCTGTGGGAGTCTGTAGGGTCAAATGTGACCAGAGACTCTCACCGAGGAGAGGGAAAATGTCCGGAATCTTCGTCGGCGTTGATGGTTCCCACCATGCAGGGGCCGCGCTGGATTGGGCCCTGCGCGAGGCGGGTATCCGTCACGAACCGCTGACCGTCATCACGGTGCAGGTGGTCCCCACGAGCGGCTGGGGTGGCTCGGTCCGGTACCCGGAGGACCAGGCGAGCCGGGCGGACACCCAGAAGGCCGTGCAGGGGACCGTGGACAAGGCTGCCGCTCAGCTGGGTGACGCCGCGCCGCCCTCGGTCACGGTCCAGGCCGTGCTCGGCCAGCCGGCGGAACAGCTCATCGAGGCGACGAAGGATGCCGATCTACTCGTGGTCGGTTCCCGGGGCACCGGTGGCTTCAGCCCGGCTGCTCCTGGGCTCGGTCAGTACCCAGGTGTCCGAGCACGCCCACTGCCCCATCGTCATCGTCCCGAGCGACCGCCGCACCTGACCGCAGCCTGGGGGGAAGCCGCCGGGCCGGGCCGGGCCGCGGTGCCGTGGCCCGGCCCGGCGCAGCCGTGAGGACATAACCAGGTCCCTGACGACGGAGGAGCGGATGGACACCTATCACGGCCTGGCGGAACTCGAGGCGGCTGTCGGCGAGGAAATCGGGCCGACGGACTGGTTCCTGATCGACCAGGCCCGGGTCGACGGCTTCGCCGACGACACCGAGGATCACCAGTGGATCCACGTCGATCCCGAGCGCGCGGCTGCGGGACCGTTCGGTGGCCCGGTGGCCCACGGGTTCCTCACGCTCTCGCTCATTCCGCACCTGACCGGTCGGCTGCGCCGGGTCGATGGCGTGCGGATGGGCGTCAACTACGGCTTGGACCGGGTCCGTTTCCCCAGCCCCGTGCGCGTCGGCCGCCGCATAAGGGCCCGGGCCACGATGATCAGCCTGGACAAGATCGGCGACGGCGCGGTGCACCTGGTCACCCGGGTCACGATCGAGGTCGAGGGCAGCGACAAGCCCGCCTGTGTGGCGGACATGGTCAGCCGCTACTACTTCGAAGCCCCAGCCCCGGTCCTGGAAACGAGCGGCCCGGCAGCGGGGGAGTGAGGCTCAGCTTGCGTCGAGGGCGCGCTGGATGCAGTCCCGGACCTCGGGCGCATCCGGCTCCGTCTGGGGGCGGAACCGGCCCAGGACCCGGCCGTCCGCGCTGACCACGAACTTCTCGAAGTTCCACTGGACGTCGCCGGTGTCGCCTGCGACGTCGGGTGTCTCGGTGAGCGCGCCGTAAACCGCGTCCCGGCCGGGACCGTTGACCTCGATCTTGCCCGACAGCGGGAAGGTCACCCCATAGGTGGCGGAGCAGAACGTCGAAATCTCTTCGGCGGTTCCCGGTTCCTGGCCGCCGAACTGGTTGCATGGGAAGCCCAGCACCGTGAAGTCGACGCCGCCCAGCTCCTTCTGCAGCGCCTCCAGCTTGGCGTACTGCGGGGTGAGACCGCACTTGCTGGCCACGTTGACGACCAGCGTGACGCGACCGTCGGCCAGGCTCCCGAACGTCGTGGTGGTTCCGTCCAGCGTCGTCACGGGCAGGTCCAGCAGGTCAGCCATGGGGGCGCTCCTCGGCATGAGTTGAGTGACTCGTCCCGATTCTGCCACGCGGAACGACCACCGCGGCCGGACGTAAGTAGGGCCGGACGCCAGTAGGGCCGCTGGCCAGTAGGGCCGGGGCTCGTGCCTGCCCTGGGCGAAATTCTCGGCTGTCAGCCATCCGGGACGAGCTCGGCCACGTCGTGGTGGAGCTTTACCATCGCCTGGTCGAATGTAGCGAGCCGGGATCCATGGGCCCGTGCGAGCTGTGCCAGATAAGCATCGGTCACCTGGCGGTGACCGATGATTCCCTGGGTCGGGACATCGGTGTACGGGATATCGTCAAGCCAGAATTCATGCCGCGGATCGCCAGTGGTGCCGGTGACGACCTCTTGTGCTGCGCTGGCCGGCTGGCCTTCGCGGATGAGCAGTCGCATCAGGCTGCCTTGAGTGATCGGGCAGGTCGCGAACCTTCCGGTCATGCCGACGAACCAGTTCTCGGCCGCACCATGGTGAACATGATCCTCAACGAGCAGGGCGATGAGCACATTCGCGTCGAGGAGAACGGTCACTGGTCGTCGTCCTCAAGCCGCCGCACATCCTCGCTGGTGATCGTCTTGCCAAGGTGCGCGACAAGAAGGCCGGTGCGCGCGCTTCTGGCTATCTCGCCCGTGCCGCCCGAGCCAAGTCCCCGGCGGATCAGCCCGGCAACAGCCTGACTCAACGACTGATGGGTATCTCGGGCAATCGCGACCGCCTGAGCATGAAGATCCTCTGGGAGGTCGATTGTAGTCCTCATGCAAGCAGTGTAACTTCATCTCATCATGATGCAATGATGAGACACTGCGCGAGGCGCGCCGCCGCCGGGCGGTGCACTTTCTCGCGCGATGAGCCGGGCGGTGCACTTTCTCGCGCGATGAGCCGTAGCGGCCCTCTTACTCGATCATCTCTACCGGAATAACCTAGTTTGGAAAGACGGGCATTACCGCCCGGCGCCATACCGATGGGACGGGAGTACGTCCTGACCACTTACGCGCCCTCCCCCTTTCACCTGTCCGTCGCGCTGGACGGGGCCGGCTGGCATCCCGCCGCCTGGCGGACCGGCCGGGCCCGGGCGGACGTGAAGGACCGGCTGGCCACGTACGGCCGCTCCCCGGACCAGCTGCTGAAAGCGGCCGCGCTGGTCGTTGGCCGGCGGCCGGGGCGGCGGTGGTACTCTCGTCGCGCTCAGCGGATTGCGGACAGCCGGCGTACCTACTGCGGCGGAACAGGAAGCCAATGACCGACCAGACGCCTATTTCCTACCAGGCGGCGGTGCTCGGCACGCCGGTGCTGAGCAGTTCCGGCACCGAGATCGGCACCCTCCAGCACGTGCTTGAGGTGCCCGACCTCGACCTCTTTGACGGGATCGTGATCACCACCAACGGCGGCCTGCGGTTCATCGACGCCGATCAGGTCGGCGAGATCACCCGCAGCCAGATCCGGTGCCACCTCGACGACGCCCAGGCCAGCGACTTGCCCGCGCCGGATGGCCCGCCGGTATACCGGGTCGACGCGCTGGAGGACACCGGGCAGAGCCTGCACGACCGCCTGGGCCGGCTGTTCCGCCGCCCGCGCTGGATCCGCGAGCAGGATTAGCCCGGCGTCCGTGCCCCCGGCCTCAGCCGGACCGGGGGCACCTGACCAGCGGGTCAGCTTGACCGGCGGGACCGGCGGGCGCGGTGCGAGTTGGTGGTGTCGCTCTCCCGCTCGATGTGGAAGAACGATGACCGCAGCACCCAGCGGGCGAACAGCATCAGGATCAGGCCGACGCCGAAGATGCCGATCAGCGACCAGACCTGGGACGCCGGCGCCGTCGCCAGCGACTTCACCACGACCCAGACCAGGAAGCCGGCCGCGGCGATGGGCAGCAGGCCCAGCACCACCGCGTCCCACACGCTGGTGAAGACGCGGCGCCGGTAGTAAACGATGGTGGCGAGCGCGGTCAGGATGTAGAAGATCGCGAAGAGCAGCCCGGTGATGTCCACCACGTCGGTGAAGGCGTTCTGCACCGAGGTGGCCAGCAGGTAGACCCAGGTGAGCCCGATGATCAGCAGGCCGACGAGGATGCTGGCCGCGACCGGGGTAGCGAACCGCCGGGACACATTGGCCAGGAACTGGGGCAGCACCCGGTAGCTGGCCATGCCGTACACGATCCGGGCGCTGAGCACGATGCCGGTACCGGTGGTGGCGATGACCGACAGCGCCAGAGACAGCGCCATCACCTTGGCCCAGCCGCCGCCGCCCATCGCCTGCGCCACGTAGACCAGGACGTCGGAGGAGTTGTTCTGCAGCTTGGCCGGTGACACCACACCCTGCAGGCCGACCTCGGACAGCGTGTAGATGATGGCCAGGAAGATCACGGCCAGGATGGCGGCCCGGCCCGGGTTCACCCGCCGGTGCTTGACTTCCTCGTTGACGTACAGGGTGCCGTCCCAGCCGGTGAACATGAACACGGACGCCAGGAACCCCGCGGCCAGGCTGCCCTTGCCGCCGATGCCGGTCGGGCTCAGCCATCCGGCGGTCACGTGAAAGGTGCCCGGGTGATGGCTCAGCACGAAGTACAAGCCGACGAGCGCGAAGCCGATGAGGATCGTGTACTCCACCGCGGCCATAGCGACCTGGCTCTTGGCGGTGAAGCGGATGCCGACGACCGCGATGACGAGCATGACCACGCCGACCACGGTGGCGATGATGATGTTCGACGAGGTGCTGGCGGAGTTGGAGCCGAACACGGCCAGGACCGACGGCCCGAGCACCTCAACGCCGCTGACTGTCGCGATGACGTACGCGGCGATCATCAGCCAGCCGGTCATGAAGCCGAGATAAGGGTTGATGGCCCGGCCGACCCACTCGAAGGACGCGCCGCAGTTGGCGTTCCAGACGTTCAGGCGGCGGTAGGCGTTGGCGATGATGAGCATCGGAATGGCGGTCAGCAGGATGATCGGGCCGGTGCCGTAGGCGGTTGCCGCGGCGACCGCCGCCAGCGTGAGCCCGACCGACGCCGCCGGGGCGGACGAAGCCATGCCGATGACGGTGTCCTGGGCGACGCCGATCGCATCCGGCTCCAGCCGGGCCGCGTGGGTTGGTACGTGCCCGGCAATTGGCGCTGCGGTTTGATCCGCCATTTCTCTCCTATCGTTGACGGGCCTGGCTGTCGTCACTCAGCAGCCCGCCGGGTGCATGGCCGAAAACTTAGTGGAATCCCGCCGCCTCGCGATGCGCACCGGCCCGCGAATGTGCAGCTGATTAGCTCTTATCGCGTTTAGTAAATGCAGTAATGCTCGCCGTAATCCGCGGTAAGCGCGGTCAATAGGGGAATCTGGAGGGCTAAAGTCGCTGGCCAGAGCCAGATGGCGATGCCTCAGGCCGCCATGCGCGAGAGCATAGCGGGCATTCTCCGATAGCAGCCAGCAAATGGCGGAATTACTTTCCAGTAATACGCTTCACAGAATGGCCGAAGCGGCTGCCGCGTGATACCGACATAGTTTGTTCGCAAAAGAAACATAATTAATGCGGGCCGCCACGACTCAACTGGGGCTTTACGATCATCGGCACCCAGGCAGGCGGCCATCGTCCAACTGTCCCGGCGGCCGGTTAGCGTAGGCCAGTAGTGTTGGGCGCGACTGGGAGGCCCGATGACGGACGCCGATGACCTGCGCCGTATCGCGCTGGCCCTGCCCGGGGTGGCGGAGATCGACAGTGACGGCTTCGACTTCCGGGTCGCCGGCCGGGGGTTCGTCTGGTCCTACCCGGAGCGCCGGCCGGGCCAGCCGCGGCTCATCCGGACCGACATTGCCGTGCTGTTCGTCGGTGATGAGGCCGAGAAGCAGGCTCTGCTGCTCGGCGAGCCGGATCTCTTCTTTACCGCGCCTGGTTACGAAGGCTGGCCGCTGGTGATGCTGAGGCTGCCGGAGGTGGACGCCGAGCGGCTGGAGGAACTCGTGACCGACGCGTGGCGGATGCGTGCCCCGGCGGCGCTCGCCGCCGAGCTGCCCCCATGATCTCTCCGCTGCGTCGCCCCATCAGCGCCACCCCACGGCCCCGGGCGGGGTCGGCCCGCCTCAGCGGGCGGACCCGCCGGTGGCCAGGCGCATCAGGTCCGAGTCGAGGTTGATGGCGTCGATGGCATCCGCTGTCCCGGCCCGGCTCCCGTACTCGTGCTGGTAGCTGTCCCAGGACTGGTCCTTCACCTGCTGGGCGAAGCCGCTCTCCATCAGGAACAGCAGCTCGAGGGCGGCCCGGTCGACGCGCTGGTTGAGGGCAGCATCGCCCCAGTCCTCCGGCGCCGCGAACAGCGACGTCGGCACGGCCAGCGCCCGCAGGTAGGCGAACAGGGCACGTATCTGCTCGTCCACCACCAGGGCGTGCCGGGCCGTGCCGGCGGTGGCCGCCAGCACCACCGGCTTGGCGATGATCAGATCCTTGTCCAGGACGTCGAAGAACGAGGTGAACAGCCCGCTGGCCCCCGCCATGTACACAGGCGTGGCGGCGATGATGCCGTCGGCCCCGCGCAGGGCGGCGACCGCCTTCTCGAGCCCGGGCCCGGTGAACTGGGTTACCAGAGCGGTGCTGACCTCGGTGGCGATCTCCCGCAGGTCGATGACGCCGATCGTCACCCGCTCGCCCCGCTCGCCGGCCAGCGCGGCCACCCGCGCCGCGGCGCGGTCGGCCAGCATCCTGGTGGATGAAGGGTCGCTTGTCCCGGCACTGATCACCACGAGGCTGAAGGAGGCCTGCCGGGCGGACGGATTGGTCATGCGCTTTGCTCCGATGGTCGTGTTTCTCCGCTGGTGCCGGGGGTTCGTTCAGGGTCGGCCAGCTTCCGGCAGATCGCCTCCAGCTGGCGCATCTCCTGCGCGTCCAGTGCCGCGGTCATGGCCCGGGTGACGCTGCGAGCGTGCCGCCCGCCGATCCGGCGCTGACAGTGCCGGCCGGCCTCCGTCAGCGACAGGCGGACGCCGCGCCCGTCGGCGAGATCGGCCTGGCGCTCGACGAGACCGCGCGCGACGAGCCGGTCCACCATCCGGGACAGCGCTGGCTGGCTGAGCAGGACATGGCGATGCAGGTCGCCCAGGCGCACCGGCTCGTGGCACTTGGACAAGGTGTAGAGCACGTCGTACTCCCGCATGGTGACGTCCTCCCAGATGTCCTCGGCCGCGAACTGCTTCATCAGCACCGCGTGCGCGGTCAGCATCGCCTCCCACGCGTCGTTGGCGGTCTGGCCGTGGCTGGTCACTAGCCAGGCTCGGATAGCTGGCCGCGGCCTCCGGGTCGCTGTCCTCGTAGGGGGACGAGCCGGTCACGTTGTCGCCCCGGTTCGCGTTGGGCCGGGGCTGGCGCGGCGGCTGGTCGCCGTACTTGGCCCGCACCAGGCTGGCGTGGGTGGGCGCCTCGGGGGTCCCGGGATCCTGGCGGGCGGCTATTTCCTTGCGCAGCACCGGCACGACGTCCCCGCCCAGCAGCTCGAGCTGGTCGAGCACGGTCTTCAGCGGCAGGCCGGCGTGGTCCATCAGGAACAGCTGGCGCTGGTAGTCGCCGAAGTGCTCCCGGAAGGTCAGGGTCTTGTCGATGACCTCCTGCGGGCTGCCGACCGATAGCGGCGTCATCTCCGTGAAGTCCTCCATCGACGGGCCGTGCCCGTAGACGGGAGCCTCGTCGAAGTACGGGCGGAACTCCCGGCTGGCGTCCTGGGAGTTCTTGGCGATGTACGCCTGGCCGCCCAGGCCGACGATCGCCTGCTTCTCGCTGCCGTGGCCGTAGTGGGCGTAGCGCTGCCGGTAGAAGCTGGATCAGGCGCATGTAGTGCTCCTTCGGCCAGAAGATGTTGTTGGCGAAGAAGCCGTCGCCGTAGTAAGCCGCCTGCTCGGCAATCTCGGGGGTGCGGATCGAGCCGTGCCACACGAACGGCGGCACGTCATCGAGCGGCCGGGGGACCGCCGTGAACCCCTGGAGCGGGGTACGGAACTTCCCCTCGAAGTCAACGACGTCCTCCCGCCACAGCCGGTGCAGCAGGTTGTAGTTCTCCAGCGCCAGGGGCAGGCCGGTGCGGATGTCCTGGCCGAACCAGGGATACACCGGGGCGGTGTTGCCCCGGCCCAGCATCAGGTCCATCCGGCCGTTGGAAAGGTGCTGGAGCATGGCGTACTCCTCGGCGATGCGCACCGGGTCGTTGGTGGTGATCAGCGTCGTGGAGGTGGTGACGATGAGCCGTTCGGTAGTGGCCGCGATGTAGGCCAGCAAAGTGGTGGGCGAGGACGAGAAGAACGGCGGGTTGTGGTGCTCGCCGACGGCGAACACGTCCAGCCCCACTTCCTCGGTCTTCTTGGCGATGCGCACGATCGCGTCGATGCGCTCCGCCTCGCTGGGGGTCACACCCGAGACGGGGTCCCTGGTTATGTCACTGACTGAGAAGATCCCGAACTGCACGGCGAACTCCCTCTCACAGGTCTATGCGTTTGCATCTATCTCTAACCAGGAAGGCGGCGGGGTATTCCCTGGACCGGGATCAGGCTGCATCGCCAGACGATAATGAGGGTCAGGGCTAACCAAGATCACAGGGCGGTACCGTGGGCCAAGCGTCTATTCGCGACTTTCCGCCATGACAGCGCCTTCCGGCACCGCCGACGACCGGCCTCGGCACCTTCGCGCCCTCGGGGCGATAGCCGGCATCCTCGCGGCAGCCGTCGCCATGGGCGCCGCTCAGTTCGCTTCTGGCCTCGGCGTTCCGCAGAGCTCACCAGTGTTCGCGGTAGGCCAGGCTGCCATCGATCTCACCCCGCCGCAGGTCAGGGAGTTCGCCATCGCCACGTTCGGCGCTGATGACAAGACGGCGCTGCTCGGCGGCATCCTGGTGATCCTCGCTCTGTACGCGGCGATGGTCGGGATGCTCGCGGTCCGCCGGCTCGCCTTCGGTATGTGCGGGCTCGCGATTTTCGCCTCCCTCGGCCTGGCTGCGGCCCTGACCAGGCCGACCGCCACGGTGGGATATGTGGTTCCCACCCTGGTGGGGGCCGCGGCCGGCGCGTTCGTGCTGATCTGGCTGGCCCGCGCGGCGGCCAGGCTCGCGTCACCTCTGCACGTCCTCTTCCCATTCGACCCGGACCCGGAGCTCACCGACCTGGCTCAGCCAGCCGACCCGGCGCGGCCGGCCGCGGCCAAACGGCCACCTGACCCGGTCTACCTCGCAGAACCTACCTTCCGTGCGGGCCCGGCCTACTCCGCCCCGTTCCTGCCTCAGCCGGACGACCAAGTACCATCCCGCTGGCCGGCAAGGCGGTGGTTCCTGTTCTCGAGCGGGGCAGCGGCGGCCGCCGCCGCGCTCGGGACGTTGGCCGGAAGAAGCCTGATCGACGAGCACAACCTTGCTGTCACACGGGCCGCAATACGGTTCCCGCGGCCCGTGGTTTCTTCGCCGCCGCTTCCCGCGGGCAGCAACCTCAACATCCCGGGTCTCAGCTCGTTCGTTACTCCGGATGGAAGTTTCTACCGCGTCGACACCGCCTTGCTCGTGCCCCAGGTTGATCCGGCGACCTGGCGGCTGCGATCCACGGGATGGTGCGACGCGAGGTAACCATTACCTTCGCCGATCTGCTGCGGCGCCCGCTCATCGAGGCCTATGTAACCCTCACGTGCGTCTCGAACCCGGTCGGAGGGCCCTACGCAGGAAACGCTCAATGGCTCGGCGCCAGCCTGGCCGCCCTGATCAGACAGGCCCGCCCGCTGGCGGGCGCCGATCAGCTCTTGTGCACCTCGGTCGACGGGTTCACCTCAGGCACCCCCTTGCAGGTTGTGCTCGACGGCCGGAACGCTCTGCTCGCCGTGGCCATGAACGGCACCGCGCTGCCCATCGTGCACGGCTTCCCAGCGCGGATGGTGGTGCCCGGCCTGTACGGTTACGTGTCCGCGACCAAGTGGGTCACCGACATCGAGGTGACGACGTTCGCGGCGGCCCACGCCTTCTGGGCGCGGCGCGGCTGGTCGCAGCAGGCGCCGATCAAGATCGAGTCCAGGATTGACGTGCCTGCCGCAGGCGCATCACTCGCGCCAGGCCGGATAGCGGTGGCCGGTGTGGCCTGGGCGCAGCACAAGGGCATCGCCGCCGTGCAGGTGCGACTCAACGGAGGCCCATGGTACGAGGCCCGGTTGGCTACCGTGCCCGGCATCGACACCTGGCGGCAGTGGGTCTGGCAATGGACGGCCTCGCCGGGCAATTACCTGATCGAAGCCCGCGCCACCGACGCGACCGGCTACACCCAGACCGCCGCCCAGGTCCAGACAATCCCGAACGGTGCCACTGGCTACCCCTCGGCGGAAGTCACGGTCCGCAGCGCCTGAACCGGCAGGCAAACTGCCGGCCCGGCGAACGAGGGCCGCCCTGCGCGCTGGCTCCGGGATGTGGAGACCGGGTTCGAAGATCGGGTTCTCCCGGTCACTCTCCCGGTCGCGGTCGCCTGGGGCCGTCAGCAATACGCGCAGCCCGTCCCGGTGATCGACGCGCTCATTGCCGCAACGGCGAGGGTGCACGGCATGACCGTGGTCACCCGCAACGTCAAGGACTTTGAGCTCGCCGGAGTCCAGGTCCTCAACCCTTTCGCCGGGTAAGCCGCCCGGAACCGCCCCGATTAGGGCGCCTTCGCGTATGGTAATTTCGTGGCATGAGGACTGCCATCGATTCTGCCGGGCGTGTTGTCATTCCCAAGGCGCTCCGGGACGCTCTCGGGCTGTCGCCAGGTCAACCGCTTGATATTGACGAGCGCGACGGGCGGCTGGAGATCGTTCCTGCGACTACGCCGATGCAGCTGGTAGATGAGGGCGATGGCGTAGCTGCCGTCGCCGATGCCGACATGCCAGTGCTGACCGCCGACATGGTGCGGGACACGCTGGAGCGCGTCCGGCGATGAGGGCTGTCGATTCCAGCGTGGTAATCGCGGCCTTCGCCACCTGGCATGAGCATCACGCACTCGCCCGCAAGGCCATGAGTAGCCGGCCGCGCCTGGTCGCGCACGCGGCGGTGGAGTCCTACTCCGTGCTCACCCGGCTGCCGCCACCGCACCGTGCCCATCCATCGATCGTGCACGCCTTCATCACCGGGCGCTTCACCGAGCCATTCCTCACCCTTTCGGAGGCCGGCTACCAGGAGCTTCTCGCCACCGTTGCCGCTGGGCAGATCCTCGGCGGACCCGCCTACGACGCGCTGATCGCTTTTACCGCCGCCGAGCATCAGGCGACGTTGCTCAGCCTGGATCAGCGAGCCTCCGCAACCTACGCAGCTGTCGGTGCCGCCGTGGAGCAGCTCGTTCCCTGACCCTCCCTGGCCATCGATGAAGCCGACGCCTTGAGTCCAAGCTGCGCGACTGGATCGCCTGGCGCGACGCCCAGAACCGCTGAGTCACTGACACCGGGTGGCGGGCGTCCGCCGCGGGTCTGTCATCGCATCAAGCTAAATTGACAGACCCGCCGCTTGCACGCGCCCGCCCGGATTCCCAGCGCTGGAGTCCCGTCCAGGTCAGGTGGGTGCCACCGGTGCGGGGGGTGGTGAGCTGGAGGGTGCCGCCGTTGCGTTCGGCGCGATGGCGCATGTTGGCCAGGCCGCTGGAGCGGGTGGGTATGCCGAGGCCGCAGCCGTTGTCGGTGACGTCCAGGGTGATCAGGCCGTCCTCCAGGGTCAGCGAGATGCTGACGGTGCTGGCGTGGGCGTGCCGGGCACAGTTGGAGAGCGCCTCACGGGTGACGGCGAGGATGTCCTGCGTCAGGGCCGCGTCCGCGGCGCGTTCCAGTGGCCCGGCGAAACGGATGGCGGCGGAGAAGCCCAGCTGAGGCGTGTGCTGATCGACGATCTCCAGGAGCTGGGTGTGCAGGCCGCTGGGCATGGACTGGGACCGGTGCAGCCCGAAGATGCTGGTGCGGATCTTCCTGATGATCTCGTCCAGGGAGCCGGCGTAGCCGTTGATCTGCTGCGCGGAGACCAGATCGCCCCGGCCGGCGTGACCCTGGAGTCTCATGCCGAGCGCGAACAGTTCCTGGATGACGTGATCGTGCAGTTCGGCGGCGATGCGGTCGTGGTCCTCGACCCGGGCCAGGACGATCTGGTCGGCGCGGGCCTCGATGAGTTCCAGGGCCACGGCGGCGTGGCTGGCGAAAGAGGCGGCCATATCGAGGTCGATGCCGGTGAATTCCGGCCCCGTGGCCAGCCGGCCCAGCTCCAGGGCGCCGCGAATGCGCCCGCCCGCGGCCAGCGGCACGACGATCAGCGAGCTGATATCGGCGCCCGGCGCCGCGCCGGCCCCTTCGCGGCGGTCGCCGGTGACAAGACTGGGCTGGCCGGTGCGGATCGCGTGCCCGGCCGGCGAGTCCGCCAGCGGCGCTGTCCGGTTCAGCAGACCCAGCGCCAGCGCGCCGCTTACGCCGGTCACGATCGCCTGGCCGTCCTCGCGGCCGTCCCACAGCACGGCGAAGTCCGCGCCCGCGGCAGCCGCCGCGTGCTGCGCGATCATCGTGGCCGGCTGGGCCGCACCGCCAGACAGCAGAACGGACGTCAGCTCTCCGGAGGCGGCCAGCCACCGGCGCCGCTGCTCTGATTCGGCGAGTCGCCGCGCGTTCTCGATCGCCGCCCCGGCGGTCACGGCGAGCGCGCGCAGCACCGCTCGCATGCAATCCTGCTCAGTCAGCAAAAAAACGGGGCCGCCGGCCGTGGGGTGCGGGCCAGGCGCCGATGGCGCCTGCGGGATGGAGGAAACCGGAGCATGGTCGTTGGTCCGTACGGTCATCTTTGCTTGCCCAAGTCCCTGTGCGATTGCTGAGATGAGCGGCGAATGAGCGCACAGTCTGGACTAATTGGCCGTTTCTGTCAGTTAACAGCACCCGCAGACCAGGCACAAGCTTCCGGCGCCGGCGTTCGGGCTGCGGCCAGGCGGCGCTGCTCACCATGGCACCCGGGCGAGGTTGGCGTAGCGCATGGCACGAACGTAGCCGGCGCGCTCGCGTCCGGCCTCGTCGGTGCTGGCGGCCAGGGCGAGCGCTCCGCGCACTTCGCTCACTGAGCCATATCCCTTCCGGACCATCCACTCGGACAGGCCGTCGAGCAGCACCCCCGCGTGCCCGGCGCCGTGCCGGATCAGCGCGGACGCGGTCATCACGACGTCGGCCCCCGCCAGCAGGTACTTGATCACGTCGGACGGCTCGTCAACTCCGGTGGTCCCGGCGAGCGAGCACCGGACGTGGGGGCGCAGGATCGAGATCCAGGTACGCGGCAGCCGGCCCTCCCTGGGACTGGAGAGGTCCACCCCGGGCACCACCGCCATGCTCTCCGGATCGATGTCGGGCTGCAGGAACCGGTTGAAGAGCACCAGCCCGTCCGCGCCCGCGTCGTTCAGCCGCAGCGCCATCTCGCCGGCCGAGCTGAAGTACGGGCCCAGCTTGACCGCCACCGGCACGGACACGGCGTCCTTGACCCGGCACAGGATGTCCACGTGCCGCTGCTCGACGTCCCGGCCCGAGGTGTGCGGATCGCCCGGGATGTAGTAGATGTTCAGCTCGATCGCCGCGGCACCCGCGTCTTGCATGGCCCGCGCGTAGCTGGTCCAGCCGCCGGGCGTTACCCCGTTGATGCTGCCGATGATCGGTATCTCGACCGACGCCGCGGCACGCTCGAGCAGGCTCAGGTAGCCCCGCGGGGTGGGCTCGTCCGCGACGGCCTCCTCCTGGGCCTCATCTTCGGCCGTCGCCGGGAAGTAGGACAGCGCCTCGGAAAAGATCTCGGTGCCGGCCTCGGCAAGCCGCGCGTCCTCCTCCGCCTCCCGGCGCACCTGCTCCTCGAACAGGGAGTAGAGCACCACCGCGCCGACGCCGGCGCCGGCGAGACGCTGGACACCATCGACCGAGTTCGACAGGGGTGACGCGGAGGCCACGAGCGGGTTACGCAGTTCCAGGCCGAGGTAACTGGTCGACAGGTCCATCAGCGTTCCTTCCGCGCGTCAGCCGGGAATCGCTGGGCGCCGCGAGTGGCCATCTCCTCATAGGTGTCCCAGCGCTGGTCAACGGCTTCCTGGGCCAGGGCGCCCAGCCGTTCGGCCTCGGCCGGGTTGGTGTTGGTGAGCGAGCGGTACCGCAGCTCCCGCTGGGTGTAATCGGTCAGCTTGATGCGCGGCCGGGGCGAGTCGAGCATGAACGGGTTGCCGCCGGTCATGCGCAGCATCGGATCGTAGCGGACCAGTGGCCAGTGCCCACTGGCCACGGCCCGGTACTGCTGGGCCAGCCCGTCGCGCATCTCGATGCCCTGCGCGATGCACTGGCTGTAGGCGAGCACCAGCGAGGGCCCGTCGTAGGCCTCCGCCTCGCGGAAGGCAGTCAGGGTTTGCTGCGGGTCGGCGCCCATCGCGACCCGGGCCACGTACACGTAGCCGTAGGCGATCGCCTGCAGCGCGAGGTCTTTCTTCGGGATCGTCTTGCCCGCCGCGGCGAACTTGGCGACGGCGCCGAGCGGAGTGGACTTGGATGACTGCCCGCCGGTGTTGGAGTAGACCTCGGTGTCGAGGACCAGGACGTTCACGTCGCGGCCGCTGGCCAGGACGTGGTCGAGGCCGCCGGAACCGATGTCGTAGGCCCAGCCGTCGCCACCGACGATCCAGATGCTCCGCCGCAGCAGGTGATCGACCACGCTGCGCAGGTCTGCGGCCGGGCCGCCGGCGTGGTTCAGCCCGTCGAGCCGCCGTTTCAGCTCGGCGATCCGGTCGTGCTGCGCGCGCAGCTCGGACTCCCGGAGCTGCGCTGCGGCGAGGATGTCATCCGCCAGCTCGGCGCCGACAACGTCACGCAGCTCCGTGAGGCGGCTGCGGGCCAGCTCGGCGTGCCGGTCGGCGGTCAGCCGGAAGCCCAGGCCGAACTCGGCATTGTCCTCGAACAGGGAGTTCGACCAGGCCGGGCCGCGGCCCTCAGCATTGGTCGTCCACGGCGTGGTGGGCAGGTTCCCGCCGTAGATCGAGGAGCAACCGGTCGCGTTGGCGACCATCAGCCGGTCGCCGAACAGCTGCGAGAGCAGTTTGACGTACGGCGTCTCGCCGCAGCCCGCGCAGGCGCCGGAGAACTCGAACAGCGGCTGCAGGAACTGCGTACCGCGTACGGTGCCGAAGTCCACCCGGGACCGGTCGGCGACCGGCAGCGTCTCGAAGAAGGTGACGTTCTCGCGCGCGGCGGCGACCAGCGGCTCGCGGGGTGCGAGGTTGATCGCCTTGCGGTCCGGGTTATCCGGTGCCGCGACCGGGCAGGCCTGGACGCAAAGCTCGCACCCGGTGCAGTCCTCCGCGTACACCTGCAGCGTGAAGCGGGTATCCGGCAGCCCGCGTGCGTCCAGCGGAGCAGACTGGAAATGCTCCGGTGACCCGGCGAGCAGCGACTCGTCGTAGTAGGTGGATCTGATCACCCCGTGCGGGCAGACGAAGCTGCAGTTGCCGCACTGGATACACAGGTCCTGGTCCCAGTCGGCGACCAGCTCGGAGATGTTGCGCTTCTCGTAGGCGGTGGTGCCACTCGGGTAGGTGCCGTCCACCGGCAGCGCGCTGACCGGCAGCTCGTCGCCGCGGCCGGCCATCATCGCCGCGGTCACCGTGCGGACGAACTCCGGCGCGTCCGCGGGCACCATCGCGGGCATCTCCCGCGTCGACGTTACCTGCCCGGGCACCTCGATCCGGTGCAGGCCCTCCAGGGTGCGGTCCACGGCGA